>CAWFCJ010000050.1:0-141098 GCA_963814265.1 Sedimentisphaerales bacterium | reverse complement strand
CCATCCTGAATGAGATTTCGGTGTCACGCTGTGATGACTTGGAAGTTCTCGGTCAGTAGGCTACGAAGAGCCGTCACATGCTCGTCGATGCCCTCAAAGAACCCCTGGCAGGCGGCCTTGAACTCAGCAAAGTGCTCGTAGTATCGGTTGTACAGAACCTGTTTGCGGAAGTACTTCCACAGCCGCTCAATCAGATTCAGATTGGGACAGTAGGCCGGCAGGAAAATCAGCTTGATCTTAGACCCCGCAAGATACGCCTGGACCAGACGAGATCGATAGTAGCGTGCATTGTCACAGTAGACATAGATTGTTCTGGCTCTCCGGTGTCGGGCTTCCAACCTCCGCAAGAGGGCAATGGTGGACTGAGCATTGACCGCGTCACCAAATTCCACGACGACCTTCAGGCGAGCGATGTCCACCGCTCCGTTGATGTTCACGCGGCTTCGGCCCGTGTTGCTCTCGATTGCCTTATCCGTTCCTCGCTTGATCCACCCATAGGCCGCCACCGGATTGTGTCGGGGATGGACCCCATCCATGAAGTAGATCGGATCGTCCTTGCCTTTGCTTTCCTTGAGCGTCTGGTAGCTCTCGATGAACGCCTGTTGGATCGCCACGTCCGGGTGTTGGCCCGGCGTCAGGGTCGGCTTCTTGTACACATAGTCCAGCCGTTTCAAGAAATCCGTCATCCCCGCCACCGTGTAGACCACCCCAAAGGTCTTTTTCACATAGGCTACAATATCCTGGGCTCGAAGATAGGTTGTCACCGACAGGTGCTGATCCAGTTCCCGGATCTGGTCGGGACTCAACTTGGGATCCCTGCCGTGGTAACGGACCGTCAACAGCAGATCGGCTCCACCTTGCTGGTACGCGTGCCGATACGAGCGAACGGTATCCTCATCCAGCAGGAGGGCCTCGGCCGTGTCGGTGACCGTCCAGCCTGTTCCCAACAGGACAACGGCCTTGACACGGTCGGCCAATTGTCGGTCTCTGCAACTGCGATGCAAGGCCCGCAACGAACGTATCTCTTCGGCGGTCAGTCTGAATCCATCCATCACCAGATATTTCGGCTATAGTCCAATAAGAACTTGAACAACCCGCCGAAATTTGATTCCTGATGGATATAAGCAGCCATCAACATAGAATAGCACCCTGGCTACCTGCCCATCGAGATCGTAGACATCTGCGATAATTTCGATAGGGTCGTCCTGATGGTAGATTCCAATGGTGTCCCCATCTTTTGGCTGCTGGATGCTGACGTGGGGTGGCTGATTGACAGCATAGGGCTTCCTCCCGACCCAATTGCTCGCCATAATCGCAAGGTCCTGAAAATCTACTCTGCAATCGCCGTTTATGTCACCTGCAACAATAGTTTCACAGACCGGCCTGCCGAAATATGATTTGCTTGCCTGTGCGGTGCCTCCGTATGCCCCCATGTCGACTCGACCGCCGTTGGGAAATGGCTCCAAGCCAATAGGAGTGTTTGGATCGCCAGCGTCGATACATGGACTTGTGGCATCATCCTGAAGCCAAGTTTTGCTTTTTGAGTCCCATCTGCCTGCTTGAGATTCAAGATGATAGTCACTGTTGTTCGGGTCGGCGAATAGTGGATCGACCGAAATATCCGTTTGGCCCGGCTCACAGCCCATGTAATTGGCAAGAGGAATCATCCATATCCAGCAAGCATTGCCCCAGACGTTGTTTTTGACCAGTGTCACAGCACCGCCATCATAGCAAAAAATGCCGCCGTAGCCGGTGTTGCTAGCGATGATATTGTTGGCAACCAGAGCCGCAGCGCCGAACCACACATTTATACCAGCTTCGTTACGGTTTCCACAGATTGTGTTGTTGATGATCAGGGTTTTTGCTGAGGATTCGTAGCTGCAAAAAATGCCGGCGCAGGTGTTGTCGAGAATGAGATTATTAGAAATGATGATAGACGAGCGGACGGTGTATACTCCGCTCCAGGTGTTGTTTTTGATGATGTTGTTAGAGATAGCAAAATCTTTCACGTTCTCGCAGTAGACACCATCGATATCTTCGTGGGCGTATCCTGTTATGGTAAAACCATCGAGTCGACAGTTATTTGCCGCCCTGACAACAGCAGCCCATGCACGACCGTCTATAATAGTGTGCTCGGCGCCAGCGCCCTGGAGATTAACACCGTCTCTCATTCTCACCGATTCGGTGTATGCGCCATTAGCGACAAAGATAGTATCGCCTTCTACACTTGCATCTATCGCCGCTTGAATCGTCCTGAAATCTGCAGGGCCGTCGTCATCAACGGTGATTGTGCGCCCCAGCAGGTGGATACTAACAGCAGGTACATAACAATAACAAGAACCTGTCGCATGCGTTCAACCTCCATTGCCTCATATATGGAAGGTCTACTGATTTGCCTGCCCTGGGGTGGGGACAGAGGCCTGCCAATTGTTGGGGTCGTTGCCGTAGAAATGCGGATACTTTCGGCTGAGTGATTTGCCTAAGCCGTCCGCATCTCCAGGCCACGGGTCCACCGCTCCTGAGTCATTATCTGGATGCTTCCCATCACTGTACGCCACGCGATCCACACGTATCCAATGCCGGACTCCCTGCAGGTCCACGTCCCCAGGCTTACTAATCTGGATCTTCTCGCCCCCGTTATCCAGGTGACCAGAACCCCACTGAAAAACCTTGACGCCCTGCGGCACTGTGAATCTGCTGCTAAACAACGTCGAATTTTTCACTATACCCATCCTGAATGAGATTTCGGTGTCACGCTGTGATGACTTGGAAGTTCTCGGTCAGTAGGCTACGAAGAGCCGTCACATGCTCGTCGATGCCCTCAAAGAACCCCTGGCAGGCGGCCTTGAACTCGGCAAAGTGCTCGTAGTATCGGTTGTACAGAACCTGTTTGCGGAAGTACTTCCACAGCCGCTCAATCAGATTCAGATTGGGACAGTAGGCCGGCAGGAAAATCAGCTTGATCTTGGACCCCGCAAGATACGCCTGGACCAGACGAGATCGATAGTAGCGTGCATTGTCACAGTAGACATAGATCGTCTTGGCTCTCCGGTGTCGGGCTTCCAACCTCCGCAAGAGGGCGATGGTGGACTGAGCATTGACCGCGTCACCAAATTCCACGACGACCTTCAGGCGAGCGATGTCCACCGCTCCGTTGATGTTCACGCGGCTTCGGCCCGTGTTGCTCTCGATCGCCTTGTCCGTTCCTCGCTTGATCCACCCATAGGCCGCCACCGGATTGTGTCGGGGATGGACCCCATCCATGAAGTAGATCGGATCGTCCTTGCCTTTGCTTTCCTTGAGCGTCTGGTAGCTCTCGATGAACGCCTGTTGGATCGCCACGTCCGGGTGTTGGCCCGGCGTCAGGGTCGGCTTCTTGTACACATAGTCCAGCCGTTTCAAGAAATCCGTCATCCCCGCCACCGTGTAGACCACCCCAAAGGTCTTTTTCACGTAGGCCACAATATCCTGGGCTCGAAGATAGGTTGTCACCGACAGGTGCTGATCCAGTTCCCGGATCTGGTCGGGACTCAACTTGGGATCCCTGCCGTGGTAACGGACCGTCAACAGCAGATCGGCTCCACCTTGCTGGTACGCTTGCCGATACGAGCGAACGGTATCCTCATCCAGCAGCAGGGCCTCGGCCGTGTCGGTGACCGTCCAGCCTGTTCCCAACAGGACAACGGCCTTGACACGGTCGGCCAATTGTCGGTCTCTGCAACTGCGATGCAAGGCCCGCAACGAACGTATCTCTTCGGCGGTCAGTCTGAATCCATCCATCACCAGATATTTCGGCTATAGTCCAATAAGAACTTGAACAACCCGCCGAAATTTGATTCCTGATGGGTATAACAGCAGATACTCCCCCGCCTCTATCACGACCGGACTATCCGCCGGAAACCTGAAATCCAGCCCCGGATTGTCCGGATCATCCACAAACCGCCACGGCTCGCCTGTCACCTCATCATATAACGTGACCGAGGAGCTACTGATATTCAATAACTCCACATACTCCGCATCATCCACTGTATCAGGATGATACATTATTTCATTGATCACCACAGGTCCGACCTTGGGATAGGAATTGTCAGCGCCGGGAGTCGGAGTCTGTAATGCAACGAAGTTGTACGCCCCCGTGCTCTTTTTGTACCTGCCCATCGACACGCCGGTCTCGGAGGCGTCAAAATTCTCCTGCTCACTATAGCCGGTCAGTACCCCCGCACTTGTGCCGGAATGTAAATACAAGAGTCTCGCCGTTCTCACTTAACGCAAACGGCACGTTACAGCCTGGGTCGTTGGGATTATTAAAGTGCTCGTGCTCATAGAAAACTTGTACCCGTAAGCCGGAATGCTCGTACCTTCCTTTATCTGGTACTTGGTAAGGTTGCCCTGGTCATCGCTTAAAAACCAACTGCCGATGTTAATAGGCCTATTTGTAGTATTGTACAGCTCTATCCAGTCCGCCCCTGCTGCATGTGAATGCGCAAGTATCTCATTTATCACAATATCGCCAAGCTCAGGCACAGTCGCCTGTGTCATCATAGCCGGGTGAGCCGCCGATACTCGCACTGGGCCGCCAGAGGCTCTTATCATCCAGGGCGTTAGGCTCGGCAGCGGTATTTCGCAGGGTCTTTAACGGTAAGTGAGAATCCAACGCCATCTGTTATGTCATACCAGCCATCGGAGTACTTGAAATCATGTATTAGTTTGCCCACTGCATCCTGGAGCTCGATTTTTTCTCCTGCATTATCCAGACTGCCCGTGTATGTACCTGCTATCGGTAGGCCCTGTCCATATTTCTGTTGAAAGCATTTAAGTCTTTTACGACCAGGATGTACTTATTTCGTGCAAGCTCCACATCGCCGAAGGTGAATTCTACGCCCTTAGTGAACCTTACCAGGTTCAGGTTTATGGTTTGAGAGCCGATGTTTGTCAGTTCTATGTACTCAGTATTAGGATCGTTGGGATTATCCGTTTCCTGCGGATGGTACATAATCTCGTGATCCGCAGACTCTCTGCAACCGGCCCAACCGCAAAGACCGCCTCATTAAGGGCACTCCAGATATTACCACTAAGGACCCTGGCCTTGACGTGGGTGCTCTTGGTCAGAGTGACAGGACCACTATACGCCGTCGCGGCGGAGGTGTTGATAGCGCCGCCCTTTAGGCGTGGATCAGAGCCATTGAGCGTGTACCATACCGTGCCGGTCGGTGCGGTGATTGTAAGACTGAAACCGGCGGCGACCCAGCCGCCATTTTGGTTAAAGGCCGGCGCATCGACATTGGGGAACCAGCCCTGCGACTTGAATTGATTGAGCACCACACCGGTTCGATAAGGCAAATAGGTACTGACCATGCGGTTTATGTCCGGCAGCCAGTCGGCATCTCTGGTGCGAGGCGTGGAACGCTTGGCGTCACCCCATCTTGCGGATTCACCGATGATAGCCAGGTCTATCTGATCGGCACGGCTCATAAAACGCGATGTGCACTGCCCAGGAGTAAGCACGCCGTCGTTGAAGAAATACTTGTACACGCGGTCGGCAAACCGCATCTTATACTCGGGATGAACAATCAGGTGCGTGTGCATCCACAGCGGGTTGGACTGGTTGAACTGACTGCCCACCGCTAAGGTCGTTGAGGCGAAAGAGCCGAGCCTCCTGCAGATCCCAAAGAGAGTGTTCCGCATCGTGCCTGAAGAACTTGAAGCCGTCAGGGTTATTGCGGTTGTAGATGCCGTAAAAGTTGTTGGCCACGCGAGCCCAGGCGCTGACGGGACCGTCCGGATCGCCCACATAGTATGTGCAGAGCATATAGTCGATTAGATTATCCACGTCGAGGAGTTTCTCATAGGCAGGATTGGGCGTGCCGTCCGTATTAAGACCCTGGAGGCGATAGTAAGTCTGGTCGCGTGAGTGTCGTGCGGATGCACTCCCACAGCCGGCGCCACGCATCGAGCGTGCCGTCGGTCGCCTCGATGTCATAGCCGCCATTACCGGCGCGAGACTTGATCACGTCATAGTCCTCCTTGTCGCCGGCCAAAATAAGACTCGGCGTATGATGCCTCGGAACGCTCCTGCGTCTGGTAAAGACCCCAATAGTGCCCGTCAATGTACAGATGATAGTATCGGCTTCGCGTATAGGGCTGTCCCATGTCACGCTGTGTGTCACGGGAGAAGACCTCGCGGACAAACGTGTCGTGAGGGAGCTGCCGCCCTCAAAAGACCAGGAGTAGTTCTGGCTGCACCGCAGGTCAATGCACTCGAACTCGTCGACGCCCTCATCGCCGAATAGCGCGAATTTCAGTCTGGACGCCCCGTAATCGGGCCTGAAGAATAGTCGGAAGGCATGTTTGGGATTGCTGCCGGTTCGGCTGTAGCCGCCGCGTATTCGTAGTCCCGCGTCGATCTGAAATCCGTCACTTCCGTCGGGATTAATCAATTCCACAGATACAGGCCGCTCCCATGCCTGTCCCTGCGAACGAGCATTCACGTAGATGCCTGTTGACGCGCTGAATAGATTCGCCAAGTCTGTAACCAGAGAAATAGTCGGGATATCGAGCAAGGCACCGTCAATCAAGTCCTTATACAACGGGCTGTTGACAACATCGGGATCCATACCGTAATTGATCATCTGCCCATTGACGCTGCCGGTAGGCCAGCCCGGCCCGGCGCTGGCCGGTGGGCGACTGCGTTCTCACATCGCTGATGAAAATATAGGTGTGCGTCTCGACCGCCGATGGCTGCCAATTCGGCTTACAGGCTACCGCTCGCAAGGGCGTGGTCTTGGTGATGGGAAAAGGCCCTGTATAAAACGCACCCTTCGGAATGCCCAGCTTGAAATCATAAGGCGTGCTCCCATCGACGGTATAGTATATTGTGGCCCCTTTCGGTTTCGGTGGCGAGTGTCACCGAGAAGGGCTGAGTATAGAAACCGCGGTCATGACTGACCTGCGGTTTGGCGACAAACCCTTGGTAAATCACTATGTTCATGCCGCCAGGTGTGGGAAAAGCCATCAACGCCCAATTGTCAGCCGCATCCGGGTATCGCCCGTATGAGACATCCGTCATCTGGTCGCCGAACGATACGCTGTCGATGAGCGTGCTGCCATCCTTGTCAAATAGGGCTATCTCATCGCCAGCGGCGTCTATCCTGAAATTGGCGTGCAGACCTGACTGTCCGACATCGTTATCCGCCCAAACGAGCAGATACCCTTTTGGGTTAACGGTTGTCAAAGAAGAATTGCCCGAAGGAATCTGCCACTTAGTGGGAACCGCTAAGTCATCGGTCAAATACATCCCGCTAATATCAACCGCTGCGCTGCCGGCATTATATAGCTCAATCCAGTCATCGAACTGGCCTTGAGGATCGGCCTTGGTCTTGGTATTTGATGCCAGGACTTCATTTATCACAAGCGGAACGCCGCTTCTGCCCCAATTTGCAGCCAGGATGCTCAAGTCAACCCCGTTGACATCACCGTCACTATTCAAGTCGGCAGCGGTGTCAGCGGTACTGAGCCAGTGCTCGCCCAGAACCAGCAGGTCACCGAGATCGACTCGGCAATTGCCATCGAGGTCACCTGTAGGGCAGCCCGCCTCGGCATACCCCGCAACGCCGGCGCAGATAACAACCACCAGAATCGGTAAAACCTTAGCTGAATGCATCTTTCACCTTCTTCCTCACTGTTTGATCTGAGCCATTGTACGTGGCTTTTTCCGCCGGACGGAGGGCGGATCAACAAGATTTTAACATATAAGGCATGGCGAAGTCAACTGCCCCGTCAGCCCCTACTGCCCGTTCTTGCCTATCTGTTCATCTATGAGTGCGGATAGATATTTAGCCCCGCAATTTATTGCGGGGGTTGTCTTTGCTTGGGCGGCGGATGAGCCGGCAAGGGCGCCGGTCGACCAGCACATCTGGAGATTGTAGCCGCCGCAAGGCCCGTCGACATCAAGGACTTCGCCTGCGAAAAATAAGCCCGGACAAATCTTCGATTCCATTGTCTTTGGCTCTACCTCAGTTGCATCTACGCCGCCGCGTGTCATAGTCGCCTCGGCGATCGGCCTTGTGCGTACAATCGAAAGGGGCACCGCTTTTAGAAGATACAGCAGTTTTATTCGCAGGTCTTTGCTCAACTGATTGGCAGGCAGATTATCTGCAAGATCAAACTGCCCGCATAGAACCTGTGAAAAACGCCTCGGCACAATTTCGGCCAAGATATTGACAACGGCCTTTTTAGGATGTTCGCTCATCTGCCTGATAATTGCTTGCTCAAGCTCTGCTTCGCCGATGTCACTGACCAAGTCAATAAGAACCTTCAGGCGGTTTCCCTTTCTCGGCAAAAAGTCGGTGAGGAATCGGCTCAATTGGAGCACCGCCGGTCCGCCGATCCCGTCCTGCGTAAAGAGCATTGCCCCAGTCGCGGCAATTCTTTTCTTAGCAATCAAAGTGGATATTTTCACATTCTCCAGCGATGTGCCGGCCAAATCGCCGAGCCAGCTTTCGAGTGCCACCAGGGGCACCAAAGATGGTCTCGGCGGAACTACCGTATGGCCCAACTGGCCAGCGAATTTGTAACCGTCGCCCGTAGAGCCGGTGTCAGGGAAACTCAGGCCTCCCGTGGCAATAACCACCCTTTCGGCAAGGATTACCTGCCCGGCACTATTGACGGCGAAGTGCTCCCCCTGCCTGGTGACGTTCACGACCTTAGTTGAAAACATAAAGTGCGCACCGAGCCTTCTGACTTCTGCCAGCAGAATATCTCTTACGTCGCCGGCACGCCCGGTGGCCGGAAACACACAGCCATCCTGCTCGACATTACTTTGCAAGCCCAGCGCACGGAAGAAACCTCTAACTCTATCCGGCGGAAACTTGTGCAGACTATATCTTAAAAACCTGCCCTTAGGTCCGAACGCCCGGGCCGTTTCTTCTGCTGTCCCCTGGTGCGTGAAATTGCACCGGCCGCCCCCGGTCAGAAGGAGTTTTCGCCCGGCGGTCGCGTTCGTCTCGACCGCTATCGTCCGGGCCTGCTTCAGCAGCAAAAATCGCCGCCATCAGGCCTGCCGGTCCCGCGCCGATTATGCAAACTTTTGTTTCCATCGACATCGTTTTCAAAACACAACCCCACAATAAATTGGGGGGCTAAATATTTACCCAAATCAAATTAACCTATATAATGCGCTTTTTTGAATTTGGAGAGCAAAATATGGCAAAAATCACCAAGCTGGACGACATCGTATCACTGTGCAAAAGGCGTGGCTTTATATTTCAGTCCAGCGAAATCTATGGCGGGCTGGCCAGTTGCTACGACTATGGGCCGCTGGGCGTAGAACTAAAAAACAACGTCAAAAGGGCGTGGTGGAAGAGCGTCGTCCAGATGCGCGACGACGTGGTGGGCGTCGATTGCAGCATCCTTATGCATCCGCTCATCTGGAAGGCGTCCGGCCATACCGACCAATTCGCCGACCTGGTAGCCGAGTGCAAAAAGTGCCACATTCGAAGCAGGGTCGACCACTTAGTTGAACGCACCGATGAGCACACCGAACACGTCGCGCTTGACGCTGCCATGACGAAAGCCCAGGATTTATCCAACAAGGTCTGTCCGGCTTGTGGGGCGGCAGGCCAGTTCACCGAGCCGATGCCGTTTAAGCTGATGTTCGAGACAAAAATGGGCGCCAATGTCGATGATTCTATGACCGTGTACCTCCGTCCGGAAACGGCACAGGGAATCTTTGCCAACTTTAGAAACGTCCTTGACAGCACCAGAATCAAGATTCCGTTCGGCATCGCTCAGATCGGCAAAAGTTTCCGCAACGAAGTTACCACCAAGGCATTTATCTTCCGCACCCGTGAGTTTGAGCAGGCTGAGCTTGAGTTCTTCTGCGAGCCGGGCAGCGATGAGCAGTGGTACGAGCAATGGAAAGAGCTGCGATTCAATTGGTATCTGGGTTTGGGCGTAAAAAAGGAGAACCTGCGTTTCCGCGACCACGACCGCGATGAGCTTGCTCACTACGCCAAGGCCTGCGTGGATATCGAGTACCGATTCCCCTTCGGCAGCGGCGACTGGCAGGAGCTTGAAGGCATCGCCAACCGCACCGACTACGACCTGCGGCAGCATCAGCGCGGCATGAGAACGCTCAATAAATGGTTTGAAAATGGCCGCGATGTCACAAAAATTGAGCTGGCCGACGGAGGCAGAAGATTACCAATCCGGGCCGCTGTCCTACTTCGATGACGAGAAAAGAAAACGCTACATCCCCTATGTGATTGAGCCCAGTGCCGGCATTGATCGCAGCACGCTGGCGTTTCTGGTCGATGCCTACGATGAAGAAGAGGTTCGCGGCGAAACGAGAAATCTGCTGAGATTGCATCCTGCCCTTGCGCCGGTAAAGGTCGGCGTGTTTCCGCTGGTAAAAAAGGATGGCATGCCGGAAGTAGCACGAAATATCTACAACGATTTGAAGAGGCATTTCAACTGCTTTTATGACGAGAAAAGCGCGATCGGCAGACGCTACCGCCGGCAGGATGAAGCCGGCACGCCCTTCTGCGTCACCGTCGATGGCCAGACCTTGCAGGATCAGACTGTCACCGTCCGCCAGCGCGACTCAATGGAGCAGGTAAGAGTCTCCACCGACCAGCTTCTGGGCCACCTGCGTGACCGGCTCGAAATGTAAAATGGCCGAGCAGAAACAAGAAAAAAAGAAACTCTCCCTTGTAAGAAAAATCCTCAGATGGGTTCTCTCCGGACTGCTGGCGCTGCTGCTTATCGCAGCCCTTGTTTTCCAGGCTCCCTGGAAAGTAATAACGCTGCTCTTGATTATTCTTGCCGCTTGCACGATTTCGCCGAAATGGGCCCGCAAGTGGTTCTGGCTTTCCGCCGGGACCATTGTAATTGCACTGATTATTTGGGTCTTTCTGCCGGAGGATGATGAAGGTTGGCGTCCGTATACCTTCGATGAAGAACTGGCCGCACTCCAAGCCAAATATGCTGTACCCGATGAAGAAAACGCCGCCCTGATTTATGATAAGTTGTTTGAGACGATGAACTGGGACCAGAACGAGCCGGAATTCTTCCTTCAATCAAGCCCTTCATCAAAGGATGAACCCTGGCTTTCAAAGGACCATCCAGAAATGGCCGAATGGCTCAGAGGCCACCAAAGCACGATAGAAAAACTTTTACGGGCCGCCGAAAAAGACAAGTGTCATTTTCCTATATATGCTGACCCGTGGAGTTTTGGTCAATATATGGAACGATTACCCGAGATGCGTCGTTGTGCATTCTTACTCGTCTCGGCTGGGAACAATTATATAGCCGAGGGACAGATCGACGCAGGGCTTGAAAAATATTTTTGTATCATTCGAATGGCCGATCACCTGTACCAGCAGGCCACAATGATAGACCTTTTAACAGGGTTTGGCATTGAAGGTTTGGCCTTGACTCAGCTTAATCGGTTCGTCAAAGAAGGCAAGGCCAGCAGAGAGAAGCTCGAACTCATAGCCGATTCCATAAAAGGCCCGGAAAATAACTGGTGCTCAGACCTCATAAGGGCACTCGAATATGAAAAACTTTTCACTAAGAACACCTTCTGCAACCTGGCCTACCAAGTAAATCCGCAAGGTAAAATAAGACTTAGCCGCGACCCGTATGCGGGAATGAGAGAGCAGTCGCAAGACGAACTGAAAGCCAGTGAAATCCAAGACCCGGAGGACTTAGTAGCTCTTGAGAGAATATTGCATCCAACTTATTTGCAAAGAAAACTTATGAAAGCAAACACGATACTTAACTGGCTCTTTATGCCCTATACCCCACAAAAAGCCGGTGAGATTATTGACGCCGGTTTTGAAAAACACTATGCGATGGCTCAGCGTGACTTCGACTGGTCAAAGCAGCCACACAAATCAGATTCACCCCTCAGGAGAGCCAATTGGGACCGCTTCAGATTTGACTTCAAGTATTTTGCCCGGGTTACCGCTGATATGCTGGAAGAATCCTACTATGGTATACACGATGTATATTTAAAAACCCTTTCTTTGCGGAGAGGTTCGCGGCTTTTGATTACGATAAGACAATACAAGAATGAAAATGGCCATTGGCCGGAGAGTCTGGAGGAGGTAGAGTCGCTTGCCCCGGCAGAAATCTTTGTTGACCCTATGAATGGCAGTTCCTTTGTATATAAGCTCACCGCTGATAACTTCACTCTCTACAGTAAAGGCAAAAACAACATCGATGAGGCGGGTGAATATGAAATTGAATGGGCTGATGATTATAGCGGCTACAAAGTCAAAGAAGACGACCAGCTAATCTGGCCACCAAAAAGGCACAAGACCGAAAAGGAAAACATTGATGCCGAGCAACAAAAAAACATTTATTTCTGAATTAAAGAATGATGTAGGACGAGAGGTTACTCTTGCTGGCTGGCTCTATCAAAGCCGCGCCAGTGGCAAGATCCAATTTCTAATTATTCGTGACGGCACGGGACTCTGCCAGTGCGTCGTTGAGCAAGGCAAAATGCCGGACGAACTTTTCGAGCGATTAAAACATCTCGGCCAGGAATCATCGTTGACCGTAACCGGCGCCATTCGAGCAGACCAAAGAAGCGTCGGTGGCTATGAATTGGTCCTTAGCGATGCCCAAATAATCTGCCCGGCGGAAGGCTACCCCATCACGCCCAAATCGCACGGCGTCGATTTTCTGCTCAAGCACCGCCATCTGCACCTTCGCTCACAGCGGCAGTGGTGCATCGGAAAAATCCGCCACACCGTCATTGACGCCATCCGGCGATTTTTCAACGACAACGGCTTTACCCTGATCGATACGCCCATCTTCACCACCATAATCGGCGAAGACCAGCAGACGCTGTTTGAAGTGGATTATTTCGGAAGGCCTTTGCACCTGACACAGACAGGCCAATTGTATCTGGAATCAGCGGCGATGAGCTTCGGCAAAGTCTATTGCTTCGGCCCAACGTTCAGAGCCGAAAAAAGCAAAACCCGCAGGCATCTTACCGAATTCTGGATGGTCGAGCCGGAGGTGGCATTTATCGACCTTGATGGACTGCTCGAATTGGCGGAAAACTTCGTCTGCTTTATTGTCGCCCAGGTGCTGGAAAAAAATAGAAGCCAACTGGAGACTCTGGGAGCTGATATCTCGGCCCTTGAAAAGACCAAGCCGCCTTTCTACAGACTGACTTACACCGAAGCCGTTCAAATTCTCACCAGCCCAAAAACCAGGGATTTTCTCGCCCAGCAGTTAAAAGACCTGCAAAATCAAAAGCAGCAACTTGAAAGCAAAATTGCCGCACTTGAAGAAGAGCAAAAGGGACAGATAAAACAATGGAAGCGAGATAAAAACGCCGCGGAACTGATTGAACTTCGTTCCGAAATGGAGGAGGTCAATACCAGAATTGAAAACAATCCCAGGCACGCGCAATTGGCTAGCGAATTTCAATGGGGCAAAGACCTGGGCGGCTCGGATGAGACTATCATTTCGCAGATGCACGATAAGCCCATCTTTGTCACCCAGTATCCCAGAGAGGCCAAGGCCTTTTATATGAAGACCGACAGAGCCAATGAGAAAGTGGTCTTGAATTTTGATCTGCTCGCTCCTGCCGGGTTCGGCGAGATCATCGGAGGCTCCGTTAGAGAGGACGATTACGACCGGCTGCTGCAGCGGATTCGCGAGTGCGGCCTGGACCCGGAGACTTACGACTGGTATCTCGATTTGCGAAAGTACGGCTCGGTGCCGCACGGCGGATTCGGGCTGGGCGTTGAACGAACCGTCGCCTGGATTACGGGCGAAAAACACATCCGCCAGTGCATCGCCTTTCCCAGAATGATGGACAAAATCTACATTTAGGCGGGTCTTTGTCCTTGATAGCCCTTACTTGACGCCCGGTGCTCTCGGCTCTTTTTTCAGCGGCGCGGTCCACAAATAAATCGTGTGCTCGGTGTTATCGTGCTCAGAAGTGAGCGTCACTACCTTGTCGGGCTTAACGCCCTCCATTGCAAAATCGTGCGAGACAATTCGCGAGCCGGGCTTGAGCTTCTCTAACTGCGGGATGAGCTTAACATTCAGACTCGGAAGTAGGTAGAGTGTTACTACGTTTGCCTGGCTCAAATCGAGCGTAAAGATGTCCCTCTGCTCAATTCTAACAAGGTCTCCAGCCTGGTTTTTGGCCACGTTTTCCAGCGACTCTTTCACCCGCTGCGGATCGAGGTCGTAACCTACGGCCTTACAGCCGTATTTTTTGGCCACCGTCACCACGATTCGCCCATCGCCGCAGCCCAGGTCGTAGACCAGGTCATCTTTTTTGACTTCCGCCAGCTCCAGCATCTTTTCTACCACATCCTGGGGCGTGGGGACAAATATCACGTCCAAAGCATGATATACCTTCTCGCCCACGGCCACATCCGGAGCTTCCGGCAGAAGCAACTGACCCGCAATTTTCAAAGGTAGCTTAACCAATCCTGCATCTGGGGCGTCCACCCACAAGCGCAGGTCTGCTTGGTAAGGGATTATTGAGCCGGGCTCGCCTTTTAACGCCCGCAGCAAACGCTCGTAGACGATCTTATTCTGCAGCACAAATACTTCTTTCGAGTTCGCCGGCACGGTCGTGAGAGTAATGGCAGTGGCCGAAAGGAACATGTTGACGTCGCTGGTGATGTTATAGGAAAAACTGACCAGCGGCAAACTTTCCGGATAAGGGTTATCAACCTCTACCTCGAATATCGCGGTGACATAATCCAGCTTGGCATCCTGCAGCTTAAAACCAACCATTCGTGCGGTCGGCTGGATAGACTGTCGAGCTTGCTGTGTGGTTTCGCAGCCCACCAAGAGGGCCGATATCAACGCCAAAGAAAAGATCGCTCGTTGTCGGACTTTCATAGTCTGCATCCCTTATACACTTTAGCACTCATAACTGAACTTTTGCAAAACTCTTGTCATAACTACGGTCTGCCGGGAGTGGGGTCGGCCGGCTGCCAGCTCTGGGCGAGACTCCAGCCGCCTGCATGCGCCATCGGATCAATAATAACAAGCGACTGGCCGCCGCCATCGGTCGTCGGATACCACTGATCGCTATAAGAAAACCGCATTATCGCCGCCTCCAACGGCCAGGCCAGCTTCAGCACAATGTCCTCGCCATTATTGCTCAGGCTGCCCGAATACTGCCCGGCAACCCTGACGCCTGAGCCGTACCGCAGCCGAAAAGAAGCTAAATCCCCAGCCACCACCACGAATTCGCCCGGAGCGAGCTGCATCTGCGGGAATGTAAATTCGATGCCATCAACGAACCGCACGCCCGTAAGGTCCAGCGTCACATCGCTTATGTTCTGTAGCTCAATAAAATCATAATTGCTGCCCTCCGGCGAGTGATACATAACCTCCGTAACTCTAAGACCATCCAATAGCGCCACAGCTTGAGCAATATACTGGTCCTGCGAGCTGATGATAGTGCCAACGAGCTCAGCGGAAATTAAAAAGTCCGAGCTGCCCACCGGCGTATTTAGACCGTGAATGGCAAGTATATTAGCTCCCTGCCGCAGCGCGCTAATATGCTCAGAAATATCGATATCCTCAAAAACCACAGCGGCAGAATCATCGTGCGTCTGGCTGGCGGCGGAATTCCAGCTCGGCGTGCCGGTAAAATTACGCCTGGCTACCTCGGCGCCGTTAAGGTACGCGATAAATCCATCGTCATACCGCACGCTCAGCACCAGCCGGCTGAATTGGCTCGGCCCACTATCAACGACAAACGGAATCCGGATATAACAACTGGCATTGCGGTTGTACATCTGTGTCTCTACATCCAAGCTGATGTAGCTGTCGTAGCCTGAGGTTCTCTCATAGCCCACTCCGCCGGGGCTGCCGCTGCAAACGGCCCAGCTCAGGTCGTTAAAATCGCCGGCTGTCCTCCAGCCGTCGCCGATGTCACTGGCTGGGACAAGCACTCTCTTGTCGGCGGTCTCAGACGCCAGAGTAATAGTGGCTTTGGTTGAAGCCGGATTGGCGACGCCGGGCGTAGGCAGCACGAAGAACTGGAAAGTTGCTGCCCCCTCGGGAGCGCGACCTTGCGAGGCATCGGTCGTCTGAGGACCATAGAGCACCTTGTCGACCTCCGTAGGGTGGGGCTCGCCCCACCATTGGCTTATCGGTGGGCTAAAGCCCACCCTACCATCAAACAGACCGAGCATTTCACCATCCGCCGAAAGCCTGAAACTAACATGGCCGCTCCTGTTGCTTTCATCAGCCGTGAACACCGCATAGCCTTTGCCGGCAATAAAGTCCAAAGGACCGATCTGGCACTTACTTGGCTGCGTCACGGGATTATCGGTCAGGTAAAAACCGCTGAGGTCAACCGGTAAAGAGTGCGGATTGAAAAGCTCAATAAAGTCATCCTCAAATAGTACCAGGCCATCAGCGAGCCATTCGTTGATCCTGAGCATCGCCGGGTCGCCAACCGGCTGAGCGATGTTTGCCTGGCCGAAGCTGGGCCTTGTCAAATGCCACTTACCCTCTGCTAACCGCCCGATAGATATATCCGGCAGTTGCAGGCCGAACTCGACCGAGTCGATCAGGACGCCCGACTTGTCGTATAGATATACGGCATCGCCGGCGCCATCCAGGGCAAAGCCCAGATGAATGCCGGACGTCGCGGTGTTGGAGTCAGCGTAAAGGACCAGATGCTGGCCTGGGGCCATACTCACACCGACGGGAAAGATAAACCTTCGCGGATTATCAGCGGTGTCGGTGACACTCATGCCGGATAAATTCAGTGAGCTTGGTCCATCGTAGTACAGTTCTATGATATCGGGGAACGTGCCCTCGTGCTGGACCGCCGAATTGTTGATTGCCAGCACCTCATTGATGACCAGTCGGCGATAAGAAACATCTACCCTCCAGGTACGTGAGGATTTCGGGCTGCTTTGCCAGACGCCGGCGGAGTTCTTGCCCAACACGTAAACGGCGTAAGACTGCCCATTAGCAAGGCCTGTCAGTGTGATAGGCTCGCTCACGGGCTGTTCCTGGCTCCAGAGGCCGTTCGGGTCGTTGACGGAGTATTTGTAGTGCGTGACGCCCGGCCCGCCGACCACCAGCGAAGCACCGGTGCGGAAGGTTACTTCGTCCGGCTCACCGCAAATAGCTGCTCCGCTGGGAACGTAAGCACCCATATCGAGCTGGCAAGGGCCTGCTCCAATCGCCGGCGACATCGGCTTAAGGCGAAAATCTTTCTGCTCATCAACGAAAAGCGGGTCAGCGTCGACATTACCCTGCCCGAAACTGTGCCAATCAGACGAAATAATCGAGCGGTGAACGGCAAGCTGTGTTGCGGCTACGACCCCGGTAAAGATGGTGGGCGCATCCCAGAAGATGGTGCCATCGACATACGCACCTCGGCCTGGTCCTCGGCCAGGCAGATCGAGATCAAAGTATATTGCCGCCGCGGACGCGCCGGCGACAGTGTTATTCACGAATGTCAGAAACGCATTATCCTTGACCTGTACGACATGCTGGACATTCTGGAAGACGTTGCGGACAAGGGTGTAGTTTTTGCCGGCGCCTGCGGAAATCACGTTCGACTCGCCGGACGCCCTATTGTACTGGTCCTTAATGTAATTCATGAAGAAATTGCCCTCGATATGGGCATCGGTTTCCAGGTCGAGCACATCGTCGCCGCCGCCAAGAAAGATATTATCCAGAATCTGTGGGATGGGATTCGGACGAGATGCCCCGTCAAAGTCGATGGCATCATTGTGCCCCGGAGTGACACCGAAAAGATTGTTTTCGATGATAAACTGTCCGTTGGCGGGAATTCCGCTGCCCCAGATGTGCTCGGTAAGGTTGTCGGTAGGAGGCTGGCCCGGCGGACAAGTATCGGTAAAGACCGAGTTACGCACAATTAGAGACGAGTCGTTGGTGCAGATGCGCCGCCGAATTGTATTGTCGAAGGTAACATGGTCGATGAGCAGCTTGGAATTCTTTAAGCCGATCATGCCGTCGTTCGTTTGGCCGTACTCCAACACGGTGTGAGTGATCCGGTTGTCGGATAAACTCGCGTCAAACTGCAGGCCGTTCCACGTACCATTCACGCCGGGGGTGCGGGTAAACCGGATAAGGGCGTACTGCGTGCCCTCGGTGACAAGCCGGCCCCGGATAACTATCCTGGCGTTAGGATCGAAGAACACGGTAGTTGAGGGCATTATGGTCAGAGTAACGCCAACCGGCACCGTCAGCTCGCCCGTGATACGGTAGGGCCCTTGTTCGGGCGTCCAGACCGCATCCTGCGCCAGCGAGCCTTGCGGCGGATCACTTAGCCCTTGCTCGAACCAGAAGTAGCCCTGGTCTGTCACTGTCAGGTCGCCGTCTGCCTCGGCTGTCGGATCACCGGCATCAATACACGGCGATCCCGGCCTGAGCCTGTAATCATGATTAGCCTTATCCACAAACAACGGGTCGGCGTTGATATTGCCGCCGCCTGCCCAGGCTTGGCCAAAGACATCGCAGTAGCGAACGTGGATATCCGAGGCCAGGTACGGGGCCTGGACATCAATTGGGCTAGTGGCGTCAATGATTGAATTAGTTACATTGTATATAATGGTGCCGCTCGTAACGCCGTACTTATTGTGCGACTGGATGCCGATGTCAGAATAGCCGGGGATTTTGGAGGTAACTATCGTCGTATGGTCGATATTTACAATGGCGGTAGCGCCTTCAACGGTCTTAGTTGCGATTGTAGCAACTGTCGGGTCTTCAGGCGCCTTATTATTCTCGACAATCAGGCAGCGCTCGATATCGACCCGGCCGCCATAAATGCTGACTGCCTTGTCTCTACAGTCCCGAACGATGAAGTCCTCAATGGTAACTTCTGAGCCGAGCGTGTCGATGCCGTCGTCGTTCATGTTAGACGCCACGCCTCGTCTCAAAACACACTGCTGCCCGGCCTGCTGACTGTGGATGTATATGCCGTCGGCGTCGTCGCTGCCGTGCATGTCGGTGATCCAATTGTCCTCAAATAGCAGTGCCGTGCCGGCGATTTCCGGCCCCATAATCGAGCGTGCGAATAAGCAGTTGCGGAAAGTAAGGTCGCAGCCTGACGTAGTGTGCATTATCTTGCCGGCGTTATCCGTAAAGCAGGCATGGTCAAAGACAATTGTAGAGTTGGAGGCGCGAATTGCAGGGCCGGAATTCGAGTGGCCAACCCGCGGCGAGTGCCCGGCCTGGGTGATAATTGTGTACTGGAAGGTTGATGGCTCAGCATTGACGTGACGCAGCTCTCCCCAGTTTCGCCCAGCGGTGTACGCCGTAAAGGTGACGGGCGAGGTAGCGGTGCCCAGCGACTTGATGGAGCCTGCGACTTCGATATCGATGCCATTTTCGCCCGAGGGCACGCCGTCGATAAGCACTAATGTGCCCGGATTGAGCGCCAGCGTGACGCCGTCGGGAATCGTAAAGTCGCCGCCAGTGATGTGGTAGATACCGCTCCAGGTCGCAGAAGTGCTGAGAGTTCCGGATACAGTCTTAATCCCCGCCCAAAGCGGGGACCCGCCGCTCAAGTCGCTAAGGACTGCGCTCGCCTGGCTGCCATTGACCTGGGCGGTCAAGATGCAATCACCGCTGCCGGCAATGCTGACCAGTGCGCTGCCAAGACCGTTATAAAGCGTTACTTGGTTGGCGGAAAGGCTGACGCCAGGATTAGCCTGGACCGAAAGGGTCGCCGCAGCATCCCAGAGATTTCGATTGATAGTTCCATCGCTACCGAGAACCTCAACACGGACGAGCACCGGCACACCAGGCAGGTAACCGTCAGGGACAATCAGGCGTAGCGCCGTCGCCCCCGTCGACTGCGAAGTCGAACCACCGCCGGCCTTTGGGTAATCATTCGTCGAGCCGGTGTCGTACCAGATGTCGACGTACCCACGTTCTACCTCGTTTCCGCTGCCATCGGGGCCGTCGAACGCCTGGACAACAACTCGATTGATGCCAGGCTTGAGGTCTCCTGCACCGAAAGATGGGATGAGGCCCTGAAGTTCAAGGTCGAAGCTCAGGTCGCTGCTCGTAGCCGAAGACTGGTGGACTTCAGCCGCCAAGATGTTTGTGCCGTTGTGCAGCAGGCCCGGCTCTACAGTGAAGTCATAAAACGTATACTCGTCGGCGCCGCTGATGCCGGCGCTTGCAGGGGTCAGGTGGCCGACTGTTTCCTCGGGCATATTACTACGGGCGACTTCAGCTTCCGCTCCGTTGAGATAAACAATCGCTCCATCGTCCCGCAACAAGCGTAGGTGCAGACGCAAATACTGGGACGCATCGGCCACGTCGAACGAGTGCCGGAAATACGTGGTGATGTGCTTGTCGTTGGCATTAGTGCTGTACCCGACGACCGTAGCTTCGGGTCGGCCTTCCGATGCGTCGCCGTAGCCTAACTCCGCCGGCCCTTCAAGCCAAAGTGAATCATCATAATCGGGATGACCGAACCAACTGGCCCCGTCAGCAGGCGTTCTCTGATTGGAGCCGTCATCGAGGTATTTCCATACGGAGCCGCTGCCAACCAATGTCTGGGCAATGCCGCCTGCGCCGCCGAAATCCCACGTTCCATCTACCGGCGACCAGTTGGCCAACTGCCCGTTGACCAGCACGGACCGGGTCAGAACGGCATCGGCAGTGCCATAAAGCGCAAAGGCTTTCGCGTCAGTTCGATAGTAGCCGTAGGACTGCGGCAGGTCGGCGCTGATAGTCAACTGGGAGGGTATGAGCGAAAGCACATGCGCATTGCGCCGGGCAACAAAAGTCTTCATCTGGTCTATTGTTCCAGCGGGAACCCAATCGCCGAGAAGCTCGTCCAGGAAGGGGTTCAGTTGCTCGGCAGATAAAGTCGTCTCAATGAGGTTCTTCAAGTGCCAATAGTATCGCCGAACAAAGGCAGGATGTCTGAGGAACCGGTTTATAGCCGGAAGAGCCGTGGCGTCGAAGATTCCAGCGGTAGTGCTGCCCCTATTCTGACCTAAGCCGAATATGGAGTCCAAATCGTGCTGAATCAATACAAACCGCGGGTCGGCAGTGCCGCAATAGAGAAAGTAGTCGTCGCCGTTGCCGTTAGCCAGAGTAGTTTCGGCGTTGTCCAGCAGGACGTTAATGGCGATGAGACGCAACCACTGCTCTGCGTCAAGATTGCGGCTGACCGCCTCAACATAGTTGCTGTCGGCAGTGTTATCCGACAGGGCATAGGTCAGGCCAATCAGGTCGGACCAATCATCCTCAGCAACATTTGTTTCCTTGAAGTATGTGTCTCGGTACGGATTTGGCTGCGGGCCCTCGTAGCGTAGGTCCGCCTGCTGACCGAGGCGCATACACTTGTAGGCATTGCCCTCAGAGTTATCCGGGAAATGATTTTCGGCAAAATCGCTGTCGACAGCCTCCACGTGGACATACGAGCCGTACATCTCCGCTCCGGGTACGGCTAAGTTCTGGCCGTTGACCCTGACCTGCACAGCGGTGGCATCGCACTGTGCCAGTCCCGACATGCGAAATAATGCGTTGCCGGCCAACTGAAGATAAGTGTACTTCGTGTTCAAGTTGATTGCAGTAACATCCTTCCAGGGCCGGTCGTGCGGAAAGTTCACGTGATAATTGTTCGGCGGGTCGTTTCGCGTCCCATGCCCACGGTTGCGAACGCCAAGATTGTAACGTAACTGCATGTCTACGCCGTCAACGCTGATAAACGTTGCGTTCATTTGCGAGTTGGGTCCTTCCAAGGTGCTATGCGTCCCGATGTACTCCAATCGCCCTCGCTCCATCTCGGTCATAATAACATAGTAAATCGGCTGACTGCCGGGCGCCCAGTCGACATCCGCATTAAAAGAATCCTCCACCTGATAGAGGGCGTTAGTCACCTGCTCCGGCAGGCCGTCAACCCAACTTGGCGCAGGCCAGGTACGGGTATTTGAGCGGGCATCGGACGCCTCGACATAAAATTCAATAATCGTACCATCCGGCTGAGCAGGTATCTCCGCACCATATACACCATCTGCGGTGTCATCGTCACCGTGCTGGCCATCATCAAACATCGCCAGTTCGCCGTAGCTGTTGGGGTCATGCTGCGGATAAACGTCCTGGCTCTTATACGCCGATGTATCCACGCGATAGTGCAAAGTAACCGCGACGCCAGTCTTTGTTTCATCTATGACGCGAGCACTTACCGTAACCGGCTCGTTAGAATCAGGGATCATCGGAAAATGCCCGACATCCAAGATCAAGGGAGCAATATCATTATCGAGAACCGAATTAGCCGCCCCGGGCGTGCCGTTGTTAGGTTCGCTCGCAGCCCAATTCTGCCCATACTCGTTAGGCATCGCCGGGTTAATTAGCTCCAGCGACTTGCCGCCGCCATCTGTGTGGTCAGACCACTGCCAACCCCTGTGACCGTGATCGACCGGCCCAAGCTCGCGCACCGCCCAGTCGCCCTCATCGGCGTAGCGAACAGCGTCAATGACTACCCCCGTATTGTCAGCAAGCTCTATCCTCTCGCCTGAGTTGCTCAGCCGACCTACCCATCCGCCGACCATGTTGCTTACGCCCGGATACTTGGCAATAAATGCGTTCACGTCCGCCGCCACTACAAGATATTGGCCGGCGGCCAGCAGCACCTGCGGAAAAGTAAAGTCCACACCATCGCTTAATCGCCAGCCGGATAGATTTACCGCCCCCTTGCCGCGGTTGAATAGCTCGATGTACTCCTGAGCCAAATTCTCCGGCGTATTTAAGGCGTGGTAGGAATGATACATAATCTCATTGATAACAACCTCAACAGGCGCAGCGGTGTTCGATGCACCCGGCGTAGGACTGGTAAAAACCTGCCAGTTATCGCTGCCGTCGGGCAAGCGGCCATAAGATTCGTTGCCGTTCTGCGGGCCAAAGACGATGCTGTCTATCAAGTTTCCGCCCGTATCGTACAAACCGATTTGCTCGCCGCCGGCACTGAGCTTGAAGCCGGCATGCAGTATCCCCTCGCCGGCCTCTTCATCTGCCCAAATCAATAAGTAGCCGTGCGATGGAATGGTAGTGATAGAAGGATTAGTGTCGGGAACCCGCCATCTGCCAGCAGAGGTCAGATTATCCGCAAGATACATCCCGCCCACATCGACTGCGTCGTCCCCATAGTTGTAAATCTCAATCCAGTCATCGTAGTCGCCGTATGGGTCCAGGACAGAACCGTCGTTCTTAGCCATGAGCTCATTGATGACCAGCGTGATTTGGCCGGCCCTTCTCAGCCAGTTTTCAGCCAGCAAGGCGAGGTCCACCAGATTGACGCCGTTGACGCCATCAAGATTGGCAGGGGTGGCCGAGGAAACCAGCCATTGGTTGGCGAGAATCGCAAGGTTTTGCCTATCGACTTTGCAGTCGCCATTCAAATCCCCCACCGGGCAACGCCCAACACCGGCGGTGGTAACTACAGGCATTATCAATACAAACAGCAGCAGCGTGACCTTCTTCATCATTTCCTTTAGCAGTATAAACGTTGTTATTGTAACATTTACGGGCCAACGCGGTCAACAGCTTTCGTACTTATCCCAGGGCAATCGCAAAGTCCGGAAAAAGGAACCATCAAGCCCGGCGATCATCTCTGGAAACCGCTCTGTTGTAGTTGAGAGCAGCAATTTCGCAGGAGATCGGTTCCTGCCCTTCGCCCCTTTGGGCGACTTTGCGTTTGCCCTGGTACTTATCCATCCCGCCGCGCCAGGCAGGTCCGTTTTCTGCATTTTCTGACAGACATTCTTCTTGACTTTAAGGTGGGCAATTTGATACAAATATGTGGTGTGTGAGGTGCTATCAGTATGCGTCCGCATTCCCGGATGCTGCACTTAACCAGAACAGGCGTTTTAATGTGTAGCTGAAGTACAAGTATCGTAACTTTTTGAAGGAGGACTATTATGTGGAAATTCTCATTTGTAGTTGTGGTTGCGCTTGCCGCGCTATTTAGCGGCGTGACGCAGGCGGCTCGCGACGTCACCAAGCCGGGCGATACCATTGTCGCTGTGCCCAACAATAACGATTGGCCGGGCAATGAGGCGGTGAACCAGGCGATCGACAACCAGATTGTGACCAAGTACCTGCACTTTACGGGGGACACGGAGCCGGTGGGTCTCCGAGTGACGCCCAGTGCCGGGCCAACGGTGGTGACGGGAGTGCGGTTCTGCTCCGCCAATGACACCACGACATACCCGGGACGTGCCCCGATCAAGTACGAACTATCCGGCTCCAACGTCAGCATCGATGGGCCTTACACCTTGATCGCCAGCGGCGATATCAAGGATTTCGCCGGGGCGACGGCTTGGCCCGACCAGACGTGGACCACGACGCCGATGAAGTTTGCCAATACGGTCGCGTACAAGCACTATCAGTTGATGTTAACCAGCCGCCAACTGGTGATCCCAACGGGCGACACATGTATGCAGATTGCCGAGGTCGAGCTGCTGATGGACGTGTACACGGCGACTGCCACGAATCCGCTCAACGGCGCTACCGGTGTATTATCGCCGCTGTTTCAGTGGACGCCGGGAGACACCGCTGTGCTGCACGATGTGTACTTTGGGACCAATCCGACGCTGGGTACGGCTGAGTTCATGACCCGGACGAACCTTACCGTGTACTGGTACGGGCCTGGCCTTACTCCAGGGGCGACTTACTACTGGCGCGTTGATGAGGTCGAGGCTGACGGTGTTACAATTCACACGGGCGATGTCTGGAGCTTTACGGCAGCGACGTTGACCGCCCATGACCCGACGCCACGTGACGGCGACAAATGGATCGATGTTGGAGCTGACCTTAGCTGGGTTGCGGGCGCCACCGGCGTTAGGCGCGACGTGTACTTCGGAACGAACCAAGCTGATGTCGCTAATGGTACGGACGGTACATTGAAAAGCAGCCAGCAGACAAAGCTAACCTACGATCCCGGAACGCTTGCCCTGAATACCACCTACTACTGGCGGGTCGATGAGTACAACCCCGGGGGCACTAAGTTTCCAGGCAAAGTCTGGAGCTTTACAACGACCGGCGGTGGCGGCGGCCTTAAGGCCGAGTACTTCAACAACACGGATTTGAGCGGATTTCCGGTGCTGACGCGGATCGACCCGACCATCAACATCACGGCTGCGGTAGGTGCACCGGTCCCAGACGACAACTACTCAGGTCCGGTGGACGGCGGACCTCGAAATCGCCATCGCCGACACGTATATGTTCGCCATTAACTGCCATGCCTTTACGCGGATGTGGATCGATGGCGATTTGATCATTGACAAGTGGCCAGTAGCCGGAGTCGGAGCGCCACGGTCATCTCCAAGTACTTCTCCCTGCCGGTCCCTCTGACCAAGGGCGTTCATTCATTGCAGGTAGAGTACATAAGCACCAACAACGATGCGGAGACGTTGACCTGGTCGACGGCGACGATGGCCGAGGTAATTATTCCTGCCGGTCCGTTGCAGCCCCCCGTAAGGGCCAGCACCCCGAATCCGCCTAACGGTGCTGCAGATGTCAAGCAGGTGCCCGTTCTTCGCTGGGACGCTGGATTGAAAGCCGCTAAGCACAACGTGTACTTCGGCACTGATGCTACCGCGGTAGAAAATGCCACTACGGCCTCAGCAGGTATCTACCGAGGCCAGCAGGACCTCCTTGTTAAGACATACGCGCCTACGGAAGCTCCTTTGGCCTGGAACAGCACTTACTATTGGCGTATTGATGAGGTGAACGCCGCCGATACCTGGATAGGCAACGTCTGGAGTTTTACTACCGCCGATTTCCTCGTGGTGGACGACTTTGAGGACTACACCGACGATGTCGGCAGCAGAATCTTCCAGACCTGGAAGGACGGCTGGGGATACACCGAACCGGCCCCTGGTTATCCTGGTAACGGCACCGGCTCGAAGTGTGGGTTACACTCAGGGTCCATTTGCTGAGAAGACTATCGTTCATGGTGGTGTCGGCCAGTCGATGCCGTTAGGTTACGACAACAGCGGAACGACCGGCAAGGCTCGTTACTCCGAGACCTTCCGAGAGTGGGCCTCGCCGCAGGATTGGACGATAAACAATGTTAAGGCCTTGACGCTATATTTCTATGGCGCTTCTGCTAACGCCGCTGAGCAGTTGTATGTGGCGGTGGAAGATAATGCCGCCCACGTTAAGGTCGTGAACTATCCTGATCCGGAGGCAGTCCAGATAGGCGCCTGGCATGAGTGGAACATCGAGCTAACGCAATTCAGTGCTGCGGGCGTGAATCTGAAGGCTATTAAGAAGATGTATATTGGCCTGGGCAACCGGAGCAGCCCCAAGGTTGGCGGCACGGGCACGATTTTTATCGATGACATCCGTGTGTATCCCAGCAGATGCGTTCCTTCGATAGGCAAGCCCGCTGCTGACTTCAGCGGAAACTGCGTTGTTGACGCGGCTGACGTAGATATTCTGGCTAATCTGTGGCTGGATAGCGGCTTCCAGGTTACGCCGGTCAATCCTGGTACGGCCAATCTGGTGGCGCACTACACCTTCGATGGCAACACCAACGATAGTGCCGGCAGCAATAACGGCACTGCGGTGGGCGTGCCGGCATACGATACCGGCAAGTTCAGCCAGGCGATTAGGCTTGACGGAATAGATGATTACGTCGATTGTGGCAGCGGTGCAAGTTTGAATATTGCAGGGCCGGTCACGATTTCGGCGTGGATCAAACTTGCCGCATTAGGAGGCGATCAGAAGATTGCTGGCAATCAGGATAATACTACCGGCGGCTACAAGTTCGCCGTATTCACCAACAACAGGGTCGAGTTTGAGATTAGGACGTCCGCCAACGCGGGGACACTAAATAGAGGTGTTGCCGGTGGAACAGCTCTGACGCCGGGTGTTTGGTATCACGTTGCCGGCGTCTATTCTCAAGGCAATTACATCAGGACATACGTTAATGGTGTCTTGGACAGAGAGGCGACTACGACAGCGGTACTTGGCACCTCGACAGGTACTCTGAAAATTGGTTGCGAGCCCTATACCACCACCGCTGGCCTTTTCAATGGCCTCATAGATGAGGTCCAGATTTACAAGACGGCTTTGTCCGCCGGCCAGGTCGCGTGGCTTGCCGGCTACACCTCAGTGTTGTCGATACCGGCTGACCTGCGTCCGGACAACGTGATTGACTTCAAGGATTTGGCCGTACTGGCTGATTCTTGGCTTGAAGAGATTATGTGGCCGTAATCGCAGTACGGCTGCGAATGTTTAGCCGACGCCGGCACGGCGTCGGACCCCGCAGTAAACTGCGGGGCTAAACCCTAGCATCGTTTCGGGGCCTATGCTGACTGATTCGGCATGGGCCCCGCTTATTTGCAATGGGCAGGGGCGGAATTGAACCGCCGACACACGGATTTTCAGTCTGATTATCGCGTTTGTAAGTGTTTGTGAATAAGCAGACCAGCAGGCCCTGCAGCAGATACGGGGTGCCGTGCCGTCGCTTCCCTTGCCGGAGGGGGTTCTCCTCAGTATCTGCTGCTCACCGGCGAATTTCTTAACCAACTGTTTCCTAATCACCCCCATAAGTCTTAGCGCCGGGGTATTTGGCAATGGTCTTGGCCGCGTAGCCGTCGGCGTCCACATCGCAGAGGGCGACGATGTTCTCCCCGGCACAGGCGGATAGGTTGTTGGCACCCATGCCGCCGACGCCTACCGCGGCGATGTTCAGCCGCTCGTTGGCCTAAGGTTGTTACTCCATATCTGTTTGATCGTCTCTTCCTGCGAGTAGCCTATGGGGCAACTCTGGCTCTTGGTATTGGCCCGGTAGCTGCCCTGGGTTTCGTTCGGACAGGAGAGCATCCGGCTGACCGGCATTTGCAGGTGGCCGTTGGGGTCGGTTCTTTGAAGCCAGTTGTAGGCGTAGACGAGGAATTTGTTCCGGTATTCTTCGGGCTGGAGGGAGAACCAGGAGATCTCGTCCCAGCCCCAGACGAAGATCGTCTTAGTGTCCGCGACGTTGGGCGTTCGGCTGCGGCCGAAGTTGTCGAATTCGACCAAGTACGGCAGGCTCTGGCAGCTCCAGCCGCTGGGCGAGATGCAGCCCTTGCTGCGTTTGTAGAGGCCGTCCAAGTGGCCTACCTGCAGCTCGGCCTCGTGGGGTTTCTCCGGGATGGCCTTGATCCGCATCGGGAAGGAGTTGAAATCCAGCAGGCTGACGCCGTCCACGACCATGCCGCCCGTGGGCACGTGGGCATCCAGCAGCACCAGGTGGCGGCGGGCGTGGGTCTTTGCGTAGGCGCGGATTCTCGCCACGAGGCGGGACCATTCCTTCAGGTCCCGATCGGCCATGCCGATCAGGCCCACCTGGCCCAGGTGCAGGGCCTCGCAGCCGAGATCGATGTAGGAGCCCGCCAGGTAGTAGAACCACAGTTGCGTTTCCGGCCGGGTGACGTCGGGAACGCTGGCCCGGCCCCAGTGGTTGACCAGCTTGCCGTCTTTGTTGAGCATGGCGTCATAGGAGAACGTCCGGTCCTCGACGGGCAGGCCGAAGTCCTGTGAACACCCAGGCCGGAATCTTCACGCGGTTCCACGTCCCGGCTGATCGTCTCGAACAGGCAGCCCTGGAAGATGACGTCCGGGTCGAAGGCATGGACCTTCGTCGATCAACGCTTTCGCGTCCTTCCAGAAGTTGGGATCGTTCAAGCGGCTTTCGCCGTTCCAGCGGTAGATGGCCCGGCCGATGAACTTGGCCCCGATGTTCCGGATCAGCCGCACGTCGTCGTCCCGGTAGAGATACTCCCGATTGCCTTCGGGCTTTCCCGTGACCAAGAAATACGCCATCGTCACGGAGCGGTCCAGGTAGTTCTCCAGCACCTCGCGCGAGATCGTCCCGTCGAAATGGTAGTCGCGGGGGCGAGCGGCCGACGTGGTCAGATCCGGATTCAAGGAGACGGTTTCGCCGGCCTTGACCGACACCGTTGCCGTTTTCTCGCCGTAGCGGACGTTGCGGCGAACCGCCGTTGCGGCTGCGGATTTGGGCCGACTGGAGCTTACCGTCCTTCCACCGCATATCGACCTCGAATCCGCCGCGTGCCCGCAGGCCCTGGACCGAGCCGTTGGTCCATCCCGTGGGCAGGGCGGGCAGCAGGCTGATCTCGCCGGCGTGGCTCTGGAGCAACGCCTCGGCGACGCCAGCCGTGAAGCCGAAGGTGCCGTCGGATTGATTGGAGCCCCGGTTGTGCAGATTCGCGGCCACGGAATTGCTGACGAACGTCCGCATGCAGGCGGCGACCTTGTCGCCCCGCTCCAGACGCGACCACATGCAGATGTCCCAGGCCGTAGGCCAACCGCCCCGGCTCCGGCGCGTGTCCATCCACTTGCGGATGGCGTCCGCCAATTGCGGATCACGCCGCAGCCGGATGGTGCTGCCCGGATAGAACGGGAACTGGGGCGAGAAGTTGTGGCCCTGGTCGCCCGGCTGCCAGTCCTCGATCCACTCCTGGACGAAGCCCCGGCGGTTGATCTGGTACGGCGGAAGCTCTCGGTGAGGGCGGCTTGCAGCTTGCCGCGGAACTCCTCGTCCACGCCGAGCAGTTTGCCGGCCTCGATGCAGTGCG
Source organism: Sedimentisphaerales bacterium (assembly GCA_963814265.1). Classification (GTDB taxonomy): domain Bacteria; phylum Planctomycetota; class Phycisphaerae; order Sedimentisphaerales; family Anaerobacaceae; genus JAFNGF01. Next base: position 111,507 of record CAWFCJ010000050.1, on the reverse strand, counting down.
GGAACAGCTCGCGGATGATGGCGACGTCCATCGTCGGCGCAGGCGAGAGGAAGGCGAGCTTGCCCTCGCTGTCGAGATACCCGTGCTCCGGGGACATCGAGAAGGGCGTCACCAGCCAATGATGCTTGGGATCCTCCACCATCAGTTCCAGCAGGAACTGGGCGGACCCCTTCATGATGGGATAGTACTCCTTGAGGAACTGCCGGTCGCCTGTGAAAGCGTAGTGCTCCCACAGATGCAGCGTGAGCCAGGCGCCTCCCAGGGGCCACATCCCGAACCGGGCCGCATCGACCGGAGCCGTCCCTCGCCACAGGTCGATGTTGTGATGCGTCACCCAGCCGTTGCAGCCGTAGTAGACTCTGGCCGTCTTGGCACCGGTGACGGAGATGTCCTTGATCATGTCGAACAGCGGCTGGTGGCACTCGGACAAATTGCAGACTTCCGCCGGCCAGTAGTTCATCTCGGTGTTGATGTTGATGGTGTACTTGCTGCCCCAGTTCGGAACGACCGCTTCGTTCCAAATGCCCTGGAGGTTGGCGGGCTGGCCGCCGGCCCGGCTGCTGGAGGCCAGGATATAGCGCCCGAACTGGAAGCACAGGGCCTCCAAGTTGATGTCGTCCTTGCCTTCGCGCATCGCCTTGATCCGCTCGTCGGTGGGCTTGTCATTCATCGACCGGTCGCCGACGTCCAGATGCACCCGGCCCATCAGCCCGCGAAAGTCCTCTTCGTGCCGGCGGCGCAGAGTCGCGTAGTCCTTGTCCGCCACGCCGGCCAGGATCCTCTCGCAGACCACAGCAGGGTCGCCGCTGATGTCCTTGTAGTTCACGAAGCTGGTTCCGGCCGTGACGATGAATGTCACGGCGTTGGCCTTCTCGATGTGCAGCTTGTCATCCGATGGCTTCGGACCGTCCCCCTTCGGGAAGAGCCCGCAACACCGCCTGAAAACGCATTCCCTTGCCTTCGACCGTCGCAATCAGCCAGTTTTCCGGCTTCATCGGGCCTTTCCAGCATCCCTCCATGACTAGGCCGTCGGGCTGGGCCGTCGCACGATCCAGATAGGGACTCTTGAACTGTGCCTGGACGGACACGCGGCCGGGCTTGTCGGCGGTGATTCGCACGACCATCACGCGGTCCGGGTAGGAGAGGAAGACCTCGCGCGTGAAGACCGCGTCGCCCACACGATAGCGGACCTTGGCCACGCCGGTCTCCATGTCCAGCTCCCGGCGGTAGTCCTCGACACTCTGCGCGCCGTCGAACGAGAGCAGCAGATCGCCCAAGGGCTGATACGCCTGCTGGGCCGAAGGAATGCCGTAGAAGTGCGCATCGGCCATCTTCTCCGCTTCCTGGAACTTCTCGGCGAAGACCAGATCGCGAATCTGGGCGAAGTACTGGCCCGCGTTGGGATCGTCATAGTCGTGAGGTCGCCCGGACCAGAAGCTGGACTCGTTCAGCGCGATCCGCTCTTGCGGAACGCCGCCGAAGACCATCGCCCCCATGATCCCGTTGCCGATCGGCATCGCCTCCAGCCACTGCACGCCCGGCTGGCGATACCACAGGACCATGTCGCGCTGCGGCGGGGCGACTGGGCGAGTTGTCGATTCGGCTGCGGGCGCGGCAGTCTGCAAGAACAGCAACAACGCCAGAGCAATATATGAGGTTCGCATTGTCTGTACCTTCCTTCGACTCGTTATGAAGGGTTGGCTAATCGACGGTCGCCTTCATTGTCGTGATCACCGGATTGCCCGTGCCATTGATGACATGATTGATGCCGCTGCCGGGCTGCCCGCCGCCCAGGCGGATGGTGACCATGTGGTGCATCTTGATGCCCGGGGCGGTCGGAGTCTCGATGGCATTGTCGGCGACGACCGGGCGCGGTTGAACACGCAATAGACGCCGAGGCCCCAAGCTTCATGGGTCGTAACGTTGTCCGCGACTTTGTACGAGGCGAATCCATTCACCGTGCCATGCCGCCAAGCCTCCTGGCTGGGCGGATCGTAGGGCATCTCGGACTGGTAGAAGTAAACGCGCCCGCCGTTGCCGTTCCAAATCGTCTGGTACTCCTGGCAGTGCTCGACGAACAGGCCGTACAGGGTGACGTTGTTGCCGTTGACGATCAGGCCGGTGTTGGTTCTTGTTGGCCGTCCAGCCTACGCCCCGGCCATGATCGGCCCGCCAGAGCCAGAAGTTGTCGCCCACGACATCGTGGCTGTGGATGGTGACCATGCAGTCTGTCATGCCAACCGATGCGCCTCCAGAGCGGCAGTAGATGTCGTAGAGAAAGATGGGATCGGTAGCGTGAGAGTTGGTGCAGCCGGGTTCGCCCACCTGCAGCAGCGTGCTGGGAGTTCGTGGCCGCCGCCTCCAGCAGGAGGCCGCCAACCTTGACGCCATCGACGTCGGCAATCTCCATGGCCGGCGTTCCCTGGTCCGGCACCAGAGTCGGGTATCCCAAGCCGAGCACTACCGTACCCGGGCGAGCCACGCGAATGCTGCTTTCCAGATGATAGATGCCCGGTGTTAACAGCAGGTGCTTGCCCCGGCCCAGGGCGGCATTGATGCTGGCGGCGGTGTCGGTCCCCGGATGGGCCAAATAGAACGAACCGATCGGCAGGGAGTACCCGGAGTGGTCCCCCAAGCCCAGGTGATTCCCTGCGTGCCGTCGGTCCGAAGGCCGGGGACCATGACAAAGTAGCTGCCACCCTCGTCCATGAACAGATAGGGCTTTTCGCGGATCACCGGCGTCTTCTCAATCACCGTGTAGGGCGAAGCCGGCCAGGAACCGGAAGGCGGATTGACCGTGCCGACGAAGACCATGTTCCACGAACCGCCGACCCACCCCGCCCATTCATCGTTTCTGGAAAGCCACTGCTGCTGCGAACCCGAGTTCACCCGGCCGTCGATCTTGCAGTCGGCCAGAAATCCGCCGCTGGACCATCCGCCATCCCACAGATGGAGATCGCCTTTGATGTGCGTGCGCCGCAGGGCCACACCCTGAGAAACGGCCCAGATGTTGACATTGTTGTCCTGGGTGGGCGTGACGGAGAGGTTCTCGACAGTGCGCCAGAAATTGCAGGTGGCGTTGTGACGGGCCATCCAATTGGCCTTGCACCGCACCGCGCCGGTGATGGCGACATCGTCCGGGGACCGGCCCAGACCGAGCACTTGCGTGTAGAAGCCGACTTGCACGTCAAGGTTGTACGTGCCGGGCTTGAAGAGATACGCATAGCGCTCGGAGCCAAACTGGTTGCGTTCCTGTTTCTGAAACACCGCGTCAATCTGCTCCTGGATGGTAGTCATGGAGGGATCGAAGATGAGCACATTCGGCCCGAAGTCGAGAGCGGTCGCATTTCTCAGCGCCTCGGCGGCCGCCTGTTGAAAAGCCTGGCGGACGCCGCTCGCATCGCTATTGGCGAAATTCGATCGCTGCACCATGAGGATGTAAGCCACGCCGCGGCCGGGATCGATCCAGGCCTGCGTGCCCCAGGCGCCGCCGTGGCCGAACGTGCCGGGCGAGAGCATGGCGGCGACGCCCTCGTGGGGCGTGCGCAGAATGCACGTGCCGATGCCCCAGCCATAATTGGCGCCGTGGTTGCCCAACTCCGCCGACTGGAAGAAACCGCACGGCAGCGAGCCGGTCTGGACGGTGGTGAGCAGTTCCATCGCGGCGGGGCTGAGATAGCGTTTGCCCTCCAGCATACCCCCGCCGAGCAGCATCTGGCAGAACCGGGCGTAGTCGGGGCCGGTGGAGTAGAGCCCGCCATTGCCCAGCGGCGGATGACCGCGCACGCCAAAGTCGGCGACGTGGAGGCGTGGGCTCGAGCGCGCCCGTGGTCCGATTCTTCGCATAGGCGGTTACGACGGAGTTGTCCGCGGGGTAGAACGTCGTGTTCTTCATGCCCAGCGGATCGAGAATTCGCTGCTGCACGAACGTGTCGAAGGACAGGCCGCTGACGACCTCCACGATGCGTGCGGCCAGATTGATGCCCGATTGTGTGTATTGCCATTTGGCGCCGGGCTCATACTGCATGGGTGCGGCCAGATAGAGCGGGACGAGATCGGAGAGCGTGTGCGCGTTGCGCGCCCCGGCGGCGGGCGCTTCGCCCAGGCCCGACGTGTGCGTGAGGATCTGGGTAAGGGTGAGGTTGGCGGGCTTGCCCGAAGGAGTCTTCAGATCGGCGAAGGCCGGGATGTATTTCGCCACCGGATCGGCAACGTTGAGCTTGCCTTCATCCTGAAGCATCAGGACAGCCACGGCCGTGACGGGTTTCGTCATCGAGGCGATCCAGAACAGCGAGTCGGGCTGCATCGGTTTTCCGGCCGCGATGTCGGCCAGCCCGCTCGCCTGGAGATGCAGAACCTTGTCCTTGGTCACGACCACCGTGACCGCGCCGGCGATCTCGCGTGCGTCAATCGCGGCCTGCATCGCCGCGCCGATACCCGGTAATTGCGGCACAGGTGTGATCGCGTCCCCTGCATCGGTGACGCGCATCTTGGCGGCGGACGCCGGCGCGGAGGCCGCCACGGCAATAAGAATCATGAAAAGACAAAATAGTCGGTTCCGGTCAATGACGTGGTTCATAGTTTATTTTCCCTCAAAAAGACATTTCAGTAGTCATCTTGTTTGAGATCTGACAAGACGAGGATTCGTCCCTGCGTTTTGCCAGATTCCCCTGGCCGTGAAACTCCTGAATCCAAATTCCGTGTTGGATCCAATGCCCCGACCGCCATCGCAGGACAGAAATGCACCAATGCCAGGATTCCCCGTCGTATACGTATCGTCTTCGACCCTGGCTTTCTCGACGCCGTTGATGTACACCGTGATCACGTTGCCGACAATGGATGCCTTGAGGGTGTCGCCATTCTTAAGCCCATAGTTGGCGCCGCGATTATCGGCCAGATACGTGAACTTGCCAAGCGGGCCTTCCCACCGGACGACTTGCAGGTAAGAGGAATCATCGTTCACACATCGGGCAAAGCACTCATACCCGGTGGTGTTGTGGGCGGAGCTGCTCCAGCGCAGGAGAATCTCAAGTTCCTGGTGGCAAGACGGATCGGGTTTGGTGATATGTACTTGGGCCCAGGCTTCCTGGTCCGGCGGAAACCACGAAAGGTGCGCGTAGGAATCGTCGTACCGACGAGCGCCCTGGTTGGTGCCGGTTTGAGTCCCACAGGCAATGCCGCCATGTTTTCTGATCCTTGTCCAATCGAGGCCATTATTGATCCACTTTCCACTTTCGGAGAGCGGATCTTCGTCACCGTCAAAGGTGGTGCTGTAAGTCGAAGAGGCTTCGGCCGTGGACAAGGGCTCCAAGCCTGGTTTCAGTGTATCAACGACCGTGATTCCCTCAACCTTCGTGTCCTTCCTGCCGGTCAGGTCAAGGCACTGCTCGCGCACGACGGTCTCGAAGACGTGCAGGCGCGGATCGCCGCCGGTCTTCATCGTGATTCGCTGGGCGGCCCTGTCATAGCGGAACTCGCTCCACTGCTGGCTGTCACGCAGGACCTTCTTCGGCTCGGTGGCCAGAGGCGCCGACCAGCTTCCATCCACCTCGCGCCTCCAACCCTCGATGGGATCGGCCCCACTGATTGTGACTGTCTCGCCCTGCATGGCGCGGATGATCACGCCGTCGTTTTTCGGGGCCAGGACCTCGCGATATACTCCGCCCCGCAGGGAGATCGTCTCGCCCGGCTGAGCGATCGCGCAGGCCTTAGTCAAGCTGGCTAGCGGCACGGCCGGATAACCCCACGCCGGGTCGTCGCAGGCGCCCGGATGCCGCGGATCCACGTAGTAAACGTTGGGATACTCCAGGGCTCCGATCGTCACCCCGCTCTTGCCCATCCCGATGGCCGGACTGCCTTGGCGCAAGCGGAAATCCCGCTTGCGGGCGTCCAAGAAGAGCGGGTCCTTACCGTTGATGTTCGTCCCGCCCACCAGCGGCGCGGTCTTGAACATCAGGTTGTACTCCATGACCGGGTTTGCCGGAGAGAAGTCCATGCGGTCGTCGACGGCCCGCTCGGCCTCGCAGAGGATGTTGTTACGGATCAGCCCGCCGGTCGATTCCTTGCCGCGCAAGCCGATGGCGGCCCAATTCACCGTCGAGATGGTGCAGTGCTCGATCGTCACATCGAGCGTTTGAATGATGTCCGGGCCCCAGCCCCCGCGCATCGTCGGGGAATTGGCTGAAATGATGTTGTGCCGGAAGGTCCAGCCGCGCACGCTGCCGATGTGTGGAGCGCTCTCCACCATGCACATCTGATGGAAATCAAAACAGGTATTGTGCTCGAAGAGCAGGTCCATTGCGATCTCGCCGTTGTTCGTGAAGGTCTGAAGGCAATCGACGTGCGCGGTTTTGATCTCCGGCCGGGTGCTGCCGTGATAGTAGTTGTACCGCTGGATGCAGCCCTTGCCGAAGAACCGCGAGTAATCACAGTCATCGTTCTTGTTCCCCGAGGCATACATGAAGAGACGGCTGACTTCGTTGTTCTCCACCAGCCAGTCTTCTCCACCCAGGATGAAGCCATACTCGCAGTGGTAGACCTTGTTGTAGGCGATGCGGTTGTGCGCCACCGCAGAGTAGTCGCGCGTATTGCCATCGGCGCTCGGCTTACCCACCGTCCCGCTGACCGCCGCCATCATATCGTGGATGTAGTTGTCCACGATCTCGCAGTGGCTGGCGTGTAGTTGGACGGCCGTGGCAGGCTTGTCGGCCGTGATCTCGAAGCCCTCCACGCGGATGTAGCTCGCCTCCAGGTCGAAGCCGCCCACGGCCGCCGAGCGCCGGGGTCTTGCCACGAAGGCGATGAGCTTGCCCTCCGTGCCGCCTGCTTTCACCTTGACTCGTTCGTCATACTTGCCCGCCATGACGTAGACGGTGTCGCCCGGCTTAGCCACGTCGGCGGCGTGCTGCACGGTCTTAAAGGGTTTGGCCTCGGTTCCTGGATCCGTGTCGGCCGCGCCGGGTGCCGCCTGGTCAACCACGTACGTGGCCGTCCGACCCTGTCCTAGTGTGTCTTCATCAATGGCGCCGGCTTCTCCGCCGTCGGCCGGACGCTCGTGGCCGATGAAGTCGTACAGGAATGGACCACGGAACTCCCACGCGTAGAGTTCCTCGATAGTCGTTTTCGAGTCGACCAGCGTGCCGCGGGCGAGACGCAGGAAGTCGATCGCGCCATTCAAGCTGTGGCCCTGCGGCGTGCCACCAACGTAGAGGTTGGCGTCGTTGCCCAGCGAGCCATCCGCGCCGAGGCCGGGGCCACCGGCGTCCTGCCGGCCATCAATGTAGATCGTGAAGGTCCGCGCCTTGCGGTCGGCCTCGGCGATGACGTGATGCCACTGGCCGTCGTTGACGGCGCCACGGCTGGCCAGGCTGGCCTTGGCGCCAGCCGCCTGCGCTGCAAGAGTCACGCCTCCCGCCTCGTTGACGCGTAGAGCATATCCGGCATCATCCATCTTCTGGATCAGGGCCGCATCTTCCTGTCCCGGCGCCGTTTTGAAGTATGCCTCAATCAGGAAGTTCGAGGTGTAGATCTGCGGGTTGCTCAGATCCGCGCCGCCGACGATGCGCTGCTGGGTGCCCTCTGGCCGCCCATAACGACCGTGCGGTTGACGTCTTCGTTGGCAAGGACAGCGTACTGGTCGCGCCCATTGAAGTGCAGGGCACCCGTGGTCCAGTTTTCCAGCGGGCCATTCTGGTAGTCCTTCAGGGTGATGTTGACGCCCGTGAGCGGATACGTGGGGAGCTTGTAGTAGTTGTCCCGGCCGGTGCAGTACGCGGACATACACCAGTGCTCATCCAGGATACGCGTCGGATCGCCTTGTATAGGACAGAAGTTCCATTCGCCGACCGTCTCGTAGAGGCTCCACGGCACGAAGATTCTGGCTCCCTGGCCGCGGGCCGCCGAGTTGTCCGAGGGCCGGAAGTCGTGAGCGGCCGGATCTCGCAGGGGCGATTGTTGGGCTACGGTGCCCACCTCAGCCGCCAGCGGCTGGTAATTCTCCAGGGCGTTCCGGAACGATTCGAGCGTTTTGTGCCACCGCCCGGACGGCTCGAACACACCGAAGCTCTCTCCTGAGTCGTAGAAGACGTTGCGAGCATAGGCGTCGGTGTCGATTGCGTACTGGTTGCGGCGGGCTCCGGCGGCAGCCTCATTGCCGGCGTCCTTGGTCTTCGCCGGGTCGGCATCGCGGAAGACTTTTATGCCCATGCCCTGCCAGATGTTGCCCAGGAACTTGACCCGGCCGGCCTGGGGCTCCTGCCGGCGCGAGCCGCGCACAAAGTTGTAGACGGTGTTGTTGAAGAAGGTGTTCTGGTAGCTGATGATCTCCTGGAAGGCCGACGTGTTGGCCAGCTTGCCAGCAGGGCCTTTGGACTTGCCCCAGGCAATGTTGTTGAAGTAGTAGTTCTTGAACGCCCCGTCTAAGTAATAGGCGTGGCCGAAGCGGTCCTCCGTATCGGGGCTGAGCACGTGATCCCAGTTGCGGTAGCCGCCGGGGTTGCCCGAGATGTTGTCATAGACGTAGGCGGGACCTCCTTGCCAGGTTTCGATGCCGCCGAAATCATCGTTGTTCAGCAGCGAATCGACCACTTTGTTGTGGTGGATGAGAATGCGAGTGAAGGGACGGTCCGTGGCCGCGCCGCCCGGTTTGGCCCCGTGAACGTCGATCCCCTGGGCGCAGACCCGATGGAACATGTTCCCTGCCACCTCTACGGTCTGGGCGTACTGAACCACCAGCGCCCCGCCCTGGCCGAAGAGGTCGGGACGGATGCCAATGTGCTCGAACTTATTTCGCATCACGCGGACATCATAGAGGCGGCCCATCGGCCCAACCACGTCCCCATAGGTTGTGCTATCCGCCAGTTCCACACCACCGGCGTCTGCATCGGAGAACACGTTGTCGTCAACCACGACCTTGTCGATGGCGTCCTGCCGGCCCACGGCCTTGAGGCGGACGCCCCTGTGGACGTGCTCGAAGGTACAGTGGGTCACCTCGATATCCGTGCCGCTGCCCAACAGGCACACACAGCCCGGTTCCACATCGATGCTCTCATGGGAGACCCAGTAGGGCGCGGCAGTCAGGTTCCAGTAGATGTTGGTGAAGCGGAAGGCGAGCCCGCGGATGTGCACGTGACTCATGCCCGAGCTTTCAATCATATGGATGCGTTTGGCCACTTCGATCCGGGTGGTGTTCGGATCCTGGTCGCCGGGCAGACGGATGTAGAGCCGGCCGCCTTCACCCTTCTTGTCGAACCAGAACTCGCCGGGGCTGTCGAGGTACTGGGGCTTATCTTCCAGGTAGAATCGGCAGCCACGGATGATCTTGTAGGATGGCGCCCCGCCCCACTGACAGGGAAAGACCAGCGAGCCATTCTTGCGGTCCACGGCCAAGACGCGGGCCTGGAACGGGCTGCCCATCACCCAGCCTTTCGTGGTCCAGACGATAGCGCCCTCGTAGTAGTCCTGCGGCTTGCTCTCGTTGATGTCCTCCTTGTCGAACGCCAGATGCCGCTGCTGGCCGTTGATCGTGGCGTAGTTGTCGAACGGCTTGTCGGGGTTCTTCCACGTCCACCACTCGCTCTGGATGTCGTCCAGGTCGGTAATCGTCCAGTTCGGCGTGCGGGCCAGAGCGATTCGTGTCACGGTGCCATCCTTGCTGACCATCCAGACATTGCGTGGCGCCCAGGGCAGGTCCACATACCAGACCTTCTGGGGCTCCGGGATAAGGTTGTTATCGGCGCCCTGTCTCCAGCCCGTCACCGCCTCCGCCCCGCAGATGACCGCCGGCCCTTCGCCCCAGGACGGGTCCCGAGTCAGAGTGATGGGGCCATCTGCCGTGCCGGACTCATTCGCATTCATCTGGCCGCGATAGACGACGCCCTGCTTGAAGACGTAGGTGTGCGCGCCCCTGCAGGCTTTCGCCTGGCCGGTGGCGTCGGGGTCCCACGGGTGATGCTTCCAGGGCGTCTGCTTCGAGAGGCCGTCGTTGGCGTCGTTGCCGGAGCCGAAGTCGATATAGCGGACCGACGCGCCCACCTTGAACTGGAAGGCCGTCGGCGCCCACTCCAGATCACCGGTCGGCAGCACTTTCGCCTGCGGCTCCTGCCAGGACCACCAAGCCACGTTCTGAGCATGCGCTACGCCCTGCGCTGCAACCAGCAGGGCCAGCATCGCCATACGCCGTTCTATTTGGTTGAGAACCCTCACATTCACCCAGGGATTCGCATTTGACTTCATAGACTGTTTCCTTGCACGACACGCGTCCCATGATATCAATTCGCCGTCTCTGATTCCAGGGCAGGATCGCGTAAAGCGTGTTACCCTTGACGGTGAAGAATGCCTCGACGACAGCGCGGCCCTCGCGAGGCTTGCCCGCGATGGCGGCAACGTCGTACTTGATCCGCCACTCGCCGCCATACTCAATCTTCGGCTGCTCGCCGGCACTCCATTGGCAACTCCTAACCCAGGGACGAGTGCCGAAGATCGCTTCCCCGTTGACCTTCAGCCAGTCCCCGATCTGGGTCAGCCGCTCCTCCTCGACCACGCGAAGCCTCCCGTCTGGCGTCGGCCCGACGTTCAGAAGCAAGTTCCCGCCGCGGCTAACGATATCCACGAGCGTCAGCACCAGTTCGCGGGCGGAGTAATAGTTCTCCAAGGTCAGTTGCCGATTGAAGACCCAATCATACCAAAGCGGACGGTCCTCGGCATCGTAAGCTCGCGGCCGAGTCGTGGTCCGATTCTCCTCCCAGGGATGACTACCATCTTTCATCCCCGGCGTGAATTCGGTGGTGTAGAAGCCCCCATGCTTGTGGCGGCACTCCTGGCCCCAGCGATCGTTGACGACAATCTCCGGCACGGGCGATTCATTGAATAGCCACGTGAGGAGCTCGCGACTGTGCCACAGGCTCTCCGGACCATCCCATTCTCCGTCGGCCCAGAGTATATCCGGCTTATAGCGAGTAATCAGGTCACACAGTTGCGGCTGCATGTGCTCGCGAACAAACCGTGCCCGGTCCGCCAGCCACAGCGGGTTGTACCACTCGAAGAAGGAGTAGTAGACTCCCATCTTGAGGCCGCGCCGGCGTACGGCCTCGGTCAGCTTGCCGACCAGGTCCTGCCTGGGCCCCACCTCCATCGCGTTCCACGCGCGGCCCCAACTGCGGCTGGCTTCGGCGCTGGGCCAGAGACAGAAGCCATCGTGATGTTTGGCCGTCAGAACCACGTACTTCGCCTGCGAGCGAGCGAAGACCTCGGCCCCAAACATGGGGGCGAAGTCCTGGAACTGGAAATCCGGTCCATAGGTGCGGACGTGAAATTGCCAGAGGCCCACGTACTCCTCGGCGATGTCGTTCTTCGCCGGGCGCGGCCCGTTTGCTTCCATCTGGCGGGACTTCAGCAGATTGGGCCAGTAAAACGAGGAATGATTTCCCCAGCCCGGCACTGACGCCAGTGTCCAGTGAACGTAGATGCCGAACTTGGCGTCCAGCCACCACGGGGCCACCGGCCGCTGGTCCAACCACTCCCACGTTGGTTCGTACGCCCGGCGTTTCAGGGCTGGCTCGTCGGCCTTTACCACGAGCGCGATTCCCTTCAACTGCGCGATTCCGAAGTCTTTGAGCAACCCCGTTTGTGGATCGAAGGGCCAATCGAGCGTGCAGACGCCGCCCTGGCGGTTGCATGTGTTGATCCAGTCGATCAACTCCTGATCGCTGAACTGGTTGTCGTCGCCCTGGCCGTGATAGATGTTGCCGCAATAGATCTTGCCATGCCACAAGATGCCTTCCTGCGACGGCAACCGTTGCGGCGTCAACTGCTTTGGATCCTGCTTGCTCCACGTGTCGCCGCCGGTGTAGTCATCGACCCCTTTACAGAGGCAGGCTTGTTCGTTGGCGCCGTAGCTGAAGGCGATGATCGCCTTGGGATTGGCCGCATGGACGACGGATTCGATCGTCCACCAGTCATCGGGCCGGGCTTGGTACGTGTCAAGTCCCGTGCCGTCAAACCACCAGCCGGCAAAGTAGCAGATCAGCTTCACGCCCCTGGCGTTGAGCGCGTCCGCCAAATCCAGGATCAGATCTCTGCGGGAGCACTTTTCCCCGGGCGCGTATCCGGTGTACTCGCTGAACGCCTTGTTGGGAGCACAGGGCCACGCGAAGTAATGATCGTCGATGCAGAAGATGACCCAGCCGACTTTCGCCTCGGCCATCTGGCGGGCAAAGCCCTTGACATCGAACCCGTCCACGAACCGGTTCCACTGCTCGGCGGTCATCTGCGATGTGTCCGGGAACTGGGGCGTGGTCTTGATCGAGTAGCCCAGAAGAACTCGGTACTGATAGTGCAGGAAGATCCCGTACTTGCCTTGGCTCATCCAACTCGTATCGCCAGCGCCCGCAAGAACCTGAATCGGGAACATGAACGCGCCGCCAAGGCCACAAGAGCAATACCTATGACGTTTAGCACCCGGGACTTTCCAGTCGTGCTCCGGCGAGGCCCGGCTACGGCTCGGTCCTACGCCGAGACGAGGCCGCCGCCCTGACGAGTCGAGTTCATAGATGGCACTCCTGCATACTCGCCTCTGCAAGACGGCTTGCTCGGTTTCCCAGTCAACCAGCAACTTAAAACTTAAAACTCAAAACTAAAAACTATTCAGGGAGAAGCCGATGCGCTTGGCCTCTGCGCCGGCAGTCGCTCTCGAAATCCCATACCGTCGGCTGTGCAATAACCTGTGCCCCCAGTGGGAATACCAGACAGATAAGACAGAACCTCATCCATATACCCGTTTCTCTCATGCGCATCTGCGACCCATCCGGCACGTCGGTCGCAACCTGCCGTGCTCCGGCGAGGGCCTCCGCCCTGACGAGCCGTCACTCTGTGCCGCGAATCATTATATCAGGTCACTACTGTCCAGTTGAGCTAAATTGATTTTAACATAACTCCGTCACACTTTTCGATGCATCTGCAAGCGTGAAGGACTGGCTGATGAATACCGACCGTATCGTTTTCTGGCCCCCGCTCTTGTCTTCCAAGCCCCAGCGACGCCCGCGTGGCGATGAGTTTCGAAGGAGGCTCCTTCGGCTTCCCTCCGGAAGTTCCCGAATTACGGGCTGACTCCGACTGGGTCACGAAATCGGTGGACTTGAAGGTTCCCAAGGGCGCGATGCGCCTGAATATCCAGCCTGCCATGTTCTATTGCACCGGTGTATTCGAGATCGCCGACCTCACGGTCACGCCCCACTTGGCGGCGACGACGCAGTTGGCAGACGCCGCGCAACTACGTGGTGCCTGCAGCGCTGGTCAAGGCCGGCAAGAACGTCATCACCGTGCGGCTCTTCAATTGCTACGGTGACGGAGGCTTCGTGGGCAACAAAGCCTTGGCAATGGGTGATCAGCCGGGACCTCAGAGCAGCACTGGTCCGCGCTTGTTGCCCATGTCCCTGAGCCCCAAGCCAGAGGGCGCCGAATCTCTGGGATATTACTGTCCCGATTATCGCACGGAGTTCCCGATGGGAGACAATCCCTACCGATATTACCGGTGGTAGGTATGTAGGCAGTAGATGTTCTTCATTCCGACGAGGAAAAGTCTGCCGTTGGCCGCGGCGGGGGATGGGTGATTGCCGTCGCCAAGATCGTTGACGGCGAGGATACGACACTCAGGCCCCGCCTGAACGACATAGCTCTTGCCGGCATTGGCGAAGAACAGACGTCCTTTGGGGTCCGCAATCGGACTGGCCCAGGTAGTGGATATGTCCTGGAGACGCTCGGAATAAATCTCTTTGCCGGTGGCCATTTCCCAACACTGAAGGAAGCCGGGAGTGCGCAAGCGATACAGATACTTGCCGACAACGATGGGCGAACTCAGGGCTTCACCTCGCTGCGTGATGGTCCAGCGAACGTGCGTGTCGGAGACATCGCCCGAACCGGTCGGATCCACAGCTACGCCCGTGCCGCCCCGGCCATCATCAAAGTAGACGAGACCCTGCCCGTAGGCCGGTGAGGAGGCGTCTCCTTCGCCCCGGCACCACCACAGAAGTTTCCCACCGGCCGGATCGAGACTTTGCAGGGCATCGCCCGCCTCCTCCATGCCCGAGGCCACCAGAAGCATCTGAGGTCTGTTATTCGACCTGAATAATCACAGGCGTGCTGTGCCCGAACTGCATTTGAGGGAGTTTCCTCTCCCATCGTATATCGCCGTTGGTCTTGTCGAAGGCGACGACGCGCGAATCTTCCTTCTTTGCCATTGCGCAGAAGAGGATGACGGTGTCGCCATAGAGGACCGGGCTGCTGCCCAGAGTAACGTCGAAGGAGTAGGGAACAATGGGCTTTCGCCACGCGATGTTGCCCTGGAAATCTATCGCGGCCAGGACCGATGAGGCGAACGCACAGTAAATGAGCTTGCCATCGGTGACAGGTGTGGCGGCGGCGTAGCCTCCGCCCGGTCCGCTGCGGAAATCGTCTCGCAACCAGGGTCCGGGGGGTACGAGCGTATCCCAGAGTAGTCTTTCCATCGGACGTGCGATAGCAGGTGACATGATGCTCCGGGATGACCTTTTTGCGGTCTTCAACGTTCGCCGGCCAGTTGACGGTGCAGACGATGACCGCCTGATCCCAGACGATGGGACTGGCGTGCCCCTGGCCCGGTAAGCGGCGAAACCCACCGAACGTTTTCCTTTGCAGGGCCACCCCAGGTGATGGGCAGATAGAAAAACTCTGTAACCGGATCAAGCGGTGGACGTATAGGGGCAGACCTACGAAAAAGGCACGGAAGCTGCAGGCCATTGAGGCTCAGCTAAGCACGTACGGGACGATTCAGTGGGACGCACTGCTGTGAGACTGGGAGTTCGCGCGCTTCATAGATGTTGAGGAGTTCTTTCGGTATCCACAAGAAGGCGGTGAACCTTGGCGATGCTCTCGAACTGGCATGCCGGAGACTCCATGACAGGATGACCTCTTACGACTGATTCGGACTAACCTCCGAGAAAGGATTTCTTGACTTTTTCATCACCCAGCAAGTTCTGGCCAGTATCCTCTAACATTATTTCACCGACACTGAAAACGTAACCTCGGTTGGCGATCGCCAGGGCCTCTGAGGCATTCTGCTCAACTAGGAAGATGCTTGTCCCGTTCTTGTTGATCTCTGTAAACTTGTCGAAAATCAGCCCCACAAAGTTGGGAGACAGTCCCAGAGAAGGCTCGTCCGCCAGCAATAGTTTTGGCCTTTGCATCAGTGCTCTACCGATAGCTAACATCTGTTGCTCGCCGGTAGAAAGCGTACCTGCTTTTTGTTTAGTCCTTTCCTTAATGGGCGGGAAAAGTGTAAGCACCATGTCGATATCTTGACTTACCGATGCTTTATCCTTACGCTTGTACGCTCCCATCTGAAGATTTTCCAGCACCGTCATCGTGGTAAAAACACGCCTGCCTTCCGGGGCTAAGGATATGCCCCGGCCAACCAGTTCACTCGTCTTTAGCCCCTTAATGCTTTTGCCCTCAAACAGAATCTCGCCGTTCTCAATAGTGCCGTCGGTTGCTTCCAAGACACCGCTGACGGCCTTCAATGCCGTTGACTTACCTGCTCCGTTGGGGCCTATCATTGCGACAATTTCCCCTTCGGCCACATGGAAAGAGACATTCTTAAGGGCTACCACTGCCCCATATCGAACTGTCAAATCTCTTACGTCAAGTAGCAATTTTTCTCCTCCTGCCCAAGTACGCATCAATTACAGCTTTGTTCTTGTTGTATTTGTTGAGGTGTTCCCTCGGCGATTTTCCTGCCGTAATTGAGAACGATGATCCATTCGGCTAGGTCCATGACCATCTTCATATCATGCTCGATGAAAAGAATCGTCATCCCCGAATCTCGAAGCTGACGAATGATTCGTTTCATCTCCTGGACCATAGCCGGAAACAGCCCGGCTGTTGGCTCATCCAGGAGCAGCAACTGTGGCTGAAGAGCTAATGCCCTTGCTGTCTCAAGCAACTTGCGCTGGCCGTGAGAGAGATTCTCAGCCAGTTCGTCCTTTTTTTCCAAAAGGCCGACAGCCTTCAAATATTCGATAGCTCGCCTGGTGTTTTCCTTGTCTTCCCTTCTCATAGCATTGCTCTGTAGCAGGGCTGCCGACAAGCTCTCGCCCTTATCATATTTCAATGCGAGCAGCACGTTTTCCAGAGCGCTCATCTGCGGAAACAGCCGTATATTCTGAAAGGTCCGCCCGATTCCGGACTGTGCGATTTTGTAAGGGTTGAGAGAAGTAATTTTCTTGCCACCAAAGGAAATATCGCCTTGGTTGGGCTGCAAAAAACCCGTGACTATATTGAACAAGGTTGTCTTGCCTGCGCCGTTTGGACCTATCAGGCCGGTGATGCTACCCCTCTCCAGCTTAAAAGAGACGCCGTCGAGCGCTTTCACACCGTCAAATTCCTTGCTCAGTGCGACCACAGAGAATATGGTTGATGTATCAGACATTCTTACTTCCAGCGATACGTTCCCAGAATTCCCTGCGGCCTTTTGAGCATCAGAACGATTAACAGTAAGCCGTATATCATTTGCCGCAGCGGCGCTGCTACCGAGCTTGGCATACCAACAAATCGCAGCATTTCAGGGAATATCACCAGAACAGCCGCCCCAACAAACGACCCGGCCAGACTTCCCATCCCGCCGAAAACAACCATCAGCAAGATCGTTATCGACTCCATCACGGTAAAGCTCGATGGGTCTATGAAAGTGATGTAATGGGCGTAGAGACTGCCTGCAATGCCCGCGAAAAAGGCACCCACAACAAAAATGATTATCTTGTACTTGTTTATGTTCTTGCCCATTGCAAGCGCAGCCACTTCATCTTCGCGGATACCCCGCAGTATTCTACCAAAGGGCGACCTGACAATTCGGCGTATCACGAAATACGTTATAAAGACAAAAGCAGCAACGAGAATGAGATATTCCCAGACTCCAGATAATTGCGCACCGAAAACCGAAAAGCCGGGTATCCCTGGTAGCCCCATCGGCCCTCGCGTCACCGCAACCCAATTCTTCGCAACCGAGTAAACAATCACACCAGCTCCGAACGTAGCAAGGGCCAGATAATCGCCCTTAAGCCGTAACGATGGAAATCCTATAGCCGCGCCCAATAGGGCAGCAACACATGCACCAAGAACCAGGCCAATCCACGGCGAAATGCCGTAGTTTAAAGCAAGTAGGGATGATACATAAGCCCCCATACAAGAAAATGCTGCATGTCCAAGAGCAGCTAAGCCAGTATATCCGACGACCAGATTCAGACTCAGCGTCAGAATGATGTAGATGCCGGTGATAACCAGAATGTGAAGAAAATATTCCATAAGAGGTTTAGCCACAGAGAACACAGAGGTCACAGAGAAAAAATCAAAAAATCAAAAAAAGACGGTGTAAATCTGTGTAAATCCGTGTCCAAAATCATTAGTGTTAATTCGTGTCCATTCGTAGTTTTTAGATTCCTTCACAGACGCTCTCTGTGCGTCTTGACGCCCATAATCCCACCTGGCCGCAATAGCAGAAAGGCGATCAAAATCACAAATGCGATGCAGTCCTTCCACCCAGCTGAAATCTTCCATATTCCGAGATTTTCAGCTATTCCCAGAAATAGCCCGCCGAACATTGCTCCAGGGATACTGCCGATTCCACCGATAATAGAGGCGATGATTCCTTTCAGTATCGCGTTCATTCCCATCGTCGGCTCAATGTTTGTCTCGAGTGAAATAAGTATCCCAGCCGCTCCAGCTAATGCTGAACCGATTGCAAAAGCCGCCAGAATAATCCGATCTGGATTTATTCCTACAACGCTTGCAGCCAGCGGGTCATCTGCTACTGCCCGCATTGCTTTGCCTAATTTCGTCTTTTGAACGAATAGCCACAGAGTTGCACAGATACAAACAGAGACAACCAAAATCAGAATCTGAATGTTCGTAATCACTGCTCCTAAGATATGATGGCCTTCTTTTACCGGCCCAGTCCTTATGGTCAGAATCTGAGCGCCAAAGATTAGCTGAAGGAGGTTCTGAATAAAGATAAATACGCCGAAGGATGCTAACAGAAATACCAGATTTGGAGCTTTTCTTCTTCTTAGCGGCTTATAAACCAGCCGATCAATTATAACCCCCACTACTGCTGCACCTAAGATGCCAGCGAAAACCGCAATCAACCACTGATAACCGACAACTGACAACCGACCACTGACGTCCGATGTCTGACCCCTGACCCCTGACCCCTGACAACTGATTATGCTATACGCTAAATACGCACCAAGTGCGTATATTACCCCGTGTGCAAAATGAAAAAAACGAACCGTCCGGTAGATAATAGCGAAACCGAGGGCGATGAGAGCATAAATGCACCCGGCGATTATCCCATTCAAAAAGAATTGTTTAAGCATCTTACCACTGGTTTAAGAATTTCTTTATATCGTCGTATGACTTTATCGTCTGGCAGTTCGTGAAATTATCTAATCGGCCGAAAAGAGAATCTATCAGGCCTTTAATGAAGTTAATTCTTTTTTTGTCTATGCTTATGCATGCTTGATACATCCCATTACGGCTGGGTTTTTCAAAGTAAAACACCACTGTGTTGGTATGACTAATATGGGATAAAACATCGGCTTGGCTGTACAAAGCAATGTTACCTGGCCAAATTTCCTTAGCATCTGGCGGATGTCTTTCAAAGTTAATTTCAGTAGCCTTACTATAATACCAAGGTATTCTTTTCTTCAATGTTAGGTAAGTTTTGAAGCAGCCACCACTTTCGCTTTTTTCAATCCCGAACTTTCTTAGATTCCTGCATAGGCGGAGTAGTAATTTGCCTTCCTCGTTTGGACTGAGAGAAATCTTCGTCACGTCTCCCGGTTTCAATATTATCACACGCTTAACATCCACATGGCCGTTTATAGCGGCATTTCTGTGTTCTTTAAGACTGCTCATTATGGACGGGTCTTCCAGCCAAGCTTTCCAGTTGTGGTCGTGAACGGCACAAAAGAATCCGCCGGGGGTTCTCGGGTTGAAAATATACTCATAAAAGAGCAGGTACATCAAGTCAGGAGGGAATTTTGCAGTGTGCTTTTCGCCAAGTATGTTTACACAGACATCAAATAATGTCTCAAAACTCTTGTACCGAGCTGAAAATAGCAAATCAGTAGCCACGATATTCTTAATCTTACCCCTACTTCCACTCGCATCAGGTAGCTCAAATCTATGAATGGATCCAGCAGATTCTTCCACTGTTTTCGATGGCACACACAGATTGTAGGACTCATTCCCATCATATTTGGCACCAGTGCTCTTGGTCTTGTACGAGATTACGTCTATCTCGAGCGACTTAGCTTCGTCCCATCCGCGAATACTAATAATATGGAAATGGGGGATTCCCGGCACGTCGGGGTTTATGTGACCAGCCCCCAAAACATAAAGCGGCCACGAAGCCAACTCTCTTGAGGATGCCGCTTGCCCAGATTCATGCCGGTCACCGTGTAGGAGCAAGCTAACCTTGAATTTACGAAGCAATTCAAGGAACTGGTCTGCATTCTTGATAGTCTTGCAGTTCTTGCTGTAATACAACGGTGTGTTATGAACTAATGCTATTCGAATGGGTCTAACCTCATTAGTTTCCTCTTCGATAATTTCCTCTTCTGGGACGTTATTGTCGAGATTGGTAAGGTGACGTTCAGGGATGTTTATGCGTTTTTCATCGTAATCCCAAACAGAGTTGAAAAGGAGAAATTGAACATTAAAATCACCAATCCTTGGGATGAATACAGATGTCCTTAGTCGGTCTATAGGGATGCATTCAAATGGCCAACTTATAGTTTTCCTGTCAACATCACTATCGTGATAGAAAGCATTGACTGCTTTAATGTAATATTTGAACTTCTCAAAAATAGAGGACATTCCGAGATTCACGTCGTGATTACCAGGTACAAAGAGAAACCGCTCTGTTCCGAGATTGAGTCGATCCTGCAAGTTTTTCATAGCATTAACAAAAAACTTCATTTTCTTGGCAGACCCGCCTTCTAAGAAGATGTCTCCAGTCACCACTATAAAATCAATATTATGTCGCTGTGCCTTTTGAGCAATCTGAGTACATCGTTGCTTGATTTTTTCCGTGTTTTTCCCCCCGAAGTGCAAATCCGATATGTGCAGTATCTTAAAACTACTTGGAGCAGTCATTGTCATCCCTAAAACATATTTTCTATCGTTTCTAAATCCACCCCGATATCTTGTGAAATTCCTCTGCTTCGCGAAGCCGCTAAACTCGCCGACATATCCAAACCTTTCAGATAAATTTCCCTTAGCTCTATCGGGCTTAATCCATTCGAACTTATTACAGGGTCTAAGGCGTAATGGTATAAGCGGTAGTCATGGGTATGAATCTTTATTCCGTACCGTTCTGGATAAGTGTAGACGGGAGTTCCTGGGTAAGGAAAAAACATCTTATACTCCCAACTGTCTACGAGTCCTCTATCAGCCCAGTCCAACATTGTCATAATTGTCTTTTCGGCCGTTGAAAGTGACTCGCCTGGAAGCCCTATCATCCAGTACGCATGTGTGTAAAAGCCATGGTTTTTAGCCACCTTGAAACATCGACGAGCGTTTTCCACAGTGATGTTCTTACCAACACGATCTAAAATGGCTTGGTCAGATGATTCTACGCCGAATTCCAAACCGATACACCCGCACTCTGACATTGTCTCTAAGATTGATTGAGAAATTTTAGGTTTGGCTCTGCATTGCGCAACCCATTTTATATCAGAGTGACTCGAATGTATTACCTCCGCAATCTGTATGGCGCGATGCTCATCACAGAGGAAGTCCTCACATCCAAGGTATAAAAATTTAGTGCCATATTTTGAGTAAAGTAAGTCTACTTCTTCTGCTATTCTCTCCAGGTTAACATAGGTAACTTCTTTCCGCCATGGATCAGCACAAAAGGCACAACTATTGGGACATCCTCTGTTGGGGAATATCCGTGCGGCAGGCAGACTTTGTATTCCTGCTAAATTATATGCTGGAATTGGATACCTGACAGGATTTTCTCTCGTTCGTTTTGGGCCAGATAGTACGTGTCCATCTTCCTTAATAAACACTCCTGGCACGGGACTAAGTTCTTTTTCCTTATCAAGACTATTTGCGAGATCAACAAGAGTTCTTTCGCCTTCGCCAATCCCTATAAAATCGAATATCGATTCATCAGAAGATAGTATTTTTTCTACACTGGCTGTCGCGTGGGGACCACCTAGGCCTACAATAAGGTCCGGCTTTCGTATCTTTGCTTCTCGAGCGATTCTTTCCGCGAGGTGGTAATTGCAGGTTATCGAATACAAACAAAGAATATCAATTTGGTCTAAGTTTCTAAAAATATCCGTCATTAAAACCGACATACCATCGATGCAATTTGAATAGGGATTGCTGCCAAAAGAATAGTAGGAAACATCAAAACCATCTTCCAGCAAGGAACTCGCGATATAGAGTAATCCTTGGTTGATTTTTTCTACTTGCCAAAGCCCTTTAAGTCCTTCTGGGGAAAGATGGTTTAAGTAGATTTTGGCATACGATTGGAAGAAGACTTCAGAATATTTTCTCTCAATCGGTTGAAGCGTTAGCTTGGGGAAAGGGACAGACACTAAAGCTATATGCATAATTTGCCATTGACCTCTTGAAGAAATCAACTACTCAAAATGCTACGAATTTCCCATCCCTAACAGTCATTATCCTGGTTGACTTGATTACATCGCCGCCCTTGACGAAGGTAATACTGCCTGTGGCCCCTGGCAAATCTTTTAACTTAAGCAACGCTCGTTTAATTGCATCTGAGGATTCGGCACCACTTCTAATGGCCTCAATCAGCACTTTAGCCGCATCATAAGCGTGCGCATCATAAATGCCGGCTTCCATCTTAAAT
This sequence comes from Sedimentisphaerales bacterium, assembly GCA_963814265.1. Lineage (GTDB taxonomy): Bacteria > Planctomycetota > Phycisphaerae > Sedimentisphaerales > Anaerobacaceae > JAFNGF01. The sequence continues at coordinate 89,591 of CAWFCJ010000050.1, read as the reverse complement.
TCGTTTTCATATTCTTTCACATATTTATGAATAGCTGCATCAGCACTGCCTCTGTCAAAATATGGCTGAGCAAAAACGACCCCTTCAGCAGCCTCCGACGCGATTTTCAAAACCTCCGGCTCAGCGAAAGTCCCGCAGCTTAAGATGCGAGCTCTTAATCCAATTTCTTTTGCCTGGATTAGAATTTTCCCAAAATCTTTATAATAACCTACCATATAAAGAGCATCGGGTGAAGCTTCTTTAATCTTACTGAGCTGCGCCCTAAAGTCACTGTCACCGTCGTTGTACATTTCAGTTATAGTTACATTGCTACCCAAGCTCTTGATAGTTGGAATGAATACTTCTTTTAGTCCCTTTGCGTAGTCATTATTCCCAGAAAGTACAGCAAAAGTTTTCAATTTCATCCTATTTACAGCTACCTCAGCTATAACCCGACCTTCAGCTACATCCGAAGGCCACACCCGGAAAAAATATTCGCTTGAACCCGATAGGGCCGGGCTGGACGCTGTAGGGGAAACCAATATCACCTTACTCTGATTTGCAATCGGCACCATAGCAAGAGTGGGTGAACTAAAAGCATCTCCAATTACTGCCTGGACATTCTCTGCACTAATCAATCTTTGAATCGCAGAAACAGCAAGAGCAGGAATCGCCTGTGAGTCTTCATAAATTGCCTTTATTCTTTTTCCTCTTATGCCTCCGGCTCTAGTAGTCTCATTTATCGCAAGAGTTATGCCATTCTTTTCCTTTTGACCGTAGGCTGCCCCATCACCTGTCAAAGGCAACACGACGCCGATTTTTATTTCTTCAGGCTCTGGTTGTTTTTTTGAGCAACCGAGGGGAAAAAATACCACCAACATAATCACGGAAGCGCATAGAACAACCAACAGATTAAAGATTCTTTTGAATGGCTTCATTTCAGGCATCTCCTTTCACAGCGAAAGACATCCTATTCAAATCATCGAGAATATGCTCTAATACTTTTCTGAACTCCACTTTAGCCATTTGTCAATGCGATTTATCTATCGCTTGCTTGAACAGAAATTATACCTCTTATAATTATCCCCGTACTCCTGCCGCGTGTCCATTGTGGAAACTACGTATTTTTGGGAGTAAAAGCAGATTTTTGGGCCAAAAACACGGGGGGGGCAGAAATTTATTTGAAACGGAAGTTGCACGGCGGAGAAGGTCTGTTGCTCGGCGTTCGGGTCACGGGGCAAGAGCTAATCACAGCCAAAGTCGAAAATATCGCCGGGTTCGTCACCGTCGGTCACGATGTGGGTATAAACCGATGTGGTACTGACGTTGGCATGGCCAGGGGTGGAATTGAACTGCCGACACACGGATTTTCAGTCTGAACGGGGGTTTGTAAGTACTTGTGAAAAACCATTTATGCTTGCAAAATAAAGATGTCTGATGCCGGCCGAAGCGCAACAGAATCGCGACCGAAGCCTAAACGCACATGCCTGTTGCAAATCGGCTCGTTTTGACTGTATTCTTACCAATTTACGAGGACATTCACTTTTCGTAGTCGCTATGAGCACAGAAAACATACGCAATTTTTCGATTGTGGCGCACATCGACCACGGCAAGAGCACGCTGGCGGACCGGATGCTGGAGCTGACGGGCACGATCGACCCGCGTCGAAAGGTGGACCAGGTGCTGGACACCATGGACCTGGAGCGGGAGCGCGGCATCACAATCAAGGCGTCGGCGGTGACGATGCGATACGAGCACGGCGGGCGGGAGTATATGCTGAACCTGATCGACACGCCGGGGCACGTGGATTTTCATTATGAGGTGTCTCGTGCACTGGCGGCGTGCGAGGGGGCGCTGCTGGTAGTGGACGCCAGCCAGGGGGTGCAGGCACAGACGGTGGCCAATGCATATCTGGCGGTCAACACCGGCGTAGAGATGCTGGTGGTGATCAACAAGATCGATATGGCGGCGGCGCAGCCGGACCTGGTGGCGGAGGAGATCGAGCATGTCTTCGGCGTTCGCAAGAACGAGTGTTTTCGGATCAGCGCCAAGACCGGTCTGGGCGTGCCGGAGCTTTTGGAGGCGGTGGTAACGCTTTTGCCTCCGCCGCCCGATCGCAGCGATGAGCCGACGGCGGCGCTGATCTTCGACAGCCAGTACGATGAGTACCGCGGCGTGGTCTGTTACGTGCGGGTCTTTGCGGGCGAGCTACACGTGCGGCAGAAGATACGGTTCATGGGCAGTTCCCAAACATATATGGTGACGGAGCTGGGCAAGTTCACGCCGGAGATGACGCCGGTGGAACGGCTGGGCACAGGCGAGGTGGGCTACGTCATCGCCAACATCCGCGAGCTGCACGATGTGCGGGTCGGCGACACGATCACGGACGATGCGGCGCCTGCGGAAAAGGCGCTGCCGGGCTACATAGCGCCGATGCAGATGGTGTTTTCGGATTTCTATCCGGGGGCGGACACGGACTATCCGAGGCTGCGTGTGGCGTTTGAGAAGCTGGCGCTGAACGATTCGAGCTTTACGTTTACGCCGCAGAACAGCCCGGCTCTGGGGTTTGGGTTCCGCTGCGGTTTTTTAGGGCTTTTGCACATGGAGATTGTGCAGGAGCGGCTCGAGCGCGAAAGCGACGTGGACGTGGTACAGACGGCGCCGACGGTGAGCTATGAAGTGGTGATGACCGATGGCAAGGTCAATCGCATTGATTCGCCGGCGGAACTGCCCGACCGCAGCAAGATTAAGGAGCTGCGCGAGCCGATGGTAAAGCTGGAGATCATCACCAACACCGACACCATCGGCGGCATTATGAAACTTGCCGAGGCCCGGCGGTGTCGGCTGCTGCAGACCGGCTACATCAGCACGACGCGAGTTATGCTGGAGTACAAGGCGCCGCTGGCGGAGATCGTCTACGATTTCTACGACCAGCTCAAGGGAATTAGCCACGGCTATGCGACGATGGATTACGATTTCCTCGGGTTCGAGGCGGCTGACCTTGTCAAGATCGACATCCTGGTCAACAGGATACCGGTCGATGCGCTGAGCCTTATCATGCACCGCTCGGTGGCGGAGGTGCGAGGCCGCAGGCTGCTGATCAAGCTCCGTAAGACCATCCCGCGGCATCAGTTTGAAATTCCGCTGCAGGTGGCAATCGGCAGCAAGATCATCGCGCGGGAGTCGATCAAGCCGTTCCGCAAAGACGTGACGGCCAGGCTGTCCGGCGGCGATGTCTCGCGCAAAATCAAGGTTCTCAAGAGGCAAAAAAGAGGCAAGAGACGCATGAAGTCCGTCGGCCAGGTGCAGATTCCGCAAGAAGCCTTCATGAGCATTCTTGATACGCAAGAAAGTTAAGATAGGATACCGCGTCCGGAGGCGCGCCTTTTCTCGCGGGTTCTGAGAGGTGTCATGCCAGAATTGGTGGCACCATTACGCATTTTTTGGCTTTGCTTTTTGTGGTTTGGCGTCCGAAATTGGCTTGACCGAGATAAAGGCAGATTGTAGCGTTTGGATGGTCCACATCTTGCGTGAGCGTTCGAGAGACGGTGAAATGGCAGACAAATTGCCAGTAATAGTTGATAATCGTGGCCACAACAAAGTACTGAATGTTCTTCAGAAGCTCCTGCCCGACAGTGTCCGGATAATTTTTTAGGGAAAAAGATGCAGTCTAACTTTCTTGGAGAAGTGGGATTATGACCTATTTAGAAGAAGCCCTCGAAAAAGGGTATGCCAGGATAACAGGTGAAGGCAAAAACGAGAAAATTACCTATGTTGCTGTAAACCAAACTGAGCGATACTCCGATCCCGAAGAAAAGGTTCGAGCTGAGTTCTGGGCTGAACTCATTTACCGCTATGGATACGAACCGGCCCGTATTGGAGTTGAAATCACCGTGCCCGACCGAACTCCCAAAGATGCTGCCGATATTGTTGTGTTTCACGATGATGCCCGGACCCGTCCTTATGCCGTTATCGAGTGCAAGACCGATGGCATCAGCGACGCAGAGTTTTCACAGGCCGTGGAACAAGCTTGCGGCAACGGAACGTGGGCAAAGTTCAGGGCAAGCTACGTTGGTGTAGTGGCTGGTGCGACACGTCGTTTCCTTGACTTCTCCGACAAGTATGGCGTGATGGAACGTGAGAAGAACATAGTTGCCGACCTGCCAGTCCAGTATGGCAAACCCGAAGAATTCAAATACCGCAAGGGCGGCCCGCTGGACATTGAACCCGTCAAGCGTGAAGAACTCATTGTGGCAATCAAGAAATGTCACCAAACACTTTGGGGCGGCGGTCGTCTCTCGCCGCCGGCGGCCTTCGGCGAACTGTGCAAGATTATCTTTGTCAAAATCAGCGATGAGAACACCAAACGCAAAAAGGGCGAACCCTACGAATTTCAGATCAAGACGCATGAGCCAAGCCGCAAACTATCTGAGCGTATCAAAGCACTCTACGAACGCGAGAAAGAAAAAGATCCTGAAGTATTCACTGAAACGATCAAGATCGACGACGCAACCTTACGTACCATTGTCTCACATTTAGAAAATATTAGTCTTTCTAAAACCGACCTCGACACTAAGGGCCTCGCATTTGAGCAATTCATGGACGGGTTTTTCAAAGGCGACTTTGGCCAGTATTTCACGCCCCGCCCGATAATAGATTTCGCCGTCGCTATGCTCAAACCCACTAACGAGGATGTGGTCCTTGACCCGGCTTGTGGTTCTGGCGGCTTTTTGCTTCATGCTCTGGATGCCGTACGCCGTGAAGCTGCTGAGTACTATCCGAAACACGAAACCGACCCGCAACAAGCGGCAGACTATAAGACCCACTGGCACGATTTCGCCAAGACCCGTCTTTTCGGCGTTGAAATCAATGAGGAAATCGCCCGCGTTGCCAAGATGAATATGATTCTTCACGATGATGGTCACAGCAACGTCATCGGCACTGACGCACTGGACCGAATACAGAGAATCAGTGAAATAAACCGGGGATTCGCTAAGGATAAATTCGACCTGATCCTTACCAATCCGCCCTTCGGAGCGCAGGTGAAGGCAACAGAACGCCCCTACTTGGGCGATTATGACTTGGGCAAACAAAGCGACGCCAAGGGCAAAACCAAGCCCCGCAACAATCAGAAAACCGAAATCTTATTTCTGGAACGGGTTTGGCACTTCCTTAAACCCGGCACAGGCCGGGCCGCCGTAGTTCTGCCTGATGGCATCCTTACTAATTCATCTTTGCAGTACGTCCGCGATTTTCTCTTGGAGCGATTCCAATTGCTGGCTGTAGTTTCCCTGCCGCAAACCGCCTTTGCCCACTATGGTGCGGGAGTAAAAGCGAGCGTAGTGTTCTTGCGCAAGCGAGCAGATGGTGAAACACCCGACGACAAAGAAGCGGTTTTTATGGCCGCGCCGGAATTCATCGGCTATGACGCCACCGGCCGCCAGTGCGAAAACCAATTGCCCCAAGTCGCTCAGCAATATGAAGCATTCCAGAAGGACCCGAAACCTTTTTTCGTATGAACCCCGCCGGAAAAGGCAAGGCACAATGCTTTGCCGTTCGACGGGGGGAAATAAAAGATAGGATCGACCCGAAATTTGTCATTTATGGCGGTCACCAAACCTTAAAACGCCTTCCCACCGCCGCATTAGGTAGTCTTGTTGTCTCAGAACCTGAATATGGTTCAACCAAACGTTCCGTACCGTTGAAATCCCCGCATGATGTAAAGTATATCCGCATAACCGACTTTGGCGACGATGGAATTGCCCCAGGCCATGAATTTGTGACCGCTGAAGAAATCGAAGACAAATACCGTCTTGAAGAACACGATGTTCTTTTCGCTCGAAGTGGCGCGACCACAGGAAAAACATTCATCTATACTAAAGACATTGGCCCATCAATCTTCGCCGGCTACTGCATACGCTTTCGTTTCAATCCCAAAAAGGTATTACCATGGTATGTGTATTTCTACACCAAGAGACCGCGTTATCTATCTTGGGTGAAGTCAATGCAACGCCCGGCCGGCCAACCTAACATAAACAAAGAGGAATTTAAGTCCTTCACAATTCCTGTTGTCGCCCCAGATTTGCAGGCCAAACTTGTAGAGGAGTTGCAGGCAGCTCGCAACGCCCGCTATAACAAATTAGCTCAGGCCGACGCACTAATAAAAGGCATTGATTCCTTTGTCTTGGGCGAGATGGGCCTTGAAACTCCAAAACCGGATGGCCGCGCTGTCTTCGCCGTCCGTTTATATGAACTAAAAAAACGTTGCGAAGAAAACGCAACGCGATTAGATCCCCATTATAACACCCCGAATTTCTGGAGACTTATCCGCGAGATTAAAGAGATTCAAAGTGAATCGCTGGGGAAAGTTGCACGCTTCTCTGACTTTCAATGGAATCCAGGAACGTGTAATAGTGAATTTTTCCAATATATAGAAATTGCTGGCATTGATGTTTTGACAGGGGATATTACTGCCACAACAACACCAGTTGCTGAAGCTCCAAGCCGGGCAAGGATGCTTGTTAAGACGGGTGACATTCTTGTTAGCCTAACACGCCCACACCGAGCGCAATTGGTGTTGTGCCAAAAGACCTTGACGCTTCTGTTGCTTCAACAGGTTTTGCGGTCATATCCGAAATCAAGGATAAGAGGTTTAGCCCGGACTATCTTCTGGCCATTTTGCGAACATCCATTTGCCTTCAACAGATGCTTCAGCGGAGCAGTGGTGGGAACTATCCTGCGATTACCGAGCCTGAGTTGAAGCGGATAACCGTTCCTTTGACCAATGAAAATGTGCAAAAGCGAATCGTTTCTGAAATCGCCAACAGAAAAGAGCAAGTGCAGCGTATTCGGGCCGAAGCAGCGGCCTTGTGGGCAAAGGCGATAGAGAATTTCGAAGGCAAGTTATTATTCCAAGGTGCGAAGTCGTGAGCGCGGAGAAACTGTCATACCTACAGGTAGTAGGTAGTCGCGGAGATTTGTCCGGAATTTGCTTGAGAAAAAGCCGTCTATCGGGTATAATATATATCTAACTAAATGCAACCAGAACACAGAACACAGAACACAGAACACAGAATACAGAAGACAGAAGGCAGAAGTTTGTCCTGAGCCCAGCCGAAGGAACAGGAGTTTTAAGTAGATGGCCGGATGTGAAAATGGGTAAAATGAGAAATCGCATAAACACATTCACCGAATCCGTGTTTATCCGTGGAATCCGTGGTTAATGCTGAGAAGACGACGACCATTTTTACTAAATTATGCAAAACAAAGCCAATTTCAATAAGGATAAAATTAATACAACCTTCTTTGTTACAAGGGATTATGAAAATGAACCATGCCTCTGTAAGCCGGTAAAACAAAGCCAAACAAAGCCAATTTCCCTGCCGCCAAAGTAGGCTGAGCTGTGCACCGGTCACGGCGGCTGGCCAACAAAAGGAGCAAGAAAGCAAGAGGTAAGCAGACAAAATGAGAAAGGCCCCTGCCTTGCGGAGAATCATAGGAGGACGGCAGGGGCCAAGGTGCAAAATGAAATAGTCATCTTAATTGTAGCCAACTGAGATGGCTGTGTCAAGGGAAATGAGGTGTTCTATGGCAAGCATCTTCAAACGGAAATATAAAAACTGGTGGACGGCAGGAGGGTAAAAAAGCAATCGCAGAAATACTATACGCGATTGACCGATGCCGATGGTATAAAGCGGACTATACCGCTTTTCACCGATAGAACGGCAAGCGAACAGCAAGCGGCACGGCTTCAGAAGGAAATTTAACTGGCAAAGGCCGGAGTCGTGAATCCCTATGCGGAGCACATCAAAGACTTCAAGCAATCCCTGCTCGATAAGGGGGATACCAAAGACTACGCACGGCTCACTCACAATCGAGTCAAGTCTATACTGAGTGGCTGTAGGTTTGTGCTCATTTCGGACGTGCGGGCGTCCAGAATACAACGCTACCTTGCGGAACGCAGGCAGTCTGGGTTGAGCGTAAAGACCTGCAACTACTACCGCACGGCTGCAAAGAGCTTCTTCAACTGGATGCTGGCCGATAAGAGAATGGGTGATAATCCGATAGCGTACCTCAAAGGGCAAAACGCCAATGTAGATATACGTCATGCCCGAAGAGCCCTGGAGCCAGACGAGATAAGACGGCTGTTGGAAGCAACAGCAGTAGCCCCGGAGCGGTTCGGCATGAACGGATACGAGAGAAGCCTGCTTTATCGCTTTGCCGCTGAGACAGGACCACGTGCAAACGAAATACGTAAGCTCAAAGCGGGGGATTTTGACTTTGCTAACCTGACCGTAACAGTCAAGGCCGGTTACAGCAAACGCAGACGTGAGGATACGCAGCCTCTGAGGCAGGATACGGCAGCGCTGCTGAAAAAATTTCTCAGAGATAAAATGCCGAACACAAAAGTTTTTGGGGGCAAGTATAAGCAGTTGACCAAACGAACATCGGGTGTGCTCAAAGCTGACCTTGCCGACGCAGGGATACCGTATGTCGATGAGTCCGGACGCTATGCGGATTTCCACAGTCTGAGGCATACAACAGGAGCCTTCTGGCTGCGAGCGGTGTTCACCCGAAAGTCGCGCAGTCCATTATGAGGCATAGCGACATAAACCTGACAATGTCGAGGTACAGCCACGTCTTGCGGGGGCAGGAACCAGAGGCAGTTGCCAGGTTGCCGGATTTGTCCTCACGCAGCAGCCAACAGTTGGAATGGGGGAAACAGAAATGGGCAGGGGCGGAATTGAACCGCCGACACACGGATTTTCAGTCCGCTGCTCTACCGGCTGAGCTACCTACCCGGACAGCCCTTTGACGCAAGAGCTTACTGCATTGCAAGGTTATGTGATCCTACTGTTGTTGTCAACGACAATAAATGCCAGGCCGAGAAGGGTCTTGTCTACACCGATGAAATCGCACCGACCCAGGTTCTTCTCCTCCGAACAGCATTTCACGCTAATTTGTATGCGATTTGTTCTTCAAGAATGTCTTTGACCGTAAGGGCAATGATACTCTTGGCGGTCTTCTTGAAGAACGATTGTATTTCGGTGATGGCGTCCGATGAGAAATCGAAGGAAACAAAGAACCCTTTCGTGCGGTCTTCGCGCATCATAACGGCCTCGAAGGCATCGATATCAGGCCTGCCAACCTTGTCTTTCTGCTTGACCTGGATAGGATACCATACATCCATAAAGTCCAGTTCGCTTTTCTTTTTCTTCGGTGTGGCCGAGACGGGATAAATGCGACCATCGATACCCATATCGCCAACCTGTGCCTTATTGGGAATACCGCCCAGCGCGATAACGGCCCAGTTCTCAAATTCAAATGGCGGAATCTTGCGAAGCTGCTCCTCAGTCCATGGCAGGTCTCGAACGATAAAGCCGCGGCCAATCCGCCAGAGCTTTTCATCCTCTTTCAAATGGCAAACATCACGCAAACGCTTGGCCATAACCCGGCAGGCCGTAGGTGAAATATCAATACCAATCCATTGACGACCAAGATTCTCCGCAGCAACCAGCACTGTCCCGCACCCACAAAAAGCATCGAGAACAATATCATTTGGATTGCTCGAAGCTTTGATAATCCGTTCAAGTAAAGCAAGCGGTTTTTGTGTTGGGTAGCCGAGCGATTCCTTAGCCGCACCTGAGAATGTTGTTAGTGATGAAATATCATCCCAAATAGAATCAACTGGCTGGCCTTTAATTTCGTTTACATATCGCTTCAAGCTCGGAACGCCTCCGCTTGGAGGGAAATATATTCTACCCTCGTCAGCGAATTTCTCGAGTTCTTCCGGTGGCCGCATCCAATGCCGGCCTTTGCCGATTTTCGAAGGATCAAACCCCCGCCACGCCTTACCGGTTTCACCATTTCGCAATCCCGAACCGGTGAGGTCGTTTATTCTAAATTTACCCCGAGTTTCAACGAATTCATCAGTATATTTGAAATATCCATCCAAGTAGGATTGCGAATATTCTTTAAGTTCAACATTAAATGTGGGCTTATTCCCATTTGAGTACCGAAAAATAATATCATGCACATGACCAAAACCATGAGTATCCGCATGAGCAGACGTGCGTTTCCACACGATTTCATTTTGAAACTGGTTTTCGCCGAATATCTGGTCGAGCATGATTTTGACGTAATGCGAGGCGTGCCAATCACAGTGGTAGTAGAATGAGCCGGTTTTCTTTAGAACGCGGGCGAGTTCGACGCAGCGCGGCCGCATAAATTCAATATAAGCCTGAGTAGAGGCGTGGCGGTCTTCGAATGCCCGTTTTTCTTTTGTCTCACCCCAGAAAACCTCATAATTGCGGTTTGAGTTAAACGGCGGGTCGATATAAATAAGGTCGATGCACTCTTCTGGGAATTTCTTAAGCTGGTCGAGGTTGTCGCCGCAGTAAATCACCCGAGTATCGACCAGAGAGGATGGCTTCCCCGCCGCTGCCTTTGATTTTGCCGCATTCTTTCGCATAGGGCATTAGTCTAACCTCTGTGCAATAATTTGCAAGTTGCATTGCCAAAAATGGGCAACCTTTATAAACTACAAAGAAGAGATAGATGCCCAATTGTGCAAAAGGGGGATACGATCATTTGAATAATCTTTATGCATCGTGCATACACTGCAATCGCGAAAGGGGACCTACACTACACAGACAGCACGTTCGTGGCATAACCGCAAAAGAGCCCCGCTATCAAAAGTCGAAAGGAGAAAGGCGAAGCGTTCAAATGCTTTCGGCGGGGCGATAATCGGAGCAGCAATTGGCGCAGTAGTTTTAGGCCCCCCGGGTGCATTTTGGGGAGGACTTATTGGCGGAAAGGCCGGTTACAGTTCTGATCCCGATAGTTAAGAATTGTAAAGGACTCAGACACGATTTCTCAGGCACCCGGTGCGAAATATCCTGCCGCACATGGGACGGGAGGTAGCAGAGAATAGAATAGTGAAAGAGATACCGTTGGGCAATGGCCTGAACCCAAAGACGGAGGACTGAAGATAGCATAAAGAATACGGAATTCGTAATGTTTAGCCCCTGACCCTTCAACTGCGTTCGGGACAGGCTCGCTCGGCGTTTTTTTAAACACGAGCATCGAGTATCAAGCATTCCTCTGACTTGCGCTCAGGACAGGCAAGAATCCAGGATCGAGAAAGGATTTTGCTTGTTTTTTTGCCGTTTTTGGATATAATATGTGCCGAACAAATAAGCCAAAGGCTTATGAGAAGATGGGTAAAATGAGAAAGCACATAAATACATTCACCAAATCCGCGTTCATCTGTCTAATCTGTGGTTAATGCTGAAAAGACGGCGATCATTTTTACTAAATTATGCAAAACAAAGCCAATTTCAAAAAAGCCGAAATGAATGTAAGCTCCATTTCTATAAGGGATTATGAAAATAAATGCCTTCGTGGACGCAAGAAAAACAAAGCCAAACAAAGCCAATTTCAAAACAGAAGACAGGAGACAGAAGTCTATCTGCCGGAGGTGGCCTTGACCTCCTGCCACAAAAGCTCGGTTAGTTGCTTGATTCCTGAGCCGGTTACTGCTGAGATGGCGTGAATCGGCTGCGGAAGCTTTTTTCGAAGCTCTTTGATAATTTCATGATGCGGATCGAGGTCAATTTTGTTGGCAACGATTACCTCCTGTTTTTCCGCCAGAGCCTGGCTATAAAGCGCCAGTTCCTGGCGTATCCGGTGATAATTTTCAGCCGGGTCGGAGCCATCGACAGGCATAATATCGAGAATATGAACGATTATGTGAGTTCTTTCTATGTGGCGCAGAAATTCGTGGCCGAGACCTGCCCCGCTGTGCGCACCTTCGATCAGGCCTGGGATGTCGGCCATAACGAACCGGCGGTAGTCGCTCAGTTCGACGATGCCGAGCACCGGCTTGACGGTGGTGAACGGATAATCGGCGATTTTCGGCCTGGCGGCTGAACAGCGGGAAATGAGCGTGCTTTTGCCGGCATTGGGCATACCGACCAGGCCAACGTCGGCGATGAGCTTTAGTTCAAGCCGAATGTTTCGCTCCTGGCCCTGTTTGCCAGGCTCGGCATATCTGGGAGTCTGGTTGATCGGACCGGCAAAGGCCTTATTACCTTTTCCGCCTTTTCCGCCAAGGCAGACACGAACCTCCATTCCGACTTTGTTCAGGTCTTTTAGCAGCAGGTTAAGGTCGGTGTCGTAGATGAGTGTGCCGGGCGGGACCTTGATTACAAGGTCCTTGCCGTCTGCCCCATGCCTGTTGTTTCCTGAGCCGGGCCATGCGTCTTCGGCACGCCAGTGGTGTCTGCCGGCAAAATCCAGCAGCGTATCAAGATTTTCGACTGTCTGGAAATGGACGTCGCCGCCTTTTCCGCCGTCTCCGCCGTCAGGCCCGCCTTTTGGGACGCACTTTTCATGCCTGAAACTGACGCAGCCGTTGCCGCCGTCTCCTGCCTTAACCCAGATTTTTGCCTCATCTATGAACATATCTCGTATCTCGTATGTCGTGCCTCGTATGTCGATATAAAAAAAGGATGGCAAATGACCATCCTTTTCTGTTAGTTGATTTACTCATTTCCGTTAGACTACATGGATTTTTCTGCCCTGGAAGCGGACTACACCGTCTGTGGTGGCGAACAAGGTAAAGTCTCTGCCCACACCGACATTCTGGCCGGCGAAAAACTTGCTTCCGCACTGCCGGACAATGATTGAACCGGCTATCACTTGCTGGCCGCCAGACGCCTTTAGACCCCTATATTGGGCATTACTATCCCGCCCGTTGCGGCTGGAACCTTGTCCTTTTTTATGTGCCATGTTTTTAGTACCCCTTCTAAGTCAATTCCCAATCGTCAGCCACCTATTATGCACTGCCAATCGCTGGTTGTCAATTGTCAATTTTGAACTATGATGATTGTAGTACGGCCTTGATCTCGTCCGCTGACATCAGGCCGATGGTAGCCAGTTTTATTCTGCCTTGCGAATCTATGAAGAAATTGGTCGGAGTATATTCTACCGAGTCAAACGGGCTCGGCATAGGCCCGGGCTCTGCTATAGCGGTGTAGTTAATTTTCTGCTGAGCTGCAAACTTTTTCACCAGGTCGGGCGTTTCCTTTGATATGGCTAGTATTGCCAGGCCGTCTTGGCCAATAGTATTACGAATCTCCATAAGGTGCGGTATCTCCAATCGACATGCACCGCAGTAGGTCGCCCAGAAGGTTATTATCACATACTTGCCGCGGTAGTTGCTTAGTTTATGCTCTTTTCCGGCAATATCGACAAGGGTGAACTCCGGCGCCAGCTTACCCTGCCACTGCTTAAAAGCGACAGTCCACGTCTTTGCATCCTGGATGATTTGACTTAAACTCTTTTCAGCAACCGGCTGCGGTTTCACAGGCCTGGGCAGACCAGTGCCTTCGGGCTTGTTCGGTTCAGCCGGTTTTCTTTTGCATCCTGCGGAGATTACTATAACCGGCAGTACGATTGCCAAGAAAAACGCTCTTACGCTCAGGACCGTGTATTTTCTATATCCATACATTTTTATGATCCTCCCTGAAATTACTGGTTCCTTGAGTTAATATGTGAACTTTTGCAAAATTGAGATTAGGCACACTTTGAAAAGGAAAAATTTGTTGTCTTATTTTTCCTTTTCAAACATTAACTGCTTGACAGATAATTACTTAGCTCGATTATTTAAGGAAATCAAGAAACGGATTTCCTTAAATAATATGTGCCTAATCTCCATTTTGCAAAACTCTTGTTAATATACTGCAGTGCGGTTCCCACGTAAAGGCCAAATTGACAAAATTTTGTGCAACCGGGACTGAAAAAGAGGTAGCGGCTGCATTGATTTTGTCCGTCATACGTAGGTACAATAGCCAGCACGTTGTGCAATTGACACTAATTTCAGCGTAGTCCAGAGGAATCCAGGATGTGGCAAAGGATCACTACGCCTTTTCGCAAACGGGTAGAGCAAGATAACCTGCTGACGGAGTTCGAAGATAGTTTGATGCTCATAGTTGATCCTGAGCAGCTAACTAATAACTTGCTCGGCAAAATGAAGGAGCTGATAACTGTCGAAAAGGCCTTTGTGTACCTAATCGACCAGAACGAATCACCGCGGGTCTTCTCTCCGGTGGATAGGAGCGGTCCAGGCGGCTGCTTCTTGCCGGATATTCCCGCTGACGGCAGGCTCGTACAATGGTTCCGTACGAATCGCCAGATATTATTCTTTGGGCAAAGCAAGGACATAACCGACTATCTGAGTGCGGAGCTTCGGCCTTTTTGGGATCTATCCGTAAATCTGGCTTTTCCCCTTGTGTCAATGGACAGACTCATTGGCATAGTTTTTCTACGTTTACCAGAGGAACCGCTCAATAAGGTTCAGATTGCTAACTTACAGTTGCTGGCCAGACAAGCGGCTCTGGCATTTGAGAATGCCCTGCTGTTCAAGGAGCGTTTGCGCCAGAATGAACGGATGTTCCGCGCAGAACAACTGGCGATAATGGGACAGTTTGCTGCCGGCATCGCGCACGAACTTCGAAATCCGCTGACGGCGATTCGCTGTACGGTGCAATACCTTGCGGGCGACTTTGCTGATGGCACCGAGCAGAAGAAGCTGGCAGGCGACATACTACATGAGGTCGATAGACTCAATAGTATTGTGGGTAATCTGCTTTCACTTGCGCAGCCGGTCGAGAGTCACCTCGAACAGATCGATGTCTCTGAGGAAATCGGCCGATGCCTGGATTTCGTAGAGGCTAAGGCAAAGAGCCAGAATGTCAGGCTGCAGACGGATTTTGAGCCAGACCTGCCGAAGCTCAGATTCGATCCTGCCCAGTTACGGCAGGTACTTCTGAATATTATTGTGAACGGTTTGCAGGCCATGCCTGAGGGCGGAACGCTGTCAATCAGAGCCAGCCGGCTGGCAGAGGAAGGCGGCACGCGTGGGTCAACCACCGAGAAGATGTTGATAGAGATTGGCGATGAAGGGCCTGGCATACCTTCCAGCCTGCGCGGAAAAGTCTTCGAGCCGTTCTTTACGACTAAGCCTGGCGGGACGGGCCTGGGCCTAGCCATCTGCAACAGCATTGTCAAACGCTATGACGGGGAAATCTGGATCGATGAGGCCAAAGGCGGTGGTACGGCAGTCAAGATTGCACTGCCTGTAAGGTAGATGTCACGGTCTGGGCTAAATCTTATGAAGAAACCCAAAGTTCTGATTGTCGATGACGAAGCCGGTATATGTTCCATTCTATCTACTCTGCTAACGAAGAATGGCTACGATGTGCAGACCGCGGATTCGGGCGAGGCAGCGATTCACTTATACGCTCAATTCATGCCGGCCGTTATTCTGCTTGACCTAAAGATGCCGAGAATGGACGGTCTGAAGGTCTTGGAAATACTTGATAAGCAGTTCAATGCTGACTGTAAAACCATAATTATGACCGCGCATGGGCAGGTCCGTTCCGCTGTTGAGGCGATGAAGAAGGGGGCGTTCGATTATCTGGAGAAGCCTTTTGATAACGATGAGCTTCTTGCCATAATCTGGCGAGCCGTCGAAATGGTGACGCTGAAACGTCGGGTCAAACAGTTGGAGGACCAGATAGAGCAGGCGTACGGCTTTGAGAACATTGTGGGCATCTCCGATAAGATGAAGTCAACTTTCGCTTTGATGCGGAAATTTGCCGCCACCGACGGCACAGTGTTGATTTATGGCGAAAGTGGTACGGGCAAAGAATTGATTGTGCGGGCAATTCATCAGGCCAGCAAACGTAAATCGGGGCCATTTGTTGTGGTCAACTGCGGTGCCATACCGGCGAATCTAATCGAGAGCGAATTTTTTGGCCATGAAGCAGGAGCATTTACTGATGCTAAAGAGCTCAGGGTCGGCAAGTTCGAGATTGCGGACGGCGGAACATTGTTCCTGGACGAAATCGCAGAGCTTACCGCTGAAGCGCAGGTCAAGCTTTTGAGGGTCATCGAAGAAGGAACCTTTTCGCGCGTAGGCGGCAACAAACCTGTTACGGTCGATGTGCGGGTGATGGCAGCTACAAATCGGGATTTGTCAACTATGGTCAAGGAGGGGAAGTTCCGAGAGGACCTCTACTGGCGACTGAATGTCCTGAGTCTAAGCGTCTGCCCGCTGCGCGAACGCAAGGAAGACATCCCAATGCTGGTGGACCATTTCCTCGAGAAATATGCCGAGCCACTGCGAGTAGGACAACCTTTAGTTTCTGATAAGGCAATGGAATTACTGATGGCCTATGACTGGCCGGGCAATGTCAGAGAGCTGCAGAACTGCATTTATAGCGCGATAACAATTTCAGATGGCCTGAAAGTTGAACCGTCTGATCTGCCGAAACGGATTTACCTTGACTCGAAACCTCCAGACTCAGGCAAAGTGACATCTGGGAACGTGTCACTTGCTGAGATAGCCGCTGAGGCAACGGGTAAAGCCGAGCGCGAAGCAATAAACAGGGCCCTTTTGGAGGCTGGAGGCAACCGTGAAAAGGCTGCTGAGTCGCTTGGTATTGGCCGGCAGACCCTCTACCGCAAGCTCAAACTCTATGGGATGGAATAGCCAGCCAGTGTCTCACCCGTGATACACAACGTGCCACGCTTGAGACACAATGTCACCCGCTCAATTCTTTGCCTCCAGCGACACAGTAGATACCTATCTTCTTTGCAAACCAGAACTTATGAAGAATTCGTGTCTGTCTTTATTCTTTGGCACGGTCTTTGCTAAGCACACCTTTGAAAATTGGTAACCGTTCACAGCGGTAAACCAGCGTTTTTATGTCATTGCGAACCCTTAGGGTGAAGCAATCGCAAAAACGAGCGATTTTAGATTGCTTCGCTTCGCTCGCAATGACGAAAATACGGTTTTTCCGTGAACGCTTACGAAAATTGCAAATTTTCAATTTAGTGAGAGCCTTGTTTATGGTGAGCAAAATGCACATGGGAAATCTACTGAAACTGATCCCCGCCCTTCTGCTAACGCTACAGTGCTCTGCACAAGAACTGCCAGCGCTCAAGGAACACAACAAGTTGGATACTCCTCTGGTGCAGGTGGAGCAGCGGCTGGAAGAGGAGTCTCATCCGACCTTCTCGATCCGAATTCGCTGCCTTATTTGCGCGCTATCGGGGAGCGTCCGGCAAGAAGTGTCTCGCCAAAGAAGAGAAAGCACAGCGCAGTGCTGACGTTGCAGGAGTGTCTGCGATTGGCCTTTGCCAGCAGCAACGAGATCAAGCAGACCCGCGAGCAGATATGGCAGTCGGAGGAAGTAAAATCATCGCAAACTCGCAGTTCCTGCCTACCGTGGAGCTAATCAGCCAATACGAGCATATCAGGGACCTCGAGGACCCGACACTAAGAGCGAGGACGCGTATTCGCTCGGCGCAAAGTTTACGCAGCGGATTCTGGAATATGGCAAAGACAATCCAATCGACATCAACTTGCGGCAGGAGCAGAGGCAATCACTTTTCAACTATGAGAACCGGGTGGCTTTCATCTTCTCGCAGGTGCGAAGGGCATTTTTATTTATAAAGCTGAAAGAACAACAGATCGCCGCACGACGTTCTCTGCTGGAACAGTTTGAGAAACAGGCGCAGGTAAAGTTGCAGCGGATGGAGGCGGGAAATCTCAGCGTAAAGATAGAGGTGCTGACGGCCAAGCTCAACGTTCTCAATGAGAAGACGGTAATCAACACGCTCGAACGCCAGAGATTCAACCAAAAAATGGAGCTGCTGCGTCTGATTGGACTGCCTGTTGGCGCAGATTTGGTGGAGTTTGAAGGCCAGATGGACAGCTTTGGCCTGGACGGATTCAACATGGAAGGAATGATCGACCTGTCGCTTGCGCAGAGCAGCGAACTTGCCCTAGCAGAAGCCCTTGTGGCCGAAGGGCAGCGAACCCTCGATCAGTTGCGCTATGAGTACGCCCCTGACCTGCGATTCAAAGGCGGCTACCAGGACAAGTACGGCAAAGTCGGCACAGAGCTGACGAACCAGAACGATACCTGGGGACTTGACCTCTTTGGACAACCTCAAGTGCCGAGTACGGAAAAGGAGCACGGGCAGAGCTTGGGCTTATACGGTAGCGAGACCGCCTTATCCGGGCCTGAGCCGGGCTGGTTCGCAGGACTACAGATGCGAATCCCTCTGTTTGAGGGCAAAGCACGCCAAGGAAGACGCATCGAGGCCAGAGCCGCTCTGGCAAGTTTCAAGGCTGCCCTTGATGATCAGAGAGACCGTGTCGAATTGAACGTTCGTCAGAAGTACAAATTCCTCTCCGAGCAGCAATTCCAGGTCCAGTTGGCGCAGGAAGGCGTCAACATAGAAAAGGAAAGATTCTCGATCAAGGAGCAGCTCAGGGACGTCGGCAAGATCACCGACGACGAGCTGGAGACCTTCCGAAGGTCCTTCTTTGCGGCTCAGGACAACCTTTTCAGTGAACAGGAAATCATGATTCAGCGTCAAGAAGATTTACGCCTGGCAATCCGTTACTTCAAGTAAGGAAACATCAACAATGGTTGAATTACGCAGGTTCGAGGAACCCCGCCATGTGATGGCGGGGTTAACCGTTAGCCCTGCCAGCACTCTGGCAGGGTCCCTCCATTTTGCCTTTCTCGTGGGCTTTTTTCTGATGGTGATCCCCGCTTTCGCGGGGACAGGCTTGCCCCTGCGCAAGCAGGGGGCACAAAGCGACGGCTCGCCCCTGCAACTCCCATCGCAAAACGGGGCAGCGGGCCAGACGCCGATTCCAAAAGAAACCGAACAGCGAAGAACCCGGACCGAGCTGCTGAATGAGCTGAGTCTAAGAGCAGCTCAGAGTGGACCTTGAGTCCGCCCGCGAAGCGCACGAGCGCTACAAAAGCGAGTACGAAAATTCCCAGAGACTATTCGCCCAGAGCATCATTTCCAAGAAGGAGCTCGACGTGGCCCTTTCGGACTATGCTCAGGCCCAACAGCGGTTGAAGCAGGCGGAAATCCAATTGGAGCGGACGAAATTGAGTTTCTTAGCTAATGCAACGCATATCACCATTATGGAGGCTAAGAAATACTACGACAGCCAGGGCCGACGAATGCTCGATCTTGTCCTGCGGAACGCATCTAACCTGACGCAGGCTGAGTCAGCGCTGGGACTACGCAAAGATAAGACCGAATCCGCCTCGAGCTGGCAGAACCCAGAGCAAATCCGCGCTCTACTCAACATCGAGAACATCATTGTCTCGATTGTGGGTAGCGCTTCCAGCATCGGAAAACCCTACGAGGAGATAATACCTGTACTGCCCTACGGCGATAAGAAGAAAGTTACCTTCGAACTGCTGACCGATGTTCAAGAAGCCGGCGTCAAACTATCCTATCTCGACCAGACTGTCACTGAGCGGATATACCTGGAGAAGGAATCACTTCAGCAGATCCCAACGGTCATCGCCTCGCAGTTTTCGCAAGAAGGTCAGCTTGGGGCAACGATCCGCTACAGCCTGGACCTGGAGATGCTGGTTACATCGGATACCGGATTCTCTTTGGCAGTGACCAATCTTCCGCCCCAGATCAACTACTCCTTTGTGGAATCCAGAAGCGCCGCCCGCATCACCAGCGTTCGCTTCACCGAACAGGTGAGCAAGCATGAACTGGCGCTGGAACTATCCATCCCTCAGAAGCTTGACGTGCAGATGATAGATAAGCCCATCGACTTCCAGGCCTGGGTTCTTTCGCCCGGCCAGATAGAGACGCTGAACGAGTTCAGGCGCGGCCATCCGGGCCAGGCTATCCCTAAGGAGCAGCTTGAACAGATAAAAGCTGGGAGGGTCGATCTGACACTCGTGCCCAAAGGAGCAGGCAGGCTTGAGATTCTGATCGTTAATCTCTACCAAGAAATCAAGCCTGGCCAAGCGGTCGATGTCAAGGCTGACTTGCGAAATGACGGCACTCTGACGTTGTTCAACATTGTACCCGAAATGTCACCGCCATTGGGCTGGACCGGGGAGGTTGAGCCGAAGTCGATCCAGCAGCTTCTGCCCGGCGAGAAACAGTCCCTAATGATTCATTTGCAGCCTGGCCCTGATGTCGGGGTGGGCGAGTTTGAGACGCTGATCGAGGCAAAAGGCCAAAGCGGCAGTGAAGTCATAGAGGCATTAGAGAAACGTTTGAAGATCCGTATCAGTGCCAAGACCAATATCGCCGCCACGCTGGGGCTGGTCGTGGGCCTGGTGGTTCTGATAACGGGTATCGTATTCATGGGCGTAAAACTAAGCCGCAGATAAAACAAGGGATTACGTAGCGACCATTCAGACAGTGAGCTACCTGTCAAAAATAGAAGTCATCTGAGAATCACAGGAGTAAAGATGAAACCTACTAACAAGATGCACAAAAGAGAAACGTTTCGAATATATGGGTTGGCCTACATCCTTCTGCTGGGACAGGGCCTTTCTGTGGTTTATGCGGAGGAATTGCAATTTCCGAAAAACCTTAAAGTAAGCGAGTATTTCAGTTTCTTCGGCAGCGGCGGTATCGACTGGCAAGCTTTGAATGATCCAAACAATAATCCCATTCTGGTCGCTTGCATTGAAGGAAGCACCGAGGAATCGCTCAAGGCCCTGGGGATTGCCGATCTTCAGCAGCGTCTGGAAGGGCTGGAGCGCGGCAATTTAATTAGGAAAGCTGACGGACGCTATGCCTTGGCTTTTCCCGCCGTGGTGGGTGACAAGCGCGCTCAGTTGCGAGAGTACGCAGAGCAAGCAGCACAGAAGTTGGTTCCTCTGGGTGAAAAGATGATTGCCCAGATTCGCCCACATCTGGCTGGACGCGACCAGATGCTCTATCACGTGCTGTGGTCGGTCGTCATGGACGGGGCCCCGCCTGGGACGCCGCCCGCGCCGAAATGAGCAAGAAGATCAAAGCTGGCGATACTTCGACTGAGAATAAAGCCTGGCTGCTGTACCCGTCTCATCCATTTTGCGCAGGGACCAATAGCTCTAACAACTCTTTCGGACATCTGCGAATCACCTGGAGCCGCAACACCCCCAGTCCGAACGCTATTGGCAGAGTCATTGGGCAATATGGGACCCAGTTGGCTGAGGCGATTGAGCAGAACGGCGCTGTGGTGTCGGCGGATGCCAGGACCGCCCTGGGCAAATACGGGCTGATAGACGAGGCCGGGAAAGTCCGCCTTTACGTTATGAAAACCTGATTCCGAGGCAGCACAAGTCTACGCCGACCTTGGCGGGCAATTCGGCCAGCAGGTGATGGACCATCTGGACGTAACGAAGGTTGCTGATATGCTGGGCGTTTCACCGGGGGTCGCTTTCGTCATCGCCTGTCACGAAATCTGCTGGCAATTGCTGCAAGAGCTGGCTGAGAAAAAAGTATTGGCGGTGCCCAGGATTGTAGCCGAAGCGGGAACAGAGACAAGTCAGGCCTATCAGCTTGTTTCCTTAGTGATTATACAGGTGGCCAAACTCCCTTTGCTCGAAACAAAAATGAGCGAGCAAGAAGCCCAGGCAATTGATGAGTTCCGCCGCATCAAGGCGCGAATTCTTGCCGGGCAGAGTTATGATGACACCTCGACACCGCTCCACGCAGCTCTGTCGCACTTCTCCACACTGAAGCCGGGGCAGACCAGAGACTACTTTACGGGCCTCGATATCCTCCGGGCCCCGCTGCCGCCGGAGAAACTCGAAGAAGGCAGCGTCTGCCCGGTGTTCGCGGGGGATCGGGAGCTGGCGGACACATTTGTCGTGGCTTACTCCAAAGGGCGATGGATATGGATCGGCAATATGGGCAGTAACGGTGATTGGCGTCCCGCCAAGCCGACATTTGAAAAATGGGCCCGGGAGAGGATCAAGCAGATTGCCGCGCCTGAAGGTTCCGGCGGGCAACGTGCGTCTGAGGCGCCGGCGCCAGGCAAATCAACCGGCAATCGGGTGCTGAGTCTGGATGGGAAGGATGACTGCGTGCGGATTGCGGACTCAAAATCGCTCCAATCGTTCACAGAGGCGATTACGATCGAGGTCTGGTTGAAGGCCTCGTCGTTTTATCCAGAGAACGGGGCCATCAGTTCCATCATCCGCAAGAACGTCGCTTCGGGAGAGGAGAATTTTCTTCTGCGATTTCGGAATATTGACGGCAGTCTATGCGTCCAGATGGGTCTGGGCGATATGGGGACTCTGCAGGTCAGTTATGAATTTGCCGTGAAAAGATGGTATCACCTTGCCGGCACTTATGATGGACGCACGATTACAGTTTTTATTAATGGTCTGGCCGTCGCGAACCTGAATACCTTCGGGCGACTGTATATCGACCAGTCCGACCTTTACATCGGCAAAGGTGATCCGGAATATCTTCACGGGGAATGCTTCCACGGTGAACTTGACGAAATCCGCATCTGGAATGTCGCGCGGTCGCAAAAAGAAATCCAGGCTGCCATGAACAGCACACTGACCGGCAAGGAACAGGGTCTTATCGCTTACTGGAACTTCGATGACGGCACAGCAAAAGACATGTCCCCGCATAGCAATGACGGGACCATCAGCGGAGATGCCCAGATTGTGGAATCTCCTCGTCCGGCCTCACTTGCACCTGGGCAGAGAAAGCCGAATAAGCTCGTCTCCTGGTGGAAGTTCGAGAATGATGCCAACGATAGCGCCGGAGCCAATCATGGCACCATACACGGGAATCCTGCGTATGTGGACGGCAAGGTTGGCCGGGCGATCAGCCTCGACGGCGACGATTGTGTGGGCTTCGGCAATTCGAGCACGCTGGACTTCGGGGCCGGCGATTGGACCGTATCAGCCTGGATAAAGACAACGCAGTCCGGCACGGAACCTGCGAATCGAGGAACAGTCTTTGCCAAGGGAGGGGACGAAGCCGGCGGAATACGGTACGCGCTTGCTGTCAACGAAGAGTACCTGGGTACGATTGTGCTGACCACCGATGACGACACGTACAAGGTACAAGCGATGGGCAGGACCGTCGTAAATGACGGCAACTGGCGCCATGTCGTTGGGACCAGAAACGCAGACCGGTTACGCGTCTATGTTGACGGCGCGTTGGATGGAGAGACTGACCTTCCCCCCGAATGCGACCTTTCCGGTGCGTCCCAGCACAACGCGTATATCGGAGTCATCACCGACCACAGAGACGGCAGCCTGTCCAAGTATTTTGTCGGCCTGATCGACGAGGTCTGCATCTTCGCGTGTGCGCTGGACGCCAACAGTGTCAGGGTTCTGTACTCAGGCACAGACCCGATGAAAGTTGCAGACCGGGCGACGCCCGTTGGGCCCGTACAGACGATAGCCGCCGACGGTGCACCCCTGCCCGGCAAAGGCAATATAAATATAGCAACTGCATTGATATTGGTCCTGGGACTGGCGGGCCTGATTGGGGTAATAGTGCTCTTCCTCGTGAGATCAAGCATAAGAAGATAAGACAAGGAGTACCCTTATGATTTGGAAAATTGCCAAAAAGGAATTTCTGCTGAACCTGATGACGTTTAAGTTCGCCGTGGGGACGATACTCTCGATGGTTCTCATGGCCGTGTTTGTGCCGATCCTGGCAAAAGCCTATCAGGAGAGACTCAAAGTCTATGACCAGAACGTCGCCTATAACGAAGGCGAACTGCGTAAAATCACCGTTTATAAGAATATTACGCCCACCATCTACCGGCCGCCATCGGTATTAGCGGTCTTCAGCGAAGGGCTCCAGAAGCAGCTCGGCAACTCCGCGACAATAGAGTACGACAAGGTCCCCGAGATAACGGGAGCGTCGGCTAATCACTACCTGTCCATCTTCTCGGTCTTCGACGCATCACTGATTTTCAAGATTGTCATCAGCGTTCTGGCCCTGCTGCTGGCCTACGATGCCATATCCGGCGAAAGAGAGCGCGGCACACTGCGGCTGATGCTCTCAGGTACGGCCGCACGCTATCAGGTGTTGCTAGGCAAGCTCTTAGCAGGGCTGCTGGTCCTCGTTGTCGCTGTTACAATCGCCTTTGTTTTGGGGTTAGTCATTCTGCTTTGTTTGCCCATGGTGGATTTGACCGGCTCGGATTGGATCCGCATCGGATTGATGTATCTTGCCTCGTTAGTACTCACCGCAACGATGTACAATTTGGGGCTGGTATTTTCCTGCCTGGCAAAAAGGTCCGCCATTTCCCTGGTGCTCGGATTGTTCTTGTGGATTATTTTTGCCGTGGTGATTCCCAATGCAAGTGTGTATTTGGCCACGCAGATTCGACCCGTTGAGCCGGAGGACAAGATTAACAGGCAGATCACCTCGCTGCAAAAAGACGCACAAAGGGAATTCGTGACGGAGCTCAAGCGTTCCGGTCGGAGCTATCATGTCTGGATATTCTGAGGTGTCTGACGCATCCGGCGGAGGTTTTGGGCATGGCTACCTTCGATCCTGCAACGAGACTCTTATCCACAACGATTTGATAAACTGTACGGCGTCGGAGTGCCCATTGAGATCAAGTATGCTGACAAGTACGCGGAAGTGGAATATGGCTATCTCCGCGGCCTGTTCGACCAGACGCGCCTTGCCGGCAATCTTTCGCGAATCTCGCCGATCTCTCTGTATGAGAATGTGATGTCGGCGATGGCCGGGACCGACGTGGCCAGCTTTCGGCAGTTCATCGACGCTGTCAAGCCGCTCCGAAATGACATCGTCGAGTATATGCGTTCCGAACGAATACCTTCTCTTCATCATCTTTTTTCACGCCCTGCACTGAAGAGGAGATGAAAACACGGCCGACAGGCGACAAGGCTCCGCCTCTTGACCTGAGTGATCTGCCCCGATTCTCTTACAAAGCCGATATGATGGGAACTCTGCGCAGAGCCATTCCCGATTTGGCGTTCTTGATCTTTGGCAACGTCTTGTTCTTTGCCATGGCTTTTGCAGCATTTTTAGGATACGACGTAAGGTAAGGTGACATTGCAGAGCCTGTCGGAATACATTTTCCTCTAAGTATGGGAGGCCCGATATGATTCGTCAGATTATACACAAGGAAATTCTTGAAAACCTTCTGAGTTCTCGCTTCATTCTTTCCCTGGTGCTGATTATCCTGCTTTTCGCGGTGGGCGGGTTCGTCTTTGTGGGCAAGTACAAGCAGCAATCAGGCGATTACTGGACAAAAACGAACGAGAATCTGGCGGGTTTCAAAGAACAATCGCGTCAGCTTTACAGATTGGCGTTCTATGAGCAGAGCGTCTGGAGAAAGCCAAAACCGCTTGCTCTTTGTGCCGAAGGGTTTGAGAAGTCTCTGCCCAATTGCTTTCCGTTCGATGTATTCAGCCGTGACTTGCCCGAAATCAAAGGCCGAGGCAACTTCACTCTTTCTCATTTCAGCAGTATTGACTGGGCTTTCATCGTTTCTGTGATTCTAAGCTTTCTGGCGCTGGTCTTCACTTACGACAGCGTCAGCGGCGAGAAAGAAGATGGGACGCTGCGCCAGGTGCTGGCCAACACAATCCCAAGGCACGAGGTGCTCTTGGGCAAGTATCTTGGCGTCGTGCTCACCATCGGCATCCCTTTATTCATCGGCCTGCTAATTAGCCTTATCATCGTGGTTGCTTCTAATGTTGCTATCATCAGTGGATTGGATTGGTTGAAAATCCTTACCATTGTTCTGGTGTCTTTCTTATATCTTTCCATTTTCATTCTTCTGGGTGTGTTCGTATCCAGCAGAACAGCGTATCCCGCCAATTCTATGGTTATGCTTTTGTTGATTTGGGTCGTGGTCGTCATTCTTATACCCAGCTTCGGAAGAATCATCTCCGAGGTCTCCGGCAAGGCCCCCAATCCGGCAGAGCTGGAGAGAAAGCTGGCTGAAGTCTCGACCGAGATATGGAGCAACAGCGAAAGGTACGGTGAGAGGGCGGGTAACGCGTCCGGCGATCTGAGCTGGCCGGGCAACAATCCGCCGGCAAGGGCCCGACTGAGAAACGCGATGACAGACGCCCAAAACCAGGCCCGTGAAGACTATCACAACAAAATGCTGGCCCAGGCTTTTGTCGGGCGCAATCTCACGTGTTTTTCTCCGACCGTGATCTACCAGCGCGCCTCCGAGGCCGTCGCCGGCACGGGAATCAGCCGCTGTGTGAATCTCCGCCAACAGATCAAAGAATACCAAGCGAACCTAAAGGAATACATTCGCAGCAGGGACGCCGAAGACGCACTCAGTCTGCACCTGCTATTCCCCGAGGGATATCTCGTGGGGGCCTGGCGAGCCATTTCTCGTGATCCTGTCGATTTCGCGACCGTGCCGAAGTTTCAGGAGCGAGACCTTGGGCTTGGCGAATCACTGAAACTGGCCATCTGGGACATTGGGCTTTTAGGCTCTTCAACCTGGTTTTCTTTGCGGCGTCTTTTGCATCGTTCTTACGCTACGACGTGCGATGAGGAAGGAAAGAAGCCATGCTTAAGTCAATAATCAGAAAAGAGATACTTCTCAACCTTCTCAGTTACAAGTTTTCGATCATAACTACTCTTTCCACAATATTGATTCTCGTCAGCATATTCGTCATGTATCGGGACTACGGCCTGGCCAGGGAGAACTACGAGATCCTGGCATCCGAGGGCGCTGCCGCCGTTATCCCGCCCACGCCGTTGTCTATCTTTGCCAAGGGTCTTGATGAAAATTTGTGCCGCGTCCTATGGAAGTGGGTTTCGGCGAACGAATCAGTGCCAGCAGTAAACAGCAGTCGGTGAATGATCTCTTCAAACTCTTCACGGTGCCGGATCTGCTGTACATCATCAAGGTCATACTCTCCCTTTGCGCCATGCTGTTTGCCTTCGATATGGTTTCCGGCGAAAAGGAGGCCGGGACGTTGCGCCAATCGCTGAGCGGCAGTCTGGGAAGGCCGATCCTTATTGCTCGGCAAATGGATCGGCGGATTTATTAGCTTTATCCTGCCGTTCTTCATAGCGGTGCTTTTAGGCACGATTTTTGTGACCTTATCGCCTATGGTAGATATGAATCCGGGCAATTGGTTCAAGCTGGGGCTGTTCCTCCTCTGCAGTGTGATCTATTTGGCGGTTTTCTTTTCCCTGGGACTCTTAATTTCGTGCCTTACGCATCGTTCTTCCACCTCTTTGGTCCTTTCTTTGTTTGCCTGGGCCATACTCGTGTTTCTGATTCCCGAATCTTGGCAATATTCTGGCCCGTCAGTTTGTCGAGGTTCCGACGGTTCAGCAGCTTGAACTGAAACGTACACAGAGTTGGGTCATAAACAGGTTTAAGCAAGTCAGGACGGATCGCTCTGAGCATGCCGAAATGAATAGACGCCTTGCGAGGTAGAAAGATGATAAGTCACGGAAGACTATCGCAACCGTTTCAATCGCCTGGTGACACTGTCGCAAAATATCACCCGAATTTCTCCCCGACGGCTGCCTTCACTTTCCTGGCAACCGACCTGATGGGAACGGGCATGTGAGAGGAAGGCAAGTTGAAGAAGGCAGTGGTGCAATACATGATTCGGAGATTGGAACGATGAAGAGCGCGATCGTCCAAGTTTCAGTTACCAGCGTACCTCCTGTCGAGAGGTGTTGGGCCGGGGAGGGCTGAACAACCTTCTGATTCTCGTCTTGTTTAACATACTGTTTTTCTCGGGGCGTATGTGCTTTTCCTGCGGTATGATGCGCGTTAATTTGATCGAAGGAGAATATCGATGTTAAAGACAATTATTGCAAGGGAGTTTTTGAACAACATCCTTAATTTGCGGTTTATGATTGGGCTTGTCTTATGCCTTATTGTTACCGTTGCCTGCATTATTATTCTGTCCCATGATTACCGGCAGGAACTGGCCGATTACAGCCTTCGAGTCAATTTGCAGGAAGAATTCCTGAGTAAGTATTATTGCTCAATTTGGGTCGTCCAGTTGATGTCCCGGGCAGAAGCCCCCGGAACGGTTTCGGCCACTCATCATCGGCATTCCCAGGCAACGAGAATCAGGACTCCTTTTGATGATAATCCTTTACCCATCCTCTTTCCTCCTCTGGATTTCTCTATTCATTGTGACGATTATTATGAGTCTGCTGGCGATTTTATTCTCTTACGATGCTATCACCGGGGAACGACAAAGCGGTACGTTGAGATTAGTGATAGCCAATTCCGTATCCAGGACAACGATACTTCTGGGCAAATTCCTTGGGGGCGCCGCCAGCCTGCTGATCCCATTTATCCTGGCTCTTCTCGTCGGCGTACTTTATGTTTCGGTAAATCCGGCTATCCAATGGGATAGCTCAGCATGGGCAGAGCTTGCCTTGTTGACCGCAGCTTCCACTACTTTCATCACGTCGTTTTATCTCTTGGGGCTTATGGTATCTACGTTTTCACGATACTCGGCCATCTCGATTCTGAACTGCCTTTTTCTTTGGGTCCTCCTGGTTCTGGTCATTCCCAATGTATGCCCCTACGTCTCCGCCCAGTTTTGTCGTATCCCTTCGATTAAAGAAATTGAAAGGAAGGAGGTAGAAGTACAGAGATATTCTATTAAAGTATTTGTGGAACGTAATAACGAAACAGCAAGGAAATTTAAAAGCAAATACGGGGAGACATGGTCCGAATTTGAAGCAATGGATTTTGGAGGCATTGGCAGGTTTGGGAGAGTTAAACCTGAGCATGTAAAAGCAGCCCAGCAGCGAGCAGCCGCTGATCCTGAATTTAAGGCCATGATGGATGCATACGTTGTGGAAGTTGAAAAGGCACGGGAGGAAATGAGTCGTATCCGGAATGAAGGGGGCAGGTTTGGTGAAGACCTGGAGAAAAAAGCCGCTTTTCAAACAAATCTTGCAAAAAACCTTGCCTGCATTTCACCTTTGGCAAATTTTATTTACGTTGCCAGAGATCTGACAGGAACAGGTATGCGAAGCATGGAGCACTTTAAACTAACTAAAGAAGAATATAACGGTAAATTTTCGCCGTATGTGGAGAAAAAATTTCAGGATCTACAGAAAAAAGACCCAACGGCTTCATATTACTCTTTTCTTGACATCAGCGACCGGCCGCGCTTTGTCTTCAAAGAGGAGGCGTTGAAAGACAAATTAAACGAAGTACTGCCTTACTGGGGGATACTCGGCTTGTTCAACGTCGTGTTCTTTGTGGCGGCGTTTGCCAGATTCATGAGGTACGACGTGCGGTAATTACTAGAATACAGAATTCAAAAAACAGAAGTCAGAAAGGACCAAACAATGATCGAGCTTAACGAATTGACAAAAAGGTATGAGGACGGTGTCCTGGCTCTGGATCATGTAAGTTACAAGGTTGAGCCGGGCGAGATTTTCTGTCTGCTCGGTGCTAACGGCGCCGGCAAGACAACTACTATCAACATCCTGCTGGATTTTATCCCGCCAACCAGCGGCTCGGCCTTTATCAACGGCCACGACTGCAACAGGTTCCCCTTGGAGGCCAAAAAATATGTTTCGTATGTCTCCGAAAACGTGCAGTTGTATGGGATGTTCACAGCCAGGCAGAATCTGGCGTTCTTCGGGGAGCTAGCAGGCAAGAAAGGACTCAAAAAGAAGGATTACGATGACGTGATGCGTACAGTAGGTCTGCCGGAGAGGGCACTAAAGATGCGGCTGAAACATTTCTCCAAGGGAATGCGGCAAAAACTCGGGATCGCAATTGCGCTATTGAAAGACCCGCCGGCTATTCTTATGGATGAGCCGACCAGCGGCCTCGACCCTACCAGCGCCCAAGAGTTCCTGGACCAACTTCGTAAATTGCGCGAACGCGGCAAGGCTATTTTGATTACTACCCACGATATATTCAGAGCCAAGATGATAGCGGATAGAGTCGGGATTATGAAGCAAGGGCGTTTGGTTGCCGTCCGAAAGCGGGAGGATTTCAAGCACGCCGACCTTGAGGCGATATACATGCACGAGATGGAGGCCGCCGAGGCCGTTGCGTGAACGGCATCTTCTCCTCTCTGGTAGGTGTTGTGACCTTGGCCCTTGACTCGTCTACGAGGATTTGATAAGGGCATCGGCCTGCGGAAAGCTGTCGCTGCCGGCAGCATAGATATAAGGTGCGGAATCATCCTTTTGCCAGGCTTGCAGTACAGGCGTCAGCAGTCGCCAGGAGACCTCCACATCGTCGTATCTGGTAAAGAGCGTCTGGTCGCCGACCATACAATCCAGAAGCAGCCTCTGATACGCTTCCGGCATATCAGCTTGGAAAACGCTTTTGTACTTGAAATCCATATTCAGCGTGCTCATGCAAATTTTTGAGCCGGGATGCTTGGCCTGAAAACTGAGGGACATTCCTTCCTCCGGCTGAATCTGCAGGACGATAACGTTGGGCGGAATATCTTCCAACCCTGCCGAGTCGAATATGGAATGCGGCACGTTTTTGAAGAAAATAGCGATCTCCGTATCCTTCTTAGCAAGACACTTACCGGTTCGCAGATAGAAGGGGACGCCGCTCCATCGCCAATTGTCTATAAAGAGTCTGGCCGCGACGAAAGTCTCGGTTTTGGACTGCGGGTCTATGCCGGGCTCATTTCGATAGCCGACTACCTCCTGCCCGTTTATTGCCCCGGCCCATATTGGCCGCGCACGATAGAATTGTCCAATTGGTCGAGATTGAACGGGCGAATCGAACGCAAAAGTTTGACCTTTTCGTCGCGAACCCGGTCAGCCTCAAATGAGGCCGGCGGCTCCATCGCCACCAAGGCGAGCATTTGCAATACATGGCTTTGGAACATATCGCGTAAGGCTCCTGCGTTATCGTAATAGCTCGCCCGGTGTTCGACTCCAACGGTTCTCGGCTGCCGTAATCTGCACACTGTCGATGTAGTTGCGGTCCCAGACGGCCTCAAAAATCGCGTTGGCGAACCGAAACATCAGGATATTTTGAACGGTTTCTTTGCCAAGATAGTGGTCGATGCGATATATCTGCGATTCATCAAAACAGCGGCTGATACGCTCGTTTAACTCGGCGGCGCTTGTCGAGTCTCTGCCGAACGGCTTCTCCACTACCAATTTGACCCTTTGCTGTGCGCCGGATTTTTCGGGACAGGTTAAGCCAGCCTGGTTGAGGTGCTCGACTATCGTCGTGTACAAAAAGGGTGGAACCGCCAGATAATAAATCAGGCTGTCTATGACCTTGTGCTTTTTGCCCAACTGCGAGAGTCTACTTTTGATGCGCTGATAGAATGTAGCATCGTCGTAATCGCCGGCGATATAGTAGAGCTTCCTGGCAAAGGAATTCAAATCTTTGGCCGACGCGTGGTCGACCTTTTCACGTATCGCTTGCTTGGCGGCTTCCCGGAAACTGTCATCTGATAAGTTCGTTCGGCCACAGCCCAACAGATAGAATCGCTCGTCAAGCAAATTTCGTGCGAAAATCTCGAATACGCTCGGCAGCAATTTTCTGCGCCAAATCACCGGAAGCCCCGAAGACCACCATCGCATTGGGCGGAGCGCGTACCTCCGCACAAACGATTTCCTGCGAAACCACAGATGGCCGAATCTCTGGCATATCAGCCACCCCCGAAGGCTAATCTTCAACAGGCTCAAACTGATCTTTGCCTGCCCCGCATTCAGGGCAGACCCAAGTTTTCGGCAAGTCTTCAAATGCAGTGCCGGGCTGCACACCGTTGTCCGGATCACCTACATCCGGGTCGTAAATGTACCCACATATACGACACTCGTACTTCTTCATACTTCGCTCCTTCCCACGCAGCGGCGGCAGTCAATCCCGATTCATCGGGACTCTACTATATCGTAGGTACTCTTGCCAGACAACAATGTTCTATCGGCACGAGGGGGCTAATTAGAAGGAAAACCCCCCAATAATTTGGGGGCTAAATATTCAGCCCCGCAACTTGTTGCGGGGTTTGGGGCCTACGCCGATCTCATTCGGCATAGGCCCCGCGTTCTATCGACAGGAGCCGAGCCATTGCTCTGCGAATATGCTGAAGTCCCTGAAATCTACGCCGCCACTATTATCCAGGTCCATCTGCGACGTGCCGGTTTCAAGCCAGTGCCGGCGAACCGCACCAGGTAGCCCAAATCGACCGTGCACATAGCCGCACCGGCTGTAATCTTCGGCCCTGCACATTCCGCCCGTATCTGGGGCTTATAATAGAGGTATGCCTTGCTATCCGGAACGATTGCCCGCACCGGGAACTTGGCCTTGACCTGGAACGTGAAGGTGCGCTTCTCGCCGGGGGCTAAACCATCCACATAAAGGATGACTTTGCGGCCTGCGATCTCAAACCGGCTGACCGTCTTCGCATCGACCAGAGCCTGCAATGTCTCCTGCACGGGCGAAAAACCTGTCGGCACCCCGACATCAACGATCATCATTCCCGTAGTTCCTTCCAGGCCAAAATAGCGGACAGTAGCCGTGACGTTGACAATATCATCAATCTCCACGTGGTTGGCATCATAGGTAACCTCGAGTGTCATATCTTTACTGATGCAGTCATCGCGGAGAAACACGTTGAAGATGCGAACGAGCTGGAACCGTGCTTCGCCCGAACCGGTAGCGCTTAGCTCGATGTCACTTCCCACCGGAAGCTCTGCAATTTGCAGCACGTCGAAGTTGCTGCTATCCACATTAAATTCCGCCACGACGCCTTTGCCGGCTGCTTTCGCGGTGATGGTCAGGTTGACATTTCGGCTCTGCGCCTGGCCGCGGTCATCAGGGCCTTTAACGCCATCACCGTATCCTGTGTGCTGCCGAACCCGCCCTGGCCGTTTCGCTGGAGGGCCAGCCACTTGATGGCATCGTTCGCCTGGGCCTTTTCCATTTCGATCATAGCCAGCGCCGCGTAGGCTGTCGTCTCGACAGCGTGAGGCTCCCAGTGGATGCCGTTATCATCCCTGATGGCGATTTCCATCAGCCGGTCAATTGCCGCCTCGGCTGCTGTCGTATTCTTGACTCGCGCAAAAGCCAGAGCCGCAATCGCAAGTGCATACGCGTCATCTCGAACAGCCGACACGTTACTCGCCAGATACTGGGCGGCCTTAGTGAGCACTTGCGGTGTGGCTGCACCGTAATCTGTTAGTGCAATAGTAACAAATGCTGTCAGCGAGTATGTACCTTTCACGCCGCCGACCATCTCGCCGTGGCAGACAAAGCCAATCGGCTCCCAGGAGCCGTCGGCTAACTGATGGACCTCAATCCAGTGAGCCGCTTCGGCTAAAACAGTTTCATCAATCGTTTGAATATCCCTTGCCGCACTGAAGCAACCCAGAACGAAGGCGGTTAGCCACAGGCTGCCCGTCTGGTCGCTCTCGCCGAAGGCTGAGAACGAGCCGTCGTTGTGACGGAAGGTCAGCTCTCGCTGATAGCCAACGGTGATAAAGTGCTCCGCCTTAGCGCGGACTTCGGGCGTCAATTGCCCGGTTGCGTTCAGGTATCGCAGCACTTCGACATCCGGGGCAAAGAAAATCATGTTCTGCTCGCCGCAGCCATAAGGCATCTGAAGCAGGTCGTCAACGCCGTTGATGCTCTGGGCAACCAGGCTCGGCGTGATGCTTAGAAGCAGCTTTTCTGAGCCTTGCACACTGTAGGGCGGCATATTGGCATCCAGTTGGAGGGTTTCTCCTGCCTTGATCAGGCCGTTGGTAATCAGCTCACGCCGTGTGCCTTCGGCTTCCACCAGCATCTCTTTACGCACCGCATCCGCCCGCAAGGGTGAGCGGAGCGTCACCTCCAGGATATTACGCCCCAGCTTGGCAGGTTCGATTAAGAACGAAACCGAGCTTACCGAGTTCGCGCCGACCAGGACTTGTTTCTTGGCGTCATCGAGCAATTTGAACCAATCGGCCTCAGCCAATTCGACCTGGACTGTCTGCGGCTGGTCGAGGTAGTTGAATATCTGGATGCGGACCGGGAATTGCTCGCCGCGGGTGACGGCGTAAGGCAGGTTGGGCTCGCCGAAGAACTCTTGGAACACTAAAAGCGCCGATTCGGTAATACCAAGCCCTTGCTGCGATGTAGAAACTGCGTGCAGCCGCCAGGTAGTGATGCTGTCGGGAGCGGTTAGATCGACCGTGGCCTTTCCATCAGGCGAGGTTAGCAGATCAGGCAGCCAAAGCCACGTTTCCGGGAAGTACTGGCGAATATACGTCACCTCCGCCAGCGAACCACCCTCGTTGGCTTTCCCATCTACTGGTCCCACCGCCGTGCCGGCACCCAGCCGCCGTCTCCTCCTCGGACGAACCAGGGCGGGCCCCAGCCGCCCCAGACCTGCTGACCCTGCGGCAGGTCGACCGCGCCTGAAACCAGCACCTGAACACCAGCCTGCTTGAACACCTCATAAGCCCCGTACGTGGTTGGAGATTCGTGCGTTTCGACCTGCGGCTCCATAAACCGGCTTTCCAGCTCGTTGAAGACCTCCTGCATATTCAGTCGGCCCTCGTTCAGGGCATAGACCGACTCATCGACAATCGCTATGCCCACCATCGCCTCGGTCTGTGCCTGCACGGATACCTGCACCGGCTCACCGGGCAGAACCTTGTCGGCGTCAAACTGCACAGTGAGTTCGGCTGCAACGTCTATCACAACCTCAAGCGGCAAGGTGTCCGCCGAGATTTCATTGTTCGGATTGATTATGTATGCCACCACCTTGGCGGCGGGCACCATTTGCTGCGTGGCCTGAAACACGATCTGTGAGCCCGTCGTAGCATCCGACCACACGGTATGGCCGTTTGCGAACACGTCGTAGTAAATCGTTGCCTTGTGCGTGCGAAATACGTCTATCGTTACGGTGCCTCCGACTTGCACCGGCTCATCCGAATCACGCCGCAGATGCAGAAAACTATCCGTTGGCGAATAGGCCGCGTAAATAACAAGGTCTGTCTCAGCTTGAGCATCCTGCGAGCGGACGGAACTATGCATTTGAGCCCAGGCTGTATGCTCAGGGACCGTAAACACCACAAGTGTCGAGCCATTAACTGCAATTGCCGACTGCTTTTGCTCAGATAGATTCTGGTAATTTTTGTCGAAATACTGGCAGGTAACCTCCGCGGTGCCGGCGACAGGCTGACCGTCCGGCGTCTCAGCCACCAGCAGAACCTCGAAAGGCTGGCCAGGCGTAATAGACACAGAAGTGGAAATAAGCTGGCACTGGATGGTAGATTCCACTATCTTGAGCAGCTTAATAGTTTTTTCTTCGTGGTCTGAAGTATCGGTGACGGTGACCTCAAGCTGGACGCTGCCACCTCCACCCGCGCCGGGCGTACCACTTACGTAGCCCACCGCCGGAAGGATGAATTCTGCGCTGCCGCTCGATAGCGCAGCCGTATAGCTGGCATATTCCTCCCAGATGCCGACGTACCTGCTGGCCTTTATTTTGACAGTCCCTTCTACGGGCTTGCCGAAGAAGTAGCCGGCTTTTACGGTTCCGGCGACCTTTTCACTTACAAGAAAGTAATCCCGCTCCATAAGCAGGTCCACGTCGAACCTGGGCAGCACATACTTTTCCACGCGGACGTCAACGGAACCGGAAGCAGAACCGGACTTGGCAGTTATTTTCCACGTGCCGAAATTAAGCTCATCAGCCAAATCCAGCTCAAACGGCGCCACGCCAAAGGCGTTGCTGGTAAGCGACTTTCGGAATATCTTGACGCCTTTGCCGTCGGTGATTTCCACGCTTACTTCGGCGTCGCCGGTGGGTCGCAGGTTGTTGGTCAATATCAGAACGCGGCCGTGCATTGTCTGGCCGGGCTTGTAGATGGGCTTATCTGTTTCAATAAGAATGACCGGCATACACTGGACCTGGACCTGGGCAGTCATCAGGTCTTCGACGCCCTGCGCCTGAATCTGCAGCGTGTATGTTCCCGGTTCTACGCCAGGGACATCGAACAACCCGGTAAGCCGACCTTCGCCATCGGTAATCCCCTCAAATAGTTTTGTGGCGCCGGAGGGATTTGTCCGCAGCGATACGGTCACGGGCACAGCGGCGGGACTTCGGTTGGCGATGTTCACCGCCGTAAGGGACACCGTGCCGGTGCTGCCGGCATATAAAGTCTTCGGTGCAAGCGCTACAACGCTGACCGTGTCCTTTATTGAACTTTTCTTGCTGCTGCGGAACAGCTCCTCGACTTGCGAAGCACTCAAAGCCGAGTCGTAAATCTGAATGTCATCAATCAGGCCGGACCAAAAACCACCTTGCTCAAAAGTCTTGGCCGTGCCAAAGTACAGCCCGCCATTACAGGCATACAACTGGCGCAGGATATTAGCATCCTTAGCGACTTCTACTCCATCCACGTAAAGATGCCTGTATGAGCCGTCCCATACCAGGCCAACGTGATGCCAGAAGCCGTCGGTGATTACGAATTTTGACGCCAGTGGAGCTGTGAACCGGCCGCCATCAGACAAGGTAGTGGTAAGTGCCCCTTGTGGGCTGGTTGTGCCCAGCCATGTTCTTCCGATGCCGGTCCCGTCAGCCTGCGATACGATCGCTGGTCCTGTGGCGCCGCCGTTAGTCCAGGCAAATGCGCTGAACGGCCCTTTAGCGGGGTCCCACACAAACGGCGTGCAAACATAATCGTCCGCCCCATCGAACGATAGAGCCCCGCCAATCCTCCCGCCTAAAGGCTGCCAGACCGGATCGCCGCGGAGGGTGCCGTGCCTGCTGTTGCCGCTTGAGTCAGTTGCTTTGCTGCCTGAGCTCTCGTCGAGTTTCCAGTGCCCAGCCAAATCTCCATTGGCCAGGTTTGCTGATAGAAGAACCGTCCAGACTGTGACTAGAACCGCCGTGATTTGCATCCTTGGTTTCATTTTCGTACCCTTTCAAAAACCTATGATGAAAATGTTATGATGCCGCGGGCATACTGCCGGGGCAGAGAACACAAGACAAAGCCCCGATGTACAGGCATCTGGCTTCTGACCTCTGATTTCTGGTTTCGAAGGCAGGGATGATATGAATGCAAAATTATGATGACGGGCAAAAAACTATAATAGACGTTTTCACCCTGTCTTCTTGAATTTTCCAACCGAATGTTAACGCGCATTTAGGCTTTTTGCAAGAGATTTTTCGCAGTTTTGCAAAAAAAACCGCTGATGCCTGGGAAACGATGAGGGAAGATGTATGACGGACGAGGGAATGGCGTTCCTGGATTACAAGGCAGGTATGGGCAGGCCGAGCAATGTGTAGAACACCGCAACTACCGGCAATACAATAAGGTCAAATCCGCCGAGGAACAAGAATCCCACGATGATCAGCATCCCGAATCGGGCAAAGTTTCTATATGTGTTAATAGCCCTGGGAGATTTCAGCCGGGCGTAGACCATTCTTGAGCCATCCAGCGGCGGTATGGGGATAAGATTGAACACGGCTAAAACAATGTTAAATAGTATCGCCAATAGCACAAAATTGCCTATCGGCGGTATCATTGCCAGGCGAAAAAGATGGAAGATAATGGATAGTAACAGTGCCAGCAGCAGGTTGGCAGCCGGACCCGCAGCCGCCACCTTAAATATCTGGCTTCTGGTCAGGACCGAGAAGTCAACGGGCACTGGTTTTGCCCAGCCAAAATGCACCAGAAGCGGCAAAATAATGGTGCCGAGCAGACTGATATGCGCCAGAGGATTCAGCGTCAGCCGGCCCATTCTCTTTGCGGTTTCATCGCCGTACCTGTAGGCCATCCAGCCATGGGCGTACTCGTGGATGGTCAAGGACACAAGAAAAATAGGAATGGTCAATAAGAACGTTATCGCCTGAGTATTTAACATAACGCCCGACGTCAAAAAATAGAATAACTTTTTGCCGGCATATTACGTCCACACGCAGCACTTTGAAGAGAATTCCTTATGGGATTCGGAACTTGGTGGCTATATTTGTCAGCGTGGTCCGGAGAAGAAGCATATGAAGATTATTGACTTACGCAGTGACACGGTCACTTTGCCGACGCCGGCGATGCGCGAGGCTATTTATCATGCTGAACTGGGCGACGATGTGTTCGGCGAGGACCCTACGACGAATCGGCTTGAGAAATTGGCTGCCCAGCGGATGGGAAAAGACGCGGCGCTTTTGGTTGCCAGTGGGACAATGGGAAACCTGGTGTGCCTGCTTACCCACTGCGGGCGTGGAGATGAAGTCATTCTGGGCGACCAATCACACACGTTTTTCTACGAGGCTGGCGGCATGTCGGCCCTGGGCGGAATACATCCACACACCGTCACTAATCAGCCGGACGGCACAATGCGGCTGGAAGATATCGAAGCGGCAATTCGCAGTGACGATGTGCATTTCCCGCCGACTCGACTTATCTGCCTGGAAAACACCCACAACCGCTGCGGCGGCTCTGCTCTTACGCCCCAGTATACCGATGCCGTGGCGGCACTGGCTAAAAGCCGAGGCCTTGCCGTGCACTTAGATGGCGCACGGATATTTAACGCTGCTGTCGCACTGGGCGTGGACGTGAAAAAGCTGACCCGCAGTGTCGATTCGGTTAGCTTTTGTCTTTCAAAAGGACTTTCCGCTCCGATTGGTTCGGTAGTATGTGGCTCGAAAAGGTTCATCGCGCAGGCCCGGAGGATCCGCAAGGTCTTAGGCGGCGGCATGCGCCAGTCGGGGATAATC
The DNA here is from genome assembly GCA_963814265.1 of Sedimentisphaerales bacterium. Lineage (GTDB taxonomy): Bacteria > Planctomycetota > Phycisphaerae > Sedimentisphaerales > Anaerobacaceae > JAFNGF01. Next base: position 51,090 of record CAWFCJ010000050.1, on the reverse strand, counting down.
GCAGCCGCGGGGATTGTCGCGTTAGAAGAGATGCCGGCCAGAATCGCAGAAGACCATGAAAGCGCCCGGCGTTTAGCCGAAGGCATCGCCAGAATCAAGGGCTTATCCATCGACCTGGCAAAAATCCAAACAAATATAGTTTATTTTGACTTAGGCAGCGAACGACTGACCGCTGAGAAGCTCGTGACAGGACTTACAAAGAAAGGGATAAGATTGTTGTCTGTGGGACCGCGTCGGCTCAGGGCCGTAACTCACTACGGCATCACCGCCGAAGATATCGATCTGGCTCTTACAGCCCTGCGCGAGGTAATGGATGTCGCGGTAAATTTACGCTGATAATACAAGCCATTTGCGGGCCATATCAGGGACTATCAATGAGTGGGCGTATAGCCTAATTTTCCCCAACAGCCCTTCTGCATCCAGTACAGGTCCTGGAAGCCCTGGTCGGTTTCGGGCGTCCAGTCACCGACGTGGCCGCGCTGGACGATTCTGCCACGCTTGATAGTGTCGATGCCCGTCCATTTTTTGTAGTCGGCGTGCCCATCAGCAAAAGTTACATTTGTGCCGTCGCCGTGTCGGATAGGTGGATCATCCCACCAGCGCTCCTCGCCGCCATAGTGCACCGCAAACGCATCCGGAGTTACCCAGCCTTCGTCAATAAAAACAAGCCGATAGGCTGGCGCCGGACTGTGAATGTCGCTCCTTCTTTTGATATACACGCCAGGCTCTTTCAGGACTTCCGCGTAGCAAATAGCATTCATTGAAAACATTGTAGTGTACGTCAGCATTTCTCCTCGCGTACCTGTCGGGCAGCGGTAGAGTTTTGTGTCCTTGACATAGGGCCACAACGACCCTCCTTTTAACCTGTCCTTCTGTGTATTTTCCGGCAGTTGTCCTCCACTTGCGTAATCTGAGGCGCAGCAGTCGAGCACCCAGGCCACTTCGTTTGCATGGCCGAAGCTTGTGTTGTAAGGGGGACCATAGGCCATCGCACCATTGACAATCTTGTCGTCATTCTCATCCGCGTACATACCCCAGGCAAGCTGAAACTGGTGTAGATTGTTAAGACAGGTTGCGCGTTTTCCCTGCTCTCTGGCTCGTTGCAACGTCGGTATCAATATCGCCATTAGAATCGCGATGATAGCGATTACCACCAGCAGCTCAATTAAGGTAAATCCCCTTTGTTTTTTCATAACTCCGCTCCTATTAGTGAATAGCCTAAGCCTTACATCACCCCACAATCATATTCTTTTTCGGGCAGGAATTCAAGGCTTCTTTTCGCCAGACGATAGCCGATTTACCGCAGAGAACGCTGAGAGCGACGAGAAAATTGGCAAAAACTCACTACTCACCAATTACAGATCACCAGTTCCTCAGCGGCCTCTGCGGTCTCAGCGGTAAAAAGACCTATTTGCCTTCGGTGCGGGCCAGGAAAAAGGCTTCGGAGCATCTGAAAAGGGCAGTTGGTCAAAGCGTTTTCCACTGGCCGGCGTTTGCCCGAAAAAGATTTTGTCCGCAAAGTCAGCGAGCGTGCACAATTCATCTTCATTTTGGGCGTGTCCGCCGGTGCGGAAATAGATGCCGAGCTTGTCGGCGGCACCCAAAAACTCAAATACAGGCTGTGCCCCGCGATGCGACTGCTGAGTGCCGTAAGGATTAGCCCATAGATCGCCCAGCGCATCGACCGAAACGAGCGCAAGAGGCCACCAGCACCTTTAGAAAATGCTGGTCGAAGGGAAGTCTGGTCTCTTCTCAGCGAATGCCGAAACCGTGGAACAAACCAGTAGGCAAATCTGTCCGGCGCGTTATCCGCTCCGATGTCTCCGATTTTTCGCCCTCAAATCGGTAGCAGCCTGCTCCGCCGCAGCCGGAACCGTTCGGCGCAGCCGGGCAATTCTTTCATCAAAAGCACCTGCCAGCAAGGCGGTTTTACCACCGCGAGAGTGACCGGTAAAGGCAATCTTGTCTTTATCGACCATCTCTAATGTCACCAAATAGTCAATCACTCGCATGCCTCCCCACGCCCACACCGCCAGGGTCGCCCAGTCATAATCCGGGTAAGCCGCCTGAGCAGGACCAATGACGTTATTTTCATCCGGGTCAAGATCGGTTCTGGCATAGTCGGCAACGATATAGCCGCGTTTGACGATCTCCTCGGCTATGGGCACACCAAAAATTTGGCTGTCGTTCTTCAGGATTACTGGAAACGGTCCCTTACCTTTGGGAATTATCATGCCCACATTTACCTTTATTGTCTTGTCCGGCCCCATTGACAAAAGAATGTGTTTTTTGGTCGCCGCGCCGTCGTAAACGGTCTGCGATGACAATTCTTCCGCGGAGATATTTTTCGGCGCGGGCGGCATGTGGCCATACTGGTAATAAAGCATCATCGCTTTGATCTGCTCACGGCGTTTCGCCCAGTCCGCCTCGGTTTTGACGGGCGTCCCATCATTCATAATAAACGGATTGGGAAGCTCCTTAATCTCCGGCAGTTCCTCGACACTGGGCATCTTGCCGACACCCGTCGGATTGCCGCTGGCAAAGGTAGTCCCTACCAGAGGCAACATTGAAATGGCAAGTACTATCTGGCTCACTGTTTTTCTCCTCGAATTCTTCAGGGGCGATCGTTTCAATAGTCCTTAAACGGTCTAATCCATTCAGGCCACCTTTTATGATGCCAGAAGTATCTTCTCTGTTCCGCCCAATTCACATTTCGGCATTATTTCGTTTAGTTCAGATATATTATATACCCAAATCGGATTTCCCGCAATAGGGATACAGCAAGCCACCAGGGCAATCGCAAAGTCGCCCAAACGGCCGAAGGGCAAGAATCGAGCTTATATGAAATCGCTGTTCTCAACTGCAACAGAGCGGTTTCCAGAGATGGTCACCGGCCTTGATGGTTCTTTTTCCGGACTTTGCGATTGCCCTGAGCAAGCCACTCCACAAAATTCCCGCCCGCCCACACACATCCTCGGCTCCGGTATTGCACGAAAGCCAACACAAAGGTATACTGCCACCCGCTTCAAAAAGGACTAAAAAGTGGCTAAGGAGTGCTTATGAAAGCAATGATAACACTGATTGTAACTGCGGTTATCCTGTGTTTTGTCGCGGGCTGTGGGCCTGGCGAGCCTTTTGAGATAGAAGGCTCAACGGCACCCCAAGGCGGAACAACGCTGGCAGCCGCCAGATAACTCAAGTTTTTCACCGCCGAGACCGCAAAATTCTTTGAAACCCAGCGTAAAACGGAAAGCTAAAAACGCAAAACTGTGGAATTTAAAACTCCAAAGTTTTTAGCTTTGCGCTTTAAGTTTTATTTTTTTGCGGAGACCCGCCCAATCGCGTGCCGGATGGCACTGATGTAGGTCCGGTGCATCTTATCGAGGTCTTCTGAGCCAGCCGTAAAAGCCTGGGGAAAATCAAATGCCGGTAGTTGCGGCGCAGGCTGCTTCAGTTGCGAGAGGTTTGCCGCCAGCTCTTTGAACTTGCGGCCCCAGGCCTTGACGGTAAGGTCGGACTTAACCAGGCCGGCATAAAGACTAATGTCCTTCGATTCGGGTGTGTCGGCAAATGGCCAGGACAGCCACCCCTCAGCCAGTGGACGCGAAGCCTCGATTTCCGCCTGTATCCAATTAGCTTGCTGGCTTTCGCCAAGGTAAGGATGCTGCTGGGGCGCGCCGCCGCCATACCAGCCATACTCGCCAAGAACCACCGGCTTAGAAGTGCGACAGTAAGCCAGCATTGCCTGAAGGTAGGCAAGATTATTCTGCCAACTCTGCTCCGAACTAAATGGACTGCTCATTGTCGGATAGAAATGAGCCGAGACAAAGTCCAGCCAGCGTGCCTGCCAGCGAGGATTGAAGGCCGCATATCTACCCGGCGGACCGGAGCGAATCAGTGGATACGACCATTGAATATAGCCTATCGTTATCAGGTGCGTCGGGTCGGCGCGGCGCAAGGCCTCGACCTGGCAGCGTACCCACTCGTCCGCCAGGTGCTCACGGAAGCGCTGCCAATCCCGCAGCCGTGGATTGCCCAAGTCGGGCTGATTCTTGGGCACAGCAACCTCGCCCCATCGGTCCGCCTCGGTAAGCTCGCCGCCCCAGGCAGCTTTTAGCTCATCCCAACTGCGATACGTTTGCTGCAGCCAGGTGTTCCATCGCAGACGCCACTGCTCCACAAACCAGGGTAGCTCAGGCTCGTTAAGAAGGTCCCAGGCAAAGATTGCCGGCTCGCCTTTATATCGGCGGCCCACAACATCCCAGAATCGCTGCAGAGCATCCAAAGCGGGCTTGCCCGCGAAACGATCCGGCTGCCAGTAGGAAGGGACGCCCTCCCAGTGGTCGGGCCCAGTAAGTATCAATCGGATGCCGGTTTCCCCGGCAATCTTGACAAGCTCATCTAATTTCTCAAGGGCCTGTTCCTCTACGCGCTGTCGCGGTGGGCTGAAAACTGCCGGCGGCGAGAAAAACGCGCGGCGCAATTTACGCCGAGCTCGCTCATGACGCCAAAGTGCTGCCTGACCCTCTGGGCGTTGAATTGCCGCCATATCTTCGGCGCCCAGCCGGTGTCGGGGTCGTAGTAGTTCGTGCCAAAGGCAATAAAGGGACGCCCTGAGTCCTTCTCAACAAAACCCTGACCATCGGGCGCCACCACTATCAATTCCATCTTCTGGCGTTCTACCGCCTGGCTGGTTACGTGCAACGAAACAACCGCAAGTGTCATTGCGACGGCGAGCACCTTTTTTGCGAATGACGAGGACGAGAACTGTATCATATTCTTTGCCCTTGGCTCTGAGCGCGGTTATGAGTCGCCGTGCCGGCGACGGCTAAACTATTGATATATAGTCCACAGATACAATACCTGTGGCGTGTTCATCTCGTACAAGGTGGTTCGGTCGAGTTTCAGTCCGCCAAAGGCGGGCTTTGATAGGTCAAAAATCTGGCCAAAGAAAATGGCTTGCGATATTCCACGACCCGGGCCTCTTTAATCCCCGCCAGCGACTTAACCAGCCCTATCGCCTCATCGAGATAGCCAATTTCATCTATTAGCTTTTCATTAAGCGCTTCCTGTGCCCCCATATATGCCGCCGTCGGCCAGCCGTTTACATCATCTATTGTCAGCTGAGACTGCCTTCCTTCGGCAACAACCTGCACGAACCTCTTGTAGGCAGGCGTGATCAGCTTGTCCCGGAGATATTGCAGTTGTTCTTCCGTGGGCACATGGAACGAGCTGGGCCAATCCTTTTTCTTGCCCGACGTGATAATAACCGGCAATATCCCCAGCTTATTTTCCAGCAATTCCTCGAGGACAAAATGTCCCATTATTACGCCAATCGAGCCGGTAAGGGCGGTCGGCTCAGCTATGATTTTGTCGCACGCAACAGATGTGTAATAGCCGCCCGAAGTGGCAACGTCCTGCATAAATGCCACAACCGGCTTGCCCTTTCCTGCCTGAACTTGAGGATTTCTTTATAGATCTGGTCGCTGGCTGAAATCAGTCCGCCCGGCGAATCTACGCGAATAATCACTCCTTTTACACGCTTATCCTGCCGGGCCTTCTTCAACTGCTGATAAACATCTTTAGCCAATTCGCCATCTATTATGCCCTCCACCGTGATCACCGCGATTTTGGTCACTTGCCGGCCCTGCACGGATGACCTCCTCAGCATAGACGCCCTTTTGCCTCGCTGCAAATACAGCGATCACGCCAATCAGCATTAAGACAGCACGATATTTACCATGACCGATAGTGCCGTAAAATACGCCTAAGAAAATCTTCCAGCCCCCTGCTTTCGCAGGGTTCCTTTGCCTGCCGACTCTAATGCCGATCGGCCTGCTTCTACGCCCAAAACCGCCTGCGCAGGCGGCGGCTGCGCCGATTCCATACGCCTATCGTTCTGCCCAAAATCCATATCAATCCTTTCCAAAATCCAACAGCAGCATTGTAAAACGACTAAGCCATTCCTTTCAATCTTCGACTTTCTGCTCATTCTAAAGGCGACCAGCGCAGCCGTCAACGTTTATTGTATCTCTACTCGTACAACACAGGCGATTCGCGCCAGTTTTTGTCGCGGTCGTGGGCATAGTCTTTGACACGAGGCCGACGCTCACGCAGACGAATCGACTCAATGCCCAGATAGTATCCGCCCGCTAGCGGATTCTTGCCAACACACTCCAGTCGCAGCGTGTATTTGCCCGGCTCAGGCCAGAAATCCAATAAATGATATTCTTTGTTTGCAATCTGCCCACTATAAAGGTCCATCACGGGCCCAATTTTCACTCCATCAAGATACGCCTGGTATTTGCCGTAATCATACGAGGTGGTCATGTTGAGCAACAATCGCCTGGGCTCTTTGATTTTGACCTCAAATGGAATCTCCACCCAGGCATCCTCCTGAGTCGTGGGCATATAAAGCAGTTGCCCACCAGGGTAGATATCCAGCTCTTGTGCGACTGGCTTGTCCCTGGCCATGAAACTGTTTGTCAATGAACTGCCTGGCCGGGAAAACCAAATCCAGATTCGGCAATCTGCGCTGCCCGCCGTCGGGGGCACGCGCCTCAAACGTCGGCTCACCGGTCTGATACCAGAATGCGACGCTTGCGTAATCATCTTCGCGCTCATTCCAGCTATCGCTCTTATAGCCCGGATTCTCGTCAGGTGAGAGCCAGCCGTAATGCTCGAATGTTACCTTGATGGCGGTGTTGAACACGATCGGGTCATTGTATGTGCCAGCGATATGCGCTGGTATGGCCGCCAACGATTCCCCACTGGTCGAAACAGGGCACGCCGAAATAAGGAGTGCTGGTGGTCTTCAAACCCCACGCGCTTAAGAAATAATCTTCGGTGCCCGTGCCCCAGATTGAAGGTTTTTTTTCGCCGTCAATATATATCTTCTCGTCACCTTCACCGAACCAGGCAGGGCTGCGCGTCCGCACCGCCAGGACGGTGCCGACGTAATGGCCTTTGCCTTTTGTGTCCAGCACTACGTAGTCCTTGCCTTTTTGCACGGGGTATTCCTGCCGATACTGGGCATAGAAATAAGGTGTATCCTTCGGCAGACTTTCTTTCTTTATCCAGTCGATATTATAGTAGAGTAAGCTGATGGGCTTTTCCGCCTGGTTGACGATCTCGATTCGGGCGGATTTGCGAAACGGCATATACCAGAAGCAATTGTATGAATCTGCATCTTCGACAATCACCGGCAGAGCTAATCACCTCACTGCGTTTGCCGAAACAGTTGGCAAAGAAATCTCCCACCGGTGCTTCCACAGCCGGGCCGCTCCGCTGCCGTCCCAATACATCCGCAAAAGCATCTGCTGATGGTCCGCCGAGCCGTTTTTCGCCCACGGATGCGGCTCAGGGCCCAGGAACGTCATCCAGATATGCGTGATTACGCCCGGCCCTTTTACATCCAGCAGCACCTTTGTCTGGCCCGGTGCGACATTACTGTTATCATGATTGCTGTTGGGGTCCGGCTCATCGCTATTGGGCAATTTGCCCGTCGATGTCACCCGCATACTGCGACCACTTTGCGGCCGGGCCAATTCCGCCAGGAAACTCGCACCGGCATCACGCGGTATTACTGCTGTAAGAAGAATACAGCATGCAAAAATTCGACACTGCGACATTGCCTTCATACAAATACTCCTTACCCTATCAACAAAGCCAATATATAAGAACTATCATAGAGCTGGCATAATAGCTGTTGTGAGCATAGCATCAACCTACAAGGTTGGATAAGTGCTCCATTGCCTGGTGCGTGTATCGAATGAGCCGATCCGTATCTGCACCCTCTTGCCCCACCCAAACCCAATTCAGGAGTTGCCGGACCTGCTTTTCCTCAAGCCGGCGCCAGTTATCAAATCGCAGTTGCTGGGGGACTTTGTACTCATGCGATTTTTGCAGCAGCAAGGCAATACCAGCCATAGCGCCCAAAGCCATATTCGTTGGCTCGATGCCATATTCCAGTGCCAATTGCATAGTTCCAAATATCCGCTCATTTAAGCCGAGTTTGCGCACCATATCACGACTGACCCGCGCGACCGTATCCGCTAAATACGGGTTTGTCATACGCGTAAGCAAATCCTCGGCGTATTCTTCGTAGCCAGCCTCTGTGAAAAGCTCATCTTGCAGGGGGGCATATTTTTTTATGAGAGCTGCGCCGGATTCCGTCAAAAAAGTATCTCTGGCGATTTTCATAATCGCCGAATCCTGCCCAACCTCGGTCATCGTGGCATAGCCTTTTAGCGCGCCTACAAAGCCGAGCAGTGCATGTATGGCATTGTGACCGTACAGCTTCGCTTCCTCGAAGGGCAAAAGGTCGTCCTTTTCGATAAACACTTCGATGCCCGGCTTGAAACCGGAAATCCGGGTTCGGGTAACAAGAATTCGATTGAACACCTCCACAAGAAATGCCCGCTGGATACCGGGCGCTATGGCTGCAAGTTTGCGCTGCTGGATTTCGCCAGGCTCAGTGACGACCCTACTCATCTTACCGATGACGGTGTTTAGGAACTGCACCTTTTTCAGCCGGCCACTGGCAAGTTTTCTGCTAACGGCTTCATCCAGGATTTCTGCTGCCCGATTATTGTTTTCCGCAGTGTAGATTATGGTGGCTCTGGCTCGGCTATTCTTCAGACCCTGGGCTAAAAGTTGCGCGACGCTGGCGGCACCTCCTGCATCATAGAAATCGACCGAGGGCAGGCAGGTCGTTATTTCTGTTGATTGAGTAAGAGCTTCAAAAAGAATCTTCTTGTCCCTGGGGACATTGGGATTAAGCAGCTCGATATTGTCAATTCGCAGTACATCGATGCCGTTGCATTTGGCCACATTGACATAATAACTGCCGCTATTAGCTCTAACTGCATCGACCAAGTCCTGGTCGATCTCAGCGGCGACAATCCGCGCAACATTGCCGCTGTCAAACGCCTCTTTGACGAATAGCCCTGCCTGGATAGGGCCAAAACCAAAGCCCGTAAAAACGTGCGATGCCATTACACTATCCCGCGGTCTTGACGAACCGGTCGATTTGCCCTGCATCGGTTAGAACTGACATTTGCAGGTCGTAAATTCTGCTTTTGCCCGGCGCGATCTGAATTAGCGTCTTCTGCTGCCTGGCTTTACCTTGCCCGATCGGTGGATTTGTTCCCGGCTCAAGAGCCGTGACATATTCGCCGGGGCCAAAGTGCTGCCAATTGGCAAGACACGGTAGATGCTCCTTCTTGTATTTGATAGCCAGCGCAAGGCCGATCTGCCGATTGTAAAGCCCGACGGTGCAAAGGCCTTTGCTATCGGCGACAACATCAATAAAGCCGCACGCCTCGCCAGTGCCTTTGTGAGCATCGATGGGCGCGGTAACTTTTCGGAAATTGTGCCGCGGATTGAATATGGCGTTATCCATATCCAGGCCGCGCGATACGCATTTGCCCTTGTAGATAATCTGTGTCCCTTCATCGACCAGCGGCCAGCCGAAGTTGCAGTGATACAAAATCATGTGCGGCGCCGGCGTATTGCTCAGGTTGGTAACTACATCGTGGATTCTGATGGTTGGCTGGCCGAGTGTGCTTGATATGGTACGTCGCAGTTGCAGATTCGGCCCAAAGACGCGCGATTCGTTGACCACCGCCGTTATGCTCATCTCCAGCTTCCCGGCGGCTGGATCGGGCTGTAAAATCGCCTCCACCTCGCCCGGGATGTTGCTTATTCGCCCGTGCAAACCTCGCTCGCCAGACTCGTCGACTTCCGGCGGACCGACGTGACTCAAGCCGCAGGTCGTCAGCAGGCCGCCGGCAAAAGTCCAGAGCCACTCCACGCCCCGGTCGGCATTGGGCCGAGGCGCGACAACGCCAACACGACTCAGCCAGGCAAGGCTGTATTTATCATAAAAAGCATCGACAATATCCAGGCCTCTATCAATAACCACTTTATACCGCAGGCCGGAGCCGGTATTTATCCAGGCAATTCGCGTGCCTTTGCCGGGACCATTATCCAAAATAGAAGTCTCGATGCCGCCGATTTGCGCAAAGTTGCCAACCTTGTTTTGCCAGGAATATTCCGAGCCATTTGTAGCCATTTGCATTGCCTCCCTCTTCTAAATTGCTCACATTTGTCTTTGTATAGTCAGGAGATTGCTTCGTCGTCCCGATGTATCGGGGCTCCTCGCAATGACACAGGGTAGCACTGCCGGTCATTGCGAGCATCGCAGAGCAATGCGCGGCAATCTCAATTCCAAATGACCATGCGAACATTGTCTCATCCGACTTAACTCAGAGCGTTTCGCAATGCGTCAAAACTGGGGTAGGCAACATCACTATGTAGAACTTTCAACATCTTATCATAACTTTTGATGTTGCCATATCTATCATTGAGCGGCGCTTTTATATATAGGGACGCGAAAAGATTGCCCATCTGCACCGCTTCGGCAAAGTCCATAGTGCCATCTTTGAACCGTTCGAGATTGTGAGCCAGATACGTGATAAGTCCTGCGCGGAATGAGTCCCCTGCCCCAACCAGGTCCACCACTTCTCCTGCCATAAACCGGGACTTAATTCTGTTGGGCCCACTGATTCGCCCGCTTGGCTCAATGTGATTTTCGTAAGCACCGTCGCTGACGGTGACGCCAAACAGCTTTGTCCGCTTGTCTTTTCGCCAGAATCGCTCGGTCAGAAAATCCAAAAAGTGCACGTTATTTTCGTGCTCACTGAATTTGCTCCAGAAACGTTTGCCCGCCAGGGTATTCTCAATCAGCTTGGCCTCGTCGCAGGAGGTAAAGAATAAATCAAGCTCCGGCAGAAGCGGCTCCAAGAGCTTATACTCCTTAACGGACTCGCCTGCTTCTATCAGTTTATGAGGATTGTTCGTCAAGGTGTGGCTGTCAACGATAGTGACAGCGCCCCGGCTGCGGCACCACTTAACGAACCCAGCTAAATCTCGGCCTCCATTTGCATCGCCTCGGTCGGATAGGCCGGAGTACATATAGTAGACGATCCTCGGCCTTAATCGCTCAACCGCCGGTTTGAACAGCTCAAAATCGAAGTCGTCATTGGCGCTAGGGAAATAAGCGATCCCGCCTCTATCATCTCCGGTGGTGCTGCGAATAAATGTTGTCCCTGTGGGCAAAGTCGGGTGAACAATAGTTGCCGACATGTCGATTCCATTGGCGGTCATTACGTCGTAGAAGAATCTGCCCTGGGCATCGAGGCCATCGTAATCGCCCTTGCCAAGGTTGACGCCCACCGCGACCTTCAAGCCGGTTCTGGCGATCAGAGGCGCTGAATTGCCCGGCCCGCCGGCGGTGGCAAAACCCTGCTGTATCCACTGGTGCAATTGCTGTTGAGAATAATCGGGCATGTCTTTGGTTTCGCACTTGGCCAGTCCGCCCTTTCCAACCAATTCATCAGCGAATTCAAAATCCGGCCTTCGCAAATCGGTTACCGCAGTATTTAGAATCAGAACATCTATCGCCATATTTGTTTTCTTAAGATCAGGCTCAGTGCATTTCCGCCTCGCATGTCCCGATGGCAGGTCTATAGAAATTGAACTGGACGTTGGGATGTCCCGCCAGAAGTGACATCGGCACGGCGCTGTCGGCAATCTTCTTACTTATCATAAGCGTAGTCAATCTCATCCCGAAGGGATTATCGTGCATCCCTGCCTGCCAAATGGAGACCTTCTCGGCCTTCCAGGTCTCGACCGGCCCAACGGTAATCGCCTTGGTTGGTATGCCGGTCACTACCCCCCCGCCGCTGGTCCGCGCATTCTGCATCACCGTAACCGGGTGCAAATCTACAACTCTGGTTCGCAAGCCGGCGATATTCCTCCGGCGTTGGCGGTGCGTTCTTGTATTTCCCTTCTCGCCTAACCGGGTCGTTGAACGCCCAGTGCTTTATGTCGCCCTGGCCGCCCTGCATAATCGCGCAGCGGACGCCCTGCCAGCTCTTGATGTACTCGGTGACATCGGCTTTGGGAAAATGAATATTACGCGCGGGCATTTTCAGCTTCGGCTCAATTCGGTCGAAGCAAAGCTCCATATCCGCCTTTGCAAAAGATAGCGGATGCGTCCGCGGTACTTCTTTGCCGCCCATATACCATTCGTCCATTCCCCAGAAATGAGCGTTTTTAAGATTCAGCCCAAGCTCATTCACGATGCGTGCGACAAGTGGAAGCTGCTCGGTCGGCCCAATCGGACCGCAAATACCAACCGGATTATCCGCCGTCGCTTGCTTCCATGCCGTGACATACTCCAACGCCTCGGCAAGATAAAACTCTTCCAGAGTATCGTAAAATACAACCTTGAAACCTTCCCTGCTAAGGCCCGCCATATCTTCTTCTGAGAGTTTGGCTGCATCCTTAGAATCTGGTCGTCGAGAGTTGTGTAGTCCCACCAGTCCGGCGCCAATATACTGATTTTTCGTGCCATCCTTGCTCTCCTTATGCTACATGCACCAAGTCGCCAAGCTCAGCCTTCAGGATATTATCCTGCGGATAGGCGTGGCCTAAATGCTGTCTGAAGCCCTCGGCAAAGCGTGAGCCTATCTGCTCGCCCCTTTTCTCACCTAACTTTTTCATCGCGATGACATAGTTGTCCATACCATGATGTTTAAGCAGCCAATTGCGCTGGCTCTCGTGGCAGCAGAGCATCTTTTCTTTGGTCTGCATCGCACTGGTTATATCAACGATCGTGCTGGGCTTTATCTGGTTTCCGAATTTATCTTTGCCGTCCGCCGGGTCGAAATAGTATAGATACGGTATCGGCTCGAATGGCTCAACACCAGGAGTCTCGATATTGACGACGCCGCAGGCAAAGCAGGCGGTCTGAGCGATCTTGCTGGCCATTTCGTGGTCGACCATATAATCCGCGGGACTGCAGGTGAACACAATACGCGGACGGACTTTGCGCACCAACTCAATAGCTTTTAGCAACGTGGGCCTGTCATACATAATAAAAATATCGTCGCATTCGAGGCAGTAATAGCTGCCGCCCAAAAGGCTGACCGCTTTAGCGGCTTCAGCCCTGCGAATGGTGCTAATTTCTTGCCGGCTGTATTCAACCGTGCCACAATCGCCGGGCGTCATTGTGGCAATATGAATCTGCCAGCCTTTTTTACGAAGTAACGCCAGCGTCCCCGCACAGAAAAACTCTGCGTCATCGGGGTGAGCACCCAAACTCAAAACCGTTTTGTCCCCAGGCATAGGTTCGCAATCCGTAATCAATTCTATTTGCCCATCAGGTGGTTGATTATCAGCATGTCCAGCTCTTCATAATCACGCTGCGCTATCAACTTCTCTGAGCTGGTTCTGGTCAACACTTCGAGCGATTTCGACAAGGCGCAGAAAAATTGCCCGGCTGTTGGCTAAGTGTTTGGTAGCGACTTGCTGCTTCTGAGTCCGCATAGCCTTTACATCCAGGCCAACGAACTCGCCTTTTGTGCCGTAGTTGTAGGCATCGAGCATGCGCACCTGATTGAACGCCCTCCGCAAGTTAATTGCGCCGAAGGTTCTATCTTCATCGAACTTCAAGCCATTCTGGTCGTTTAGGTGCACAGTAAACAGCTTATCATAAGCAAGGGCAAAGCCCATTTCATCCGAAGGGTCAAGCCCAGCCAAAATAACGTGGGCGGTTTCTATATTGACTCCGACCCGGCTTGGGTCATCGGTAAGATAGCTGATGGCGACAGCGTGCCCTGTAGTCGGAATATACGCCTGGTCCATCGGCTCGTTCGGCTTTGGCTCAATCGCAATCTTTATTTGCGAATTGTAGGCCAGCATATCGTTTATAGCCTCTACAATTTGCTCCACAGCGATTTTGCTGTCTTTGGCCTCGCGGACGTATGTCCCTTCCCGGGCTAGCCAGAGAACAACGAGTTTTGTGCCCAGCGCATCAGCTATGTCAATCATCCGCCGGCTTCGCTCCTTTGCATACTTGCGGCTGGCGGCGTCATTCGACGTATATGCGCCGTCAATAGTACGGTGATCTTCCCACAGTCGCGGCGCAACAAATTCCGCCGCGAGCCCCTCATTTTGAAGCAGCTTGCGGACCTGTTTTGCCTTTCTGACAATCTGGTTGGCGTTGAGCTCATCCATATTCGGCACGGCGTCGTCATCGTGGAATTGTACGCCGTCAAAGCCAAGCTTTTTATACATCTTGAGCTTATTGGCAAACGCAATCGGACGCCTGACCGGCGGCCCAAATGGATCTGCGCCTTCGTGGATGTTCCAGGGTCCAAATGAAAAACGATATTTTCCAGCCATTTTCTCTCTCCTTTCGTTTTCCAGGCACTAAATCTGGGGTGCCATTTCGCAGAAAATTGAGTCTTTCTATACACCTTTTGCCCGCATCCGGATCGAGTAGAGGCAAGTCTGTGCTGTAATAAAAAGTGTATGTCGGTCTTTGCCGCCGAAGGTAACGTTTGCGGTCCAGCCTGCGGGCACGTCAATATGCTCGATTTGCTCGCCGGCCGAATTAAACACCGTGACGCCTTTGCCCGTCAGATAGATATTACCCTCGTTGTCGATTGTCATGCCGTCCGAACCCATCGAGCAAAAGAGCTTTTTGTTTGAAAGCGTGCCATTAGGATTGGTCTGATACACATAAGTCTTTTTTGCCCCGATGTCCGCCACATAAAGCAGTTTGCCGTCGGGCGTGCCAATAATTCCGTTAGGCTGGACGAGGTCGGTAGTGACGCGGATAAGCCCTTTGCGGTCGGGCGTCAAATAGTACACGTGCTGGCCGTCCTGCTGCATCGCCGGGTCACGGGTCCAATAGGGCCTCTTGTACAGCGGATCGGTAAAGTAGATGCCCCCGTTGGGGGCGATCCAGAGGTCGTTAGGACCGTTCAACTTTCTTGCCCTTGTAGTCCTTAACCAATACGGTGACGTTACCTTTCATGTCGATCAGCCATAGCTCGTTATTAAGGTCGGCACAAGCAAGAAGATTGCCCTCTTTGTCGAAATAAAGCCCGTTGGCTCTTCCTGGGCTTTCGTGAAAGATAGACAGCTTGCCGTCCACCGACCACTTGTGAATTCGATTGTTCGGCTGGTCCGTGAAGAAGATATTTCCCTCGGCATCGACAGCCGGGCCTTCCGTAAATTCAAAACCGCCCGCAAGTTTTTCTAACTTCGCTCCAGGTGCGATAACGCCTTGTTTCTCGGCAGTCTCTGCCGGCGTGACAGCCACCAGCTCAATGCCGGTGTCCTTACCCAGGTTGCGAGAATATTTCTTCTCGGTCGGATTGTTCCAGTGCTCGTGGACACCCAGACTTTCCAGGGCTTTTCCATCGCCTTCCGGATCGTAAAGTGTGCCGGAAGGAGGCTTATTCGCCAACGCTGCCTCGTGCAGGTAGTTGTCGGGATTGCCCACAACATCAACGAACTTGGGATTGCCGGCTTGTTCATTTCGCAGAAAGTCAAGCCCCACAGAATCGATTGCCACCATATCCTGCGAAGCCAGTATGCTGGAGAACCAGTCATCGCCAAAGGACGCAAATTTTATGACACCGGAGGTCTGGTTTTTGGCAGGGTACAATCCGTCAATCATATATAGCAGCGTTTTGCCGCCCACGTGTTTGTGCCCATTTAGATCAACCAGGCAGTTATAGGAGCCCATAGGGTTGCTTCGGCTGCTGGAATTGTGCAGTGGGCTGGGCGTCCAGCCGCCGTCGGGGAAATAGGTCGTGCCGAAATGGTTCTTTGCGCACAACGTAATGCCGCACAAGGTGTGAGCCCTCAGCAGCGCCAGGTTGATCATATACTTAGCCTGGGTGACGCATTGCGGCAGATAAGCAGTGCCAGCCTTAGTCTGAAGCGGATTGGTGCTATCGTGAACGGCGGCGACTCGGCCATTACGGGCAATGTCGGGCGCCACCACGAATGTGACATTCTGGAAATTGGAGTCGGGATTGTTCCTGATCTTGTTGTAGATGGGGTCGCCAATATACCGCGAGGCATCGTATATCGTGATCGCAGAACCGGGCACGCCCGCCTCCTTTATAAGTTGATGCACAAGCGAATAAACCACTTGTGGGCTCGGATAGCCGCCATCCGGTTTCCAAGCGCCTCCGCGGTCCTGATTCACGTTGATCTTGATAGCGATCTTCTCCGGCTTCTGGTATCCGAGATCGCCAAAGCCTTTGGTCTTATTGAAGTACCGAAACAGTGCATTCCAGGCGGCAGAATCGCTGGCGGTGCCTGCCTGCCCTGAGCCTGCCGAATGGGTCAGCCCTCGAATAGCTGAGGACACCATCGCATCCACTGCCTTCTGGTCTGTATTGCTGTCGTCCCACCAGTTGCCGGTGGAGCCATCCCAATTGGCAGCGCTGGCATCACGAACCCACACGACGCGACCGGGATATATCCCCCTGGCCGTACCTATGGGGCTGTTGGCCGGCTCGCTTGGCGAAAAAGCCGCCGAGCCGGGTTGCTCTGGGTCGCACAAACAGAGACCCAGATTATAGCGATAGCCGCGGCAACGCAGGTCGCTGCCAGTACATACCGCGACCGGTGCGCCAGATGCCTGGCTCTACGATATGCTATCGTCGAGCCAATTAGGCCGGCGACCCACACTACAAAGCCGCCCGCCAGCGGCACAGCCACCCGCTGGCAGGGATATGTCGCCCTACTTGGCTTGGGTACGACCCGCAGTAGGAACCAAGCAAGCGCAAGCAGCCCCGTTACAGGTAGCAGCACAGCAGGCCAATGCCTTAGTCGTTCCGCGTGAAACTTTTTGCCCGTCTTAGGGCAGACTTCGACGAGCTCAGTCGAGCCGGTCTTTACAGCGTGCTTTTTCATCTTACGCCCTTTCAGATGTTTTACATCAGCACAATTGTAGATTGACGATTGTAAGTTGACAATTGAAAATTCATCTGATGCAGCCCGCTCTTGCAGCACCGGCTGTCCTGGTGTAGACTAACCGGCAAGCTCTGAATGCATTATCCTTTGCGATTGCGATTTTGCTCTGAATCCGGAGAGGTGTCGGAGTGGCTGATCGAGCCGGTTTCGAAAACCGGTGTTCGCCTTTGGCGGACCGCGGGTTCGAATCCCGCCCTCTCCGTTATTTCTTCAGAAGCCAGATTTCGGTGATTCGGGATTGCTCACGCCAATTTAGATGAGCTTCGTCCGGCTGATCCCAGGTGATGACAAGCCTACCACTTTGCACTGCATCTCGCGGGACGGGAAACTCTTTGATCTCACCAATTCTCTTGCCGTACAATGTTGGTTCCACCCGCACTTGGTTGATCCTGGTCAGGGCATCGCCGTAACCTGTAATACGAACCACATAGTCGGCATTTGGATCAATCTGTTCATATCTTACGGCGATTGGCCAGTCCATACTGACCTGCCAAGACAGGCGCTTTCGGCTGAAGCCATCATCCCACCACCAATAACCCGGATTAGGATTCCTGGCCATAAGGGGATCTGTCTGCCATCCCTCTGCCCGTACGACATGGGGAGATTTTGCTATATTACCCACATCGTCGTAAAAGCTGCCTGCCCCGGATTCTCCCACGTACAGATTTCTTTCAGCCGCCTTAGTTTTTCGCCCTCGGAATCCATTGCATGGATTCTCTCAAACTCATCTTCCAGCCACCACCGGTTATTCAACGGGTAATCAACATAATCCAAAATTGCGCCGCGCTCAGGCCCACTGGCCTGATATTTTTTGACGCTTGTCTGGAGTCCGATACTCTTAAACAGATCATCGCACAGCCTCACAACTCGCTGGCGTAATTCAGGCGCAGGCGGTTCTGTAACCGCACGACATAGGATAGACCAGGCATCTTCCATAGCCTTGTCCGCACCAACTTTGGGTGCCTTGGCAAGAGCGACATTGGCTTCTTTTTCAAGTTCCGTCTCGTACAGTAGCCGCCGTCGTGTGTAGGCATCGTAAATGCTCCTAAGCAGACACAATTGCCACCGCCAGTTATCCTTCAACTCCAATGCATTGGCTTGTAAGGTACGCCAGTAGCAAAGCGTACTTTCCACGGCGTCATTTTCTGATAAAGGACCTTCCCAGTTTTTTTCAAGGGCCAGGATGCCGTCCGCGGCTGATTCTGCCAGGTCAGGCCGAAAGAATACGCGTGCATAATCCGTTAGCACTTCTCGCACATCAACCTGCGGGTCCCAGCCACGCGCACTCCAAATCACCTTGTTCACATCATCGTGAATGCCGTCTGAATAGGTGATGAAGCCATCCGTATAAGGCGCTAGCCGGTTGTGGATGAGTGCATAGTACACGGGCCGGGGATTGGGGCACTCCCGACCCAGAGTTAGACTGAACGCTGGGTCCCGCCAGGGAACTGGATACTGACAGCGCACGGTGTGGGTAATATCGGGATAATGGCGCACTCTATACTTTTTAGTAAGGCGCCGGCGTGTCTCCGGAATTGGCGGACTCGATGGTCCTGCTACCAACCCGCCCAGCCAATCCGGCTTGTGCTTGTTAATATAGGAGTAGACGTACTCAACTTGCTCATCGTTAAAACCCTGGAGTGACAGCCACACCCGCGCATCAGGACGGTGAGCAATTAGCCGCTCACCGATGTCCTTGAGAAATGGAAGTAACAGCCGGGGGTGATTCGCGCCCGGATCCCCGCCCGGCACAAACACGGCATTTAACCTTGGGCAAGCTTTATAGAACGACTCATGCCTTCTCAGTTCCGCCGC
Source organism: Sedimentisphaerales bacterium (assembly GCA_963814265.1). GTDB lineage: Bacteria > Planctomycetota > Phycisphaerae > Sedimentisphaerales > Anaerobacaceae > JAFNGF01. The sequence continues at coordinate 32,427 of CAWFCJ010000050.1, read as the reverse complement.
ACGTTTTGATTGATCGTTGAGGTCAAATACGACCGGCGTCCAGACCCAGTAATCAAGGTCGTAGCGGTCACATATTCTGCTCAGAAGCCTGTTCATCTCATCGCGCGGAACAGTCATATGTGGACTTGATTGTTCATCCTGAAACGGGATGTTCTCGATGCAATTGGTTCCAAAGATGATAAGATCACGGATATATTGTTCATACGTGGAGGCATTCCAAGCATCGTAGGAATTGGCTCGAGCACGGTAGCCCAGTTGGTGACCGCGAATCGGGTAAGCCGGCGAGGCGGCAATATCTGTTGTCTTGGCCAAAGAAGCCCTGCCGGGCCCCAATCCAGCAGTCTCAATAGGCGTCCTACACCAAAGAGCACGCCTCTGGCGTCAGCGCCAACGATCCAAACCACGGATTCACCTTGCTTGTGTTGCTCCACACAAATGCGGTACCCCTCCGGCTTGAATTCGGGCAGTTCTTGGCAGTCGCGGCGTGGGACCTCCAAGTCAGCAAGCTCATTTGTAGAACTTGTGGCAATGGCAATCGCAGGTTTTCCAGTATCGTATTTGCTTGAGATCTGCCATCTCAATCCCGTACGTTTCTGTACTTCTTCCTGCAGCATCTGAGCGGCAACGTCCTCTGTTTTGGAATGCGCTTTCTTAGCGATCAGAATTACGGCTTCTTTTAAGTCAATGCTCTGAGCCTTGGTGGATTGCACACTCAAAGCCGCAAGGAAAAAGCATATCCAAATGACATGTATCATGTCATGATTATAATCCATTGTGGGCTTACCATATAGATATAATGCCGCAGACAAAAACAGTGCCGGGGGCCTGGCAGAGTTTCGTTACAGGCTTGCATGATGCGCCCACCAAGCTAAAATATCGTGCCGGAACATTTATTCGTAATATTGGGTTCGTGCGATCAATAAGAACCGCGCTGACCAGACAATAGGGATTGCCAGATATGAATGCCAAGCAGATTAAAGACACCATCGCCAGGGGCGGCAGAGTATATGGAACGCTTATCACCTCGATGGCTTCGAACTGGCCGGCACACATAGCAAAAACAGGAATCGACTTCGTTTTTATTGACACCGAACATATCCCTCTGAACGCCGAGACGGTGTCACAAATGTGTAGGATCTACGCGGCCTGCAATATGGCGCCGCTGGTTCGTATACCATCGGCAGATCCGTGCCAGGCAGCCCGAGCGATTGACAGCGGAGCGGCAGGAGTCGTCGTACCTTACGTCGAGACTGATAAGCAGGTCCGTGACGTCGTAGGGGCTGTGAAACTGAGACCACTAAAGGGCAAGAAGTTGGATGACATACTTATCGGCACTGAATTGCCTCAAGCTGAATTGAAGGATTATTTGCGCAATTACAATGCCAACAATCTCTTGCTCGTCAACATCGAAAGCTGCCCGGCTGTCGAGAATCTGGATGCCATTCTTTCCACACCACAACTGGACGGCATAATAGTCGGCCCACATGATTTGTCTTGTTCGCTCGGAATACCAGAGCAGTACGAACACCGCAAATTCGCCGAAGCTCTCAGGACGATAGCGGATAGTACAAATTCCAAAGGCCTTATCTGTGGCATACATTTCATGGGTTGCGGCCCGACTGCGCTAGCCATCGACTGGGTTAGGCTTGGCTACAACTTGGTTATCCAGCATGCGGATGTCCTCTATGTGGCTCAGGGTTTGGGTAAGGACCTCAAGATGATCCGAAGGGCATTAGGCGACGATGTGGCCTGAAAAAGAAGCCACAGATTACACAGATTACACAGGAAAAAAAACGGGATAATTCCTCTGAGCTCTCTGTGGCCTCTGTGGCAAAAAATAAGGAGTTATGAAATGTTGCTAAGGGTAGTCTTCGCGGTTCTGGTTACGTGTTTGGCTGTGGCACGGGCTTCCAGCCCGTGGGACCACGGCCAGGATGGCCGTGCCACGAGCGATCAAGGATGGATTTCGCTATTTGATGGCCAAACACTTGCTGGCTGGAAAAGCAGCGAGAACCAAGGAACATTCAGCGTGCAGGATGGCGCGATTGTGGCTAGCGGGCCAAGGAGTCATTTATTCTACGTTGGGTCGGTTGAGGATGCAACTTTCAGGGATTTTGAATTGAGGGCGGACGTGATGACCAAACCGGGCTCTAATTCGGGAATATATTTTCATACTCAATATCAGCAAACAGGTTGGCCCAGCAAGGGTTACGAAGTGCAGGTGAACAATACGCATAGCGATTGGAGAAAGACAGCCAGCCTATGCGGTGTAAAGGATCTTCGTGACTCTCCAGCCAAAGACAATGAGTGGTTCACTCTGCACATCATCGTCGACGGCAGACATATTACTATCAAGGTCAATGGCCAAGCCATCAACGAGTATACCGAGCCGGAACAGATCGTAGCAGGCAGCACCGACCAAAAGCTGCCCAGCGGCACGTTTGCCCTACAGGGACATGATCCGGGCAGCACGGTCTATTACAAAAATATTATGGTTAGGCCGCTGCCAAGACCTGATTTCCCCATAGTTGACTACCACGTGCATCTTAAGGGCGGCCTGACGTTAGAGCAAGCCATTGCCAACGCAAGGCAGCGGCAGGTCGCGTTCGGCATCGCCGGCAATTGTGGACTTGGCTTTCCAGTGACCGATGACCAAGGACTGCAGCGGTTACTGAAGCTTCTCCAGGGCCAGCCTGTCTACAAGGGCATGCAGGCAGAAGGGCGCGAATGGCTGGGGCTTTTCGCGAAGGATATGATTGCCCGGTTCGATTATGTCCTCACGGATGCTATGACGTTCACCGACAAACGAGGTAAGCGCACACGGCTCTGGATTCAAGATGAGGTCCAGATCGACAACAAAGAGGATTTTATGGATCTGTACGTTAACCAGATTGTGTCGATTTTGAACAATGAGCCGATTGACATCTATGCCAACCCGACTTTTCTGCCAGCCAGCATAGCCGCAGAGTACGATGCCCTGTGGACGGAAGAGCGAATGGATAAAGTTATCAGTGCCGCCGTCAAAAATGATGTGGCTATAGAAATCAACGCCCAATTTCTTATCCCTAGCCCGGCCTTCATAAAGAGGGCTAAGAAGGCAGGTGTAAAATTCTCGTTTGGCACAAACAATGGGGGCAGCGAATTAGGCCATCTTGAGTATTGCCGTCGAATGGCGCGGCAGTGTGAGCTAACAGCAAAGGATATGTTCACGCCGAAGCCCGAAGGTGCCAAGCCGATCCAGACCCGGCGGGTTTCCCGCTAAGCCTCAGTTTTTGACTAAAAAAGAGGCGGCAAAAATTTTTTGGATTCTTCTTGAAGGCTGTTTCGCGGAGGTGGTGGACGAATCCGGACTAATCGGGATGTCGAAGCCTCCGGGGCTAAACATTCTCAGACGCCTTCGTTGATAGTTCGCTCACCGCCGAGACCGCGGAGGCCGCGGAGTTTTCTGACTTCAATTTATTCCGTTTCTTCTCTGCGCTCTCGGCGTCCTCTGCGGTTAAGTCCCAATGTCGCAATTGAGCCTGATCATGTTCTGGGCGATCTCTGAGACTCTGGCTCGAAGGATTTTTGGCGCCAGCACCTGCACTTGGTCGCCGTAGCCGAGTATCCACCAGGTTATTTCGCCCAGGCCGTCAACGCGAAACTCGATAGTTGCCGAGCCGTCCGCATTACGGGCGACTCTCTGTGTGCTGTGCCATTGTACCTCGGCGACGTTCTCCGCTACTTTTGGCAGAAACCGCAGCTTTATGTTGTAGATTCGGCCTTCCGGAATCATCGACCAGGCCCTGCCGAGATAGTCTGCCAAGTCGAATTTATCGCCGCCGAGAAAGCATTTATCTGTGATTTCCAGCTCCTTAATCCGGCTGAGCTTAAAAGTGCGGACACTTTTATGCAGGTCGGAGAAACCCAGCACGTACCACGCCCGGCAGTTATAAAGCAGATGATAGGGACACAACTGGAGCTCGATAATTTTGCCGTCGAACAGAGAATGGTAGCTGAGACTTACCCTGCGTTTGCTGTGAATAGCGTTCTGCAATTGTGCAAAGATTTTGTCGAGCAGGTCCATCGGCGCCTGGGCGGCGGCCTTTGCGGAGATATTTCGTAAGGCGCTGTTGCAGTATTGCCTGATCTTGGCAGGCAGGTTGTTCTCGATTTTCAAGGCAGCCAATAGCGCCGACCTTTTGAACGGCAACTGTATTTGTTTACTGGCCTCGTGGGCCAAAAGAAGCAGGCTTAACGCCTCCTGCAGGCTCAAATCCACCGGCGGCAAAAAAAACTCAGGGTCTATGGCATAGCCACCTGCCCTGGCGTCATAATGATATGGAACGCCTATAGTCTGCAATTCATTCAGGTCGCGGAAGATCGTCCGCCGGCTCGTTCCAAACATCTTGGACAAGTCGCCGACGGCGTAACTTTTTCCGGCTTGCAGTGTGGTCAATATCTGCATTACTCTGCTTATTCTGCTGCTTTTCATAACTGCGATTGTACGTCACCACGGCAGCGAAGTCAAAATGTTCTATCTGCCCCGGCAGCGGTTACTAGTACTCTGTCGCTGGCTATTTGAGGAGTTGTCATTGCGAGGCCTGCCTTGCAGGCCGTGGCAATCTCATTATGTGAACTTTCGCACTTTTCATAATTGACTATGCAGCCGGAGCAAGGGCATCAATAAAGAACTCGATAATTCGCGCAGGTACGGTATGATTGCCGAACATCACTATAATTCGTTTCCGCCACAGCACACGCCGCAACGCGGCCAACGCATCCTGAAAGCTCGGACAACTCTTCGAGGGATACCACGGTATGACCGGCAGTCTGGTCTTCCCATAGCCATACTGGATATACCACGTCCAGACCACCGAATAGAGCCACAGGCTTATGACCGCCGCACGCTCTGGCCCTTCGCCTTTCCAGGTCTGCGGCTCTTCGCTGCCCAGAGACTGTTTGGTATTCTTGAACGTATCCTCGATGCTCCAGCGACCGGCAAAACCGCCGATAACCTCGGCGGGCGTCAGGTTCAGATCGGTTGTAAAGAAAAAGTCGTCCTTTTCCTTGCCCGCAGGATCCCGGCTTATTACCAGCAATACCGGAGTATGAGAAACCTTGTACCAGATGACCACCTTGGAATACACCAGCCGGCACTTGGTTTTGCCTCGTTCCCGAGTCTTTACACGGCGCCAGGATTTTACCCGCGAAGCTATTTGAGTCGGTGTTCCCAGCCGCTTGCCTCGTTTTGGTTTTGGCCCTCTTCGATGTTTTCGTTTCTTCGTGGGCAATGCGTAAATGGCCGCATCGCGTCGCATGCGGCTGGTAATATGGGTATAGAGCAGGCCGCATCCGGCAAGAGTGGCATAAAAGCCGTCTGCAGAGGTCATAAAGTGTCTTTCTGGAAACCAACTCTTTACCTCTGCAAGCATCTGTTGGGCAAGTTCTATAAGGCCGGAGCCATTTTTGCGGTGCAGCCTCATATTGATGGGCAATCCCAGCGGCTCGCCGCCCCAGGGAGGAATTACCCGCAGCGTCAGCACCACAAGGTTGAGTCCCCAACAATGAATGACGTGGGAGGCGGTGGACAGTATTGGGTCTCTCCACCAGCCGGCGCCTTCGATGTTTCGGCCTGTGTGGTGGAAAATGGTATCGTCCAAATCTATCCATATCATACCAGCAGGATAAAACAGTCCGATGAGCAGCTGCGCCAAGAGTTTCCACAGATGAGCAGGCAGCCAGCGGGACTTTGGAAACAGGCGATGATAGGCGTCGTGCGGGCGCTTGCCTTTGGGTTCCGCGAACGGCAGGATGCCGGTGATGGTTCGGCGTGCGGTGCACAGTATCCAGCCGGTAATCAGGTTGATGAAGATATGAACTGTCGGTTGGGTAAAGACAGTCGAAAAACTCAAAGATTATGGCTTCCCATGCCGATGTAAGAGTAACAGTACTCATATTGGCCTCCGTGAAATAGGTTTGTCATTACCCATTTCATCGGCAGGCCATTTTTATTTTTACAGTTTTTCATGATGAACCAAAAAAGTGCGAAAGTTCACACTATGAAACAGCAGAGATTGCTTCGCTTCGCTCGCAATGACATCCATCGTTCGAGCGGCGACAGAGCGTAGGGCTCTTTCGAATGCTAATTGCAGTTGACTTGGCCGGACCACGCAGTTAGAATCCTGCGGCTTTTTAAGGGCGAATACTTGTTTTTGTCGACTTAAGCAGCAAAATACGGGAGATGTCAGGTTATGTCAAACTTTGCGCGAACAGTCTTACTGATTTGTGCGATATTGTCAGTGCCGACGGCTCCGGCTGAAGAGGACAACCAGAGCAGTTACAGTAATGACCGCGTCATCCTTTCGGACAAACCGCGGGATATACGACCCGCTCTCGCACCGCCGTCCGATCACTGGATTTACAAACTACCCAACCAGGAACAGACCAAGATTGTTACTCTAACAGTAACTGTCCTCGACCACCAGAGACGGCCCGTGCCAGGGGCGAAGGTGCTGGCATGTTGTGAACCCTGGTCTTTCATAACCTCTGCCAACACCGACAATTCCGGCCGAATTAGTCTGCGAGGACCTATTGGAGATTGGAGCATCTATGCTGGCAGCGCAACCAAGACATCAGGGCTGTTGGCGTCTCTGTCTAACATCAAGGTCCAGCAGGACACGGCGGTTAGCATCCAGGCCGAGAAAGAAATCCAGTGGCGTCCTGTTACACCTGACGGCCGTCCATTCCCCCTCGATGGAAGAACCGAGCTAAATTTTATGCCTGTTGATTTGGTTGGCGATGAACAAAATGTGCCGGATAGTGAGACTGTTAACGTCGAGCAAATCCAAGGTCTGCGAGGTGTTGGAACAATTCTTCCCTGTGGACGGCTCATCAAGGGAGTAATTCGTCTTTCGGTTACTCCCACTTGTACCGGTGTTCTCTCTCTTGCACAGGACCCAGGCGATAACCACCCTGGCCTGTTTCTCTGGCAGTCAGTAACGACTCAATCCTCCAGAGATCTGGTAATCGATACCAAGAAAATGGGAAGGCTGGTTGTTTCCTTTGATGGCTACCGCGTAAGCAAGGCACGAGCGATAGTGAACGTCGAACGACGCGGTACTGAAGGAGGTGAAGCATCGGCGGTTATTTGGATTCCAACAAATGGCGGAAGATATACATTTTTCACTTCGCCTGGAGAGTACGCCGTTCGCGTTGCTGTTAATGGGGCACAATACGTGCCGCGTCGCATAAGGGTCGCGCCAGACCAGGAGCAAACATTGGCGGCTCGGTGGCAAATTTCAGGCCCGCATCAACACGCGTAAGTGGTTTCGCAAGTCTCTGGATATCTGGTTTGATATTCTGGATGACAAAGGCAATTACTTGCTTCGTACGCCGGGAGAGGCCAGGGTAAAATTGGACTACGATGGCAAGACGATTTTCAACGACAAATTCACCAAGTGCCAGGGGCGATGGTTTTCCTTGGACTACGACTTCGGCCCTAAAAGCAAGGCAAATCTCGATTTCAAGTACAGCATATCTTCCGCCATCCTTGGAAATGTGGTTTTGTCAGGCCAGGTTCCTGAAGGTGCAGAAGAGTCACTTCGGTCGGACCTGTCGGTCGTGTACAGTTCCGAGCATTTTGTGTTTCGCTTTCGGGAGAAATGGCCTGATGTAGCCAAACGCGGTGCGGACAATATGGAAAACGCATTGAAATGGCTTGTCGATAACTACGGCGGGCCGATTCAGATGCGAGGCGGAGGACGGCTGTTGGAAATAAGGGCTTGGACTCCGGTTGGAGTCGGTGCATCAGGTGGAGACGCTGTACGAATCGACATTTATGCCGCTTACGATTTTGATGGGGTTGGGCGATTATTATTTCATGAGCTGGGACATGCTTACACAGGCCATCCTCCCCATCACAATGTTAAGGGCATGAATATAGCAGAGCCTATTGCCACGCTCGTTGCGGATTATTGTATCCGTGCGGTCGCCGGTGAACGGGCTTTCCAAGGTGCTCGCTGCAGAACCAACAACGATTTTTTCCGATGGCTTATGTCTGAAAATAAAACCGTCGGTCAGTTCGAACGTTCCAACTATATGTTCATTTTCCACTATATCCACAATCGCTATGGCCAGGCGGCTAACCGCCGTTTCTTCCTGGCTATGTGTGCGGATAAAGGAAACCTCGCTCAGGTTCTGGCTGCCGCGGAATTCCTAACCACAGAGCAGGAACGCATGGCCGCCGCTTATTCCTGCCTGACCGGCGACAACCTGGCGTGGCTGTTCCGATGGTCAGGTTCAAACGTGTCTGACGACAAGATTGAACAGGCACTAAAATTTTTCAAGGACCGACAAGTTCAAGTACCATAGCGATATTCCCCACAAGGTCCTGGACTTTTGTGCCAATACATAATGGGAGAATAAAAACAATGGCTACACCGCTTGAAAAATGGGTCGAGCAGCAGGCGGCACTTACCAAGCCGGACAGGATTCATTGGTGCGACGGCTCTGAGGAGGAAGCGCATCGGCTCATCGAGATAGGCTTGAAAAAGGAGAAGATTGAGCAGCATAACATCTTCCACGAGCTAAGTCACAAGAATTGGCCCAATTCCTACCTGCACAGAAGTCACCCAACGGATGTCGCCCGAACCGAGCAATTGACCTTTGTGTGCCAGGCTGACAAAGAAACGTCCGGCCCAAACAATAACTGGATGGAGCCGGAACAGGCCAAAGAGAAACTTGCCAAGCTGACCGATGGCTGTATGCGCGGCAGAACTATGTATGTTATGCCTTATATGATGGGCCATCCCGATTCGCCTTACGCCAAGGCCTGTGTGCAATTGACCGACGTCAGCTACGTAGCCGTCAGTATGAGAATAATGACCAGAATGGGCAAAAAAGTGGTCGAAAAAATCGGCGCCCGCGATGACTTTGTAAAAGGAATCCATTCCGTGGGCGATTTCGACCCGAACAAGCGTTTCATTATGCACTTTCCTGACGAAAATCTTGTCTGGAGTATAGGCTCCGGCTACGGCGGAAACGCGCTACTCGGCAAGAAGTGTTTTTCTTTGAGAATCGCATCCTGGCTGGGCTTCAAAGAAGGATGGCTCGCAGAGCACATGGTCATTATGGGCATTGAAGACCCACAAGGTAATGTAACCTACATTGCCGCCGCTTTTCCAAGCGCGTGCGGCAAGACAAATCTGGCAATGCTCCAATCGACGCTGCCCGGCTATAAAGTATGGACGTTGGGCGACGATATTGCCTGGCTAAATGTCGGGCCGGATGGCAGGCTGTACGCGATCAACCCGGAGGTCGGGCTTTTTGGGGTGGCGCCGGGGACATCTATGAAAACAAATCCCAATATGGTGCGGACATTAAAAACCGCCGGTTTCTATCCGACTCTCTTTACCAATACCGGTCTGGATGTCGATGCGAATGAGCCGTGGTGGGAAGGAATGGACGGCCCGGTGCCTGAGAATGTTGTTGACTGGCAGGGCAAAGCCTGGAACACCTCGATGGACACCAAAGCGGCGCATCCGAATTCTCGCTTTACTGTGTCCATATATAATTCGCCCGCGCTCTCGAAGGAATTCGACAATCCAAACGGCGTGCCAATCTCAGCAATACTTTTAGGGGGTAGGCGTACGCAATTGATACCTCTGGTTACAGAGGCGTTTGATTGGCAGCACGGCGTATTCCTGGCGCAAGGATCGGCTCGGAGACTACCGCTGCCGCCGCCCATCAGGTAGGAGTGCTGCGAAGAGACCCGATGGCGATGATTCCTTTTTGCGGCTACAATATGGGCGACTATTTCGGGCACTGGCTGAGCATCGGCAGGAAACTTAAAGCCCCGCCCAGGATATTCGCGGTGAACTGGTTCAGGGTAGACGACGACGGCAAGTTCATCTGGCCGGGTTTTGGCGAAAATATAAGGGTGCTGAAATGGATTATAGATAGGGTAAATGGCCGCGTCGGCGCACGAGAGACGCCCGTCGGGCTAATTCCGCACATAAAAGATTTAGAACTTGAAGGGCTAAATATCGCTAAAGGAAATTTGGAGAAGCTGTTTGAAATTGACCCGCAGGCCTGGCAGGCAGAATTGCAGGAAATAGAAACATTTTTTTGCCAATTTGGCCAGCACATACCATCTAAAATCTGGCAACAGTACAGATCGGTGGCCAGAAACCTGCGCTAGCAAGATAACCCCCAAATAAATTTGGGGGCTAAATACAAATGAATATTTAGCCCCGCAATTTATTGCGGGGTTCTTAACTCCGGCGAAAGGATGACGCAAATGAAAAAGAAAACCATTCGGACCGGAATTATCGGCGCGGGCTTTGCCGCGAGATTTCACTTCGAGTGCATCAACAGAGTCGCCGGCACTACCGTAGAAATCGAGGGCGTCTACGCGATTGACGGCGAACAGGCGGCGTCATACGCCAAAGAGCGGGATATTCGCTGCTACGACAGTCTGGAAAAGCTCATCGACAAGGTCGATGTGATTCACGTCTGCACGCCGCCGGTCGTTCACGAGCAAATCGCAGTGGCAGCACTTAGAAAGGATAAGTTTGCCATCGTAGAAAAGCCGCTCACCGGATATTTCGGCCCCTGTTTTCACAGGGGCAAGCTTGCCCCCGCGAAAGCGGGGGGCTCAGAGGACTTTAATGGCGACACCTTCCCTAAACAGCAGGCTCTCGATCAGGCCCTGGCGAGCGTCAAACGGATGCTGCAGGCCGAGAAAAAAAGCAAGGGCAAAATCCTGTACGCCGAGAACTGGGTCTACGCCCCTTCAATTCAGAAGGAGCGAGAAATCATCGAGAAGACCGGCGCACAAATCCTCTGGCTACACGGCGAAGAGGCGCATAGTGGCTCGCACGCAGCCACATACGGATTCTGGAAGTTCTCAGGCGGCGGCTCGATGATCGGTAAGGGCTGCCATCCGCTGACAGCAGCGCTTTATCTTAAACGCGTAGAGGGGACGCGCGAAATGCCAAGCCAATCCGCCCCAAGGCCGTATCCGCGCGCACTGCCGCCCTAACCAGGCTAAAAACCTTCCAGGATAAGGGACACATCCGAGCTGACTACCACGACATAGAGGACTTCTCCGTAATGCACGTGGTTTTTGATGACGGCACGATTGCGGATATATTCGCCTCCGATATTATTTTGGGCGGCGTCCACAACTGGCTTGAAATCGCCGCGAACAACCACCGGACTATCTGCCATATCAACCCAAGTAACGCAATACAGACATACAATCCGGTGCACGAATACCTCCAGGATGTCTACGTAGTGGAAAAGATCGGCACGAAACAGGGCTGGTCAAATCCTTCGCCGGACGAAGATTGGTGCACGGGCTATCCGCAGGAGATGGAGGCCTTCTACCGAACCATTGCCTACGGCGAGCCGGTCGAGAGCAACAGCAACCTGGCGGCGGATTGCATCGCGACAATTTATAGCGCGTACGTATCGGCGGAAAAGAAAGGCGCCGAGGTAACTATCAAGGGTCAGGACTAATGGAGTTTTCGCCTTCAGTATATGAGCACGCGGCCAGAGTGATTAACGGCAATCCCTGGGAGGTGTCGCGAAATCCGCAGCTTCTGGCTCAAGGTAACATAGAAGCCTTTCGCCTGTATAAGCATCGCCCTGTGGTGGTCGGCATAGATATTTATAATCTTGAGGCTGAGGCATACGGTGCGCCTGTTGATAGACCCAGCGGCAACGGAATCCCTGCCATATCCAGGCACAGGTATTCTACGCTGGAGGAATTACTGCGGCTAAAACCGCTCGACCCGAAAAAAGATGGCCGAATCCCGATGGTTATACAGGCCGCTAAGCAGGTCGCCGGGCAATGTCCTGACGCCGATGTGAGAATACCTTTGGGCGGCCCTTTTTCGATAGCGGCCAATTTAATGGGCTTTGAGGCTCTACTTTGTCAGGTTATGGCAAGGCCGAGTGTCGTTACCGAAACTCTGCTGCATCTGGTGGCTGGGCAGGTGCGGTTTGCCCAGGAAGTTGTCGACAATGGCCTGGATATAGCGTTTTTTGAATCGGCGGCGACGCCGCCTCTGTTGTCGCCCGGCCAGTTCAGGGACGTCGAGCTGCCCGCTCTAAAACAAATAATGGAAAAGACCGCTGAAGTTGTCGGCCATCCCGTGCCCTGCATCATCGGCGGAAATACCGCCCCCATCCTTGAAGCGATGCTGGAAACAGGAACCGGGTACGTTTGCTGCCCGGCTGAGACCGACCAGCGAGTGTTTATGGAAAAAATCAGGGCGCATCCTGAGGTAATGGTCAGAATCAATATGGACCCCGGCCGATGACTGCCGGGAATATCCAGGCCGTCCGAGCCGAAGTTGACAGAGTGCTGGCACTGGCTGAAAACAGGGAAAAAGTCTGCCTGGGCACGGGATGTCTGCCGTACGAAACCGACCCGGAAATCGTAATCAAAACACGAGAGTATATTTTGTCGAAGACCACGTAAGAGTATTCCAGAGGGGAAATAGAGGTATGGCTGAGAACCGCACTGAAAAAGAACGCCAACTCATATTGGCGGCCCGGCAGAAAGGTAAAGGGGCAATCTTCAGGACTTATCTCAAGTTGTCTGGCCCCGGCTGGCTCCAGAGCGGCATAACCATCGGCGGGGCGTCATTCTCATCGAGTCTGTACCTGGGCATATTATCCGGCTTTACTTTCCTTTGGTTACAGCCCCTATACATGATATTGGGTATCGTCATGCTCTCGGCAATCGCTTATGTAACTCTTTCCACCGGCGAGCGACCGCTGAGAACGATAAATTCGCACGTCAATCCGGTGCTCGGATGGGGCTGGCTGTTTGCAACTATGGCCGCTAACCTCGTTTGGTCTTTGCCGCAGTTCACCCTCGCAACTCGCGCAATTCAGCAGAATCTTTTGCCCAACCTGGTCGGGCCGCAAGTTTTGCCGGACCCGTGGGGCAGGATACTTGTTGTTTGCTTCCTTCTGGCGATCTGTATCACCGTAACGATGTTCTACGGCGCCGGCGTCCGAGGCGTCAAAATCTTCGAGGTAATCATAAAGGGCCTCGTCAGCATAATCGTATTGTGTTTCTTTGCCGTCATCCTGAGGCTGGCTTTCAAGCAGGGCGGCATAAACTGGGGCAAGGTTCTGGCAGGACTAATACCCGACCCGCGGTTCTTTTTTAGACCCGCAGAAGGACTTGCACCCTATCTTGCCGCCGTTGCCGAAAATTGTCGCCAATTCTGGACAAATCTCATCGTCAACCAGCAGAATGCCACCATGATAGCCGCAATGGCTGCAACGGTGGGCGTCAATATGACGTTTCTATTTCCGTACTCGATGCTGCGGCGGGGCTGGGATAGGGAATTCCGCAGCCTGGGAATCTTCGACCTTTCGACGGGTCTATTCATACCGTTTGTTCTTGCAACCGGCTTTGTCGTAATGGCGTCGGCTTCGCGATTCTACACCTTGCCGGAACCGGGTTTCGTTCCTGACAAGCAGGGCGGAATGGCAACCATCACGCCCGCGAAAAACCTTGTCGGGCCGTACAAGGCCCTGTTGAAACGTCGGCTGGCGTTCGAAATAGGCAACGATGCGGTAGCAAAACTTTCAGCCGAGAAGTTGCAGCAACGTACCGAGATTCTGCCATACGCCGACAAGAAAATGGCCGCTATGCTTGTCAAGCGAGATAACATTAACCTGGCGGAGACATTGACGCCCCTTACAGGCAAAGTGGTTGCACAATATCTCTTTGGCCTGGGCGTAATGGGACTGGGCATAAGTGCCGCAACGATGCTAATGACCATCAACGGGCTGTGTCTGTGCGAGCTGCTGGGTAGGCCGCCAACAGGCTGGCCTCAACGCATCGGTGCCCTGATCGTCTCGCTCGGGGCTTTGGGCGCGATCTTCTGGGACCAGCCGGCACCCTGGCTGGCAATGCCGACCTCCGCTTTCTGCTCCATATTGCTGCCGATTGCATACGTTACGTTTCTTATCCTGATGAACCAAAAAAGCACGCTCGGCGACAGTATGCCGCGAGGCGCCAGCCGCATTATCTGGAACGTCCTTATGGCTCTGGCAACCGCAGCGGCAACATTCATCAGTATGTGGAGTCTCTGGGCCTGGCTGAAAGCCTGGAGCATCGCGATAGTAGCTGCCTTTGTAGGGCTTGTGCTGGTTGTACACTTTGCTCGCAGGAGAGAGTAAGAGCTGCTAATAGAATGAGATTGCTTCGCTTCGCTCGCAATGACATCACATCGTAGTCATTGCGAGGAGCGTAGCGACGAAGCAATCTCGGCGACTGGTGATGTAGAGTATTTCATTTTGCCATATCTTCTAAGGCCGCCGCATGACAGGCGAGCAATGGGAAAAACTGCTAAGTGTTATAAACGGCGAGCTGATCGAGCCGACGCCGGTCGGGTTCATTATCGACAGTCCCTGGCTTGCCGGCTGGGCGGGCCTCTCGATGATGGACTACTTCGCCAGCGAGCAACTGTGGTTCGAGGCCAATCTCAAAGCTGTCCGCCAATTCCGTGATGTGATGTTTCTGCCCGGCTTTTGGGCTGAATTTGGAATGTGCACAGAGCCTTCTGCTTTTGGCTGCAAATGCCGGTGGGGCGAGAATGAGTTTCCCTTTGCAGAAAAGGTCATCAGCGACATCAAGGCTGTTCATTCACTTGCCACGCCCGACCCACGAATGGACGGATTGCCGAGCTTTGTCCTGAAGCGTCTGCAGCATTACCAGGAGAAAATCGAGCAAGCAGGTCACGCCATTAAGTTCGCCGTCTCGCGTGGGCCGTTGAATGTGGCCAGCTTCGTAGCAGACAGCACAGAATTCCTAACGGCCATCCGAACCAATCCGGACGAGGCACACGCCCTCCTTGGCATCGTGACGGATTTTATCACCGACTGGCTAAAACTCCAGGCGGAAACCTTTCCCTCAATCGACGGCATTCTCATCCTCGATGACATCGTGGGTTTTCTGGGCGAAGACGATTTCAAGGCGATGGCGATGCCCTACCTATCGCGGATATTCCAATCGCTTGATGTAAGTGTAAGATTCTTCCACAACGATGCCGCCGGCCTAGTGTGCGCACCATATCTTTCGCAAATCGGCGTCAACCTTTTCAACTTCAGCTACCAACACTCGCTCGGAGAAATGAAGAAACTTACAAAGAATGCCGTTACGCTTCTTGGCAATATCCCTACTCGCGATGTGCTCGCAGCGGGCACGCCCGATGATGTGCGTAGAGAAGTTATGGCGGCGCTGAATTCTGTGCCGGACAAAAGCCGGCTCATTTTTCTTGCGGCGGCGGTATGCCGCCCGGCACACCAACGGAGAATATCGAAGCGCTCCTATCGACGGTTAAATCAAACCCCGCGTAAAACGCGGGGCTAAATATTGACTATTTCTTCATAGGAAATCTGTACGGCAGGTCTTTGCATACCTGCTTTATTAGCTTCTGGACTTGCTCAGCCTGCTGCGGCGACAAAGCATACCCGCCGACTCCGCCCAACACACCGCCTATGATTCCGCCTGCTACCCTGTCTCTCGTATCGTGTCCGCCAACGGCGGCACCAACGGCGGCGCCGGCAGCCGCGCCAACTATGGTCGACAGGGTTTTACCGGTGCTGCCAAAGCCGCTGCCGATCCATAGAACGCTGGCGTCCTGGACGTCTACCAACTTGATTGTCATATTCATGTCTTCTTTGTAGGTCGGTATGCTGATAATCGCCACCGCCGGCACATTCAGGATCTTGCCGGCTTTGGCCGCCCCTTCATCGCTGGTTATATCGGAGGCCTGGAACTCTTGCTCTTTAAGCAAAGCCTGCACTTTGGCTCTTTCGACAACGGTGTAGCCTCTTTTCACAAGTTCCATAGATAGAAAGTCGCCAATCTGGTTCTTGGCCGTGTCTCCTGCCACCGCCCCGGAGACCTCAACGATGGCAACCTTTTCAAGGCTGGCAAAGTTGTACCCGGCCTTGACGTAGCTTTCGCCCTTGCTCGAAGCGCAGCCGCCGACAACCAAAGCCGACAGCAATGCACACATACATACGGTCCTCATAGTCTGTACCTCCCAGATAAAAAACGATTAAACAGAGAACATCAGTGATGATTTCTACAGGATTGGCGCAGAACTGTCAAGGCTTTTTTGCCCGTTTTTCGCCAGAGGCACCAAGCCGAGGAATGGGCGGCAAGCTCCATACCTTGGTAAAGTTACACCAAGTAACACAGCGAGAAACAATAGAAGGCTAAGGGTAATCCATTTATCCTTAGCCTTCCGTATATGTTTATCCGCCCGCCAGGAGCGGGAGGCAGCTCTGCCATCCGGACATAGGATTATCGGTCAAAAACCAGGGCGGATTCAAAAATTGCCAATAATCACAGCACTTTTTTGACCAGAATCCGCATCGCAGATATAGTATTATGGGATTATGCCCTTGACAGAAACCAGTACGGGTGGTAAAATCATACAAAATCGAGAAAAATGGCTGTCAGAAACACAAAAGTCTTCGGGAAGAGGCTGTGATAGGTAATAAAATGCGCCAGATCCCTTCAGGATGGCAGGAGAACCAAAACAGGCCCAATCTGCCAGAAAAATACCGCAAGAATAGCTGCCGCAAATGCAGAAGTGACAGAACACTGCGCTGAAATTGCGCGTAGCAAAAACAAGGCAGAAAGGCTGACTGTAACGATGAGCAGGCGAAAAAGTTTTACGCTAATAGAGCTTTTGGTGGTCATTGCTATTATTGCGCTATTGATGGCCATACTTATGCCGGCGCTGCAGCGGGTAAGAAAACAGGCAAAGAGCACCATGTGCCAGACAAGAGTAAAACAATGGGCACTGTACTTTACGTTGTACACAGAAGACTATAACGGCCGCTTCCAAGAAGGGACAGGCGATGGTCACACGCACCATTGGTTCAACGCGCTACGAGCTTACTACCGTAACGACCACAAATTCTGCTGCTGTCCGACGGCTATGAAACCGGTACAAGACTTCAACGGCAATTCTAACGGCAGGTTCAACACATTTTCAGCCTGGGGCATATTTACGTTGGCCCGAGATGGTCAGGGCTATGCACCGGAAGGTGACTGGGGCAGCTACGGCATCAACGGCTGGGTAGAAGACCCGCCGTCCAACTTGGCGACGGTCTACGAAGGCTTTGAGACCGTAAATAACTGGCGGACTTCCAACGTTAAGGGCGCAGGTTATGTGCCGCTGTTTTTCGATGCCCTGCGATTCAATGTCTTCCCCAGGCACACCGATACGCCCCCCGATACAGAAGATTTGGCATGGCAGGGCACACAGCACATGAGACGCGCCTGCATCAATCGCCACAATGGATTTATTAGCGGCGCTTTTTTGGACTGGTCCGTTAGAAAGATAGGACTCAAGGAGCTTTGGACTCTGAAATGGCACAAGGCCTACCCGACCGCCGGACCCTGGACCAAAGCGGGCCAAGTTCTGCCGGGCGATTGGCCAGAATGGATGAGGTCCTTTAAGGAGTACTAAGTGAGCTAAAGTGCCTAAAGTGACACTTATGTGTCATCCTGAGGCGGAGCCGAAGGATCTGGACAACGAAAGTAGATTCTTCGCTGCGCTCAGAATGACAGCTTTGCTGTCACTTTAGGCACTTCACAAATAGACTTGCGTGTGAAAGGTATCAGAATGCGAAAACGAAGGGCGTTCACGCTAATAGAACTCTTGGTGGTCATCGCGATTATCGCCCTCCTGATGGCGATGCTGATGCCGGCCTTGCAGCGCGTAAGAAAGCAGGCAAGAGCGAGCGCTTGTTTGGCCAATCTGAAACAGTGGGGCCTTATGTTCGCACTGTATTGCGACGACAACGACGGCAATTTCTTCACCGGCGAGTTAAACGGCTCACGCAACAACATGGGTTCGGGCGAATTCTGGCGAGAAACAATGAGGGCCTACACCAGGGATTTCTCCAGAAAAATGTGGCTTTGCCCGCAGGCCACCAAAACGCGCAGCCAAGGCGGCATTCCCACTGGTACCTGGTCGTATGCGGCCTGGGAAACGGGTAACGATGTCGGTAGCTACGGCCTCAATGGATGGATACTTAATATCTACGCATCCATAGGGGCGGGAAACCGGACGAACGGCTGGGGCCGGACGGATAGAGATGCCCAGGGTAGACCACGACACTGGGGCCGGCCCCCGGGAAAAATGCAAACCTTGTTCCCGTCTTCACCGGCAGTTGGTGGGTCGACTCTTGGCCATTGGAAAACGATCAGCCTCCACCAACGGAGGCCGGGCCTGGCGATACGCCTAATACAAATGAGATGAACCGTGTCTGCGTCGACCGCCACAATGGGTTCGTCAACAGCCTCTTCGCGGATTGGACCGTCAGAAAAATCGGCCTTAAAGAGTTGTGGACCCTCAAGTGGCACAGAACCTACGACACAACTGGCCCCTGGACTAAAGCCGGCGGTGTGACCGCGGACAGGTGGCCGCAGTGGATGAGAGGCTATAAAGAGTACTAATGAAAGGTGACGAAATGCGAAAACGAAAAGGTTTCACGTTAATAGAGCTTCTGGTGGTTATTGCCATCATTGCTATATTGATGGCGATACTGATGCCGACCCTGAATAGGGCCAAGGAGCAGGGCAAACGCGCGGCTTGCCTTAACAATCTGAGGCAACTGCAGCTTGCCTGGATTCTGTACGCGGATGAAAACGAGGATAAGATTGTCAACGGTGAGGCGGATGAGGGCAACGACGGTCAGTGCATCATGAAAACTGGCCGGCATACAAATGAAATGTGGTGGACAGGCGACGATTGTGCCGGCGGCTACATGCAGGGGGCACAATTAGCTGAGGACATGCAGATAAGGGCCATCAAAGCCGGAGCACTGTACCCATACGTCAAAAACGAGAATCTCTACCGCTGCCCGACCGGCGTACGCGGAGAGATGCGAACCTACTCGATAGTTGATTCTATGAATGGGCTTCGCAGAGACGGAACCTACAACGGCAACGTGGGCAAACTGGTAGGCAGGACGATGCTGTGGGTCAAAAAGAGGCCGGAGATTACCGTGCCAAGCCCGTCACAGAGGATAGTCTTTCTTGATGAAGGCCGAGTAACGCCGGATAGTTACGCTACTCATTATCTGAATGAGCGCTGGTGGGACCCGCCCCATGTCCGACACGGAGATGGTACGAACGTCTCTTTCGCCGATGGCCGCTCTGACTACTGGAAGTGGAAAGGCAAAAAGACGATAGAGGACGGCAAGCTGGCAAATCCACTGCACCAGATGCAGCCTACAACGCCTGACGAATACGAAGACCTGCACAACATGCAGAAGGCCGTCTGGGGCAGATTAGGGTATACTCCGAGTGTAACTCCCTAAGTTTCCTAATGCCGAATAGAAAAGGTGACCACAGACAAAACCTTTGTGTTCTGCGTCTGAAATTCCGTCGACACTGAGACGGACACGGGCGGCTAATCATGTGCGATTACACTGATTAGCGCAGCCAGAAGGATGTGTCGCAATCTGTCGACGCTCAGAGCATCCAGGTAGTCTTCGGTGAAATCCAGTCTGAATCGGCCTTTGAAACCTTTGATCCGGCTCTTCAGTTCGTCTCGGTCTAACGCGGCGACTGAATCCGCCGTCTGCTCAAGTTTCTCTCTGGCAACCATTGCACCGTACCTCGAATCCAATATCGAATATCGAATCTGAATTTCGAAATTCGACCTTCCTTGTTCGATATCCAACATTCTGCTCCAGGCCATGTTGCAGCGATGTTATCGTCATTCGGGCTAACCCGCTTTGGCAGCAAATCTCCCGACCAGACTAAGATGCCGAAATCAGCATAATCTCAGCCCGAAATTTCTTTTTCGTCCGCCCTGCCGTCTTATAATGTTTGAGTATGAAAACCGAAAAGCTGCGATTTTACCTGCCCCCTGAGCTGATTGCGCAGCGGCCTCTGCCGGTACGGAGCGACTCTCGGCTTTTGGTCGTCGGCCGCGCAGACGGCAGCCTCACCGACAGCCGGTTCAAGAGACTCGGCGATTTCCTGGCATCCGGCGACTGCCTGGTGCTTAATGACACGAAAGTCTTGCCTGCCCGTTTTTTCGCCCGACGCAGTAGTGGAGCAAAAATAGAAGGATTGTTTCTGGCTGAAACCGCTCCCGGCAACTGGGATGTGATGCTGAAAGGCGCCGGCAAAATAAGGCCCGGCGAGAAATTCCACATATCCGCGTTTAGCCGTCGCCGGAACGCCTGCCCTGAGCCTGCCGAACGGGGCAACGGGCCCGATGATTTGTGCTCAGCAGAAATCATCGAGAAGAAACCTGATGCCACCTATCGGTTGAAAATCGACGGCCAGGGAAATTTCCAGACTATTTTGAGCCGGATAGGTTTTCCGCCGCTGCCGCCATACATTAAACGAGACGACGATTTGGCCGTCGCGGCGGTAGATAAACGGCGCTATCAAACGGTGTATGCTCGCCGGCCAGGTGCAATCGCCGCCCCGACCGCGGGCCTACACTTTACAAGCCAGCTAATCGAGCAGCTAAAGCAGGCCGGAATCCGGTTCGCGTACCTGACGCTGCACGTGGGAACGGGGACATTCAAGCCAATAAAGACAGAGAATGTTGACGACCACAAAATCCATCAGGAATGGTTCAGCATCGATGCGGAAAATGCCGCTATAATAAACGCAGCGAAAGACGCGGGCGGACGAATAATTGCGGTAGGCACAACCTCAACGCGGGCGTTGGAAACGGCGGCGACTCGCGCAGGCATCGCAGCCACAAGCGGCGGCACAGAGCTTTTTATAAAGCCCAGCTACGAATTCAAGATTGTGGATGCAATGATAACCAATTTTCATCTACCCAAATCCACGCTGCTTGCGCTGGTAGCGGCTTTTGCCGGCCTGGAGAATATCCTCGCCGCATACCGACACGCCATCGAGAAACGCTATCGCTTTTATTCTTACGGCGATGCAATGCTAATTATGAGAGTTTTGCAAAAAGGAGATTAGGCACATATTATTTAAGGAAAACCGTTTCTTGATTTCCTTAAATAATCGAGCTAAGTAATTATCTATCAAGCAGTTAATGTTTGAAAAGGAAAATAAGACAACAAATTTTTCCTTTTCAAAGTGTGGCTAATCTCAATTTTGCAAAAGTTCAGTAATTATTTGACAGAACTGACGCCAATGCCGTGTTAGGTTCATTCGACTTCTTCAGTGACCACCTGAAGGATTTGCTTTTCACGTTGCTCCAACAGGTTGCCGAGAGGAGCGAGACTAAGCCTGTAAAAGAGGACAAGCAATCCCGCCAAGAGCGCCGAGAGCAAGAGATTCACGGGCCCAGCGGGCAGCCAGCCCACGCTGGATAAGAGCAGCCCCAAGGCCGGCGGAACAAATAGCGGAATCATCGCCGTCGGAAACAGAAAATGCGATACAAAAATCAGGAAGATCGTCATCGCAGACGCTTTCGTCCGCTTCAGCGACCCCGCAGCAATGTGGTAGGGAACGAGCACAGACACAAGATTTCCCGCCATGCTGACCAGCAAGAACGCCGCCACCCACTGCAAAACTGCGGCAAGAAAAACGATCAGCGAGATACGCAGGACGAGCGTGGCCAGCAAGAGAATGGTCAACCCGCTCAGCAGTGCAATCGGCAGGAATGCAAGGTTCTTTCCCAGCAGGATCTGCTTTCGCGGCACCGGCAGCAGGACAAGCTGGCGAAATCCGCCCCGGTCGAAGCCGAACTGATTGAACATGAGCTGGCTCATGCCGAGAAACGTGAACGCGATAACGCCAGCGGCGATGAACGGCTTGAAGTGGTCGCCGGGCGCAGCCGAACGGCGCAAGAAGGCCATCACCCCAAAAATCAGCAGCACAAGGAAATTGGTCCCCAACGCCATCTTCGCTTCCGGCGCCCGCACCAGGCAGCGCAAGAAGGCCAGCGACAACGCCGCGGCCTCATCCGGAACACCGGGTAGTTCTCTCTCAAGGATGCTCCTGCTGACAGCGGCGACCTTTGCCGTTTTCGGTCTTTGTGCGGCCTTCTTGCTCGTTGCTTGTCCTTGATAGAAGCGAAGGGTCGCCCGGTAGGCACGCCTCAGACCCAATCCACCGATCAGGAACATGCCGGCTGCACCCCACACCGCGGGCCCGGCATTTCCCATGGCCAGCGACATTGCTCCGTTGCCCACCCATAAGAACGGCACATAATTGTGTGCCACCAATACCGCATGCGAAAGGGCAATCTTGTCAATCCCCCTGGGGAGGTTCCCGAGGAGATTCGGAAGCTGGCTCATCAGGATGAACGCAAAGGTGATGCCGGCAATGATGGCACGGCGGCGTCGCTTGTTCACCATGAGCGTGACCAGCCATCCTCGCAAGCAATAGGTCCAGGCGGTGACCATGAATGTAAAACCGAGCACCAGCGGAAACATCCAAATCATTGACCATCTCCTGCCCAGGGTCAGTCCCAGGGAAAGGCCCAGCATTGCGGGCAAGAAGAGAATGACACTCAAGGTCAGATGCGAGGCAAGGTAATTCACCAGGAAGATGTCTCTCAGGCAGATCGGCAAGTGGAGCATCCGGCTGATGTCGAACATCTCGGAACGCTGGATTTCCGTGACGATTCCGATCATCCAGAAAAACAGAAACGCCCCGACAATCACATCCCACACGACCAGCACGACGCGGGGCGGAGCTTTTGCCAGCGCCAAGGCGCCTGCCAGAACGCCGCCCAAGCCACCCGCGGCACCGATGGCGATCCCAATCGCGACCGCAATCATCGTCAGGGCGGCATTCAATTGTCCGCTGCGAGACCATTGATTTCGGGTCAGACGCCAGCGCAGCCAGAGCATTGTGCCAAGTTGGCTCCAGTCCATCTAATCCTCCAGCCAGCTTAGCCTCTGGCGCTCGATGTGGTCGCTGCCGACGGCTTGCAGGAACCGTTCCTCCAGCGAGCCACCGGCGCGAATCTCGTCCATCGGGCCTTGATGCACGAGCTTACCTTTGGCAATAATTCCGACGTCCGTGCAAAGCTTTTCCACAATCTCCAGAATATGCGATGTGAGGAACACGGTCGCGCCGCGTGCCACGCAACGCTTCAACGTGTCTCGCAACACACGAGAGGCAACGGCATCGACGCCCTCAAACGGCTCATCAAGGAACAGCAGTTCCGGATTCGGGATTAGTGCCGCTGCCAAGGTGAGTTTCTTCTTCATCCCATGGGAATATTCGAGCGTGAGTTTCTTCTCTTCGTTATCCAGATTCATCATGGCTAGCAGCTCCCGGCAGCGTTCGTGCACCGTCGCAATGGGCAGCCGATACATCCGGCCGATGAAAGTGAGATATTCACGTGCCGTCAGATTGTCGAACAGAGCCAGTTCCTCCGGCACCACCCCAACATGCCGCTTGACCTCTCTGGCTTTGTCGGCGTCGGCCATCTCTTGGCCCAGGATGCGCATCGTGCCACGCGTGGGTGCAAGCAGACCCGTGAGCATTTTGATGGTGGTGGATTTGCCCGCGCCGTTGGGGCCGAGAAAACCATAGAGCTTCCCGGCTTCCACGCGTAAATCGAGGCCGTCCACAGCACGCAGATCGCCAAAGCAACGCGTCAATCCATTGGTTTCGATAGCAAGAGTCATAACGGCTGTTAAATGTATCGGCCCAAAGGTGCAAAAGCAAGACCTCTGTCCGGCGGTGATCTGCGTTGTTACAGGATTCTTCTTGCCAGCGGAAGTTTCCTGATGAAGTTGCCCAGGGCAAAACAAATCGGCACGGCGACCGCCGCAACCAGGCCGAATTTGGCAAGCGGATACAGCCCGACGTTCCTCAGCGCCAGCGCCAATAGAATAATGACCGGAGCATGGATTATATACGCCGTGTAAGTGCTGTCAGAAGCCACCTTGGCTGCTGCTCCCTGATGATTGAGTCGCTCGCGGAATAAAACCAATAGAGCAACGGTCATCGCCACGCCGACAAACTGCTCCCAGACCGAGTAGGCGAAACATTGCCAGTGCAGGCCGCCGGCAAATTGCGACACATCGCCTGTAGGCGCTCCGCCCGCCACGAACAAAACTGGAAATAAAACCAGGATGAAGATTACCGCGACGGCCAGCCAGAATCTGCCGGCTGCTTTTGGGATGCGGGCGAACCAGTCGCCGCGATACGCGATAATTCCGATGATAAAAAAGCATATATATTGCGGGAAGAAGGGAAACTGTAAATTCAAAGGTTCAAAAGCCCAGCCCATTGGCAGCCATATCCGCACGGCGAACGTAACAGCGCCCAGCGCAAAGGCAACAAGAGCGATTGTCATATTGCCCGGTATCGGACTAAGACCTGCGGTGAAACCGCAGGCCAAATATTTAGCCCCGCGTGAAACGCGGGGTAGATGCTTTATGAAAAGCCTCCACAGAACGTATATCACCGCGAATATCAACAGCGTTTCCACAAACCACAATGGACCTGTGCCGACGTGAGGTTCCTTAGAATATCGCTGAAGAAGCTGGCTAAAAGAGCCCTCGACCTCGATGACATTAGCTCGGATAAGCAGGTAGACCAAAGCAGGGTTGATGATAAAGTCGTAACACAATAGAGGGATGCCCAAACGCAGCAGCCGGTCGATCAAAAATCGCCGGGGACCTTTGCGGTCATAAGATGCGGGCGTGAAGTAGCCCGAAATCATAAAAAGAAAGCCCATAAAAAAGGCCTGACTCGCGCCGTTATGCCACGAGAGCACGACAAATGAGATCGCATCCGCCCGGCCTTCTTTGTAGTACCACGAACCTGCCCCGCCGTAGGTTACCGATAGGTGCAGCATGATAACAAGAGCGATCAGCAGGATTCTCAGGTTATCAATAAAAAGTAGGCGCGATTTCTCCACACTTGTTCTCTACGCCAGCGCAAGACCTTGCAGGAGGCGCCTCACATTTTTGCCTTTTCTATCGGCCAGGGCAGGACGCCGCAGCGCTGCGCCAGCTTTGGTATGCGGCCTTTAGCTGCTTGACTCTTTCCGGATATTTATCGGCAAGATCATCCATTTCTGTGCGGTCTGCCTCCAGGTCGTAAAGCTCCCACGCCTGTCCGTGCGCAGCCACAAGTTTCCATTTACCCTGCCGGACAGCGCGGTTGCCTTCGTGCTCCCAGCAAATCGTTTCGTGTCCCTGGCGTTTTTTGCCCTGTAATATCGGCAGCAGACTTTTCCCCTGCAACGGGACAAGGTCGCGGCCCTGGTAGGTCTGCGGGTATTTCGCTGCCGCCACATCGAGACAGGTTGCCATAATGTCGATAATGTGCCCGACCTGGTTGGTGATGGCGCCGCCATTTTTGATTACAGCCGGCCAATAGGCGATCAGGGGCGTTGCGATGCCGCCTTCGTGAACCCAGTGCTTGTAACGCCTAAAGGGCGTGTTGCTGGCATTTGCCCAGGAAAGCCCGTAGCTCATAAATGAATCTACGCCGCCCGGCGGCAGGCCATTTTTTCGGTCGTCAAAACCTATCGGGCCGCCCTCGGCGCATCCGCCGTTATCCGAGAGAAATAGTACCAGCGTATTTTCCTCGGCCCCGACACGCCTGATTGCCCCCAGTACCCTGCCCACGCCCTGGTCCATGCGGTCAATCTGCGCAGCATAAACCGCCATTTTCAGGTCCATTAGCTCTTTATTCTTTTCTTCTTCCCACGCCCAGGTCTGCGGGTCGCGCGGCGACATCTTCCAGCTTTTGCTGATAAGTCCCATTTTTATCATTCGCCCGTAGCGCTGCTGTCTAAGCTCGTCCCAGCCTTTGAGATATTTGCCCTTATATTTGGCAATATCCTCCGGCAAGGCGTGCAGCGGCCAGTGCGGCGCGGTGTACGCCAGGTAGAGGAAGAATGGCTCTTTGCCCCCGCCATACTCGTCGATGAATTTGACGGCATTATCGGTAAACGCATCCGTTATGTAGAAGTTTCCTTTTGGCGGCACATAAGACTCGCGTCTATCGCCATCGTCCTTGACGCGCGGTCGCCCTGCCTTTGGAGATGTCGAAGTAGTTCGCTCCGCCGCTGATCAGCCCGTAGTATCGATCGAATCCGCGGTCAACAGGCCAATGGGGCCGGTTTTCGCCCACGTGCCATTTGCCGGCCATCAACGTGCGGTAGCCGGCGAGCTTCAACGCCTCGGCGATTGTCACGCAACGGTCGTTGAGGTAGCCCTGGTAAGCGGGATGCCCTTGGTTATCCACCATGTGGCCGATGCCGGCCTGGTGTGGATACAAGCCGGTCAGAAGTGACGCCCGCGTCGGGCAGCAGCGGGCGGTATTGTAGAACTGTGTGAACCGCAGGCCGCCGGCCGCCAGCCTATCCAGATTGGGCGTGTTGATCTCTCCGCCGTAGCAGCCGATGTCGGAGAAGCCCATATCATCAACCATAATGAGCACTATGTTAGGGCGTCTTGCCGGCTTGGGGGCTGGCATCCGATTTCAATACACTGTCCATCGAAAATGTCGGCGCGGGAAAAACCCACAGCCGCGCCCGCAGCGACAATCTTAATGAATTCCCGTCGGTTCATAATCTGTACATCCGGTCAAAATTCTCCTGAGCGGCTACCACAGCGGCCCGCATCATGTCTTCCGCCTGGGCGGTCTGACGGTTGGCAAGGACCTGCATCGCGTTGGTATTGAGTTTGCCGGCGGCTATGTCACAGGCCTCCCAGCTAAGCACGCTTCGCACGACCCGGTCGATGCCCTGCTCGACGTTATCGTACGCGCGGGTCTGCATATCGTGGCCGTTCCAGCGATCGTAACCGGCCTGCCGCAGAAGTCCTGCGATGGCAATATTCATGCCATTTACCCGCGCCGTGGTCGATGTCGTATTTGCCGGGCCCGCCGAGGATGATGCCGTCGTTGTAGCCCTGGCTGTTGAGGTGCATGTGCACCATCGCATCGTTGTCCAGCTCTTCGACCGTATCGTACACGTGGTCAAGGCCGATCATCTCGGAATGGCCGAACTCTTTATTGACGCCCTTTCTTTTCTGTAGGGATGCCGAATTCTTCTTCAAGTTTTCTCCAGAAAAGAATCGCACTTGCCACCGTCGGAATCAGCATCGCCGGATGTCCCTCATTTGGCTTAGGCTCAAAACCGATATAGAGTCTGCCGCCCTTTTTCTGCTCGTATTTGCACAGCCCAGGCGATGCTTTCTTTTAGATTCTGATACATCTGCTTTGATGCCGACCGTGGCAATATCGTAACCGAACGAGCCGTTCCAGATTATAAATGCCGGCGCTTTGCCAGCGTCTGGATGCCAGGCTTTTTTCAAAGGCCCGTAGGCAATATCGACCGTTCTTGTGCCGAACTCTTCTGCCTGTTTTCTCTCTTTTTTATCCAGAGATGCAATTCCGCCATAAGCAAAGTGGCTATGCGCACCGGGCGTAATCATCGCAAGATACAATCCGCAGTCAACCAGCGCATCAGCAACTTCCCTTGCGGTTTTCTCATTGACCTCCGTATCGTAGTGCATCTCGATGCCAAGTTCGATGTCATCGGGCAGTCGCGGCTTTATCTTTTCAGCGACGAGATTGACCATATCTACGGTCGTGAACTTCGATCCATCCCATTCCGGCCGCATATCCGCCGGCACAAAGCCGCCCTTGCCGGGATTAAACGTCCATCTGCAAATACTATGTAAAGATTTTTCAGCCTGCCATTTTGCTCTTACTCCTTTTCAACTCATGATGTTCAAAACATTTTGCCATCTTTCGTACGCCTCTTGATATGCTTGCGCTAACTTTCTGTTTGGCTCGATTGTCCTGACGGGCTTCAAGCCCACGAAGGCGTCTTGCGGGCCTTTGTAGATGCCTGCGCCGATGCCGGCTCCTCGGGCGGCGCCCTGCGAGCCATCGGTGTTGTATAGCTCGACCGTCGCCTGCGTCACCGTGGCAAAGGCCTCGGCAAACAGCGGGCTTAAGAAACATATTGGCATTGCCGGCCTTGACGGTCGTAAGTCTTATGCCCATATCCCGCATTATGCCCAGGCCGTAGTTGAGGGCAAAGACGATTCCTTCCTGAGCGGCCCGCAGGAAATGCGGCCTTCTTGTGGATGTTGAAATTCCAGCCGTGGACCGATGCCCCGATGTTTCTATTCTCCAGGGTCCTCTCGGCGCCGTTGCCGTAAGGCAGGATCACCAGCCCATCGGAGCCAACCGGCACCTGCGCCGCCAGGTCATTCATTTGCGGATAGTCCAGCCCTCGCCGCCACAAAATTGTGCTTGAGCCAGCTATTGAGAATTCCTGTGCCGTTGAGGCACAGCAGCACGCCGTAGCGCGGCTTTCTTGTGAATGATTGACGTGCACGAAGATGTTGACCCGCGATTTCCGGTCGTAGTTCTTTTTGTCGCTGACTCCATAGACCACGCCGGAGGTGCCCGCTGTGACGGCGATCTCGCCCGGCTTCAAAACGCTCAGCGACAGGGCGTTGTTCGGCTGGTCGCCGGCCCGGTAGCTGACCTTTGTGCCGGCTGCCAGCCCCAGCTCGCTCGCAGCTGCGGCTGGTAAGCTCGCCCTGCACCGAGAACGTCGGGACCGTCTCGGCAACAAGCTCGGTCGAGATGCCGTAATTTTCCAGGACAAATTCCGCCAAGCCGTCCTTTTCAAAATCCCACATTATCCCTTCGGATAGGCCCGACGGCGTTGTCTTGATCTGGCCGGTCATCTTCATTGCGATGTAATCGCCGGGCAGCATGATCTTGTGAATCTTTGAGAAAAGCTTCGGCTCGTTGTCCTTGACCCACTTCAATTTCGAGGCGGTGAAGTTGCCCGGCAGATTGAACAGTCGTCTTGAGGCACTTTTCTTTGCCGATATCTTCTGCCGCCTTTTCGCCGATCTGCACCGCCCGGCTGTCGCACCAGATTATCGAAGGCCGCAGCACCTTCTTGTTCTTATCCACCACCACCAGGCCGTGCATCTGGTACGAAATGCCGATTGCGCTGCACGTTCCGAGTTTCGAATTTTGACTTTGAGTTTTCCAGCAATCTTCTGCGTGGCCTTTTTGACGTGCTCCCACCAGGTCTCCGGATGCTGCTCGGCCCAGCCGATTTTCTTGGCGATAATCTCCAGCTCTTTTTCCGGCGAAGTTGCCGATGCCAGCACCTTGCCCGTCTCAGCTTCCATCAACGTCGCTTTTATCGATGAGCTCCCTACATCATATCCTAATAATAGTGCCATTTATGTATCCTCAAACGAATCTTCAAGATAATCAAATTCGGGATGCACAACCTTATTATTTTTTGCTTTCGGAGCTTTTTTGAAGGTGACATTTACTCCAGGAACATCCGGATAATCTATCTTTTTACCCTTCAGTAAGTCTTCAATTGTCAAAATCTGCATCACCGGGTGTTTGCCCCAGGGAGATTTATAGAATCCGGCACCAGCAGCTTCTGCACACATTGCCTTCGTTGGTTTTTCCATAGAAATCAATACGCCGATTTGTGCTTTTTCACGCTCCACCACTCCTCGGAGGTCACGTATGTCTTTTACGCCCACTTTGCCGGACTTGACCGAGATGACGATCTGCTTTGTCTTTGTTTTCTCGGTGTCGGCCTCATCGTGGAAATAAAGCCGGCCATCAATTCCTTTATCCGCTCCTTTTTTTTGCTCGACAGGCCTTGCCCCCACCAAGCCCAACGCCCACCATTGAAATTGATAGCGATTTTCCTCGAGCCAACGTCCTGGCATCCGGCAAAGAAACCGGCTCTCCAATAACTCGATATTTGACTTGCTTCCCAAAGCGTCCTTCAGTCTGTGCTTCATTAACGCAACAGCAAGATGTGTAATATCAATACCAGCCCACGGCCGTTTGAGTTTCTGAGCAGCTACTATTGTAGTGCCGCAACCACAGAAGGGATCAAGTACCAAACCCTTCTGCCGGACAAGAGCTTTCTATAATCCTCTCAACGAGACCTATTGGTTTCTGTGTTTGGTAACCAATGCGTTCTGGGGCTGTTGGTCCAAGCCAAGCAACGTCGTAATCAATACCCTCGCTCGTCCCAAAAACCATACCTTCAGTATATGGCTGATAACTCCAAATATCCTGTAATGGTTGACCTTCGATGTCACTCAGGTAGCGCACTGGTGTAGGCCACGCAGCTCCTGACTTAATTTCTATCAGCTCTGCCTGATAAAGAGCTTCGAGCTTTTCCAAAACGCCCAACTTTTTGAATTCTTCAGGCATCTGTTCCACTAAAAATCCGGGAATGGCCCAATGTCTCTTCTTCGCTGAAGGGTCAAATCCCCTCCACACAGCACCAGATTCTCCTGCTGTTGCACCTGCCCCGGTGAGCACGTTTCCGCCGCTCACAAATTTATGCCTTCCCTCGCTGTCTTTCTTGTATCGCCGTTCAACATGACCTTTCATATATGGTCTTTTTACAACTTTGAAGTAGTAAGCCTCTGTTTTAGAGTAAAATAGAATGGTGTCGTGAACGGGTCCAAAGCTTCTTCGTGGCCCATGTGCCCCAGTCCGTCTCCAAATAATTTCATTTCTAAAATTTACAGGGCCAAAGACAGCATCCATGAGCATCTTCAGATAGTGGCTTGCCGCCGGATCGCAGTGCAGATAAATGCTGCCAGTCAGTTTCAATACGCGCCGAAGTTCTACAAGCCTCGTGCCATCATCGCCAGATAGGCCATCATGTCGCTAGCCGCCAGGAATGTGTGAAAGGCCTGCATAACCTGCGAAACGCGTGCGGCCCGGTTTCCACAATCTCTTGGTATGCTGTCGCGGCAGCCTGGTCCCAACGCCAGGTATCTTCAAAAGCCTTGATCTGGGCGGCGGCCCGGCTGACCCGTTTTGCTCGGCAAAGAGAACGTTGTAGTCCTGCTCACTCTTGAAAGGAGGGTCAAGGTAAATCAGGTCAACAGTTTCATCCTTGATATACCGGCGAAGAATGTCGAGGTTATCTCCATAATACAAAACATTCTCTGCCATAAATCACCTCCCGACAACCATGTCTACTTGGTGGGTTGTTCTACCACATCGACTATTCCAACGTCAATATACTGGCCGCCGGCGGTCTGGCGACAGTGCACAGCCAGGCAATTCTTGCCAACCTTCAAGGATTTTCTGGCCTCCTGGCTAATCGGCACCTGAACATAACTTGTTGTATAGCCCTGGAGCTTCGCTGCCGGCACGCCGTTAAGATACACCTGGGCATCCTCATCGTGGTGGATATCAAGATATAACTGCTCTAACTTATCGGTTTCCAGGAGTGTTCGGTGATGAGCACGAAATATCTGGGCCAGCCGTTCGATATTCACGGCGGCGGACTGGAAAACCAGTTCCCGCATCACGAATGCGAAATTGCCCAGGCCGAGGCGGCGACGGGAAAGCAGTTTGTCAAATACTGGCTGCACAATAATATGGTTACGGTCGATGGCCAGAAGATGGGCAAGAGTTTGAACAACTTTATTACGCTAAAGCAGGTTTTCACCGATTCAGCGGAGCCGAAGCACGAGCGATTGAGCAGAAAATATGATCCGCTTGCGGTTCGGCAATTGATTCTCAACAGTCATTATCGAAGCACGCTGGATTTTTCCGATGAGGCCCTTCATGCCGCCAGAGCGGATACGATAAGCTGACGGACGCAGTTATCGGGATAAGAAAACAAATCAAAAATGCACCCAATGGCCCCATCGACAACGAAATTGCAAAACGCCTGAAAGAATCAAAGGAAAAATTTGAGACAGCAATGAACGACGACCTTAATACATCAATTGCGTTATCGGTGATGTTTGAGCTGGCGAACCTGGCCAATGACCAGATTGCTAAAAATGCAACCTGTGAGACGCTGGTAGCCGTTGACAATATGTTTATGCAGCTTGGCGGTGACTGCCTGGGGATTGTTAAGGAGAATTACCTACAGCAAAGCGAAGGCAATGCGCGATGCTCGATAAACTGGTGGCCGTTTTAATCGAGCAAAGGAAGGCCGCGAAAGATAAGAAGGATTTTGCGACAGCCGACGCGCTGCGGAAAAAAATCGAGGAAATCGGGATTGTTCTTGAAGACAAACCCGGCGGTTCAAGGGCCTTGCCGGTGACGCGCCACCAGGGCTTGAGCATTTCGGCAACCGCGTAATCCATGCCGGCCAGCATCACACGGTGTCCCTTGATTTCCACCGGTCCCAACACCATGGGTCCGACCGCGGCGATGTTGCGGGCGTTGGGGATGCTGCGAATACGGCCAAGGTCCTCCTGGCGGATTTCCGCCATATCGAAAGCCACTCCCCCCAAGGCCATGCCGCCGTAAGTCAGAGAAAGATTTTGGGTCTGGGGCGTGATCAGGATATTGGCCCCGTACTGCTCGAGTTGGTTGATGTCGCCGATGGCGGCCTGGCTGTAACTGATCACAGCCAGGCGGCCATCGGCGACATCAACCACAAACTCGAGCAGTACGGGGCCAATCTGGCAATTTAG
>CAWFCJ010000049.1:0-48345 GCA_963814265.1 Sedimentisphaerales bacterium | reverse complement strand
ATGTAACGTACTTGGTTCAGTTGGTGTTTGCTTGTTGACGTTATTAAGATGTTGAGCAAGTGGTGGTGAGTGACTATCTCACACCCGAAGGTAATCTTCCTACTTCTAAATCATACAGTCTATCCACAACAGTATCCTTTATCATTGGACCATAATTTCCTATTATTTCATCTAACATTTCTGGTCTAGTAGAAATTGAAATAGCATGTCCAGATTTATCACGTACAGAGTTTTCCAGATTCAATTTCTCTTTTAATCACATTCTTTACCTCTCTTTTATCAAATGAGCCATGCGCTGCAATTCTTGATTCCATTACTGAAATCTCTTCGGTTTTATGACCGTAAGCATTTCTAGTGCCTAAAATTTCGTAGAGTCTTGCTGCAATTTCATCATGAAATCTAACATGATGTGTTCTGGACGTTAAAATTCCAATTCCAGCAATAACGAAAACTGCTCCTAAAATTCCGCTTACTTCTTTCTTAACATCTTCAAAAACCACAAAACCAGTAATTCCAGAAAAAGAATTAAATAATAAAACAGCTCCGAGTATAATAAAAAAGATACCAAAATATTTCCAAAACTTACTTGTCATATCCTTTTCAGATAACAATTCTTATTAAATTTTGCTAAAAACTAATCACTCTGCTCATCCGGCAGAATTTTTGACTTTTCCATCTTAGGACTCTTCATCATCTTCCTCGCGTTCCTTCTCAGCCTTCAATAAAGTTTTCACGAGACCAGTTTTTTTCATTGCGTGGCATAAAATTATAATGCCGCAAGATTTCCACCAGTCTAGGACTGGTGGCGTAACATTTTTCTTTTAGTTTGTTTTGAATATTATGTAGCCGTAGCGCATCTCCAATTCGAGGATGAATTTGCGTAAAGTGCCGTATGCCTGCTTTTCCGCCGGCAGAGCGCCGATAGCATTATGCCCGGCTAAAGATTCGCTTGCCTGGCTGTAAGATTGAAGAACCTGGTTAAGGATTGCTTTTGCCTGGTCATCGAAGCCGTACTCCGGGTCATTGCGCATGGTTGCCAGTTGCGTAGCGCAATACTGAACATCGTCATTGATGGCCTTGAGTCGCCCGCGATCCTCATCGCTCAGGGCGGATTTTTCTGCGATGGTCCAGGTCTTCTTTAATATCGCACGTGTGTACTCCAGGATAGTGAGCAGTTCTTCGGGCGTAGCACCTGCGCCCGAGCCTTGTCCACCGCCGGGTTGCGGGTGCCAGTTCTGCCGATATGGTCTAATCTCGATGAAGTAGACATCGCTGCTTGAGCTTCTACTTGGCAAGGCTGAGCCTGTGTCGATATCCGATGCCTGGGCGTAAAATAGAATGCTGTCGCCGACCCGTAGGTCGTATTGCTCCAATTCAACTATATGCGTAAATGTATAGGTTTTCTCTCCTTTAGTAAGTGGAACTGCCAGCCGCCTGGGCTGCTCTCTGGGTACTTCCAGAACTACATCGCCGCAAGCCAATCCGAAATCATCGCTGAACTCGAACGTTACGGGCACGCTTGCGACATCGGTCGTTACGTAGTCGCCCTCCGGAGAAGTCAGCGTAATCTTGGGCGGCTCATCGCTTCGCACTATCACCTGCAGGTCGGGCACGTTCTCGTTAGATAGGCCCGATTCATCCACAGGACGAAACGCGATGGTGCCTTTTCGCCCGGCGGTAAAGCTGAAGGTGAACTGGTCGGCCCCGCTGTTAGCCCCAAATTGCTTGGTTACCGCCTGGCCGTCCAGGCCGGTTATGGTAGCCTCGCGGAGAGGGCCTGTCGCCTGCACACTCAGCGTAACGCTGCTGTCGGGCATAACCGTCAAAGTCTGGTCTACAATTTGCTCGGCATGGGGTTCGACCCGCACATTTCTTGGCGGCCTCGGCGGCAGCAAAACTTCAGCCGTTACGCCCTCTATCTGCGGCGCCGGATGGATGTCAACTTGTTGCCACTGCGTAGAAGCAGAGCCGGCTTCAAACCTATATTTCGATAGCCCCATTTTGGCAAAAGATTTGGATGACTTGAGTTCAACTTTTTCGCCTTGGCTTGCAGTCGGAAGAATCTGGATTTCTTCCCGCTGCGGCCGGCAGTGCTATCCATCGCGTTAGGCTCAACAGCGACCAGGACCAGCTTTCCGGATTCCGGCACCGGGCCTTCGATCTGGGCGGCGAACGTCACCGGGGTGTTAGGCTCGGCAACAATGTCACGTGTGATCGGCTGCAAACTCGTCGATGCTATTGGCTCGACCGCAGCTAACGGACGTGTCAGCCGGGTGAAGTACGCGGAGAAGTACAGATAGTTGGCACGCACATAAAACAAAACGCTGCCCAGGCCAAAAAGTACAATCGCCGCAAGGACGTAGCCCTGCCATTTGTCGATAGTAGATTCAAATTTGAATCCTTCGGTTTGTTTGCATACCTGCAGAACCAATTGCTCGGCGAGCGTTCTGGAATACGGATAATCGTGCTGCTCCTCATAGAATTCGACCGCCGTGACCAGTTGCTGGTTGAAACTGTGTCTACTTTCGATGAAGTTTGCAGCCCCACTACAAGATATGTGGCTGACCAGATAGCGGGCTAACTTATACAGCAGAAAGGCCGCCCCTGCGAGCAGCAGGATAAATGCCGTAATTCTGCCGGATATGCCGAAGTTCACGTGGTGGTCGAGCCACGCATAGACGCCGATATATCCACTGACAAAGACTGTGGATAGGCCTGCCACCTTCAGGATCGCAAGAGCCAGCAACCAACATCTAACCTTCTTGATTCTGGCAACCAGGGCTTCAAGTTTTTCTTGTGTAGTTTCAGCCATGCTGCTTCGACAATAAGACACGGATTTTCACGGTCTGCAATCCTATTTCTCTGTGTTCTCTGTGTCCTCTGTGGCAAATCCCTTAGTTTAGCGTTTGAGCCTGTTAGCGATAGCCGGCTCGAAGTAATAGCAAGAAAATCAACGTCCAGGCAAATGCCTTCCACAGGGACGTCCGCTTTTTGTCACTGAAGACTTCAGCCGAAGCGACGCCCGGTTCGGTATGCCGGCTGAACACTCGGCTCATAATTTCAGCCAACTCTTTGGCAGCCGGCTTGGCCATATCTGTCTCGCCTTGCGGCAGGTTGACGCCCGCGTATATCGCCGGCTTGCCCAAGGTCTTTACCCACCCGATGCCGCCGGGGTCGGGCACTAACAAAGAAGATTGCGATAAAGCGACTCGGTATTTCTGGGCATTACAGGTCTCGATCCAGAACTGCTGCTGGGCGGATGTTAGCTCCACGCCGGGCACGGGCAGCGTTACCGGCTCACCGTAGGCAAACGAATTCTCGCTCACCTGATTGTTTGCCCCGAGCAAAAACTGGCAGAAGGCAACCGATGCACTTGACTTTGTCAATGGTCCCAGCGAGTCGTCGGCGCTGGTATTTACCAGGATGGAGACGCCGTCACCGATGCTCTTGCCATAAACAAAGCCTTCGCCGTTCTTGAACTTCCACAAGCACCCGGTCTGAGGGCGTGCCTCGCATTGCCAACACCCTTTGAAAGCGATGTTATCAATCTTATAGTTGGATAAGGCCTCTGCGGCCAGAGTGTCTACCGCCGAACCTTGTTGGTGTAAGGGGTTCGGTTCCACATAGACCTTTTCCGCGACATATTTTTGCGGCAGTGCCGGCAGGACATCTTGCTGCCACAACTGCTGCATTGCATAAGGGCGGGGTCGCCCGTGATGAAGAATATGATTCTGCCTCCGGCGAGCATAAAGCTTCTCAAAGCTGATGCCATACGCCCCAAAGGCTCAGTTATCGCCGAACAGATAAGTATGTCAGCCGATCCCAAATCTGCGTTGGTAAGGTCGCTCAGCAGAAGTTTGCGTATTCTGAATGTGCCGTGCGGGTCCATCTGTGACACCGTATCCAGTGCCGTGGCGACTAAGAACATTTGATCTGTGGCGGCTCCAGCCAGAATTATGGTCAGGGTCTTATGCTGGGGCATAGAAATCGCCAGGTAAAATGTATCATCCTCTCTCAGGCCATCGCCCGGCGACAGGCTTAATTCTATCGGCACAGAGGGCTGTCGCTGTTCGGCGCCGCCAATATCTATCTGGGCCTGATATACTCTTTGCTGATTCGGCGATAAACTCACTTCTGTTAGCATGGATTCGCTCGCTTTGACCTTTGCCGTCAGCCGGCGGTTTTGCTCGGTTTGGCCATAGTTGGCGACGGTGACATTTATGCCGATCCGGTCGCCCGTAACTTCAGAGGCGTGGGCCTCAATTATAGCGGCGTTGTTAATCGGTTCGGGCGAGACAATCGCTTTGTAATCTATATTGTGCGCGTTAACTGGCTCCTGGACATCGAGAAGCTGCCGGAGCGCATTTGGCGTGAAATCGCTCACCAGCAGGACGTGAATCACATCGCCGGAGGGGGCGTCCCGGTTGGTACGGCCAATTTTTACCGCTGAGAGCGCGGAGACCGCAGAGGAAACGCCGTTTATATTGTTCGTCTCGGCACTCTCGGCGTGCTCTGCGGTTAATCTAAGTGCCGAAAGGAACTGGCCCATCTTTGCGATGGCCGGCGAAAGTTTTAAGCCCTTCACCGCTGCCAGGGCCTGGTCTTTGCTCAGCCCGTGCTGCCACTCCGCATCTGCCAGGGGGCAAACGTTAAATATGCCGTCCGTTCCGCCAGCCTGAATATATTCAATAGCCGATGCGGTCATCCTATCCAGATAGCTATCTAGCCCATCGCGGTAGGCCATTGACATCGAATTATCCAGGCCCAGGTAGTGAACGTCTCTTGTTCGCTGGGGCTTGGGCCTGATGTGCAGAATCGGTTGGGCAAAAAGCATAGCAATCAGGACAATTATTGCGCAACGCAATAGCAGAATCAGCAAATCGCGCAGTTTTCTGCGGGATTGGCTCTCGATCTGGCCGCTGCGCAAAAAGCGAAGCATCGTAAAGGGCACGCGTTTGAATCGCGGCTTTGCCAGTAAATGGGCAATCACAGGTCCCGCCACCGCCAGTCCGCCCAACAGGAATATCCACTCCACAAAGCTCACATCATCCTCTTTCGCCTGGCTAAATACGCTATCAACGCCTTATCGAGCGGGCCAGACGTATCGAGTAGACAGTAATCAATGCCGCTTTTGCCGGCGGTTTTCTGCACTTCATCTAGGAACTCGGCTACACGCTTGCGATAATTGTCCCGAATCGACTGTGGGAAAGTTTGCAGCCTGGCTTTGGATTCCAGGTCTTCAAATTCAATAAGTCCCTCGTAGCCGAGATTCAGTTCTTGATGGTCCAAAATATGGAATATGATTACATCGTGTTTAAGAAACTTTAGATGGGCAAGGCCCTTGTAGATGTCGCCCTGGTCGTCGAGCAGGTCTGAAATCAGGATGACTATGCCTCGCCGCTTTGTGGTCTCGGCGAACACGTGGAGCACATTTGCCAGGTTGGTACGCCCGCTGGGGCTGATTGACTGTAAGGCTGTTAGGATAGCATTTAGATGCGTGCGTTTTGACTTGGGCGGAATCTGCTTGCCCACCGTCTCGGCAAATAGCAGAAGGCCGGTGCTGTCGCTCTGGCTTAGCATCAGATAGCTCAAGGCCGCCGCGAGGAAGCAGGCGTAATCAATCTTCCTGACTGCACCGTTGCCGGCGAACGACATGCTCTTACTGGTATCCAGCAGGATATACACGGTTGCGTTGGTCTCTTGCCGGAAGCGTTTGATGTAGAGCCTATCGCTTCGCCCGAACACCTTCCAGTCAACGAATTTTAGCTCGTCGCCGGAGTGGTACTGCCGATGGTCGCTGTATTCGACGCTGAAGCCGTGGAACGGGCTCGGATGCAAGCCGGCAAAAAATCCCTCCACTGCGCAGCGGGCCACCAGGTCCATATTGGCGAGCTTGCTTAGAAACACGGGGTCAAGATATTCACTTCGGCAGCGCGACATTTTCAACAAGGTCGTTGAGGATGGTTTCAACGCCGATGCCGTCCGCCTCGGCGTTGAAATTGGGAATTATACGGTGCCGCAGCACAAGTCTGCAGACGGCTTGGACGTCCTCGAAGCTCGGCGTGATGCGGCCATTGATCAGGGCTAATGCCTTTGAGCCGAGCGTCATGTACTGGCCCGCCCGTGGTCCGGCACCCCACTTCAGGTACTTTTTTACCATCGCTGTGGCGGTCGGGTCGCTCGGCCGGGTCGCACGAGCAAGCCTGATGCAGTACGCGATCACCGTATCGCTGACAGGGGCGGTCCGAACGATCTCCTGAAACAGCACCATATTGCTCTTATCGACGACGGTCTCGATGACGCTTTTCCTGCCGGTCGTGGTCTGTTTGACCATCATGTGCTCCTCCTTGGCCGGCGGGTAGTCAATGTAGACCATGAACATAAATCTATCCAGCGCCGCCTCCGGCAGGGGATACGTGCCTTCCTGCTCGATAGGATTCTGAGTCGCAAGGACAAAGAACGGCTCATCGAGCTTGTACGTCCTGCCCGATGCGGTCACTTCGCGTTCCTGCATCGCCTGCAGAAGCGCCGCCTGAGTCTTGGGCGGCGTACGGTTTATCTCGTCAGCCAGAACGACGTTGGCAAAAATCGGACCCTGAAGGAACTCGTAATGTCTCTTTTTCGACTGCGGGTCTCTCTGGATAATATCCGCGCCGGTTATATCCGAGGGCATCAGATCGGGCGTGAACTGAATCCGATTGAATTTGAGGTTCATCGCGCTGGCTATGGAGTGCACCATTAGCGTCTTTGCCAGGCCCGGCACGCCCTGCACGATGCAGTGGCCGCCGGCT
The DNA here is from genome assembly GCA_963814265.1 of Sedimentisphaerales bacterium. Lineage (GTDB taxonomy): Bacteria > Planctomycetota > Phycisphaerae > Sedimentisphaerales > Anaerobacaceae > JAFNGF01. Next base: position 41,554 of record CAWFCJ010000049.1, on the reverse strand, counting down.
AACATGCAACAGAGCACCGAGTCAATGACGCTGTCCTGGCCTACTATAACCCGGTGTATCTGCCGCTTTAGCTCAGTATATCCGCCGGCCAGACGGGCGATTAGCGGGCTTTCATCGACAGATTGGGGCCTTCCGGCGTTCTTAAGTCGTTGCTCGGTCGTTTGCTCCATATTTCGTCTTGTATATTGGGTAGTGCGTAGTGCGTAAAACGCACGACACAGCACGCCCCACGCACCACAGAATTATCGCATCTATCTTACCAAAAACGGTCAAAAGTTTCCAGAATTTTATCGCCTCTTTTTACCGCCGAGTCCGCAGAGGACGCTGAGATTTTCGATCTACACCTTCGCTCTGCGGTCTCAGCGCTCTCTGCGGTGAGTTCCGTCCGACGCATCTGAGCAACCCCTGCAGTATTAAGACGATATTTCCATGGTTCTGTTACAACAAAAAGTCGCTTCTTGGGCTGTATTATGCTACAATGTACACGTGAGGAGCGTTGAAGATGAGCGCGTTGCACAACCCCGACTTGATCGGGACAATTTCGTTTCTATCGTTATTGCTGATACCGCTGCTCCCTCGGCTGGGTTCGGGACAGGCCTGTCAACAAGCACAGGCGGAGAAGGTAATCTTCGCCTACAAGCTCACTGACAAGCTCAGGGGCATGTGGTTAGGGCAGCTTATAGGCAACTACGCAGGCAGGGATACCGAAGGGGAGTATTCAGGTTCTACGCCCAATCCTGCTCCGGCTGTTCCCTGGGTGATAAGGCAGGAATGGGACGCTGACGATGACACCGATATAGAATACGTTGCCTTGCACATCCTGCAGACGCACGGCCTCGACTGTAATTACCCGGAAATTGCCCAGCAGTGGCGAACTCATATTGGCACCTGCGGCTTGTACCTGGCGAACAAACAGGCGCGGTACTTGATGGCGGATGGACTCCTGCCACCCGATACAGGCAGTCGAACTTATAACGAACACTGGTATTCGATCGACTCCCAGATAACGACCGAGGTGCTCGGGGCAATATCTCCGGGCCTGGTGCAATCTGCGATTGATCTTGCCGGCAGATTTGCCCACATCACAAATACCGGCTTTGCTGTTCATGCCGCCCAGTTCTACTCTGCGATGTATGCGACAGCTTTTTTTGAGCCAAATGTTACAAGCCTTGTGACTGAGGCTCTTAAGTCTGTGCCGACTACGAGCCGAACGTATCAGGTGATAACTGACGTACTCGGCTGGTATATGGAGGATGCAAATGACGGGAGTCTGGATTGGCGAGCAACTCGCTCCAAGCTCTACGAAAAATACCAGGGCTCAGGCAGTTATGGCCGGCATTACAACTGGGCCGAGTCGACAATTAACGCCGGAGCGACGGTGCTTGCGGTACTTTATGGCCAGGGCGATTTCAAAAACACGGTACAGATCGCAGTATTAGCTGGATGGGACTGCGACTGCAGCGCGGCAACAGCAGGGGGGCTTATTGGCATAATCAAAGGCTTCCGGAATCTGCCTTCCGATCTCACCGACCCAAACATTTGCGGCGACGTTTATAAGAATGTTTGTAGGCCATACTTGCCCGATCCAAATAAATCCCTCCCACAATACGACACTATAACGGGCATTACCGCTCGCCTATCTGACCTTGCCGGGCAAAACATTCTAAAAAATGGCGGTCACATTTCCGGCAGCGGACTCCTAAAGGCCTACCACATCCCCGATGTCGGCTCGGTCAAGCCTGAGCCTGAAAAGCCGGACCCCAACGGGCCGGCAGGTCTTGTAGCTGAAGCGATCGCCGCTGGCATCACCGTTACACCTACCGCTGCGACCCAGCGGTATGACGGTAACTATGATCGTAGCAACCTGAACTCTATTATTGATGGCATAACCGACAACTCCTACAACGGGCACAAGGCTTACTACTCGTGGACCAGCCAAGCCGGCGAAGAGGATTGGTATCAACTGAATTTCTCCAACTCGGTTACGTTCGAGACGCTGACATTCTGGCAAGGCGACCGAATCTGGCAGGGCATCAATACCTACTATAAAGATGACCAGCCCCAGGGCGGTTTCTTTGAGGACCTCATGGTGGAAGTCCGGCGTGCCGGCAGATTTATAGCCCCAGCCGATCTTCAGATGTCCCCGGCACTCGACCCTCACAAGATGTACCAGAAAATCACGTTCAGCTTTTTGCCGGCCATCGGCGATGCTATACGCATCATAGGCACGCCCGGCGGCACTCAGCGCTACACGACTATAATGGAGCTTGAAGCCGGAGGCGGCCTTGACGCCGGTTTATATGTTGCCGGCGTGGAAATTCATAGCTCAAGCACTTCACAGATGAAGCTGACATTCACCGATGATGTGGTAATCACGCCTGATGGTGTTCAAATAATTGGAACCAAAGGGGGCACGGTTCTTACCGGCAAGCAGATAAGCCTTGAATATGACAGGTTGTGGGATTGTGTTACTCTTGAATTGGATACGGATGCCGACGGTTACTTTGGGGATTCGCTGCCTGATGACATTTATCGCCTTACGCTTGACTGCGGCTCAATTACATCCTTGGCCGGCCAGGAGTTGCGCGACAGCGACGGACATCCTGAAGATGGCTTTTATACTATAGAGTTCCACAGACTGTTTGGCGATGTGGATGGCTCGGCTACGGTAGACTTGACTGATTTTTCGCTGCTATCGTCAAATTGGCGTAACGCCGCCGCCGATATGGGCCTTGACTGGAACCAGGATGGTATCCTGGACTTTGCGGATTTAGCCGCCTTTGCCGCGAATTGGCTCAAACGCCTGTGACGGGCGCTGCAGAGGAAAGACGGGACAGTGCTCCAGGTGTGAGGTAGGGCTTTCAATTTTCAATTTGCGATTGTCAATTGCTAATGGCAAGACGACGGACGATTATCGGATGGATACTGCTGGGCTTTGCCGGTACGGCAGCCTGGGGACTCGTTTGTCACGATGTCGACTGGCCGCTCCCTACGGAATTGCCGGACATGCCCCTTAAAGAATGTATGGCCCGCATAGATAATGGGTACACCAAGATTTCTGCTGCTGTCATTGCCCCCAACTTTATAATCACAGCCAACCACTGGACAAACCAGGTGTCCAAGAAATTGTCCATCGGGCAAGAAGATACCACGGATTACATACTGGTCGAGGGTAGAGGCGACGCGAATTCGGATATAGCGATATACAAGGTCAAGAAACTGCAATGGCAGGATCCTCAGCATCCGGGGGACGCAAGAAATCCGCAGCGGCAAGACTATAATGACTTAAAAGATGCCCAGTTCAGCCGATGGGCCGACATTTACACGGCAGAAGAGGAACTCGGTAAGACGATCGTGATCGGCAGTTACGGACCTCAAAGAATATCAATAGGCGACGAAGTTATCGCCCAGTCCAACAGCCCACCCATTCTCATCCACCCCGGCACACTTCATTGGGGCAGTAATGCCGTATCATGGGCAAGTCCCATCCGCCTCTATATGACGTTTAGCCCCGTTGGCCGAGGCGACTACGTCCAGTACGAGGTCTACGCGGGCAAGTGGGACTCGGCAGCCGCCTGGTTCATCAAGGATGGCGCAGACTGGAAATTGGCGAGTTTTGCCAGCGGTCCGTGCGAAGGCCCCAGGCTTGGCCGTATGGAGTATGCCAACTGGATACACGACCAAATCTGGTTGATGAGCGGTATCGAGCCTTCAGCAGCAGCCGCAAAGAATCCCAGCCCTGCGGTTGATTCCTCCGCTACCGATTATCCGGTGCTGTTGCTGACTTGGCAGCCGGGTGACCAGGCTATTCAGCACGATCTCTACCTTGGCACTCGGAGCGATGCGGTAGAAGCTGCCGACAGGCAATCGCAGGGCGTGTTCAAGGGCACTTTTGGGCAAGGACTTTTCGAGCCGCAAGGTCTTGAGCCGAAGCAGAAATACTACTGGCGGGTCGATGAGGTCGATTCAGATGGCCAGATAACCAAGGGCTTGGTCTGGTGGTTCAGTTATACGCCGAACCGAGTGCAAAACACTCGCACAGGCAACTGGTATTGCTTCATACAAGATGCCACAGATGAAGCTGACACGGGCGACGTAATCGAGGTTAAAGAAGGCATATATCCTGAGATTCTGCGTTTTTATGATGCGCATGGGTACAAGGCCGTCAAAGTCCGCAGCACCCAGCCCAATGATTGGGATGTGGTAAAGGCGACGCGGATATTTGGCGGGGCGATTTTTCTCCGCCGGCCCGACGGCTCGGGGCCGAGGCAGAAATAAGCGGGTTCTCGATAGCGCCCAAAAAGATAAGAGCATATTGATCAGCGATAGCTCTCCGACAATTGCCCGCTGTATTATCGAGGGCGACCACGAAAAGGGCAGCGAAGACATTGCGATACACGTCTACGGCAACAGTATGCCCGTGATTGCGAACTGCTTGATATGTTATAGCTCCATCGGACTATATTTCGATGGAGCAAGTTCTGGCGGGATTATTCGCAATAATACGATAGTGGGCAATGATTACGGAATCGTGTTAAGCGACGGCGTCACCTCTGCCCTAATCAGCAACTGCATCGTTTGGGGAAACGGCACAGACCCTAATTGCAACCTCGTTGGCGTCTTTGATGATGTGGAATATTCGTGCGTGGGCGGTTGGCCGAGCGAGCCAGACGAGCCGGACGCCCGCGGCAACTTCGACTCGAATCCGCGTTTTGTCGATCTTGACGCCGGCGATTTTCACTTGACCTTGAATTCGCCCTGCATTAACGCAGGCGGCCCGGTGGATACTGTTTGGCCGGATGATGTAGACCTCGATGGTGATCCCCGCGTTATGGGCGGAGCAGTAGATGTGGGGGCCGATGAATTTCCACTGCAGGTTAGTAATTATGCCGAGCAATTTTCGAGTGATGATCTCTTTGACCTATCGAACAAGGCGATTATGTTCATTCCTGCCCGGGGCGGCACGTCCTACGGCGCTTGTCTGCGAGAGATTAGCCGGCTGCCAACCCCCGACTTGATCGGGGGTCCTGCCGGCGCGCGCAGTTGATGCTGGGCGATGACAGCTATAAGCTGGTAAGTTTAACCGGGCAGAAAACCGTATCTATCTATGGCAGCAGTTCTTCGAGTTTCTACGTCGGCAGCAACGGCTACATAACTTTCGGCCAGGGCGATTATGACGGCGGCGAATCGTTCGCCAACCATTTTAATACCAAACGTATTTCCTGCCTGTTTAACGACTTTGATCCCTCCGCAAGTGGGGCAGTCACCTGGCAGCAGTTGAGCAACCGTGTGGTTGTGACCTGGCAAGGCGTCCCTGAGCTTGGCCACAGTAATTCCAGCACCTTCCAGGTTGAGATGTATTTCGACGGCAGGATTCAGCTTGCCTGGCTCGGGGTCGAATCGCGGGGAAGGTCTGGTAGGATTGTCGCAGGGCCTTGGCCTGCCTGCAAATTTTCAAGAGACAGATTTTTCGCAGTATCCTCGATGCAAGGTGGGGCCTCCGGCTATTTCCGGCTATGTGCGGACAGATGACGGCGCTGCGGTTAGCGGAGTCACTTTGACCCTGACGCCCGATCAAGCCGGCGGTGGCGGCGGCAGCACTACCACCGACAAGAGCGGCTTTTATAGTAAGACAGTAGCGTACGGCTGGTCGGGTGTGGTCACGCCCGGCAAACCCCGCCCTGAGCTTGCCGAAGGGAGCGGCTATGCCTTCAGTCCGCCGTCAAGGTCATATAGTAATGTAGGCGTTGACCTGCCGGACCAGGATTACACCGCATTAGCCAAAGGGCTGCCTATCTACTTTACCGAGCAGTTTTCTTCCGGCGACGTTTTTGATCTGTCGAACAAGGCGATAGTGTTTGTGCCCACCAGCGGCGGCACGTCCTACGGCGTCTGTCTGCGAGAAATTAGCCGGCTGCCGACCGATCCTGCCGGCGGCGCGCAGTTGATCCTTATCGATGACAGTTTTAAGCTGGTAAGATTAGCCGGGCAGAAAACGGTATCTATCTATGGCAGCAGCTTTGCGAGCTTCTATGTCGGCAGCAACGGCTACATAACTTTTGGCCAGGGCGATTATGACGGCGGCGAATCGTTCGCCGACCATTTTAATACCAAACGTATTTCCTGCCTGTTCAACGACCTTGATCCCTCCGCGGGTGGGATGGTCACCTGGCAGCAGTTGGCCAACCGCGTCGTTGTAACCTGGCAAGCGATTCCTGAGCTTGGCCGGGGTAATTCCAGCACCTTCCAGGTTGAGATGTATTTCGATGGCAGGATTCAGCTTGCGTGGCTTGGGGTCGAGTCGCAGGAAGGTCTGGTAGGATTGTCGCAGGGCCTTGGCTTGCCTGCAAATTTTCAGGAGACAGATTTTTCGCAGTACCCTCAATGCCGAGGTGAATCTCCGACCATTTCCGGCTATGTACGCACGAGTGGCGGCTCCGGGATTGGCGGCGTGACTTTGAACTTCAGCAACGGCGGTGGCAGTAGTATTACCGATAGTAATGGCTACTACAGTAACGCGGTATGGTATGGCTGGTCAGGTGTGGTTACGCCTGGGCTAACCGGCTATACATTCAGCCCACCATCAAGGTCGTACGCCAATGTCACCTCGGATATGTTACACGAGCATTACATGGCGCTGGCAAACTGGCCGGCCGACTATTTCACCGAGCAGTTTTCCTCCGGCGCAGATGCCTTTGACCTGTCGAATAAGGCGATAATGTTCACTCCTACCATCGACGGCGCATCCTACGGTGCTTGTCTACGAGAGGTTAGCCAGTTGCCAACCGATCCTGCCGGCGGCACGCAATTGATGCTGGGCGATGACAGTTTTAAGCTGGTAAGTCTGACCGACCAGAACACGGTATCCATCTATGGCAGCAGCTTTCCGAGCTTTTACATCGGCAGCAACGGCTACGTAACTTTCTACCAGGGCGATTATGACTGCGGCGAATCGCTGGCCGACCATTTTAGTGCTAAGCGTATTTCGTGCCTGTTTAACGACTTTGACCCATCCGCGGGCGGCGCAGTCACCTGGCAGCAGTTGACCGACCGTGTAGTTGTGACCTGGCAGGACGTTCCTGAGCTCGGCCGTAGTAATTCCAGCACCTTCCAGGTTGAGATGTACTTCGATGGCAGGATTCAGCTTGCCTGGCTTGGGGTCGAATCGCAGGAAGGTCTGGTAGGATTGTCGCATGGGCTTGGCCTGCCCGGCGATTTTCAGGAAACGAACCTTTCAGCGTACCCTTACTGTAGGATTGAGCCGCCCGCTATTTCCGGTTATGTGCGGACTTTTGCCGGCTCTGGGATCAGCGGCGTGACTTTGACCTTCGATAAAAACGCCGGCAGCGCTACCACCGACAATAGCGGCTATTATAGTAAGACAGTAGCGTATGCCTGGTCGGGTGTCGTCACGCCGAGCAAAACCTGCCCTGAGCTTGCCGAACGGGATGGCTGTACCTTCAGTCCGCCACATAGGTCGTACGCCACTGTAAACTCAGACCTGCCAGATCAGGACTATGCGGGTTTCGCTGTTTGGGGTGATTTCGACGCCGATAACGATGTGGACCTAACAGATTTTGCCATGTTTAGCCAGCGCTGGCGTCGAACCGACAGCAGCTTCCGATACGGCGGCGGAGGCGCCGACCTCACCGATGACGGGTTCGTTGACTTCAACGACCTGCAGAAACTGGCCGAAAACTGGCTTGCATCCGTTCAATAAACACAGTTATTGATTGCCACGCCGAAATCTGCTTGTATACTACATCTACCGGTTAATTGGAGGACTATGAACTATGAGGTCGCGGCAGGTAAAATTCGGTCTTTTTGTAGTTTGTTTATTGATAAATACCATTTGTGCCTATTCGGGCGAGAGTTGGCCGCAGTTCAAGTGCGACTGTCGGCGATGCGGCAATGTGCCCGACAGGAATCTGACCACACCACTTGGCTTAATTGGCGCGGTGCCGCTAACGGATGCTATTTTTACCGCCCCAGTGGTCGCGGCCTGCCCCGAGCCCAGTCGAGGGGACGGACGCATTTACGTGGTTGATGGGTCGGGCGTTGCCTTTTGTCTCGATGCGGCTACACTGCGTGTCCTCTGGAAGTTTCCAAGCCCAGGCGGCAAGGCGAATTGTAACAATGTATCGTCGCCGGCTATTGCCGGAAGTTATCTGCACTTCGGCACGATGGCCGGGTCATACTACGTTCTCGATGCGGCCAGCGGAACGGTCGTTAAGGAGATAACCTGCGGTGAGCCGATCTTTAGTTCGCCGGTCGTAACCAACGGCAGGGTCTATTTTGCCACACTCGGCTCAAAAGTTTACGCCCTTGAGCCTGACGGAACAATCGCCTGGGTCTGGGACTTTGTCGAAGAAAGGCTCGGCTTTACGGGCGACCGCTGGAGCGGCCAGAGACTGGCTAAAGCATAAAGGAGAACGTGTCACGCCGAACGAGCAGTTCTGCTGCTCCAGGGACATCGCTGCGATTGGCAAAATGCTCGTTGTCCCGGCCGGCGGGTCAGTTGTATGGCTGGAAGACCTCGACGATAAGCCCCAGGTTCGAGCAGTGCATACGCCGCGCACCGTTACGCTTGGGACTGAGCATCGGTGAAGACGCGACAGTCTATCGGCAATGGACACTTTTGGACAACGGCGGCAGCGTCGAGACGTTGCGGCTGAAAAACGGCAAAGTGGAAGCTGACTTTGTGCGTGGAACCAGAACGAGCACCGCTGGCGGACTGGTGAGCTTTTGCTCGGTGCAGTCTTGCGCGGCCAGGATGTCTACAGATGCCGGCCGGAAGAGGGCTTTGGCTTCTGCAGGCACGCTCCGGGAAAGGAACAGCCGGAGTATCTGGGCGGCTATCCCTCGATCGCGTCGCCCGTCCTTCTGGGCGATACCGCTACTTATGGCGGCTTGGACGGAAGTCTTTATGTGGTGCCATTGTCCGGCAGCGGGCAGGTGTGGTCGTTCAAAACGGCTTTCGGCTGTGCAATTTCAGCTCCTGTAGCCGTTTGTGATGGTCGCGTCTATTTTGGCTGCGAAGATGGTTATCTTTATGTCCTCGGGCCTGACGGCAATGCACCGCTACCCAAAGAAGACCTGCAACTTTCCAGGATTCGCAGTCCGCTGACGAGCAAACTCACCGACCCGAAATACGACCGCTTTACGAGCTTTGGGAACTGGGCGAACACGAACGTGGATGACCAAGGAATAACGCCGCCCTTCAAAATGAGTTGGATTCGCCGGTACGAAGGAACCGCGAAGCACTTTTCTACGTTCGGCGGCGGGCGGATGTACACGCACACCGCAGAAGGGCAAATCTTCGCCGTAGAGCAGGAAACCGGACGCCTGTTGTGGCGGCGGTATTTTCCAGGCGTGCATATCTGTTATACCTCGCCTCTTTACTACAAGGAGCGGCTGTTAGTTCCCCAGGCAGGCCTGAAGAATTGCCGGCTGCGATGCCTGGACGCGGCAACGGGCAATTTATTGTGGGAGGCGCCGTTCTCCGGCTCGCCCAGTTGGAACAGGCAATTGCCTCCGATGGTGTACAAAAACATGGCCATCTACATGTTTGGCACGGGCGACTACGGCCGGATATGCCCCGGCTCCCGAAGAGAAAATAGGGTGGCTTTTCGGACACCAGGACAACCCGAGCTTTCCGCAAGTCACAAACCCCTCTTGCGCATACGATTTAGACAACGGCAAAGAGATATGGACCAAAGACTTCTCCCAGTTCGGATCGGCGGCGATGATGCGGGGATATGCTTAATGGATGGGACGCTTTACTATTCCTGCTATTTCGGGCATTCCGCAAGAGACCGGCGAGGTCTGCCGGGTGCGCAGGGGCTGACGGCAGCCATCGAGCCGGAGACCGGCCAGGTTATCTGGCTGACGACGAAGTGCTTTATCCACGGCGGCTGCACCTTATGCGGGGAGAATGGGCGCCTGTACCTGGGCGGATACAATAAGCTCGAAGGCGGCGAGAGTCTCGTGTGGTGCATTGATGCGCGGGATGGGTCAATGATCTGGAAGTCGCAGCCCGTTCGCGAAGCGATCCAGGTCGTGACGATCGCGCCCGAGGTTTTTGTTTGTTCACGCTCAATACAGGAATGGTTTCCTGCTGGACAAGGGCACCGGCAAGATCCTCACAACTCTCACCCAAGGCTATAAGTGCACGCGGTTCACGCTTTCCGAGCCATATCTGCTGGGCTCCAATATGGACGTATATGATTTGTCGGATGTGGATGCCATCAAGGCAGTGTCTTCCGGGCCGCGTTTCGACCCGAGTGAATGTGTCGGTGCGGTCGTATCAAATGGCCGAGTTTTTTATACGTGCCATAGCGGGGGTCTGCAGGCGTGCCTGATGTGTGGGACAGAATAAATTGACAATCGACAATTGAAAATTTACAATTGAAAATTGGTTGTCCCCGTAGCTCAATTGGACAGAGCGTTGGCCTCCGGAGCCAAAGGTTGTGCGTTCGAATCGCACCGGGGATATTCAAACGCCATTCGTGAATTCTCTGGACTGATCGTCCCAATTATGACATAATATTATCCGTGATATGGTCTTGTTTGTTTTAAGGAGGGTAATAATGCAACGACAAATTGGTCTGTTGGGGGCTGTGAAAGTATTGTTCTATTTCCTGGCACTTCCGTGCACGCTATCAGCCCAAGTCCATGTCGCTGGTGAGCTGACCCAAAATGCCACATGGTCCGGAGCAGTCATCGTTGATAGTAATGTCATCGTTCCAACCGGCATCGTTTTGACGATTGAGCCGGGGACAATAGTCCAGATGAAAAACGCAGTATCTATCATCATCTACGGACAGCTCCTCGCTGACGGCACCGATGCCAGCCAAATCCGCTTCACGCGCACGGCCAGCGGCATAAGGTGGAAACAGATTAGGTTCGCCGACGCCGCTGACAGCCGCCTGACAAATTGTATCTTCGAGTATGCCGACTGCGCAGGCGAGCACCAGGACTATTATGTGCCGGGGCCGAGAAGATACCTGTACCACGAAGCAATTGTGTTACTCTCTTCTCATGTTGATTTCGAAAAATGCGTTTTTCAGAATTTGCCCTCTGCGGGGGGGGAAGGAGATGCCATAGCCGTTATGTCAGATGATGCGAATTACCCCGGAGACTCATCCGCAAATATCAGGGGCTGCCGGTTTCTCGACATCGGACAGGGCATTCACACCAGATACTCATACGTTCTGGTGGAGGACTGCTATTTTCAGCACAAGAATGGCGACAACGACGATGTTGACCTGTGGGGCGAGAGCACACCGCCGCCCTGTCATCCGGCGCAATTTGTTTGATGTCCCGGAACACGATGATAGGATCAATCCAACGAGGTGTTCGGCGATCATCGTCGAAAACGTCATCAGAGGAAGCGATGATCATGGCATCGTTCTGCGGGATAAGTGCTCTCCTGTCGTGATGAACAATGTCATCTATAACTGTCCACAGCGGCGGCATCGCAATCGAAAATTCGTGCACGGCACTATTGGTGAACAACACGATTGTCAACTGCCCGAGGGGGATTGCGGCTGTTCGACCTCGGCAGGGCCGATTCCCCCATACTTTTTGGCCAAAGGGGGTGGGGCTGCAACTATAATCAATTGTATCGTGTGGGATTGCCAGACAACCATAAGCGTCTCCGATAGTCAGCAGCTTGATGGTGAACGAAATGCCGGCTCTCATATAACTGTAAAACACTGCGACATTGAAGGTGGCAGGGCCAGCGTCTCAATTTCGCAACAGGGAAGCGTCCTCGATTCCACTGTAACCTGGCTCGAAGGAAACATTGATGCCGACCCTCAATTTGTTGACCCCAACTACCACCTGAAGTCCCAGGCAGGTCGCTGGGACCCCAAACGCAAACCTGGGTAAAAGACGATGTCACAAGTCCCTGCATTGATACCGGCGACCCCAACTCTGATTGGAGTGCGGAGCTCTGGCCGCACGGTCAACGCATAAATATGGGCGCTTATGGCGGCACGCCACAAGCCAGTATGTCTCTGTCAGTTGTTGGTAATATTGCCGATCTTGACCATAATGACGCCGTCGATGGAAACGACTTGCTTGGGCTTGCGGCTATGTGGTTAGCCCAGGGCGTGCTCCTTGCGGAAGACCTGAACCACGATGGTCTGGTAAACTTCGGCGATTTTGCTAGGTTGGCCGCGAGTTGGCGTACTAATGTCGGGTCTGGGCAAGAGCCGTTCCAAATAGTCCTCGGTGATAAGGCGGAATGGTCGCCGCAGTTTGAAGGCTATGAACCGAATTTGCCCGGCTATCATATTGTGGGAGACATCGCATCGGTCACGATAAGAGCAAGAGCCGATGACCTTCCCGAGGCACTGATTCTGGCAATCCGGACGTCGCCGGGTATGCCGCCGATGCTTTAGAATTTCAAGTTTGCCGCCCCTTGCGTAATGTTGACGGGCGAGCCGTTCAAAAGTGCTGAGCTGGACTATTTCGCCAGGGCTAATAGTTTGGTGGAATGGCAAGGCCCATTGAAGGTTCAGACGGACACATATTTCAAGTTCGATGTGGTTGGCGAGGAAGTCCACGTTACATTCCTGCCGCCGGCTATGGAATTGCTCAAAGTGGAATGTAAAATCTCGTGGATCGACTGGTATAGATAGGAAGGAAACGACCGTGGAGCTAAAGCACTTAGCCATACTCTTGCTCGTGGTACTCGTATCCGTCTGCTTAGCTCCAGCGAAGGTCATCTACGTGGATGCTGACGGCGCAGCAGATTTCGCCACCATCCAGGCCGCTATCAATGACGCCAATGACGGTGACATCATCGTTGTCAAGCCGGGCAGATACGTTGGACAGGGGAACCGTGACATCGACTTGAAGGGCAAGGCTATCACCGTAAGAAGTACAAATCCAGATGACCCCAATATTGTTGCCGCGACTATCATCGACTGTAATGGCACAGAGGCCGACCCCCACTGCGGATTTTATCTCCATAGTCATGAAGATGCAAACTCAGTCGTGGCTGGTTTTACTATCACGAAAGGATGTGGCCACATGGAAAAGTTTGGTGAGACCATGTGGTTTTTCGGAGGCGGGATATATTGCGAGCAGTCTAGTCCAACAATAAGCAATTGCACTATCGCTAATAATAAAGCTACCCAGGGGGCAGGTATTTTTGCTTGGAAAAATAGTAGCGTCAAAATTGTAGGCTGCACCGTGAGTAACAACATACCGCTCAGAGGGGGTGGTGGCGGTATTTACTGTTGGGAAAATACAGCAGCCAACATAAGCAATTGCCTAATTTTCCAGAATACGGGTCGTGGAATCTATTGTTGGGATAGCCCGCTTGTACACATAACAAACTGCACTATCACCAGCAACGAATACGACGGTCTTATTATTTCTGGCAATGGTTCATTCACAGTGGAAGGTTGCGTCATATCTAATAACCGTAGCGAAGGAATTTGCGCGTTGCTTTATGAAACCGGCTCGGCTCGGATTTCAAACTGTGTTATTAGCGGCAACAACAATCCCGTGACTTCAGGTGGAGGCATTAGGCTATTCGTTCTCGACGATGCCAGCGTCATTATAGCCAACTGCACCATAACCGGTAACAGTGCAGTGAGCCGCTTTGGCACAATATCCCCCGGCGGAATTGCCTGTTGTTCGGTCGCCAAGGCCTTCGTGACTAACACCGTCATATGGAATAACCTCGGTGGAGATATTCACTTATTCAATCTAGCGCCGCCACCGGGTGACATCTGGTTCGAAAAGCCTTCTCAGCTTATCCTTTCGTATTGTTGCGTGGCCAAAACTTCCGTAGAGCCGGATCCGTATGTCGGAGACCCAGTGCTTGTTTGGGGCTATGGTAATATGAATTTCGATCCCCGTTTTGCACATCCCGGCTACCGAGACCCAAATGGAACACTGGATGACCGGAATGATGATTTCTGGGTTGACGGCGATTATCATTTGAAATCGCAGGCAGGCAGGTGGGACACGAAGACGCAAAGGTGGGTTCAAGATGCCGTTACAAGCCCGTGCGTTGATACTGGCGACCCGACGTCGCCGATCGGGCATGAGCCATTTCCCAATGGCGGGCGTATCAACATGGGGGCCTACGGTGGAACAGCAGAAGCGAGCAAGTCATATTTTGGCGAGCCGGTTTGTGAAACTATCATCGCTGGCGACATCAACGGCGACTGCAAAGTGGACCTGGCAGATTTTGCGATTATGTCTTTACATTGGCTGCGTGGTCATAATCCTTAGTAATTCTATTTGGGAGGCGATCACGATGAAATCAAAGCACTTGCTCATACTTTCACTCGTGGCGGCACTCGCTTGCACAGCTCCAAGCAAGGTGATCTATGTCGATGACGATGCCGCAGGGGCCGATGATGGCACAAGCTGGGCGAATGCCTACGTTCATCTTCAGGACGCCTTAGCCGATGCCAATTCTGCCGAAAAGCCGGTCGAAATACGTGTGGCTCAAGGCATCTATAAGCCCGACCAGGGCAAAGACCAGACACGCGGGGACCGAGAGGCGACGTTCCAACTCATCAATGGCGTCGCACTCAAAGGCGCCTACGCTGGCTTTGGTGAACTGTCTCCCAATGAGCGAGATATCGAGAAGTACCAGACAATCCTCAGCGGTGACCTGAACGGCAACGATGTTGAGCTTGAAATCTCGGATTGGGAGAACGTCCGCAGTTTTCTTGAGCATCATAGTCGGGCAGAGAATTCATACACTGTCGTCACCGGCAGCGGCACCGACTCGACCGCCGTCCTCGATGGTTTCACGATAACTGCAGGCCATGCTAATACATGCAATATGGAGCCCAACGGGTGCTCGCCGGAGCCTAATAGCCCTCTAAACAATGGTGCCGGGATGTACAACCACGCCGGCAGCCCCACATTGGCTGACTGCACTTTCCGCAGGAACGCGGCCCTGGTGTTGGACTGCGGCGGCGGTCGTGGAGGTGCAATCTTCAACTCCAGCAGCAACTCTTTGCTGTGCAACTGCAAGTTCATAGAAAATATCGTCTTCGGCGGCAACAACAGTAGCGCCGGCGGCGCAATCTACAACATTGACAGCCATCCAACCCTGATCGGCTGCCTGTTCCGAAACAATGTCGCCACCGGCTACGATTCCGAGTATGATGGCGGCGCTATATCCAATGTTGACTCCAATCCCACCCTCACAGATTGCAGCTTCATAGAGAATCTGGCGGACTGGGGCGGCGCTATCTCAAATTCCAACGGCAGCCCGACTATCACCCGGTGCACCTTCGCCGGGAACCGCGTCAATGACAACGGCGGCGCAATATGCACGGGCAGCGGCAGGCCCACACTGACAGACTGCACCTTCCGAGACAACCGTGCTTACACCTTTGGCGGAGCTATTTGCAGTAGCGCCAGCAGCTACCTTGTCGTTACAGACTCTACCTTCACATCTAACCACGCTGCCGACGGCGGCGCCATCTACAGCAATTTCCGCGACAACATCACACTGCGAGACTGCACCTTCAGTGCCAATTCAGCCAGCCGAGGCGGAGCTGTCTGCACAAGCGGCGCGTGGTATGATGATCCTAACAGTGCCACGTTGATAGCCGACTGCACCGTCAGCGGCAACTCGGCCTACGAGGGCGCAGGTCTCTACAGCGGTTCCAATAGACGCCTGCTGGTCGTCAACTGCACGCTCACAGGCAACCATGCAGCTCAGTCTGGCGGCGGCTTCTACTGCTATGGCTCGCAGCCATCGGTCTCCAACTGCACCTTCGCACAGAACCTCGCCAAAAAGGGAACCTCGCTGGCCTGTGACTGGGAACCCTCCATAGTCCGGCTTACCAACTCAATCCTTTGGGATGGTGGCAACGAGGTATTCGACTCAGCCGGCTCAACTATTGATGTGACCTTCTGCGATGTTCAATCAGGCTATGCCGGCACCGGCAATCTCAACACCGATCCCTGCTTTGCCAGCCCGGGCTACTGGGACCCAAATGAGACGCCAGACGATCCAAACGATGATTCCTGGGTCGATGGCGATTATCATTTGAAATCCCAGGCTGGCAGATGGGACCCGACCACCCAAAGCTGGGTCAAAGATGATGTCACGAGCCTCTGTATCGATGCGGGCGATCCCAATTCAGACTGGACTGCAGAGCTCTGGCCGCACGGAAAACGCATAAATATGGGCACTATGGCGGCACGCCGCAGGCCAGTATGTCTTTGTCAGGAGTGGGTAACATAGCCGACCTGAATAATGATAAATCAGTAGACCACTCCGATATGAAGATGCTCGCAAACAAGTGGTCCTTGGAAGAAGCCTTATTGCCCGAAGACCTCGACAGAAATGGAATTGTCAATTTCGCCGATTTTGCGATTTTTGCTGACAATTGGCTTTGGCAAGTTAAGAAAGCTGCGGCTGGAGAGACGCTTATTACATACGTTCATTCTCCAGAAAATGGCAATATAGCAGTTCGTATCCAGTTGCCGGAATCTCCCCGCTACCCGGAAGGAGCTCCTATAGTAGTCGTTGCTTCAACATGGTTTGTTCAGAAATACACGCCGGTATTCGTTGTCTTTGATCTCAAATATGATCCAACTCAGGTAGGTGCAATCTTCGTGACACATCTGTGGCCGGGGAAACAGGATCCCGAAACCGGCGCAGCAAGTGAAGGAACATACGACTATGGAGGTCCGAAAAGCCTGGCCGCACTGAGAGATACCATCCTTTTTGCATCCGGTTTATTGCCTGATGTCAGCGGATACTACATTAGTGAATTGGTGGAAATGAATCCGCTGACCGACAACGTTGGGCTCTATGCATCTTCTCATTCAGGGGTCGTTGCAACCAATGTGCTTGCCTATCATGCTAAAGACCTTTCCTGCGTCAAATACTTCATCGGGCGTGAAAATCCTACACGCGACGAGATGTACGCTCTGGAGTGCGGGCATTTTGACGATAAACGAAATCCCGTAGTGAATCCCTACTACGATCCTGCCGGGTACAGCCCCAATACCATTTCAATAGATTATTCGAGACTTGGATGGATACAGAATGAAAGCTATCCCGAAGGAATGCCTTGTTTCGACGTACCAGCAGGTCAGGACTATATTCTATCCGAAAACGGGCCTGATATGGAAGGGAAGCGATTCTTTTCAAGGGCTTTGACGAGGGCCCTTCTTGAAAATGGGGTATTTACTCTGGAGAACTGGCCTGATGACCTTGCCACGCCCCAGCAAACAGAGGATTTCTGGCCCTACCGTATCACCGTCAACAATTATCACCATTTCAGAGACCACCTGCCGAATCTCAAAGTAATGCTGGTTTTTGCCAGAGATGACCATGTACTGTCAGCCCCCGATAAACCACATATACACCAGGCCTACGATGGATTTCGTAAAACAGCCGGCCTTTGGGTGAGGTTGAACGCGGATGAAGTCTACTTCTTAGCTTTGGATAAAACACTCCAAGAATATCCGGAAAACGATGCCAATACCGAGCCGCAGGATTGGCTGAACGCCAGGCAGTGGGGCTATCCAGCGAACTATGGCAGCGAATTGTATTCGCACACTGGCTCTCTGGCCGGCATTGCCGAAATGGCCGATAGGGTAAAAGCGAGTAACTGGAGCCCGAATCTTGATAAAGTGTTGTACGAGTATGTGAAGTAGGAACATGCGGGCTTAGTTTGGGCTTAGCGTTCAACTGACATTTCTTTGAGACAGGATCTCTGTGGGCTTTGATTATGTTCTCAGCCAGAATAAATTGACAATTGAAAAATGTTGCACTCTGCTAAAATCTTGCTGACTGGCTTACCGGGCTGTGGCAAAACCACCGCGCTGATGGAAATAATAGAAAAGCTCAACTGCAAAAAGGTGGCAGGTTTTTATACGCAGGAGATTCGCCAGGGCGATCTACGCAAAGGCTTCAGCTGGACCAGGCTGGATGGCGCAACCGGAATACTCGCCCATGTTGACATCAAAGGCCGATTCAACGTCGGCAAAGATGGCGCGGATGTCGCGGGCTTCGAGAAATCCGTCGTGCCGGTCCTGGATATGGAGCAAAGTGACGCCGAATTATTTGTTATAGACGAGATTGGCAAAATGGAGTGCTTATCCGCTAAATTCGTCGCAGCTGTGCGCAGACTTTTTACATCTGAAAAATCCGTTTTAGCGACCGTAGCGCAAAAGGGCGGCGGCTTCATTGCGCAAGTCAAGCAGAAGCCGGGCGTAAAACTGTTTAGACTGACGCACAAGGATCGTGATAAGGCAATTGCCGAAATCTTGCAAGCCCTGTCACGGTCGCTGGAGGAGAAGGTAGATAGAGCTGGACAACAGGGGCTTGAAAATGGAAATTCTTCATCCGGCAGCTATAATGGATAAGTGAATATTGCCAAAGCGCCAGATTTTGTCACAAACGGGTGGTTAGAAAATGGATACAATAGTGACTCTTCCCAAGCCGGAGCTTAGAGGCTCGATACCGCTTGAGCAGACCATCGCTGCTCGGCGGTCGCGGCGGGAGTATTCCTCGAAATCCCTCATGTGGGAGCAGATCGGCCAGTTGGCCTGGGCGGCGCAGGGCCAGGACGCCGGCAGCAGGTATCGCACCGTACCATCCGCTGGAGCAACCTATCCGCTGGAGCTTTTCGTAGTGACCGAGCAGGGTTTTTTCCGCTATTTGCCCGGCAAACATGCTCTGGCGAAGCTCACCGACCAGGACCTGCGCGGCCGACTTGCCGCCGCTGCCTGGGGACAGGAGTTTATCGCTGTTGCCCCGGTGACACTGGTCTTTGCGGCTGAGTTTGCCAGGACAACAGGCCGCTACGGCGACCGCGGCACTCGTTATGTCTATATGGAGGCTGGGCACGCGGCTCAGAACGTCCACTTGCAGGCGGAGGCTTTAGGACTTGGTTCTGTCCCCGTGGGGGCTTTTGATGATGCCTCTGTCAGCAAAGTCCTTGAGCTGCCGAGTCACCTCGAACCTCTTTACATAGTGCCGGTCGGCTGTTGTCGGCGATAACTGAGGGGCATAGGCTTCGATGTCACTGGATTGGGCTGATAAGGCCGCACAACAGCTTTTGGACCGAGGGCTGCTATCCGCCGAAGGCGGAGGCATCTGCCTGATTCTCGGAGCGGTGGATACGGGCAAAACTACGCTGGCGATTGCTCTGGCAAAACAGTTGGCAGCCCAGCAGCCGGTTGGCGTTATCGATGCCGATGTCGGACAGTCCCATATCGGGCCGCCCACGACAGTCGGCTGGGCGGTTATCGACAACCCGCAGGTTGAACTGTCGCAGATTCCCGTCGCAGGCATCGCTTTCGTTGGGGACGTCACGCCGGTTGGGCATCTGCTGCAACTTACCGCAGGCCTTGCGCAGGGCGCTGCGGCATTGTCCCAAGTCACAAGGCTGACCATAATCGATACGCCCGGTTTCATACACGGCCCGGCGGCAGCGGCTTTGTGGTGGACGGTGCATCAGATATTGAAGCCGGCATTGATTCTGGCCGTGCAGCGCAGCGATGAATTAAGTGACATCGTTGTCGGCCTGAAGACTTTTTGCTGCCGGCTTGAGCAGATTCGTTGTCCCTTAGATATACCCGTCAAATCCCCGCCGGAGAGACGCTGCTATCGGCAGAGCCAATTCGAGCGATACTTTCGTGATTCCCGTTGTTACAATATAAACGTTACTGATGTGGCGGTTCAGGCCAGTTGCCGGTTGTCCAGCGCCCAGCGCCGGGTGCAAGGTGGGAACCTCGCAACAAATTGCGGGGCCGAATATTTAGCCCCCAAATTTATTTGGGGGCTTTCCCATTGCGGTTTCACCGCAGGTCTGGTCAATCGTTTAGTTGGCCTGAGAGATGAAAAAGGCGGCGACGTGGCTATCGGCGTAATAACCGATGTGCAGCAGGATGGCAAAATGGTGGTAGTTAAGGCACCGCCTGTGGATGTCGGGCAAATCCGCTGCCTCGTGGTCGGTGACATTACTGTTGTTAAAGAAGGAGAACAATCATGAACAACTTATCGCGAAGAGAGTTTCTGCGGAATGGGCTGGCTGCCGGGGCGGTCGCATCGCTGATCGGGCCGACGGCGTGCGTGACGACGGGCGGCCAGCAGATCAAGCCGACCAGTCGGCCCAATATCGTTTTCATTCTATCGGACGACTACGGCCTGGATGGCGTGGGATGCTACGGCTCGGACCGCCACAAGGGGCGGACGCCCAATATGGATGCCCTCGCCGGCGGCGGCATCCGGTTCGAGCGATGCTATTCGACTCCGCTGTGCGGGCCGACGCGTTGCGAGATCAAGTACCGGCCGGTATCCCTTCCGGACGGGCGGCCTGACCAACCCCACCGCCGGGCAGCCGGTCTCAAGGATGAATACCCGTTGGCCCGGATTCTCAAGGAGGCCGGCTATGACACCTGCCACGCCGGCAAATGGCGGCAGATGGGAGAAACGCCGGGCGACTGGGGCTTCGGCGAGTACATCACCGATCAACACCGCCGGCGGCTGGTACTGGCAAAAAAGCTACACCAAGAACGGACAGCTCGTGGAAACAGACGAGGAGATCTATTGCCCGGATGTCACGCACGACTTCGCGGTGGATTTCCTGCGACGGCATGCGCCGAGGGGCTCGGCTCGGCCAAGCCGTTCTACCTCTACTACGCTTCACACCTGGTCCATGGCCCGATCCTCCGCACGCCCGACAGCAAGCCGGGGAGCAAGACCCGGACACGCTCTATAACGATAACGTCGCCTACCTTGATAAGCAGGTGGGCGCGCTGGTGGCCGAGCTGGACAAGCTGGGCCTGCGCGAGAACACGCTGATCGTCTTCTCGGGCGACAACGGCACGGTGGGCCAGCCTCGAGCACCATCGGCGGCCGAAAGATCAATGGTGCAAAAGGGCACGATGCTGGAAGGCGGTGCACGGGTGCCGCTGATCGCCAACTGGAAAGGCGTTGCGCCGGCTGGACGCGTGCTCAAAGACCTGGTGGATTTCAGCGATCTGCTGCCGACGTTCGCGGAAGTGGCGGGGGCGAAGCTGCCGGCGACAATCACGTATGACGGGCGCAGTTTCGCGCCGCAGCTTCGCGGCAAGAAGGGCAACCCGCGCGAGTGGATCTTCGTGCAACTGGGCCGCAACTGGTATGTCCGCGACGACGGATGGAAGCTCAACCAGGCCGGCGAGTTGTTCGATATGAAGGACTCGCCTTTCGTCGAGAAGGCCGTGCCGGCCGATTCCGCAGATAAGGCAGCGGCGGCGGCCCGCAAGCGGCTCCAGGCGGTGCTGGATAAGCTCAATCCTGCCGGCGGCAAGACGATTTCCGCCGAGCAGCAAGGGGCAGAGCAGGATCGCGCACGCAAGCAGGCTCAGCGCCAGAAAGAAGGGCAAAAGAAGAAGAAAACCGCTCGACAGGCCAAGCTGTGACGCCAGCCGCCGTTCTGTATTCCGGCGTTGCAAAATCAGAACCTGTGCAGGGAAAATGCTTGCCATATTGTCTGGTTGAAGTTAGATTTTGCGGGACTTGTGGTCTTATGAAGGAGCAGGATGCAAAATGCACAGCCAACCCTTCGACTTGGCTCAGGGCAGGCATAGGTTGCGAACCTTAATCGACCTTTTTCACCATACCGTGGGAAGGGTTGAACTGGCGGAAAAAGTATGCCTGGAAATCATCAGGGCCGAGCGAGAGGAAAAGCTGACCTTTGGGCAGTTGAAAATCCGGGCACAGGATTTTGCACTGTGGCTTATTCAGGCGGCGGACATAAAGATAAAAGATAAGGTCGCGGTGCTGGGCAAAAATCGCATAGACTGGGACGTGGCTTTTTGGGGCATTGTGCTCGCGGGCGCCGTGCCCGTGCTGATCGACCCGGAAAGGCTTGTCGAGGCGGTTAAGAATCACGTCACACATACCGACTGTCGCGCGGTTGTTATGGCGGACGATTATCAGGATGCCGATGCCCGGGACGAGCTGCGAGACTTCGGGTGTGCACGCGGCCTGGGCTTTGTTGAAATGACGCGATTTCCCGTCCTGGCCGTCTCGCAAGATGCCGGCCAATTGCTCGCCGGGATTGCCCCGCGGGTTCAAGCGGACGATACAGCCGTAATTCTGTGCACGTCCGGCACTACCGGCGACCCGCGAGAGGTGGAGCTAACGCACGGCAATCTGATTGCCAACATCGCCGGTTCGGTCGAGAAAATAAGAATCACCGAGGAAGATAGACTTGGGCACATACTTCCGCCGCATCATTCTTTTGGCCTGACCGTCGGCAAATTTCTACCTTTTTGTGCCGGCGCAGCCAATATCTACACTAACAAATACCGCCAGATTTCCGAGCTAATGAGGGACAGGAAGATAACCCTTTTTGTTGCGGTGCCGGCTCTTTATACGGTCCTGGCTAAAACTATCGAGGAGGGTCTTGCCAAACGGAAAAAGAAGAACCCGTTGCTGCGGCTTTTCGACCGCTGCGCACCGAAACTGGTTGGTAAAAGTGTCGTGCGGAAGCTCGGCTGGGACAGGCTTCGGTTCTTCCTTTCCGGCTCGGCGCCGGTGCCGAGGTGGGTGCTGGATGTATTCTGGAGAAGAGGCCTGCTATTGTACGAAGGCTACGGCACTACCGAGAACTCGCCCGTCTAC
This sequence comes from Sedimentisphaerales bacterium, assembly GCA_963814265.1. Classification (GTDB taxonomy): domain Bacteria; phylum Planctomycetota; class Phycisphaerae; order Sedimentisphaerales; family Anaerobacaceae; genus JAFNGF01. The sequence continues at coordinate 18,930 of CAWFCJ010000049.1, read as the reverse complement.
GGATTTAATGAAAGTCCGCGAAGATTAGGTTCTGTAGGAAAGCCAATTTCTACATTAACTGTCCAGATTGTCAACGAGAGAAATCAGATTTCCCCCGCCCGGCGAAAAGGGCGAAATCTGTCTGGGCGGCCCCTGTATTATGAGGGGCTACTATAAAAATGCCCCAGCCACCCAGGCGGTTATCCGGATGGACGATAAAGGCGTCCGCTGGCTGCATACCGGCGATTTGGGCTACCTCGACGAAGATGGGAAACCTTTTCATTACCGGGCGGAAAAAATATCTGATTGTGCTGCCGGGTGGAAAAAAGGTGAACCCTGAATTGGTCGAAGCGGCGCTTTCTCAGGCCCGATTTGTGAAGGAGGTGCTGGTAGTTCCCGGCTACCAGGTGGATTCGACCGGCATTACCCAGGAGGCGATAAAGGCAATCGTGCAGCCGGCCTGGGAGGCCATAGAGACGCACACGAATCTTTCCTATGCTGATCTGGTCGAGCAGCCGCAAATGCTCAAAGCACTCGTCTGGAAAAGCATCAATGAGTGCCAGAGAAACAGCCGGCAGTTATCCGGCTTTGAAAAGGTCTCTTCACAGCACGTGGAGATAAAAATAGAGGATTTTCAGAAGACTTCCACCGGCAAGATCAAGCGGGAAGCGTATATTAAGGTATGAAAGGAGGATTGCCAAATGTTACAGAGGCGCGAATCTTCAATCGAGGGCGGCAGCAAAGACATAGTTAGTCGTCGCAAGTTCATTGCCAGCGCGGCGCCGCCGCTCTATCGTTTACTATTGTAAAGCCGCAGTTCGTGCGCGGCTCCCGTGCCAACTCCAAGATCAATCTCGGCATGCTCGGCTGCGGCGGTCGCGGCACCTGGATCGCCGAGCTGTTCAAGCAGCACGGCGGATACAACATTGTCGCCGGCGCCGATTACTTCCAGGACCGCGTCGATGACGCTCGGCAATAAATTCGGCATAGACACAGGCCAGTCGTTTCACGGGCCTTCTGGGTTATCGAAGACTGCTGGAGGCAAAGTGGACGCCGTGGCGATCGAGAGCCCGCCGTACTTCCATCCCGAACAGGCGGCCGCAGCCGTCGAGGCCGGCAAGCCACGTATATGTCGCCAAGCCCATCGCCGTCGATGTGCCCGGCTGCCACAGCATCGCTGACAGCGGCAAAAAGGCCACCGCCAAGAAGCTCTGCTTCCTCATCGATTTCCAGACCCGCGCCGACCCGTTCTACATGGAGGCCCTGAAGCGGGTGCGCGAAGGTGCACTCGGCGAGTTCGCCTTCGGCGAGGCCATCTACCACGCCGACTGCCCGTTCAAGCGGATGTATGACTCGTGGCGGGATGACCCGGACAATGCCGAGAATCGCCTGCGGGCCTGGGGTCTCGACAAGGTCCTCTCCGGCGACATCATCACCGAGCAGAACATCCACACGCTGGACGTGATGAACTGGATCATGGACGCCGACCCCGCTCTGGGCGGTCGGCACAGGCGGGCGCACGGTCCGCCCGGTCGGCACCTGCTGGGACCACTTTGCAGCGTCTGTTTCCAGTATCCGAACAACGTGGGCATCACCTTCAGCTCCCGGCAGTTCGAAGGCCACGGCACCCAGCCTGAGGGCATCCGCAACCGCATGTTCGGCACGAAAGGCGTCCTCGAAACCGAATACGGCGGACAGGTCATCATTCGCGGCGAAACATTTCTACCGCGGCGGCACAAGCCCGGCAATCTATCAGGAAGGCGCCGTCGCCAACATCACGACGTTCTACAACGACATCACGGGCGGCAAGTTCGACAACCCAACCGTCGAGCCGAGCGTCCGCAGCAACCTCATCACGATTCTTGGCCGGACCGCCGCCTACGAACGCCGTATAGTCACCTGGGACGAAATCGTCAAGAGCAAGGAGAAACTCGACGCCAACCTGAAAAGTCTGAAGACATAATCGGGGAGAATTTGTGATATGGAACATCCACGTATAACTCGGCGCCAGATGCTGGCCGGTGCCGCTGGTGCTATCGCCGGCTTGGCGGCAGCTAATTCCTGTGCCCCTCTGCTTCCGTGCGGGCGGGGAAAAACCTGGCCGGCGGGTTCAAGCTCGGCGTCTGCGACTGGACAATCGGCAAAACAACCGACCCGGCTTCGCTGGAGATGGCCAAGCGGATTGGCCTGGATGGCGTCCAGGTGGACTGCGGCAGCGGGAAGGACACTCTGCCTTGTTCGACCCGACCTGCAAAAGCAATTCCTCGCAGAAGCCGAAAAGCAGCAGATGCAGATCGCATCGCTGGCGATGGGGACTCTCAACGGCGTTGCTTACAAGAGCGACCCGCGGGCCGAGCAGCTGGGTGGGCCAGTGCATCGACGTCTGCCAAGGCGCTGGGCGTAAAAGTTGTGCTTGTGCCGTTCTTCGGCAATGGCGACCTGCAAAACGACGACAAAGGCATGGAAGTCGTCATCGGCCGGCTGAAAAAAGTCGCGCCAAAGGCGGAAAAGGCCGGCGTCACGCTGGGCATCGAATCCTGGCTCAGCGCCCAGCAGCATATTGACATTATCGAGCGCGTCGGTTCGCCCGCCGTCAAGGTCTATTACGATGTCGCCAACTCTCATAAAGCAGGCTACGACATCTACAAGGAAATTCGCCGGCTCGGTAAGCTCATCTGCGAGTTCCACGCCAAGGATTACGACGATCTGTACGGCAAAGGCTCGATCGATTTCGGAAAGTTCGGGAGGCAATGGACGACATCGGCTACCGCGGCTGGCTGGTTATGGAAGGCACGCAAATGCCGCTGGGCGTCGAGGAAAGCTGCCGCTACGATGCCGAGTATCTGCGGACTATCTTTCCGCCAAAAGTGTAAGGCGGTTTGTGCCCGCCATTGGCGGGTTTAGCCGTCGCCGGCACGGCGACGGACCCCCGCGTCTTCCTGTCGAAGACAAGAGCGGGGGCTAAACCTACAAAAGAAAGGAGCGAGTATGAAGATGCGAAATATGATGGCTGTTCTGGTCATGCTGATTGTCACCGCCCCGGTTGCTCTTGGCACGGCGCTGGACGATTATATCGCCGCGCCGGACTCGAACTATAGCTACAAGGTCCTGAAAACCATCGAAGTGCCAGGCTACACCGGCTATGTGCTGGAGATGACCTCGCAGGCCTGGCGAAGCGAAAAAGAAGTAGACCGAACCCTCTGGAAGCACTGGCTGACGATTATCAAGCCCGAAAAGGTTGCCAGTGACATTGCGCTTCTGTGGATAACGGGCGGCAGTAACGACCGGCCTGCTCCGGAAAGGCCCGAGCAGATGCTGGTCGCCATTGCCCAGAACAGCGGCTCGGTCGTCGCCGAACTCAGGATGGTGCCGAATCAGCCTTTGAGTTTCCCCGACGGCGGCCAGCCTCGCTACGAAGATGCGATCATCGCGTACACATTCGACAAGTATCGTAAAGACAGGCGACGGGACCTGGCCGCTGCTGCTGCCCATGGCCAAAAGTGCCGTCCGCGCCATGGACACCATCCAGAGCCACATCGCTTCGGCCACCGACGGCAAGCTCAAGATCAATAAATTCGTCGTCTCCGGCGGCTCTAAGCGCGGCTGGACGACCTGGCTGACCGCCGCGGTTGATAAGCGCATCATCGCCATCGCCCCGGCGGTCATCGACGTGCTCAACATGGCTGAACAGATGAAGCATCATTACGCCGCCTACGGCTTCTATTCCAAAGCCATCGAGGATTACCAGGATATGAACATTTTCGCCAGGCTGGATACGCCTGAGGGTAAAGCCCTGCAAAAATTCATCGACCCATACGAGTATCGCGATCGCTATACGATGCCCAAGTACCTGATAAATTCGTCCGGCGATCAGTTCTTTCTTTGCGATTCCGCCCAGTTCTACTTCGACGACCTGCCGGGCGAAAAATATCTCCGCTACGTCCCTAACACCGACCACGGGCTGGGCGGTTCCGACGCGGATAAGAGTTTGCTGGTCTTCTACGCCTCGATCTTGAAGAATTTGCCCAGGCCAAAATTCGCCTGGACGGTCAAAGATGACCGGATAATTGTCAAGCCGCAGACCGGCACGCTCCAGCAAGTCAATCTCTGGCAGGCGACCAACCCCAAGGCTCGTGACTTTCGCCTGCAGACTATCGGGGCGGTTTGGAATGGTTCGCCGTTGCCGCAAGATAAAGATGGCACGTACGTAGCCAAAGTTCCACAGCCCAAAGAAGGCTGGACGGCCTTTTTTGTGGAGCTGATTTACGATAGCGGCTTGCCTTTTCCTTACAAATTTACGACACAGGTGCACGTCGTGCCGCAGACCCTGCCCTTTGCCAAATAATGACGCCCTTGTTGTCGTGGTAGATTGTTCGGTATGCCCAGCATACCCTACGTGTTGATTGGCTTTGTTTTAGAAAGGTAGGGTATGCAGACTTCTGCATACCGATCTATTGAGATTGTTTGGTATGCCCAGCATACCCTACACCGCCAATTGGCTTTGTTTTGGCTTTGTTTTGGTTGACTTGCAAGGCGCGTTTTTTCTTCGTAATCCTTTCTCATAACTGAGCTTACATGAATTTTGCGCCGCCTGCAAATTGGCTTTGTTTTGCATAATTTAGTAAAAATGATCGCGCCATTCTTAGCGTTAGCCACAGATTTCACAGATGAACACGGCTTGCACGAATGTGTTTATGTGGTTTCTCATTTTACCCATCTTCTCATCGAGTCATCTACTTAAAAACCCTGTTCCTTCCGGATTCCCGGGTTTCCCTATTCTGTCTTCTGTATTCTGTCTTCTGTCTTCTGTCTTCTGTATTCTGTCTTCTGTATCATTTCCGGCCATATTATACCCGAAAAAAGCCTACCCGTAAAGCAGAATCAACCACAGATTACACGGATTGCGCGGATTTACCCCGTGAGATGTGCTGTGTGAGTACGTAGGGTTGGCTCCGCCCACCAGAGATTGTTTGGTATGCCCAGCATACCCTACACCTCCGATTGCCTTTGTTTTGTAAAGGTAGGGTATGCAGGCCTCTGCATACCGGCCTATTGAGTGCTAAATCTTACCCCCCTAAGCATTTGCTACCTATAGGTAGTCGATCTTTGCGCACAATCCGTTTAGATCATAGCCAGGAGTATTCTGCATGGGCGACATTAAGAAAGAGATTGGCCTAAGAAACCTTGAGAAGATTGCAAAGGCATTAGGCCTAAATATCAAGGACCTGCTTTGATTTCACGCTTCTTATCCAGATTCCTAATCTTAGTTTGACGAACTTCGGTAAGTGATCCATAATCTGCACTATGGGCAAGACCACGGAACACTACGAGAATAACGCTGATTTTTTGGAATTCCTAAGTCGTGAATTCGATAAGACCACTATCCACGCTACAATCGAAGAACTCGCCGAATTCGCATTTGGCAGTCTCGACGCTGCGATTGAAGCGTATCAGGAGGGAATAAAAAATGAAAGTTGAAATAATCACAAATCCCTCGACTGGTATCTTTCTTGACCTGGTTCGGACGTCAGAGGAGCAGCTATTAGCCAGCCCTTTTATTAAAGCTAACGTAGCCCAAATGATACTGGGCAATAAGCCGCCTGGAGCCAAAATATTTTTGCTGACCAGCTACAAGCTGACGAATTTCTACCGAAATTCATCTGACTTGATAGCTCTAAAGTATTTTATCGAAAGCCACATAGAAGTCCGAAACTTTCCCGCACTGCACGCGAAGACATACATTTTCGACTCAGAGCGTGCTGTCATCACTTCGGCAAATTTGACCTTAGGCGGCTTACAGAGCAATTATGAATGTGGCGTTCTAATACAAGACCGAAATACCGTGAGCAGACTCAAATCTGACTTTCTGCAAATCTTTGCAGACGAGGAAAAGGTATCCAAGGTTACAGCGGAAATCATCTCAATAAGTGAGGACATTATTGCAAAAGTGCCCAAAGAGAAAAGAATCAAGTTTGAGAAATCCGAAAAGGATTTATTTCCGGTGGTATCTTACGAGCCAGAAGATGATTTGTACGATGGTGGTGTCAGGACTATCGCTAACACGTTGTCTGGCTGGCGGCTGGATACCTTCAACATCCTTTCAAAAATCCCAACCAGTATCTTCAAACTTGAGCAAGTTTACGCCTACCAGCGGCACTTGCGAGGGTTACACCCCGAAAATCGTTATATTAAGGCCAAAATACGACAGCAACTGCAAGAACTCAGAGATTTGGGACTGATAGAGTTTCTTGGTAGCGCTGTGTATCGAAAACTGTGGAAGAATGTTTAGGAGAAGTCCATGAGATCATATATTTTTATAACCACAGAAGGTTATACCTTTCAGCCGGGGAGTGAATCAGCCGAACCGGACATCGAAAACTGCCAGGTAATTGGCTCTGTTCAAGGCATTGATGAAAAGCAAGCATTTCAAAATCTGGTCGAGGAGAATTCATATTTGTTGGATACAACTTTTGATGAACTTATATGTCTCGAACTAAAACACACCGATTACAGCAAATATGCGCACTATTTTTATTTGAAAAATTAAAGAGGCAAAAATGGACACTACAAAGTCATATTTCATTGAACAGGCCAATAAGTACGGGATTCTCTTTGTGAACTTTCGCACTTTTTTGGTTCATCATGAAAAACTGTAAAAATAAAAATGGCCTGCCGATGAAATGGGTAATGACAAACCTATTTCACGGAGGCCAATATGAGTACTGTTACTCTTACATCGGCATGGGAAGCCATAATCTTTGAGTTTTTCGACTGTCTTTACCCAACCGACAGTTCATATCTTCATCAACCTGATTACCGGCTGGATACTGTGCACCGCACGCCGAACCATCACCGGCATCCTGCCGTTCGCGGAACCCAAAGGCAAGCGCCCGCACGACGCCTATCATCGCCTGTTTCCAAAGTCCCGCTGGCTGCCTGCTCATCTGTGGAAACTCTTGGCGCAGCTGCTCATCGGACTGTTTTATCCTGCTGGTATGATATGGATAGATTTGGACGATACCATTTTCCACCACACAGGCCGAAACATCGAAGGCGCCGGCTGGTGGAGAGACCCAATACTGTCCACCGCCTCCCACGTCATTCATTGTTGGGGACTCAACCTTGTGGTGCTGACGCTGCGGGTAATTCCTCCCTGGGGCGGCGAGCCGCTGGGATTGCCCATCAATATGAGGCTGCACCGCAAAAATGGCTCCGGCCTTATAGAACTTGCCCAACAGATGCTTGCAGAGGTAAAGAGTTGGTTTCCAGAAAGACACTTTATGACCTCTGCAGACGGCTTTTATGCCACTCTTGCCGGATGCGGCCTGCTCTATACCCATATTACCAGCCGCATGCGACGCGATGCGGCCATTTACGCATTGCCCACGAAGAAACGAAAACATCGAAGAGGGCCAAAACCAAAACGAGGCAAGCGGCTGGGAACACCGACTCAAATAGCTTCGCGGGTAAAATCCTGGCGCCGTGTAAAGACTCGGGAACGAGGCAAAACCAAGTGCCGGCTGGTGTATTCCAAGGTGGTCATCTGGTACAAGGTTTCTCATACTCCGGTATTGCTGGTAATAAGCCGGGATCCTGCGGGCAAGGAAAAGGACGACTTTTTCTTTACAACCGATCTGAACCTGACGCCCGCCGAGGTTATCGGCGGTTTTGCCGGTCGCTGGAGCATCGAGGATACGTTCAAGAATACCAAACAGTCTCTGGGCAGCGAAGAGCCGCAGACCTGGAAAGGCGAAGGGCCAGAGCGTGCGGCGGTCATAAGCCTGTGGCTCTATTCGGTGGTCTGGACGTGGTATATCCAGTATGGCTATGGGAAGACCAGACTGCCGGTCATACCGTGGTATCCCTCGAAGAGTTGTCCGAGCTTTCAGGATGCGTTGGCCGCGTTGCGGCGTGTGCTGTGGCGGAAACGAATTATAGTGATGTTCGGCAATCATACCGTACCTGCGCGAATTATCGAGTTCTTTATTGATGCCCTTGCTCCGGCTGCATAGTCAATTATGAAAAGTGCGAAAGTTCACTCTTTGTAAGGGAAAGAAACTCAGAACAAGACCTCACGGGATGGGGAGCTTTAGAATTTCTTCTTAACAACGGTGAAGTCTTTGTGATAAGTGGTTACCAATTTGGACAAGGGCCGGGAGAACAAGGTTTATGGGTCGAAGTGCATGGATTAACGGGAGAGGCTTTCAATGAGTTGAACCGAACACTGCCTTTGCGAAAAAAGGTGCCAAAAGATTTGGAAAGTTCTCAGATTGAAGATTATTTATCACACCACATAAACGAAGATACACTGGAAGAGAAGATATAAAGTAATTACAAGGCAGTTCCTCACCGAAAGCTCGCCATCACCGCAAATTCACGCAGCACTGGCGGCTGAAAGCCCGCGCTGACAAATTCTATCTTATAATGCACGAGCATTTGTTCGTTTTTCGCAGGCCCACCGCCGGCGAAAACCTTTCGCGGCTGCAATACAGTAAGTTAATTGGTGATTAGTGATTGGTGGATGAGCGGGCTCTCAATCCTCTTGGGCTTTATTGTTTCTCGTCGACGGCAGGCCGGGCAAAAATCTGTGGACAGCACGGCTGCAAATCAGTAACTTACTGCAAACGGTAAATGCTGCAGGCGCAAAGAGCATCGCGGACTAACCGCAGAGCAGGCGGGCAGCGCTGAGATGAAGGTGATAAACAGGATTTTCTCTGCGAACTCTGCGACCTCAGCGGTAAAAATCCGGTCGCGTAAATAAAGGACGAAGCCTATGGAAGGAACCGCCAAGACTGATATTCAAATCAAAACGCCGCCCAGCGGCCTTACGCTTCTATTTATGGTTGGCCCGGCATCGTCTGGGCGGCAGGATACATCGGCTCCGGCGAAGTAATCCTCGCCACACGCACCGGCGCAATCCTCGGCTCAGCCGTCCTGTGGATGGTCGTACTAGTCATATTCCTGAAATTCTGGATCGGCATCAGCGGCGGTCACTATACCGTCTGCACCGGCGAAGGTATGGTCGATATGTTCGACCGTATCCCAGGACCACGTCACTGGGTGGTCTGGATTGTGCTGGTCGCCCAGCTCATAGGCGCGACCTTTTCGATTGGCGCCCTTGCTACTGTTGCCGGCGCGTTTGTGAACGCTATCATTCCAATCGGGCCGACCCTGAGCGGCTGGCTTGTTGCGTTTTTCGCGCTAATCGTGGTGTGGTCAGGCGTGTATGGCGTCCTGCAAATAGTAATGAGCATCACTACCTTTATTGTTGTTGTCGGGGTCATATACGTTGCTGTGCATGTTTTCCCCGGCCTTTCGGAATTCCTCCGCGGTCTTACTTTTCAGGTGCCGGAGGTCCCGGAGTGGCGCTTGCCGTTAAGGGCGTTAATCCGAACCCGTGGAAGGAGCTATTGCCGCTTGCCGGCTGGGGGCGGGCGGTTTTGCAGCCCAGGTCTGGTACACCTACTGGGTCATCGGGGCGGGCTACGGCGCAGCCGCAGGCAGAGGCTACGGCAAAGCAGCAGACGTGTCGATGCTTAAAAGTATGACGCGTGACACTGCGGAAAAGATAAAGGGCTGGTGCCGAGTCCTTTACACCGATGCGAGTTTTGCGACGGTGATCGGAATCGTGGTTACGCAGCTCTTTTTTGATCGCCGGCGCCGGAGTATTGCGGCCTGCTCAGATAGCCCCGCAGGGCCAACAGGTTGCATTTGAGCTTTCCAGGCTCTTTTCGCTGCGATGGGGAGCTGTGGGCGGCTTTTTATTTCTGCTTGCAGGAGCCGCGGCGCTCGTTGCCACGCAGATTAGCCAGCTTGCAGGCTGGCCGCGATTATTGGCGGACTCTTTTAGAATCTGCTTTCCGGGGTTCGATAAGAGGTTTGCCTGGAAGAGCCAATTTAGATTATTTCTGCTCTTCTTTTTGTGCAGCAATATGATTCTGGTGTTTTGCTTCAAAAAGCAGCCGGTCGCTCTGGTTCAGTTCTCCGCCATTCTTGACGGGCTTCTTTTGACGCCTTTGCAGGCAATCTGGGTCTCAATAGGACTATTTTGGGTGCTGCCCAGGCTGCTGTCGAAAGACGCCGCCGAAGTCCTCAGGCCAAACTTTTTCTTTGCCGTCGCTCTGCTTATTACCGCTTTGGTCTTTGGCTATTTCTGCATTTTTCAGGCTCCGTCGGCGGTGATGTCCTTGATTGGCGCTAAATAGGAGCACAGTTGAAGGCGCTACTTCACACACAACCTTATTGTCTGGAATATACGGACTTTCCCGACCCACAAGTCGGTGATGATGACGTCTTAGTTCGCGTTAAGGCTTGCGGCATCTGCGGCTCTGACGTCCAGGGCTTTACCGGCAAGACCGGCAGAAGAATTCCGCCCCTTGTTATGGGCCACGAGGCAGCGGGTATCGTCCAGGACCTCGGCAAAAACGCGAGAGATTTTCGCAAAGGCGATAGAGTTTGTTTTGATTCGACCGTGTATTGCAACAAATGCCCTGCGTGCCGAGCGGGCTTATATAATCGCTGCGAAAAACGCCAGGTTTTGGGCGTTTCTACGCCGGCTTTAAAAGGCACGGGGCGTTTGCCGAATACGTTGCCGTGCCGTGGTGGATTGTCGCCGAAATTCCGGATAACATGTCGTTCGTCCAGGCGGCACTTTTAGAGCCGGTGTCGATTGGTATGCACGCTGCCAGCCGAACGCCGATAGCGGCTGGCGACAGCGTTGTGGTTATTGGGGCGGGTACAATCGGGCTTTTTGTTTTGCAGGCGTGTAAACTTAAAGGGGCCAAAGTTATCGCCTGCGACATCGATGATTTTCGGCTGGATATTGCGCGGAAGCTCGGGCAGACAGCCTTGTCAACCCAGCCAAGTCGAGTCTAAAGCAAGGGTACTTGAGGCAACAAATAGCATAGGGGCGGATGTCGCGTTTGAGGTGGTTGGCTTTGCCGAGACTTTCGCCGGTGCTGTTTCCGTGATGAAGACGGGCGGACATTTGGTCGCCGTCGGCAATTTGCAGAAAATGGCCGAGTTCAACCTGCAGGAGTTAGTTGCAAGAGAGCTTACGTTTACCGGCTCTTATGCGAGCAGCGGCGAATTCCGCGAAGGCATAGATTTGGTCGCTTCGGGCAAAATCAACGTTCAGCCGATTATCAGCGATGTTTTGCCGTTGCGTGAAGGACCACGTGCTTTTGAGCGGCTGTTAAAAGCCGAAGAGAATCTATTGAAAATTGTATTGGAACCGTAAATTGTGAGGATGTGACATGCAGGAGCTTTTTGACCTTACCGGCAAAGTTGCGGTTGTTACGGGTACGAGCCGCGGCCTGGGCCAGTATTTTGCCAGGGCGCTTGCCAAAGCCGGCGCGGATTTAGTCATAACCAGCAGAGATTTAGCCAGATTGGCCGACTTTAAGCGGGAGATAGAATCCTTAGGCAGAAAAGCGCTGCCCGTTAAGCTGGATGTGCTCTGCCAGAGTGACATCGACAATATGGTTCGCGCAGCCATAAACGAATACGGCAAGATTGATATTCTGGTTAATAATGCCGGCTTAAATATCCGAAAGCCCGCTGTAGAAGTCACCCAGCAGGATTGGGACACGGTGCTCGATACTAATTTCAAGGGTCTTTCTTTTGTGCCCAAGCGGTAGCTAAAGAGATGATAAAACGCAACTGCGGGCGGATAATAAATATCGGCTCATGCACCTGCGTTTTCGGGATGGAGGGGATCGTGCCTTACACCGCTGGGCGAGGCGGCGTTCTGGCAATGACCCGAGGCCTGGCGGTCGAATTGGGCAGATACGGAATCACGGTAAACGTCCTCGCTCCAGGCTGGTTCAAAACGGCGCTGAACGCAGTGCTATATGAGAACAAGCAGTGGGTCGATTACATCACCAGCCGAATCCCGCTGGGTCGTCCGGGCCAGCCGCACGACCTTGACGGCACGGTGGTCTTTTTGGCTTCGGATGCGTCGCGGTATATCACCGGCCAAATAATCCTTGTCGACGGCGGCTTTACAACCGGAGCGACAAAGGCGATTGTTTGAGAACCCTCAGTAAAACTGGGGGCTAAATATTTCGCTGCTTTCGCCTGCCACATTCAAGTTAGTTCGCCGAACAATGTCAACGGGCTTGTCTTTGTTATTTTTGCTTTTACGAACTGCCCGGCCAGAGACGCAGGCCCATTGAATACGACTATCCAATCCTCGGCGGTTCGCCCAACCAGTTGCGGCTCGCTGCCAGCGTGGGCGAGATTTAAGTGCGCCTTTTTACTTAAGCCTTCGACCAGGACCTTGACGCCCCTACCTAAAAAATCACGACTCAATTCATCGCTTATTCTTTCCTGCACGGCGAGCAGCTCAGTGTTTCGTTTTTGTTTTACTTCAGCGGGGACACTATCCTGCAATTTTTTATCTGCGGCTGTGCCCGGCCGAGGCGAATATTTGAAGATAAAGCAATTTTTATATCTTAGCTTTTTTAACGAGGTCAACCGTTGCTTGAAAGTCTTCTTCAGTTTCGCCCGGAAAGCCCACAATAAAATCGCCCGCGATGGCGATGTCGGGCACGATAGTCCTTGCTCTATCAATAAGCTCAAGATACTGATCTGCCGCGTAATGCCGCTTCATCGCCCGCAGGATTTTATCTGAGCCGCTTTGGGCAGGTATATGCAGGTAGTGACATACCTTCGGCGAATCAGCCATAGCCTGCAAAATCTCGTCGAGAAACTTTTCAGATGGATAATTGGTGACGAACTTAATCCATTCGATTCCTTCGATGTCACTTGCCATCGCCAGCAGGTCAGCCAGGCAACAGGTTTTTTCGCCCGCGGTATATTTATACGAATTTACTGTCTGGCCGAGCAGCGTCACCTGTTCTACACCCGCATCGGCCAGCTTTTTCATTTGCTCGATTATGGCCGTCTGGCGGCCGGCAAACTTCCGGCCCGCGAACAAAAGGCACCACGCAGTATGAGCAGAACTTATTACAGCCGTGCATCACGCGGACAAACGCCTGGCCCGGCAGTTGTTTGTCTTCGATGCCATAGGCGGATTCAAATTGTTCAAGAGTAAGGTTTTGGTTTTCGGATTCTTTCTGTCGGATTCTTTCTGTTATCGCCAGGGTCTTCTTCTTTTCTTGCAGGGCGTCGGCCAGAAGCTGCGGTATTTGCGGTATTTGTGCCGGCCCGCAGACTAAATCGACAGCCTCATGCTCGAATAATTTTTCGCCCAGTCGTTGTGCCATACATCCGATCACACCGACAACTAAGTTCGGGCGTGCTTTTTTGATATGTTTAAGATGCCCCAGGTGCGAAAGAACTCTCTGTTCCGCATGGTCACGAACCGAGCAGGTGTTTATCAAAACAACATCAGCGTCTATCGACGCTATCGGTTAGGCTAAAGCCCGCCTCTTTGAGCGCAGCAGTCACCAGTGCTGAGTCCAGCTTGTTCATCTGACAACCAAAAGTTTGTAAAAAAACTTGTCGGACGTTTGGATGTCACATTAATCCGTTTAGAATCAGGAGTTCCCATAGATTTCGATGTTACATTCGCTATTTTTCCGCGACAACGAGCATTTCAAAATCTTCCGTGGTCAACTTATCATTCCTTGAGAATGCCCCGAGCTTCGCGCCGAAGATGTCGATCTTCTTATACCCGAGCGTCTTTAAAAGCCACGTTATCTCGCTGGGCACGTAATAACGCTCGTTACACTTAAGCTCCCTTTTATTGCCGGAATCGTCCTCAAAAACAGCGGTGTTATGATCACGGAAAGTCATCAGATCAAAGGAGCACTCCTTACACTGGGACTGGCCTTCTTTCTGCGCCGACTTATAGAATTCATTGACAGAATGAAACAGCGGGAACAATCCGTTTAATGTGGTGAAAATGAGCTTGCCTTTACTTTTAAGCGCTTTTGTTGCGTTCTTGAGGATCTCAAAGTTCATCTCATCTGTTTCCATAAGAGAAAACCCGCCTTCGCATAGCATAATTGCCAGATCAAATTCACCGTCAAACGGAAGATTGCGGGCATCTTGTGTTTGGAAGTCGATGGTCACCCCTGCCTCTTTGTGCCTTTTCCCTTGCCCTTTTAATCTGATGCTCGGAAAGGTCAACGCCGGTCACGTTATATCCCCTTTTTGTCAGTTCAATCGCATGACGGCCGGTACCGCAACCGATATCGATGATCTTTAAGGATTTATCGCGATTTATCTCCTGCTCGATAAAATCACATTCGCCCAGCAGTTCCCTGGACAAAACATTCCTTGATCGTATTTCTGCGCATAATTCTCAAATAATGACTCATACCATTGTTTCATCGTTACCTCCCTTGTTCGAATGAATATTTTGTTCCGGTAGTTTGAAATAGCTGCACTCCACCGCACCATTTAGCCGGCCGAAGATTTGAAGGAATACTTTTTCGTTCATCGTCATAAATTCGCAAGCCAATCTTTGGTAGTCATAACCTTGCTGAAGCGCATAGCCTGTGTGACCAATATCGCCATATGCAACTCCTCAGCGGTAACCGTTCCTGCCGCATTGGAAACAGGCAGCGTGCCGGTGGCATCGGGCATCAAGAATCCGGGATCGCCGATGCTCGGTCGCCGGATAAGGCTCAGAGTATATCATTCCGGCCTGCCAAAATCAACGCAACGCCGGTCTTGTTTGGACAAACCGTTGGACAAAACGGAAGCCTGTTTATTTTATTGGGGGCAGCCGGTATATTAGCTTGCGATTTGGGGACGGCAAACGAAAGGGATAGCTAAATGAGACGATGGTGGCAGGAAAGCGTTGAGCAGGTGGTTGCCTCTCTTAGTGGTAACTTGTCCTCCGGCCTAACGGCAGCGGAGGCGGCGGCACGGCTGGCCAAATATGGTCCCAACCAGTTAGAGGAGAAGAAGGGACTTCGCCCTTAAGTATTTTTTTGAGCCAGTTTCGAGATTTCATCATCTGGATACTGATTGGAGCGGCTCTGGTCTCAGGCTTTCTGCAGAGAGTGGGTTGATGCATTGGCGATAATCGCCATTGTCATTTTGAATGCCGTTCTCGGATTTATTCAGGAATACCGGGCGGAAAAATCCCTTGCGGCTTTAAAAAACTTGTCCAGCCCGACTTCCAAAGTCATCCGTAATGGGCAGAAAGGTATCATTAATTCTTTCGAGTTAGTGCCGGGGGACATTATTGAGTTGGAGGCCGGTGACAGTGTGCCTGCCGATAGCCGAATTGGATGGCTGACCTCCAATTTCACTGTGCAGGAGGCAAGTCTGACCGGCGAATCAACGCCCGTTGCCAAGACGGTCTCTTCGCTGGCTGAGAAAGATACTCCACTGGCTGATAGAGCTAATATGGTCTATATGGGGACATCTGTCACATCCGGCAAGGCAAAAGCAATCGTGGCAGAGACCGGCATGAAGACCGAGCTGGGCAAAATCGCCGGCATGGTTCAGGAAATCGAACGTGAGACAACCCCTTTGCAAAAAAAGCTGGAGCAGTTCGGCAAATGGATTGTGTATCTGTGTTTCGTTCTTGTTGGGATGGTGTTTTTGCTTGGGCTGCTGCGCGGCGGAAACATTATGGATGTATTTCTTGACAGCGGTGAGCTTAGCTGTTGCAGCAATACCGGAAGGTCTGCCGGCAGTCGTGACAATCGCGCTGGCTCTGGGCGTCAAAAGAATGGTGGCACGCAACGCACTTATAAGAAAACTACCATCGGTTGAAACTCTGGGCTGTGCAACTGTTATATGCTCTGATAAGACAGGGACGCTGACCAAAAACGAGATGACCGTGCAAGCTGTTTTCGCCGGTGATACTTTGTTCGAAGTGACCGGCATTGGATATGAGCCAAAGGGAGAATTTTTACTTAATGGAAAGTCTTTTAATCAAAACGATTATCCTGTTTTGAGCAAAACTCTGCTCTGCGGAGTTTTGTGCAACGGAGCTCAATTGCTGGAAGAGACTGGCAGCTACAAAATATTCGGCGACCCGACGGAGGCGGCAATTCTAACCTGTGCAGCCAAGCTGGGACTTATGGAAAAACACACTTGAAGAGGAATTTTCCTTTGTACAGGAAATTCCCTTCGATTCCGAAAGAAAGAAGATGACTATTATCCGGAAAAACGGAAAAAAGTCACCGCTTTTGTCAAAGGTGCTCCTGATGTGCTTTTAAATGATTGCACACGGATTGAGCAGGGAAGCGCTGATAGATTACTGAATGCTCAGGATAGAAGTAAAATCCTTTCCGTCAATGACGAATTAGCCTGTGGCGGAATGAGAGTGCTTGCCGTTGGATACCGAACTCTGGATAAAATTCCTGACAAATTTGAAGCAGCACTGATCGAAAATGATCTAACTTTTGTTGGCTTAATCGCAATGAGCTGACCCGCCCAGACAAGAAGTCAAGGATGTTATGGGCGAATGTACAGATGCCGGAATCAAAACCAGTAATGATTACGGGCGATCACAAAAACACGGCTGTTGCCATCGCTAAGCAGTTAGGCTTTTTCAAAGAAAATTCATTGGCAATGACTGGTGAAGAGCTGGATAAAATTGGCGATGAGCAGCTACAGAAAAATGCACAAAGAATTTCTGTTTATGCCCGTGTTTCGCCGGAGCATAAGCTGCGAATTGTACGTGCCCTGCGACGGCAAAAAGAAATTGTCGCTATGACCGGTGATGGAGTAAATGATGCACCAGCTCTTAAAAGAGGCGGATATAGGCGTGGCGATGGGAATAACCGGCACCGATGTCACTAAAGAGGTGGCTGATATGGTTATAACCGATGATAATTTTGTATCCATCGTTGCGGCGATAGAAGAAGGAAGGGGAATATATGACAATATAAGAAAGTTTGTTCATTATCTGCTTTCCTGCAATGCCGGGGAAATCCTGGTTATGTTTGTCTCATCTTTGATTGGTTTACCGCCTCCTTTGTTGCCGATTCAAATACTCTGGGTAAATCTGGTGACCGATGGACTGCCTGCGCTGGCGTTAGGTGTTGATCCGGTTGAGCCTGATATAATGAAGCGGCCTCCGAGACCAACAGATGAAGGTAATTACCAAAGGAAGGGCTTTTTTGATGCTGTGGCAAGGGGCATTTATTGCCGTATGTAGTCTTGCTGCTTTTTGTTTTGTCTGGTTTGTGGAGAAAGAAGGTATAGAACGTGCGCGAACCGCTGCGTTTATCGTTCTTGCCTGCAGCCAGTTATTCCATTCTTTTAACTGTCGCAATATGACACGCTCGTATTCGAAATCGGGATATTGACCAATAAGAAGCTGATTTTGGCAACTGGAATATCGTTTTTGCCGCACATGATGGTGGTATATGTTCCGTTTTTGCAAAGGGTATTTAAGACCCAACCGTTAGGGGTATTTGATTGGTTTTTGGTAATTGTGATTTCATCACTTCCGTTGTGGGCGATGGAGGCAGTCAAGGCATTGCGTCTGCTTAAAACAGATAGTCAATAGAAAACTTGTCCCTTCGACAGGCTCAGGGCAGGCTCTGAGCGTAGTCGAAGGATCGAAAATTCTGTTGCTTTTCCCGATAATTCAAACCATAATACTCGACACAGGAGACTTTTAGCGTTATTGAGATAGGGGAATCGACAAATGGATTAGTTTGCTTCACCCAAATTGAATGGTTGTATACATGGTACCTTCTGAACGTCTTAGAAGCATAGCACAAGAAATTTCTGAGGGGAGGCCGGTTCCTTCGCGACAGTCCGAGAGTTTTTTTCTTGGTTTGAGGCCCAGCGTCGAAGTTCTTGACCGTATATATAATTCGAAGGGACCTATTACAAGCGAAACTGCGGACTGAGCCTGACTTTGAATCGGCATATACTTGACTCACCTATTGAATTCAGACCTGAGATTGTATCTTCGCATGAACAAGAGATACCTCTTCAGACGGTTGAATTCCAAGCATCTGCATTGGCACTTTCTCTTTCTCTTCCAGGAACGTCAGTGTTATCTTCAGGTGCTGGCTATGATGATCCAACCTACCGAATCAGTAGGCTAGAGGCTGCAAATAAGAAGCCCGTTTTCGTTGCTCCCAACACTACACTCCAAGAAGCTGTGACAATCATGCTTATCAATGACTTTTCCCAGTTGCCCGTGATGATAAGCGAACGCGATGTTAAGGGAGTCGTAAGTTGGACCTCTATAGGCGCAGCGTCTATCCTTGAAAAAAAATGGAAGCCAAGCCAGCGAATTCATGGATCCATATCAAGAATATGCGCTGAATCGTCTTTATTCCAGGCCATTCCAATTATTGTCCAGCATCAATATGTTCTCATCCGTAGCAGCGAGAACCGAATTACAGGGATTGTTACTGCAAGTGACTTGAGTCTACAATTCAAGCAACTGACCGAACCATTTTTATTGTTAGGAGAGGTCGAGAACCACATCCGCAATATACTCGGACAAAAGCTCTCTCAAGAAGAGTTCTCTATCGTCAAGGACCCTATTGACAGCCAAAGGAAAGTATCAGGGGTGGATGACCTGACGTTTGGCGAATATATCAGACTTCTTGAAAACTCAGACCGCTGGAATAGAGTAGGATTACCCATTGATCGCGTTACATTCTGTAAAGAATTGGGTCGAGTACGCGATATTCGTAATGACGTGATGCACTTCGATCCAGATGGGATACCCCATGGTGACTTAGAGTGTCTCCGTGGGTCGCTCGGTTCCTAGAAGAACTACAGAGTATAGGTGTGCCATAAGGTTAGGGGGCAAAGACAAATTCTCTTGTCTTTATATTCCCTGAGAAAAGAAATATGGTCAGCGGGGCTGTTGAAAAACGTGGCTTGCCCGCCGTAGCTTCGGCCCTGGCGAAGGCGGGTTCGCGGCTCGGGAATTAGCGGCAGGGGCAGGGCAGGGTTTGTATTCGTAGTTCGTGGTGCGCATTGTATTGCGTCGCCCAAGGCGAATAAAATTGCCGCGGTAGTATGAAATCGGGAGACGAATCTATT
>CAWFCJ010000048.1:0-45238 GCA_963814265.1 Sedimentisphaerales bacterium | reverse complement strand
GTCGTGTTATGTCGTCGCTGGTTCAGTTGCGTATTGCAAGATATGCCGTAGGCCTGCAGATATTGCATCACGCCAATTTCAGCGATGGGCTGCTTGATGTGTGCGTATATAAATGTGGTAGTCGGCTTCATTTGCTGAAACATTCGGCGATGACGGTTCTGAAACAGCACGCCTACAGCGGCGATGTGATTTATCGCCAGGGCAAAAGTATC
Source organism: Sedimentisphaerales bacterium (assembly GCA_963814265.1). GTDB lineage: Bacteria > Planctomycetota > Phycisphaerae > Sedimentisphaerales > Anaerobacaceae > JAFNGF01. Next base: position 45,026 of record CAWFCJ010000048.1, on the reverse strand, counting down.
TCAGTGACTTCTGACTTTGCGGATATAAAGACTGAAGTTGATGGCGACCCTGGTCCACCGCTGCCCGTGCACATCAAGGTCATACCGCAAGCTGTTAAGGGTGATGGTACCGGAGGGCGCAAGACCGGCAGGAATGAGAACCAGGATCATCAGAGCACTAGGGATAAGCTATGAATAAAGGATAATTTTCAAGATTGGCGATGTGGAAAGTCTAGGATTGTAGACGCCCCCTTTGTTCGTTATGGCTGGGCCCTGCGTTATCGAGAGTAAAGCCTGCTGTCTGGATATTGCCCGCAGACTTGCGGATATTGGCTGCAGGACCGGCGTAGGCGTCATTTTCAAAGCCAGTTTCGATAAGGCAAATCGCTCGGGCTTACGCAGTTTTCGCGGCCCCGGGCTGGAAAAAGGTCTGGAGATTCTGGCAGCAGTTCGCCAAAAGACTAATCTGCCTGTTATGACCGACGTCCATGAGCCGGCTCAGGCTCGCCTTGCCGGGGAAGTTGTTGATTGTCTGCAAGTGCCGGCTTTTTTGTGCAGGCAGACCGACCTTCTCTGTGCTTGTGCCCGAACGGGCAAGCCTGTCAACGTGAAAAAAGGCCAGTTTCTTTCGCCCGAGGAGATGAAGAACGTAGTGGAAAAGATTCGTGCCTGCGATAACGAAAAAATTATACTTACCGAGCGGGGCACCTTCTTTGGCTATAACCGGCTGGTCAACGATATGACGGCAATCGAAGTTATGAAGAATCTGGGCTATCCTGTGGTTTTTGACGCCACGCACAGCACGCAGCAGCCTGGCGGCTTGGGTTATGCCAGCGCAGGCCGACGTGAAATGGCCCCAATACTGGCAAAGGCGGCAGTCGCCGCCGGGGCGAACGGGCTTTTTATTGAAGTCCATACTCAGCCGGATAAAGCCGAGTCGGACGCCGCCAGTATTATGCCGATAGATTGGCTTGAAAGCCTGCTAAAGGTGTGCAAAGAGATTTTTGAAATTATACGTGGGTAAAGAAACAACTCAGCAGTCAAAGTATTTGTATGGGCCGGTGCCTTCGCGCAGACTGCGCCTGAGTCTGGGCGTTGACATTGTACCGCTTAAAGTCTGCACATTAAATTGTGTTTATTGCCAACTGGGCCGAACCACGCAAAAGAGCGGTTGAGCGCAGAGATTTCGTTGCCATTGACGCTGTCTTAGCAGAACTGAAGGAGCGATTGGCACAAGGTCTCCGGGCGGATTTTGTCACCATTAGCGGCTCCGGCGAGCCGACCCTCAATGCCAGTTTAGGCGAACTTGATAGACGGCATACGAGCGATTACGGATATTCCCATAGCGATAATAACCAACGGCACGTTGCTGTACCGGCAGGATGTCCGGGCCGACTGTGCCAAGGCCGATGTTGTGTTGCCTTCTCTCGATGCGGGTGATGAGCAGGATTTCCAAAAAGTAAACCGTCCGCACAAGGATATCAGTATTGAAAAGCTGATTTCCGGGCTGTGCAAATTCAGGCAGGAGTTTGCCGGCCAGCTCTGGCTTGAGGTTTTTCTTGTCGAGGGGCTAAATACCGACGCTGAGCAGATTGCCAAGATCAAGGCTGCCATAGCAGTTATTCGCCCGGACAAGGTACAGCTCAATACAGCCGTGCGTCCTGCCGCTGAGCCGAACGTAAGAAGTGTCGATACTGAAAAGCTGGACGCCATCGCCGCTGGCCTGGGCGAGAACTGTGAGGTGGTGGCTGATTTTTCGCCGGGCCGCCACCATCAGCACTTGCCCAGCACAGCCGAAAGCGTATTATCAATGCTGAAACGAAGGCCCTGCTCGCTGGACGATATATGCGCGGGCCTGGGCATAGACCGGAACGACGCGCTGAAACATATCGGTCACCTTCAAAGGCAGGGGCGCATAGGTTCCGAACAAAAAGACCAAGCAACCTTTTTCAAGGCGAAGTAGCAACGACTCTTTACCCCTGCTGTAACCTCATCCGCAGTTTGCAGACAATCTGTCGATATTCACACCCAATTTTGTAAAGCCGAAACGCTTATTGGCCGATAAAAGCGTTGTAGCAAAGCCAATTTTTTTGAGTTTGAACCACAAATGCAATTGGGAAAAAAGAGCCGACAACTCGTTCTCAACAAGGCTGGAGAAAAGTTCATATTTCGTTACGAACAGGGGCATGAGAACGAACTTCTGGATGCTCTAATTGAGCAAGCCAAGGATAAGCGGACGAGATTCGACTGGTTTGATGCAGCGGTATTGAGCTTCAAAGTGACGCAGACACTTCTAAGCCAGGCGGACGAGCTCTTACGCCAGGATGTAGGTTCGCAGGTTCGAGTGAACCAGGTGTGACAAAGAATACGGATCGTAGTTTCAAAATTGATAGGTAGGTAGACTATGGAAATAGATAGCGTAATTGTCCAAGAGTTTCTGAACTACTTTGAGGTTCGAGAAACGGTTTTCTGAGCATACAGCCAAGTGTTACGGTGCTGATTTGAGCCAGTTTAGCGGCTTCTTAGCTGATGGCTCGCACCGCGGCGTCGGTCCTGCCGAGCCGATTTCTCTGTCTGACCGCCACGACGGCTCAGCTACCGCAGTTGCGACCCAGACCGAGTCGGACATCGATCAGTTACTTTTCGCGGTAGACGTCAACACGGTCAGGGGTTATCTGGCTTTTCTAAATGATAGGCAATACTCCAAAGCGACCGTAGCCCGCAAGCTTGCCACTCTGAGAAGCTTCTATAAGTTCCTGGTCAAAACGAATCGGCTCAGCTCCAATCCGGTCTCGGCGGTCAGGACGCCCAAGCAGGATAAGCGACTGCCGAGGTTTATGGAGTACGATGAGATAAAGAGACTGCTGGAGACGCCGCCAATGGATAACTGGCTGGGGGCAAGGGATAGAGCCATTCTGGAGACGCTCTACAGCACGGGCATGCGCGTCAGCGAAGTGGTGGCGCTGAATATGGACGACATCGACTTCTTGGGCGAAGCCGTACATATCCGCGGCAAGGGCAAAAAAGAGAGGATTGCGCCGATTAGCACGTCGGCCTTGCAGATCATTCAGCACTACATCGAATTCAGGAATAAACGGGCACAAAATAACAACAATTTTGACACCAAGGTTCTATTTGTGAATAAGCACGGCAAGCGGCTCAGCACTCGCAGTGTCCGCCGCAAGATGGATAAGTATCTCAAGATAGCCGGGCTCGACCCTGCAATTAGCCCGCACACTCTACGCCACAGCTTTGCCACGCACATGTTGAATAACGGTGCTGATTTGAGAAGTGTGCAGGAGCTGCTCGGCCATCAGTCGCTGTCCACAACGCAGATTTACACGCACCTTACTACATCCAGGCTCAAAGAGGTCTACCAGAAATCGCATCCGAGAGAAAACGCGGATGATGGTCAGGAATTTGAAAGCTGAAAAACGTAGCGGTCACCTATGAAGAAAAAGCCGCTTTCTCAGGGAAGCGGCTTTTATTTTGCATCTGTATTTAACTATCCTGCGTAGGCCTCTTACGCTTACTGCGTTTTGCACCTTTCTGCCGCGTTGCTGCCGATGTATTCGGGAACAAGCTCTTTGATTTTCTGGACTATTTCGCTGTGGTTTTGTTCTTGGGCGATTGCCAGCAGCTCGTCTATCCCGGCGCGGAGCCTATCTCGGTCGATAGGGATGTTTTGCCATATCCTGATTTTGGAATGCCTGGTGCGCTGCATATTCTCGCCTTCTATTGATAGTTCTTCAAACAGCTTCTCGCCGGGACGGGGATTGGTGAAAGTTATCTCAATGTCTTCACCGGGCCTAAAACCGCTGAGGGTAATAAGCTCTTTGGCTAGGTCAACGATTTTTACCGGCTCACCCATATCCAGCACAAAGATTTCGCCTCCCTTTCCCATCGTTGCCGCCTGCAGCACGAGCTGGCTCGCTTCGGGTATGGTCATAAAGTACCGCTTCATCTGTGGGTCTGTCACGGTTACCGGGCCGCCTTCGGCGATTTGCTTTTTGAAGATGGGCACAACCGAGCCTTCGGAGCCGAGCACATTGCCGAACCGAACGGTGACAAAATGCGTCTGGCTGGTTCTACTTAAATCCTGGATATACATCTCGGCGATTCGCTTGGATGAGCCCATGATGCTGGTTGGGTTGACGGCTTTGTCCGTGCTAATCATCACGAAATTTGCCGTGCCGAACCGATCAGCAGCATCCGCAACCGTCTTTGTGCCCACGACGTTGTTCTTGATAGCCTCTCCAGGGTTGAGCTCCATCAGCGGCACGTGTTTGTGGGCAGCGGCGTGAATTACGACCTCTGGTTTGTAATTCTCGAAAATGCGCTCTACTCGCGGCTTATCGGTAATGTCGCAAATGATGCCTTCAAGGCGGACGGCGGGAAATTGCCTATGTAATTCTCGCTCAATGTAGAATAGCGGATTTTCAGCCTGCTCAACGAGCAACAGTAACTTCGGGCTGAATCTACATAGCTGCCGGCACATCTCCGAGCCGATCGACCCGCCGGCCCCTGTGACCAGAATTACTTTATCTTTAGTAAACGCTTCTATAGAGTTCTGGTCGAGCTGAACGACTTCTCTGCCGAGCAAATCATTGATATCAACGTCTCTGATCTGAGAGACGCGGAACTTGCCGGAGGCAATGTCCGTAATTGCAGGTACTGTCCGGAACCGAATTTTGGCGCCCTGGCACACCTGAATGACTCGCCTTAGCTGCTGATGGGTCGCTGAGGGCATGGCGATGGCAATTTCTTCGATATTGCGGTCGGCACAGATTTTCGGCAATTCCTCGACAGTGCCAAGCACCGGGATGCCATGAATGTCAATGCCTTGTTTGATAGGGGCGTCGTCGATGAAGCCTATGACCTCATATTCTGCTACGGGCATACGGTGGATCTCTCGCAGAAGCACCTCGCCTGCGTTGCCCGCGCCGACTATAAGAAACCTCTTTAGTCGGCTGCCTTGGACCGTGCGGAATTCCTCATGGTATAGGCGAATCACCATGCGAAGGCCGGCCAGCAGTAGAAGTGTGCTGAACATATCGGCCATAACCACACCATCCACATCCCAGTAATTTATATCCGGCAGCTTTGCGCGGAGGTAGCCGATATGCGGTACTATCGCAAACAATAAGGCTACGATAATTATAGTGCTTAATAGGGAGGCTCGAAAAATCCCAAGAAGGTCGGAGATTCCTGACATAGCGCCACCAGCCGCGATATTGCTTGAAAAGTCCAAATATCACCAGCTTGATGGCGATAAAGATCGATAAGTAAGGAAGATAAAGCGGTACAAACCAATCGCCTGGAAATTGCATATCATTTAGCACCAGGAAGGAAAGCATTAAAGAGGCGGCAAAGGCGATTATGTGGGCAAGTATAATCAGTGGCTTGCGAAATCTCAGTAGTAGAGTAGGGGAAGAAACAGGTAGTTGTGACAGGCTTTGATCTTTGCCTTTCTGCTCCGTATTGTTTGCCGACTCGGACATATCTTCCCAGACGTCATAGCTCTGCCCACTTTGTGGGTAATTGAGAATTTAGAATGAAGAATTGAGAAATTTCTACATTCTGAATTCTTAAACCTACTCCCTCCTGATACAATTTGCACTAATTAAACACCACTTGTTTTATTACTGAACTTTTGCGAAATTGAGATTAGGCACACTTTGGAAAGGGAAAATTTGTTGTCCTATTTTTCCTTTTCAAACATTAACTACTTGATAGATAATTACTTAGCTCGATTATTTAAGGAAATCAAGAAACGGATTTCCTTAAATGATATGTGCCTAATCTCCATTTTGCAAAACTCTTATTATTCCTCAACCGGCGATGACGAATCGGGCTGTTCTTCTGAATCCGGCTGCTTCTTAGATTCCTCCGGCTTGGATTCAGGTGTGTTCGGCTCGGTTTTAGTATCCTCTGGATAGGTATAGACATCATCCAGTGCGGTATTGTCAACTTTGTTACGCATCAGCACGTAAATCACAGTATTGGCTGAAAAATAGAAGCTCACTAAAAAAGAGATAACTAATCCGACCGTGACCAGCACGAATATGTGTACCAGGACAGCCGCGACCGACTCCAACCATTTACTGGCCTCGGACGCTGAGCACGTCAAAAGGTTAGCGAAGCTTGGTTGCGGCCAAATAGCCTCAAGCTTGCTCTTGTCGCCCAGAATGCCCAGTTGCAGAGTCCGGTGAGAGACCCACAGCAGCAGGAATGCAAAGAACCTTACAAACACATAACAAACTGCCCCGTAGATCGCAGCCAGAGCGGTGTAAAAGCCCATTCGCCACGGCTTTGCGTATATGTAGCTAAAAGCACGACTGATGGCGTCAAAGCAGTCCGCGTCATCATATCCGACCGCAGGGAACATCAGGTTGAACCCGGCTACCCCTCCTATTAGGACCACCGCTATCAGCCCGCCCGCGAGCAACGTCAGCGGCATACAAATGCCCACCAGCAGTTGGCCAACCCATGGGATGTTGCCTATTAGGCCCAAGACAAAGATGAATAGGCCTATGAAAACGATGATGCCAAAGGGCGTCAAAGGAGCGGCCAAGAGACTGACGAACCTTTTTGTGCTGAAGTTCAAGGCCTCGCCCAGCCCCGGTTTTTCGCCCCGCGCAAATTGCAGGGCGGCGATTCGGCAGATGGCTCCGCCGGCAATCGAAGCCACGACAAGTGTGATCACAATAAAGATGATACTATAGACATAATTCTCTATTGCGGTCTGGCCAATTGCCTCGAAGAACTCAGCGATGTTGGTGGTCACGCCTGTGATGTCAAGCCACAGCAATGAGTAAACTGCGCCGTGAAATCGCGTGGTAAGGCAGTGCCACAGGGTGGAGAATACGCCCGCTTCGGATTGTGCATCTGATGTGGCGATGACTACGTAGTCCATGATCCAGCCAGTTATGCACAGAGCGGCCACAGCCATAAGAGCAATTATCAGCTTGCTTGGCTGAATGGCCATGCGGAAAGTCTGGAATATTTTCGGAAAGAGAAGATTGTCGAGTAACTGCGACGTTTCTTTTTGTTTTTCACCGGCCATTTTGCTTCCTTTCAAAAGGGTTACAGTTACTATTGTCTCTGCAAGAAACGGGTGTAAACATATATAGCTTATTTACGGCAGGTTTCAACAAATTTTGCCACATTTTGTTTGCCGATTCCTGCACTTATTGTCTGCCCGGAGGGCGGTCCGGACGAATAGCCGGTGGCTCGCCCATCTGCTGTGACTGGGGCGGGCAGATTATCTTGTATTCACCGTCCAGCCAGGCGCCTAGGTCAACGAGTTTGCATCGCCGGGAGCAGAAGGGAAAGAATTCTGCTCCCTCTGGCTGTTTTTGGTGCGACGCTCTAATGGTCTTGTGACAGACTGGACATCTGCGCATCATGCTACGATACTGGTCTATCGTCCTATGTGTTAAATCAGGGGGTGTTTTCTTCTGCCGAGTGCGACTCTCGAAAGATGGCTTTGTTGGCTTAGCTTTGCTGCCACGCTGTTGCAGGTTTGGTGCCGCTCATTCCTGCTCGCTTGCTGCGCCTTTTTCCAACATTCGGGTATAGTCGACACAATGTCGTGCCCAGGGCTGCGCCTTAAGTCGAGCCTTGGGTATTGGTTTGCCCGTGCCTTCGCAAATGCCGTACGTTCCGTCGGTTATGCACTGCAGCGCATCGTCGATCTCCCGCAATAGTCTCCTCTCACTATCCACCAAGCCCAGCACGAACTCCTGCTCGTAATTGTCACTTCCCAGGTCAGCCATGTGGATAGGCATACTGGATAAGTCACCGCTGGCGTCCAGCCGAGACTTCCTGAGAGTTTCTTCTTCTATCTCGCTGACATTTCGCAGAATCTCTCCGCGTTTTTCCAGCAGCATTTCCTTGAATTGCCTAATGTCAGCCGTGCTCAGATGACTTTTCTTTGGCTTAGCCTGACTGTTCTTACCAGTAGCTTTTTTCTGTTTCTCGGCCACTTCCGATACGCCTTTCTCATCGCCAGACAACCGCTGGCAATTCAACACAAATCCATATTATACATACTGCGAGATTTCTTGTACAGAGGCTGTCTTATCCAAATTTCCTATATGTTAGAATAAGTGTCGGCGTTTAACCAGGATAGGTTAGTCACAATCGTAAGCCTTTGAAGAAAAAGTGCTTACGTAGGCAGGCTTGCGCGGTTAGTACCGATAATAACGGCCTTAGGAGCTGCTGGCTTGCCCACTATCTTTTGCAAATCTGCCCAGGGGAATGAAAAAATTTTCGTTCCCGACCTTGCCGGCAAAGACCCTAACGCCGAAGACATCCTCAATTTGTGCCGGCGAGAAAATGTCTTTGGCTTTGCCGATGAAGTAGCTGCGGGCGTTTTCGGTACCGTTTTCTGGGCGTTGCATGGCAGGCCTTCTGCCTGTTAGAAGCAGGATTTCGTCGCAGTATTGGGCTGCCAGGTTGATATCATGCGTTATAGCTACGATTGTTTTGCCTTTTTCGAGCTGAGCGGCTTTGAGCAGATCATAAATGTGGACTTGATGTTTTAGGTCAAGAAAGCTGGTTGGCTCGTCCAAAAGCATAATGGGAGTATTCTGGGCAAGGGCCCTGGCGATAAAAACTCGTTGGCGCTCGCCTCCACTGAGGTTTTTCATTGGTCGCATGGCAAACTGGGCTGTGTCGGTCGCCTCAAGACCTTGGCTGACCGCTTCTCTATCTGTTTTCCCATCAAATCCAAATGTGCCCAAATATGGCGTCCTTGCCATCGAAACGACCTCTGCGACCGTAAAGTCAAAAACGGGCACAAATTCCTGGCGCACAACGGCAATTTTTTGCGCAAGTCTTCTTGGTGAATACGATTGTATGCGGGCTGCGTCTATCATTATAGAGCCGGCCTGCGGCCTGAGCAATCCGCAAAGCAGGTTTAGTAAGGTGGTTTTGCCTGCCCCGTTTGGCCCTGCTATAGATAGAAATGTTCCCGCTTTCACATCAAAGCTGACATCCTGTAAAATACGGCACTGGGGGAAATAGCCGAAACTAACATTTTTGACTTCTATGATGCTGCTCATTTTAACCAACTGATTTTTCTACTATGTCTGGCCAGTAAAACCAGGAAGAACGGCCCGCCGGCGATGGCCGTAATCACGCCAACAGGCAATTGGGCAGGGGCAACAATTATTCGCGAAGCGTGTCCGCGGCAACAAGAAATGCACCGCCGATTATCGCGCTGATGGGCAGCAGTTGCCGGTGGTCAGGTCCGCACACCAGGCGGACTCCGTGAGGAACGACCAGACCCACAAAACCGACTAGGCCGCTGAGGCTTACAGCGATGGCAGTTATAAAGGCTGCAAGGGCAAAGGCAACTATTTGGGTTTTTGCCGTATCCACGCCGAGGCTCTTTGCCTCCTGTTCTCCGAGGTTAAGATATTCAGCCGGTGAGAAATGCCAAATAGGCCAACGGTGCCTGCCAGGATACAGGCTGCGCTAACGCTCAGTGCGGAGGGATCCTTTTCGGTGATATTGCCCATCAGCCAAAATATGGTCGAATGTACCTGGTCACTTCTGGCTATGGATGTAAGAAACATAATAACTGCTGATAAGAAGGCATTTATTACCACGCCGGCCAGCAGCAGATTTGTTATTTGAGACTTTCCGGTAGCACGCCCGATGAGCCAGACGAGCCAGACGGTGATAATCGCTCCCGCGAATGCGAAAGCTGCTATGGGTGACCCGCCCCAGAAGCTCCAGGTTGCGCCGGATAAAACCGCGGCAACCGCCCCCAATCCTGCGCCGCTCGATATTCCAAGGATATAAGGGTCCGCCAGTGGATTCCGCAGAATTGCCTGCAGCACCACTCCCGAACAGGCTAAAGCTGCTCCCACCAAAGCAGCCAGAACCACTCGCGGCAGTCTGATGCCGACCAGGATTTCATAGTCGATGTTCTCGCCTGGCGACCTGCCGGGACCGGCCAAAACCTTCTCCAGCGAGACTTTCTGCGAACCGACCAGAGTACACAAGCCCATCACTACTACCAGCGCCGCCAGGCAGATGGAAATCTTAATTGCCAATTCTTTTGCTGTTAAAAATTCACCCATTAAACTACCTGAGCTGCTAAGTCAGCATAGAGAAATTTTTGCTGTTCCCGAGAGGTAGCAAATCGCAATAGTAAAAATGGTTTTCTCTTAAAACTACTTCCCCTGTTGTATGTAATATTCTTTGTCGGAATATCGGTCCATCATATACAAATGAATGGAATTCTCCGTTTTCACCGCAAGGGTCAACGGTAGAAGCAAGTTCAGATAAAAAATGTTCGTCAAAGGTCCTGCCAATAAACTTTTTATCGAGAAGATTTGAGTCAATGCAGGTAATAACCGCCTTGAAGCTCGAATCTATGAATTCGTGAGCAAGTTCAGCAGTATTTCTTTTCCAAATAGGGAATATTCCTTTCATTCCTATCTTCGATAGATTATCTTCCCGATATTTTCTTAGGTCTTCTAAGAAGATGTCTCCGAAAGCGACGGAGGATATACCGGCGGCCAGATATTTTGCCATTGCTTCCCACATTTTACGTTCATATTGTTCATTGGTCGTGTCCTTTGTAATGAACACTTTTTCGAGAGGTAATCCCAGAGATTCTGCCTGCATTTCGAGCAGAATAGTCCTTACACCGTGCATGCTGATTCTGTCATAATCTTGGGTTATTGTTGTCAGGAGGGACACAATTTCATACCTTTTGGTTTTCTGAAGTTCATAAAGGGCCAATGCGCTGTCTTTTCCTCCACTCCAGGACAATATCACTTTTTCCTTCATATAATCTACCTGATTTGTTGTGCGGTTTCGTTGCTTTTTATAGATTTATCCGGGTGTAAACAGTGGCCGACCATTTCTACGCCCTGCGGTAATCTTGGTCCTAATCTGAGCACAGTGTCCGAATCGACAACGTAAATTTTATTGTCTTTGACGGCCGGTAAACTTGCCCATTTGCCCCAAAAAATTTCTGCCTGCTGTTGCTGCCGGCCGATGTCGGTTTTCCCCATCGAAGTTTGGATTATGACTTCAGCATTGCAGGCCAGAAGTTCTTCAGTACTTAGAGGCGGATATTGTTGAATAGTAGGCCCGATAGCATTTTCTCCACCGACCAACTCTAATAACTGGTTTAAGAACGTGTTTCTGCCTGCCACGCGTAGGGGCTCAGTCTGTACTACCCACAGTACTTTGACTTTGTTTGCCGGAGCAAGTTTCAATCGCAGATTGTCCAGCCGATTGGTAATGTCTTCAACCAGTTGGCCGGCACGGTTTTGTGTACCTGTGGCATCGCCAATATATAGGATCGCAACAAGCATCGCTTCAATGCTTTCGATTTTCAAGGGCAAAACCCGGTAGCCCAGACGGTGCAGGGTCACCGCAACTGATTTTTGCTGCTCGAAGCACTCTGTAATTACTAAATCGGGCTTGGATGCTATGATGGCTTCGGTATTAGGCTGCCAGAATGTCCCCACCTTATTCTTGTTGGCTGCCTCGGGCGGATAATCGCTGTCGCTGGAAACGGCGACGACTTTTTCTCCCAGGCCCAGCGCAAAGAGAATTTCAGTAAGGTTTGGCGCAAGCGAAACGATCCTGTTAACGGCAGTTGCTGGAGGAGCAGCGTTTGGGCGTTGATCTGGAAAAATTTTGAGTATAAGAAATCCAGCGCCTGCCAGGCATAGGATTGTCAGCAATAGCCACCACAACTTATTCATTTAGGTCCTCTTAAACTGCTTTTCCAGTTCGCTTATCGAGAATTTTATTGTGGTGGGTCTGCCGTGGGGGCACCGACCGGCACATTCCGTGCGCTGCCTATCCGCGAGCAATTGTACTATTTCGCCGTTGCTCAGCTTTTGCCCTGCCTTGATCGCTGCCTTGCACGCAGCCATGTTTAGAACTTCATCGAGCAGTCTTTCCGGGTCAAGCTCGCCGGCCTTATCGGTTAGCAGGTCTGTCAAATCCTGGACAAAGTCCACAGGTGCCGCCCGTGCCAGCAGGGTGGGAAACGCCTGAATGGCCATAGTCTTGGGACCAAAGGGCACAAGTTCTATTCCCAATAGTTCGATGAGGTTGGCGTTGGTTCGCAGCGCATCCGCTTGGGTATCAGTTATCTCATAGCTTTCCGGTATTAGCAATCGCTGAGACTCGAGTTTGCCGGCAGATATTCGCCTGGACAGGTCTTCATAAAGTATCCGCTCATGCAGTGCATGCTGGTCAACAACGACAAATCCATCATCTGTCTGCTCGATAATGAAGCTGTCGTGTATCTGCATGAATTTAGAGTCCGGGGTAGAGCGTTTATCGTTTAGATTTTCCATCCGCTCTACGCTGTACGCTATCTGCTGTTCCTTGATGGGCTTGTGTTTCTTGAAGAATTCTGCCATCGCGTCAGCAATCTTTTGGCTTCTGGCGGTGCCCTCGCGGACGCCCGCAGATTGCCCGGTTGTTGCCGGCAATCTTGCCGCCGTCTGAAGGTCTGTGCCTAAGAGCTTCTCCCGCAGACACCCCAGTATCTGAGAATGGATGAGATTGGCATTATAAAATCGCACCTCAATCTTGGTAGGATGCACATTCACGTCATAGTCTTCGTAAGGCAATTGAATGAATAAGAAGATGACAGGGAATCTATCCGGCTCTAAGCTGCCGCGGTACGCTTCTTTGATCGCGTGCGAGATGAATTTGTCGCGGATGAATCGGCCATTTAGAAACAGATATTGGAATACGTTGCTTGTTCTTGAAGCGCCGGGCGTGCCCAATAGGGCGAAGATGTGCATCTGCTTTTCGTCGCTTTCGGCTTCAACCAGATTCTCGGAAATCTCCGATGAAAATAGCTCAGCTATTCGCTGACGCAGACTTTCGCTGCCCGACAGGCGATAAAGCTCTCTGCCATTGTGTGTCAGCATCAGGTCCAGCTTATTGTTTGCCAAGCCGATACGGGTGAATTGCTCGACAATGTGGCCCATTTCGGTATTGGCGGTTCGCAGGAACTTGCGCCTGGCAGGTAATTTGTAAAAGAGGTCTCTGACCTGGATGGTCGTGCCGAAGTCTGCGCTGCAGGGACTGACGTTGCCCTTGTTGCCGCAGTCAATCTCAACACAATTTGCTCCGGCTGAATCCTTTGTTCGGCTTACTGCTTTAATTTGTGCGACCGATGCAATGCTTGCCAATGCCTCGCCTCTAAAGCCGAGGGTCGAGATAGCCCGCAGGTCTTCGGTGGTTCTGACTTTGCTTGTGGTGTGGGGCTCAAATGCCTTAGCCAGGTCTTCTGCATCCATCCCACAGCCGTTGTCGCTGACCGATATGAGTTTTCGCCCGCCATCTTCTATGGACACAATTATTTTTGTCGCTCCGGCGTCGATGCTGTTTTCCATCAATTCCTTGACCACGCTGGCCGGGCGTTCGATTACCTCGCCTGCGGCAATCATATTCACCATATTCTGGTCAAGAAATTCTATCTGCCCCATATCCGTCTTATTCTATTCGCTTCTTATGGAAATTCCAGGAATTATAACCCCGCCATGTGATGGCGGGGCTAACCGAAATTGAAAATCTTTGCAGGCGACATAAAATACGGATACTATCAGAAAATGATGAAAAGAATAATTGGTTACATGGTTACCTGGACTACGTACGGAACCTGGCTGCAGGGCGATGAAAGAGGATATGTAGAAGATGGCAAAACCTTTGCGCAAAACGATAAACTAAGATCGGCAAATCAAAGGCAGCAAAAATCTCCGACGGTCAAACTTAATCCAGAACAAAAGCAAATTGTCCAAAATTCAATTATAGAAGAAGCCCAGAGAATAAATCACAAAATATTTGCGATAGCGGTCTGCTCAAACCATGTGCATATAGTCGCTGGAGTTTCCGAAGAATCGATCGAACAGGCTGTTCATCGATATAAATATTCAGCAACTTCAGCACTTCGACAAATCGGGACACATGGCAAAATCTGGTCAAAGGGATTTGATAAGAGATTCTGTTTCGCAGATATAGAACTTGAAAACAAAGTCAGATATGTGCGAAGTCATAATAATGGTTAGCCCTGCGACCACGTCGCAGGGTTGGAAACAAGACCCTGCCATAGTGATGGCAGGGCTAACCAAGAGATAAATGGGAATTCTTTTTACATTGTCAGTGCAGCAGCAGACTTTCTCCCGTCATTTCTTCAGGTTGCGGCAGGCCCATCATCTGCAGCAGTGTCGGCCCGATGTCGGCTAATCTGCCTCCTTTACGCAGCTTGCTGTTTTTGTACCGCTCGTCAAATACAATCAGCGGCACGTCAAAAAGCGTATGGGCAGTGTGCGGCTGATTCTTTGGCGTATCCCACATTCTCTCGAAGTTGCCGTGGTCGGCGGTGACAATTGCCGCCCCGCCAAGACTCTTGACTTTATCGAGGATTTTGCCCACACACTGATCGATAGCTTCTGCTGCCTTTATCGCCGCTGATAGCACGCCCGTGTGGCCGACCATATCGGGATTGGCGAAGTTGACCACAACCACATCGTATTTGTTTGAATCGAGTCTATTCAGGACAACGTCGGTAACCTCGTAAGCACTCATTTCGGGCTTCAGGTCGTAGGTCCTGACTCGCGGCGAAGGCACAATCTGCCTGTCTTCGCCCCGGAAAGGCTTTTCAGTGTAATCGTTGAAGAAGAAGGTGACATGGGCGTATTTTTCCGTTTCAGCGCAGCGGAATTGTTTCAGCCCCAGGCTGCTCCAGTATGCCCCTAAGATATTTTTCATTTTCGCCGGTTTGGGAAATGCGACCGGTGCAGGGATCGTTGCATCGTACTCGGTCATACAGACAAAATGTATATCGGGCTTGGTTGTTCTGGGAAATTCTTTGAAGTCCGGCTCGACAAATGCTCGCGTGATTTCGCGCGGCCTATCGCCGCGAAAGTTGAAAAACACCACGCCGTCGCCGTGGGCTATGGTGGCCAAAGGTTCATTTTCGCTATTGACGATACACGTTGGCTCAATAAATTCATCAGTGACACCTTTTTCGTAGCTTTTGGCAACGGCCTCGGCTGCGCTATTTGCCTTGATGCCCTTGCCAAGCCGCATACATTCGTACGCTTTTTGCACGCGGTCCCATCGGCTGTCACGGTCCATAGCATAAAACCTGCCCATAACCGTTGCGATCTTGCCTACGCCAATTTCTTGTGCCTTTTTCTCAATGTCGGCTACGTATCCTGCTCCGCTGTTGGGCGGTGAATCTCGCCCGTCCGTGAAACCGTGGATGAAAACGTCTTTTACATCGTTTCTTTTTGCAAGCTCCAGCAGACCATATAAATGGTCCAACAGGGAGTGTACGCCGATGTCACTACACAAGCCTATGATGTGCATTCTGCTGTGGCTGGCTTTGACAAACTGGATGAGATTGTCGAACTCCGTATTCTGGAAAAATGAGCCATCTCGAATGGTTTTGCTTATTCTGACGGATTCCTGGGGCACGATTCGGCCGGCTCCGATATTTTGATGTCCGACTTCGCTATTGCCCATTGTTCCTTCGGGCAGCCCCACATCTTCGCCGCTGGTGTGGATAAGGCAGTTCGGATACTCAGCCATCAGCATATCGTCCACGGGCGTGTGGGCACACCTGATGGCGTTATATTTATCTTCATCCCTGTTGGGGTTGTAACCCCAGCCATCACGGATAATCAGTACAAGCGGTCTGGTTTTCAAGTCTATTTTCTGTTCTGCCATCGAAGAAAAGCCCTTTCCAGTAAGAACAATACGGACGGTACGAAGTCTTATCGGACCTTTAGATTCCGGTCGATTTGGATCAATATGATACGAGGCCGCATTAAGCGTGTCAAACATTTAGAAGACACTGGTACGGCTGGAGAATCTCTCTGCCGCTAAAAGTTTTTGACAACAATGGTTGCCGGACTATAATTGCCGCCGAGCAAGATAGGGCAGTGGAATAATCTGGACTTATTTGCGCGTGGTGGAATCCAAAGGACAAAATGGCAACGTCCGGCCAAGTTCGGGTTGGGCTTTTTTGCGATGCCGGTCTCTTGCACTACCGGATTTGACGGCACAACTGACTTTCTGGCCGTTGCTGGCAGCGGGTCTGGCGCTGGATTTGTGGACTAAGAGCATCGTGTTCAGTTGGCTGGCGCATAAGCCCGGCAATAGCGTTTCCATAATAGACGGTTTTTTGCGACTGGTCATAGCATTGAACGACGGCGGCGCTTTTGGCATATTCTCGGGCAGGCCATATTTGTTAGCGGCAGTTTCTGTCATTGCGGTGGCAGTAATCTCTGTGGTCTTCTTGCTCAGTGGGGGTCAGCACAGGTTGGTTCACGTTGCTCTGGCGCTTTTCGCTGCCGGTGTTTGCGGCAATCTCTGGGATAGGGTCTTCAACCACGGTTGCGTGCGCGACTTTATTGATGTGTATTACCGCCACTATCATTGGCCTGCCTTCAATGTGGCAGACTCTATGCTCTGCATCGCCGTCGGGTTGCTGCTTATATCGAGTCTTCGCGTCACCAAGCGGGCTTGACAGTCTTTACGCCCTCATTTCTACTGCGAGGTCTGTTCGAGCACATGCTCGGCAACATAAATAGGAATGTTTGACCCTGCTCCCAGGGCAATGGCGTCGGAAGGGCGGGAGTCAATCGTGACCGTTCGTCCGTCTAAAGTCAGATGTATCTGGGCATAGAAGGTATGATTGCGCAGGTCATTTATGACTATCTTATCTATCCTGGCGCCGAGGTTCTCGATGACACTATCCAGCAGATCGTGTGTCATAGGCCGGGGCGGCTTGATGCCCTTTAGCCGGCGGTCAATGGCGAAAATCTCAACTATGCCAATGACAATGGGGAAGCCGCGTTCACCTTGCAGCTCCTTCAAAACAATTATTTGTTGGTCCGATGCCTCGTTAATAATTATGCGCGACAGTTCAACTTCTACATCCATCTTGGTCCATCCTTCGTATGTCAGCCGTCCAACTCAAAAAGGTGCTTCCGGACAGTCTCCAACTGTTCTTGAAGCTGGGCGAGTTTTCCTCTGGCTTGGGCTACCACTTCGGGTTTGGCCTTAGTAACAAAATCCTTGTTACTGAGCTTGGCCTCAAGTGCCGTTTTCGCATTTAGTATTTGGTGCTTTTGTTTTTCCAGTTTGGCTCGTTCAGCTTCGGGTCCGTCACGACCCCGACATAAATTTTCATGTCATCCACTATTGTAGTAGCGGCATTCTTTGGCTTTTTTACGCTCGGACCTGCCATAAATACTCTGGTACCTGTCATTTGGCGAATTAGTTCGGAGTTATCATTTAGTATCGCTGCAACTTGTACATTGGTGTTCACCGAAGTTGTTGGCACTGTCGCGGTAGGGACGTTATACTTACTCTTAACATCTCTTACCGCCCGAATCGGCCTCTGGGTAATGGAAATCTGTTCTTCTGCGTCCGGATCGATAAGAGAATCAATCGCTCTGGGCCATTCGGCCATTACCAAAGCTGCCGAGTGCCTTGCCTGCGATATGCCGTGTAGCTGCCTGACGGGCGCGATTTCATTTAGCTTCTGGAATATGCCCTCGGTTATAAATGGGATAAACGGGTGCAGAAGCCGCAACGTCTGGTCCAGCACAAAAGCCAACACATTCTGGGCGATTGGTTTCTGCTGCCCATCTTGCATTCTCGGCTTAACCCACTCAAGATACCAATCGCAGAATTCGTTCCAGAAGAATCTGTAAAGCTGCGCTAAAGGCTCGCTATATTTGTACTGGCCCAGCGCCTCCGTGACCTCAGAGATAGTACGGGCAAGGCGGGAGAGAATCCATCTGTCGGTGATGTCCATCTTGTCGGCGTCGAATCTTGCGGGGTCGACACCCTGAAGATTCATCAAGGCAAAACGCGAGGCGTTCCAGAGTTTGTTGCAGAAGTTTCGCCCAACATCGAACTTCGGCGACGTATTTGCCTGTCGTCCATCGGGCAGCGTCATCGAGACCACCGGCATCCGAATATCCTGCGTATCCGTGGCCATACTGGCCAGCGTGAACCGCATCGCGTCGGCGCCGTGACTGTTAATGGCTACCAGCGGGTCGATTCCGTTGCCCAGGCTCTTGGACATCTTTCGCCCTTCGCCATCCTGTATCATCGCGTGAATGTAGACGTCGGTAAATGGAATATCGCCCACACAGTACTGGCCCATCATCACCATGCGCGACACCCACAGTGTGATAATCTCTCGCGCTGTGCACAAAACGTCGCCCGGATAAAAAGCCCTCAGTTCAGGCGTATCATCCGGCCAACCCATCGTGCTAAAAGGCCAAAGCGCTGAGGAAAACCAGGTGTCGAGGACATCGGTGTCCTGGGCGAGATCGGCAGAGCCGCACTTCTCACAGTTTTCTGGATCTGCCAGACCGGAATTGAATTGGCCACATTTCTGGCAGTACCAGATCGGGATTCTGTGTCCCCACCATAGCTGTCTGCTTATTGGCCAATCGCGGAGGTTTTCCAGCCAGTTCTGATAGGTCTGGGCATAACGCTGCGGGATAAACCGTAGCCGACCGTCAAGCAAAGGCTTTAACGCCAGACCAGCTAAGGAATTCACCGGCACATCCGTGCCTTCAATAAAACCTTGCCCGAACTTTCCAGCCAAGTGGTCGATGGGCTTCTTTACGGCGATGTACCACTGGTCGGAAAGATACGGTTCGATCGGAACGTGACTGCGGTAACTATGACCGACTTCGTGGGTGTAATCGCGGACATCTTCCAATAGATTCTCCTGCCGGAACCACTCGACGATTGCCTCGCGTGCCTCGAAGCGGTCCATACCGAGCAGGGCTTGGGCTTCAGGCGAATCGGCATCCGACCAGCCGTGTTTGTCGCTGATCGAACCATCCGGCGCCAGCACGTTGATGACAGGCAGGTTATGTCTCTGGCCGATCTCCCAGTCATCCGGATCGTGAGCGGGCGTAACCTTCAAGAAGCCGGTCGAAAATCTCGCTTTCTCGTCGTCGCTGCTGGGATCGGGCAGGACAACGTGCTCATCTGAAATGATAGGGATAATGCGGCCCACGATGGGAAGCAGGACTTTTTTGCCAACGAGTAACTTTGCCCGTGGGTCTGCTGGATTCATCGCAACCGCTGTATCGCCAAGCATTGTCTCCGGCCGGGTCGTAGCAACAGTGACATACACAGTCTGTTTTCCTTCTATCTCAACCGGCTCTACAAGCGGATACTTCAAATACCAGAAATGTCCCTGCACCGTCTCGTGTTCGACCTCGTCATCTGCCAATACCGTCTGCGTAGCGGGGTCCCAATTGACCAGTCGTTTGCCGCGATATATCAAGCCATCCTTGAAGAGCTTGAAGAAGGCGGCGCGTACCGCTTTTGCGCATACCCGGTCCATCGTAAAGCGGGTTCGCTCCCAGTCGCAGGAACAGCCCATCGCCTTCAATTGCTCGATAATTCTGGTCTCGTATTCGTCCTTCCAGGCCTGGACACGGGCGACAAACTCCTGCCGGCCGAGGTCGGTTCGGCGTTTGCCTTCTTCAGCAAGTATCCGCTTCTCGACAACGGTTTGGGTAGCGATGCCGGCGTGGTCGGTGCCGGGCATCCACAGCGTGTTGTATTGCTGCATTCGGCGGAACCTGATCAAGATGTCCTGCAATGTGTTGTTCAGGGCGTGGCCGAGATGCAGCGGCGCTGTTACGTTGGGCGGCGGAATCACGATACAATAGTTTTTAGTTTTGACCCTTCGACTGCGCTCAGGGCATGGTTTTGAGTTTTGAGTTTCTGATGATGGCTCAGCGTGAAAATACCTGCCGGAAGACCAAATTTCGCTCGTTTGCTGCTCTATCGTCTTAGGCTCATAGACTTTTGCAATTTCTTCGCTCATATCATGCCAGGTTTAGATGGCTGCCTATAAAAAATTCCGGCGAATGCAGACCAGCCGGAATGCTATGCTAATAAAAGCAAACGGAAATGTAAAGCAAACACTTGGGCGGAAACCAAACGCCACTGGCTGCTTTTGCAGCAATTAGCTCTATAATTCTGCCTGGCTTAATCCAGGTTCATGGTCATCAGGAATTCTGCGTTGGTTCGGGTCTTGGAAAGCCTGTTCTTGAGCAGCTCAACTGCCTCAACTGGATTCAGTTCGCTAAGAACTCTTCGGAGCCGATATACCAGCTCCAGCTCTTTGGGAACAAGCAGCAATTCTTCCCTTCTGGTTCCGCTGCGACTGATTTCTATGGCAGGCCAGATTCTTTTATCGACCAGCCGCCTATCAAGGTGCAGCTCCATATTGCCGGTCGCCTTGAATTCCTCAAAGATTACTTCATCCATTTTTGAGCCGGTATCTACCAGGCAGGTTGCGAAGATGCTCAACGAGCCGCCTTCTTCGATATTTCTTGCGGCACCAAAGAATTTCTTAGGCATCTGCATTGCGCTGGCGTCGACGCCGCCGGTAAGGATTCTGCCCGAATGGGGCGTTTCATTATTATAGGCACGGGCCAGTCGGGTTAGTGAGTCCAGTAGAATTACAACGTCCTGCCCGTACTCAACCATTCGCTTGGCTTTTTCAATGACGACTTCTGCTACCTGGCAGTGACGTGCAGCCGGCTCATCGAAAGTGGAGCTTATGACTTCGACGCCTTGGCCGACTTTGCGTTCCATTTCCGTGACCTCTTCGGGCCTTTCATCGATTAGCAGCACTATAAGTCTGACATCGGGGTGATTTGTACTGATGGCGTTTGCCATCTTTTGCAGCAGGATGGTCTTGCCGGTTCGTGGTGCGGCAACTATCAGCCCGCGCTGACCCTTACCCACCGGCGTTACCAAATCAATTATTCGCATATTCATTTCTTCGGAGGTTGTCTCGAGTATAAGACGCCGCTCCGGATGCAGAGGCGTCAAATCGCTAAATACTATCTTGTCCGCAAGCAGGTCGGGGTTCTCATAATTGATGGCTTCAACGCGCAAAAGGGCGAAATACTTCTCGGAGTCTTTCGGCGGCCTGATTTGCCCCGATACGATGTTTCCGGTCCGCAGCCCGAAACGCCTGATTTGAGAGGGGGAAACATAGATGTCGTCAGACGAAGACAAGTAATTATACTCGGCATTTCGGAGAAATCCGTAACCGTCCGGCAGCACTTCCAAAACGCCTTCGCCGTACATTAAGCCGTTCTGGTGGATGCGCTCTTTAAGGATTCTGAAAATCAAATCCTGCTTTTTGAGCGCACTATATTCTGTGATGCCGTCTTTCTTGGCAATGTCGTGCAGCTCTGCGACCGTCAGCTTCTGCAGGTCCATCAAGTATAGGTTGCCTTTTTTTATCCGCTCGTACTTGGCATGTGTGGATTCTTCGTCCGTCATCGCTTCCTGTTGCATCTCTTCGGTCGTTGGGACGTCTAGTGCCTCGTTGGTGCTCTCGGCGGCCATGACAGGGCTGTTCTCTACTTGTGGTTGCTCGGCTTCTTGCTCGGGGACAATCCTTCGACCTGGCTCAGGACCGGTCTGCTCCTCTTCAGCCTTTTTCTTGATGGTTCTGTGTCTTCTGCCTGTAGCTTTTTCATTTCTTGCGGCGGCTTTAGCCATGATTGCTCCTTCTGCACATTGCAAAACGTTGCTCTTACCGCTGCGAAAGCAGTGGTATGATTTACTTAAATAACCTGCCTTGTAGTAACTTGGTTGGGTTTGGGCTTCGAATAACTCGATAGCAAGAGTAAAAGTCTACATCGCAACCGCCAATACTAACGTACAGTCAAGCCAACCTACCCGTTATCCACTATATGGGAGAGGGTATCAGTGACTTGTCTGACTAATGCCGTGAAGTCAGAATTGTTATCAATCAGATTATCGGCGATGTCAGCCTTGCTGTCCAGCGAAATCTGAAATTTTTCTCGAATTTTAATCTGATTCTCGTCAAAACCCATTTTTTTTGCCCTATCCACTCGCAACCGGCGTTTGCAGCCCACGTAGATGAGCTTATCGCAGCGGTTAGCCCAGCCGACTTCGACCAATAGTGGCATATCCAGCACAATGGCCTTGACTCGATTTTGGCAGCTATATCTCTTTATGAGCTCCTCGGTCCGTTTCAAAACAAGAGGATGGATCATTCCATTAAGCGATAATAGCTTGTCGGCATCGGCAAAAGCGATGTCGCTTAGTTTCCTGCGGTCGATTCGCCCTGAAGGGTCCAAAACTCCTTCTCCGAAAAGGGCGATTATTTTCTGCTTAATGTCCTTTCTGTCAAGCGCCTTTATGCGCAATATTATCACCATCGATGACCTTACAACCTAACTTGCCCAGCTCGGAAGCAACCGTACTTTTGCCGGACCCGATGCCACCCAAGATGCCTATTATTGGTTTCTTGCCGCTACCACCCACGCCTGAGCAATTTAGCGGTCTCCTTGAACGAAGTCAAAGATATTTTACTATCTTGGCTACGCTCGTGTCAAGTCCCAAAGTGAATTTTTGCGTAACTTATGCGCTATCTGCTCCGATTCTATTTTACGAGTGTGCTCAGCAGCGACCAACCGCCGACGATCAGAAAACCGGCAAACGAAAGCCAGAGCATCACATCCCAGGCCCGACCTGGCTGAAGACGCACGTCGCTGCGCTTGTAGCGGAAGTACAAAGCCGCGGCGCCCAGCAGAGGCAACATCACTGATTGGGCGATGCCGCAGGCCAGGACCATCGTAGCGGGGCCTGCACGCATACGTACAGCACAAGTGCTACAAGAGGCCATATTGCGCTGATAATGGGCGTCAACTTCGCCCGTCCTGCTTCCGAACCGTCGGTAAGCCCGACCAATCCGAGGGCATCGGCAACCATTCGGGCGTTACCTGCTGCGGCCACAAAGAATGTCGAATACAGCACCGCGAACGCCCCGGATAGGAACACCGCGTAAGCCCACGAGCCAAAGACGGGAATGTACATTGCTGCCAGTGTCCGCACCATGTCTCTGCCCGTAGGATCAAGCCCGATTCGCCCCAGCACGGCAGCCCCGAGCAAGTAGAAAGCGACCGTTACGAACGTATACACGACCATCGACGTCCATGCGTCGATGTGCAGCACACGCACCCACCCGCGGGCGCGATCGGCCCACTGCTCGGTGACGTTACGCCTGCCGGTGAATTTGGCATAGCCTTTCTCGAGGCACCAGTAAGGATACATGATTAGCTCAGCCGCGCCTACGCCTATGATCCCGAATGCTCCCAGGGCCGTGCGAACCGGATTCACCCCCACATTTTGGTCGCCAGGCGGCAAGTGGAAACTAAGTCCTCTGGCAAGCTCGTAAGTGCGAACCGCCCACTCAGGCCTTGTTTGCAGGGCAACCAAAGTAAGTATAGTTACGACCGTAAAGACTGCCACCAGCGCTGTAGCCACAAGCTGAATAACGCCATATCTTCCCAGGTACAGTAACGCTGATGTGGCAATAGCGACAATGGCAGCCCATAGGTATGGATCGTATGGCTCTCGGCGCTGAGCAATCTCATCCGACAGTGTAGCGGCTTTTTTCTGCAACTTGTTGACTTCCGGGCTGCCCTGATTCTTTGCCCGCAGCCCTTGTAGATCGATCCTGGTCTTGACCAGGTCGTTCTGCAGGCGGTTATATTCGACCCCGGATTGAGTCAATGGCTGAGCGATTGCCAGCGTTTGTCCCACGCCGCCAACGATGCCGCCTTGCTGCAGGATCACGAACATTGTCATCACTACCCAGTACCACAGCAGCCAGTTGAGTTTAATTCGTGGACCTGGGATGTCGTTTAGTGCGTAAGTGGCGTCTGGCCCCATGTAATGGCGTGTCGGGCGAACTCGATCTGTGTGGATACCTTGATCACGCAGCCGACGACGATGAGCCATAAAAGCCAAAATCCTGCCTGGCGCCGGCTTTGGTGGTAGCGATTAGCTCTCCGGAGCCGACTATCGAGCCGGCGATTATCATCCCAGGGCCAAGTCGAAGAAGGGTCGCGCCAAATGTCCGAGGTGCTTCTACAGGAATAGACTCGCCCGGCGGTGATCTGCCATTGTCTTTCTTTTTCATAGTTGGCTGACTTTCAATCGCCGTGAGATTTATACCGGATTTCAGCGTTTCGGGCAATGTTTTCTTGGATGCGAACCGGGCGTGCCCGACAATTGACAATTGACAATTGAAAATTGACAATTCAAGATATGCCGCTGGATGAGTTTCTTGTGAGGCGAAAACGATACTTGGAAAGTGGGGCGTTTGACATAGCCTTGCGGCGGAGAATACGCCAGGAGCGTGACCGTGAGCAAAGGGTCACGATAGATGAAGTCTGCCGGCGTATCAGTGGCGGCGAAATTGTCAGAGCCGTCGGCAATCTCCTATTCCATACGCCCCCGGCTGTGTTGGACGAGAAACTCGAGGTTGTGCTGGACAAAATCAGCCGAGCCGCGACAAGCCGGGACGTTGCCCTGCAGACACACGTTCTGGATTTTTTGGTCAGCTTGGCTATTGGCCTACGTAGTTTTTTGCCCAATTGGATTCTCTCGCCGGCGTTAGATTCTGCTGCGATTGATGTCCTGGCCGGGAAAGTCACCGATGCTCTGGCAAACCTGACCTTAATTGCCGGACAGGCAGCAGCCGAGTTGGCAGCCAGGTTGCGTAAGGAGACACTTGCGCGGCTGAAGGCGGAAGGGATCACGGACGAAAGTCAGGCGGCTACGATGGCTGATAGCCTGATGGGTGACTCGCTGGTCGATTATGTGTCTAACATAGCTGCTGAACTGCGGCGCAGTAATCTGATGAGAGCTGCCGAGTGCGTTTTCAAGGCCGAACCCAGACCCAGCTCGGCAACGACTACGCTGCCTTTCTCCAGTATGTAATTTGGCTGGGAGGCTCGTTTGTAACGACTAATCCGGCGCTGGTAAAGTTGGCGTGGGACATTGATCCGGAACTGTGGAATAAACGCGTTGACGCTCTGATTCTCTCGAAGCACAGTCCTGACCGACTGAGCAAGCTTTTGAGAGGTCCGCAGAGCGAGTTGAGTGCGGCGATAGAAGCAATCAACTCTGCAGTGACGATGGCTGTCGTACAGGAGAACTGCCGGTTACTGCGAGATATCTTCCTGGTGACTGAGGGTCGCGAGGGATACGTAAGCCTTCAGGTCAATCCGAAGAACCACGATGATTGGCAGCAAATGGTGACCGAGGCCAAGAATCTATACAGTTTGCTGGAAGGCACCCTCGGCGGCGTGCCCAATGTTGTGTTTAAGTTGCCTGCCACCGCTGCGGGCAAATCGGCAGCGGAGAAATTGACGTCTGAGGGTATCGGCGTCACTATCACTGTCGAATTCTCGGTCTTCCAGGCGTTGGGCTTTGCAGAGGTGTTGAATCGGGGAAAGATGCTGGTGGCTTATTTGGCCTTGATGAATGGGCGTATGGCATATCCAGTGCGAGATGAGATGAAAACCAAGAGTGTCCCAGGCGGCGTGGAGGCAGCACGCTGGGCAGGTGTAGAGGTGGCACGAAAGGCATATCGCAGACTATACGCACCACCACACGAGGGCGGCTTGGGTATTGATCCGCAGCGCATCAAGCTGCTGATCGCATCGCTGCGCATCTATGGCGACTGGATGCCGGACATCTCCGAGTTATGGGGATGTCCCGTAATCACCGTTTTCCCGAATGTTAGGCGTAAATTTGACATTAGCCCTGCCACCCGTGGGCAGGGCTTGCCCCCGGCACAGGCCTGCCCTGAGCCTGTCGAACGGGTCCGGGGGCTAATCGACTTCACGGGCGATGCAGTCCTGAAGGCTACGCCGGATGACCAATTGAAAGTCCTTTTTGAGAGCGAGATTTTTCGCCAGGCCTGGTGGGTGCCGGGCGATCCGGAGCAGTACAAACCACAGCGAGTGCTAACGTTGGAGCCAAAAGACTCCGAGGCGCTGGTGAAGTGGCCGCCGGTTGCCAATACATTAGGCGAATTCATCGACCTCTACGAGAAGATGGGCCAAATGGTGCAGGAGAGAATCCGGCACCTCGTAGGTCGTATGTAGTATGTCGTATGTCGCCATACGATATACCAAGGGCGACAAATGAAATTTGGTGTGATTGAAATCGACCCGGCAAAGAATCCAGCTATTCTGGACACAGCGACTTGGGATCCGAAAGGCGCGTGGGATATTCTCTGCCAGGTGGATGAACGATTCTGGCAGTCTACATATTTAGCCCCGCGTTTCACGCGGGGTCTCCCTGTCACTGAACATTGTACCGTGTACCCTGCTTCTTGTGCCCGGTGTCAAGGAAGTGATTTTTTCCTTGCCGGCCTGCGGGATGGCCAGCAGGTGTTCATCAGCGTCGGACCTGACGGCCGTGAGTCTGTTTTGGGTGAGCCGATAGGCAAGAGACGGCTTGCCGACGGCAAGTACATTGCAGTGTACAAGACGGACGCCGCCATAATCGACCGTTACTGTCGTCTTATAAGCCCGGATAAAGGGCCGAAGGCGATGGGGGCAACGCCACGGCTCGGTATCGGCAGTCGAATGTCCACTTGTACGTGGCCAGCCGTGTGGCAGGCTATGGACAACTGTAGTTTTTCGGCTAACGCAATCCAGAATTCAGTGCGGGAACTTAACCTGCTCGATGATGTATTGGCTGGCTGGCCGGCCTGTACTAATTATTTGCCCGGTCTTGGCGCGATCGAGGAGGGACACACGGGCAGCACTTTCGAGGGGTTGTGGGTGGCGGGCGTTCTTGAGGCTCTAAAGACCAATACCAGGCCAAAATATGGCGCCGATGCCGATCACATAATGGTAAAGCGAGGCACCCAAGGCATAAGCCAGGCTAAGCGGGTTATAGATGCCGCTCGCTACTACAGCTTTTTTACGCTGGACGTCAGTGACATCCTGGACTATGCGGCTATGGGGCGCCCGGTTGGTAAATACTGGCTGGCTCTCGAAGCGGTGGGGGAGTTGTGCAATCATATTAAGAGTTTGAAGGATGGAGTGCCCTTCGACCTTGAGCTTAGTATTGACGAAAACCCGCCGGACGTGGGCACGTTTGAATCTGTCACTACCGAAGAGGAGCTGCTGTTTCTGGTGGTCGAAATGCAAAGGCGTCAAATCCCCTTGACGCACATCGCGCCCAATTTCGGCATAATAAAAGGAGATGACTACCGCTGTCCGGATGGCCTTGAGGGCTTGGAACAACGTGTCCGCAAGCTCCACCGTATTGCCGCTGAGCACGCAGTTTTGTTGGACTGTCACTCCGGCGATGACCTTGGATCAGCAACCCGCAAAGTAATAGGGCGTGCGACCAGCGGCCAAATTCACTTTAAGATATCGCCCGCGTTGCAGATAATCTTTGCCGAGACACTGAACGACTTCGACCCAGCCGCGGTTTTCGTTTTTGGTGGGACGACACTTTGGATTACGCCCGGCGGGAAGCAGCAGGTCATAAAGCCGGCGGTAATGCCGAGCCTTCGCCGCGGGATGCTGTTTTTCGGCGATACTGCTTTGCCACGGTAGGTCGGCGTGACAGCCGTGGGCAGTTCATCCACCGCGAAAAGTTTTACGCCCTGCCCGCCGATTTCTATCGAGAATATCAACGTCGGGTCGAGGCCTATTTGTGTGAAGTAGCAGAGGATGTCTTCGACCGCACTTGCGAAGGATAAGCTCGTATGGAACAACGGCTGAACGGGAAAATAGCCATTGTTACCGGTTCCGGGCAAGGAATTGGCAAGGCCGTCGCGCTGCGACTTGCGCACGAAGGCGCCGATGTGGTCGTGGCCGACATCGACCTGGAAAAGGCACAGCAGACCGCGCAGGAAATACGTGCTCTCGGCAGACGGGCGACGGCTTACGGTATTGACGTGGCTATCGTAGCGGAAATCCAGCGCATGGTAGATAGTGTGGTGGCTGAATTCGGACGCGTCGACATTTTGGTCAACTGTGCTGGTATCGTACAGGCCAAGCCCTTCTTAGAAATGACTGAAGATGACTGGGATCGAATTCTTGGCGTCAATTTGAAAGGTACGACTTTTTGCATTAAGGCCGTTGCTGCGCAGATGATTAGACAGGTGCCGGAGCAAGTCAAAGCGGCGGGGCGGGCAGGTCGCAGCTACGGGAAGATCGTCAATTTCTCCTCTATATCGGGCCGGCGTGGTCGAGCTTTACAACTGCACTATGCCGCGAGCAAGACGGCTATCATAAGTGTTACTCAATCGGCGGCCTTGGCGCTATCGCCGTACAACATCAACGTCAACGCCGTGGCCCCGGGCGTAGTTCCCACCGCCATGTGGGAGCAGATTGACCGGCAGTGCAGCCATATATTCGGCACCGAGCCGGGCCAGGCGATGAGCGACTTCATCGAGAAAATCCCGCTCAAAAGAGCTGGCAGTACGGAAGATGTGGCTGGCGCCGTCGCTTTTCTGTGCTCGTCCGACGCCGACTACATAACGGGGCAAACGCTGAACGTTGATGGCGGATATGAAATGATTTGAACATAAAGGGGATAAAAATGACCGACCCATTCGATGAACTCAGGGCAGGTTTTGATCGGGCACGCGCATTGTTGCGGCAATTCAAAGGCGATTCGTATTTGTTCGGAGCAGGCGTTCTTTCCCGAGTAGGCAAGGTGGTCGCCGCATCAAACTCGATTAGCCCCCGGACCCGTGCCGGGGGCAGGCCCTACCCACAGGTGGCAGGGCTAACGGCTGCCTTGGTGCGTGAAACGTTCGCCGGCAGTGATAAATTCGTAGATGCGTACATACGTAGATACGTACATACGTGCATACCTGGTGCAAAACCCAATTGCCCGCGTGAAGACTTGTTCCGCATCGCCGCTGAACTAAAGACCGCCCAGGCGGATGTCGTAATTAGTTTCGGCGGCGGCAGCACAATAGACGCCACCAAAGCCGCGGTGGTTCTTTGCACGTTGGGCGGAGAAATTGACAGCTATTTTGGCACCGGCCTGGTGACCGAAGCTCTGGCTAAAACTGGCAGGTCTCTAACATCACATATTGCTATCCAGACCGCAGCAAGTTCTGGTGCTCACCTGACCAAGTACTCAAACATCACAGACACATCAACTGGCCAGAAAAAGCTGATTGTGGATGACGCGATTGTGCCGGCTTATCCAGTTTTTGACTATGAAGTTACTTACGGTGCGCCGCCAAACCTTACTGCCGACGGCGCGATGGACGGCATCGCCCACTGCCTGGAGGTTTTGTACGGTGCTGTGGGCAAAGACTTCTACGGCAAGGCGACGGAAACAGCCGAGACCGGCATAGCTCTAGCAGTCAAATACCTGCCTGGCGTAATGGAGAATCCGCAGGATAAAGAGGCTCGCGAGGCAATCTGCCTGGCGACAGACCTGGGCGGATATGCCATAATGATTGGCGGGACGAACGGCGGGCATCTGACCAGCTTTTCCCTGGTGGATATACTTAGCCACGGCCGGGCGTGCGCAATTATGAATCCGTATTACACGGTCTTTTTTGCCCCGGCTATAGAAGATCCGCTGCGGCTGGTGGGAGAAATTTACCGCCGGGCAGGCCTGACAAAAGCAGATATAGAAAAGCTCCAGGGCAGAGAGCTGGGCGTTGCTGTCGCCGAGGCTATGTTTGAATTGGCCCGAAGAATCGGTTTTCCTATAAGGCTCAATGAAGTTCCGGGATTTAGCCAGGCGCACATTGACCGGGCACTGATCGCAGCCAAGAATCCGCAACTTAAGATGAAGCTGCAAAATATGCCCGTGCCGCTCACCGCTGATATGGTCGATGAATACATGAGGCCGGTCTTGGAGGCAGCGAGAGACGGAGACCTCTCGGTGATCAAGAACGTAACTTGATTAGCGCCCGGACCTGTGCCGGGGGCAGGCCCTGCCCACAGGTGGCAGGGCTAATGGGGCGCGGAACGGTGAAAGTAAAGCTGGCATACGGCAAAAAGGGTTTGTACGTTGACCTGCCGGACGATTTGAATGTGGAAATCGTCGCACCAAAGTATGCGCAGGGAATTCAAGACCAAGCCAAGGCGGTGCGCGACGCCTTACGTCAGCCTATAGGATCAAGACCTCTGAAGGAATTGGTGTCGCCATCCGGCACTGTGGCCATTGTCTGCAATGACATCACCCGGCCAACACCCTACAACATTATTCTGCCCGTTTTGCTGGATGAGCTTGGGCATGTGCCTGATGATCAAATAATGCTATTCATTGCGACCGGAACGCACAGACATAATACAGCAGCCGAGCTGCGAGAGATGCTGGGCACTGAAATTCTGGATAGATTTAGGATCATCCAGAATGATGCCCAATGTAGGGTGGGCTTTAGCCCACCAATAACTGGATGGTGGGGCAAGCCCCACCCTACGCATACTTTGGTGGGCACAACAACCAGCGGAAACGATATTTGGATACACAGTCAGTACGTGAAATGCGATGTGCGGATTCTTACAGGCTTTATCGAGCCGCACTTTTTTGCCGGGTTCTCGGGCGGCGGCAAAGCCTGTATGCCGGGACTGGCGCTACTGGACACGGTGCTGAAGAACCACAGTCCGCAGAACATAGACCACCCAATGGCGACCTGGGGCGTAACACGCGGCAACCCGGTGTGGGAAGAAATCCATGAAGCAGCCTTGATGGTACAGCCGAACTTTCTGCTTAACGTGACGCTTAACCGGGATAAGCAGATCACCGCCATATTCGCGGGCGACCTGGAAGAAGCGCACGCCCAGGGCTGCGCTTGCGTTAGAAAAAGTGCAATGGTTCCGGTGAAAGAGCCTTTTGACATCGTAATCACCAGTAATTCTGGATACCCTTTGGACTTGAATCTGTACCAGTCGGTCAAGGGAATGAGTGCTGCCGCTCAGGTGGTCAAGGATGGAGGTAGCGTCATAATCGCAGCCGATTGCTGGGACGGCATACCGCAGCACGGCCAGTACGGCAGGCTATTGCGCGAAGCCGAAAGTCCAGCGTCCTTGTTGGAGGTTATCCACAGGGCAAATCTTATGAGGCAGGATGTCTGGCAGGCACAAATCCACGCCCGAATCTGTCAGAAGGCAGATGTGTATTTCTACAGCGAAAACTTGAGCGATGAGCAGATCAAGAGTGCCTGGCTCAAGCCATGTCACAGTATAGAAGCCACCGTTGAACAGTTGCTAGTCAAGTATGGTCGGGATGCGTCTATATGTGTTCTGCCTGAAGGACCACAGACAATCCCGTACATCACAAAGAGAAGCGTGACATGAAAACTTGTCCTGAGCGCAGTCGAAGGATCGTCGTGGCGATGGACTCGTTCAAAGGCTCACTAACCGCTGAGCGGGCTTGCAAAGTTGTAGCGGAGTCTATTGCCTCGGTCGTACCTGCGGCTGAGATTGTTGTCAAGCCTATGGCTGATGGGGGCGAAGGCACCGCGCAGGCTATGTTAGCTGCCGGCAATGGGCAATGGATTGAAGAGATGGTCACTGGCCCATTGCCCGATATGCGGGTGCGCGCAGGCTTTGCCTGGTTTGCAGGCGAAAATCTGGCGGTTGTAGAGATGGCTACGGCCAGCGGTCTGCAGTTGGTTTCGCCGCAAAGGCAAAATCCTCTGAAAACGACAACCTACGGCACCGGGCAGTTAATAACCGCGGCTATAGACTATGGGGCACAGCGAATTCTTCTTGCGGTTGGCGGCAGCGCGACCGTTGAGGGAGGCACCGGTGCGGCGGTAGCGATGGGATGGAAGTTCCTTGACAAAGATGGAAAAGAAGTTGGTCTTGGAGGAGACCGGCTTTTGCAGATAGACAGGATAATCCCGCCGACACATCCAAACCGCCTTCCCGTTGAAGTGCTGTGCGACGTAGATAATCCACTGTGTGGGGAGCAGGGGGCGGCAAAGGTTTACGGGCCTCAAAAAGGGGCGACGCAGGAGATGGTCGTGGTGCTGGAAGCAGGACTGGAGCACCTGGCTAGACTTGTTCAAAAACAACTGGGTTGTGACATCGCAGATTTGCCGGGCGCAGGAGCGGCAGGGGGGCTTGCAGCAGGCGCGGTAGCCTTTATGGGCGCTAAACTCGTCCGGGGCATTGAAACCGTTATATCGTGGACCCGGCTGGACGAGGCCGTTGCCAGGGCAGATTGGGTAATCACGGGCGAAGGCTGCTTTGACGAGCAGTCGTTACGAGGAAAGGTTGTGTGCGGCGTTGCGAGAGCGGCAAAAAATGCAGGCACGAAAGTCGCTGTGTTGGCGGGTCAGGTACTTCTGTCACGCCAGGAGTATCGCAGCTTGGGCGTGGTAGATGCGTTTGCCTGTATGAATGGCCGGATGCCTCTGGAGTATGCAATCCAGAACAGTGAAAAGTTCCTGGCAAAGGCAGCCCGCGACTTCGCGCTGAAATATCTTTTTTAGCCTAAAGATTTTTGCGTACGTACCTGACGGCGTTGTTAAAGATGGTCATTCCATCAGCATCAGGCCTATCCTTCAAGCGAGACCAGTGCGGATGCTGTGTCGGCCGTACAAATCTTTCGGGATGGGGCATAAGGCCCAAAACCCTGCCGGTCGCATCTGTCAGGCCGGCTATCGAATCCATCGAGCCGTTCGGATTGACAGGATATGGACCTTCTTTGCCGTCTTTATCCACATACTTATAGGCGATCTGTCCGTCCGCTTTTAATTTCTTCAGGGCGCTTGCATCTCTGGCGACGACTTTTCCCTCAGCATGCGCGACCGGCAGATAGATTTGTCTATCTGGCTCGATGAGAATGCACTTTTTAGTCTGCGGAGCCAGATACACCCATCTATCCTCATATTTGCCGCTGTCATTGTAGGTTATTGTGACGGCACTGGCCCTGTGCCGGTCGCCGCCCGGCAGGATTCCGGCCTTTACCAATACCTGGAAGCCGTTGCAGATTCCCAGCACCAATTTGCCGGCGTCAATAAATCTCTGCACCGGCTCATACAAATGGTGCACGATCTGGTTGGCCAGAATTACGCCGGCAGCTACGTCGTCTCCGTAGCTGAATCCGCCAGGGATAACGATTATCTGGAATTTCTCCAGGGCGTTTTTATCCTCAATTACTCTGTTTATGTGCACACGTTCCGCCTGTGCTCCTGCCAACTGGAGGGCGTACTCGGTTTCCACATCACAGTTTATTCCCGCTGCCCGCAAGACTATCGCTTTAACATCCGTCATATCCTTTGCTCACTTCTTGGAGGATTTTGAATTCTCCTGTTTTTCCTCTTCATCCGATAAGTGCATCTGCGATATTGTTTCTGTGTTATTAGCCCTTGGTGCCTTCTTGAACGTTACATTTACTTGACCAAGCGGTGGGGCATCAATCTTCTTGCCGTTTAGGAGTTCTTCTACCGTAATGATTTGTAGACGAAGATAAGGTTCGTTTTGCCACGGCGATTTATAAAATCCTGCGGTTGTCGCTTCGCTTCGCATCCGTTTTGTTGGTTTCTGCATGGAGATGAATACTCCTATCTCAGCGTTCTCACGTTCTATTACACCGCGCAAGTCTCGTACATCTTTTGGACCCGTGTGCCCCGATTTCACAGAGAAGATGATCTGTTTGGTCTTGCCACCTTCTATCTCATCGTGGAAATAGAGACGTCCGTCGATACCTTCATCAGGACCTTTTTTCTTTTCCACCGGACGAGCTCCAGCGAGACTCAGCGTCCAACTCTCGAATTCGAATCGGTCCTCTTCTGCAAGTTGCCTTGCGCCGGCCATGTCCGTCGGTTCATAAATGACCTCATAAGAGTTGCGCACTTTCTCTCCAAACGCATTCTGGAGGCGCTGCTTTATCAGGTTAATAGCAAGATGAGTGATATCAATACCTATCCATCGTCTTTTTAGACGATGAGCGACTGCAATTGTCGTACCGCATCCACAGAAGGGGTCAAGCACAGTATCACCTTCGTTGCTGCTGGCACGTATAATACGTTCAAGAAGCGCTTCCGGTTTCTGCGTCGGATAGCCAAGACGTTCCCTAGCTGAAGGGGCAATAAAGGGAATTTGCCATACGTCATTTTCGGGTACGCCTTCAGCTTGAACCTCTTTGTCACTTACCAAAACAGGTTCTTCTCCCCGCTTGAACCTGTGGAGAACTCCTTGTTTTTTGCGTTCAACCGATCCCTTCGTGTATGGGGTCAGAAGCTGGTTGAATGTGTACGTATTCGTTTTCGTATAGAAAAGAATCGTATCGTGCAGCCGCTGGAATTTTTTTGCTTTTGCCGTCCACCTGCGATAATGCCATACAATCTCATTCCTGAAATTATTAGGGCCAAATACTGCGTCCATGAGAAGTCGAAGGTGGGCACTTGCCGTCTGGTCACAATGCAGATAAATAGAGCCGGTAGATTTCAAGACATGCTGTAGCTCTACCAGACGCGGGGCCATCATTGACAGATATGCCATCATGTCACTTTCACCAAGGAATGTGCGAAATGCCCGCATAATCTTGGAAACCCTTTCTGGCCCTCTTTCAACTACATCCTGATATGTTTTTGCTGTTCCCTGGTCCCACCGCCAGGTGTCTTCAAAGGCCTTGATTTGGGCTTTTGACCTGCTGCCATTACGCTCCTCGAATAAGATGTTATACTCTTGATTGCTCTTAAAGGGCGGGTCCAGATAGATAAGGTCTATCGTCTCGTCTTTTATGTGCCGGGGAAGAATGGGAAGATTATCGCCATAATACAAAACGTTTTCGGCCATAGATTACCTCCGTCTGCTACCAATCGAACGTCTTCTGCCAGGCTTGCTTTAGGGAGTCTATATCAGCCTCAATAACGGTTTTGCCATTCTCAGATTTTATAACGAGCATTTTCTGCTCAGTTACTTTTCCGATTTGCCCGAACGGCAGATTCAGCATAAGCTTGGCAAAGGCGTCGTACTTTTCTGGCTCAACCTCTACGATATAGCGCGAGTTTGATTCGCTGAAAAGCTGCGCATCTATCCGCGAGCAATCCTTGCTTTTCGGCAAGCCTCGCAAGTCTGCCTCTATGCCGAGTCCACCTGCAAAGGCCATTTCCGCAAGCGCAACCGCCAGGCCGCCCTCGGAGCAATCGTGGCAACTGACGACCAGACCTTGGCCTATCGCCGCCGAAATCTTCTTGGCAATCCTTGGGGCCATTTGTAGATCGACTTTGGGGACGTTGGCTCCGAGTTCGCCGTGGATTTTATAGTAGTGCGAGCCGCCCAATTCATTTTTGGTTTCGCCCACGATAAAGAGAAAATTGCCGGCTCTTTTTGCATCCATTGTGACGCACTTGTTGACATCATCCACTATGGATATTGCGCTTATCAGCAGTGTCGGTGGGATAGAGATTGTTCGCGCCATCTTCGCAGACAAACTCGTTGTTCAGTGAATCTTTGCCGGAGATAAATGGCGCCTTGAATGCCATCGCGCCATCGTAGCAGGCCTGCGCCGCTCGCACGAGTGGGCCGAACGTCTCCGGCTTTCTGCAGTCGCCCCAGCAGAAATTATCCAGAAGGGCAATCCTGTCGGCTCGGCCGCCGACGCAAATCAGATTTCTGATCGCCTCATCGATTCCTGCCAGAGCCATCCAGTACGGGTCGATGTCACCGTAAAGCGGATTCATGCCGCAACTGATGGCAAGGCCCTTATCGGAATTGAACTTGGGTTTTATTACCGCCGCGTCGCCTGGGCCGTCGTTCTTTACGCCCACCAGCGGCTTGACCACCGAGCCGCCCTGAACTTCGTGGTCGTACTGGCGGATCACCCATTCCTTGCTGGCGACGTTGTAGGAGGACAGAATTCGCAAAAGCTCGTCATTGTAATTATCTTTCTCGGGTAGGCGTCGGCTCGGCTAAGCTTTGGACTTTTCCAGACCGCCTGGCGGGAGTATTTTGGCAGGCCCTCGTGCCAGAACTCCATATCCAGCTCGCCGACCTGTTGGCCGTTGTATCGCAGGCTCAGCTTTTTGTCGCCGGTGAATCTGCCTATGACTGTCGACTCGACGTTCTCGCCGTCGAAGATTTTCTTGATGGCTTTTAGATTCTCCGGCTTGACGGCGATCACCATTCGCTCCTGGGCCTCGCTGATCCAGATTTCGGTATAGCTAAGGCCGGCATATTTGAGCGGGACTTTTTCCAGGTCGACTTCGACGCCGAGGTCTTTGCCCATTTCGCCGACCGCGCCGCTCAGTCCGCCGGCCCCGCAGTCGGTGATCGCCTCATATAGGCCGGCTTCGTTCGCCTGGAGCAGCACATCCAGCATCTTCTTTTCGGTTATCGCATTGCCGATCTGGACGGCGTGCGAGAAGATCGTCTCATGCTCGTGGGTCATCTGGCCGCTGGAGAAGGTCGCCCCGTGTATGCCGTCTCGGCCGGTTCTGCCGCCGACCACGACGATCAGATTTCCAGGCTTGTGGATTGCTGAAGCATTTGTTTTTGTCTGATCATGCCGATGTTGCCGCAATAGACCAGCGGATTGGCCATGTATCGGTCGTCGAAGTAGATTGCGCCGTTGACCGTCGGGTATGCCCATTCTGTTGCCGTAGTCCCGCACGCCTGCGACCACGCCTTTCATAATCCTTCGGGGATGCAGAACGCCTTTGGGGATCTCCTCGAGTTTTTTGTCGGGCGGGCCGAAGCAGAATATATCCGTGTTGGCGATCGGTTTTGCGCCCAGGCCGGTCCCCATCGGGTCGCGGATCACGCCGCCGATGCCGGTAGCTGAGCCGCCGTAAGGGTCGAGCGCCGAAGGATGGTTGTGCGTCTCAACCTTGAAGCAGATCGCCGAGTCCTCGTCGAATTCGACTACGCCGGAGTTATCGGCGAAGACCGATATGCACCACGGCTTATTCAGCTCCTTGGTGGCCTTGAAAACGGTCTCTTTCAGCAGGTTGTCGAAATGTATCTGCTTGCCGTTGATCGTCATATCGACCGCGCTTTTGAGGGTTTTATGGACGCAGTGCTCGCTCCAGGTCTGGGCAATTGCTTCCAGCTCGATATCGGTGGGTTCTCGGCCGAGCTTCTGGTAGTATTTCTGGATCGTCTGCATCTCGACCAGGTTCAGGAACAGGTCCTTTTCCTTGCTCAGAGCGATCAGCCCGTTGTCGTCAAGGTCTGCGGATCGGCCAGTGTACTATCTGCAGCTCGTATGGTTTCAGATGCGGGCTGGGCGGCTCAGCTTCATTGCCGATCAGCACGACCTCAATGCAGTCGTTTGCCAGGATTTTTTTGGCGATCGTGTCGATCTTGGCTGGCCTTGATATCGCCGAGCAGGACGTACTTTCGTGCGGTCCGCACGTTGTTGGCTTTGACGCCCATATCCGCGATTGCCGCCATGACCGATTCGGCCACGGGGTCGGTGACGCCGCTTTTGAGGTGCACCTCGATCAGCGTCGCCTTTGCCAGGCCTGGCCGGTGGGCCGCTTCTGCCGATATAGTATTGTTCGCAGACCGGGTCGGCCAGAAGCTCTCTCGCCAGACGCTCGGCGAAATTCTGGTCGAAATCCGCCTCGATTAAAAAGACCTTAGCCGATTGAACCGCTCGGACCGAGTTGATGCCCAGCTCTTGGATGTCCTCCAGTACACTGCTACCGTGCACGTCCGAAAAGCCGGGCCGGTTGAAAACCTCAAAACGCCATTGTTTCACAACATCAACTCCTTCCTTTGTGCCTTGTAGTTCAACAGCGAGCTGCGTTTATTTCTTGCTGCCTCGAGCAGCTTTTCAATCTGCCTTTTGTCCTGGTGCGTGATTGCTTTTTTTAGTTTTGATAGTTCGGCGATAATTTTGTCAATACTCCTGATGGTGTTGCCAGCGTTTGTAAGCAGCACGTCAGCCCAGATGTTAGGCGGTCCCGAGGCTATACGTGAGGTATCTAAGAAGCCCTTGCCCGCTAATATTAGCTCTTCGCTCTTGTTGGCGTTCACCAATGCTACCGCTGTTACGTGCGGCAGATGACTTATATTTGCCAGGATTCTGTCATGTTCAGCCGGACTCATTATATTGATCGAGCAGCCCAGGGCTGTCCAGAACCTCTTAAGCGTTTGCACCGCTTGGCGACTGGTTTCCTTTGTGGTTGTTAAGATGCAGGTGGCTCCATCGAATAGGTCAGCTCTTGCGAATTCGATGCCCCGCTGTTCCGAGCCGGCAATCGGGTGGGAACCGACATAGTGGACTGTCTTGGGCAGCATTTTGTTTGCCCAGCGGTGGGGCAGTGCCTTTGTCGAGCCAATGTCGGTGACGATACTGCCGGGCGGCAGAGCATCGGCGATTTCACCGAAGATTTGCTCAAACGTACCTATCGGCGTGGCCACAATGACCAGGTCTGCATCTGCCACGGCTTGGTGGATGTCGTCCACGATTTTGTTCGCCACTGCCAGGCGTTTTGCCCGCCGGCGGGTAGTTGCACGATGTGCGTATCCTACCACCGTAACAGCGGGCAGCCGGCCCAAATTGCCAGTGTTACCGAACCTCCCAGCAGGCCCAGCCCTATGACGGTTATTTGCCTTAAGTCCTTCAAAGCAAAGACCTTATGCGTATAAGTGCAAAATGGTTTCCGCTAAAGGTATAGCACGGACAGTCGCGATGTCAAATTTTTTCTTTGATTTCCACTGTCAAAGTGCTAACATTTTACCTCTGATATGAAACAGCTCACGGAACTGGGCAGAGAAAACACCGCCCCGGACTTTGTGTGGGCAGTTCTTTTTGTGGGCATCTCGTGCCTGTCAAGCCGATGAGTTTGTTGTCCGTAGGCACGTATACCCATTAGCTGACAGCAAATATGCCGAGTACCGAAAATCGAATAACTGCCGGTGATTATCTGGATTTTGAACAGAGAGTAGCTGACCTCGATCGCCAGATGAATGAGCTGCGCAGGCTCAGCTCGGTAAAGGGCATCGACTACTCGGCTGAGATTCGTCAGCTCCAGCGGGAGCAGGTCGCTGAACTAAAGCGAGTTTATTCAAATCTGACAGCCTGGCAGACGGTCCATGTTGCACGTCATCCCAAAAGACCTTGCTGACGGATTACATTGAGCTAATGGTGAAGGATTTTCGTGAGCTGCACGGCGATAGATGTTTCGGCGACGACCGGGCAATTATTACCGGGATTGGCCAGATTGCCAGGGACAAGGTGCTGATTGTCGGCCAAAACAAGGGCAAAACGACGAAAGAAAAGGTGGCCTGCAATTTCGGCTGCGCCAACCCTGAGGGCTACCGCAAGGCGATAGCCAAGATGAAATTCGCTGAGAAGTATGGCATTCCGGTCGTCACGTTGATTGACACGCCCGGCGCCTATCCCGGCGTCGGCGCTGAAGAGCGAGGACAGGCCCAGGCAATAGCAGTCAACCTCACCGAGATGTCACGCCTGAAGGTGCCGATAATCTGTATCTGCATCGGCGAGGGAGGCTCAGGCGGAGCGCTGGGAATAGGCGTAGGCGACAGGATGGCAATGCTGGAATTTGCATACTACTCGGTGATATCGCCCGAGGGTTGCGCGGCAATCCTCTGGCGTGATGGCTCGCAGGCTGCCGATGCCGCCGAGGCCCTTAAACTGACCAGCAAGGATTTGTACAAGCTGGAACTGATCGATGCGATTATCCCGGAGCCGCTCGGCGGGGCGCACCGCAATGTTCACGATACCGTCTATAATGTTGAAAGGTATATTGCCAAGACCCTGGCAGACCTTAAACGCACAAAGGTCGAGAATCTGCTGGAAGCTAGATATAATAAATGGCGGTCAGTAGGCACAAGCTGCGTGAACAATCGCAAGAGGCTGCGTGCGGCCCCAGTTCGGATAACCGCCGTGGCCAAAGTTTTCCCGGCCAAGTCAAAGTCGTATTCCGCTAACTTATTACCACGCCGGTAGTTAGGTGTGATTGCCTTCCAGATGTATTATTGTACCGTTTTGGAAAAGGAGACCATCAATGTTAGCGGAGAGACAGAACTCAGAAGGGGAGAAATCTCGCTGCGCGTCGGGCAAGGGCAAAGAGTTGCTTACCAGGCGAGACTTCATCGGGACGATGGCGGCGGTAGGTGCTATGGGCTTAGCCGGTTGCACAGCTAACAAGAAGCAGCCATCGCAAGAGGAATCCGAAATGCCTATATGGAGCGGAAGCCTAACGCCTGCCGTGAGGTCTGTACCGAGAGGCCCAAAGAGGGACAAATTGAACATGATTGTGGTAATTGCCGACACCTTCAGGGCCGACCATCTCGGCTGCTATGGCAGCACTCGCGTAAAGACTCCGTACCTTGATGAACTTGCCAAGCAAAGCGTGGTTTTCGCTAACGCTTCCGCCGAAGGTCTGCCTACTATTCCCTGCCGCAGAGTGTACCACACCGGAAAGAGCGTTCTTCCTGAAGCCAAATGGCAGCCCCTTGCTGCCGGCGATGTTACTTTTGCGGAGGTCCTCAGCAAGCGTG
The DNA here is from genome assembly GCA_963814265.1 of Sedimentisphaerales bacterium. GTDB lineage: Bacteria > Planctomycetota > Phycisphaerae > Sedimentisphaerales > Anaerobacaceae > JAFNGF01. Next base: position 4,725 of record CAWFCJ010000048.1, on the reverse strand, counting down.
GTTTTACGACCGGCTTCACTGTCGATACGTATCATTATTTTAAGCCCGACTACAATTTTCATCGCGGGTTTGATTCCTGGCAGTGGGTCCGCGGACAGGAAACCGATAGGTGGAAGAGCGGCCCAAAAGAAAACTTCGACCCCAGAAAACACATGCCCGCTCACCTATGGAACGAGCAATATGACCAAAACATGCGCCAATACCTGATGAACACACAGAATAGGCAAGGCGAAAAAGATTACTTCTGTGCCAGGTCGTGTCAGGCAGCTATGGAATGGCTTGAGCAGAACATAAATAATAAGCCGTTCATGCTCTGGATTGACATGTTTGACCCTCACGAGCCGTGGGACGCGCCGCCGAGATTCCAGAAAATGTATCGGGCTGAATTCCCTTACCAGAGATACTTGTTCGGCTACGGCGTAAGAAATGCCGACATACGGCCTGAAGACCTACCCATTATCAGAGACCTTTACGCAGCGGAGGTGACATTCAGTGATTATTGTATCGGCCAGCTCCTAAAAAGCGTTGAACAGATGGGCTTGATGGACGACACCATCATCGTGTTCTCTACGGACCACGGTACTCATCTGGGCGAAGAAGGTTGTGTGCAGAAAACGCCCGCTCTTCTTAATGCCTGTGTCACTCATATCCCATTGATCATAAGGCATCCCGATACGAAATTTGCAGGCAAACGGGTCGATGGCCTGGTTAGCGCTGTCGATTTTATGCCCACTTTTTTGGCGATGCTCGGGGTTGAAGATCATAAGAATACGGACGGCCAGAATATGTGGAAGCTGGCGACGGGCGAAGCTCCCACAATACACGACAATGTGTACACGGTTTTTCAAAGATTCGGGGCTATCCACAATTTGGATTGGCACTATTTCCAGAACGTAGCCGGCAAAGACCAGGGTAAAGGGCCCTGCCTTTACAATTTGAGGAACGATCCGAAGCAAACCAAAAACGTTATTAAAGAGTTTCCGGATGTAGCACGAAGCCTCAGAAAGGCCTTGCAGGACCATCTTAAGATTGAGATTCCTGCTCTGGAATCAGGCCGGGCCTAAAGCCCGCCCGCCGCTTGCGTACTGCTTCGAACGTCTCGGACTTCGACGTGTAGGTTTCGTTGATGTTGGTCGACTATGGGCAGCGTGTTGGTCAGATTCCGGTCGTGTGGCTGAAGCGTCTGTTGCATTTTCATCTGGGCGTCGGCGACAGCAGCCATATCCGCAGCTACCAGGCGCGCGTCGTTCCCACTGGCGGCGTTTTCACCGTGTAGCTTCTGCTGGTCCTGCTCTATACGCGGGCCGATACGGGCTACTTGATGGGTGCTTGGTCCGCCCATCGCCTGCAATTTGAGCTGGCTCTGTTCGATCCCCGCCGATTGCTTGCCACAGCCGACTAAAATCATGCTCATTGCAACTATTACCGCATACAAGGCGACTTCGACAGCCGGTCGTTTCACATCAACTATGCTTGCAGTTTTCATTCTTGATCCCTTTCTTCATCCAGAAATTCCTGATATCGCCGGCCAAAAAATCTGCAAATAGAAGCGATATTCTTACGGACGAGATGCCAACCTATACGTTCTTAATCTTTCTCGGGTCTCGACCTTCTTCGATAGCTGTTATTTTCTTTACTCTTCTTTGATGTCTTCCTCCACTGAATTTGGTATTGAGCCAGACTTCTGCTATTCTTCGCAGCAATACCTGGCCGACTTGGTCGCCTGAGATACAAAGGACGTTTGCGTCGTTGTGGTCGCGTGAGATCTGAGCGCTTAACTCATCGTGACACAGCGCAGCTCTGATTCCCTTTATTTTGTTTGCGGCTATACTCATTCCCAGGCCGGTTGCGCAGACGAGAATGCCCCTGTCTGCCTCTTTTTTCGACACCGCTGTTGCCACGGCATAAGCGAAGTCAGGGTAGTCAACCGGGTTGTTGTCATTCGTGCCAAGATCAATACAATCATGCCCCAGCTCGGAGACTATAGCTTTGATTACTTGTTTCGCCTCGAAACCGCGATGATCGCTTCCTACTGCTATCTTCATATCACTATCTCGTCAATTCTTCTCCTGGCTGCATTTTCAATCATCTCCGCACAGCGGTTGAAAAACTCTTGCGGCTGGCCTATCGGGTCGGCAATCTCCTTGTTCTCAGCCAATAACGTGCATTTATCTGCCGCGTCGGGCGTAAATGCCTTAACTCTGTCGCAGTGAATTTGCTCCATCGCAAATATAAAATCACTTTCTTCGATAAGTTGTGGCGACAATATATTGCTTTTATGATTTTTTATGTCGATCCCTCGGTCTTCGCAGGCTGTTACTGCCTCGGCACTTGCCGGCGCAGCACTCATCTTCATAATGCCGGCGGATGAAATTTTATAGCCCATTCTGTCGAGTTGGTCAACTTCGCACTGCAATTTTTTAGCCAGATACTTGCGAAATATTCCTTCCGCCATCGCGCTTCTGCAGGTATTGCCGGTGCAAACAAACAGAAATCTGACCGTCGATAGTGCCTCCAGGTCGGCTTGGGAGTACACACCTTTTCTTAATATCTCTAATCCGGTTTTGCCTATCTTTACGACCGTACTGCTCTTTTTGTACTTGCATGGCCCGGCATCTAACAACAGGTCGATTTGCCCTGAAAACTGCGATAGAACCTGTTCCGGCTCTGTAGCTGGGTCCTGGCCTGTTATGTTCGCGCTTGGCACTGTTACAGGGTAGTGCGCCAGCCTCAGCAGTATTGAGGCTATGGGACTATCGGGGCAGCGGATGCCTATGGTACCATCTTTGTATAGGCTCTCGAAGACTTGCCGGTGCAGACTGCTTTGCTGTTTCTGTAAGTCCTGCTCGTCCAGTTCAAAGATGATGGTCAAAGGGCCGGGCCAGGCATTTTTCATCAATTTTCGAGCCTTGAGCGCAATCGTGGGCACATACTTGGCGATTTCACTTTTTTGACCAATGTGCAGCGTGTACCGCTTGTCGGGCGTCCTTCCTTTTAGGTTATCGAGCTTGGCCAGCGAGTCTTCCTTTACTCTGCATGCAATTCCATACACGGTTTCAGTGGGAAATGCAATGAGTGCACCCCATCGACAGCACCGCAGCCTCCCTAATTCTGGCTATCTCAGGTTTATGGGGATCGAGCTTTATGACTTTTGTCTTCACCAGGGCTATGAGCATATACCAACGCACGATGAACGGCAAGGCAACTTCCCTGATTGTTCGCAGGATGGTCAAAAAATTGAAGTTGGACATACATTATTTGAGCAAATCTGGCTGAGGATTTGCTCAAATAATCCAGATCGGTGTCCAAGGCTGGCTTCTGATGGTTTGAAAAGCAAAGAAGCTGCCGCATTTTTGCTCTTCAAAGTATGTCCAACTTCGATTTTTTGGGAACTCATGATACACCTGTTTGGTTCTGGCTCGTCCGGTTTAGGAAGGACCGATAAAAAAGGACAGAAGATAAAGATGCATGATCGGGCACGAGAAATCCTGCAAAACACGACCGTTTTGCCTAAATATGCTAATCCGCCCAGACTAACATTGCCGATTACGATTGTGTAAGTGGAGTATTATTGAAGGGATTTAGGCTATGGAGGCTTTAGCAGAACAGCGGAAGTGTATTCGGACCAGCCTGTGCTGGCCCGTCAGTGTCTGGGTCCGCAAGCGAACAGGTTTTTCAACGGTCGAAGTGCTAACATCAGCAAAGTTGGGGCTTTCATCACCGTTCCTCTCACCACGCCGGTCCACGCAGGCAACGTCGTCGAGCTGAACTTCCCACGGACAGCAGGGTTGGCTGAGGAGAAAGGGCAGTTCGCTCGAATCAAGAAGGGCCGGGTAGTAAGACTAGGGCGCAAGAGCATACTCAAAGACCCTGCATCGGTTTGGGCATTGCGTTCGAGTAGGTGATCGGCAGCACCTTTGGCCTTTCGCCAAGCCGGTCGCAGATGGTCTGGGACGCCGAGTACACGGGGCAATGAAAAGGTAAAGACTGATGACGATGCGGTTCATCAGTCTTTTTTTCTGCTGATGAATCGTCTTGCGTCCGATTTTTGCAGCGTGGGTCGCATCAGTAGTCCTTAAGATGTCTCATCCATTGGGGCCGTCGCTCCGGTTGAACCCCGCCGGCTTTGGTCCAAGCGTTTGCCGTGTTTGAAACTGGCGGTCCCGTAATTTGAGCGTCCATAGCTTCTTTCAGGCCAATCTTTCTCGACAAAATAGTCCAGAAACGCAGCATTGATGGATCGCCGGGTGCCGATTTATGCAGAAACGTTGTATCGAGTTCCTGCATCCACAAACAACACACTCTGCTGGCCCTCGTAAGCGGGAGGCTGGTCAGTGTCCTTGACCCAGGCGCACCACCACTTGCTATGCAGGAACATCGGGATGCCGCCTGCACCGGTGACATTAGTAGTCCTCCAGAAGCTTGGGCAAATGCTCTTGGGAGGCCTCCGACAACAATACTGCCGCTCTCGTCAGGTACAGCAAGCCAACTGTTGATGCCGTAGCTGCCGTACAGATAATCTGTGGTCAGCCCATCTGGACGCCGTAACTTCATCCTGCCCCCGGCAGAAGACCTGCCGCCTGCAAGGTTATAAACAGCACCTTCTCAAATTTACGAGAAGTTCGCCAAGAGGGTCAGCCAGTTTTGTGGCGGTAGGACAACACCGTATGTCCTCTGTGCCGCTGCAGCAAGCCCGCATCGTATACATCCAATGGCTCGGCGTAG
>CAWFCJ010000047.1:0-198561 GCA_963814265.1 Sedimentisphaerales bacterium | reverse complement strand
CAATCACGATATCCAGGTCGCCGTCATTGTCCATATCCGCAAACTGCCCGCCCGTACCGCCGAGCCAACCGCAGCTATCTGCAAAGGTCTGGTCACGGGCGAAACGAAAGCCGCCCTGGTTGCGAAAAAGATGCAGGCCTTTATCTGTAAAGACCAGAAGGTCACGGTCGCCATCCTTGTCAGGGTCGCCGGAGGTAGCGCTGAATACGCCCGTTACCGAGAGCCCGGTTTTGTCCGCATCGAGTATGTGATACTGCCAGGCACGGTCGTTCACCCAGGCGAGGGGCTGGGTGTCACCGGCGGGAAAAATCACCAAATCTAAATCGCGGTCGTTGTCGAAATCATCGCACACCACCGCTGCAACGGCGGTTTTCTCAAGCCGCAGACCCAGTTTCTCAGCGATGTCAGTGAACGAACCATCGCCATTATTGTTGTAGACACTCCCACCCTGCGCGGTACGAAATGCCAGGAAATCCAGGTCGCCGTCACTGTCGAGGTCAACAAGTCGTGCGCTGCAGGTGATGCTCGCCCCTTTCTGAATTCTGAATTCTGAATTCTGAATTCCGAACCTGCCCTTGCCATCGTTTTCAAAATAAAGGTCTGGGCCGGCACAACCCAGCCAGAGATCAAGGTCCCCGTCATTATCCACGTCACCAAGGCAGGGTGAAATGCCATGCTGGGCTATAGTTGAATGATGTGAGAATTCGCCCTTGCCATTATTAAGCAACAAAGACGTGCTTCCATCCTCGCCGCTGCCAGTAATAAGCAGGTCGATATCGCCGTCTCCGTCCACATCGCCGGCGGCAAGTCCGGGAAGGCCGCCGATGGCGCAGTTTTCAGTTTTGAGTTTTGACTTTTGAGTTTTCTGGGGGAGCGACTTCACTTCGGGCGAAAAAAGAATACGCGCTGGCGGAGGGGTTTCTCGCACCGGCCGGGGCAGATTATCCGCACCAAGTGCCATATAGTATTTGCCCACCGTTCCGTAGGCCTTCAGGACGGTGAAGCTGCCGCCGGTGAGTTCTGCCTCGTTAAGTTTTTTGAAGCGCTCAAAAAGAGGCATCGCTTTTTCGCGCTGTTTGGTGCGCTGGTACTGGCCGGCAAGCCGGTATATCGCCGAGATAAAGCCCGGATCGAGCGCGATAACCTTTTCGAGCATCTGTCTACCTTCTTCATTACGACCAACGCTCAATAGGGACTCTGCGTATTTGTACGCGACGTGAGGATCGGCGGCGTCTGCCTGATGCACCGCCCGGAAGCATTGCAGCGATGTATCGTTCTGCCCGAAATGCTGCCAGAGCAGCCCGAGGCAGAAACGCGCAGAAAGGTGATTCGGGTCTGACTGCAAAACGGCCTGGAATGCTTCCTGGGCATTTTTAAGATAGTCCTTGCCGCCGGGCGTTTCCTGCAGATTAAAGTAAGCCAGGCCCAGGTTAAACCGTGCCGCATTCCAATCCGGCGCAAGTTCCAACACGATCTCGAAAGCCTTTGCTGCTTCGGCGTATCTGTACTGCTCAAGCAAGGCCGCCCCTTTGTTGAATTCCGATAGCGCCCTGCCTACGAAGTCAGCAGGGGCACGAGACGAGACTTCGCCGAGGTCAGTCGAGTCGCTGCAGCTTACAAGTGCAGCCATCACCAGAAAAAAGCACAGCACTTGGCGATTTGCGATGGTTCGACTTGGCTCACCACAAGTTTGCGATGGTTCGACTTGGCTCACCACAGGTTTGCGATTTCCCATTCGCCCCAGAATAGTCCGGCTGATAATTCCTGTCAAGAATGCCTTAGCGGACAATCAGGCTGATAATCCAAAGTGTAAGACCTGCTGCGATGCCCTGCACTAAAGTTCCGAGCGTCTGAAGCTTGTAGCCCTGCTTAACGCTCATTTTGGAAAGGCCGGTGACTACCCAGAAGTAACTGTCATTTGCATGGCTTACCACCATAGACCCGGCTCCGATCGCCACTACGGTTAGTGCCCTGCCTGTGGGATCAGCCAGACCAAGCGATTCGATCAGCGGCGCCACGGTCCCGGCGGTTGCGATGATAGCGACGGTTGATGAGCCCTGTGCGGTCTTCAGCGCTGCTGCCATAAGAAAAGGTAAGGCGATGCTGAGGCCTGTCCCGAGTGAAGTCGAGGGATTCCCGCCGAGCTGTTCAGCCACAACTTCGGAAAGGCCGGAGTTCTGCAGCACCTTGCCGAAAGCGCCGCCGCAGCCGGTAATTATGATGATGGCTGCAACAGCGAGCACCGCTTCGCCCACCCATCCCGAAGGGGAAAGCATCTCGGCGGTGAGCTTTTTGGGCAGCAGAAAGGCGAGGAAAACGCCCGCGAGCAGCGCCACGACCGGCTGGCCGGCAAACTCGATAAAACCAGCCAGACCGCCCCGGCCAAAAGGATGGTTCGGAAAGTCACTTACCGACCGCAACACAATCAATAGGATGGGCAGAAATATCGGAATCACCGACTTAAAGGCCGAAGGAGCTTGGGCTGGGATATTTTCCCTATCAGGTTGTTCAGACGCCGTCGTCCAAAGCCGGACTTTGGCGTCGGACGATTCTGATTCAACCTTTATATCTACTCTGGCGGCAAACTTAATGCTAAATACCCAGGCGGCTGCGAGGGCGAAAATGGCGACAAATAGGCCCCACAAAATGACTAATCCCAGGTCAGCCTTGAGTATGCCCGCGGCGGCGACCGGCCCAGGCGTGGGCGGCACCATGGTATGCGTCGCGTACAGACCGAGGCTGAGGGCTATAGCGGTTGCCGCTAATGAGGTTTTCGCCCTGACGGACAATGATTTAGCCAGCGGCCAGAGGATAACAAAGCCGGCGTCACAAAACACAGGGATGCTCACAATGTAGCCGATTATACCCATCGCTAAAGGGACATTCTTATGGCCTACCAGTTGCAGGATTCTCTGGGCCAATCTGACAGCACCGCCGGATTTTTCAAGGAATGTGCCGATGACCGACCCGGCCAGAATGACGATGCCGATGTAGCCAATGGTACCGCCGAAGCCGGCGTTGACCGATTCGACAACCTCTTGCGGCGACATCTTGCCGCAAAGTAATCCGTAGCCAAAAGCTGCGACCAGTAGTGCCAGGAAGGGATGCAGTTTTAGTTTGGTTGTGGCGACAATAATGAAGATGATGGTCAGCAAAAGAAGGACTATCAACCACATTCTGCGAGATCTCCTTCCGCAAAGACCCCCCCCTGAAGGGGGGGCTAATTAGCCCCACGTTCCACGTGGGGTGCCCATGCGGACGTCACTTATCCAGAAAGTACCGCTACCAGGATGCCTGCGGCGGCAACAAAAACTATCGGGCCCAACACCTTCAGCACGATTCTTAGAAGCGGCGCTTCAAAGTAGCTGGCTGAAAGTGCCAGGCACAGGTGCACCGGTGTAGCCAGAAGTCCGCAGACCAGGCCCGAAAAAGCCAGCGTTTGAAGCCCGACCTTTGCCTGCTCACCTGTGCCGATGAAAGGTGCCAAAAACGGAAAGGTAATTGCCACGGTCGGCATGGTCACGCCCGTAAGATATGCTACAAGTAAGGGCAGGAAAAAAATCACAAAATGCTTCGGCACATTCATCTGAGATAAAAATTGTACTACAGCCGGGATTGCCGCCCCAGCCTCAAGGTTCAGCTTAAATAGTAAAGCTCCAAGTATCAAAAGTGCAAAGTCAGGTTCCAGACCCGATTTGAATATCGACGCCCAGCGGCTCAAAGCGACCTTGTGAAAAAGCAGGAATACAAATATCGCCAGCAGCAGTCCGATCGCTGGCGGAATATTGACAGCAGCATAGAGCACCGCCACCATCGCGATCGGCCAGAAAGCATGCGCAAAGCCGCGCAGATTTGCGACGAAACTGGTGCTTGAAGGGTTTTGCCGACTTCTGGGCGGGATAGCCGGAAGCAGCAAGAAGATAAGGCCGCCAAGTGTGCCCATCAGCATAATAGCGATGTTGTGCGCAATAAGGGCAAACGCGGATATGCCCAACATGCCCTGTATCAACGGCACCGCCGGGAAAAGCGGCCAGACTGTTTCCCACTGGTGACGGAAGAAGAAATTGATGGCCGCCAGTCGTGTCCGGTCCACGCCGACATGGTCGCCGAGGTCACGAACCATCGGTGCCGACAGCATTATTCCGCCCGGCGTGGGCAGCAGGCCCATCATCATAGGAATGACCGCCAGAGCAAAACGCCGGCTTCTAAAAAGGCCCTGCAGCGCCGGCACAAGCCGCTGCGAGACGCCCGTCTCTTTCATCGCCGTTCCCAGCACGTTGACGAGCATAACCAGCGCCATCAGCGTGACCAAGAGATAGCCGGTTGTCTGACTGAGAGGCTTATTGTGCCATTCGTCGACCACGGTCCGGCAGAACTCGCTCGGCCTGACGCCCAGAAGTACTGCCAATCCGACCGCCGACAGAAGCATCGAGCGTCCAAGCTTGATGTTGCGCCGCAGCAGTGCAACCAGAAGGGCCAGCGCCAAAGCCATAGCGATTAGGGCATACATTTACGTTCCCACAAAATAAGGCTCGATCCGGTCAGGCTATTTCTCGACGACCGCTTCTTCTGAGCGCCGTTTTTCAAGACGAACGAATTTCGGGCGGCGGAAAGATGATTCCCAGCCAAAACAAGGCCTATAGTATTTTCGCCCGCTATTTCGAGAAAGTTGCCCGTTCCTGGAAATGCGATACAGCCGTGGATGAAAGCACCTTCTATGTTCTCCAGGCGAGCAACCGGAGCCTCAGCGTGAGGCTTTGTGGTTTTTATTCCGGATAGTTCCAGATTCCGGCAGTTTCGCAGGTCGAACACTGGTCCTTTCTCGACATTTAACTGAACGTTGTGCAGGTCAAGGCCGGCCACACTGTCGCAAACAAAACCTGCCGCTGTGTCGGCTACAACGTCGGCAATAGTCAGCCTGTGAATCGGCATTTCAGGCAGGCCGGAGATTTTCGCCATACAGGGCGACTTCTTGATCGTGAAATGGCTGATAGCAATGTCCCGAAAGACCGGCGTCCGTTCTGAGACGAGCTCAGGCTCGGTCTTTGTGTAAAAAGCTGTAATGGAGATAGGCTCTTTGACATTTTCGACGACAAAGTTTGACAAACGGATGTTCTCCACGACTCCACCACGTCCTCGTGTGCTTTTGATGCGGACCGCGCGGTCTGTCCCCACGCACACGATATTGCTGGCAGTGACATTGCGGACGCCTGCCGACATCTCGCTGCCGATGACGATCGCGCCGTGACCTTTGTACATCACGCAATTTGTGATGGCGACGTTCTCGGTTGGCCTGGCTTTAGCTCGGCCTTGCTCGTCCCGGCCTGATTTTAACGTGATGCAGTCGTCACCCGTGTCGATGAAGCAATTGGAGATGCGGACATTTCGGCAGGATTCAGGATTTACGCCATCGGTATTGGGACTATTTTCAGGATTGATGATCGAGATGCCGTCGACCACCAGGTTTTCGCATCCTACAGGATGGACCGTCCAGGAAGGAGAATCAACGATTGTCACTGCCTGGATAAGAACGTTTCGGCAGCGGTAAAGGTTGATTACTCTTGGCCTGCCATACGTAAGAATCTGTTTTTCTCCCTTTTTTCTGCGGCTATCCTGGCGTAATGCTTGCCACCACGGCTGTCCCTGGCCGTTCAGCGTTCCACGCCCTGTAATAGCGACGTTTTCGAGGTCGAGGCCCGTTATCAAGCTCGACCGTATTGTATCGTCCGATTGAATCTTCCAATCCGGGCTAATAGGTGGAAAGTCGTCGAAATTGGTGCTGGCCAGCAGGGTTGCGCCCTCTGCGATGTGCAGAGTGACATTCCTTTTGAGCAGGATTGCGCCGCAGAGGTATTTTCCTGGGGGAAAATGCACCGTACCGCCGCCCGACGCCGCACATGCGTCCACAGCCTTCTGGATTGCCTTGGTGGTGAGCGTTTTCCCATCGGCGACGGCACCGTAATCAAGCACATTGAAAAGACCCAGAGTTCTCTGTGGTTGGGCGACCGCATCACTGGCAATAGGCGGACACAGGACAAAAAGAATTGACAAGACTCGCCCGCACCTGAGGGCTCGCGTCACGGCTCTTTTCATGGGCATCTTCTCCCAGTCCCGATCAGGGATGGCCACGCCATTTTGCGAGATTGGCAATTACAGATCGACGACGACTATTTTCATAGCATTTTCTCTCTGCTTTGCGAGATTGACAATTGAAAATTGACGATACAGATCGGATACACTTATCGAGCCCGTTATGTTCACTCGTGTCTTTTTCCTTGATTTGCTGCCCTGACAAACTATATACTGATATGGGATTTTGTTGATTTGGAGGAAGGAGTTTGAAGGTGTTGATGAAGACGCAAAGGCACAAAGTGGCAAAGGCACAAAGTACGTGTCTTGCTGTGTGCCTTTGTGCCCTTGTGTCTCTGTGCCTCTTTCCGGCAGTTTTGGCTAACGCCCAGCCATACCCCATCGGCGATTTGGATGGCGATAGAGACGTTGATTTGCAGGACCTGCAGATTCTCGCCGACCAATGGCTAGATGAGGCGTGCCCGGTGGCTGAATGTGAAGCCGACTTGAACGGCAGCAGTATCGTTGACTCGGCTGATTTTGCCCTATTGGCACAGAATTGGCTTGTGCAGACAACAACGCCCGTCATAAGCGAGTTTATGGCCAGCAACGGCAGCAAACCTCCGCCTAATCCATCCGGGCCTGGCGATCTGCTTGATGAGGACCAGGATTCTTCCGACTGGATAGAGATTTACAATCCAACCGACGACCGATTCGATATCAGCGGTTGGCATCTGACCGACGATAGAAACGACCTGACCAAATGGGAATTCCCGGATGGCATCTGGCTTGAGCCGGGCGGGTTCCTGATTGTCTTTGCCTCGGGCAAGAACCGGGCAGTGGCCGGGTCCGAACTACACACCAACTTCCAGCTTGATGCCGACAACCCTGAATATCTGGCGTTAGTGAAAAACGATGGCGCCACAATAGCTCACGAATACGACTATCCGCAGCAGCTTACAAATATCTCTTATGGTCTGAGGCAATCCTCTAACGCCCTCGTTGCCAGCGGCGATACCGCTTCATACCTTGTACCGAAAGCAACGGATGATGAAACACCATGGACGGCAGTAACCTTCGATGATAGTAGCTGGGATACCGCAAAAACGGGATTGGGTTTTGTCCAGGTACAGCCCGCGGTGATTGATGTCACCAATCCTGGAGATGTCGTCCAGGGTGTTCCGAACGATGGGGATTGGCCAAGTGCTGAATCACCTCCCATCGCTATTGACAACAACGTCAATACGAAGTATCTGCATTTCAAGGGGAATTTCGATCCGGGCGAGCCCACGGCTGGGGCGGGCTTTCAGGTTACGCCGTCAATTGGTCCGACTATTGTCACCGGATTGACTTTTACTACGGCGAATGATGCGCCGGAGCGAGATCCGACTGCGTTTGCCCTGTATGGCTCAAATGTAAGTATAAACGGGCCTTATACTTTTATCGCCACGGGCAATATCGTTGACTTTAGTGGTGCGTCCGCTTGGCCACGCTACGCTAAGAACACTACTCCGGTCACTTTTGCTAATAATGCGGCGTACTACCACTATCAGCTATTGTTCCCAGCGATTCGAAATAAAGCATCATCGGTTGCTATGCAGATAAGCGAAGTTGAGTTTTCAGGCAGACCTGCCAGTTCAGCCGCTTCGAACATCCAAGCACAGATGCAGAACATCAATTCCTCGCTATGGTTGCGGCTAAAATTTGCCCTCTCTGCCGACCAGGTCGGGCTGTACGACTGCCTGACGCTGCAATTTAAGTACGAAGATGGACTTGTGGCTTATCTGAATGGTATCGAAGTAGCCAGACGCAATTTCAGTGGGTCACCGAACTGGAATTCCCACGCCGACAGCGACCGCCCAAATGACTCCGCAAAAGACTTTGAGACAGTAGATATTTCTGCTTACATGGACCTATTGCGAGAGGGCACGAACGTGCTGGCAATTCACGCCCTGAACGATAAAGCCAGCGACGGGGATTTTTTGATCCTGCCTGAAATTATCGCTGCCAGCAGCATGGGCGTTCCGCAGTACTTCACACAAGCAACGCCGGGCAGATTCAATACCCCCGGCGCGATTGATGTGGTAGCAGATACCAAATTCAGCCGGGAGCGGGGTTTCTATGATACGCCATTTTTGGTCTCGATAACCACTGAGACAGAAGGTGCTACGATACATTATACCACGGATGGCAGTACACCCACCGAAGTGCGCGGGCAACCGTACATAGGTCCGATTCCGATAGCCAAAACCACATGCCTACGGGCAATCGCATTTAAGCCTGGCTGGATATCCACCAACGTTGATACTCAAACGTACATCTTTCTGGCCGATGTAATCAGTCAGCCGGCCAATCCTGCTGGTTTTCCTGCCGCCTGGGGCAGCACGACTGCGGATTACGCAATGGATAGCCGCGTGGTGAATAACCCGCAATACCGCGGCTTGATGAAAAACTCGCTATTGTCGCTTCCGACCATCTCGATTGTAACAGACTTAAACAATCTATTTGGCGCCACCGGCATCTACGACAATTCAACCATAGCAGGCGTGGCCTGGGAACGGCCGGCGTCCATCGAGTGGATCAATCGCGACGGCACGACAGGATTTCACGTCAACGCTGGGCTGCGTATCTACGGCGGCGACCCGTTCCGCGGAATGAGTCTGACCCGGAAGAAGTCCTTCCGTCTGTTCTTCAAGCGCCAATACGGCCCCGCCAAGCTGGATTTCCCCATGTTCGACGCCGAGGATGCTGCTACGTGCTTTGATACCATTGTTCTTCGGGCTGGAGCAAATGACGGTTGGAACAACTGGACAGGCAGCGGGAACGGGCCGAATGTTCAGTATATTCTCGACGAGTTCATACGTCGCACACAGTTGGCTTTGGGCCAAGTTGCTCCTCACGGGACTTTTGTGCACTTGTACATCAACGGGCTTTACTGGGGTCTGTATAATCCGGTCGAACGGCCTATGTCGACTTTCTGCGCCACTTATTACGGCGGCGACAAAGAGGAATGGGACGCCCTGAACTCCGGCACCCCCACAGGCGAGAGCCGCACCACCACCTGGAATGCGATGTTGAGTCAGGCCTCAGCGGGACTGTCGGACAATGTCTCCTACCAGAAAATCCAGGGCAACAACCCTGATGGTACAAGGAATCCTGCCTACGATGATCTTCTGGATATTGACAACTATATCGACTGGCTATTCTCCAACTTCTGGGGCGGCACAGCAGATTGGCCTTATCACAACTTCTACGTTGGCTGCCGCCGACCTCCCAATGCCACCGGATTTAAGTTCTTCGATTGGGACGCGGAATATGTGATCGTCATCGGTTCAAATCTAAATTCCAACGTTACCGGCGTAAGCGACAATGGAGCTCGACCATACGTTACGCTCAGGCAGAACGGTGAATTCCGCTTGCTTTTTGGCGACCATGCTCACCGGCATCTATTCAACAATGGCCCGGCGGCCTCAGCAGCATCCTATGCACGGTACAAGGAACTCGCAGACAAGATTGAGCTTGCCATCATTGCCGAGTCGGCACGCTGGGGGGACATGGGACGCAGCAGCTCACCGTTTACTCTTGGCTGACTGGCAAAAAACCCGCGATTACATTCTTGGCACACTATATCCCACAACGCCCAGCCATTGTTTTGAGCCAGTTGCGAGCAGCGGGACTTTATCCAAATGTAGATGCACCGGTCTTTTACATCAACGGCTCATATAAACACGGTGGATATGTCTCGCCCACAGACCAGCTTTCGATGACGGCAAGTGCAGGCACAATTTATTACACCCTCGATGGCAGCAACCCTCGCCTGCCGGTGACAGGGCAGCAAGATACTACTACCCTCGTACCCGAAAGTGCCTCCAAGCGAATACTGGTTCCAACCGGCGCAATCAGCGACAACTGGAAAGGAGGCAGCTCTTTTGATGATTCCGCCTGGAATGACGCCACCTTCATAGTCGGTAAGACCGGCGGGGTAGGCTACGACACGAACCCGGATTATGACCCCTACACTAGCTACGATGTCGAAGCCAAGATGTACAATAAAAATGACACCTGCTACATCCGCATCCCATTCACCGTCAATAGCAGCGACCTTGCTAAGGTCGATTTTATGACGCTGGAGATACGCTATGATGACGGTTTTATCGCTTATCTAAATGGCACCGAGGTCGCCAGACGCAATTTCACCGGCACACCAGCATATAACTCCAGTGCAAATGCCACGCACGGCGATAATTTAGCCGTTGTATTGGAAGAGATCGGCGACATCTCTGGATACATCAGCTCCCTGCGCCAGGGCAGCAATATCCTCGCTATCCACGGCCTAAATCACGTCAACAACCGCAGCGACTTTCTTACTTCTGTTGAGCTGGTCGCCAGCGAAAGTGGTACTTCCTCTGGCGGTGGGCCCTCTCCAAGCGCAAAAAAATATACCGTACCCTTTACAATGCAGAGTTCCACGCACGTAAAATCCCGTGTGCTGAATGGGACTACCTGGAGCGCGCTTAACGAGGCGGTCTTTGCCGTTGGGCCGGTTGCCCAGAACCTGCGTATCACAGAGATTATGTACCACCCGGCATTGATTGGTGACCCGAACGACCCTAATGCTGAGTTTGTCGAGCTGACTAACATCGGAGCTGAGAGCATCAATTTGAATCTGGTGCGCTTCACGGAAGGAATACAATTCACCTTCCCGGACATGGAATTGGCGACAGGTCAGTATGTGCTAATCGTCAAGGACCGCCCGGCTTTTGACGCTTATTATCCGGAGTTTTCGGGTGTGATTGCCGGCCAGTATGAGGGGAGTCTGGATAATGCCGGCGAAAGAACCAGACTCCAGGACGCTGTCGGAGAGACAATCCTGGACTTTGAGTACAAAGATGGCTGGTACGATATCACCGATGGCGAAGGGTTTTCTCTGACTATCGTAAATCCCAGCGATCCTGACGCCAACGACTGGGGTCTAAAAGACTCCTGGCGTCCGAGCGCCCTGTTCGGCGGCTCGCCCGGCTACGACGATACGGGCGTAATTCCAAATCCGGGTGCGGTGGTAATCAACGAAGTCCTGGCGCATTCCCACGGTGGGGCCCCGACTGGATAGAATTACACAACACCACGGGCGCACCTCTCAACGTTGGCGGGTGGTTCCTCAGCGACAGCGACCAGGATGAGGCCGGCATAATGAAATACAGAATCGCTGATGGAACCACGATTGAGCCGAACGGCTACATTGTCTTCTACGAAGACCAGCATTTTGGCTTTACCAGCGCTGATCCGGGGCGGCTAGTGCCTTTTGCGCTGAGTGAAAATGGCGACAAGGTAGTCCTGGCTTCCGGCCTTCGCAGCGGCTTCGGCGGAGTAGGCTCGGCTCTGGGCGACGTTCTGACCGGCTATCGTGACGTGGAGGACTTCGATGCCTCGCAGTCCGACGTGTCATTTGGGCGATACCGCAAGAGCGGTGGAACTTACAACTTTGTGCCGCTCAGTTTCAAAACGCCTGGTTACGCCAATGCCTATCCTCTGGTTGGGCCCATTGTGATAAACGAAATTATGTATAATCCCGACCCGCTGGCAATTAGTTCGTACGATAACGACGACTTTGAGTATATCGAGCTTTATAACGTAGGCGCAGAGCCGGTGACATTATATGATGCGATAAGCAGCGAGCCTTGGAAGTTCACAGATGGCATTGAATTCAGCTTTCCTACAGACCCACCTGTCACCATACCGGCGGGTGGCTTTCTTTTGATCGTGAAGAATCCGCAGGCCTTTGCCCAGCGGTGGGCGGACTGTGCTGGCAGATAAGATTCTTGGCCCATACGATGGCAGATTAGATAATAGCGGTGAAAAGATCGAGATTGGCAGGCCCGGCGATGTCGACCAGTTCGGTACGCGCTATTATATTCGTGTCGACCGAGTCAACTACAGCGATGGTTCGCATCCTGTGGGCGAGGACCTCTGGCCGAGCCAGGCTGACGGCGGCGGAAAATCGCTCAGCCGCAAGGTCCCGCAAGAGTACGGGAACGACGTCGTCAACTGGAAAGCAGCCGAACCTTCCCCCGGAGCCGCAAACCCATAGCCTTTGGGAGTGTCAAAAATGGTGAGCAATAACAAATCGCTATCAAGGCGGCAGTTCCTTCAGAGGTCTTTGGCCGGAGCTGCTCTACTGGCTTCGGCAGCATCAATTCAATCGCGCGGTGGCCAAACAAAAACGGCATCGTTGCGGCTGGGCGGCCCCACTTTTGAGAAATACCAGGACCCCGACGGTTGGGTGCAGGCGGTGAAAAAGCTGGGCTATAGCGCCGCTTACTGCCCGGTCGGCACCGACGCGAGCGGCGATGTTGTTAGGGCATACGCCGACGCGGCAAAAAAGGCCGACATAGTGATTGCCGAGGTCGGAGTGTGGAACAATCCCATCAGCCCCGATGAGAAAGCTCGCCTGGCCGCCCTTGCCAAATGCCGCAGCCAGTTGGCGCTGGCGGACCGAATCGCAGCCAGGTGCTGCGTTAATATCAGCGGCTCAAAGGGGCGACCGTTGGGATGGTCCCTCGCAGAAGAACCTCACCGAAGAAACCTTCGATATGATTGTCGAGACAACGCGTGGCATTATTGATGATGTTAAGCCAACACGGACATATTTCACCCTGGAAACCATGCCGTGGGCGTATCCTGATTCGCCTGATTCATACCTGCGTTTATTAAAAGCGATTGACCGTAAGCAGTTTGCGGTACATCTGGACCCAGTGAATCTTGTATGTAGCCCACAGCGGTATTTTGCAAGTGGACAGTTGATACGCGAATGTTTCGAGAAGCTGGGGCCTTATATCCGCAGTTGCCACGCCAAGGATATTCTTCTGGATCAAAAGCTGACCACCCATCTGGATGAGATCCGTCCGGGTCTGGGCGGCTTGGATTATGCCGCTTTCTTGAGAGAGTTAAGTAAGATACCAGACACGCCGCTAATGCTGGAGCATCTACCAAATGCGGAGGAATATCGTCTGGCGGCTGAGCATATTCGCGGCGTCGCACGCCAGTTAGGCTTATCCTTTGTTTAGGCGTTAATAGCGGCGGTCGGGTTCGAACCGACGACCCTGGGCTTATGAATCCCATGCTCTAACCAACTGAGCTACGCCGCCATCATTCTAAACCCGTCCCCGCGTCCCGATGGATCGGCACAGGAGCGGGCGGTAAACGTCTACACAATAACAGTTTCCGTTTCAATTGTAAATTGACAATTTTCAATTTGAGCCAGCGGAGGGGCTCGCTCCAGTTAAGACATCAAGCCTGGCAGTCGATAATAAAGGCACAAGGTGCGGAATGAAAAGGTTAATTGATGGCTTAGCCATTGACAGCAAAAGAGCGATAAAACCTAAGCCCGCAATATACCACGGGCTTGATTCTCATAAATGGGCAACTAAAATGGAGATACAACGCCTTCTCTCCGGTAAGCCCGACCTGAAGATAAAATTCACGCCGAGGGACCCCGCTCTGCGGGAACCCAAGAAACCGATTAGCATACACGCCGAACTCCTCATACACCCGATTCTCATCCAGAATAGAGTATCGAGAATCGAGCCGTCACGTTTGGCCTGAAAGCGGATTTTTTGTATGTTTTAGTGGGAGGATAAACTATGAAGGTCATTCAAGTTTCAGATGAGCTTTACGACAGACTCAAAAATTGCGTCGTTGACCCTTTCGACGATACGCCGGAATCTGTTATCGGTCGATTGATAGAGATAGCGGATAAAGCCAAGAGCAGGTGGTCGCCGTTGGATGCCTATCTGGAAAATGGCCAGCCCACCTCTGGCGAGGCAGATTCTGAGAATGGGCGGCCTGAGCGGTCGCCGCATTGGAAGGAACGCGCCGAGGTCGTACTGTAGACAGGCCTATAACTCATGCAGCATCTTGACTGCCTGTTTGACGACCATGTCGGCTGCGGCGGGCGCAAAGGGACTACTTCTGATTTCATACCCATCTTCTATGTGCAAATGCTCAGGCACAGGTAGCCGGCTGCACCGTTACAGTGTGTAATGACAAACGTGCGCTTATAAGGTGAGGCAGCCTTAATTGCTATGCCGATTTCCGTCAGCACCTCGCAGCCGATACCAACAAATGCGACCTCGCCAACGCGCCCTGCTGTTAAAGCCAACGACGTTGGTGGCAAATCTTTCTGCGAGGCAGTTTCATCACTTGGTTTACTCGGCAGTCTCAGTATCGTAAAAGCGGTGTTTATTTCTCCGCCGCCGCGAACGGGTTTAATAGCACGGTAAACGTGCACTACTTCTTCGCCGAGCATAGTTCCCAGTAGAACCGGCTCAGGAATCCAGCCGGGCTCATCGTTGAATGCCGGAAGCACCCTGAACCAGGGGTCGATATTGCCTGACGCCCCGGCAAATGCCGGTGCAATTTTCCCATCGCCGAGAATCTTCTCGACAAACTGCTCAGCCAGTCCCAGGACGTCGCCGCTGATGGCATAATTCCTAGGTCCCAGGCAGGTGGCGTGGGTGGCATAGTCGAATAGTGCCGCAATGGCATTACCATCAGGTCTTGCCAGCTTGATCACCAGGACTTCTTTGTCGGTCGGCCCGTATGGGTTGCGTCCCAGTCTTATTGAGCTTTGGCCTGAAGCACTGATATTTAGCTCCCGTCGATTGGCGCCGATTGGGCAGTAGCCAACGCCGGTCCCCACGTTGACCGGGTCCATGTTGCTAAACGCGATGCGGATTGCCTCTATTAACTTGCCTTTTAAGCTCTCCATATACTCCAGATTATTCGCGTGCCCCTTTTCCTTATTTATGGTCGGGCTTGGCGCACTGTGTGTATGTATGGCACTAAGAAATAATTCGGACGGCTCCAATTTGAATTCCTCCAGGATGGCTTTCCTCATATAGTCAGCGGTGCCGTCGTAAAAACCTATAAGGTCCGTTGACACCAGGACGAGCCGCTTGCCACTATTCTCAAAAGCAACGACCCGTGCGGATAACGGGTCGTGAACGCCTTGCGACAATTCGGTTCGACTTGCATAGCCGGCCATCTTTACGGGCTTTTCGGGCGTTATGTCAATTTTTGCAGTGCCAGCACGCAGGACTTTTTCAGCCGGTTGGGCCCGGGCGATTGATGCCGTAAGAACCAGGCAGAATAGCGCAAACTACGGCAAAGTTTCGCCTCCGCCAGATTAGAGACAGTTTTCGCATGGCAACGCTCCTTCTACGATTGTCAATTTTCAATTCGCGATTTGCTATTCTGTGTCCGCTGTTGAAGGAAGTAGCGGCCAATTGTTTCCACAGTGTCGATCCACAATCCGTTAGCGGGGTCCTGAGCGTACCGGCAAACAGCTTGGAGAGTAGAAGTGCCGATAGTCTGGTGCCCGGCCGGGCCGATTTCGTGCCCGAAAAAAATAAGCCATCGGCCCTCGGCTGCCGCTTTATCAATAAGCTGCTTAGCCTGGTCAAAATCCAAACCGTCAAGCGAGACGCCCGTTGCCTGTGCCAGGTCACAAAAATTCGGGTCGTTACCCACCTCGTCGTATGCTCCGCGACCGACGATGAATCGCTCCGCCACGAGAGGCACATAGCTTCTGACAGACAGGTCTCTACCAACAAATTTCTGCCCACAAGGATAGGCAAAGGTTGTCGGCTTTACGCCGAGTAGTAGCTCAATAGCTGCGCTGGCCTGGTCCAACTCACGCCGCATCTCTGCCAGGCTGTAATTCTCCAAAGCCTTTTCGCTAGACCAGGAGAAGTTGCCTGAGCAGGGATGTTTGGCTGTGTGATTCCCGATTTCGTGACCATTAGCCAGAGCATTTTTCCAGCCGGCTAACCGCTGCTCAACCCCGCTGGGCACGACATAAAAAGTGGCTTTAATTCTGTGGGCATCGAGGATGGGCAGACCGCGGTCAACCTGGCTGAGCCGAGCATCGTCAAAAGTAAGACTGATTGCTGCCCGTTTGCCGTTAGGCCAGTGGAAACTACTCTGTTCTGTTCCCGCTGAGCGACAACCAGTTAGACCAGCAGCCACACAAAGAAGTACAACCCCTGTGACAATCTCCACTCCTTCGCTACGCTCAAGGACAAGATTCTTCATAATCGTCAATCTTCAGTCTGTAATTGTCGATTGTCAATTGCCAATCTGCTCGCAGTCCCGATTTTAGTGGAATTTATGGTGTCTGATTTGGTATCATTTAATCAAGGCAATGACAAAGGTAGCAACTGCAAATCTTGTTATCTTATGCGCTGCAGCAGCGTTGGTGCTGGCAGCATCCGGTTCGGCTTCGGGCAGCTATGTTCCAAATGAGATAATTGTAAAATTCAGTGAGGGCCGTCTCTCGTCTCTCGTCCATCATCACTCGCCGGACGATGGACGAAGGAGGACGGAGGACGGACGTATACTGTCCGGCGGATCAAGCCCCTGCTGGAAGACTTTCAACAGGAACAACAGCAGCTTAAATCCCTTCAAAAGAAGAAAGTCGGGCTTCTAACAGGAAAAGAAGAACGCGTCCTCGCCAGACTTAATCGAGTTCCCAAGGATGCAAAGGTCCCGACCTCAGCAGGATTTATAGGATCGAGCTTGAGCGCAAGTGTGGGCAACCAATTGAAGAGGTGCTCCAGGCATACCGCAGCGACCCCAATGTTGAATACGCCGAGCTGAATTACATTCTCACAGTAGGCTCGCTGGCGGCCTCCTCGCCACGGGAGCCAAATGACCCGTTCTATTCTGCTCAGTGGTCTTTAGACAAGATTGATGCCGCAGAGGCATGGGACATCAGCACCGGGGGGCTGCCGACCATAGTGGCGGTAGTAGATTCAGGCGTGGACTACAACCATAGAGACCTGCGTAATAATATGTGGGTGAACCAGGCTGAGCTCGCCGGCCTGCCGGGCGTCGACGACGATCAGAACGGTTATGTTGACGATATATACGGCTATAACTTCGTCTACAACAACGCCGATCCCATTGACGATCACGGTCATGGCACACATTGTGCCGGCATAATTGCAGCCCAGGCAGATAATGGGCATGACATTGCCGGGATTTGCTGGAATGCAAAGATAATGGCCATCAAGTTTCTTGGCTCGCTGGGGGAAGGGACTACCGCTGACGCTGTGCTTTCCATATATTACGCTGTCGCCAACGGCGCCGATATTATCTCCTGTAGTTGGGGCAGCAGCGAAGAGTCAGAGGTGCTGCAGGATGCCATTGACTACGCTTACAGCCAGGGCGTATTTGTGGTAGCCGCAGCCGGCAACGACAATTCTGACAAGCCTTATTATCCAGCCGGTTATCCACACGTGATCTCGGTGACGGCAACCGATTCTGACGACAAGAAGTGGTACCTTTCCAATTACGGCGACTGGATTGACATTGCCGCACCGGGAGCCGACATCTTGTCGCTAAGGGCCGAAGGTACTTCTGAGGGCAGCACCCAGGGACAATACACAACTTTTATGTCGGGAACATCGATGGCTGCCCCGCATGTCGCTGGTGCTTGTGCGCTTTTGCTGTCGGCCAATCCATTACTGACTTATGCAAAACTATACGACACGCTGGTAAAAACCGCCGACCCGATTGCGCCGGGAATCTGCGACAGTGATGGGCGACTCAATCTTTTCAAGACAATGCACGCGGCTATTCCCTCACGAGGATATATTACTCTGGACCACGACTATTACGCTCGCCTCAGTCGGGTTGGTGTTCTATTGGCGGATTGGGACGTCAAAGGCAACGACAGTGCCGAAGTGATTCTGATGACTAAGGAAGGTGACTCGGAAACGCTTATCCTAGGGCAAACGACTCCGACGTTGGGTATTTTTACCGGGGGCATTCTGATTGATGCGGGCAGGCCTTCAGCGGAAGACGGCACGCTCCAGGTTTCCGATGGCCAGGCAATTGCTGCCGTTTATTTTGATGCCAACGATAGTGCCGGCGGCGCCACCGTGGCGATGGATAGTGCATCTGCGGATTATGAGCCGGCCGCAGTCTCGCTCGTTCAGGCTAAAACGGTGGGCGGGGTGGCCACGATAGAGATTGTCACTGACGAGCCGACAAAGGCTAAGATTCGATGTGGTCTGGCCCCTGGCGGACCGTACACTCTGACCGGCCAGGACATTGTCCTGAGCATATATCACAACGTCAAGCTGCAGCTTCTGTCGTTGGCGGCCGAGTACTTTTTTGTCGTAGACCTGGTCGATGTTGCGGGTAATAAATCAACGGCGGACAATGGGGGACTGTGCTATTCGTTTAGCACGCCCACAGAATTTGCCGGCTTCTACGTGCCGGGCGTCTATTCCACCATTCAGGCAGCGGTAGACGATGCCTCAGATGGCGATACGGTCTGGGTCGCAGATGGCAAGTACAGCGGCGAAGGAAATTATGATATTGATTTCAAAGGAAAGGCTATCACGATAAGAAGCGAAAAAGGGCCTGAAAACTGCATTATTGATTGCCAACAGGAGGGTCGCGGATTCAATTTCCACAGCGGCGAAGACGTGAACACTGTTCTGGATGGCTTCACCGTCACCAACGGCAATCCCGGCAGATATGGCGGCGCGATCAGGTGCACCGCCAGCAACCCGATGATTAAGAACTGTATCTTTGTCGGAAATGTAGCCAGTGACAACGGCGGCGGCATGTATAACTGCTACAAAAGCAACCCCACCGTCATCAACTGCGTGTTCAAGGCAAATTCTTCAGAATCCACCTGTGTCATGGGCAACGGCGGCGCAATGTCCAACGTGGTGGGCAGCAATCCTGTTCTGATTGACTGCAACTTCACTGACAACGTTGCCAGCTACGGCGGCGGGGCGATGCAGAATAGCGCAGACAGTAGTCCCACCATAACGAGGTGCATTTTCCGCCACAACTCGGCAAGATGGTCCGGCGGCGCAATGTTTAACACCAACCGCTGTAGTCCTGTCATAAGCCATTCCACTTTTGCCTTGAACTGGGCCAAAGATGGCGGAGGCGGCTTATGTGACTACTACAACAGCAATGCACGAATCAGCAACTGCATCTTTAGCGGCAACTCCACGTCGGATAACGGCGGGGCGATAAAAAACTACCAAAGCTCCCTAACGCTGACTAACTGCACCTTCACTGAGAACTGGGCGGAATCCTCCGGCGGTGGAATATGGAACGGACCCGACAGCAGTGTGATTCTGGATAACTCCATCCTGTGGGACAACAGTGACAGCAATGGCGTACGCGAGGCCACCCAGATTATGGATACGCAGGCGGATAAAACCTCGACCATCAGTTATTGCTGTATTGCCGGCTGGACCGGCACATTGAGTGGGACGGGCATCATGTCCACCGACCCGCGTTTTGTCGACGCCGCAAATGGCGACTATCACTTAAAAAGCGAGGGCTGGCGATGGGACACGCAGCGCAAACGCTGGCATTATGACGCGATAACCAGCCCATGTATTGATGCAGGCAATCCTGGTTGGCCGCTGGAGGATGAGCCGACAACTATCGCCGACGACCCGGATAACGTATGGGCAATAAATCTGCGGATCGATATGGGTGCATACGGCGGCACTACCGAGGCAAGTATGCCTCCACACGATGCGACAGTGCTGGCCGACATTACCAACGATGGCTTCGTCACGGGACGAGATTTCTCAGCCCTCGTGCGATTGTGGATGGCAAAGAGCGACAATCTGCCTGCAGACCTGAATCGCGACAAGTTGGTAGATTTAGCAGACCTTATGCTGCTAACAAAAGATTGGCTAAAGTATCGCTCAGGCGCGTCGCCGGTTGTTAGTATTATTAGCCCCTCTAACGGCGCTTTGTTGCAGAGACGCGAGGGCGAGTTGATTGAAATTCAGGCCGACGCTTGGGACTTTGACGGCACCGTGCACAAAGTGGAATTCTTCGCCGGTTCTACCAAAATAGGTGAGGATATTGACGGCTCTGACGGCTGGAAAATGGATTGGCTGGACTTTGCCATGGGCGACTTTTCCATCACAGCCAGAGCGACAGACAATAGCGGCGTAACGACAGTCTCACTGCCGGTGACAATCACCGTGATACCGCCTCGATGAGGGGAAGCCATGTCACTTGAAAATATCAAGCGTATGCTGGCTAGCGCTATGGCGGGCAAGTATGCAGTCGGGGCTTTCAACGTCCTTGATTACAACTCGACCAAAGCGGTGGTCAGGGCAGCCGAACAGGTTGATGCCCCGGTTATTATTGCAACCTCAGCCAAGACAGTTACATTCTGGGGCAGCGGCGCCATCGTGTCGTGGGTGAAAGGGCTTGCTCTTGTCTCAAAGGTGCCGATTGCCTTGCACCTTGACCACTGCAAAGATTTGAACCTCATTAAAGAGTGCATCGATGCCGGCTGGACCTCCGTCATGATCGACGCATCGTCAAAACCGTTTGAGGAGAATCTTGACGCCAGCCGTCGCGTGGTGGAAATAGCCCGGCCAAAAGGTGTCACCGTCGAGGCTGAGTTGGGGGCGATTGTCGGCGTTGAAGACGACATTCACGTCAAGCACCAGGACTCCCACCTGGCGGATCCAAATCAGGCGGTCGAATTTTATTGCGCAGGTTCAGCCGGACTGTTTCGCACCGGCTATCGGGACCGCACACGGCATTTATAAGGGGCAGCCAAAAATTGCCTATGACAGGCTTGAGGAAATCGCTGTTAGGACAAGGATTCCCATAGCGCTGCACGGCGGGACGGGCCTGGCAGATGAGGTATTCAAAAAGTGCATCGCTCTGGGTTGCGCAAAGGTAAATATATCCACGCAGCTTAAGTACACATTCATAGATGAATTTGTCGCTTATCACCGCGCAAATAGCACTGAATACGACCCTCTCCGAGTGATTGACGCCCAGTTTAATAAACTCAAAGAGGGCATAATCGAGAAGATAAGACTTTTCGGTAGTGCCGGAAAACAGATTTGAGATGAGGAAAAGACTTAGGGCACTAATTTTTGATTGTGACGGCGTTTTGGCTGATACCGAACGCGACGGGCACAGAGTCGCCTTCAACCGGGCATTTGCCCAAAAAGGCTACGGCATCGAGTGGGACGTAGAACTGTACAAAGAGCTGCTTAAAATTGCGGGCGGCAAGGAGCGAATGCGATATTATTTTGACCAGACCGTCTGGCCTGAAGATGTGCCGGACAAAGACAGGCTGATAAAGGAGCTACACAAACTCAAAACTGATTTGTATATGCAGATTATTGAGGAGGCTCCCTGCCCCTGCGGCCGGGCGTGGCACGGCTGGTTGATGAAGCTATAGCTGGCCGGATCGCTCTGGCAGTGTGCTCGACTTCAAACGAACGGGCGGTGAATCTGCTTGTTGAGAGACTATTGGGGCACCGGCGCAGAGCCAAATTCGACTTGATTCTGGCAGGAGATGTGGTATCTAAAAAAAAGCCCGACCCCGAAATATATAATCTGGCGCTGCGGCGTTTGGGTCTGGAAGCTGCTGATTGCGTGGTGATTGAAGACAGCCGCAACGGGCTGCTGGCGGCAAAGGCGGCAGGAGTGTGTTGCATCATTACTACTAACGGCTACACCGAGGATGAAGATTTTGCAGAAGCGGATCTTGTCGTTTCGGAGCTTGGCGATCCGCCGAACGTTCAGGTAACGTTTGAAACAATCAAAAATATGATCAAGGGGCACCGCCGCTGCTAAATCGCAAACTTGTGGTGAGCCAAGTCGAACCATCGCAAATGGGCAATGAAAACCGCAAATCGCAAACCTGTGGTGAGCTGGGTCGAACCATCGCAAATCGCACCGGACCTTATCCGGAGTTTACGCTGACGGCGGTTTTAGTCGGCTACGCATTAGGGGTCGTTATTACCCTGAGCATCGGCTACGCCTGTTTGATACTCGGCTTTTCCATCGAAGGCTCAGAGGTCGCCGCCATATTGGGCTTTGGGATACTGCGCGGCATTATGGGGCGAACCAGCCTCATCGAGAATAACATAAATCAGACTATCGCCAACACTGTTAACGCAGCATCCGCCGGCATGATGTTCACGGTGCCGGCACTTTTTATTCTGGGCCAAAACGCAGTTCAACGCCGCTTTGATGATATTGGGCTGCATCGCGGGCGGCGTCTTAGGTGTCGCCTTCATTATCCCGCTGCGAAAACAAATGATAGAGTACGAACGGCTGGCCTTTCCGGGCGGAGTGGCGGTCGCTACAATTCTTAAATCCCCTGGCGCAGGCATTTACAAGGCCGTGCTCTTACTTGTGGGAATGACTATCAGCGGCGGCGTGCATCTTGCAAGCCAGACGCTCGGCTTGGAGCAGTTGGACATAGGCGGCCTTATTGGGATGCCAGGTTATATGAACGGCATCTGGTATGTGTCTTTGATGACGGTTGGTGTGGGTTTCATCGCCGGAAGGGGCGGCTTTTGCTTTATTATCGGGGGCTTTGTCTGCTATTGGATTTTGGCGCCACTACTTGCCCCAATGG
Organism: Sedimentisphaerales bacterium; assembly: GCA_963814265.1. Classification (GTDB taxonomy): domain Bacteria; phylum Planctomycetota; class Phycisphaerae; order Sedimentisphaerales; family Anaerobacaceae; genus JAFNGF01. Next base: position 176,045 of record CAWFCJ010000047.1, on the reverse strand, counting down.
GGCTACTGCCCTCGGCGCAGGCGCTGGAAACTGCCAAGCAAACGATGCCCGATTATTTACGACTGGCTCTATTTAGGCCCGTGGGCATCGGTATGCTTATCGGTGGGGCACTGGCCGGCATCGTCTTAGCGCTGCCCTTGGTTGTAAGTGCCATTCGCAGCATGCACACTGCGGCAAGGCTGAAAAGCCCGCTCTCAAAGGATGAAATGCCCATCGGGTTACTATACATAGGCATTGCGTGCTCGGCGGCGCTTCTTTTTGTGGTTTCGCTGCTATCGGTCAAAGAGATGAGTCTGCTGCGGGGCGGACTGATGGCGCTTGCCGGCACGGTCTGGATCTGGATTTCGGGCGTCATCCTATCAGAGTGCATCGGGCGCACAAACTGGTCGCCGCTTAGCGGAATGACGCTTGTCGGGGTCACTATCCTGCTTGCCATAAGCAGCGGTCTTGGCGACGCCGCAGCTACAATTTCATCGGTGATGGTGGGGGCTGCCGCGTGCGTGGCAATGGCCCAGGCGACCGACCTGATGCTCGACCTTAAAACCGGATACCTTATAGGCGCCTCGCCGAAAAAGCAGCAGATATGCCAGTTCTTGTCCATCTGGCCGGGACCCATTTTGGTTATGGGGCTGATTTTTGTGCTGCACAAAGCGTACGGGCTTGGCAGCAGCCGTCTGCCCGCCCCGCAGGCCAGTGCCCTTGCCGAGACGATGCAGGCCATCTTAGGCGGGCAGGTGCCGTTGCAGAAGTATATCGCCGGTGCAGGATTGGGGGCGCTGCTCAGCGCAAGCGGCATAGGCGGACTGGGCATTCTGGTGGGACTCGGCTTTTATCTGCCGTTCGATATTGTTTTGACCTATAGCATCGGAACGGCGCTGCGGCTGCTGACGGACCGGGTAAAAGGGCAGCGGTTCAGTGAAGAGGTGGGAATTCCCGTAGCCGCCGGCTTGATTGTGGGCGAAGCCCTGGTCGGAGTCGGCTTTGCAATGTATTTTGTTATCAAAGGCGCTATGAGCGGTTAGGAGCTACTTGCTATGAAGCAGTTCGGATACGCGATGCTAACTTTGGGTTTTTTGGCTGGTGCTCTGGCGGCAGTAGTAGATAGAGCGCGGTTCAGTGGGCATATTTTGCCGGGGCACTTATTGCCGGTGTTGTTGGCATTGTGTTGGTTCGCGCAACTCATGCACGGCACAGCCTGGCAGAGGAAAGGCTCACTTATAATATGAAGGCTATTGAGACGAGTCTCGCGCAGATAGTCGAGAAGATTAGCCAGCTCAATGCCCAAAAGCAATTCGTTGATATTTACGATATTCGGCATCGAATTGATGAGCTTTTTCCCGGCGACTTGACCAGTTTTGTCCAGGCCCGCGAAAGCATCGCGCACGTGCATGGCTTACAGGCATACGCCGATGTGATGAGCTCTTTCGCCGCGGGTGAGCGGTATCTAAATCGCGTCTGGTCCGCCTCCGCCGACGGTTATGTCGATGAGGTCAACATCTATCTGGATAAGGCTCAAGAGCAGTTTGCCGAGAGCCTCAACCAGATAGAGCAATTAAAAGCCCACTCTATCTGAGCACAGAGTGTTGTGGTTATTCTTATCGAGGCCGGATGTTCTTCCATTTTAGAAGTGCTTTATCAAACCGATGCCCATCACCGCGGTGTCCCCGGCTGCCACGTAAGGTAACACTTCGAAGCCGGCAAATTCGAGCTTTTTATGTTTGCCTGCGATAGTATGCCCGACAACCCAGCCTAAAGTTGCCCCAAAGACCACATCGCTTGCCCAGTGGTCGCCAGTGTCCATCATCCGATAGGCTACAAGGCACGCCAGGGCGTATGCGGGAATGCCCACCTTCGGCCCATAAAACTCATCCAAGACCGATGCCACGGTGAAGGAGCTCGATGTGTGCCCGCTGGGCCAGGCCCAGCTTCTATCGTTCGGCGTTTCATTGTCCCTTATGGCTTTAAGCCCGGTAGTAACCACGCCGGTAACTGCAAGGGCCGTCATCATCGTCCAGGCTCGCTCTTTGTTAAATTCGTCGCGATTCTCTGCGGCAAGCGCGTACCACAGACTCGTGGCGGCAAAATGTGTGCCGGGAAAACCGAGCCCGTTGAGACTCTCATCGGCAAAGCCGTGAAAGACTGTGTGCTCGTCGAGACGCTCGGCTATTTCTTTATCGGCGTGCTGATGCATGGCGATACTTGCGCCGCCCGCCAGCAGCAGTGCGCAAATGTTATCTATCCTGAAAAACGTGTCACCCGAGTCTTCGAGAATCCTGTCCGGCCAATTGGCTAAATCCACCTTTGCAGATTTGAAGAAGTAACTTCCGTCCCCTGACTTGATCAGGGGTGGCTCATTTGCTCGAGCAGCAAATCTGTTAGCTAAAATCATACCTAAACACATAACCTTTAGCCAGAATCCATTGCGGCGATGTCTGCCCATGCAAAGTTTCTTTCACTTATTCCATCCACGTTCGATTTGTTGTAAAGACCGCTTGGCTGCGTTTCGGACCCAATCATCGGGGTCTTCCATTGATAATCTCTGGAGTATTGGGCCAACCGTAGTTTTCAAACGGCTTAATATCTGCTTCCTTTCTGGTTCTTGAATAGCATTATTTGGTGGTGGTTGGTCCATAACGAGAATTCTACCTAACATCTCTGAAGCGGGGGCACGGATATTTGCGTTTGGACTATTGAGCAAGAGCTTCAACGGCTCGATGGCCTCACCTGCCATGTGAGGCAACGACCATCCGAGCCATGAGTCATAGTCAGTGTAGCATTCTTCAACCATCTCGACCAAAACGGGAGTGGATATTGTGTAACGCTGGCTACCCAGGAATCTTATCGCAGAACCGTAAGCCTGTCGTTTTTCTTTTGGAAACCCAGACCAGTTTCGATACTCAACTCGAAGGTATCTAAGAAAAAGCGGGCACAGCATCTCACGGTGCGTTTTCGGGATATTGCCGGTGAATGGATGAGAGGAAAGAGCTTCGAGAAGCACGCTCCTACGCGTGTTTTGCGACCTTTCCAGTTCCAGAGCCAAGAAACCCATCCATTCTTCTGGCGTGGTGATGCACGACAACCCTTCGATAGCCCACAGAAGCTTTTGGCGGTCGTTCGAACTGATTACGAATTTCTGCAAGGGCTCCTGCAAAACTTCGGGCTGGAACACCTTCGCCGAAGATAGTAGGTTGGATGCGGTTCCCAACCCGGGTAGACGTCACCCTTATTCCTTAGATCTGTTAGAATTACGCCCTGATGAATCAGTTTCCACAGGCATGATGTGAGCGGCTCGACCTCTGGTCGAAACTCGAAATGAAGCTCGCGTTTTTTGCCTGCCAATGAAATACGAAGGATCGATCGCCCCACGTCCACAGCCATACGCGTGTCCTTGTCTGGTTGAGAAAAGAAGTCCACCGCGCACACGAGCGTTTTGAACGTTTCGAGTTCATGCTGGTTTAGATGAAAGGAGGTGGTGGCGGTTTCCTTGTTTGTCCGTTCGAACGTCGTTGCTCCCGAACCATCATTACGGATTAGGACCTCTGCGAATCTGTAAGGCGAGTAGAGCTCCTCCTTACGGAAGAAAATTAATCTCTTCGGCCACCTCTTCGTTTTTGACTTGCCCAGATGCAAGAACACACGATACGGCTAAACAGCAGAAATATATGGCAAGAAAACTCTGTGAATGTTGAATGTCAATGTTCATAGTTTCTATCTCCTCGCGAGCGGTTTCGGAAGGGCTGAAATAGCCAAATTTAGCTCCTTTGTGGTCCAACTATTCCCACTCAATGGTTGCGGCGGGCTTGCTGGAGATATCATAAACGACGCAGTTGATGCCGCAGACTTCATTTATAATCTTGCTGGCTCGTCTACTGATTTACTTATCTACGGATCTACTCACTGCTAATCTTCAAAAGGCAAGCTCGCTGAATAGTTAGGCGCTTCTTTGGTTATCTGTATATCGTGCGGATGCGACTCCGTAACTGACGCCTTGCTTTGTCGGACGAATCGCGCATTGTTTCTAAGCTCTTCGATATCGCGTGCCCCACAGTAGCCCATGCCGGCTCTTAGGCCGCCAACCAACTGATAAACGAATTCACTCAGTGTGCCGCGGTACGGCACACGTCCTTCCACGCCTTCGGGCACGAGTTTGCTCTGCTCGGTTGCGCTTTTCTGCCCATATCTTTCCGCCGAGCCCTTGACCATCGCCCCTAAAGAGCCCATGCCCCTGTATTCCTTGAATTGCCTGCCCTTGTAGATGACCAGTTGTCCGGGGCTTTCCTTCAGGCCGGCAAACAATGAGCCTATCATAACGCTGGACGCCCCGGCGGCGATCGCCTTGGTTATATCGCCTGAGTGCGTGATGCCGCCGTCGGCGATGACCGGAATATCATATTTGTCGGCTGCCTTGGCGCAGTTCATTATCGCCGATACCTGCGGCACTCCTGCGCCGGAGATTATCCTTGTGGTACAGATTGCGCCAGGCCCGATGCCGACCTTTACGGCGTCTGCACCGGCGGCGATCAAGTCCTTGGCCGCTTCCGCGGTGGCGATATTGCCCGCAACCACGTCGATGTCGTGACGCTTCTTGATGGTCTTTACCGTCTCGATGACATTCTGCGAATGGCCGTGAGCGGTGTCCACGACAATAATATCCACATCGGCTTCTATCAGGGCGTCAATTCGCTCGTAATCGTGCACGCTCACTGCCGCGCCGACGCGGAGCCTGCCTCGCTGGTCTCTTGCTGCTCTTGGATACTGCTGAACACGGTCGATGTCCCTCATCGTAATTAGGCCCGCCAGCTCACCTTTTTTATTAACCAAAAGCAGCTTTTCAATCCTGTGTTTTTGCAGAATGTCTTTTGCCTGTTCAAGCTTGATATTGGCCGGGCCTGTAACCAGATTGGTCTTTGTCATTACCGAATCTATTTTGACATCATAGTCCTTGAGAAACTTCATATCTCTGCGTGTCAGGATGCCGACCAGCTTTTTGCCGTCGACGATAGGGATGCCGGAGACGTTCTGCTCATTCATCAACTCTTGCGCCCTTCTGACCGGCTCACGGGGCGATAACGTTACTGGGTCCAGAATGCGTTCGTTCTCGGAGCGTTTGACCTTGACGACCTCTCGCTTCTGGGCTTCGATGGAGAGGTTCTTGTGGATTATTCCGACGCCGCCTTCCTGCGCCAGCGCTATCGCCAGGGCGGCCTCCGTGACTGTATCCATAGCCGCCGAGACAATCGGGATATTTATCATAATGTTCTTGGTAAGGCGCGTGCTGGTCTCTGCTTCGCTGGGCACAAAATCACTTTTTGCCGGTATAAGAAGGACATCGTCAAATGTTATGCCTTCAGCGACAATTTTGCTATCATCCATTTTCTTCTCCAGAACCAACTGCTCTCCTCAACTAATATCGAATTAAGGAGTATAATGAGAGCCGAACGCATCGTCAAACGCTATTTTTCAGCGCCTTAGTTTATGGAGCGTCGCCGTTCCGGCGACGGCTAAACACTGTCTTGAAGGAATGATCTTCAAAGATTTGTTTTGCGAGCATGGCGTATCCTTCGCCTAGCGGATGACTGGCGTCCACGTATAACCTGCTGGGCAGTACATCCGGCATAAAGTAGGCGACATTATTCTGCTGTAGCCAGAGCTTTATTTCATCCTGCATTTTTCGATAGGCCTTGATATTTTCATCTGTCATCATGTGCTCATTAAAAGGTCCAGCCAGAACAAACACCGTGTTGCCTCTTGCTCGCAGCAGTTCTATTGACCGCCGAAAAGAATGCCATTGCAGGGATGTCTCAAGGTCAACCCATTGAAAGTCTCGTTTAGCCCCCGGACCCGTGCCGGGGGCAGCCCCGCCCACATGTGGCAGGGCTAAAGGAATTTCCGGAGTAATCGCCTTTAGCGGATTTGCGTAAGGATGCTCAAGGGTCCATCTGGGCAAATCCAGGTTGTCAAAATAGGCCTGCTTCAAATGGGACGCCCACGCCAGAAAAGCTACGTTACGTTGTACTACTGTACCAATTCTCTCTGAATACGAGGCCTTGTAGCACGGGATTCTTGGTACAAACTGCGGGACGAGCTTGGGATGATTGAACTGGAATTCTTTGTCACTCTGCAGATCGTGCTTTTGCGAGCTAATCCAGAGCGGATTAAAATGCAGCAAAACGGTTTTGCCGGATATATCCCGCGCGTAATACCGCAGCAGACCCTCCAACGCGATTGGATGTATGCCATCCACGCCCAGATTGGCGAATTGCTCTTGGCCCGCAAGTTCATTAAGGTAATGTGACAATGTGCCGTCCTGGGACACGTAATGGCCCCATACGACCGAATCGCCGACTACCAGCGCTTCATAGTCAGAACAGGCCCATCGGCAGTAACGATTGAACAGCCAGTAGTCGCTGCTCAACTGGTAGGGCAGGCGATAATCCGGCCCAGGCTCAAATCTCTCCAGGCCAGACCAGAGCCTGGGCACAAAAACGAATAAGGCCGCCGCAAGAAGGCTGGCAATGAGCCATTCACTCAGCGATAAAGAGTAGGGCATACGCAGTCCACCTTCAGCGGGAGTTTCGATTTCTTTTTGCTGTGCCATATTCTTTTTGCCACAGAGAGCACAGAGAACTCAGAGGAAGTATTTTATTTTTTTATCTCTGTGAACTCTGTGTCCTCTGTGGCGCTCACCTCAAAACTGCTGATAGATAAACGCCTTCTCGCCTGAGGGGGCAAAGATAGCCAGATAAACAATCATCAGAACCACGATTGCTATGCGCACCGCTCTGGGATCAAGAAGCCGCCTAAGCCTGGATTCGCAGACAAACTGATACAGCCAGACAGCAAAGGTCAAACCCATCGCCAACAATGGGCAATAAGGATTTGCGGCGCCGGAACTGAATATCCTGGTGACAATCAGCCAGGCGTCGGTGATGTTTTCCGGCCCGGAAGAAAATCCAGGCAAACGTAACGAAGCCAAACACAAGCAACTGCTTGACGATCCTGGGCACTTTTTGCTGGTAGAACGAGGTTCATCTCCAGCTCCCGCGTCAAGCATCGGCCAAGAGCGTGGACGACGCCCCATAAGACAAACGTCCAGGCGGCACCGTGCCACAGGCCCGAGATTACCATAGTCAGAAACATGTTTCGATAAGTGCCGAATCTGCCCTTGCGGTTGCCGCCCAGCGGAATATAGACGTAGTCTTTGAACCAGGAAGATAAACTGATGTGCCACCTCTGCCAGAATTCACCGAGTCCCGTTGCCAAATATGGATTATTGAAGTTTAGCATCAAGCGAACGCCCATCATCCGGGCAAGGCCCCGTGCCATATCCGTGTAGCCGCTGAAGTCGAAATAAATCTGCCAGCAAAACAAAAAGGTAGCCAGAATTAAGGCGGGCGACTGAAACTGTTCGGGAGCAGCGTACACCTTGTCAACGTAAAGTGCCAGATAGTCCGCCAAGGGCTACTTTCTTAAAAAGGCCCACGACAAATAGCGAAAGCCCATCGGCGATGTCCCGCAGGCAAAGTTCGGGCGTTCTGCGAAGCTGCGGCAGCAGATTCTTAGCTCTTTCGATGGGCCCTGCCACCAGCCGGGGGAAAAAAGACACGAAGGTCGCATACGTTAAGAAGTTTTTCTCTGGCTCGATGTTGCCGCGAAAATATTCGATTGTGTAGGTCATGGACTGGAAGGTGTAGAAAGATAAGCCTACGGGTAAAAGCATGCCCGGCTGCGGGATAATGTATGGAATGCCCAGCCACGATAGTAAGGCATTTGCGTTGTCGGTGATGAACAGTCCGTATTTGAAAAAACCCAATAGGCCCAAGTTATTTACTATGCTGATCAGAAGCCAAATCTTGTTTCGGCCCCTTCTTGCCATTGCCACGACCATGCATAGTCAACCGCAGAAGAATATAAAATCAGAATTGGATAAAGCGGGTTGAAGCACGCGTAGAAGAAATAGGAAGCAGCCAAGAGCAGGGGCAGTCTGAGCCTGGTGTTTTTGACAGTTAGGTAGGTCGGATATAAGATGATGAAGAATAGCGCAAACGTCCAGGTGTGAAATAGCATTTGGTTTTCCGTGGGTTTTATTTAGCCCCGCAATTTATTGCGGGGTTCTTGTTTTTTATTCCATTAAAACGCGGATGTGCGCTTCCACCGAAGCGGCCAGTCCTTCCAGATGGTAGCCTCCTTCAAGAACGGATACCAGCCGACCCCGGCAGCACTTTTCAGCTATCTGCTTGACAATCTGTGTGAGCTTTGCAAATCCTTCTGCTGTCACCCTCATACCGCCGAGCAGATCATCTTCATGGGCGTCGAATCCGGCAGAGATAAGCACAAAATCCGGGGAAAATGCAAGGGCAGCCGGGGCAAGTTTCTCTTTGAAGGCCCGCAGATAATCAGCATCTGTCGGAACCAGCCGGCAGGGGCACATTGATATTGTAGTTCAGCCCACATCCTTCGCCCTTTTCCGCCTGGCTTCCAGTTCCCGGATAGAACGGATACTGGTGAATGCTAAAGTACAGCACGGAAGGATCGTCATAGAACGCTGCCTGGGTGCTGTTGCCGTGGTGCACGTCCCAATCCACGATTAGTATCTTCTGCAAATCGTATTTTTTCTGGGCGTATCGTGTGCCGATAGCCACATTGTTAAACATGCAAAAGCCCATCGCTTTATCGCTCATTGCGTGGTGGCCTGGCGGGCGTACTGCGCAAAAAGCATTCGTGACTTTTTTCTCCATCACCGCATCAATAGCACAGAGAACTCCGCCCGCCGCCGCCAGGGCAGCATCATAAGATTTCTCTGATATTGGCGTATCCACAGAATCCAGATAGGCAGCGCCATCCTGGCAACTTCTTCTAACGTGCTCTATGTACTGCTGCGAATGAATTGTCGTGATCCACTGCACGTCGGCTGGCTTGGGCGAGAGCATCAGCAGTCTGGAGTACAGCCCTTTGGCCTTTAATCTTTCCACTATCGCGGTTAATCTGGCCGGCTTTTCCGGATGGCCCGGCGTCGTTTTGTGCTCCAGATAAATGTCATCATAAATAAATCCGGTCTTCGGCGGATCTTGGGGCGGATCATTTTTGTCCACGTTCTGTTGTAGCGATGGGTTGTTTGGCGCATTTCTTACGCAGCGAAATCCTATAGCGTCACTGGCAAGGCAGGTATCGTTAATGGATGGGTCACTTGCACGATACGATGACCGGCAAGCATTGGCGCTGGTATTCCAGGCGCCGCCTCGCAGGACCCTTTCCTTTCCTTTGGCGGGCCCTGTTGGGTTCTTTTGCGGACTTTGTTTGTAATAATCAGGCGAATAAAAATCGTTACACCACTCTGCAACGTTTCCGTGCATGTCGTAAAGCCCCAAAGGATTAGGTTTCTTTTGTCCGACAGGATGAGTCTTCCCGGCAGAGTTTCCGCGAACCAAGCATAGGTTTTGAGGTCTGCGCACATCGTTGCCGAAACTGTACTTGGTCGTCGTGCCCGCCCGACAGGCATATTCCCATTCGGCCTCGGTTGGAAGGCGATATCCATTTGCCTGGAAGTTGCACTGCCAGGTTTTTTCATCATAGCAAGGCTCAAGCCCCTCCGCTCGTGAGCGGTCGTTGCAGTACAAAGCCGCATCGGTCCAGTTTATCTGCTCCAGAGGATGTTTTGGTCTCTTGAAATGCGATGGGTCAGGCAGCTGATATTTTTTGAACTGTTCCTGCGTTACCTCGTATCTATCCATCCAAAACGCCCTAACCATACTTTATGCGCAGGGCTTTTCGTCCGGTGCTCCATCTTCGCTTCCCATCTGGAACCAGCCTCCAGGAATTGCGACCATTTCTATGCCGGTCTTTGTTTTTATGATCTCCGGCCCAGGCGTACTCTCCTTGTCGCGCCGGCAGCCGATAAGAAATTCAAAAATCAAAATGCAAAACGTAAGGAATTGCAAATTTTCAATTGTCAATTTACAATTACTCACGGTTGCGGCACCCAGTCAGGCTCTTTATTGTGATTTCCGTCGGTGGTGATCTCGACCCATTTGGGTGGCTGCGAGGCATCAGCGCCGGCTATATCAGCTATACAAATGTCCCAGCCTGGCGCCTTGCCGCCTATCATCTCGTCAGCCGTGGGGCCGTGGCTAAAAGCAATGTATCTGCCGTCGGGCGAAAAGTCAGTGTGATATACCTCGCAGTCTTTTTGGCACTTCACCACCCGGCGGACATTGGTCACAGTGGACTTGCCGGCAAAATCTATATCGGCGATGCACAAATCCCAGTCCGTTGCTCCCCAGGTTATTCTTTTGCCGTCTCTGCTGAAGTCGGGCCTGCACCCGGTGACACCAAACTTTGTCAGATCAAAGACGCCGGTCCCATTGGCTTCGATTGCCAGGATGGCGTGTTTGAAGCCCATTCCGCCGTGCACCGTCGCTACGAACCAATTGCCGTCAGGCGACCAGCAGATGTTGTAAAGATGGTGCAAGCTTTTATTTGGGTGTTCTCTGTGTTTGCCGGTGGCCAGGTCATAGAAGAAAAGTCCCTTGGAGGCATAATCAGTAATGGTATATCGCTGGAATTCTCCCTTTAGATAGGCGATGGTTTTGCCGTCGGTGCTCCAGCACGGCTCCCGTGCGTTTTCAGCGACCTTCACACGATTAGTTCCATCAATATTCATATAGTAGACATTTCGAATCTTCTCGCCGCCCACCATTTCGTCGGCGACAAAGCAAATCTTGCTGCCGTCCGCAGAGGCGTGTGGATACATCTCATCTACGTCTGGCGTTCGAGTCAGATTAACCGGATTGGAGCCATCGGCATTTACGATATATAGCTCCCAATTTTCTTTGCCGTCGGTTTTGCGATAGGTTTCATACAGAATCTTATAAGGGATTTGCTGCAAGTTGAGCTCGGTGCGTGGCCAGGGACCTGCCGGCGGCCCGCCGGGGGCTGGTCCAGCGTGCGATTCCGCCGCACAAATTGGCTTACTCACTGCAAGTAGAAACAGTACCGCAGCAAGAGCGATTGCCACATTTAGTTGGAACAAACTGATTTCTGCAATATACCATTTTTTTGCCATGCCATCTCCTAAACAAAAAGACAGATCTGCTGGACCGCCGGTGAAACCGGCGGCTAAATATTTAGCCCCGCGTTTTACGCGGGGTCGGCATCCAATCGGGCTCTTTGTTATGGTTGCCGTCCGCTGTAACTTTCACCCATGTGAGCTGCCGCCAGTCGTTGCCGGCGGATAGATCGCTGACGCAGATATCCCAGCCTTGGGCGAAACCGCCTACCTGCTGTCCTCCGCTGGAAGGACCATAGCTGAACGTGACATACCGGGCGTCCGGCGACAAATCTACGTGGTAGATTTTGTACCGCCGGGTGCACCTGACAATATCGCGAATGTTCGTGACGCGGGGTTCGCTGCCCGTCAGGTCGATATCACCCAATCGCAGATTCCAATCGGTTTCACCCCAGACCATTTTCGTGCCGTCGCAGCTAAGATCGGGTCGGCAACCTTTGACGCCCCATCGGGCTAGGTCGAATACTCTTGTGCCGTTGGCTTCAAAAGCCAAAATGGTGTCACTATAGCCCATGCCGCCGTGTACGGCAGCAACAAACCACCTGCCGCACGGCGACCAGCAGATAGCGTAAAGGTGGTGCAGCTCTTTGTTGGGGTGTGGTCTGTGCAGGCCCGTCTCCAGGTCATAGATCATAAGTTCCGCGGTTGCGTATTCTCTGGTAGTATAGCGGTCATATTCGCCTTCCAGATATGCGATACTCTTGCTGTCAAAACTCCAGCAGGGCTCGCGAGCATTTCGGGCAACCTTTACTCGTTCAGTTCCATCTATGTTCATATAGTACACATTTCGAACCTTTTCATCTTCAGGGCCTTCATCGGCAACGAAACATATCTTCGTGCCGTCCGGCGAGACGTGCGGATACATCTCGTCCATATCAGGCGTATTGGTCAGATTGACTGGGTTGGAGCCATCGGCATCGATCAGGTACAGCTCCCAGTTTCTCTGGTCGCGCCCGAGCGGATCGGTGGTGCTTTGGTAGGTTTCATAAATAATCTTGAAGGGGATTTCCTTCAAATTCAATAGCGTGTCCGCCGACGGATTTCTTTCCGGCCTATTAGCCCCGGCCATTGGCCGGGTACCCCCGCCGACAGGCGGGGGCTAAGAGCCAGAGTCAGCACAACAAAGACAAAATTAACAATTGATAATTGCGGTTTCACGGCTGCAAATTCTAAATTGGCAATTGACAATTGTAAATTGGCAATTTTCAGAATTGTGCCAGGCCTGCACCTTCGACAGTTATGCAGGGCATTACAACTGGTTTTAGCTTATTCGGCTTATAGTAACGGCTTGTCAGAGATTCGATGACAGCGTGTACGGCGTCTTTTCTCGAAAGTATCATGATGCAGCCGCCCAAACCGGCGCCGGCGATCTGAGCACCGACTACCCCCGGGATAGAACAGGCGATGTCAACCATCCGGTCTATTTGAGGCGTGCTGCATGCGTAACTTCCCGGCTGCATGTGAAGCTGGGCCTTCAATACCCTATTGGGGTCCTCGCTTGATAAATCTGTGATAAGCTCCTTAAAGTGTCGGTCGTCACAAAAATCCTCCACTTCGCGGTAGTTTCCCTTGCGGTCGGATCGACTTACCCTGTCGCCATCATGACTTGTCTTCATCAGGTTGCCGACCTGCTCAATTTGGTCTGCATCGAGGTAGTCCAGACAGATTCTGCTTCTAATGACTTCTGCTGCGCCGAACAGCAGAACTCCTCTTACCTTGTAAAGTCCCGGATCAGAGTGGCTGGCAAAACTGGTCTCCATCAATTCCTTATACTCGCTGGAAAGGATTTTTTTGAAATCTTTGCGGCTCATAAACGGCGGCACTTGCAGCAGCAGCCGGTACACATCGCTGGTTGTGCAGCCCAGCTTTTGCGGGTCGAGGTCTCGCGTATTCGAGCCTATCTTTTAGCCTGGGGCATCGCTGTCTTAATACCGCCAGGCCCAGGTGATAGCTGGCAACTCTGGCATTAAACATGTCGCGAGCCTGTCCGCTTTTGGCGGCTTTTATGTGGCTGTCGGCTATAATCACCTGGTAGTCTCGCGGCGCATCTACGCTTTTTTCGACCCTGAATGGCAGGTATCCAACGCGGGTGATTTTGCCTCTCTGGCCCAGGTATATTGCCGCGTGGTCTCCGGCTCCGCCTCGTGAGCCTACGAACCACTCGCCCTGGCCGCATAGGTCGATGAACTGCCGGCTGGTAAGGTCGAGGTTGTTTAGCGCTATTGCCGCCTGGAGCGTGGCGACCACAATTGTAGAGCTGCTGCTCAGCCCGGCAGCGATGGGCACATTGCCGGTTACCGCCAGGTTCAGCCCGCGGATTTTTAAGTCTTTGTACTGGTGCTGCAGCCGAAGCATCGGAGCCTTGATGTAGTTTCCCCAGTCGCCGGCTGTGGTGCGAAGCATATTTCGCACCCGGTCGCTATTGACAAAATTCGCCCAATCGGTCCAGGTAAATTGCCCGATCAGCTCGGATATATTGAAGCGGACGGGCTTGAATTTTCTCGGCTCGGTATTGACCGCCACTACGTTGTTGTCCGCCCTGATGCCGGCAACCGCGACGGTCTCACGGTCTATTGCCAGGACATTGGTGCAACCTCCTTGATGGTCGATGTGCCTTCCCATAAGGTTGACTCGGCCAGGCGCTCTGACAATACAGACCTTTTCTTGGAATCCGAACCGCTTGCCATAGCAGGTAAGTACACCTATTAAATCTTTCCGTTTCTCCTGGTGCAGTTCTGCGTGCCGACCGTAGATAGTTGCCAACCAGCGCTGCAGGCCAGGTTTGTTGCTGTCGATTTTGCTTATCCATTGGGCTACGGAGCAATACTCGTTTGGCTTTAGCAGGGGTTTGCCGGATGCCTCAACGGGACCGCCGGTGAAACCGGCGGCTAAATATTTAGCCCCGCGTTTTACGCGGGGTCCGGCAGCCTTCTTTCGCCTGACATAATCCTGCACGGCTAAAAGCTCATCAGGCGAATTGAAGCCCTGCACCCACTGCGGACTGTCGATGGGCACTGTCCTCATTACGAATCTCGCTTTGCTCTGGGAGTCCACAACTTTTGCCAGATGCCTGACAATGTCGGTAAAGTAATATTCCCGCTGCGCATTGTCGTTGTCGATCATCTCAACGCCTTGATAGAAGGCGTCAGCCGTAAAAAGATAAAGGCTGGGATTGATCGCGGTGCAGGCCGCTTCAATCTGCCTGGTTGGCCAGAGGCGAAGTATACTGTTGAGCTGGTCCCTGCTGACTCGTTTGGATTTCTGCGATAGTTCCAGCAGTTGCGCAATGGCGGCATCCCGCTTTTCAGGACCGGCTATGTGTTTGTTGACGATCTTGAGGATTTCGGAAGCGGCTATCTTGCGGCTCTTAGCTATTTTTCGCTTTAGCTCGTCTATTATCGCCAGTCTTGCCAGGTCCGGTTGCTCGATAATATCTATGGCTTGGCCGGCGTCATCGAGAAGAACTCTGCCGCCTGAGCCCCCGCTTCTGTCTTCGACAGAAGACGCGGGGGTTGCCGGTGTTCTTGGGTATGGTCAGAAGCGCCATATCTGCGTGCTGCTCTGCGAATCCTCGGACCAGCGTTTCTATCGCAGCCTCTTCTATGAATTTGTCGCCCATAGTTACCAGAACATTGCCCGTGTGTCCGGCGCTCTGCAGCGCCTGGGCAGCTATCTTAGCTGCGTGCCCCGTACCTGCCTGGGGATTCTGGTAGACAAACATCAAGCCCGGATGCTCCTTGTTGACCGTATCGAGAACCTGCTCGGCTCTGGCGCCGACAACCACCAGGAATTTGCTGAATCCTTGTTTTTTGAAGGTGGTTATGAGCCTGTTTATGGCAGGGACGCCATCTATTTCAAAGCAGACCTTTGCGGTGTTGCCGCCCATGCGTTTTCCCTGCCCGGCAGCCAAAACGACCACGACTGTTTGGTCAGGAATGCTCCTATATTCTGTCATCTGTTCTACCCGCTAATTGCCAATCGTCCCCCGCCCCAATCGCAAGTTACTACTGCGGGCCCGAGAGCGATAAGCTGTTACGCACGCAAAAGTTCCGAACAAAATAATCGGGTAGCAGGTATTGACTGTCAAGGAATTTCAAGTAAATTCATATCTCCCATGATAAGGGAATAAGTGGCTTTATGGGGCGACCTTAAGTTCTGGTTTGTGGAGATTAGCATGATACAGGTCAAGGAGCTTCGGCGTAGCTTCGGCCCGGTCGTAGCGGTCGACGGCGTGTCGTTCGAGGCGAAAAAGGGCGAGGTTCTGGGACTGCTCGGCCCCAATGGAGCAGGGAAAACCACCGCTATGAGGATGCTGGCCTGCTTCATCACGCCTGACAGCGGCACGGCTTCGGTCTGCGGACACGACATCTTGCTCAATCCGGTCGAGGTCAGACGCTGCCTGGGATACTTGGCGGAAAATTCGCCTGCTTACGGCGAAATGACCGTGGGGGGTTTTTTGAACTTCGTTTGCGACGCCAGGCAGATTAACCGCCGCAATCGCAAGCAGGCACTCGACAGAATTGTGCCGATGTGCTCCATTGACTCGGTGTATCATCAGACGATAGAAACGCTATCAAAGGGATACAGGCGTCGAGTCGGCCTGGCGCAGGCACTGATTCACGACCCGGATGTGCTTATCCTCGATGAGCCTACTGATGGGCTTGACCCCAATCAGAAACACGAGGTCAGGGACCTTATAAATAAAATGGCCAAAGAAAAATGTATTATCGTATCCACTCATATCCTTGAGGAAGTGGAGGCTATTTGCTCGCGGACAATAATTATTTCCCAGGGTCGAGTGCTGGTAGATTCCACGCCCGGGCAGTTGAAGCAGAAGTTTCAATGCAGCCTGGATGAGGTTTTTCGCAAGATTACCAAAAGAAAAAGAGAGTAGATAGTTGATGGTTCGCAGTTCGTGCTTCGTTGAACAATGAACAATGGGCGTTCTCCAAGGCAGGAGTACAACATGCACAGTTTTTGGGCAGTTTTCAAAAGGGAGCTAAAAAGCTATTTTACGACGCCTCTGGCGTACGTGTTTCTGGTTATCTTTCTGTTTTTCTCCGGCTATCTGACCTTTAAGCAAGGCTTTTTGGACATGCGGCAGGCGGATATGCGGACCTTCTTTATGAATCTGCCGCTACTATTTATCTTTATGGTGCCTGCGACTGCGATGCGTCTGTGGGCGGAAGAGCGTAAGAGCGGCTCAATCGAACTTTTACTGACGCTGCCGATTACGGTTGTTCAAGCGGTCTTGGGCAAGTTCTGTGCAGCCTGGGTATTTCTGGCCATCGCTCTGGCGCTGACTTTTCCCATGGTAATCACCGTCTGTTATCTTGGCCAGCCCGACATCGGCCCCGATCATCACCGGCTACCTGGGTAGTTGGCTGATGGCAGGGGGATTTCTGGCGATCGGCTGTTTCTTTTCGACGGTCAGCAAGAATCAAGTAATAGCCTTTGTGCTGTCGGTGGTGGCCTGTGCGGTGCTCGTTTTTGCAGGTATGCCTACGACTCTGAATTATCTTTCGACATTTTTGCCCGCCGGCCTGGTCGCCACGATAGAGAATATGAGTTTTCAGGCGCACTTTGAGTCGACCCAGCGGGGTGTTCTGGAGTTTAAAGACCTTGCTTACTTTGTGCTGTTAATTGTCGGATGGATTGCCGCCAGTACAATCGTGTTAGAGGAAAGGAAGGCCAGTTGATGAACCGAACCATACGAGCAATTATCGGCGCGATTTTGGTTCTGGTGATTGCGTTTTCCGCCGTGAGTATTTGCCAGAACGTCGGCGGTTTTCTAAAAGCAGATATTACCAGCCAAAAGATTTATACGCTTTCCGATGGGACAAGAGCCATCCTGGCAAAGCTCAATCAGCCGATCAACGTCAAGCTCTACTATGCAAAGACCGCTGCGCTGAAAGCGCCGGATCAGATTCGCTACTTCAATAATTACTATGAGTTTGTCAAAGCCTTATTGCAGGGTTACGTCGCCGATTCTAAAGGTATGGTCAAGCTCCAGATAATCGATCCCAGGCCTTTTTCAGAAGATGAAGTTGAGGCCTTGCGGTATGGCTTGAGACGATTTGGGATAAGCGAAGAGGAGAGCTTTTTCTTTGGCTTGGTTGTGCAAACGCAGTTCGGCGTGGAAAAGGTAATACCATTTTTTTCGCCCGACCGGCAGAACTTTGTTGAGTACGACATAAGTCAGCTCATAGGCACGGCCATCACTCGCCAGAAGACCAGGATAGGCATAATGAGTTCGCTGCCGGTGATGGGCGATGACGTGAGCGGCTATATGGCCCAGATGATGCGGATGCAGGGCCAGCAGTCGCAGCCTCCGTGGACCGTCGTGGAGCAGTTGCGGAGTAAATACGAAGTATCGGAAGTCGCGCCAGATGCCAACGACATCAATGATGTTGACCTTCTGCTGGTTATCCACGCCAAGGACCTGCCGGAAAGAACGCAATTTGCGATAGATCAGTTTGTGCTCAAAGGTGGCAGAACCATCGTCTGCATTGATCCGCATTGTTGGGTTGATAGGCCCGACCGAATGCAGATGCAAATGGGAAGGGTGCCGTCGCAAAGCTCGAACCTCCAGAATCTGCTACGGACATGGGGCCTGGAGATGCCGGAGAATACATTTGCCGGCGATAGGGCGTTGGCACAGAAGGCGCCTCTCAGTCGCGATCAAAGGCCGGAAGCCATCATTGGTTTCCTGGGACTTGTGCGAGAGCTTCAGCCCGAGCTTCAACCTGCGGGTTGGCAAGGATGTTTTAATGCCGACAATGTAATTACCACGCAGCTCAACGATGTCAGGGTCTTTTTTGCCGGCGTACTGAGAGAGGTGGTGGACTCCAATGAGCCGCAGCAGAAAGACAGACCCGAAGGTGCCGCCCAGATTAAGCGTACGCCGCTGCTGAAGACTACTAAAAACGGTAATAGCTGGAAGGTTACAGGGCCCTACGAGCTGATGTTCCCGGATCCGTCAACGCTTATGAGCAAGTTCATCGACGGCACAGAGCCGGTGGTGATGGGCTACCTGCTGACAGGCCGCTTCAAAAGTAGCTTCCCCGATGGCGTCGAAATTGAGGTTGAATCAACGCAGGACGAATCTAAAGAATCTTCAGCCAAAGCAGAAGATCCGAATAAGCCAAAGAAAACCAAAAAGCGGATTGAGGGACTAAAAGAGGCAGCACAAGATTGTGCGGTAGTAGTTTTTTCAGATGTCGATTTCATAAGTGACATGCTGGCCTATCAGAGGAATACCTTTTTCGGCAACATTATCGTGGGCGACAACAGTGCACTACTACTCAACGCCATCGATGATTTGAGCGGCTCAAGCGATCTGATCTCAATCCGGTCAAGGGGCAACTTCCAGCGGCCATTTGAGGTGGTTGACGAAATTGAAAGGCAGGCGGAAAAGGAGACCGCACAAGAGGTGGCCAAACTCAACGCTGAAATCGCAGGCTTTACAAATGAGCTACAGTCTATTCTGGCGTCGGCCAAAGAAAAAGAGGCCGACGTGGTCGGCAGCTCCATCGTGAATAAGCAGCGAGAGATTGAGCTGAAAAAGCGCGAAGCTCAGCGGCAGTTGCGCCAGGTCAGGATGGTCCGGCGAGAGCGGATTGAGCATCTTGGCAACCGCTTGCGCAATTTCAACATGCTGGCAGCCCCGACCGTCATATTGGCCGTCGCTGTGCTCCTGGGCATTCGTCGCAGTATAAGAAAGAGACATTATGTCAGTCACGCAAGTGACGCCTGAGCAAAAGCACGAAGCACGAAACTCTAAATCCGAAACAATATCTAAATTCAAGTGTTCCAATTTTCAAAACATGTTGTTTGGGTAATTTGAATTTTGGTCATTCGGATTTGTTTAGAATTTAGAGCTTAGAATTTCGGATTTCAAAAGATATACAGGAGTTTATAGATGAGCAATAGAAACCTTACCATATTGGCTGTTGTAGCCGTTTGTATGGTGACATTGGCGGTGGTTCTGTCGGGCGTGTCAGGCAGACCAAAGACGGCGCCGGATACGCCGACTTATCTTATTCAAGGACTTGATACCGCCGACATCGGCAGTATCGTGGTAGGAACAGGCCAGGAGACAGCCCAATTGAAGCGTCAGGGCAGAGGTTTTGTGCTGGCCAATAAAGACGATTATCCCGCCGAGATCAAAGAGATAAACGACTTGATCACAAAGTGCCTGGACATCCAGACCTCGCAATTTGTCACCGATAATCCAGCCAACCACAAAGACCTTGAGGTGACGGAGGAAAAAGCTCGCAGCGTGGTCAAATTCTTTAAGGGCGATTCGTCACTGTTGACAGGTGTGATTGTAGGAAAAAACACGGAGCAGGGCCAGAGCTCTTATGTCAGGCAGGCTAACAGCGACAAGGTCTACGTAGCTCTTGAAGGTGCCCTGGCTTAAAGGCCGGGCCCTCGATTATGTTGACCAGGCCCTTGTCTTGGCAAAGCGCGAAGATATTGAATCAGTAACGGTCATTTCTCCAGGCGGCCAGTATGCTCTCAAGCCCAAGCAGGATGGCCAGGGCGCCGTGCTGGAGAATATCCCGCCGGGCAAAAAGCTCAAGGATAGTGACAGCAATCGAGTCCTAATCGCTCTGACTGACCTGAGACTTACCGACGTCAAGAAGAAATCCGCGGAAACCGCCGAGCCGAAGCCCGACAGACAATACGTCTGCCGGCTGAAGGATTCAACTGTTTATACGATAAACATTGCTGAAAAAGATGCCAAGACATACATAACCTGCCAGGCAGATTTTACGGGGCAAAGGCCTACCACGATAAGTAAAACTGAATCCGAGCAGGAGCTAAAAGAAAAGGAGGCCAAGCTCCTCGCGGACGACAAGGCAAAAGAATTCACAGCCAAGCATCAGGTTTGGATTTACGAGATCGCCGACTGGAAGGCTAAGGACCTGACCAAGGAGCTGTCATACCTGCTGGAGGATATAAAGCAAGAAAAGCCCGAAGAGGCAAAACCAGACGAGAAAAAGCCCGACGAAAAAGAAAACGTTGAACAAAAGCCCCAAGGCACAGAGTAAAAGAGCGAGTCTCCTCTCAAACATCACACAGTTTGACAGCTTGTCTTAGGCTGGCCAGCGGGTCGCGGGTCGGAATGAACTCCTGGCCGACGTAGCCGGTATATCCGGTCTTGGCAATTTCTTCCATAAGGGGTTTGTAGTTGATCTCCTGGCTGTCGTCGATCTCGTTGCGACCGGGGTTGCCCGCCGTGTGGTAGTGGCCGACATACTCCTTATACTGCTGGATTCGGCGAATGATGTCACCATCCATTATCTGCACGTGATAGATGTCAAATAACAGCTTCATTCTCGGCGAGCCAACCTGCCTGACGATTTCCATACAGTAGTCGGTGTGGTCGCCTTGATAGCCGGGATGGCCTTTCATCTCGACATCGACCCGGCTGTTGAGAATCTCCAGACAGAGGTTCACGTTCTTTTTCTCGGCGTAGCCGGCGATTTTTTTATAGCCGGTGACGCAGTTCTTTATGCCCACGTCGTCTGGAATGTTCTCGCGGAAGCCTGTGAACGTAATCACGCTGGGAAAGCCGTGCTCGGCACAGGCGTCGATGGCCTCCCGCAGTTTTCCCAAGCACATATCCTGATACGCAGGGTTATTCATTCCCTTGTCAAAGCCGTGACTATTAGCAATGGCGCAGACCAGGCCGTGCTCTTTAAGGATCGGCCAGTGCTGAGGTTCGACCAGCTCCACGCTCTTGCAGCCGAGCTGGCTGGCGATTCGGCAGGTCGTCGGCAGGTCCCAGTACTTCTCGAAGCACCAATAGCAGATAGACTGGTTGATTCGGCCCTTGGTAGCAGCCTGTGGCTCGCGTTTCTCTGTCACACCGTAAGCGGGAAGGGCCAGAGCCACGGCACTACCGGCGCCTATTCCCGCGGCGACTTTGAGCACACTGCGCCGGCTGATGAGGTCCTGTTCGCGGCCATTTGACTGATAGATCGAGTTCATTTCAGTGTCCTTTCTGTCTGATAATGCGTAGTCTGCACGAGCCAATGACAATTATAGGTCCTCAGTGCGCCAAAGCCAAAGAGAAAACCCGCATTCCTTATGGCATCAGCGATTTTCTCTTGACATTTTCCCACCAAATAAAGTACAATTATTGAGGCTGATGAGGTAATGAGTGAAGGTGTTGATTAGTCACTTAGCCACTCATCTACTCATTTACGGATTTACTCCCCGGTGGAGGTGCAGGGTGAAATATATACCACTGATGCTAACGGCTGCTGTCTTGATGCTGACTCCGCGGCAGCTACGCGCTTCGCTTCTAAATCTCGGTCCAGAGGAGCTTATCCAGGCCAAAGGTTCCGACATCCAGGTGCCCGGTTACTCCGTGCCCTGCCTTGCGGACTGGAACAACGACGGCCTGGCAGACCTTATCATCGGCGAAGGCGGCAGCACCGCCGGTAAGGTCCGCATCTACCTTAATGTTGGAACCAGCACCGACCCAGAATTTGCGGACTATTTTTATGCGCAATCCAATGGTGCTGACCTGACGGTCTCTGCTTCCGGTGCCTGGGTTGCTTTCCGCGAGTGCTTGAGTGGAACGCGGATAACCGTAAAGACCTGCTCGTGGGGCTTGCCAATGGAACCGTCAGAATCTACCTGAATACCGGCACCGACGAAAATCCCACCTTCGATTCCGGCACTAATGTCATGGTCAATGTCCCAGGTGCGTCTCTGAACGTGGGAGCGCGGGCGACCCCTACATTTGTAGATTGGAATAGCGACGGCATGAACGACTTGGTCGTTGGGGGACTGGACGGCAAGATACACATATATCTTAACTGCGGCTGCGCCTGGCCATCCCGGCATTTTATTACTCAGTGCCCTTGGGAGACTTCGCCCAGGAAAATGATCAGGACCTGGTTGTGCCGTCAGCACGTTCCAGTCCCGTTGTGCTTGATCTAAATGGCGACGGCAAAAAAGACCTGCTTACGGGAAACACCGAGGGCGAACTGCTGCTCTACATCAATGTTGGAACCGACGCCGAGCCGAAATTCTCCGGTTACTTGCGCGTTGAATCGGATGGCGTTCGCATCAACCTTGCCGGCACGCCGCGTTCAAGACCCTTTGTATGCGACTGGACAGGCGACGGCTACCTTGACGTGCTGGTCGGGGCCGGCGACGGAAAGGTGCACCTTTATCAAAGTAAAGGCCAAGCCGGTGACATCGACAAGGACTACGATGTGGACTTCATAGATTTTGCCTGGCTGAGCATTTTCTGGCAAAAAACCTCCTGCGGCAAATGCGCCGACTGACCTTACCGGCGACGGCAAGGTTGACATCCGCGATGTGGCCGAACTGGCCGCAAACTGGCTGGCAGGCATCGAATAATTCACACGGTGTACGCCCAAAAATTTGCTCAATTCCCTTGCGTTGCCGCAACCCCCTGCGGTAAAATAGTGGCAGATACACATACTCGCCGAATGCATCATTTCTAAAAGGAGCGATGTCGGCCATGCGCAAAAGAAAAGGCCTTACCTGCCAGACGTATGGCGGCTTTACGCTCATCGAGCTTTTGGTGGTGATTGCCATCATCGCGCTATTGATGGCGATCCTTGTGCCCACGCTGCAGCGGGTCAGAAAGCAGGCGAGGGCGGTCGGCTGTCAGTCCAACCTGAAACAATGGGGCCTCATCTTCTCGATGTACGCAAATGAGAATGATACCAGATTCCCAGGTTGGGTTGAATCAGTCGAACCCTGGCCGCAGGTGCTCAAGGCACTGTGGCCCTATCACCAACAGACCAACGATTTATTTTTGTGCCCGATGGCCCGGAAACCACAGAGTGAACTTCTCGATTCGAGCGATTGGCATCTCGGCGGCACATTTTCAGCCTGGTCACTACGAAGTATAGCCAGCCGTTCACGGCTGGATTGTAGCTACGGTCTGAATCTCTGGGCTCAGTATGTGCCAGGGTCGCAGGTTGGCGGATCGAGCGACTCACGATACTGGCAGACTGTTCCTGCTAAAGGTGCGGCAAACGTACCCCTATTGCTGGATAGCGTTCTCTGGTGGTCATGCCGACTGACCGAAACCAAGCCTCCTGCACACGAAGGTATCTGGGAAGATAGTTCGCTGCCCTGCTGTGTGAATCGCCATGAGGGGTTCGTGTGCGGGATGTTCTGCGATTGGTCAATCCGAAAAGTTGGCCTCAAGGAACTGTGGACCTTGAAGTGGCACCGCAATTTCGACACGCGAAACTACTGGACCAAAGCCGGCGGTGTCCGGCCCGAAGACTGGCCGCAGTGGATGAGAAGATTCAAGGACTATTGAGCCACAGGCACACAGGCAGAAAGGCACAAAGGCACAGAGCTACTTTGTGCCTCTGCGCATTTTTTGTTAGCAATGTCGTGCATTCTGCTTATAATATCCCACCTGTTTAGGCAGTTACTTAATGGAAAGGGAGTGAAAAATGTCTAAGCATGTGCTATTTGCAATCGCAGCGACTTTTTGCCTGATCGCCTTTGGCTGCACTGCCGGCGAAAAAGTCCGCGTTGTTGACAAACCTAATATCGCTCTTTTGAACGATTTCTACGTTGGCAACCGGGCGCCTCTGATGCCCAGCGCCTTTATGAAGCTGCCGGTTGGTGCTATCGAACCTCAAGGCTGGGTCCGCCGGCAATTAGAGCTTCAGGTGGACGGCTTCAGCGGACATCTAACCGAAATTAGCCCGTTCCTGAAAAAAGAAAACAACGCCTGGCTGAGCGCCGCAGGAGTCGGCCACAGCCCGTGGGAAGAAGTGCCGTACTGGCTCAAAGGCTTCGGCGACACAGGATACGTCCTGCGCGATGAGCGAATTATCAAAGAAGCCCGCCAGTGGCTGGAAGCGGCAATTGCCAGCCAGCGCGACGACGGATACTTCGGGCCTCGTTCCAACCTGACCCTCACCAAGAACAAGCCCGACCTGTGGCCCAATATGATTATGCTCAACGCGCTGCAGTCGTACTATGAATACAGCGGCGACTCGTCTCGGCGAAGGCCCGAGCCGGAGCGGGACCGGCGGGTGCTTGACTTGATGAGCAGGTATTTTCACTGGCAACTTGCCATTCCAGATGGCGATTTTCTACTTCCTTTCTGGCAGAATCAAAGAGCCGGTGACAACCTCGCCAGCGTCTACTGGCTGTACAACCGTACGGGCGAAAAATGGCTCCTGGAACTGGCTGAAAAGATTCACCGCTGCACTGCCAACTGGACAGCCGGTATAGCCAGTTGGCACGGCGTTAATATCGCCCAGTGTTTCCGCGGGCCGGCGTATATTCTATCAGCAGTCCAAAGACCCTGCTCATCTGGCTGCCACCGAGCGTAATTACCAGACGGTCAGGGGCATCTACGGGCAGACGCCCGGCGGACTGTATGGCGCCGATGAAAACTGCCGGCGAAGGTTACACGGATCCCCGCCAGGCAGCCGAGACCTGCTCGATGGTCGAGATGATGCTCTCGTGCGAGATGCTGCTGCAGATAACCGGCGACGTCAAATGGGCCGACCGCTGCGAGGACGTGACATTTAACTCGTTCCCTGCGTCGCTGACGCCGGACTTGAAAGCCCTGCATTATCTGACCGCTCCGAACATGATCCTGTGCGACAGCGCCAACAAATCGCCCGGCGTGCAAAATGATGGGCCGATGTTTCTGTTCAATCCGCACCGCCACCGCTGCTGCCAGCATAACGTTGCGCACGGCTGGCCCTATTATGCCGAGCACCTGTGGCTGGCTGCGCCGGGCAACGGCCTGGCAGCGGTCCTGTACGCCCCCTGCAAAGTTACGGCGAAGGTCGGAAACGGCAGGGAAGTTACAATCACAGAAAGCACCCGTTATCCTTTCGATGAGGGCATCGAGCTTACCATCAACACTGTCAAGCCGGTTCAATTCCCGCTTTATTTGCGGGTGCCGCTCTGGTGTGAAAGGCCCAAGCTGGCGATTAACTTGAGAAACGTGCTGGTCGAAGGGCGACCAGGCTCATATATTGTGATTTCCCGCCAATGGGCGAACGGCGACAAGGTGTGCCTGGAGCTGCCGATGAAAATCACGACCACGGTCTGGAAGAAAAACAAAAACAGTGTTTCGGTTAATCGCGGACCATTAACGTACTCGTTGAAGATCGGCGAAAAGTACGTTCGGGCAGGTGGCACCGATGAGTGGCCCGCGTGGGAGATTCATCCGACCACCGACTGGAATTATGGGCTTGTGCTGAGCGAAACTGACCCCGCTTCAGCGTTCGAGGTCGTGCAGAAGGATTGGCCCGGCGACGGGCAGCCTTTTGAAGCTAACGCTCCTCCGATTGAGCTTCGCGCCAAAGCCAAGAAGATTCCACAATGGAAGAAGGATCATTTCGGCCTGGTCGGCGAACTTCAACAAAGCCCCGCGAAATCTGCTGAGCCGACCGAAACCGTCACGTTGATACCGATGGGCTGTGCGCGGTTGCGGATTTCGGCATTTCCAACCATCGGCGCCGGACCGACGCACAGGTGTGGAAGGAGCCGCCGTAGTCATTGCCCGCTACCGCTTCACGTTGACACAAAGTAGTATATTTGTTAAAGAAAATTTGCGTGACAAGGGACAAGATAACAATAGTTGGTGCGGGCAATGTCGGGGCAACGGCTGCATATATCGCCGCGACCAGAAAGCTCGGCGACATCGTCCTGCTGGATATAGTCAAAGGGCTTGCCGAAGGCAAAGCCCTGGATATCGCCGAAGCCAGCCCTATCCAACTTTACGATTGTGCCATCGTAGGCACGACTGACTGGCAGGAAACTGCCGACAGCGATCTGGTCATCATAACAAGCGGCCTGCCCCGCAAGCCGGGTATGAGCCGGGACGATCTGCTGGCAAAAAATGTCCGGATCATCAAGGAAGTCGCAGAAAAAACAGCGAAATATTCGCCCGATAGCGTAGTCATTGTGGTCAGCAACCCGCTTGACGCGATGGTTTACGCCGTGTATAAGGTCACGGGCTTTGCCGAAAGCAGAGTTGTCGGAATGGCCGGCGCTCTGGATTCGGCACGTTTTAGCTACTTTATTGCCCGCGAGATTGGCGTAAGCGTAGAGAACATAAAGTGCGTCTTGCTGGGCGGCCATGGCGACGATATGGTGCCTCTGCCCAGATATACCTGCGTCAGCGGCATACCCGTAACTGAACTGCTTACCGGGCAGAAAATTGCCGAACTGATCGAGCGAACCCGAAAAGGCGGCGGCGAAATAGTGAATCTTCTTGGCTACAGTGCTTACTATGCCCCTGCGGCAGGGACCGTCGAAATGGCCGAGGCAATCTTGAAAGATAAAAAAACTGTGCTATCCTGCTGTGCTTATTGTGATCGTGAATATCGCGTGGGCGGCTACTTCGTAGGTGTCCCCGTCGTGCTTGCTAAAAATGGCGTCCAAAGGATTATTGAGCTTGACCTGAATGAATCTGAATGGGCTGAATTCAACGGGTCACTCGCTCACGTCAAAGAGATGGTGCAAAGGGTTGACGAGTTGCTGCAATGGAACTGATAAAGAGGATCAAGCAGGCTGAGGCCGAGGCTCAGCAAATCATCGAAACGGCTAAGACTGAAGCAGCCGGGCAAACTGAACAGGCTCGGCAGCGGCGTCGAGACCTTCTGGATGAGGCGGAACGCGGGCGAAAAAAGTCGATCCAGGATGCTGTATCCCGTGGCCAATCTCAGGCCCAGCAAGAGATTGAGAATCTGAAAACTCAGGCTGAAAAGCGGCGTCAAGAGCTTCGCCAAAAGGCGGAGCACAAGAAGGCTGCTGCCGTAGCCAGGGTAATGGATTGCGTGGCAGGAGAAAAAGCACGCGTGAAATTGGAAGAAGCCCCGCGATAAACTTGTCCTGAGCCAGGTCGAAGGGTCGCGGGGCTAAATATTTAGCCCCCCAATTTATTGGGGGGTTGATTTACCCAATTTGTTGCGGCGTTTGTCCGCGAGGTTTATTATGGCCATAGTCCCAATGGCAAAAATCCTGATTGTCAGCCATAATAGCGAAGCCGCTGGACTTCTGGAGGCCCTGCAGACAGAGGGCATCTGCCAGATTCTAAATGCGCAAGAAGCCATCGTTAGTAGAGACCTTCCTGACCTTGCTGCCAAGGAGCATAGGCCAAAAGATATTGAGGAGCTGTTAAATCGTCTTGCAAAATGCATCGCATTTCTTAAAGGTTTCGGCGATCCCACAAAAGCCTTAGTAAGTATGCTGGCGCCGCGGGTGGTGGTCGATGAAGAGTCTTACCAAAAGACTATTTCAGACCAACAGGTTCTTATGCTCATCGACCAGTGTGAGCATCTCGAAACGGCGATAGAAAAAGCAAAAAGCCAATGTGAAAACCTTCGAACGACTCTTGCGGAGCTACGGCCGTGGCAGTCGCTACAAACGCCGGTAGAAGAGATTGGCCCACTTGCCCGAACTATCTGCCAGGCAGGGCTTCTGCCGGTTGGGCAGTTCATACAGGTCCAGGATAATATCGGCGAGCTTGGCGGCGCAATCCAGCAGATAGCAGAGACCGAGAATCGGTACGCCTGCCTCGTGGTATATCTAAAAGAAAATGCCAACGAAGTGCAAAAGTTGCTGCGCTCAGCGGAATTTGCACTGGTCAACTTTGCTCCAATGACCGGCACCGTACCCGAATTGATAAGGCAGCACGAGGAAAAAGTAAGTCAGGCGGAAGGGCAATTGCAAAGCTACAAAGAAAGCGCAACAAAACTGTCCAAGAGTCTGCTCAAGCTGGAGATCCTTCACGACCACTACAGCAACTTGCTTAGTCGAGAGCAGACCAAAGGCGCCGCACCGGCGACACAGCGCACCGTGATTCTGGAGGGCTGGGTTAAAGAAAAGAATTATCGGTGCCTGGAGAAAATAGTCTCGGGCTTTGAAGCCTCCAGCTTGAGCAGGGTCAAGCCGGCCGCCGATGAACAGATCCCAGTGGAGATAGAAAACAAGCAAATCGTTCAGCCTTTTGAGTTCATAACACGTCTTTATGGAATGCCTCAGCCATCCAATGTTGACCCCACGATATTTCTGGCGCCTTTTTTTGCGCTTTTCTTCGGCATCTGCCTCGGCGACGCAGGTTACGGCTTGGTTATGCTCATCGCAGCGGTGCTGATAGGAAAAAAGATGCAGGGCGATAGAAAGCTCGTCTGGATGCTGGCGATATGTTCTGTCTTTGCCATCCTGGTTGGAACGCTGACCGGCTCGTGGTTCGGCGATGCGATAAGCAAATTCGCCCCACAACTGGAAGGTCTGCGTGTGAAACTGATGTGGTTTGACCCGCTTGAGAAGCCGATGATGATGATGGGCGTGGCGATGGGGCTCGGCTACATCCACATTATGACGGGGCTTCTTATAGCATTCGTGCACAACCTCAAACTACGCGACTATGCCTCGGCTGTTTTTGAGCAACTGACCTGGCTGGTTATGCTCAATTCGATTGTGATATATGCCTTCAGCAAAGCCGGAATCCTGCCTGCCGGCCTCGGAACGTTCTGCAGCAGATTTGCAATAGTCCCTGCGGTTCTGATATTGTTATTTAGCAGCCGGGTCGGCGGCTGGGGTGCAAGGCTGGGCATGGGAGCTTACAATGTGTTCAGCACGGTATTTTACCTGGGCGACGTGCTCAGCTACCTGCGACTGATGGCTCTGGGCATGGTTGGCTCAGGCCTCGGGATGGCTATAAACATTATCGCCGAGCTGACGCTGAAGATACCTTACATCGGTTTTATTGTGGCGATCTTGATTTTCGTCGGCGGACACGCTTTCAATCTCTTTCTGTCGATTCTCGGTGCATTCGTGCACACGATGCGGCTGCAATTTGTGGAGTTCTTCCCAAAGTTTCTGGCAGGCGGCGGCAGAATATTTCAGCCCCTGCACAAGGAGTATAAACATATTCACATGGAAGCAGCGTAAACCGTTGGTTTTGAGTTTTCAGTTTGATTGAACGGAGATTCAGCGATGGATTATGGAATGGCATTAGCTTTAATGGGTGCAGGCCTGGCGGTATTTCTTCCCGGCATAGGCTCATCGGTAGGCATTCACATAGCCAGCAAGAGCGCTACCGCCATATTAAGCGAGAAGCCCGAACGCTACGGGCAATTCTTCATTATGGTCGTTCTGCCAGGCACGCAAGGGTTTTACGGTTTCCTGGGGGCGTTTATGGTGATGAGAAATCTGAATTTCTTCGGCGGCGGCCTACCCGAAGTACCGCTGGTCACCGGCCTGAAAATGCTTTTGGCATGCCTGCCCGTTGCTATCGCAGGTCTTGTGACCGCCATCTACCAGGGCAAGGTCTCATCGTGCGGTATCCTCATGGCCGGCAAAAAGCCGGAAATGGCCGTTCAAGGCAGGCGTCGTCTATGCGGTCATGGTTGAAATCTACGCCATCCTCGGACTGCTTGGAACATTGTTCATGCTGCTATTCGGTGTAACTTGGCCGAAAGTCGCGTAAAACCGTAAAGTGCCAACTACCAAGCAGGATGAAAATTATGGATGCTGAAAACGTCATCGCAAAGATACTGGCTGACGCCGCGCGGAGGCCGAGAAAATAAAAAAGCAGGCTCAAGAAAAACAGGCTGCCGAGCAGGCTAAGCTCGATGAACAACTGCGCCAGTACCAAAAGCAAACCGATGCCCTTGCTCAAAAGGCCGCTGAGGATGAAGAGTCGCATCTTCTGGCAGCGGCGAGAATGCAAATCGCCAAAGAGCTACTAACAGAGAAACGCAAGATACTCGACGAAGTTTTCGCCCGTGCACGTCAGCAATTGTTGAATCTGCCCGACGACCAGTACCGCCGGCTTATAGCCGACCTGATGGTCGGCGCAGTTGAAACCGGCAACGAAGAGGTTATCGTCGATAAAGGCGAAAATCGAATCGACCAAGAGCTTATCAATCAGGTTAATCAGCGGCTGGCAGGCGATCCCCGCTTTCGCGGGGACAAGCTTGCCCCTGCGGAAGCAGGGGGTAACTAAGACTGTCCGACCAGAGGCAGGAGCTTGGAGGGGGCTTTATTTTAAGACGCGGCAAGATAAGAACCAACGTGTCGTTCGAGGTACTACTTTCGCAGGCACGCAAAGGCCTGGAGATTGAATTAGCCAAGGGACTGTTTGGGAACTAACCCCGCAATAAACCCGTCCTGAGCAGGGTCGAAGGATTGTGGGGCTAAATATTGATGGCCGTTGCTGAACAATCTATTACTGATTTTTACATTTATCCGCCTATCGGCGACGATGATTGGCGATATCTGCGCAGACCGCTCTGGTGCGAATGTACGAGATGCAGATGCTCACCAGAGCTACGCTGCTGGATATGGCCAATGCCGAGAGTCTCGAATCGGCAGCCGGTCTTTTAACCGCAACCGAATATGCACTGCCGCAGGCCGGCAGAGACTTTGCAGAGTTGAAGGATGTTTTGCGAACCCGAAGGCAGGCTATCCGTCAGCTCTTTGCGGATTTGATGTTTGATAAGGCCGTCGTTGAGCTTTTTAGAACACGGGACGATTTTGCCAATATCCGCCTGGCGATCAGAAGAACTCTGACAGAAAAACCGCTGGGAGTCGATTACAGTAATGATGGCAATTTTCCGCCCGAACGGTTTGAACAGGTTTTTGAGCAGGAAAATTATAAGCTGCTGCCGGACCATCTTCAGGCCGCGATAGACCAGGCGGTTCTGGCCTATTACCAGAATAAAGACATCCGCCAGATTGACTACGCGGTAGATAGGGTGCAGGCTGAATACAATCTAAAAAGGGCCCGCCAGCTAAGAAGTATTTTTCTGCTCGGACTTTTCCGAATCCAGATTGATTTGACCAACATTCGGACAATGCTTCGGCTGAAGTTCACAGAATCTGAGCAGGGTCCCCGCTTTGCGGGGATAGAGCGTAACGTATTTCTCAGTGGCGGCTATATTGACCTGGAGCGGCTGCATCATGGGTTAGAGATCGGTTACGAGTCGCTGGGGCCGCTGTTCTTCGTGACGCCCTATTGTGAGGTTGTTGAATCAGGTGCTAATTACTTGGCCTCGAACAAATCCTTTCTGGGACTTGAGCAGCGATGCGATGAGCACCTGATCGGATTCCTCAAGACGACGATGCAGATTGTCACCGGGCCTCAGCCGATTATCGCGTATTTTCTAATGAAGGAGAACGAAATCCGCACAGTTCGGCTGATACTAACAGCCAAGAAGAATTATCTGGATACACAGCTTATTTTAGACCGGGTTTCGTGAACCTTATCGGCAAACTATGACGAGTTACGAGCGACGGGTGACGAGCGACGAATTATGCAGGGTAAAATCGCGGTATTAGGTGACACTGATTTTGTGATGCCGTTTACGGCACTGGGAGTCGATACGTACGTGGCCAGCGATGAGGTTGACGTAATCGAAAACGCTAAAAAGATAATTCAGGGCAAATATGCCTTGATACTTGTGGCGGAAACCATAGCCCCGGCTGCCGAGACGGTTTTTGCAGATTACGAGGGTTCAGCGACACCCTGCGTTCTGGTGCTCCCGTTCACCACTGAATCGCAAGGCTTTGCCACCGAAGCTCTGGCGAAAGTTCTTAAAATGGCAACAGGGATAAGTATTTTGCAGAATGATTAGGGAGAAAGTTTTGTCGTGAGTTTAGCCGTCGCCGGCACGGCAGACTGTTAAGCAAATGTGATTTCCGAAAGGTTTTGACAATGGTTGAAGCAAAAATCGGCAGAATTGTGAAAGTTGCAGGTCCCGTTGTGGTTGCCGAAGGTATGGCCGGCGCGCGGATGTATGACGTTGTTCGCGTCGGCAATCTCAACCTTATCGGCGAAATCGTGGAGCTTCACGGCGACCCGGCCTCGATCCAGGTCTACGAAGAGACCGGCGGACATCGGGCCCGGCGAACAGGTTATCGATACCCAGGCGCCATTGAGTGTCGAGCTTGGGCCGGGCCTGATCGAAAGCATTTATGACGGCATCCAAAGGCCGCTGGACTTACTGGTAAAAGTCGAAGGCGACTTTATGAGCAGGGGCAGCGCCTGCCGGGCCTGAACAGACAGAAGAAATGGCACTTTAAACCCACCATAGCTAAACGGCACAAAGCTCGAGTCCCGGTGACATCGTCGGCGAGGTCCAGGAAACTATCGCTGTCCTGCACAAGATTATGGTTCCGTCCGGCGTGTCCGGGACCGTGCAGGAAATAAAAGAAGGTGATTATACCGTCGATCGACACGATAGGCCATCTGTCGTTGCTGATGACGGCAGCAGAGCAGCAGCTGAAACTGATGCAGAAATGGCCCGTCCGCAGCGCCAGGCCGATAAAAAATCGGCTTGCGCCAAACACAATTCTTGTCACCGGCCAGCGGGTTATTGACAGCTTTCTTTCCGATCACCAAAGGCGGAACCGCCTGTGTGCCGGGGCCATTCGGCTCAGGCAAAACCGTCATTCAGCATCAGCTTGCCAAGTGGGTCGATGCCGACATCGTGGTTTATGTCGGCTGCGGCGAACGAGGCAACGAAATGACCGATGTTTTGACGGAGTTTCCCGAATCTGAAAGACCCTCGCAGCGGCGAACCGCTTGATGAAACGCTCGGTGCTGATCGCAAATACCTCGAATATGCCGGTGGCCGCCAGAGAGGCCTCGGTCTATACGGGCATTACTATCGCCGAATACTTCCGCGATATGGGCTATGTCGTAGGTTTGATGGCAGACAGCACCAGCCGATGGGCGGAGGCAATGCGAGAGATATCGACACGTCTGGAAGAGATGCCCGCTGAAGAAGGCTATCCCGCATATCTTGCGGCGCCAGCATCGCGGCGTTTTATGAAAGAGCCGGCAGAGTCCAGTGCATGTGGCAGCCCGCAGCGAGAGGGTGCGCTGTCGGTCATCGGCGCGGTTAGCCCGCCGGGCGGCGACCTGTCAGACTCGGTTGTCCAGGCGACGCTACACGTGGTTAAAGTGTTCTGGTCGCTCAAGGCAGAACTAGCATACGCCAGGCACTTTCCGGCGATTGACTGGCTGACCTCCTATTCTTTCTACAAGCAATACCTGAAAGGATGCTTCCAGGACGCCGAGCAAGGCCAGCAGATGGAAGCACTGTCGGCAACGGCGATGAGTCTTCTGCAGCAGGAATCTGAGCTTCGTGAAATCGTCCGGCTGGTCGGCGCCGAGGCCTTATCGCCCAGAGAAAGATTGACGCTGGAGACAGCCAGGTCCATTCGCGAGGACTTCCTGCATCAGAACGCTTTCCATGAGGTCGATACCTATACTTCGATGGACAAGCAATATGAGATGCTGAAGACTGTGCTTGCATTTTCACCAGCGAGGCACTGGAGGCCATTGAAATGCGGAGTGGAAACCGCCGATATCTTTAAACTGCCGGTGCGGGAAGAAATCGCCACGAGCAAAATATATCCCGGAAGATAACATCGAAAAAATCGCCAAAATAAGGCAAACTATCGACGAGCAGATCAAGCAATTGCAGCCTTTGGCAACATGAATTAGACCTGTCACCTGTGGGCAGTGCCCGTTACTCGGCACAGGTCCGGGAGCTAATAGGAGTATGAAATGCTGAAAGAGTATCAGACAGTTGCTGAAATTGCAGGGCCTTTGATGCTGGTCGAGATGGTCGACCAGGCAAAATATGCTCACATCGTTGAGATTGAGCTTGCCGACGGCTCTATACGTCACGGCCAGATTTTGCAGGTGGAGAAAGACAAGGCTCTCGTGCAGGTCTTCGAGGGCACGCGCGGCGTCGACGTCAACGCCAGCACAGTGAGATTTTTGGGCAGGCCGCTGGAATTCGGCGTCTCCCCGGATATTTTGGGCAGAGTTTTCAACGGTCTGGGCGAGCCGAAAGACGGCGGCCCGCCGGTAATCCCCGACAAGCTGATGGACATCAACGGAAGTCCCATCAACCCTTATGCCCGTGATTATCCCATCGAATTCATCCAGACCGGTATATCGACAATTGATGGCTTGAACCCGCTGGTGCGTGGCCAGAAGCTGCCGATATTTTCCGGATCGGGCCTTCCTCACGATGATATTACCGCTCAGCTTGCCCGCCAGGCAACGGTTCTGGGCAAAGGCGAGGAATTCGCCGTCGTATTTGCAGCTATGGGCATCACTTTTGAGGCGGCGCAGTTTTTTATTGACGACCTGCAACAAACCGGCGCCATTGAGCGGGCGGTTATGTTCATCAACCTGGCAAACGACCCCGCCATCGAACGAATTGCCACGCCGAGATTTGCCCTTACCGCCGCCGAGTATCTGGCCTTTGACCTGGATATGCACGTGCTGGTAATTTTGAATGATATGACCAACTACTGCGAGGCGCTGCGAGAAATCAGCGCCGCCAGAAAGGAAGTGCCGGGCCGACGCGGCTATCCGGGATATCTTTACACAGACCTGGCTACGGTTTATGAGAGGTCCGGGCGAATTAAAGGCAAAAAAGGTTCTATCACGATCGTGCCGGTATTGACCATGCCGGAGGACGACAAGACCCATCCGGTGCCGGACCTGACCGGCTATATTACCGAGGGGCAGATTATTCTGTCGCGTCCGCTGCATCGAAAAGGAATTTCGCCGCCGGTGGATGTTTTGCCCAGCCTGTCTCGGCTGAAAGATAAAGGGATCGGGAAAGGCCGAACCCGCGAAGACCACGCTGACCTTTACAATCAGCTTTACGCCGCTTACGCCCGCGGCAAAGAGATGGAGGAGCTGGCGACAATTATGGGTGAGGCTGCCCTTTCGGAAGAAGACAAAAAATATATGGAATTTGCCAAGAAATTTGAGAAGCGATATGTTTCGCAGGACTATTATGAGAACCGCACGATTGAAACGACTCTTGACCTTGGCTGGGAGCTGTTGAGCATGTTTGACAACGCCGAATTAAAGCGTATCGACGTTAAGCTGATAGAAAAATATATGCCGCGATTTCGCACGAGAGTAAATGAGCAAATGAGTGGACGAGTAGATGCGTAAATGAAGGACAAACGCCCCGACTGATGAATCGACCGATGAACTCGCTGACGTATGCACCAATGGGCAGAAAGGTTAGTTTTACGAAAACCCATAAGGATTTGCAGATTTGGCAGCGTGGCATTGCACTTGTCGGAGACATTTACAAGATCACGGCTGACTTCCCAAGAGAAGAAGTTTATGGTTTAACATCGCAAATTCGAAGGGCGGCAGTATCTTATCCGAGCAACATTGCCGAAGGCGCGGCGAGGTTTTCAAAAAGAGAGTTCATTCAGTTTGTATATGTTTCATTAGGGTCACTATCCGAAGTGGAAACACAGTTGCTCATCGCGGAGAAACTGGGGTATGCAAAAGCAAGTACGTTGCTTGAGGAAGTTGAGGTCCTAAGAAGAATGACGCTAAACTTCATTAAGTATCTTAAGTCCAAGAGTCAGTGAGTAAATTGGTGAATCACCAAATGGGTAATGGGTGGATGAGTCGGCCAGACAACGCATATCCGCACAAGCTGGTTAATCGGCGAACGCATTAACTCATATACTCATTAACTCATATACTCATTAACGCATACGTGAGATACAAATTATGTTAGCAAATGTTAACGCAACGCGAATGGAGTTATTGAACCTGCGGAGGCGTGTCGCCCTTGCGCAACGGGGTCATCGGCTGCTCAGTGAGAAACGCGATGAGCTGTCGCGACAGCTAATTCACATCGCAAGGCAGATTCAGCCACTCCGCCAGAAGGTCGAGAGAGAGCTATCAGAGACGTGCCGGCGCTTTATGCTGGCTCGGGCAACGATGGAACCGGAGCACACTAAAGCAGCCCTTGAAGTCCCCACGAAAAAGCTCAGCCTAACTATTGACTTTGCCCGCGTGATGAACGTGAGGGTGCCGCACCTCGCCAAAGAAATCTCCGGCGAGATTATCTGCTACGGCTTCGCGACGACATCCGGGGAATTAGACGTTGCTCTTATGGCTCTGGAACGTGCCTTTGACAGTTTGATTGAGTTAGCGGAGAAGGAAAAGCAGGCCCGGCTTTTGGCCGTTGAGCTTAATATGACTCGCCGAAGGGTAAATGTCCTGGAGCACGTAGTCATTCCCGAACTGCACGAGACTATTCGATTCATTTATGATAAACTTTCCGAAGCCGAACGTGATAATACCACCCGCCTTATGAAAATCGCCGACATCATCCGAGCGTGATTCGTATCGTGTGAAGTGTGAAGCGCATATCGTATTCTCACTTTGAGCTTCGCCGTTTCTTGTTCGATATTCTCTGGCGTCGTTGCGAGGGATTCGCCAAATAGCGTAGAAATCTTGAAACGTTGCTTTGGGACTTTTTCAACCATCCTGCTCTCGATAGTTTTTGCCCTACTCCTGGTTTTTTGGCATGCCGGGTTTGCGAATTACAGAAGATATGACTTTGGAAATGATGGCATCGGGGAATAGCG
The DNA here is from genome assembly GCA_963814265.1 of Sedimentisphaerales bacterium. Lineage (GTDB taxonomy): Bacteria > Planctomycetota > Phycisphaerae > Sedimentisphaerales > Anaerobacaceae > JAFNGF01. The sequence continues at coordinate 139,549 of CAWFCJ010000047.1, read as the reverse complement.
CCACGACGCCTATTGTCAACTGCCAAAGCACATGGATTCGGATTCTCCATTGTGTACTGCCAAATTCCCGCAATTCCTTGCAATCTTCCATCAGGTCGCCCCTAATGGGCTCACGGTGCGCTCTCGGTATCCAAAACGACAAGCTGATCGCCCATCTTTCGGCCTTGGGAGACAAGAAGCTCTTCGGAGGCGAGACCTTCCACGGATTTTGCGACTCCAGCTTGCCCAACTCCACGCCAATAGCCGGACGCGGCTGATGCCGGGGATTTTGTTGGACGTAGGTAGCCTTATAATGTATACTGTCTTTTCCAAGAAATGCCCACGGTGTATGCTGGCAAGAAGTGTTGGGGAATAGTGTAAAGGCAGCACAACTGACTCTGGATCAGTTAGTCCAGGTTCGAATCCTGGTTCCCCAGTGGTTCGACGCAGCAGATGGCTTTTGAGCCATCTGCCTTGCTCACCATTTGTTGAGTCGAACCATCCCGAGCAAAGGAACGGAGTGACTGCGTCGAGGGATAATGATGTGGTACGTATATATTTTACAGTGCCAAAATAAGGCCCTGTACACAGGAGTAACAAATAACATAGAACGCTGGTTCGAAGACCATCAAACAGGCAAAGGTGGTCATTACACAAGCTATAATAGGCCAACGAGAATTCTATATAGGGAAGGTTTCAAAGATATATCAGAGGCTAAAAACCGAGAACAACAAATCAAACGCTGGAGCAAATCCAAAAAATTAGCGTTAATAAAAGGCGACCAAGCAGAGTTGATAAATCTAAGTAAATCCAGAGATTAAAAAACAGAAAAAACACAAGTTTTTCTCGATCGCAGCCGAAGGGTCTGTGTTTGCGGCTTGAGTTCCAGTCCTCGTGGTGAGGACTTTTGCGTAAATGAAAGTGGACCTGATTTATGAAGATAAGATTTTCTCGTCATGCAAGAAGAAGGGCAAAATTATATGACATTTCAGAATCCATAATTTTAGAGGTTCTTGAGAACAAAGACTTATCTGGTCAGGGGATACATGAAATTGTAGAAAATGTGGAAGGATTTAAGTATCCCGCTAAAAATTGTAATTGCCGTTGAAAATGACATAATAACAATAGTAACAAGTTATCCTTTGAAGAAGGGAAGGAAAATATGAAAGTGTATTATGATGATGAAGTAGATGCTTTATATTTGAAATTGGGAGATGATAAGCCGGATGGAGTTATAGAAATTTCCGAAGGCGTTAATATAGATACAACCTCGCAAGATAAGATTGTGAGTATAGAAATTCTAAACGCCTCAAAAAAGATAGATTTAAGAACGGTTCTATCTTACTCCCTTGAATTTGATAAAGATATAATAACTCAAAAATTTGCCTAACAAGGTTCCATTTTACATCTTCGGCGAACTTGGTGGGATGTCTGTCCGGAGAACGCTTTACGGCGCTAAAAAAGAAGAACACAAGCTCGCAGTTTGTTATTCTGACCGTAACAAACTCAGGCGAACAATCTGGCTCAGAACGAAGGGCTGTTTCTGCTGCTGAATTAGAAAGCAAAAGGCTGGCGCATTTTTGCTTTTCAAGGTATGCCCAACTTCGATTTTTTGAGAACTCATCGTACAATTATCTGGTTCCGGCTCGTCCGGTTAGGGGGTCTTACTATGCTGTTAATTTGGCTTTGTACGCTCGTTATGGGTGCTTCGAGCGCTCCTTATCCGCCAAGCCCAATGATTGTCAAGCTCACCTGGGACGCAGAAGTGATTAAATGCGGGAAGGACCGGTCGGGCGATAACTGGCCCATTACCTGGGCGGATGATGACCTTCAAATAACAGCCTTCGGCGACGGCGATGGCTTTGACCGGCAGAACCCGGATTTGTCGCTGGGTTTTGCCAGGATATTTGGAGACCCTCCACACTTTCGCGGAGAGGATTTTGCCAGCGATGCAGATACGCCTGAAGGAGGGGGACCGAAAGGTATCAAGGCAAGCGGCCTACTGATGGTAGAGGGTGTTCTGTATATGTTCGTAAGAAACTATAAGCCGCCGGGTTCTGACGATTTCACCAGCTCCAGATTGGCCTGGTCGAGCGATCTGGGCGCACACTGGCATTGGGCTGACTGGCATTTTTCCGATACCTTTGGCTGTCCGGAGTTCATCCAGTTCGGCAAAAATTACGACGGTGCAAGAGACAATTATGTCTATGTCGTCTCTCAGGCAAACGACAACGCCTACGGCTATTCGCCCGATGTTATGATGGCCAGAGTCCCCAAAGACGGTGTTGCTGACAGGAGCCGTTACGAATTTTTCGCCGGCCTTGGTGGGCATGGTCAGCCTACCTGGTCGCCTCACATAGAATTACGCAAGCCCATCTTCACCGATCCTAATGGCGTTCAACGCATAGCAATTACGTACAACGCGCCGCTGGGCAGATATTTTTTGACGACCTCACACCGCCCGCAAGGCAGCAAAGCCACGCATACAGCCGCTCTGGGAGTTTTTGACGCCCCCGAACCGTGGGGACCGTGGACGACCGTCTATTATGACGACCATTGGTCGGTAAGTGACGGCAAAGACTGCCGAACATATCATCATAAATTCCCGACCAAATGGATGAGCAATGATGGCAAAACTATGTACCTGCTTTACTCCGGCGACAGCGATTTGTACGCCTTCTGCGTGAAAAAGGCCACACTGGAAACCAGGCAGACCGCCCACGCAGGTTCGGGCCTGGCCGGTAAATATGCCCGTGATAAAGGGATTGAAAATGATCCGGATGTGGTCTTCGCAGAGAACTTTGAGGAAGGCTCTTTGGACGCTGTAAAGTCTCGCTGGGAAAACGTAACGAATATTGAAATTATGTCGCTATCCGAGGATGTGCCGCAAGCAAGTGCCGGCAAACGCTCGCTCTTGATGTCGCATATCGGCGGAAAAGATTCGGGCGGACATTTGTACAGGCGTCTTCTGCCTGGCTATGAGCAGCTTTACCTTCGGTTTTACGTGAAGTTCGATCCCGATTGTTCTCCGATTCACCATTTCGTCCACGTGGGCGGCTACAATCCGCCGACGCCCTGGCCTCAAGGTGGAGCAGGAATCCGCCCAGTCGGCAACGAACGATTTACCACAGGCGTTGAGCCGTATGGCGAGAAATGGCGGTGGGATTTTTACTCGTACTGGATGGGGATGAGATCTTCGCCGGATAAAGCGTCCTGGGGCCACGATTTTATCAACGACGAAAATCTTCGGGCGGAAAAAGGCAAATGGATTTGCGTGGAACTAATGATGAAGATGAATGACCCGGTGACAGAGTATAATGGTGAACAAGCGATGTGGATCGACGGAAAACTATGGAGCAAAGATGGGCAGGTAATCAGTCACCTGGGCAAAGGTTTCCCTAAGGGCAAGTGGGTCTGGGACAGCTTCAATCCCGACCCCGCCGGCCTGCCATTTGAAGGCTTTCAATGGCGAAACACAGACAAGCTAAACCTGAATTTCTTGTGGCTGCTTCTATATATCACCAAAGCGCCGCCCGGACATCTCAGCAAGGTCTGGTTCGATGATATTGTAGTGGCAAAAAATTACATCGGGCCAATAAATGCTTCAGATAATTGACCGATGAAGACAAACATCAAGAAGTCACTGCTATTTGTCGGGCTGAATTTCTTTATCAGCTATGCCTTTATCTTGTCATATTTTGCGTTGGGGGGAAAATGGCTTTCGTCGGACACTGTTTTTGTAGCTCCAATATATATGTTTATGCCCACCATCGCTGCCATCGTGGTCCAAAAATTTATCTACAGGCAGCCGCTGAAAGAACCCTTGGGGATTAGTTGGAGGGTAAACCGCTGGTGGCTCGTGGCGTGGCTGCTGCCTCCTGCGGCTGCCTTTGCCGCCTTGGGCATAAGCCTGCTGCTGCCGGATGTTCACTACTGCCCGCAGATGACAGGATTGCTCGAAAAATTCAGGGCAGTAATACCTGCCGATCAGTTGCAGCGCGCGGAAAAGCAGATGGCGAGCTTCCCTATTCACCCCTTCTGGATGGGATTGTTTTTGGGGTTGCTCGCCGGACCCACCGTCAACGCAGTCGCCGGATTTGGCGAGGAGCTGGGCTGGAGGGGATTGCTTCAGAGAGAACTTGGTTTTCTGGGCTTCTGGAAATCGTCAGCCCTTATCGGTTTTATCTGGGGCTTGTGGCATGCGCCGATAATTCTTCAGGGACACAACTATCCGCAGCACCGTATAGCGGGCGTGTTTATGATGACCGCGTTCTGTGTTTTGCTTGCCCCGATCTTTAGCTACGTGCGGCTGAAAGCAAAATCGGTGATTGCCGCCGCAATTATTCACGGCTCACTCAACGCTACCGCAGGAGTAGCTATCGCTGTGATTGAAGGCGGAAGCGATTTAACTGTCGGCCTTTCGGGCTTAGCCGGGTTCATTACACTTGCCGTCATAAACCTCGGCATCTTTGCCTATGAGCGATTCGTTGCCGGAGAGCCTCTGATTCCCATACAAATCGCCGATGTCACCTGTGGGTGAGCGTCCCTGAATAATAACCCGCCAGATATTCTTACAGCCGCCAATCGTCAAATCTCGCCAGGTTTGCACCGTCCGGGAGAATGCCCAGAGTAATGATTGCGAAGGTGTAGACATTTGTGCCCGGCTCAAGATGGCCGCCCATCGCCTTAGTCTGGTCTGAGAATATGACGTGCGCGTGAACTCTGCCATCGATCACGTAACCGTTGACGTTCAGCAAGTCCTGAGGACCTTCCGCCTTTGGAAATGCCTCCTTTACTGGGAATGTGGTGCTGTCGACCACGTGCACACGGTAACTCGTGAGTGAGCCGACGCCGCTGAGTATAACGGCGTTTTTTATGTTCTCTTGCTTTACCGCCTTTTGCAGGCCGTCGAGCAAGTCTGTGCCCACTTTGAGCCGGACGACGATAATTTTGCTGAAGTTGCTGCTGACTGTATGAACCATTGGTGATGACTCCCCAGCGGCTGGTGAATTGTATTTGTCCGCTTCCCTCGCGGCATAGCCTTGCTTAAGTTGGCTGCTACAGCCGGGGACAGCCAGGATAACGGCCAGCGAAAGTAGTCGCGTAAGCACTCTGCTCATATTGCACCTCCCGTATCGAATTCGCCCCTGTTAATTGGTCAACGAGTCTTTATTTTACACATAGCAATACATTCCACAATCTATTTCGGTTGTCTCTCGTTCACGTTTAGCCGTCGCCGGCACGGCGACGCTTCACCCCATACCAAACTCACGGCGGGCTTGCCTCGTGCCTGGCGTTGATATACAATTGCCGGCAATTCGCCGACAGTCTCCTATGGGCAAAGAAAAAGGTTAGGAAAGGAACGATTTGATGGGCACGAAAAACTTGAATCGCCGGCAGTTTTTTCGCCGCGCAGGCGTAGCGGCGGTAGGTGCAGCAGGACTCGCCCGCCAGACGCACGGTGGGCTTGCCGAGCCCGCAGGTAAAAGAAAAGCAGGGGCGGCAGAATCAGACCTATTTGACAAGATATACGGATGCTTGGCCGGGTCTCGAATAGGCTCTGCGATGGGGGCGGCAGTTGAAGGCTGGGACATGGATAAAATCACTAAGCAGTACGGCATCTTCGATAAACTTGTCGCCTACCATCACTACAACGTGGATTGGGACCACCCCGCGGGCAGTACAGAGGACGGCACCGAACGCCAGAAGCTGATGTGCACAGCCATCATCGAGAAGCAAGATAGAATCACCGCCGAGGACCTGGTAAAAACATGGGTGAAGCTTCTGGACCCAGAAAAGATGAAGTATATGACCGAGGCGTTCGACAGGGAGCTTCTTGCCGAGGCAAAATCCGGCAAAGTGCCCGCCTGGCAGCTTGGAACACTGAGCAAGCATCTTCATTTGAATACGACCGCGCGTTCATTCCACGCGATTGCCTTGATCAACGCCTGTGACATAGACGGCGTAATAAGGGACGTCTATGAGATTGGCCGGGTATATCAGCCGCCGCACAGCGATTCGTTTGCCTGGGGCGCTGCGTATAATGCGGCGGTTGTGCACGCTATGAGACCCGATGCCACGGTGGCGTCCGTCATAGAAACGGCCTTAAAATATGCCGCGCCTGAAATTCGCAAAGAAATCCAGCACGGTCTGGACATAGCCGCAAAGCACGCTGAGCCGTTGGATATGCGCAGGCAGCTAAATCAGATGTATGCGGATGCGGAAAGTCCGTATTGGGCCGATAAGAGAATGAAAAGTTATCCTGCCTCCTCGATATATGAGACCGTGACCAAGGCCCTGGCGGTTTTTGCCGCAACGAAAGGAAGTGTGAAAGACGCCGTCATCCTATCGGTGAACTTCGGCCGGGACACAGATTGTCTAGCAGCTTCCGCAGGAGGTCTGGCAGGCGCCTTCTCAGGCACCAGGACTATACCAGCCGAGTGGATAGAAAAGGTGGAGGAGGGGACACGAAACAATCCATACACTAATTCGCACCTGACCATCAAAGAGACAGCTCAAGGCATGTATGCAGCCCTGCAAAACAAAGTCCGCAAAATGCAAGAACTATGTGACGCTAATGAAGCCACAGCTTTCATAGGGGAGAAATGTCATGGCAGAGTACCAAGAGAAACGGTTCGCCCCGAATAATAAGCCCGGCCTAAGGCGTCGCGAGTTTATCGGTGGCATAGTAAGCGTAACGGCAGCCTCTGTATTGTCACCGCAAAGGCCCGCTTCCGCAGCAAGAGAGGCCTCAGGCAATACATATCGTGAGGTCCTTGAAACGCCCATTGTCGGGCGTTACCAGGTGATTGTTGCCGGCGGCGGTCCAAGCGGCCTGATTGCCGCTCTGGCTGCCGCTCGGAGCGGGGCAAATACCCTGCTGATTGAGCGGTACGGTTTTCTGGGCGGCAATGGAACGGCAGGACTTATGACCTGCTACAACGGCTTCCGAAATCAGCGGCCGCCCGAGCAGCTCCAGACGGTCAAAGGCATCACCGCCGAATACATCGCTGAAATTGTCCGCCTCGGCGGCCTTGCGGATTCGGACAATTATGCCAAGCAATTTCCGCACGATGTGCGTAAAGGGGACCTGCCGTACTGTATTGGCTTTGATCCGGAAGCGGCAAAGATTGCCGCCCTCAATATGATCAAAAAAGACGGCGTGAACCTGCGCTTGCACAGTTGGGTCGTCGGCCCGATGCTCCGGGATTCACAAGTCACGGGCGTGATTGTACAGTCCAAATCTGGCCGGCAGGGGCTTGCCGCCGATATTGTTGTTGATGCCACCGGCGACGGCGATGTCGCCGCACAGGCTGGCGCCCCTTTTATGAGCCCCGCCGAGAAAGGCGACCGCATGGGGATGAGTCTGATGTATCGCCTCGGAGGATTGCCGCCCACCATAGAGGGTTCTTACGGAGGAATTCGTATGGGCGATCGGGTCGTGAAATGGGGTCCGGGCTTCGGCGGCGATGGCCTCGATGTTGAGAATCTGACGCGAGCCGAGGTCGGGACACGCCTGAATCTCTGGGACGAAATTGCGGACCTGCGAAAAAAACCCGGAATGGAATCGGTATATCTGCTTCAGACCGCTACGGGCATCGGCGTCCGCGAGACCCGCCGAATCCTGGGCGAATACGTCGTTACCGAGCAGGATGCAATTAAGGGCACGCGATTCCCCGATGTTATCGCCATCAGCTCCAATCCGATGCCGGGTTACCACGGCAAGCGGTTTTTCTTCGACCATGAGGGCTTCGATATTCCGTATTGCTCACTGGTGCCGAAGAAAGTTGAAGGCTTGATATTGACCGGCCGGTGCATCTCGTGTGAGCAAGCGCCGTTTCAGTCTGCTCGGTCTATGGCTCCTGCGATGGCTATCGGACACGCTTCCGGCTGCGCCGCGGCGCTGGCGGCCAAAGGCAACATCCCGCCGCGAAAGCTGGACGTTAAAGTTCTGCAAAATCTGCTGCTCAGCCAGAACGCCGAGTTGCGTATGCCTGGAGGTATCGCCGCTAGTGCAATGAATAAATCGTGATCCGAGTTCTGGTTTTTGTTTACCCGTCGCTGGCATGGCGGCGGCCAACCACGCCAGCGCACGGCACCCTTGCCGCCGGCCTTCTCCGGTCCAAAGATTGCCTCTTAAGAAAAACCGGCAAGATTCTATTTGACCTGTTCAGCGAGCATGTTAGGATGTTTGTCCACAGGATGCCTTACGGCACTGACGGGGAAAATTCAAGCCTGTCTTGAGCGTAGCCGAAAGGATGGGAATGCGGTACCATATAATACATATTTTGGGGGAAAATAGCTATGAGTTTATCAGAATCCCAAAAAGGCCGTATCATAGAGCAACTTACTGGTGCTATTCTGATCTTACAATCAAATGGTGCTCTGAGAGTAAGTCTTCCACTTGTCGATGACGAGGGCGTTGACCTTATTGTTGGCAATCGCCTTAATGACAAAGGACTTCTTTTGCAGATCAAAAGTCGATTTGTGCTGAGCAGTCGAGGACGATACCGCACTCAGGTCCGCCGCGCAACTTGTTCACCAAATCCTAATAAGTTCCTACTATTTATGTATTATGACAAGAATAAGGCTGCCTTGGGCGAATGCTGTTGGCTGGTTCCGTCGTCTGATTTTTGTCGACTGCTTGGAAAACAGCGTAGTACGCGACCAGTTTATGTCTTTAATAGCAGTTTCACAGCCGAACGTGATATGTGGGCACCATTTCGTTTATCTACAAAGGATTTGGCGGAAAAAATATTGGCATACCTTAGATAATTTATATTTTCCCCACATAAGTTCCTAAATACAACACAGACCACGAGCCGCTCGGCTGTTCTACAACGTTCTGCGCAAAAAATATTGACATAAGTTATTCTGCGAAGTAGTCTTCGCAACGTAGGACGAGAAGCAGATGATGAAGAAGATGATTTTGAATAACGAAGAAAAGGATATTTTGGATTCCTATGATCAGGGCGAGTGGAGACCTGTTAAGAATACAAAACGGGAAATTAGAAAACTTCAGAAGTATGGCCGAAACACACTCCAACAAGACAGAAGGGTAAAATGATAATGCCTATTTATCCTGCTGATCCTTTCACACCACAAGCCGAAAAACGCTGGAAGATGATTCCTCAATGGGCACAGGAAAAGATTTTGGCAAATGTGTTTTGCGGGAAGTGTGGAGGCTCAGTTCCAATCGTCTTGGAAAAAGCAGAAATGAGGAACAAAGACCTGATCCTCACAGGAACATGCAAGAACTGCGGAAAGAAAATTTGCCGGGTAGCTGAACCAGAAAAAGAATAAAAAATAATGCTCGAATTGGCGGGGGAAGACTACAATTCTGTCGAGATGGTCCGGTTATTTTCCCAGATGACGGTAAATGTCTTTGCGGTGAGCTACTCTCACAACGACCACAAGCAGTCTCTTATCGAGGATTTGATAAATGATGCGATAGTTTCCTGAACGGATACGATAAAGTTTTTCCTTCGCATAGAGTAGCTCGCTGTTGGTGGGGCGGGGATTGATTGCCAGTGCCTCTATATGCGAGATCAATTGTCTTTGGATTTTTTTGGACTGAGCTGCGATAAAATCGCCGGCCTGTGGTTTTAATTCAACCGAATACATCCCTGCGACAGCCTAAATCCCAAGTTTCTTCTTCAAATCTTTCAGACGGATAAACCCCGGCTTTTTCAGCGATTTCAGAGCCTCTTCGAGGTCTATTTTGTCCTCCAGTGCCTCCAAAAACTCTATGTCGCTGACAGGCACCACCGCCACAGCCGGTTTATTATTCTTCTGGACACAAATCCGCTCATCACCATACATTACTCGTTGGGCTATATCCGTAAAATCCCGTCTTGCCTGTGTCATACTCACTTTGGTCATAGCAGCCTTCCTTTCGTGTCTATATTATCGCACATAACAGGCTTGATTCCAAGAGAAAAGTTAAAATATTTATAAAAGTTACAATGTTTATAAAAACGAATCTTTGCAGGCGGGTTATTACCAATTGAACTCTGCGACTATAGGGGTATGGTCGCTGGGCTTTTCGCCGGCGCGGGGCCCTTTATCTATGTAACAGGCTGAGCACTTTTCAGCCAGAGGTTTTGTAGCCATAATGTGGTCTAATCGCCAGCCGAGATTACGCTTGAATGAGTTCGGCAATCGGTAGTCCCAGAACGTGTACTGGCCGGCCTCGCTGCAGTGCATTCTAAACACATCTATGAAGCCGCACCCCATGACCTTGTTGAGCGCCTTGTGAACTTCCGGGCGGAAACACACGCGGCCCAATAACGTTTGCGGGTCGTACACATCAATCCGCTGCGGCGCTACGTTGAAGTCGCCGACCCAAAGAACCGGCTCTTTCGGTTGAAAATTCTTTTTGAAAAAAGTCAGGAGCCGGTCAAACCACGCTAATTTGTACTGGAACTTCTCAGAGTCGGGCGAAACACCCTGCGGAACATAAGTGTTGACAATGGCGATGCCGTTTATTTCGGCTTTAATCAGGCGGGGCTGGTTCTTGCGGCTCATCGTCAAATCCGAATTTTACGCCTGTGATTGGGCTTTTACTAAAAGTCGCGACGCCGTTATAGCTTTTTTGGCCCTTGAATGTGTAGTTATAGCCGAGGCCGGCAAACTGCTCGGATGGAAAGTCGCCATCCTGGACTTTAGTCTCTTGGACGCACAAGACGTCCGGCTGGTGCTCGGCTATCCACGCAAGCACGATATCCAATCGAGCACGCAAAGAATTAACATTAAAGCTGGCAGCTTTCATATTGTATAATACTGTAAGCATGAACGAGAGTTTTTTCAAACATCTTCAAATCTTGCCGGATCGGCCTATCAAGGCTTCTGCAAAATTGCAGGTTAGGCATACTTTGACAAGAGAAAATGGTTTTTTGGTAAGCGTTCACGCAAAAACCGCATTTTCGTCATTGCGAGCGAAGCGAAGCAATCTAAAATCGCTCGCTTTCAAGATTGCTTCGGCCTAAAGGCCTCGCAATGACACAGAAAACGCCTTATTGTCTGCGTGAACGGTTGCGTTTTTTGTTTTTTTCTTGTTAAGCAGAAAACTGTTCTCTGACAAATAGTTGAGCGATTATTTAAGAAAATCAAAAGGCAGATTTCCTTAAATAATATATGCCTAACCTGCAATTTTGCAGGACTCATAGAAAGAAAGGAGAGTTCTTGGCAGATGATACGGAAAATGCTTCTCGTGCTGGCGTTGGTTGTTGTCTTTTCTTGTATAGTCGGCTGCAACACCGTCCAGGGAATAGGCCGGGATATCGAGTGGGTTGGCGAAAAGGCCGCAGAGATCGTGCATTAGCAGGGCCACCACCTCATTCGATTACTTGTGCTAAGTCGACTGAGCCCGCTGAGCCTTTTGCGTCACTTCGTTGAAACTGCTCTTTCAAACGTTGCTACCTGTTTGCCTTAGCTTCGGGCACAGGCCAAAAGACGGTATCGCCATTATTGCGCCAAGCCTTGAACTGGTCTTCACTGTCCTTGCCGGATACGCCGCCGTCATCAGTAAAGTTCGACCCCACGCTATAAAGGACAAAATCGTCACCGGTTCTTTTGTAAATCAGCGGTTTATCACTGTAGGGGTCCATGGGCAACTCTTTTAGATACCCCGCGCCGACCAGCTCGTCGAGGGTCGCCGGGTAAGCATTCTTCTCCAGCGCGAACGTTTAAGTGCCAGGATCGTCATTGTCGCCTCGTAGGACGCTTTATCGCAGTATCCCAGCTCAGACACCCGACCGAGAGCAGGCAGGGAAAAATGAATGAGGAAGTATCGGTACTTTGGCACCGCCAAGAGGGCGTCTTCCACGTGGACGCTGCGTGCCTGCCTCTGAGAAGGGGTGAGCTTGGCAATCTCGCTCATTTTGTCGAACGCCGCGTTGAACACCGCTACGGTTGCATCGCGGCGGGCGTGAATCATGCCTGCCGCCGTAGAAAGCATAAGCTCGAATTCATGGGACCCAGAGCCTCCCGTGTTCTCGCTAGCATCGCCCACGGTGGTCAATTGCTTAGGAAGCAGGTGGCCTCCGCCTATCCCACCGTCCGTAAATACATGCTGGACGATATCAAGGAATCCCAGCCTTTCACTCTCTATGTCAACAAGTCGGCAGCCTTGCGGATAGATCTGCATCAACTGCTGATGCAGTTGCTTCAGATCAGCCGCCGAGAGATTCTGTGTTGCTGCAAGATGCAGTAACTCCTCACGACCGAGCCTGCTAATCGCCAGACCGACAAGTTGCTCGATGAGCGTTCCCTTGCCCTGCCAGTGGCTGCCGGCCCGGGTGATGGCCAGACAATCCTCAATCGCCTGCGGGTTTGGCTTCGAGCGGCAGCAGCCCGCGCCCGCCAAACACCCAGTTTTGCCAGACCTCTCAGAACCTGTACATGCGGCAAAGTGACACATAGCAGCAATCTGTCATTTGGATTCTCGGAGCTATACTGATGTTCTCTGTAGCAGTATGCCTTAGAACTTCCAGCTTCAAACTCTTGCCAGGCCGATACATTCTGTTCAATCCACTTGCTGATTTCCTGCTCTTGACGGACCAATTTGCTGAAGCTTCTATCTCCTTGCTCACCGGAGCTTCCAAACGCATCGCTTTTCACTAATTCCTCGGCTGGCTCGACAAAAAGTTGTATTGCCTTTTCGTAGTGTGGCCAGGCATTATCTTCGCCTCGAAGGGATGGCCGGCTCATCTGGTTCAACTGGGCCAGATAGTCCACACGGATGCTTGGCTTGCCGGACATGAACCAGATGGTATAAACGATCAGGCACAGAACCAGAACGCCAACAGTTTGAAAAGTCCTGGCAACGACCGTCCTCCACAGCGGTCGACAGCGCTTCTTGGCTCGGCGCAATAGCACAGCCAGCAATTTCACGTCGCCGAACTCAGCGATTAGCCGCTGCGCCTTCTGCCGCCGTTCTTCGTCAGTTTTGTATTCTTTCAGTTCATCTTCAAAATGGGCTGTCAGCTCATTCTGCACATCCTGCCTGACTTTCCTGCGGTAGCGCATCTTCTTGACCACACCTCTGACGAACTCGCAAACGCAGGCGGGCAGATTCCCCAAGTCCTTGTTCTCACGTATATCTGCCATAATGACCTCGCATATTCAATTGCCGGAATTTGAACCCCCAGTAAAACTGGGGGCTAAATATGGGTTAGGCGGGCGATAGTGCCCCGCCGAAGACAAACTTCAAGCCGGCATTAAGTTCTTTAAACTGAGCCTTTTGTTTTGCAAGCTCAACCTCTCCCCTGCCCGTGATGGAATAGTACCTTCTTTTTCGGCCAGTCGTTGCTTCTTCCCAGCGGCCTCTGACAAGTCTCTTTGCCTCCAGATTATAGAGCAGCGGGTACAGCGTTCCTTTGCCCAGCGTCAAAATCTCGCCGCTTCGCTGCTCGATGGCCTGGCTTAATTCGTAGCCATACATAGGCCCGCGAGACAGAATCTCCAGAACAACCACCGGAGCGATGCCTTTTAGTAGCTGACTTTCAAACTTCATAGCAATCCCCTTTATACCCACAGATTTCACAGATTCAGTTGCTCTACACATTTGACTTTGCATATTATGTTATACATACTATGCAATGTCAACTAAAAAATGAAAAAAATTTCGTTTTTTTCGGGGCAGAAATGCTGGTTGGCGAGCGACCTAAAAGCCTGAGTTTTGCCGCCACTCCATTGGCTCTATTTCGTCCATGGCGGGGCGTTAAATTCGCCTACACATCGGGTTTTTCCGCGGAAAAACGCACATTTGGAGGAAATTGCTGGCATTGCATAACAGCCGGTGGTATATTATGTACCACCACCTGTAGCGGTAGCGGTGTAGGAAACCGGAAGGGGCCACAGAATTCACGGAGGTAGAAAAAATGGGATACTTGCTCTGAGTTCTCTGTGCTCTCCGTGGCAAAAAAGACGAACGATGGCTTTGTCAACTGGCAAGACCTGATGGTGCTGGCTGAGAACTGGCTTGACGGTATCGCACGATAATTGCGTTCAATCCCATTGGTTACACAACCATTGCCAACAAGGCCAATAAGAAGCTGAGTGTGCTCTCGGCGCCCTGATTCATATTAACACCGTCGGCCGTAAGGGCGTCACAGCAGCCTTTGGTTGTGAAATCGTAAAGTGGAGTATGTATCTCATTATCGCCGAGCAGCCAGTCAAACGCCTTTCTTTGCAGCGCCAGAAACCGGCTATCTTGCATCGCTTCGTAAGCAGCTCGCAGCATCAGAACCGTGCTGGCGGCTTCTATGGGCTGCTGGTCAAACGCGGCCTTTCTGCCGCCCCGTTCATACCATCCGTTGTTGCCGACGAAGCTGAAGTGCTTGCCACTAAAAGTATTCTGCAAAAGAAATTCGCAGGTTTGCTCGGCAACTTCGAGGTATTTTCTATCCTGCAAGGTCAAGGCGGCCACGAAAAGCGCGTGCGGCAGGACAGCGTTGTCATAAGTAAGACTGTTCTCAAACCAGCGCCAGTCCGGCTGAGCACTTTGCCTGTACTGATCGAGCAGACGGTTGGCAGCCATTGCCAGATGCTGCTTAATATCGCCGGCTTGCGGGAATTGTTTGAGGTAATCAGCCAAGCCGAGTATTGAGTACGCCAGGCCTCTGGGAGACTGCCTGGCAACCTGGCCTACACAAAAGTCGAAGCGGTCTCTGGCCAGTGATAGATAGGGAGCCAAAGGCGGATTTGCGATCAGCGTTCCGAATGCCCATAATACTCTGCCCAAGGCATCACTTGCAGGCTCGTCTTTCAGCCAGGTCCGGTCAAAACTCATAAAGTTTTTGATCGAGCCATCGTCCCTTTGCGCGTGCAAAACAAATGCCAGGTAGACATCCAAAAGCTCAAGGGCCTGCGGCTCGCGGTACTTGGCATAATATTTGGCTGTGACGATGACCGCCCGGGCGTTGTCATCGGTGCAGTAGCCGGGCTGGCGATCCGGCACGATGAATTTAGCGTGTTGGAATACGCCCGTGTCGTCCGTTAGTCTTCTTAAGTGCTCCAGCGATGGCTGTGGTATCCCAACGTCTAACATAGTCTGCCCTACTACACCAGATACTATACTCAAACTGACCGATTTGCCATGTCATTCCTGCCCCGTATCAAGGTACGGGATAAACTCCAGCAGGAATCCATTAACATATCAATTGAGTGGATTCCCGCCTGTGCGGGAATGACAAAATATGATATCATATTATTGTATAAGCACTTATGTCAGTGTACTATCGAAAATCGGTCAGTTTGAGTACCGAAAACTGACTTTAGAATTATAGGGCCAACCGAGCAGAATCTTCAAATCTTTGTAACCGTTCACGGGGGCAAACCGGCGTTTCTGTGTCATTGCGAGGCCTTTAGGCTGAAGCAATCTCGACCTTTTGGCAGTATTAGACTGCTTCGCTTCACTCGCAGTGACAAAAACGCGGTTTTTCCGTGAACGCTTACGAAAGTTTTTCGTTTTTTTCTTGCACCAGAAAGCCAAGATTTCGTATAATACTCTACTTGTGCGGTAGGAATAGTAGGAGATTCGTAATGAAGCTGTCGACTCGAACCAGATACGGGGTAAGGGCTGCACTGGAGCTCGCTGAAAGTGCCGGCAGGAAGCCTTTGCAGCTCAAAACCATTGCCCAGCATCAGGAAATATCCCTCAAGTATCTGGAGCAACTGATGGCCATACTCAGGTCCGCAGGATTTGTCAGGAGCGTTAGAGGCTCCAAAGGCGGGTACGTTCTTGCCAAACCCCCAAGCCAGATTAAACTTAGTGACGTCTTCAATTGCCTGGAGGGGCCTGTGATCACAGCAGAGTGCGTCCAGAGCGACAGCTACTGTGCCAGGTCCGCTGACTGCGTGGTCAAACAGGTCTGGGCACAAGTACAACAAGCGGTTACGAACGTCCTGGAATCCATAACGCTGCAGGACTTGGTTGACAAAGCAAAAGATAAGAAGACTTCGAATTACCAAATATAGGCAAACAAGGAACCACTTATGAGTGTAATATTTGAAGACATAACAGCAACAGTCGGCAATACGCCATTAGTCCGAATCAATAAGCTCGGCTCGGATAAGGCGACCATCCTGGCCAAGCTTGAATCACATAACCCTTGTGGCAGCGTCAAAGACCGAATTGCGCTGGCAATGATAGAGGCCGCGGAAAAGCAAGGCTGCATAAAACCTGATACTGTCATAATCGAGCCGACCAGCGGCAATACAGGCATAGGTCTTGCCTTTATTTGCGCGGCAAAAGGCTACAGACTGATCTTGACTATGCCCGAATCGATGAGCATTGAAAGGAGAAAGCTGTTGCGGTTGCTTGGCGCACGGATTGTACTCACGCCGGCAGAGCGCGGTATGGCCGGAGCCATAGAAAAAGCCGAGCAGATCGTGAATGATCGGAACAAGCTGTGTGATTATATCATAAGCTTGTATCCGGAGAATTCCAGGAGTAAGGCGGGGAATCCTAACGCCTTTATGCCCCAGCAATTCAATAATCCCGCGAACCCGCAGATTCACAGGGAAACTACCGCCAAAGAAATCTGGGAGGACAGCGGCCATAATGTGGACATCCTTGTAGTCGGCGTTGGAACGGGTGGGACGTTGACCGGATGCGGCGAAGTGTTAAAAGAGAACAATAAGAGCTTGAAGGTTGTGGCGGTCGAGCCTAAGGATTCGCCGGTGCTTTCGGGCGGAAAGCCGGGCCCTCACAAAATACAGGGTATCGGCGCCGGATTTGTGCCCAAAGTGCTGAATGTCGCGGTGATAGACGAGATTATCCAGGTCGCCAACGAGGACGCTATGGCGACGGCGCGTGCGTTAGCAGCTAAAGAAGGAATACTGGCAGGGATAAGCTCAGGAGCGGCAATGTGGGCGGCAATACAGGTCTCGCAGCGCCCCGAAAGTCAGGGCAAGACCATAGTGGTCATTCTGCCTGATACCGGCGAAAGGTACATCTCCACCGATATGTTTGCGTTTTAACGGAATCTTCCTATGTGGCGAAATGGTGTACTTGTGCGAAAAAATAGATTAACGGGCGAAAAAATCGAAAATCTTGTCTGCGAGCTTGCCCGCACGTATCAGGACGATTCCGGCATAAACTTCATTGATGCCTCTAACCTGCCAGGCCGTGACAAAATCCTGCATATTCTCGACTTACTCGTCGAGGTGCTTTTTCCAGGCTACACCGGAAAAAGAGAAATTACCAAATCCAACATAAAATTTATTGTAGGCGATATTCTCTGGCAGATATACACCGAACTTGCCGAACAGGCCGAGCGAGCTTTCCAGTATCAGTGCCGGATAAAAAACTGCGAAGGTTGCGACTGCCGGACGATGGCAGAGAACGTCACGCAGCATCTGTTAATTCAACTGCCCAGAATCAGGGAGCTGCTCAAAGGCGATGTCGCGGCGGCTTTTGACGGCGACCCAGCCGCAAAGTCTTATGAGGAAATCGTGATAAGTTACCCCTGCATCACGGCGATTGCCACCTATCGCGTGGCCCACGAATTGCATCTTAAACAGGTGCCGTTAATTCCCCGGATAATGACCGAATGGGCACATTCCAAAACCGGCATCGACATCCATCCCGGGGCAACAATAGGCAAAAACTTCTTCATCGACCACGGCACCGGCGTAGTCATAGGCGAGACCAGCATCATAGGCGACAACGTAAAAATCTATCAGGGCACGACGCTGGGCGCCCTTAGCTTCGCGAAGGACGATCGCGGCAGGATAATAAAGGGCGGCAAAAGACACCCGACAATAGAAGACAACGTGACAATCTACGCCGAGGCGACGATACTGGGCGATGTGGTCATCGGAAAAGGGGCGATAGTCGGCGGCAATGTCTGGATAAAAGAATCGGTGCCGCCCGGCGTCACCGTCACGACGGCCCATCCTGACTTAGTTTATACAAAGCACACAAAGGATAAACCCTAAGAGTAGCGCAGGTGACATCTTGAACGAGCGGCTATTTCAAAAAATAAAGAAGCTGAAAGAACAGCGCAAGGCGGTCATACTTGCGCACAATTATCAGCCCGGCGAGATTCAGGACCTTGCCGATTTCACAGGCGATTCGCTGGGGCTGAGCATAAAGGCCTCGCAGACTGACGCCCAGGTCATAGTATTTTGCGGCGTGCAGTTTATGGCGGAGACAGCAGCAATTTTGTGCCCAGGAAAAAATGTGCTTCTACCCGATAAGTCCGCTGGCTGCCCGCTGGCCGACATGATAACAGCACAGCAGTTGCGCCAGCTAAAGCAAAAAAATCCGGAGTCACTTGTCGTCTGCTATGTAAATAGCTCCGCCGAGGTCAAAGCCGAGAGCGACTATTGCTGCACAAGCGCCAACGCGGTGGAATTGGTCAACTCTCTACCTGCGGATCGCGCTATTATCTTTGTGCCGGACCAGCACCTTGGCCGATTCGTCGCTGAAAGAACGGGCAGAGACCTGATTCTCTGGCCGGGCTATTGCCCTACGCACGTGGTAATAACGGAGGACGATATAAAGAACGCAAAAGGCAGTACCCGGACGCGGTCGTTATGGCACATCCGGAGTGTACCGAGCCGGTCAAGGCACTCGCCGACCAATTACTCAGCACCGGGCAGATGCTCAAGTTTGCGGCAAAAAGCCCGGCAAAGAAGTTCATTGTGGCAACTGAAATTGGGATAATCCATACCCTGAAGAAGCAGAATCCTCAAGCTGAGTTTATCGCCGCCGCCGACAGGGCTGTCTGTCCCAATATGAAAAAGATTACGCTGGATAAAATCATAGCTTCGCTGCAGGACTTGCAGCACAAAGTAACTGTGCCGCAGGAGATACGAGTAAAGGCAAAAAGGTCGCTCGGTAAAATGATAGAAGTGTTACCCCGTTAGAAATTTTGCAACGGCGTAATAATACGATATATGAGGGTTGGGTTAATATGGTCTTTGTTTTAATGAGTTTGATTAAAGAAGTATGGCACACGTTTGATGATGCTTCATTGTATATACTTTTTGGTATTTTTATTGCCGGATTAATCCAGATGTTTGTGGATAAAGATAAGATTGCCAAGCATTTAGGTAGACCTGGCTTTAAGTCCGTATTCTTGGCAGGAGTATTTGGTGTTCCTTTGCCTCTGTGTTCTTGTGGAGTTATTCCTACAGCCGTATCTTTAAGAAAGAATGGGGCCTCGAAAGGAGCAGTGCTTTCTTTTTTAATTTCTACTCCCGAATCGGGAATAGATTCCATAGCCATATCTTACGCATTGCTTGATCCATTGATGACAGTATTTAGGCCAATTGCCGCATTTGTGACGGCTATTGTAGCGGGTATCAGTGAGAATATTTTTGGGAAGAAAGGGGAAGAGTCAGCAATTCAACAGGCAACGATTTGTGAATGCTGCGGAGAAGAAGAGCGGGGGCATCACAATCATAGTTTTGCCCAAAAATTCAGATATGCCATGCACTATGCTTTTGTGGAGTTATTGGGGGACATCGCAAGATGGCTGACTCTTGGAATTGTCATTGGTGGAATAATATCCTATTTTGTTCCCCAAAGTTTTATCGAGAATTTTCTCGGTTCAAGGTGGCAGGCGATGTTTGTGATGCTGCTTGTGGGAATACCTCTTTATATCTGTGCAAGCGCATCAACTCCAATAGCAGCAGCTTTGATTGCTAAGGGTATGAGTCCTGGCGTAGCTTTGGTTTTTCTTCTTGCTGGTCCCGCAACAAATGTCGCTGGAATTTTGGCAGTTGGCAAATTCTTGGGCAAAAGATCGGTTGCAATATATTTGGCGTCAATTTCAATTTGTGCTGTAGTTTTAGGTTTGTTGCTTAATCAGATATATTTCATTTCAGGTATCGATGTCAAAACCACGCTTGGAAAAGCAGGGGATATATTACCTCATTATATTAAATCGATTTCAGCTATAGTTTTAATTATTTTGATGGTCAACGGCATTTTTCAATTAAAGAGGCATCATGACTAAAAGTGTTTTACATTATCTATCGTTTTAGAAAGGAGACAATGGTATGATTTTTTCAAAAATATCTGAAAAGGACATAACCGGTGCAATAGTATCTGAATTTGCCAGGGAATTTCAGGAGCATCTCGATAACGATGTGATTGTTGTCGGCGCAGGCCCCAGCGGACTTGTGGCAGCCAGAGAATTTGCTCTCAGGGGCGAAAAGACACTATTGGTAGAGAGCAACAATTATCTTGGCGGCGGATTCTGGATCGGCGGCTACCTGATGAATAAGGTTACATTCAGGGCGCCGGCTCAGGAAGTCCTCGATGAAATTGGAGCACCATATAAAGAGGTAGAAGACGGCTTATTCGTGGCGGATGGGCCGCACGTGTGCTCGAAGCTGATCGCGGCGGCTTGCGATGCGGGCGTCAAAACGCTGAATATGACCAAGTTCGATGACGTGATAGTAAAGAATAACAGGGTATGCGGGGTAGTCATTAACTGGACGCCCGTGTCGGCACTGCCAAGAGCAATTACGTGCGTAGACCCGGTGGGCATTGAAGCGAAATTAGTTGTTGATGCCACCGGGCACGATGCTGTGGTTGTGCAGTCGCTTGCCAATAGGGGCCTGGTCAAGATAAAAGGATTCGGGCCTATGTGCATAGAGGAATCGGAAGACGCGGTTGTCCAAAACACAAAGGAGGTCTATCCCGGCTTGATTGTAGCGGGAATGGCAGTAGCAACCACCTTTGGTCTTCCGCGAATGGGACCGACTTTCGGCGGTATGCTGCTGTCAGGCAAAAAAGCAGTCGCAATTGCAATCGAAACGGTCAATGAAAACCTGGCGTTGTGCATCGGTGTTGGTCAGGAGGTGAAAAAGTGATACCAGATAGAAAATATCGTCTGGAGACTTTGGCTTTACACGCGGGCCAAAAGGTTGATTCCGATACGCTGAGCCGGGCTGTACCCATATATCAGACTACCAGCTATTGTTTCAAGGACACCGACCACGCAGCAAGGTTATTTGCGCTGGAGGAGTTTGGCAATATCTACACCCGCCTGATGAATCCGACCACGGACGTGCTGGAAAAAAGGCTTGCAGCGCTCGAAGGCGGCGTCGGTGGGCTGGCATTAAGTTCAGGACAATCAGCGATCTATGTAAGCGTCTTCAATATTTGCGGTGCAGGCGGACACATAGTATCTTCCAACTCCCTGTATGGCGGCACAGTGACGCTATTCAGCCAGACATTCCGCAAGCTCGGAATTGAAGTGACTTTTGTAGACCCGAAAAGGATAGAAAATTTCGCCAAAGCCATCAAACCAAACACCAGGCTCATTTATATTGAAAGCATCGGCAATCCCAAAAATGATATCTTAGAGTATGAAAAGATAGCAGATATTGCGCACGAGAATGGTATGCCGGTAATTTGCGACAACACCGTCACGACGCCCATATTGTTTAGGCCCATTGAATACGGCATCGACATCGTAGTTCATAGCTGCACAAAATTTATCGGTGGACACGGCACAAGTATCGGTGGAGCGATCGTCGATTCGGGCAAATTCGACTGGACAAACGGCCGGTATCCTGAGCTGACCGAGCCGGACCCGAGTTATCACGGCGTGAAATATGTCGAGCACTTCGGCGAGCTGGCATATATTATCAAGGCCAGGGTTCAGTTCCTGCGGGATATGGGTAGTTGCATGTCGCCGTTTAATGCTTTCCTTTTCCTGCAGGGGCTGGAGACACTGCATCTGCGGATGCCCAGACACAGTGAAAATGCGCTGAAACTTGCTCAGTGGCTGGAAAAACAGAAGCAGGTTACCTGGGTCAATTATCCCGGCCTTAAGTCTCATCCGGATTATTCGCTTGCAAAAAAGTATCTGCCCGATGGACAAGGGGCAATCCTGGGCTTCGGAATAAAGGGCGGCAAAAAAGCCGGCATCAAATTCATAAATAGCGTTAAGCTCGCCAGTCATCTTGCCAATATCGGCGACAGCAAAACTCTGGTGATACATCCAGCCAGCACGACGCACCAGCAGCTTAGCAAAGAAGAGCAGCTTGCAGCCGGCGTAACAGATGATTATATTCGTGTCTCGGTAGGAACAGAACACATTGATGATATAATTGCCGATTTCGAAGCAGGCGCTGATAAAAAGTGCTGAGTTTTGAGTGTTGAGTTTTAAGTTTATGGCTAAAAGTATCGTTAAGCAAAAGAGCTATGACTTTGCTCTGGAAATTATAAAGTTATGTATCCACGTTAAAAAGGCAAAAGCATTTCGAAATAGCGAGCCAACTTTTGCGGTCAGGTACGAGTATAGGCGCTAATGTTGAAGAAGCTCTGGCGGGGCAGACCCGGAAAGATTTTGTTGCCAAAATGTGCATTGCTTCTAAGGAAGCCAGAGAGACAAACTACTGGCTGCGATTGATAACAGATGCAGGGATTTTGATGGACAAGCATGACAGTCAGAAATTAATTCAGGCATCTGAAGAACTGGTTAAAATCTTGTCGAGCATAGTAAAAACGGGTAGCGATAATAGGTAGAGTGTGTAAACAGCGAACTCAAAACTCAAAACTAAGGACTCAAAACTAATTATGTGGGAATATACGGATAAGGTTAAAGACCACTTTTTCAATCCGCGAAATGTCGGCGAGATTGAAGATGCCGATGGCGTCGGCGAGGTTGGGTCACTTGCCTGCGGCGATGCCTTGAGGCTGACGTTCAAGCTCGATAAGAACGGCAGAATCAAGGATGCAAAGTTCAAAACGTTCGGCTGTGCAAGTGCCATCGCAACATCTTCGGTCTTGACCGAGATGATAAAAGGCAAGACTCTGGAGGAAGCCGCCAAGGTGACCAACAAGGATATTGCGGATTATCTCGGCGGTCTGCCGGAGCAGAAAATGCACTGCTCGGTTATGGGCAGAGAAGCCCTTGAAGCGGCGATCGAAAATTATCGAGCCGGCGGCAAAAAAAAACACGAGCTTGAAGGCAATGTCGTCTGCACCTGTTTTGGCGTTACCGACAAGGAAATCGAAAGGGTGATACGCGAGAATAATCTGACGACCGTCGAGCAGGTAACAAATTACTGCAAAGCGGGCGGCGGCTGCGGCGGCTGCAAGGGCGAAATCGAAAAGATAATACAAAAGGTGCAGGGCGACAAAGTAAAAGAAGTCCCTGTCTCGCTGCCTGCGACGAGGCAGGCAAACTTACCAATATCCAGAAGATTCAGTTGATTCAGCAAACGATAAATGAGCAAATTAGGCCTGCTCTGCGGGCACACGGCGGCGATATCGAGCTGATCGATGTCGAAGGAAATAAGGTTGTTGTTGCCTTTAGAGGAATGTGTGCCCAGTGCAAGCTGGCCGATGTTACAATGAAAGATGTTGTCGAAGCCAAACTGAGAGAATTTGTTGCTGACGACCTTTTTGTCGAGGAAGATAAAGAATCTGCCGGGCAGCCACACAATCACAGAGGATAGACGGATGAAAACCATATATTTTGACAACAATGCCACGACAAAAGTGGCCGAAGAAGTGCTGGAGGAAATGAAGCCGTTCTTCTGTGAGCTTTACGGCAATCCTTCGAGTATGCACACGTTTGGCGGCCAGGTCGGCCGAAAAATCCGCCATGCCCGTGAGCAGGTGGCGGCTTTGCTTGGCTGCGACCCCGGCGAGATTATATTTACAAGCGGCGGCACCGAAAGTGACAACGCCGCCATCAAAGGCACGTTGGCCGCGGTGCCGAACAAGCGCAAAGTCATAACGACCAGAGTTGAGCATCCGGCGGTGCTGTCGGTCTGCCGAGACCTGGAAAATCACGGCTATACGGTTGTGGAGCTGGGCGTGGATAAACAGGGCCGGCTTGACCTGGCGGAACTGGAAGAGCAAATCGATGACGATACCGCTCTTGTTACGATTATGTACGCAAACAATGAGACTGGCGTGATATTTCCGATAGAAAAAATCGCCAAATTAGTTGCCGATAAAGGGGTGGTATTTCACACCGATGCGGTGCAGGCGGTCGGCAAGATTCCGCTGAATCTGGCGAAAAGCAATATCGATTTGCTCAGTCTTTCCGGCCATAAGCTGCATGGGCCAAAGGGCGTGGGCGTTCTTTACGTCGAGAAAAGGGACGCGACTGGCGCCATTTATGCTGGGCGGCCATCAGGAAGGCGGGCACAGAGCCGGCACAGAAAATGTGCCGGGAATCGTCGGCCTGGGAAAGGCGTGCGAATTGGCAGCAGAAAATATCGAGGAGGAAAATAAGAAAGTAAAGATCTGCGTGACAAGCTGGAAAATGCGCTATTAGAAAAGTTGCCCTGACTCGCGTCTTAATGGCGATAAAAAAAATCGCCTGCCCAATACGACCAATATCAGCTTTGAGTTCATCGAGGGCGAAGCGATTCTGCTTCTGCTGGATAAATACGGCATCTGTGCCAGCAGCGGCTCAGCGTGCACATCCGGCTCATTGGAGCCTTCTCACGTTTTGCGGGCGATGGGCGTTCCGTTCACCGCCGCTCACGGCTCGATTCGATTCAGCCTGAGCCGATACAACACCGAAGAAGAGGTTGATTACACAATCGAAAAAATGCCCCAGATTGTCAACCAACTCCGCAAGTTATCGCCTTTTGTGGCCAATATAGGCAGGACTTGAGTTTTTGTTCTTCTTTCCCGCTGAGGTGGGTTAACGTCCTTCAACATCTAAAAAATGCTTTTTCTTCAAGGTTCTCAATACAATATACGTAGCTGAGCCGAAGCCAAACAGCAGGCAATAGGGCCAACTAATCTGCCATTTACCTTTATAGAAAAAGTCACCGAGCACCTCCAGGCAAGTGAATGAAGTCGTTATAACGAAAAATCCCGAGTATTCTCTTTTGAGGACGGTTTTCAGAGAAAACGGCAAAGTCGACTTCTGCCAGTTCTTAAAACGCGGGAATATCATACGTGTTTTGTCCGCCCATTCGGTAAATGTCTGTCCGAACTTCTCACGCAGAAATTCTTCCTCTACAAAGATTATTCGCTCATAATACAAAAGGAAAAGCAATATCGCTGCAAGGTCAAAGAAGAAAGAACGTACGAACAGGGCGAAGCCCAGCCAGATCAAGAAGTTACCCAGATATAGCGGATGTCTGACAACCGAATACATTCCTGTAATGTTCAGAACATCTGCTCTATGATTTTTTGTGTGCCTGCCGGAGGTCCCTTTGGGTGTGTGGCCGACAGTATAAATACGAATTCCTAATCCCAAGAAGGAAATGCTAAAACAAAACATTTCCCAGAGAATATCCAATGTATGACTGGCTTCCGGGTACGTGAAATTTTTCAAAGCAATCAGAAAAAAGGATATTGCCAGTAAAGGCAGAAAGCTCCTCCATCTGAACAACCAACGACCTGTGTGTATGAATTCCTCTACTATCTGAGCCACTGAAGGTTTTCCAATATCTCTGAACCACGCGTGATTTGGCCATCCCGAATACTATGCCTTTTTTCCGGAATGGGAATAACACAGTTCTCCATTTGTACCTTGTTTTCCTTCCGAAAACTACTGCCGGAGGTGGGATTCGGACCCACACCCTGTTGCCAGGACGGGATTTTGAGACCCGCGCGTCTGCCAGTTCCGCCACTCCGGCCGTCTAAATTGATTATTGACTACTGACTATTCGGTGTCAATTGCCAATTCAGTAATCAAGTCTCACAGTACCCCCCACCGACTAACTACAAAGCACACGTCGCCCCCAAAAATCGAACAAAAGGGCTGCACCCTGCGGAGAAAAATCGGAATTTTGCAAAAATTTTTAATTCCAACGTGCACAAGCACTTAGTGAAAAAACAGCCGGGCCAAAATCCACTTTTTTCGAATAAAACGCGCACACTCATCCAATTATGGGGGCTGTCGCGCGAGACGGGGCAGCCAGGCCAACGAAAAAAGGATGCCTATGCAAGAGGGCCCGGCAGAAAGAAGATGTGGCCAATGCTACTTTTCGCGGCTTATCGGCGATGTCCGGCATTGCGTAAAGAATCCGCCCGATGTTGATGTCAGCACCGGCCTGGCCCGCTGGCCCATCGTCAAACCAGACGATGTATGCGGAGCGTTTCGCTTTGTGGGCCAGAGCAACATCGAGATGGATTACTGGCCCGAAAACGACCTGCCCATATACAGAGACCAATTCGGCGACTATTGCAAAATCCCCCTCACCCAGGGCAAGTACGTCAAAGTCGATCCGCAAGACTACATCTGGCTGTCGCAATTCCGATGGCACTGCAAGGTGAATAAAAGCTCAACCTACGCTGTGCGGAGTATCCGCGCGGCCGGCAGGCCAGAAAGAATCTACATGCATCGGCTGATTATGGATACTCCATCGCACTTGGTCTGCGACCACATCAATCACAACGGCCTGGACAACCGTAGACAAAATATTCGCAACTGCACAATTCAGCAGAATAATGCCAACGTCCTGGCCAGAGGCGCTTCGTCAAGGTACAAAGGCGTATCCTGGAACAAACGCCGCAGAAGATGGTTTGCCTACATCAAGAAGGATGGGAAACAATTCAACTTAGGCTGCTTCGACATGGAAATTAAAGCAGCCAAGGCTTACGATGCCGCTGCCAGGAAGCATCATGGGCAGTTCGCGGCCCTAAACTTTCCGGATTAAACCCGCCGAGCCCGCTGGCTTTCGGCACGAAGACTGCTATGTTTTCTTCCAGTACCGCTGCACAATGCCGTCTTTTATCTCGAACGAGATGGTATGTTCCGTCTCCTTTTCATCGTCGACGATGACGATAGGAAACACAACAAATTGGTTATCTTGTTTCCTTGTGCATTTGTAGCTGAGTATTTCGTTGCCTTCGTCCGTTACGCGTTGCTCGCTCGGCTCACCGAATGTCGCCACCAGTTGGTCTTTTGTCGTTTTGCCGCACTGGACCTGCTTAAGACTTTCATCTGCGATGCCGGTGTAATGCACCTTACTGTCGCTGACCACACAGCCAACCAGAAGAACCGATGTCACGACCAGCGACACAAAAAGAACCGTTTTGTTGCTTTTGTACTGTTTCATTTGCTGTTTCTCCTAAATTAGTAGTCGATGAAAACAATGTCTTCCGGGATCGCGACGACGTCACGGTGCTCGGGGCCGAGGAGTTTTTCTTGATCTCGGTGCTGTGCTTGCCGGCCAGGGTCTTCAGCTGGGCGCTGCCCAGGCTGGTGACGGCCTTGGCATCGTTGTTGAGCATGACGACTCGCCGGCGTCGAATGTCCCTTCGACGGACGTACGCCGCTGGGCAGCAGGCTCTTTGTGATTTCTGAGGGCCCGCATCGCGCCGTTCGTCGATTTTTATCGTGCCGGCGGCGGCTGTTCAGAATCCAGCGGGCGCGGTTGCTGAGCTTTCGCTTGGGCATGAAGATCGTGCCGATCGGCTTCGCCGGCCATGATGCGGGTGATGACGTTCTTTTCCCGGCCGTTGGCCAGGACGATCCGGCAGCCGGCGTTGGCGGCGATCTGGGCGGCCTCGATCTTGGTTTTCATGCCGCCGGTCGAGTGGTCGCTGCCCTTGCCGCCGGCGTTGCGGACGATCTCGTCGGTGATCTCGAAGACCACCGGGATCGGCTTGGCGTCCGGTGATTCCCGCGGGTTCTTGTCGTAAAGGGCGTCGATGTCCGTGAGCATGATCAGCAGGTCGGCGTCGATCTTGCTGGCGACCAGGGCGCTGAGCCGGTCGTTGTCGCCGAAGGCGGTGCCGATCTCGGCGGTGCTGATGCTGTCGTTCTCGTTGAGGATCGGCACGACGCCCAGATCGAGCAGCGTCTCGATGGCGTTGCGGAGGTTCAGGTAGGTCTTGCGGTTGCTGAGGACCTCGGCGGTCAGCAGGACCTGGGCGACCTGAACGCCGTCGCGCCCGAAGGCCTTGCGGTATTCCTGCATCAGCAGCGGCTGGCCGATGGCGGCACAGGCCTGCCGCATCTTCATCTCCTGGGCTTTCCCGGCCAGATTGAACTGCCCCGCCCCCATGCCGATAGCGCCGGAAGTAATTATAACGACCTGTCTGCCCGCCTTCAGCAGAGAGTTTATTTGCGCCGCAATTTGGCGGACGTAGGCGAGAATCCAGACCGCCATTTTTGGTCAAGATATTTGTGCCGATTTTTACAACTATTCGTTTGGCGTTCTGGAAATTTCGCATTTTTTGCCCGTTAATATCTACTATTCACCCGCGACTATTCACTTATTGTTATTCTTCTTGGGCTCGTCATCCAGACCCAGCTTCTGCTTATAGGCCTTGACCATATCTTGCTTTTGCTGGTCGGGCAAGCCATCTTCTGCATCCAGAATAAGCTGATAAAGAACAGCCTGCCAGCTTTTTTTCACCTGCTCGGCAGCCTTGTGCTCTATCAACGGCATTAAGGCACTGACCATTAGCCGTTCCGCCAAGCCGACTTTTTCCTTCTTCATCCCAAATTCGATGATTTTCTTTAAGCCGGCCTTGACACACGCGTCCGTTGGAACAATGATGCACCAGCCGATCGGCTGATTGACATCTCCTGGAAATTCCTCGAAGATTTCAGGCAGTCCTCCAGGCCCGATCGGGATGGGCACAAGAGACAGCACTACCTCAACCTCCAGCCCCTCCTTCTCCATCTCCTCTTTGGCCTCCGACAGCTTTTTCGATGTATCTTCGGATTTCTCGCCCCCTTTTTGTGCCTCGGCCTTACTTACGGCTTCGATGATTTTTGTGGTCTCAATAGGAAGGTCTTCCTTGTTGTCTCTGACCAGGATAAGGCCGTTTGCCGGGTTTGCCACGCCGGCCTGTTTCAGGTCCTTCACCACGGTCGCAAGCACTTTCTTAGCCTGATCGGCGCCGGATTTCTTGCCGGCGTAAATAGATGCGTACTCACACGGATACAACTTTCGCTTGCCGAACAGCTCCGGCCAAGCCTTGACAGCCTGTCCCTGTGATTGCGAACCTTCTGCCCGAACGGTGAACCCTAACAGACACAAGAGCGCCATTATGCCGCCTGCAAGCAGAGATTTACTTTTCATAATGTTGTTCTCCTTATTATGCGAATAGCTTAGCACGGATGGCTCATTTCACACAAGCGTAATCTGCCGTCAGCCTGTTACCGTTTTGTTACCGCCATATCCTTTTTTGATGATTTTTCGTGATGCCTGTGAACGTGGTATATGTGTAACGTTGGCAGGTAGATTCCTCCGCAATCGCGCACTCAGCGCAAACATCGCGTATTATTGGGAGTGTTCAATGTGCTACCGATTTGTCGCTTGGCGAGGGTCGTCCCGTTCGCAAATGCGATTGTGTACTTCTCGGAGAGTGGTGGAGTCGTTGGATTTCTGCTCCTTCCACATCCGGATTTCACCGGATTTGCGCTTAGCGAACAATATTATCAGTCCATTTGCGTTGATTTACTATGCAAGAAAAAGTAAGATAAGATTGAACAGTAGCAAGGCAGTTCTAATCTTCCTCAAAAAAGGACAGGCAAGATGAGCAGAGACTATTGGTTGGACCTGTTTACAGGTAAAACATGGGAAGAGTTCAAGAAGAACGGTGCAAAAGTGAGCGGGTTCCGTAGTACGAGACGTCGCCGTGCTCAAGATATTAAGCCTGGTGATTATTTGTTATGCTACCTGACTGGCCTTTCGCGGTTCATTGGTGTCCTCGAAGTCAAGTCCGCCTGTTATGAAGATGACACACCGATTTACGAGGACGCATTGTTTCCTATCCGCTTCAAGGTTAATCTCATATATGAACTCACACCAGACACCGCAGTTCCTATTGAGACTCTGAAAGGCAAGCTTTCGCTTTTCAAAGGTCTGTCGTCTCCTCACGCGTGGACAGGTTTTTTTAGAGGTTCTCCAGCCCTTTTTGACCCTGGTGACGGCGATATCGTTGTCGAGGCCATAAAGGAGACTATGGCTCATCCAGTGACCAGGGGGTATGACCAGGCTAAGTATTGGCGTCGTCCCAGACAGTTTGAATCCAAGAAGATAGGGGTCGTCACAATTCCGGAAGAAGAGAAGGGGCCCATCCACGAGGCCAAGCTGCCTGTTTCGGAAATCGAAGAATCCAGTCATGCTGAAATGCAATGGCTTCTTCTCAAATTGGGTTCGGACGTTGGTCTTGATGTATGGGTTGCCCGGAATGATAGGAACCGGAGCTTCGACGGAGTGGCATTCTCAAAGTCTGAAGAATCTAAGGACTGAACTGCCCAGACAGTTTGATGAGGCCACGAATACAACGATAGAACTCATAGATGTGCTCTGGCTGCAGGGCGATGCTATCGTTGCGGCATTTGAGGTCGAGCACACGAGTGCAATCTACTCTGGTTTACTGCGAATGGCCAACCTCATAGCGATGCAACCAAACATAAAGATAAACCTTTACCTTGTGGCTCCTGACGACCGGTTTGAAAAAGTGTTCAGCGAAATAAACAGGCCAACATTCAGTAGACTCAAGCCGCCTTTACCGAAAATCTGCAGGTTCATTCCGTACTCAGCTCTAAAGAGCGAGATAGAGAAGGTCGGCCATAGAATCAAATACATGAAACCAGAGTTTATCGAAGCGATTGCTGTAAGTTGTGAGCCTGATGAAGCATAGGCCACAGGTCACATTGTGGCAACTGAAATCGAAAGCGCCAATCACTATTCACTAATCTCTATCTTCTTGTGCGTGAATTTTTTAGCGTTCTGGCCAGTGTAGTCGGCGACGATTTGGCCGGTGCCGAATAATTTCCATTTGTAAATCACCAGGCCTTCCAGGCCAACCGGGCCGCGGGCGTGAATCTTATTGGTGCTTACGCCGACTTCGGCGCCGAGGCCATAGCGGTAGCCGTCGCTAAAACGGGTGCTGCAGTTCCAAAAAACATTCGCTGAATCGACCAAGTTCATAAACCTCTCGGCCTTTCCCTTATCGCCTGTGACGATGGCATCTGTGTGCCGAGAGCTGTAGCGATTGATATGCTCGATTGCCTCGTCCAAACCGGCGACCATTTTTATCGAAAGGATGTAGTCAAGATACTCGGTTGCCCAATCCTTTTCGGTTGCCGGCTTAACTTTTATTATGGCTGCGGTTTTTGGGCAGCCACGTAATTCGACACCCTTCTGCTCCAGGGCGGCTTTTGTTCTGGGCAAAAACTTTTCGGCAATTGCCTCGTCCACCAGCAATGTCTCGGCTGCGTTACAAGCGGCGACGTACTGGCACTTGGAGTCAACCACGATATTTGTAGCCATATCCAGATCGGCATCACCATCTACGTAAACATGGCATATCCCTTCGGCGTGCCCGAGCACCGCAATATTGGTATTATCCATTATATAACGGACGAATTGATTTGAGCCGCGAGGGATAATCAGGTCGATATATTCATCCAGAGCCAGCATCTCTGCGACATCCTGGCGAGTTTCCAACAGGTGAATCCATCCCTTAGGCAGGCCGGCTTTTTCGCCGGCTTGGGCAATGATTTCGGCGAGGATTCGGTTGGTTCTGACGGCTTCGCTTCCGCCTTTAAGCAGGACGGCGTTTCCGCTCTTCAGGCACAGCGTTGAGATTTGTACCAGGGCGTCCGGACGGGATTCGAAAACTACGCCGATCACACCTATCGGGCAACTGACCTTATAAAGCTCAAGGTCAGCGTCAAGATCGGTGGCAGTGAGTGTCGTGCCGACCGGGTCATCGAGTTTGAGTAGACTCTCGATGCCCGCGCAGACCTCGGCTATTTTGCCCTGGTCGAACTTGAGGCGTTTCAGTCAGAGGCGCAGCGAGATTGTTTTTTTCTGCGGCTGCCAGGTCGTGCTTGTTGGCGGATATGATTTCATCGCTGCACTGCTTCAAGGCCCCGGCAATCTCAGCCAGCGCATTATCCTTCACGCGCGTTCTACTGCCGCCAATTGCATCGAGGCGGACTTTGCTGCCGCCGCTAATTCGGCGATACTCATTTCCGTTTCCTATTGACTATCTGCTACGGACTGTTTATTCTTGCATTGTAGACAATCGTCAGTCGATAATCAATAAGCGGTTGGCGACGCGGGCGTTGCTTAATGGTAAAGCATCGGCCTTCCAAGCCGAGTATGTGAGTTCGATTCTCATCGCCCGCTTTGACTGCAAGTTCCTGCTAATTCTCACCACTGTTCGGAATCGTCCCGCTTCCGCTTCAGCACCGGCGGAATTCACGCGCGACCTGTGGGCTATAACCACACGACCCAGGAAGAAAATTAACCGTTCATAGGGGTAAACGGGCGTTTCTGTGTCATTGCGAGGCCTTTAGGCCGAAGCAATCTCAACCTTTCGGCGGTATTAGACTGCTTCGCTTCGCTCGCAGTGACAAAAATCCGGTTTTCCTGTGAACGGTTACGAAAAAAATAATAGGCGGACAATTTCTGCTCAGTCTCGCGCAAGGACTTGTGGCTACGTGAATTACGCCTACTGGGGAGCAAGTCCTATAAGAGAATTTTCCGAATTTTTTGAAAAACCGACTATTGTGTGTTGACTCGGTGGTAAGAAGTGGTACGATTTCCCAACATTGGGCGAACGAGTGGGACGGAAGATATGCTTTTATTAACAGGTGAGTACCAGCACGTTATTGATGACAAAAGCAGAGTCCTGGTCTCAAATAGGCTCAGAATCCAAATTGACGCCGATGAGCACGGCAGCAATTTCTACCTTGTCCTGGGCGCAAACGGCATCCTCTGCCTATATCCTGAGAGGTACTTTGAGCAGATGGTGCTTTCTCTGGCGCCGCAAACCACCGCACCGGATGAGGCCGTCGCTTTTGAACGCATGAGCTTTGCTTTAGCCAGCAAGGTGGAGCTGGATCGCCAGGGCCGGCTGCTCCTGAATGAAACGTTGCGAAAAAGGGCTGGGCTGAAAGACCAGGTTACACTGGTCGGTGTCAGAGATCATATCGAGCTATGGAACAGAGACGACTGGGACCGATACCTTTTGGATCACATGCCCCAATACCAGGCGCAGATGGCGCATGCCCGACAGCTTGTGCTACAAAAGCAGAACAAGGAGCTTTGACTTTTGCTGGAGGTCATAATGACTGTGGTGGACGCCAACCATTGCCGGATTGTAAGCCGATGTCTGGCCGGCGAAAGAGCGGCTGATGAGCAAACCTTTGCCTCGCTGACAATTCTTAGCGAACGGCTCAGCCGGCTGAAAAAACTGGACAAGGTTTTCTCCGGCATCAGGTTTTCGCCCGATGTGAAAAAACTCAAACGACAGAGAAACGCGGTGCCCGTGGCTTAGTTCGTAGTGGGCAATGCGTATTGCATCCAGTGCCGCGTATCGCTCGGCCATATTACATACGTAATACGACAAAGGTGCATGGCGGAATTGTAGAACATATTCCAGTTCTTGCGGAAGGTTTAGCCGAACAGATAAGCTTACCGCCGGACGGGGTGATGGTCGATGCGACCATTGGACATGGAGGTCATAGTTTACTGTTCGGCCAAATTTTAGGCCCTAAGGCGGTCTTGATTGGCCTGGATGTTGATGACAAGGCCATCGAAAGGGCCAAACTCAGACTGAAAGGCCTCCCCTGCAAGGTTATTCTGCTCAATTCAAATTTCTCTCAGGTCGCTGAGCAGCTCCACGAGCAGGGTATTGACAAGGTTGATTTTATCCTGGCGGATTTGGGCCTTTGCTCTGCACAGTTGGCCGACGCCCAGATGGGCTTAGTTTTCAAACAAATATGCCGCTGGATATGAGAATTGACAAAAGAATAAAGACCACCGCTGCCGATATAGTGAATACAGCGGATGAGAAGTCCTTGGCTGATTTGATTTACAGGTTTGGCCAGGAACGGGCGTCTCGGCGGATTGCGCGATTTATTGTGCAGCAGCGCCAGCGCGAGCCGATAGATACGACCGGCCAACTGGCAGCGATAATCTGCAGGGCGTTGAAACGGCCGGGGCAAAAAACAAGACCGAGGATACATCCGGCAACAAGAACTTTTCAGGCGCTGAGAATTGCCGTCAACAACGAGCTGGAGAATCTGAAGGACTTGCTCATCGCGGCGCCGGCGTTGCTCAGGAAGAATGGCCGCATAGCCGTCATCAGCTACCACAGCCTGGAAGACGGATTGGTTAAGAGCGATTTTAAGGAGAATAAAAGGCAGGGCATTTACACAATCATCACTAAAAAACCAATTGTGCCGACAAGAGACGAGGTAATAAAAAATCCGCGTGCAAGAAGCGCAAAGCTGCGGATTGCACAAAGACAATAACAGAAATGGACATGGAGTTTCGCTATGGGTTCTGACGCCAAGATTGGACTGCTGTTGGGATTAGTATTCATATTCATCATCGCCTTTATAATCAATGGCCTGCCAAAATTTCGAAGTGGTGCGAACAATAGCGAGCTGACTACCAATATGGTCAGCTACACAAATGAGCCGCCGGGCATCGCGGATAAAGAACGTAAGGTCCAGGAATCTCTGGACTTCATGTCGCCGCCCGGCAAACAACTCGTAGGTGAGGTTCCTGCCCCGGTGGTGGCAAATCCGAACATCCTGCGCAATAATACCGCTGCCGCAGGACATCTCCCAGACGAAAGAACCCAACGCGGTCACCCAAATAGGTCCCAGAACCGATTCGCTGCCACCAGTGACGCCTGCCGCCCAGAAGACCATCGTTGAAGAACCTAAGCAGGTCAAATCCGCCTGGCCAAAAACATACGTTGTCCAGACGAATGACAATCTGGCGGATGTAGCCAAAAAGTTATATGGCCCTGAGCAAGGTAATAAAGCAGCCAGCGTGGACAGGATATTTGCGGCGAACCGCAACATTCTAAAGTCGCCGCATGAAATTTTTGTCGGGCAAAAACTGGTCATACCGGCACCGCCGGCCTCGACATCATCGCAAATCAAGCCCACCGGCGTTCTATCGGGATCGATGTTCGAAAAGGTCGAATCCATCGGTGCAAGGCGTCTTCCGTCCGGTGGCGGCACAGCGGAGCCGGGCAGATGGTATGTGGTCAAAGATGGTGATAGTCTCTGGAAGATTGCAGCCGACCAGCTTGGAAACGGCAGCCGTTACAAGGAAATAAGCAAGCTAAATCCCAGTATCGCCAGTGACGAAGATGACCTTGAAGTAGGCACGCGTCTGCGGCTGCCGAGTCGATAGGACACATAGTGCTTTGTCGAAGCCTATTTGAGGGATTGTCATTGCGAGGCCTGCCTTGCAGGCCGTGGCAATCCCATTATGTAACGGCAGAGATTGCTTCGCTTCGCTCGCAATGACATCCATTGTTTGGCCGCCGACAGAGCGCTAGGACACTGATCCTGAATTGAGAATTTTCGATTGCTATGAGGTCCCCATTTTGCCTTGCTTTTGTGGTTTTTCTTCTTACGGCCATATTAGTTTTCGCGGTTTATCTGCGTGACGCCAACAAGCGGATGTTCTATATGCTCTGCACTTACAAGGCTGAGCAGAGTCAATTGAAGCAGGAGCTCTGGCAAAAGCAACTGCAGTTGGAAAGTCTGATAAATCCCGCCGCCATTTCGCAACGGCTCGACCATTGAAAATCGGAAACTGTCAATTTTATCTGGTTATCTTTTTGTCGCTCTTGATCGCAGCGTTTTTGGCGCTGCTCGGCCGGTGCTTCTATTTGCAGTACATCGAGGGCGACTATTATTACGCCAGATGTATCAGCCAGCAGAGATCGTGCAACCCGCAAAGGCCTCGCAGGGGCGTAATTCTGGATTGTCGAGGCCGGGTGCTCGCCGCCAGTAATAGAGTTGCGGTCGTTTTCGCTGAGCCACGCCTGATAAAAGAG
The DNA here is from genome assembly GCA_963814265.1 of Sedimentisphaerales bacterium. Lineage (GTDB taxonomy): Bacteria > Planctomycetota > Phycisphaerae > Sedimentisphaerales > Anaerobacaceae > JAFNGF01. The sequence continues at coordinate 103,836 of CAWFCJ010000047.1, read as the reverse complement.
CCTAAATCCACGTCCAACAGGCTCGCGCCCGTTGTCGATATGGGCGCGCACGAAATCTGCAAGCTCATAATGGAGAGCAAAAATCCGGGCTACGTGAAGGTAAAAGCCGACGCCGATGCAACAGAGTGCAGCGCCGCCGGCAGAATGTTCGGCATCGGCGTTCAATACGATTGGCTAAGACATTATCCGATGGGCCGCCTGGCTTCACACGCGGTCGGCTTTACCAGCACCGACAATCGCGGCTTGGACGGCATCGAGTTCAAATACGATAAAGAGCTTACCGGCTCAGCGGCAGAGAACATATTCTTTGCCGACGTGCATCGCCGGCCTATTTGCCTGAAAGAGCGAAATGGCACCCTTGTCGATGGGCGTGGAATTATTCTGACGCTGGATGCCGCCATTCAACAGTTTGCAAGGGCCGAGCTTACCAAACAGCGCGAAAGCTACCAGGCTGAATCCGCGGTGGCAATCGTGGCAGAACCCAAAACCGGAGCGATTCTGGCTATGGTTTCGCTGCCCGATTTTGACCCGAATGATGCCGGCTCGGCGGATGCAAACAGCCTGCGAAATCGAGCGATAACCGACCAATTCGAGCCGGGAAGCATTATAAAGCCGGTCATAGTGGCGATCGCCGTCGATAGCGCCGCGGTGGGCCGCTACGAAACCATATTCTGTGAAAACGGCAACTACGTCGGCAAGGGCTTTGGCCGAATAGGAGAGTATCGCCGTGGTTTCGGCGACCTGACCGTCAGCCAGATTCTGATCGAGTCCAGCAATATAGGGATGGCAAAAATCGGGCAAAAGCTGGGCAAAGAAAGGCTTCACGATGGCTTGAAGCTTTTCGGATTCGGCCAAGAGACTGGCATCGAGCTACCCGGTGAGGCCGAGGGCTTGCTGCGACCGGCACACAATTGGACGGGCTACAGCGTAACGCGGATACCATTCGGGCAGGAAATTTCTGTGACTGCGATTCAACTCGTGCAGGCTTTCTGTATAATCGCCAACGGCGGTCATTTGGTTTGGCCTCATCTGGTTAGGGCAATGGTTGACGATAACGGCACGGTCATCAAACACAGGCCGGCCACCCCAGCGATCGGCTACATAATTAAGCCGGAAGTGGCCAAATGGCTCGTTTCCGATCCGCTGGTCGGCGTAATTAACGAAGGCACCGGCACGAGAGCCAAGCTGGAAAAATGGCAGGCGTTCGGCAAGTCAGGAACCGCTCAGATAGCCAGACCAGCGGGCGGCGGCTATGAAGAAAACGCCTACATCGCTTCGTTTGTAGCCGGCGCCCCGGCAGAAGACCCACAGGTGATTGTACTAGTTTCAATCCGCAGGCCGAACGTCAGGCTCGGCAAAGGGTACACTGGCGGAATGGTCGCTGCTCCGGTAGTCGCGGCCATACTGCAAAAGACCCTTCACTACCTCAAATTGACCCCATCTCGTCTCTCGTCCCTCGTCGCTCGTTCCTCGGCACACGAAGGAAGATAAACGATGGAAGGGGGACGCTCCGGTGTGCTCTGCATACCACAATCTGACCCATTCGAGGGAATCGCTGCGCAGAGCGCACCGCACCCTATTTGCACATTCTTCGACGAAGTGGGCAATTTGTGCTTGACAGATTGTGTCCTGTCATTATAATTGTAGATAAATATGGAGAGTCGGAAAGGGAGGGTCTTTATGGCACAGTTGACTTTCCCTCGTTCTTCAGCAACGGTGGATGATTACGCCGGATGTAGCCGCCAGTGGATGGCGTTACTCTGAGAGAAACGTTTCTTTCTTAACAGACGCGATCAGCCCGCATTCGGGCCGGAATCCCGAATAGCAGGAGGGAAAAGATGAAAAGCAATACGTTGTGCAAAATCCACGGAAGAGTGTTGTCCAGGGCTTTGCCTCTGTTGATCTTACTGTGCGGCATCGTCCTGTGCAGCACCGCGGTGGTCCGTGCCCAGGACCTGACGATCTCGCCCATGGGCTGGGACTACGGCGATGTGCTCGTGGGGACCTCCGAAAAGCTGACGTTTGACCTGCTTAGCGTGGGTTCGTCCGAGGTGTCGGTCTACCTCATCGGTCTCGAGGAGACTCCGTATCTTGATCCACCCTACGCCTTCCCGCAAGATCCGGTTAACCCCCAGTGGTCCCTGGGACCATTCTCTTTTGACCCCGCGACATGGACCCCGATGCCGGTAGTACTGGCCCGAGATTATGGCGGTCTCCCAGGCGGGCACCTTTTCGTGGACGTGATCTTCTCTCCCCCGTCTCCGGGCGATTACAGCGCCTACCTGTACGTCCGCTCCAATGACAGCTATCCGCCGCCCGGGGTAATCGCGTTCCTCCCACTGGAGGGCACCGGCGTACCTACTGTAATACCGGCTCCATCTGCCATCCTGCTCGCCAGCATCGGCATCGGTATGGTCCGCTGGATGCGGCGACGAGAACCTGGTAACGCGGCATTCAAGTCAAGGCTTGCTCGAATCCGAATGACATGTACCGAGGCGCGCTTGCAGTCGCACGGGCGTTTTAGAACTGGCATCTGCGCGAAAATCTGGTAGACTGTTTCGACCTGCCGTTCGACGGCACAGGAGCAGAATACCAGATGGCTAAGATCATCTATGCGGTGGCTGGAGAAGGTTTCGGGCACAGCAGCCGGTCGCACCTGATAGGCCAGAGATTTATCGACGCCGGGCACGATGTGATGTTTGTAGGCTCCAAAAATTCGCTGCTCTATCTGAAGCAGTATTTCGGCCCGCGAGTAAAAGAAATTTTTGGCCTTTCGTTTGCCTATCAAGATGGACGCATAGACAAATCGGAAACGCTCAAAAAGAATCTTCTCAATCTGCCCGAAGGCAACAAGCAGAATGACGAGCTTTTCCGCGAATCCTTTGAGCCATTCCAGCCGGATTTGGTCATTTCGGATTTCGAGCCTTTCAGCGCGTGGTGGGCCTGGCGAAACGGCGTGCCGTTTATCAGCATCGACCACGAGCACGTGCTCACGCTCTGTGAGCTGGAGCACCCGGCGAAAAACTGGTTCTCAAGACTTACCGCCAGCGTGATAACCGAATGCCACTACGTTGGGGCGGTCGCTTATATTATCGTGAGCTTCTTTCGGGCGCCTCTAACGGTTGATTGGGCTGTATTTGCGCCGCCCATAATAAGACCGGTCGTTGGTGACCTTGCGCCGACCCAGGGCAAACACATCCTGGTCTATGCCACCGCTGGCACAGGCCAAGAGCAACTATGCCAGACCCTAACTAAATTCGCCCCGCAGAAGTTCTATATCTATGGCTTCGGCAAAGACCTCGAACACGACAATTGCATCTTCAAAAGCCGTTCGACCGAGGGTTTTTTAGCTGACCTGGCAGGCGCTGTGGGGTCATGGCCTCTGCGGGTTTTTCGCTGATAAGCGAGTGTCTGCATCTAAGAAAGAGGATGCTGCTGGTGCCTTTAGCCAATCAGTACGAGCAGATAATAAATGCCCAGTATGTCCACAAACTTGGCCTGGGAGTTTCGTCTGAAAAACTGGATGAGACGGCAGTAACTCAACTGCTCGACCAATTAGATAAACCTATGCTGGGCGATGAAAGAATTCTCTGGCCGGATAATGAGGGATTCTTTCGGATACTCCAGAACGTCTTGAACAAACTGGATAAGCCCATCGGCGGGTTGCTTGCTGTTTAGCTCCCCGCTTTCGCGGGGGACAAGCTTGCCCCTGCGGAAGCAGGGGCCGGTACGGCGACGGATCCGCTGTCAAATAGCGCGTAGAATTCAGCCTATGGCCAATAAACTGCCTTTTGAAGATACAGAACGCCAGATAATAATCAAGAAAGAGGCAAGCACAGCTCCCAACCTCGGTCAGGACGTAAATGGTCGCGCGATTACCGAGCTGATAGATTGCGGCATCGTAAATATCGACAAGCCAAAAGGTCCCACATCCCACGATGTTGTAGACCGTGTCAGGACAATACTGCAAATAAGGAAGGCTGGGCACTCCGGCACTCTTGACCCACTGGCGACGGGCGTATTGCCGGTAGCTCTGGGCAGGGCAACGAGAATCCTGCAAACACTGCTTCCTGCCGGCAAAGAATACATCTGCAAGATGCACATACACAAACCACTGGAAGAGCAAAAGCTCCGGGAGGTTTTCGCCGATTTCACGGGCGTTATCGAACAGATGCCGCCCGTAAGGTCGCGGGTAAAAAGACAAACACGAGCCAGAAATATCTATTATATGGAGATTCTCGATGTGCAGGAAAAAGATGTGCTCTTTCGGGTCGGCTGTCAGGCGGGCACATATATCAGAAAGCTGGTTCACGATATGGGCGTGAAAATGGGCGTCGGGGCACACATGACCGAATTGAGGAGAACAAAAGCCGGCTGCTTTGCCGAGTCTTCATTGTGTCCGATAGAGAAATTGGCGCAGGGATACAATTGCTGGAGGGCAGATTCAGACGAACATCTCATAAGAGAGGTTATTCAGCCGATAGAAAATGCGGTCAGGCATCTGCCGAAGATATGGATTGATGATTTGGCCGTCGAGCCGGTTTGTCACGGCTGCGACCTATTCTTGCCGGGCGTGTCAAAGTTACATAGTGACATTGAGGCAGGAAACCTGGCAGCGGTGATGACATTGAAAGATGAATTGGTCGCAATCGGGCAGGCAATCCTGACATCCTCAGAGATGGCCGAGCAAGAAAAGGGAGCGGCGGTGAATGTGCATAAGGTCTTTATGAGACAAGGAACTTATAACCGCCCGTGAAACGGGGCCTAACATAAACTCAGCGCTGCGGACTACCGACATAGCCGGCGTCGATGCAGAACTGAATGATGTCACGAGCTAAAGGCGCCGCGTCACTTGAGCCGTGCTGGCCGCCTTCCACCGCAACAGCGATGGCAATACTTCTCTGTTTGCTATCTTTGGCAAAACCCGCAAACCAGGCGACCTCCGGGGCTTCCGTTGAGCCGGTCTTGCCATAAGTTTGTATGTCCTGTCCGGGCAGGCCGCTATGGGCGAATTCTTTGTAAGCAGTTCCGCCGGATTCATTCACCACCGCATACATTCCGTCCCGCACTACATCCAGAGTCTGCGGCGAGATGCCGAGAGGCTCGGGCTCCAGGTTCGAGGCGGGGCACTCTAAATCCGACATTTCCCGAAATAGCCTGGGCTGCTTGAAGACGCCGCCTCTGGCGATAGCCGCCATTGCATTTGCCACCTGCAGAGGTGTCACTCGCAGGTTGCCCTGGCCTATGCCGAACAGCCGACGTTCAGTTTCCACAAGAGGCGGAAAATCCGCCTCCGGCGGGGTTTTCGATTTTCGATTTTCGATTTTCGATTTTGTTTTGGACGACGAGATTTGCCCGGCTGCCTGCCTCAGTCCTCGAATCTCGGACTGCGAGTTGCGAATCTGCAAAGTCGCAGCAGTGCAACCGTAACCGAATTTACCAAGCCATTGTTGGAGGACGGCTGGCTCGATTCTGTCGGCAACCTGCGAAAAATAGATATTACAACTGCCTTTTATGGCATTTCGGGCACTGTTGGCCCAGTTGTCACTGTGGCCGATATGGTATCTATTGTAAATCAAGCAACTGGGCCAGCCGACCGGAGCCTTCTGTGCCAGGCAGGGAATGATTTCATCGGGCGTAATTTTGCCTGACTCCAAAGCAGCGATAAGAATCACAGGCTTTATAACGGAACCCGGCGGATACAGTGCATATATCGCTCGATTTATCAGCGGCTCGTTGGAATCCTTCAGCAGCCCCTCATAGTCATAACGCACCCGGTTCAAATCAAACACGGGCATGGAAACTAACGCCAGGATGTCACCGCTTGCTACGTCAACAACTACCGCTGCCGTTCCTGGGCCGCAATTTGGCTCGTGCGGATAGTTGGCCAAATAGTTCTCTATCCGTTGCTGGAGCTCAATATCCAGCGTCAGCGTGACATCGCTGCCGAACTGCGTTTCCGTGCGGCTTATCAACTGGCGGTCTATGTCGTAAATGAGCTCGCCGCGTTTTCCTCGCAGTATGGCTTCGCAAACATACTCGACGCCCGGACTTTTTCCGCAGACCTCATCCTCCAAATAAGCGGCCAATCTATCGTTTTCAAAGAGGTCCTTGTAGTCGCCCGTTGCCGGGCCTACCCAGCCGATCGTTTGGGCAGCGACCGAGCCATACGGATAGACCCTGTGTCCGCCGGGCTGAATGTGCACCACCTCGCTATCCATAAACTCCACCTGAGCCGCGAAGACATCGTCATCGCTCTTTAGCTCAAATAGAGGCCAGCTTCGGTACATCTCGGTAATATCCACTTTAGCTGCGGCCAGAAGACGGTCGTTCGGGTCGGCGGCAGCCTGGTCAAAATCCATATCCGGGTAGTCCCTTTTCCAGGCAAGGTACTCCCGCAGATACCATATTCTATCGTTTATCTGTCGGATTCTGCTTATTATATCGTTCTCGGTAAAGCCCAGATGCGTACACTTCTGGATTACCTGCCGCAGATTCTCAAGGCCGGCCTGCAGCTCCTTCCGGACTTTCAGCAGCGCAGTATCGGCATTGCCCTGTTTGGCCACTCTTAATAGTCTTGCTCTTGCGACTCGCTCATCGAGAAAGCAGCTCAGCTCATATTCTATGCACAGTTGGAATCGCGGCTCATCGGCAGCCAATACTTTGCCCTTTCGGTCGAAGATTTTGCCCCTGACGGTTTTCAACTGATGGGACTGGCCTTGCTGCAGCGCCGCAATAGCATCCTGAACGGATGAGTCCGCTATTAACTGCATCTGTATCAGGCGGAGCACACAGACCAGCAGCAGCAATCCGCTGACAACGACAAAGACTTTGACTCGTTTGTCATACATACCCGTATACCCGTATACGCGTATACGCGTTCAATACCTTCTACCTCGCGGCCTTTTCATACCCATCACCCAATTCAAGGGCAGAAATAAAAACGGCCCCAATATGGCTGAATACAATGGCGTCCAAAACAATTTGGTGTATGCGTTGGCCGCGATCGGCTCAGACGCCAGAAACGTCAGCAACAACGCCAGGGCGGACGTCAGAAATCCTGTCACAAATATGCCAAGAGCCTGATAAGACATCCTTCGCAGCGCAATGACGCGGTGCAGATCAGAAAGCAAACTGCCGAAAACGCCGAAGCTGATTATTTGCGGCCCCATCGTAGAGCCGATTATATCCGCGGCAAAGCCGGCGGCAAAGGCGGTGATCACCGCCTCGGTAGGGTCGCTGTGAATGGCAAAAAACACCAAAAGGATTAGCAGCAAATCAGGCTTGATGTCTGCGGAAGTGGCGGCGATTACATCAACCAGACTGGTTTGCAGCACGGTCGCGACCACAATAATAACCGCAAACCGAAACCAACGCATTATGGTATCCTCAGAGGCCGTAGATGCGTAAATGTGTACGAGCGTACATCCGTCTAAGCGTCTAACCGTTCAACCGTTACCCGGCTCGCGCAAATTTTAACCACAATCGGGACAGGTTATAAAGCCAAAAGTGTAGACAACAGTAGATTTACAGCCCGCAGATATGGTATAATGTTTCCGTAACACCCTTCAATAAGGCAGGGGCCCAGACAAATGCGGATTCAAATCAACCCTTACCTGCAAGGAAGTGCAAGAGGAAGGAGGCTAAAAATGAAGTGGAAGGTGATTCTCGTACTGCTGGCGGCCGTGAGCTGCTGTGTCGCTCTTATGGCTTGTGGCCGCAGCGCAAAGGCTAACGCTGCACTTGAAAAGAAGGTGCAAGAGCTGGAAGCTACCTTGCAAAAAACCAGCGATGAAAGAGACGGCCAAAAAGCTGAAATGACAAAACTGTCAGACTTTCTTAGAGCAGCCGAGTCGCAAATTGCCTCTGTTACCCAGCAGCGTGACGACCTACAGCGGCAGGTCAAGGAACTCACCAGTGCCGCAGACCAGTTCAAAAGCCGTGTCGATAGCCTTCTAACAGCAGAAGAACAGGTCCAACAGCGCGTTAATGCAATCAGCCAGGAACGTGACCAGTTGCAGAAAGATTTGGAGAGCCTGAAAAAATCAAATGCCGAATTGGTGCAGGATTCAGCAGGACTCGCTCGGTCACGTGATGAGCTGAAAGAACCGCCTGAACGCAGTTACGAGCGCTAGAGATGAACTGCAAAAACAGCTTGGGATGCTCACTCAAGGGCAAGCTGATTTAGAGCAAAGTATCAGAGAATTGACCAATCGCTGGGGCACAGCGCTATCCGATATGAAAAATATCAGGGTCAGAATACGCCTCGTGGCAATCCCTGAGTTCGTCAGATCGAGTGAATGATGGGCAAATTCGATATCAGGCTGCGCCACAGTCTTAGCATATCTGGTTTTTCTTGTGTTTTTCTGCCGGCCTGTTACACTGCACGCAGGCGTCTTATACAGAACCATATAATCAATGGAGAGAGATCATGGCAAAGCGATTTATTCTGGCTTGTGTTGTGGTGCTGGCGGTGATAACTGCCGGCTGCAAAAAGGATATTTCATTCAAAGCCGAATTCAAGAAAGCTGCCAAAACGATTGCCCAACGGGACAAGTGGCCGGAGTCACCGCAGGATGTGGCCGCAGCGTTCTGGAATGCACGCTACCAGAAGAACTATGCGGAAATGCACATCTTGTGGCCCGGTTCGGCATCCTATAACTGGCCGGAAATTTGTGCGAAAGATGGCGATGCGAAGTATGTCTTCGGCAAGGCACGCATATTGAAAGAGCGTGGGAATGAGCCAATTGAAGAGGCCGAAGTCCCATACGCGCTGGAGGAATACTTCAAAGACCACGCAAGCTACAACCTGACTATGAGACTCAAAGCCCTGGACACACAGAAAGGCAAACGCTGGTATATTTACTCCGCCAACTGAGGCGCCTGGTCAAATTCCAACTGCGAACGGCTGTAATCGTCCTATGTTCGTCCTACCGCGAAGTGCGTAGAAAAACACCCAATACGCAATACCCGCTTATGCATAGCCGCTGGGATTCCTCGACCAATTTTGATTTTTAGCGATTCAAATTTTTGCCTGTCAGGTATCCGTATTTCTACGTAATTTCGCACAAAATCGCCGTCTTTTTTCACATTTCCCTTGACGCCAATGCGCTGGCACACTTAATTATAGGACGTTACGGAGTCTTTCTGGACACAGGGTCAAAGGGAAAGTGCTATTTCACCACGGACGGCTTTAGCGAGTTTATTGGCGGAGCAAAGGTGCGCAAAGGCCGCACCGAGGAAAAATAAAGACTCTTTTGAAAGGGCGGAGAAATGAAGACTACGCGAATGTTAGCAATTCTGGCTCTGGCTATTGGCCTGCAAGCCAGTCCAGTCCTGGGCATGGTCATGTATGTTGATGCCAACGCCACCGGCGCAAACGATGGCTCATCGTGGCGGGATGCCTACATTCACTTGCAGGATGCTTTGGCCTATGCCAGGATGACGGGCGCATTCGAGGAGATAAGGGTGGCCGAGGGTACTTATAAGCCCGATGATGCCAACTATGTCAAGATTTCCGCAGGCGATCGGACAGGTACCTTCACCCTCATCAACAATGTGGCCATCTACGGTGGCTTTCCACCTGGTGGGGGTAGCTGGGAAAAACGTGACCCCAACGTGTACGAGACCATCCTTAGCAGTGACCTTAAGGGTGACGACGATCCGAATATAGTTGTGAACAATTTGTTCACCGATACTACCCGGGCCGAGAACAGTTATCACGTCGTGACTGGCAATGGGACCGATAAGACGGCTGTTTTGGACGGATTCATCATCAAAGGAGGCCAAGCCAACGAGTCAGGCGCCCTTGGCTATGGAGGTGGAATCTATATCAACCCGGGCGCGCCAACAGTGACCAACTGCACGTTCATCGAGAACGCGGCAGCGCAAGGCGGGGGCATGTACAACAATAACAATAGCAGCCCGATAGTCACAAACTGCACGTTCACGAAGAACTCGGCAAGATATTTGGGCGGCGGGATGCTCAACAACAACTACAGCAAGCCATCCCTGACTAAGTGCACCTTCAGTGGGAACTCGGGAGGTACAAATGGCGGCGCGATGTGTAACTACTACAGGGACACACCAACCCTAACAAACTGCATCTTCAGCGGGAACTCGGCAGGTACAAATGGCGGCGGCATGTACAGCGAAGATTACAGTAGCCCAACCCTGACCAATTGCACCTTCACCAAGAACTCGGCAACAAATGGCGGCGCGATGGATAGCTACAACGGTAGCCCAACCCTCACCAACTGCACGTTCACTAAGAACTCGGCAACAAATGTCGGCGGTGGGATGCACAACTTACAAAGCAGGCCAAAACTTATCAACTGCATATTCAGTGGTAACTCGGCAGGTACAAATGGTGGCGGGATGTATAACGATTACCGGGACAGCCCAATACTGACCAACTGCACCTTCAGTGGGAACTCGGCACGCGCAATTGGCGGGGGTATTTACAGCGAAGAATACAGTAGCCCGACCGTGGTCAACTGCACGTTCACTGGCAACCGAGCAAACAATGGGAACGCTCTGGCTTGTAGATCTTCGAGTACGCTGGTACTGGCCGACTGTATCGTATGGGACGGCTGGAGTGCCGTATATGACCCGGATAATTGCACGATCGCCATAACCTACAGCGATGTGCAGTTTGGCTTGCCGGGAGAGGGCAACATCCGCGCAAACCCATGTTTTGCCGATCCAGGCTATTGGGATCAGAATGGAACGCCTCAGGATGCGAACGATGATTTTTGGGTCGAGGGGGATTATCATTTAAAATCCGAAGCAGGTCGCTGGGACCGAACAGCCAAACCTGGGTCCAGGACGATGTGACAAGCCCCTGTATCGATGGTGGAAACCCATGTAGCCCTCTGGGCGAAGAACCGGATCCTAACGGCGGTGTCGTTAATATGGGTGCCTACGGCGGGACAGTCGAGGCAAGTAAATCCCTTAGCCTTCTCGCTGAGTGCTTCCCATACACGTACGCAACCTACCAAGACTGGAAAGCCTTGGGACAACCATGTTGTTGGTGCCGGGTGTACCAGTGTGATGGTGATGCCGATGCCAAGGATTCAGGCGGCGTGAACAAGTACCGCGTTTTCACCGGTGACTTAAGTCTGATTGTGGCCAACTGGAAAAAGAAAATTGGCGACCCGACTCTTGATGCCTGCGCGGACGTCGACCAGAAGGATTCGGGAGGCATAAACAAGTACCGCGTTTTTACCGGCGACCTGAATATACTCGTAGGCAATTGGAAGAAGAAAGATACCGATCTTCCGGGCAATTGCCCAAACCCGAAGAGTTGGCTGGTTTGAGCAAGTAGCGAAATATCATAGGCAGATTGAGACTAGCGAGGCAACTCGCGGTGAGTTGCCTCTTTTTCTTAAAGCGTCCAACATAATGAAAAAGACACAGATTAACACAGATTTACACTGTTTATAATTCATTTCCGCCTTCGCTAAAGCTTCGGTGGGTAAATCTCTGTGTCCTCTCCGTAAGGAGTCCATAGGACTGTGTTCTCCTTCGACTGGGCTCAGGACGGCGTCTGTGGCTAAAAATGAAATACATTCACTCTGTGGCTTAACCTCTTTTTGTTACAGTCTCTTATTTATGGACTGTGCGCGATGACGGCGACGGTGGTAAGCTCCCTGATGTTACAAACCGGCTCGACCGTTATGTCCCAGACCATCGGATTTTGCTCGTCCCTTTTGCATTGCGTAACTCTGCCGATAATCATTGGGACATCGAGAAACCCTGGCTCTTTCTGGGCAAGGATTTCGTCACCCTTCTTGACCTTGTGCTCCATCTGAAGGTTCAGAATTCTGCCTGTATCATTGCCCGTACCCTGCATCACCCGCTTTACGTTCAAGCCGGCTATCTTAACCGCTATTTTAGATGCAGGGTCGGTAAACAGCCGGACCTGCGCGGTGCCAGATGAGACGGCGGATACCCTTGCGATGATACTGTTATCAGCCAGGACAAACTGGTCTTTTGCCAGGCCGTCTTCTTGCCCGCGGTTGACGGTAAGCACACTTGCCGTCCCATCGGAGACGGTGATGATGTCCGCCAAGATGAATTTCATACGCTGCCAGTCGGCCCGCAGACGCAAGCCCGATAGCTGCTCAACCCTTTCGTGCTCTTGGTCTCGCTGCTGTGTTACGTTAGCAAGGTGGCTCTGCAGTTGCGTGTATTCTCTGCGGGGCACGACATCCGTGATGATTCGGGTACGGGTGGCAAGCGAAATGCCTCTTCCGATACTCAAAGGCCAACTGAAAAGGCGGGCAAAGGTTAATTGAAACCTGTTTGTCAGTCTATCAGGGGCGAAAAGGAAGATAAATCCACCCAACAAAAACCAGGTAAACAACATTCGTCTGGAAACTCGGATTCGCTTCCTTGCCATAATCGTGGCTCGTGGTTCGTGATTCGTGGTTCGATTCACTATCCACCATTCACGAACAACGAATCACTCCCATCTGTATTCATTGTGATCCATCGTATCCTTCCACAGCTCCAGATTCTGCAGGTAGACGCTGGTGCCGCGAGCCACGCAGCTCAGCGGGTCCTCAACCGTCTGCACCTTCAGGCCGGTCGCGTTGGCAAGAACCTTGTCCATTCCGCGCAGCAGCGATCCGCCGCCGCAAATGTGTATGCCGTTGTCGATAAGGTCCGCGGCCAGCTCCGGCTCAGCCTTTTCGAGGGTCGTTGTAACCGCCTCTATGATTGCCGCAATAGGGTCGCGCAGGGCTTCGCGGATTTCTTCGCTGGTTATTACGATTTTTCTGGGCAGACCCGAAATGGTATCTCTGCCGGCTACTTCCATCGTCAGTTCCTCTTCCAATGGGGCGGCAGACCCGATTTGTATCTTGACCTTTTCAGCTCGCGGCTCGCCGATCAACAGGTTGTAGGTTCTTTTGAGGTGGTTGATGACCGCCTCATCCATATCGTCTCCGGCGACGCGAATGGATTGAGAGGTGGCGATGTCACCCAGACTGATTATGGCTACCTCGGTCGTTCCGCCGCCGATATCGACGACCATAGAAGCGGTAGGTTCTGTGATGGGAAGTCCGGCTCCGATGCCGGCCGCCATCGGCTCATCAACCAGGTAGACTCTGCGAGCACCGGCACGTTCGGCGCTGTCAATGACCGCCCGGCGTTCAACCGCGGTTATTCCGCTGGGCACCGCGATAACCACTCGGGGCCTGACTATGCCGCCGCGTCCGTGAACCTTGCGGATAAAATAGCCCAGCATCGCCTCGGTTATCTCAAAGTCGCTGATCACGCCGTCTTTTAAGGGCCTTATCGCGGTGATCGAGCCGGGCGTTTTGCCCAGCATCTCGCGGGCAACAAAACCCACAGCCTCACCGTTATTGAGGACAACATTGGTTCCTTTGCGGACGGCAACTACGGAAGGTTCATTCAGGACGATGCCTTTATCGCGGACACAAACTAACGTGGTGCAAGTGCCGAGGTCGATGCCCATATCCATACTGAACCAGCCAAAGATTGTGTCCAGCAGCACTTTCGACTCCTTTCTCACCCGCCCAAACCCGACGAAGGCGTTTTGGGGCACTCCTGTTGATTTTGGAATTGGCTATCTTTTATAGACAAAAGTTTTGCAAAATGGAGATTAGGCACATATTATTTAAGGAAATCCGTTTCTTGATTTCCTTAAATAATAGAGCTGAGTAATTATCTATCAAGTAGTTAATGTTTGAAAAGGAAAAATAAGACAACAAATTTTCCCTTTTCAAAGTGTGCCTAATCTCAATTTTGCAAGAGTTCAGTTATATAGCAAAGAGCATCTGTACTAACAGTAGCTTTAACTACGGCACTTTGAAAAATGTGCCGTACTGAGTATAGCACTCGTAGGCGACGAATGCCGCGGTAGCCAGTACCACCGCGACCGCGACGGCCAGAAGCACCGTATAAAGGTTGTCACGAGCGATTACTTTTGCGCCGCGTACTTGACCGTTAGGACTCATTCTTGATCTTCAATTTTCGATTTTCGATTTACAGATTCGTGCTCACCTGGTCGCCCGCTTGTGGCGGCTGGTCCGCCTTTAGAAGCTCCAGGATGCCGACGGCCTTTTCAGGCTCAACGTCTAAGATCAAAATATCACAAATGAATTTGTCGCCGCGGACGACGTGGAATTTCATTGCTTCCTTGACGCCGTGCACCCGGCCAATGGATACTTCGGCCATCTTGTTCTGCAAATCCACGTTTATCACGCGGCCTTTCAGGCCGATCTCCTTAGTGACAGGCGGCGCCGGTCGGGCCTTGGCTGTTACCTGTGTCACGGGCTTGGCTGGGGCAACCATCTGGCCATACTGCCGCAGAAATTGATCCAGCTTGGTCTGCAGCTCGGTCTTTTCTTCGACCAGCCGTTTACTCTGCTCCTGCATGGTCGCTATTATCGCCATCTTCTCCAGCAGAACCCTGCTGGTTTCTTTATGCTGGCTTTTTTCCTTGATGAGGTCCGCTTCGACGGTCTCCAGCCTGGCGATTGCATTCTTCAACAGTAGTCCCTGTTGGTCGTTGGTTTTGGTAAAGCCCTCGACTATGGCGGCAAAGCTGTTGACTCTGGCAAGCAGTTCATCTTTTGCCCTTGTAACCTTGTCAAGCTCGGCCTCCAGCTCTCCGGTTTTTATTTTGTGGGCGGCAATTTCTTCGTTTAGTTTCGCCTTCTCCTGGTCGGTTTGCTCGATTTTGTCTCGCAATTGTTGGTCGGCGCTTCGGGCTTTTTCCTGCGCGGCCCGCAGGTCGGTGTAGGCCTGGTCATACTTCTGCCTGAAGTTCTCGGCGTTGGCAACGTATGTCGCAACCAGGCCGCAGAGGAATATCGAACATACCGTCAATAAGACTATCAGAACCTTCGTAAGCGTGCTCAAACAGGCTCCTTTCGCTAACCGGTACTTTGGTCGCACTTCATGCCGTACGCCCGATAAATCATCGCAAGGTGTACCGATGTTCCGATAACCTCCCTTGCCAAAAGTCACACAATGTCAGCCTCAGTCTTGCTCTTCAGCGTACGTACCACAATTTTACGTTTAAAGTTAGGAAAGGTCAAGTTATTTTTGCCAAATAGCCCAAATAAAATGGACACCGGCAATGTACAATGGGCAACGAAATGAAGACAGACCCCGGGCAAATTATCTTATCTTCGCATCGCACACTGCAAAGCGGCCTTGGCGGCGGCAATGCGGACAAATTTCGACTCATCTTTTAGCAACTGCGGCAGATATTTCGTCAAACTTTTTGTGCCAATCTGGCCTATTGCCAGCGCCGTCAGCACGTTAACTCGCTCCACGCCCTCTCTATCCAGTCCGACGGCAAGATTCTTGGTAAATACTTCGAGAACCTTTGCCTCGCCTATTGGGTCCTGGAATTTGCCAAGCTGTTCCGCCGCAGCAAGCCGGACTTCCAATACGCCGTCATCCAGCATAGTAATCAGCGCACCTTTGGCTTGTTCGGTTCCCAGAGCACCCATCGCTCTTATGCCCACCACCCTATCGTCGGCGTAGGCGCTATTAGCATAGCCCACAGCTTGGGATACATGCTCTGGTCACCTAACATTGCCAGGGATTCCACTGCCTGGAATCTGACCCTGTCACTGGAATCTTTCCGCTGCAGAGTCCACAACAAGGCTTGTTGGGTAAGTGGGCTGCGGTCGCCGCTTTTACCGAGCAGCATAGCGGCGTTAGCCCGAACGGTCTGGTCGTCACTGGCAGCGGCATTTTGAAAAACTTTTAGATACTCTGTGCGGCCGAGCCTGGTCAGGCTGTAGGCCGCCGCTATGACCACGTTCTGGTCGTTATCCTTTAATAGCAGCATCAGGTCGTTTTCGGCCAGGCCATACTTTAGATCGCCCACAGCTAAGATAGCCAAGAACCTGACCGGCACAAACTGGTCGCTCGCAAGCCGTTGCACCTTCGGCAGCAAGGAACCGTTTTGGTGGCCACGACAACTTCAATGGCATTAGCCCTGACTCGCGGGTCGTCGTCAGTCAGGCCCTGCTGGACAATTCGGAAGGCCTCCGGCACAAGACTATTGACAGAGACGTCCCGCGCCGAGACTTTATTTGTCTGCACCGCCTTCTCGCAGCCGACAACCAGCAACACCATACAGCCGAACACCACTACCACAGCCAGCAACTTCGGAATTCTCTTAGCGTTTTTTTCATTTGGCTACCCTGCCAAGCGAGTTCTTGTTTTGCTAAGAACCTCTAACAAAATGGAATGCTCTACATCAGCAGTCGGCGAGATTGCTTCGTCGCTGCGCTCCTCGCAATGGCTCGAGTGCGACGTCATTGCGAGCGAAGCGAAGCAATCTCATTTTGTTAGAAGCCCTAAGCTTTGTCCATAGCATCCATATTATGAGCAGAACCAAACAGGCTGTACAGGAAAAATCCAGCCATTGGCCATACTTGCTGAAGAATGTGACCCTACTATCTATCGGCATTTTGTCCACAAACCATCCAGCCATACCTGTGCGTTCCATAGCTTTAGCTGGGAAATCGCTGCTTGCTGCGATGTAGCCATCGCGTATTCGGCCCAGCGAATCAATCAGGCAGCTTATGCCGGTATTTACGCTTCGCACGACCGGCAGCCTATTTTCGACGGCCCTGAAGGCACAAACAGCGGCGTGCTGAGGCTGTTCTGCACTGGGGTAGACCTTTGCGTTTTTGAACCGTACAAACCAGCCGTCGTTGCTTATATTTACCAGCCAGTCGACACGTTTTTGTGAACCCCGCCTAAAAGGCGGGGCTACATATTTAGCCCCACGTTCTACGTGGGGTCTCTCACTTGGGCCAGGGCAAATCTCCGCGCATGGCGGGAACAGTGTCCTCATAGCAAATTATTACGCCGAATTTGTAAGTTTAGTTTTGACCCTTCGACTACGCTCAGGGCATGGTCTTGCGTTTTGAGCTTCATCTCAAATGCGGTGTATTCGCTGCCGTAGTCGAGCGAATAATCGTACTGATACGGTATAAATTTCAGCTTCATCAGAAAGTTGTAGAACCAGGGCACGGTTTTTCGCAGCGGCAGCACCTCTCCAAATGGTACAAGATGGATTTTGTCGTAATGCTGTCGTACCTGCGTGCCATCGGGGCGGTACAAAAAAGCGGAGTTGTATCTTTCGCCCAGATGAATGGTGGAATCATCCTGGAATTCGGGCTTGCCGCCGCCGTACGCGCCGACAAGCACATAAGCGGTGTCTTTGGCGTGCTCTTTAAGGGCCTGGTCGAAAACCATATAAGAATGTGAAGGGTCTAATAGTGCCAGTATCTGGGGATTCAATGTTGCCTGGACCATTGTTTCCGGCCAGGCGATAAGTTCGGCCCCTGCCCGGGCACTTTGCTTACTTTTTTCCATCAGGTCGTCAAACAATCTGTCGGATTCGGCGAACGACTTTTTCACCGACTGCGGAACATTCGATTGGATAGATGCAACCAAAGGCCCTTCCGTAATGAAATCCGGCGATTGGTTGATTCTCCATCGCCCATACGCGACGGCTGCAATCACCGCCGCGCACACAACCGCAATTCTAAGAAGCCTGCCGATTTTGAAAATGCTCTTGCGGTGACGAACATCGAGTATCAGCTCTGCCAGCAAGCCGTTGACCATCGCGATAAGAAAAGAGACGCCCGCTGCGCCGAATATGTCCGCAATTTGGATGAGCGTGACATTGGCGTACTGGCTGTGCGCCGGAAATCGCCAGAAGAAGCCGCCTAATAGGAAGCCTTGCAGCCGCTCGGCGCAGACTCTGAATACGGCGTGGCAATAAATAGCGGAATCTTCTTGGCTCGGCAGAAACGCAGGCACATCGCCAGGATCGGCCAAAGTAGAGCCGTGTACAGGCAGAATATCGCCCAGCCAACAATCGTGATCGGAAATACCCAATATAGGTTGCCAAGCCAGTAGCACAGCGAAACGATGTAGGCGGCAAGGGCTAAGCGTTTGGGCTGGGCATCCGGCGAACAGGCAAGGATGAAAGGCAGCAGCGACACCCACGCCAGCAGCGACCAGCCAATCGGCGGCTGAATCACCGTCAGCATCAGCGCGGTACTTAACAGTGCCGCGACGGTGCTCAGCCCATTTAGTCCTATGAAACCTCCAACGGATTTCAAGTTCTTCACTTTCTGATACGCGGCAGTTTCCCGCTTTTTCGCAATTGGAAAAGCTGATCTGCTATTTCTTTTGGGGTTAAGTTGGGGGTATGGTTCACTCTGTTGTTGAACTCTGATGAGAATCTGCCAAGTGCATCCTTGTCTTTGACTAATCGGTCGCTCGGGACGTTGTTCTCTTGGTAGAAGCGTTTGAGTTCTTCTATTTCACTACTATTCCATTTTCCCATAATATCCTCTGCTGTTTGGAATTTCCTGATTTTCTTAATATGAAATCTTCGCGCAATGGGCCAAGCTTGGCACTTTTTCTCATTTGAATTAAGTGTTTGATAATTTGTTTTGGCTGGAACGGATTTTTTGTTGCCCCAATGCGTTTGTTAAACTTCTCAGCAAACAATGTCAGCAAAATGGGATCATCCTCAAGCTGCTCAGATGGAACTTTGTTCTCATGGTACAACCATTTGAGTTGTTCTTCGAGCTGTTGATTCCATTTTGTTTTTTCTTCGCCTTCTATAGCAAAGTCTCCACAGGTTTGGGTCCCTTTCCCTCGACTTTTGCACATATTCTTCTGATATGTCAATACCAGTAAAATTTCGACCCAATTTACCAGCAACGACGGCTGTTGTTCCAGACCCCATAAAAGGATCCAAAATCCAGGCACCTTTCTGTGAACTAACGCGAATTATGCGAGCTAAAAGACTTTCGGGCATTTGACACGGGAAGTCAATTCGCTCTTTGAATGTGCCGCACACTCGTGGATATTCGTCCCACACATCGTCAGGCATCTTGCCCCCGGGGTTTGCGCGTTTATCTCGATATTTTCTTTGTCTGTAGGAAAATGTACGATCGACATCATCATTAAATGTAAAGCGTTTTTTGTCATTAACTAAGTAAAATATATGTGTGTGAGAACGGGCAAATTTATTCTTCATCTGCTGGCCGAACGTATAGTGCCAGATAATCCAGTTGCGCATAAAAAGGCCCAACTCGTCGGCTATGATTTTTACGTTCGCGGCGTATTCATCGCCTATCGCTATGTAAAATGAGCTGTGCGGCTTTAAGACCTTTTTGCACACGCTCATCCAGTCTTTTGTCCAGGCGATGTAGTTTTTGCTTTTGACCTTGTCGCAGTATTTGTCGTATTTATAGCCGATATTAAAAGGCGGGTCGGCAAAAATAAGATCAGCAAAAGGCTCGGCAACCCTGCTGAGCACTTCGATGCAGTCACCGCATATTATCGTGTTGAGCAACTGCGACATATCTATGTAATCCGCCCCGAATAACCTGCGACCAAATCGCCAACAAGAAAAAAGGTGGGCAGAGCCCACCCTACCAAGAGCCGCGCTGCCGCCTAAGAACAGCCTTTACTTTTTGTCCGCCTCTCCTATCGGAGGAATAGCACCGAGCTGCACCATGAAACCCATAGCATCGAATTCCTCCCAATCCTCCGCAATCTTGCCTTTATCGATGCGGGTTATCACTATCCCCGTGACCACCACTTTTTTGCCGGTTGCAGCGATCCCCATAAAGTCGCCCTTGTGGGTTCCGCTGGAGGTGTATCGCGTAACTACCTTGTCGCCTTCCGCTATCATTTCCTCTATCGTGACACGCCCATCGGGAAAGGCGGCGCGGACCGATTGCATAAATTGCTTGGATTCATCGCGTGTGAAGGACCTTCCTGGCATGTGGTAGACATAGTCGCGTGTCAATAGCTCATTAAATATCGCCCAGTTCCCCTTGTCCAATTCCTCCATGCAACGCCGGACGATGGCCTTATTTTCTTCCAGCCGAGCCGTCGAGGAAGACATGCAGCCGGAAGAAATAAGCCCCAGCACGATCAGATAGATTGATAGTACCTTGCAAGCGATTCTCATTTTGTACCTCCAAAATTATGGTTTAATTACTTTTTGTTCCTGGAATGTCTTGCCCGTCAAATAATCGGTGAAGGCAACCTTAAGCGTCAAAGGCTCTTTGAATAGTCCGGCCTTGTCGGCGACGTCGAACATCAGCTTGTAGTTGCCAGCTAGTCAGCGCGGTAAGCCAGAGTTTTTTTAGCTCGGCAGGCCCGATGTGCCACTCGGCAACCAGGGCCTGATCACCCTTTTTATTCAGGTCCCAAAGTTGAACCTGGACCTCGCCGGGCGACTTTACGCTGTCGCCATCCTGGTCAATCGGCTGGACGTACACGATTAGTTTTTCTTTTTTGCCATCCTTGTCATCATCGTGAAGGCCGCTCAATCTGCCGATCTCGATTCGCTGGATAGACCAGAGTTCACGCTGGTTCTTCGGCAGTGCCGCTAAGGTTTCTATCTGCTTTTTTAGTAGCTCGTTTTCGGTTTTGCTCTGTTCGAGCTGGTTCTGCAGTTGTATCTTCTCTCGGCTCAACCCTTCGATCTGGATAGCTAAAGCTGGCGTGGGACGACTGGCGTTTTCACAGCCTGCCGCTAATGCGAACATGAAAAAGCTCAAAACCAAAAGCTGAAAGCTAAAAACTGTGGAGTTCTTCAGTTTTGCGCTTTGGATTTTAAGTTTTTCGTTGGCCTTCTCGTTCATCTTCTTGCTGCTCCTTGTCTGCGGCCTTGACTATCTCAGGGGCTTTTTGCAGGATTCGGTCGGCCAGGCCGTAATCTATTGCTTCCTGCGCATCCATCCAGAGATTTCGGTCGCAATCCTTTTCGATTTTCTCCGGGCTTTGGCCGGTGTGCCTGGCTAATATCTCGTAAAGGCGGGTTCGCAGCCGAAGTATTTCCTGTACTTCGATATCCAGGTCGGTGGCAGGTCCTTCCAATACTCCCGCGATCAAGGGCTGGTGCAGAAGGATTCTATTATTTGCCAGCAAAAACCGTTTGCCGGATTTGCCCCCAGCCAGCAGCACCGCTGCCATGCTTGCCGCCTGGCCTACACAATAAGTCGCCACGTCGCAACGCAAGAACTGCATGGTGTCGTAGACTGCCAGGCCGCTCGTGATCGAGCCGCCGGGGGAATTGATGTAGAAGTGGATGTCACTCTTATTGTCCTCATTGCTCAAGAACAGCATCTGGGCGATGATCAAGTTGGCGGTCTGATCGTTCAGCACGCCGCCGAGAAAGATTATCCGATCCTTCAGTAGTCTTGAGTAAATATCGTACGCGCGCTCGGTTCGGCCGCCTTTTTCGATTACTATCGGCACCAAAGTCTCATTTACAATCATTGTAACGCCCCTATTGCTCGATTGAAGAACCCCGCAATAAACCTGTCCTGAGCCGCGTCGAAGGATTGCGGGGCTAAATATTTGATTTTTTTCGTAACCGTTCACGCAGAAAGTCAGGCGTTTTTTGTGTCATTGCGAGGCCTTTAGGCCGAAGCAATCTCAACCTTTTGTAGAGCAGAGATTGCCGCGCTCGCCCCCGTTCTTGCTTTCGCAAGAAAGCGAGGGGGCTCGCTCGCAATGACGAAAATGCGGCCTTTCCGTGAACACTTTCTATTTTTCTTTTTTCTCGCTCCTTTTGGCTTTGTCTTCTTCGTGCAGGACTTCGTCTATAAGCCCGTACCGGCACGCCTCTTCCGCGGTCATATATCTATTCCTTTCGGTCTCGGCGGCGATCTTCTCTACCGCTTGGCCGGTGTGCTTTGCCAGGATTTCGTGAATCATTTTTTTTGCTTTGAGGATTTCTTCAGCCTGTATTTTGATGTCCGCCGCCTGGCCGGTAACTCCGCCCCAGGGCTGATGCAGCATAACCTTGGCGTGCGGCAGGGCGTAACGCTTGCCTTTCGTTCCGGCTGCCAGCACCAGGGCGGCTCCGGACTCGGCTCTGCCTATACAATAGGTTGCCACAGGAGAGCCAACAAAGCATATTGTATCGTAAATAGCCATTGTGTCGTCTACACTGCCGCCGGGCGAATTAATATATAGACTGATTTCAGTGCCCTTTTTGAGATTATCCAAATACAGCATCTTCATAATGACTTCAGCAGCCCTGGCGTAGGATATTTCCCCGATCAGAAAAACGATCCGGTTCTCCAGCAGCATATCATCGAGGCTCATCTGGCGGTAACGCTGATATGGGCCGTACTGGTCGTACATCTGGAAGCTGTTGGCAGTGTCTCTCGGTTTTTCGAGCGTTCAATACGCATTGGCTATTTCCCTTTACTGGCTACGGAATTGGCTATTCTTCGGACTCCCGCGAAACGGGTTCACTCTTTTGGTCTTTGACTTTTCCTTTAGCCGATTTTCGCTTTGGCTTTTTGGCGGCTTTGGCTTCCGGCTGGGCTAGCGGCTCTGTCTCGGTTATTCTCGCCGACTCCAAAAGCTTAGCGATACACTTATTTTCGCGTACCTGTAACGTGAACTGTGCCAATAAGCCCTCACGAACCATTTGCTCTCTCATCCTTTCGGGACGCTGGCCTTGCTGAATGGCTAATTGAGCAATATGGCCGTTAATCTCTTCTTCGCTAACTTCGATGCCGAGCTTTTTTGCAACTTCATCCATAATAAAGAACGTTTTGAGCTGCTCCTTGGCCTGCTGCTCGCTGCTTGCTCGCAGGCGCTCCATGTGCTCTTCAATCTGTTCGCCGCGTCAGGCCTCGCATCAGCAGGTTTCCATACTGTCTCTGCAGCAGGGTAAGCGAGTGTTCGCCGACGATGTCCAGAGGCAGGTCGAAATCGGTCGTGTCACGCAGATATTTGTAAATCTGCTCGGTCATGTCGGCTCTGGATTGCTGCTCTAATTGGCTGTGCAACCTATCGCGGAGCTTGTCCCGAAGTTCAGCTTCATTGGCGACCTTATACCTTTTGAGGAAATTCTCGTCGAGCTCCGCAGGTTTGAGCCACTTAATCTCTTTTACGGTAATGCGGACATCGACCTTTTTGCCGCGATATTGCTCTCTGAAATATGTTTTCGGGGCACTTCGACAGCAGGTTTCTCTGACGTCTTGCGGCCTGGCGCCCACGAGAATCTCGTCAAGTTTCTCCACCGGGACGGCTGCGACAAAGCCGTTGTGCCTGACATATACTTCGATATTATCAAGCTGCTCTTCTTTCTCGGCTCCGCAGCCTTGAGAACCACGTCGGCTATTATCTGGTCATCGAGCTGGATGTCTCCGGTCTTCCCGCGGCGTCCATACGCCCGAGAACCTTCGCATTGCTCGATTTCCCGGTCGACTTGCTCGTCCGTAACTTCAAGTTTTGCCCTGGTTACGGGGATGCTTTCGAGCGGCGGCAGGGTAATCACCGGCCTGACGTCCACCTGAAAGTCGAATTTTAGTGGGCCGGCCTCCGGCAGCTCTACTTTTTCGTGGTCGATGGTCGGTTCGCCGAGTATGTCCAGCTTGTTGTCTTTTATGGCTGAGTCGCTGGCCTCGATGAGCAGTTTGAGCTTGATTTGCTCTGCAGTTTCTTTGCCGAATCTTTTTTCCAGAAGGCGTCGCGGCGCTCGACCTTTTCTAAAGCCGGGCACGAGCGCTTCTTTGCGCAGAGTATCGTATTGCTTATCGGTAGCGTTCTTTATCGCTTGCTGGGGTATTTCTACGGTGACCTTTTTTTTGCAGGGCCCGGCTTGTTCGATGGCGACGATGTTCTTGGGCCCGGTGGACTCTTGCTTGTCTTCGGTCGCCGGCGGTTGCTCGTTCTTAGTTTCGAGTGTCGCTTGTTCTTCTTCGGCCATTTCTCTGCTCCTGAACGCTTTTGCTTTGAAAGCTCTGAAACATTAAATAAAAAAGGCGTCAGGGTTACAACTTCCCTTAGCCGGTTAGACGTAATTCTCGATCCTGGCCTGCCAGATGCGTGACCTCGCGGCATAGCGGCTATGCAGGACCTCAGCATACCGGCGACCCGCGCCGCGCTACTACTTAGCCGGTTCCTCGCCGGTACTATTTGCTCTGCCGACGCAAACAATGCGATGGCAGTGCCCATCCGTGAAACAATCCATACAGCGGGTGATGAGATTCGAACTCACGACATCCACCTTGGCAAGGTGGCGCTCTACCACTGAGCTACACCCGCGGATTCGTGACTCATATTTCGAGTCAACTCACATTTATCACAATTATAGTGGCTGTCAGCCTCCATGCAAGGGCATTTTTTTCAAGATTTTGCCCTTACGCCACACATTTTGCCCCGTAACTCATTGCGGCTTTGTGTCTTATGTTAATCGAACAGCCGGATAAGTCAGCCATTCGCTCAAAGGCCAAATATGGTCGCTCAAGCCCGCAGCAATCGCAGGCGTCCTTGAAAACCATCGTCCATCCTGGCCTTGCAAACGAAGTGTCCGCACCGGCCAACAAAAATTATAGCTGTACATCGTGATAATAAGTCATGGCATTATGAACATCCCAGTCCTTAGAGAAACAGTAAGTTTTGCGAACCTTGCGGGCGTTGCGGTTACGATCAGTTCCGTCGTGCCTTTCCACAGAAGAAGTGTTAATCATATTACTGACCGCCGAATTCTCTATCGCAACTTGCACCTGAGCTTCGCTACCAAAGACTGCCTTCAAAATGGCCTTTTTCTTCTGGAGCTTCATACGGAACAGCGGCGTGCCTTTTCGTTCGGAAAATCGCTCCTTGCATGTTCGGCAATATAGTAGCCGGATAAAGACCCTGCATTGTCTTGTCTGCTGAGTTTAAGCGTTTATGGGATAACCACTTGTCCCTCATTCAGGATATCGGCAAAGACAAGCAAAATATTCAATCATGTTAAGACACAAGGGATTGCGGCGTCA
This sequence comes from Sedimentisphaerales bacterium, assembly GCA_963814265.1. Taxonomy (GTDB): domain Bacteria; phylum Planctomycetota; class Phycisphaerae; order Sedimentisphaerales; family Anaerobacaceae; genus JAFNGF01. The sequence goes on along the minus strand of CAWFCJ010000047.1, from coordinate 79,012 downwards.
CTTTGAAAATCAGCTTGGCTCTCATCGCCTCACGCGTTATCATATAGCTGGTCGATGTGCGGAAAACCTACTGCTGGAACAATACGAGTTAAGAAAGGGGGCGGTGTAAGAGATGCTTGCAAATAACCGAGAGCTGGCGAGAAAATGGATATACTTGTCTCTCTCTTTGTTAACGCTGGTTGCATTACTTGTCGGTATCGTTGTAATCAAAACTGCCGCCGAGGCACCTGTGGGTTTGGCTTCGCAGACCAAGCCCGCGGATGCGAACCAGCCGTCTGAACAGCAGGCAAAGGACCCGAACAATAGGAAACCGCCACGTCCGGAACATAAACATCCGGCTTTTAGCCAGCGCATCGAAGAGCGAGTCAGGATGGTTGCCAACCAAATCCAGGCAAGGGACGTGAACGACCCCAACGTTCTAAAGGCGATGCGAATAGTACCGCGGCACGCTTTCGTTCGGCCCGGCGAGCAGCACTATGCCTATAACGATCATCCCCTGCCGATCGGCCTGGGCCAGACTATCAGCCAGCCATACATCGTGGCATTTATGACCGAGGCATTGAAGCTCGATCCAAATGATAAGGTCCTGGAGATCGGCACCGGCTCAGGCTACCAGGCCGCCGTCTGCGCCGAGATCGCCCAGGAGGTTTATACAATCGAAATTCTCGACGAGCTTGCAAAATCCGCCGCCAGGAAGCTAAAGGAGCTGGGTTACCGCAACGTATTTGTCAGGGCAGGCGACGGCTATCTTGGCTGGCCCGAAAGGCCCCATTCGACGCCGTCATCGGCACCGCTGCCGCCGGGCGCATCCCCCCGCCGCTGATCGAGCAATTAAAGCCGGGCGGCAGAATGATCCTGCCCGTGGAAGGCCGCTTTGGGTTTCAGTATCTGGTGCTGATAACCAACGACAGCAAAGGCAATCTGCGCCAGAAAAACGTCATGCCGGTCCAGTTTGTGCCGATGACCGGCCAGGTCGAAAAGAGCGAACGCCAGTCAAAGAAATGAGCCGGGGCTAAATGTCCCTCGACCCGGCTCGAAGATAGGTTTGGCACCGCATCTCTTTGCCGGCGAGGTTTCACGCCGATTCTTTTTTTGCCATCTGCCTTGCCGCGAATAGTCCAGCCCTGCCTTCGACTATGTCGCGGGTAATTACGTACCTGGCGGGCTTCGCCTCTTCCGGCAGTTTGTACATCAAGTCGACCATCAACTGCTCGGCAATCGAACGCAGCGCCCTGGCACCGGTATCGTGCTTCAGCGCCTTCTGCGCCAACGCGTGTAAGGCGTCATCTGTGAAGTCCAGCTCGGCATTTTCCATCTCGAAGAACCTCTGGTATTGCCTGACAAGGGCGTTCTTGGGCTTGGTCAGGATGTCGATAAGCGCATTTTCATCCAGAGGCGACAGAACAGTAATGACCGGCATACGCCCGACAAATTCGGGAATCATTCCGAATTCGATAATGTCTTCGGGTATGACCTGCTGCAATATATTGTTTGACTCGGTCTTTTCATCGGTCCTTCCGGATAATTCCGAGCCGAAACCTATCATTTTTTTGCCCAGGCGTTTCTTGACGATGTTTTCAAGGCCCACAAACGTTCCGCCGCATATAAAAAGTATTTGCGTGGTATCCATCTGTATGTACGTCTGTTCCGGATGCTTTCTTCCGCCCTGCGGCGGAATATTCGAGATAGTTCCTTCGAGCATCTTTAGAAGCGCCTGCTGCACGCCTTCGCCGGAGACATCTCGAGTGATCGAAATGTTCTGGTAAGTTTTGCCGATCTTGTCAATTTCATCGACGTAGACGATGCCCCGCTGGGCGGCCTCCAGGTCGAAGTCGGCGTTTTGAAGCAGCCGCAGCAGAAAGTTCTCGACATCCTCGCCGACATAGCCGGCCTCGGTAACGGTGGTAGCATCACATATTGCAAACGGCACCTCCAACATCCGGGCGAGGGTGCGGGCCAGCAGCGTCTTGCCCGTGCCGGTCGGGCCGATCAAAAGAACGTTGGATTTGTCTATCTCGACATCGCTGTCCCCGACATCGCTGTGCAGAAGGCGTTTGTAGTGATTGTGCACCGCAACCGACAGATACTTCTTGGCGTGCTCCTGCCCAATCACGTACTGGTCCAGATATTCTTTTATCTCCCGGGGCGGGGGCATATCTTTGCGCTGGCTGATTTTTCTGCCGGCCTGCTTGCGGTTCTGCCGGACAATATTATGGCACAAATCCACACATTCCGGACAAATAAAGACCCTGTTTGGCCCTTCTATGAGTGTATCAGCCTGGCTGCCCGATCTGCCGCAGAAGCTGCAAATCGCTCTGGGTTTTCTGTTATTTATTTGTTTTGTCATTTTTGCCTTTCCATTCTCGAAAATACTTAAAAGCGTTCACGGAAAAGGCCTATTTTCGTCATTGCGAGCGAAGCGAAGCAATCTAAAACCGCTCGTTTTTGAGATTGCTTCGGCCTAAAGGCCTCGCAATGACACAGAAAACGCCTTATTTTCTGTGTGAATGGTTACAAATACTTTTGCTCATCCAGACCGCATTATAACCTATGGCGGTTAGCCGGGCAAGGTCTTTTTCGGGCCGGCGTGAGTCCTACCGGCCATGATTTTGAGCGAACTGGGCGCCGCGACGCAGGGCTTCGGTATTGATCGGAATTGTCTTATGGTATCGCTCAGCAAGCACATCGGGCAAAGCGTCGGCAGCCGCATCGGCGGTGAGGTGACCGCGTTTGCTCAGATATGCGCCCAAGGCCACCATGTTGGCGACCTTGGCATTGCCCAACTGAACTGCTATTTCGTCAGCCGGCACTTTTAGTATCTCGACTATGTCATCCAGCTTCGGCTCATCGTCGATCAGAGAGCTATTCATTACCAGTAGGCCGCCGTTTTTGATATGTGGACCGAATTTCTCCAGCGACGCCTTGTTCATTGCGATGAGTGAATCGGGACTGCCAACTACCGGGCAGGCGATAGGCTCGTCTGCGATAATGACCATACAATTAGCCGTGCCGCCGCGAACTTCTGCGCCGTAGGAGGGCATATAGGTAACTTCTTTGCCGGCTTTCATAGCCGTCTGGGCCAGCAATCTCCCAGCCAGTATTATTCCCTGTCCGCCGAAGCCGGCTATAACTACTTCTTCATAAAACTTGTCTCTTGTATTTTTCATCTCGTATCTCGGCCGGCGATCACGGCATACGGGTCACAGTTTATCCGTCACATCCCTCAAACGACCCAACGGGAAGATTTTTGTCATTTCTGTTTCGATCCATTCCATCGCTTTGGCGGGGCTCGTATGCCAATAGGTTGGGCAGGGCGAAAGCAGCTCAACTAACGACAGGCCCGCAGCTCCGGCCGCCTGCAATTCGAGAGCGTGTTTGACGGCCTTTTTTGCCTGACGGATTTGCGCCACATTGCTCAGCGCACAGCGCTCTACGTAGATCGCACCCGGCAGCACTGCCAACAACTCGCATACTTGCAGCGGATAGCCCTGGCTGTGGGCGTCGCGGCCCTGCTGCGTGGTGGCTGTAACCTGCCCAAAACCGTGGTCGGCGCCATTTGCCCGCCCGTCATACCAAAGACGGCATTATTGATAAAGATTACCGTTATTTGCTCGGCTCTATGAGCAGCGTGAATTATTTCCGCTGTTCCGATGGCGGCAAGGTCGCCGTCGCCCTGGTATGAGAATATTATTTTGTCCGGATTCGTCCTTTTCATCCCGGTTGCGACTGCCGGCGCCCTGCCGTGTGCCACCTCCACCATATCGACATCGAGGTAATTATACGCCAGCACCGCACATCCCACCGGCGCTATGCCGATGGTGCGGTCGCGTATACCCAGCTCGTCGATGGTCTCAGCTATCAGCCGATGTGCAATGCCGTGCCCACATCCTGGGCAATAATGCGTCGGGCAATCCTTCAGACTTGGCGTTCGCCTAAATACCGTTTTCACTTGTATCACCTCTTTGCAGGCATCGTAAGTTGCCTGATTTTATCCAGAATTTCCTCGACGGTCGGCACGCCGCCGCCTGGCCGGCCATAGAATACTACCGGTGCTTTGCCGGCGATGGCCAATTTGACGTCCTCGACCATTTGGCCACAGCTCATTTCTACAACCAAAAACATCCGAAATTCATCGGCGGCTTTACCGATTTGCTCGGCTGGAAAAGGCCACAACGTCACGGGACGAATCCAGCCGGCCCGGATTCCTTCCTGTCTTGCCTTGGCAACCGCGCCGCGTACGATTCTGGCTGCGATGCCATAAGCAACCACTACAATTTCTGCGTCTTCGACGGCGTATTGTTCGCAAATAATTTCGTTTTTCTGCATCTGCTCGGTATTTGGCCTGGAGCTTATAATTGAGCTGTTCCAGCACTCCTTCCTGCAGCCACAACGAGCGGATGATGTTTTGCGGCCTATTTTTGGCCCCAGTCAAAGCCCAATCCTTTGGCGGGCAATTTTCGTCGCGGTTTTTTCTGCAAGTACTATCGGCTCCATCATCTGGCCTAAGATTCCGTCAGCCAGAATGAGAACTGTCATTCGATACTGATCGGCCAGGTCGAATGCCAGGGGCATACAATCGACCAGCTCCTGCACGCTCCATGGACCCAGCACGATAGTCCGGTAGTCGCCGTGTCCGCCGCCGCGAGTAGCCTGAAAATAGTCGCCCTGAGACGGCGCGATATTACCCAGGCCCGGCCCGCCCCGCATAACGTTAACGACCACCGCCGGCAGCTCAGCGCCTGCCAGATAGCTCATCCCCTCCTGCATCAGACTGATGCCCGGACTGGATGAGCTGGTCATCGCCCGCTTGCCTGTGGCTGCTGCGCCATAAACCATATTTATCGCAGCCAATTCACTTTCACTCTGCACAAAGACACGCCCTTCTTCGGGCATTCTTTTGGACATATAGGCGGTGATTTCGTTTTGCGGGGTGATCGGATAGCCGAAGTAAGCATCGCAGCCGGCAATGATAGCGGCCTCCGCCAGAGCCTCATTGCCGCACATTAACACACGTTCATTCATACCTTAGTCACTAACGAATCTGAGGGTTGTGTGACTATGTCTGACGCGATTGGGCATTTTTAAGAGTTCCAACTTCGCGATGGGGAACGCATAGTCTTTATTATCCATTCTGTTCTGGCGATATTTTTAAGAGCCGGCCTTTGAGTTCAGGAATCTTATTTTTAACTGTTTCCCAAACCAGTTCCCATTTTATGCCAAAATAGCCGTGGATTAATTTATCTCTCATGCCGGCAATATCTTTCCAAGGGATTTCTTTATGTTTTGCCCTCAATTCTTTGCTTAAATTTTTTGCCGCCTCACCAATTACTTCGAGCGCTCTGACTACCGCGTATTTCTTTTCTTTATTCCTGTAGAATTCCGCGTCATCTACGTTTGTGACAAACACTTCTATGTCAGAAATCGCATCAAGTATATCTTTTAGATACGCGTTATCTTTTTTCATAGATAACCAACATCTGTTTTTTTACATCTTCTATTATGTGTGGGTTTATCGCGCTAAAAATTCCAAGGTCAACCTTTCGTCTAAATATCTTGCTCAATTCATCCTCTATATGGATTAAGTCGAAAAGGTTTTTGCGAGTCTTATCTGTAAACTCTATTGCCATATCAATATCACTTCTTCTGTTTTCTTCTCCTCTGATAAACGAGCCGAATATGGCCATAAAACTGATGTCATTGCCCTCACAAATTTTAAGCAGTCTTTCTCCTAACCCTTTTCTCATCAGTCTTGGCGGCAGAGTTTCAATTTTAACCATTCCATTTTCCCTACTACATTAAATCCTTTGAGTCACGGTTTTTCCTTAATCAAGGTTGGCCTACTTTTCTTCCTTGATTTGCCGTTCGTGTCGTCCTCTCGATATACTTCAATTACCGCATCCGGGCAGATAATGGCGCACATGGCGCAGCCGGTACAATCGGCTTTAACAGCTCCCTCGACCCCACTCGTGGCAGGTTCGGCGGGGAAATAACCGGACTTGTTGGAATGCTTAGAAATAATGATGCAGCCTTTTGGGCACACTGTGACGCACAAGCCACAGCCTTTGCAGCGCTCCGTGTCAATAACTATTTTGCCAAGCATTTTCATCTTGCGTCCAGCCAGCCAATTTTCAATTGTCGATTTTCAACTGTCAATTGTCAACTACGGGTATTTGGAGTTTTTCCTTATGTCAAAAGCCATAAGGGCGTCGCCGTATAGAAACAACAAGGGCCCGCTGAGCCGAATGGCGAAGCGCCTCGCCGGCGCCGACGAGGTTCTTCGCCGCGCTCAGAAGGCCCCGAAATTCATAGTTCATAGTTCGTTGTTCATCGATGAACTATGAACGGTGAAAAATGAACGACCTGATTACGGCCACAAAATGGCCTCAAGCCAGGAATCAGCCAATACGGCAAAGTCCTTGAAGTTAATCACGTTGTCCTGACGGAGATCAGCCGCAAGAACACCCTTGGATTCCGCCACACTGATGACGTCCGCGACGGGGGGCGTCCCGGTTGTGTCCCAGATACGGACGAACCCTCGGGCCTTATTGCGAGGCACAAAGTGCTTCGCCCACGCCGCTGCACTTCCGGCGTAGTTGTAGCCAGCGGCGTAAGATTGCTCGTAATGGTTGGAGACGTTGGCCGCTGCGATTGCCACGTTGTGGTGAGGCCCCAAGTGGTCCCGGCAGATGTGAAAACCACTACGTCGTAGGAATCGTTGGGACCAGAAGATGCATTAAATCCCAATATGGTGCTCGCTCCGGCACTACCCCACGTGGTCGAGGTAGCATCCGCGTGGCCCTGGTAGTAGAAAGGCCAGTCCGCGTACCAGACAATCTTGCCGCCTGCATCGAGATACCTTCGAAGCGTGCAGGTATCCGACAACGTCTCGCAAACAGTATCCGGTGCGACATCCTGGCAGAACACGACCACACTCAACTTTTTGTCGGCGATGCGAGCATTCATCCACGTCTTTAGCTGGTCGGCGTTGAGAATCGTGTAGCCGGCGGCTGCCAGGCCGTCTCGCATCGCTGCGCCATCTCCACCCCAGGCGAATGGATATCGCCCGTCCCAGTAGGCAGCGCACTCCTGCCAATCCTGCAATTGTGCCTCAAACAGCCACTCCTCTGCCAGTGTGCGAAGGTCTTCATAGCCAACCTTGCAGTCGTACGGCTCGGCGATATCGGCAGCAGGCTTACTCATCGAAGGAACGCATCGTGTGCGATACACCCGGATGTCGTCGATGTATATTGTGCCCGTGCCGCCGACCTTCGGACTGGTTCGGCTGCCCAGGCCAATATACATCTTCTTAACAGCCTTCAGATTTACGCCCGCAGCGCTGAATTGCGTCAGCTCGATGTTCCACTCCTGCCAGGGGCTTTTCTGGACCGCCTCTGGATTAGGATGGTTCACAACCTTAATGTGGGCGGCATTATCTTCCAGCGCCACATACAGTTGCTCAGCGGCGTTGTTGGGATCGCCATAGAAATACAGCGTCAAAGTTTTGACGCTATGTTTTGTCCAATCCATTGGCGCGGCCCACTCTCTGAAGGTCTCTGAGTAGCGCGTTTTGCCGCCTGCGCCGCTATTGTCGTAACCTAACGGCATCGACTGGCCGCCGCTATGAACGGTACTCTGCTCGGCAAAGGGCGCCTGACCGTAGCCAACGGTTGAGCCGGTGCCGTTGCCGGGATAGCCGGGTGACGGCTCAGAGTATCCCCATCCATCCTTCCAGGCTTGGAATATTCTGCTGCCGACATCGTCTGTGTATTCCTCAAAATCATCCACGATGAGATAGTCGGCCACCGTGAAGCTCCAGAGTCTGCCGGTGCTGATTGTGCCGTCGGTATTGTACTCGTCGATTCGCCAGTAGTAAGGCCCGCCGCCCCACTGCAGGCCTTCCAGCGGAGTGTGGCTGGCGGCTGGCTGTCTGCCTCGATATATGCCTGTTGAAGCCGTAGTAGCATTATCCACCGCGGCCTGGTCGGTGCCGAAGTAGACATCGTGCTGGGCGGCCTTTTCGCCCGGCGACCAGGTAAGCGGCACCGCCCGTTCTACATCCGTTATCGACTTGTTGGCAGGCTTGGGATTCCAGGGGAGTGTTGTGTCGCCCCTCATAACCTGCTTAATGTCCTGCGGCGTCAGCGCCTTTTTGTAGATGCGAACGTCGTCAACCAAACCATTCCAGAATTCAACCGCGGTATTAACCTGCCGTCCGATGTGCACACGGCTGAGAACCAAGTTCCAGGTCTTTGCTGCTGAGTCAACTTGGATGCCGTCAGCGTACAATCTGGCTGTGGTTCCATCATAGGTCACGCAAATATGGTGCCAGACGCCGATCTCCCGGAAACCGGTCTCTAGGACGTCGTCGCCGTAGCCTCCGCCGTAGAGGTCGGCGCCGTTTAAGCCGATGAACATAGCCTGACTGGTGTTGGGTGAGCCATAAGCTGCAATCCAGCGCCAGCCGCCGGCAATGTTATTGGTCTTGCCCCACCCGCAGATGCTACGAGCGGCGGTGCCGGCCGGCAGCCCAGCAATACTGCCAAAATCGACGTAATCATCACCTCCGTCAAGATCGACCGCGCCGCTGTCATAGCCTGCTACCCACTGCGGGTCACCAACGAATCTGCCATGATTGTTATGCCCGGACCAGTCGATAACCGTAGTACCCTCGCCCTCATCGAGCTTCCACCAGCAGAGTAGATCAGGGTCGGAAATCGGTATATCCGGCAGCGTCTTGAAGCTCCAGACGTTGCCCGGATACTTAGTGCCCCCGGAGTCGTACTCATCGATCCTCCAGTAGTAAGTGGTGCCCTTTGCGAGCGTTCCTGGATCGTAGGTTGTTTTCGTCTGCTGGCTGGCCTTCAATGTGCCGCCCGTGCCGTTGGCGACGGCGGTCTGGTCGGTGCCCAAGTACACATCGCGCTTAACGCCGGTGGCGCCCGCAGACCAGCTAAGGTCCGCTTCAATATCGATCCATTTGGCGCCATTGGCCGGATTTGGGTTAAAGGCATTTGATGGAGCAGCGGTAAAGCTCCAGACGTCGCCGGTATGGATGGTCACCCCGTCGGCTTCGACCTCATCGATACGCCAGTAGTAAGTCACCTCTGGCGTAATGCCGGGGCCGTGCCAGTACATAGGCCAGCCCTGGCGGATTATGAACTCAGCCGGACTAGGCGTCGGATTTGTGCCAAAGTAGACGTCGTGAAAGGCCGCACTATCGCCGGGCGTCCACTGTAGAAGCGGCGTGAGCACATCAGCGCGACCATTACCCGGAATGGGATCATACGCCTTAAAGTACCCCTTGTACTCCGCCAGACGGATAATGTCCTCGATGCTGGGTCGGCTGGTTGTCGTACAAGGAATGTCCCAAATACGAATAAATCCTCGGTACGTGTCGCCCGTCACATAATGCTTCACCCAAGCAGCGGCATTTCCAGAGGCATCCGCACCCAAAACAGTGACGCCACTAACGGAATTCGGTCTGATCGACGCCCACGTTCCGGTCAACCCCCACCTGACACCGGCAGGGGTGATAGTCACCTGCGTGTTGCTGTCCCAGAGCACGACGTTGCCAATCCCCAATATGTTGTTCGCTCCGGCGTCAGCCCAGAGGGTCATGCTGCCATCCTTGTGACCCTGGTTGTAGAAAGGAATATCCGCATAAAAGATAATTTTGCCGCCCGCATCAAGATACTTTCGAAGCGTGCACGTAGCTGACATCGTCTCTATGACTGTGTCCGGTGCGATGTCGCGACAGAACACGACCACGCTCAACTTCTTGTCGGCGATACGGGCGGTCATCCACGTCTTCAGCTGGTCGGAGTCAAGAATCGTGTAGCCAGCAGCCTGCAGACCATCTCGGATAGCTATAGTTACCTCCTGCGGAACCAATTTGTCGGATATCGCCCGTCCCACCAGGCAGCGCAATCCCAATCGGCACCCAGCACTTGCCCCTGGACTACCCCCAACAGCAAAACAAAGAGCACTAAACATAGCATTTTTTTGCACATGACAGTCCTCCTTCAAAAAGGTACAATAACTGAACTTTGGCCACAAAGGTCAGTCCGCACAGTTCATCACATTTATTTATACCAGATAAGCCGCCCCAATTTCAAGAGAAAGCTGCGAACTTTCTGCCCAAATTTGAGCAAAATCTGCCGGGGAGACTACCTTGATACAGGGCAGGAATGACACCACGAATCGGTCGGGTCGAGTACTTTATTCTTCGACCGTTACCGTAGAGTGAATCGGCACTAATAGGTTGTAGATAAGCACGGCGACGCCGTTGTCCAGGCGGATGCATCCTCGCGAGCCGGCCGCGCCGATTTGCTCAGGCTCTTTCGTGCCGTGTATGGCAAAGCCGGTTCGGTCCTTTGCCTCCCCTTCGATTCCTTCCAGCGCAATCCATCTTTGAGCCCAGCGGATAATCCGGGTCTTTGGCTCTATATGTTCTTTTCGTATCGGGGTCGGTCCAGGTGGGCGAAATCAATTTGCCGCCCGGCTTGACCCGCCAGGTGCCGGTCGGAGTCTCTCTGCCAGACATTCCCAGGCCCACCGGAAAGCTGCGAACGAAGGTATCCTGCAGATATAGGTCCATCTTAAAGGCTGAACGGGATATCTTGACGTGGAACGGGCCGTGGATGACTTTCATTATCTGTCCGGCCTGCAGGACTTCGGGGCGGTGAATGCCGTTGATCTGCATTAGAATCTCGTACGGCACTTTAAATTGTTCGCCGATTCCTGTAAGCTGTTCACCTCGTCTGACCTGATAACTAACACAAAGCTTGTCATCGGGCAGAACTGTTCTATTAAACAGCCATTTATCCGCAAGCTTGGAAATCTGTTCTTTAACAGAGACTCGCTGCTGCTGACTCTTGCATAATGGTAATACCTGATTCAATTTGTCCCGCGCCTCTATGACGCTGTCGGGTTTTGTACTCGCCAACAACATGGCTTCCGCGATAAGCTCGGCGGTTTTCGGGTCGGATTCCGTACTGAGCCTCGGAGCGACACCGGTCAAGTTAGGCTCTGTCTTTAGCTCCGCTGCCAGTCGCGGAGCAACCGGGGCAGACCTATTCAGGGCATCGATCCCGCCGGAGACCTGGTTAGCGTCGCCATTTCTGCCGAATGGACGCAGACCATATACGACAACCACGACCGCAATCACCGCCAGCGGGGACTGCAACGATGTATATCAGGTTTGGGTTCCAGCCCTTAAATAGTGTCCTGCCGCGTCCAAAAGGCAAACGAGCCATGGTACATCCTTTCTCAGTTGGTACTGAACTTCTGCAAAATGGAGATTAGGCACACTTTGAAAAGGAAAAATTTGTTGTCATATTTTTCCTTTTCAAACATTAACTACTTGATAGATAATTACTTAGCTCGATTATTTAAGGAAATCAAGAAACGGATTTCCTTAAATAATATGTGCCTAATCTCCATTTTGCATAACTCTTGTTGGTAGAGTAACTCAAACCAACCGATTCGTCGTGTCATTCCTGCCCCGTATCAAGGTACGGGATAAACTCCGGCGCCTTATCGAAAAATCGGTCAGTTTGACTAAAGTAGACAACTTCTTCATCGGTCACCAAAAAATCCACTGGCTCATCACTCTCCGTCACTGGTATGGAGTCAACTACCTGCTCGGCAAATCCCAGGCCGCATCGCCGAGCCTTGAGTTGTTCATTGGCGAAAAACCTGTCGTAGTAGCAGCCGCCTCGGCCCAGCCGATTGCCCTTCCTGTCGAATCCCAGCGCCGGCGCAACGACCAGGTCGATCTCCTCGAAAGGTATCGGCACGCCGGTTATCGGATTTCGTAGTCCCGAAACGCCCGTCTCAAACTCGGTCTCCAGCGAGTTTATCGTTACCGGTATCATGTGTCTCTGCTGCCAGGAAATCTTCGGCACTACAACGGTCTTACCCAGTTGCCAGGCGTGAAGTATGGCCTCGGAAGTATCCACCTCGTGCGGCAGAGATAGATACATCATCACCGTCGATGCACGTTGGAATTCCGAAGTACGGATTAAATTCTGGCAGGCTCTATGGCTTTTTTCAGTCCTTTTTTCCGGCGGCAGGGTAAGCAGGCGATTCTGTAGCTCGCGGCGCAACTGGCTCTTATCCATTTAGCGATCCCTCTTTTTGGCGTCCTCTTCGACCGCTTTACTATCTTCGTAACCATTCACGGCGGTAAATCGGCGCTTTGATGTCATTGCGAGCAAAGCGAAGCAATCTAAAATCGCCCGTTTTTGAGATTGCTTCGGCCTAAAGGCCTCGCAATGACACAAACAACGCCTTATTTTCTGCGTGAACGCTTACTTATTCTCTATCAGTGTTTGAAGCTTTTGTAAATAATGTCTGATATTTTTTTCGTGGCCGATCTCTTTCGGCTCGTAGTACTTTTGCCCCATTGTCGCCGGAAAATACTGCTGCGGCACGAACCCATCCTCATAATCGTGCGGATACTTGTAGTCCGCTCCGTAGCCCAACTTTTTTGCAGCCGGATAATGGCTGTCTTTTAGATGTTTGGGCACGGGCTTTATCGGCTGCGATTTTACATCAGCCACTGCCTTCCATATAGCGCAAGCCGCGGCATTCGATTTCGGCGCACACGCGACATATATCGCTGCCTGCGCAAGCGCCAGTTGCGCCTCCGGCAGACCCACGAACTCGGAAATCTGCACCGCCGCCGCAGCCAGGACTGTCGCCATAGGGTCGGCATTTCCAACGTCTTCGGCTGCACAAACCGCTATCCGGCGGGCAATAAAACGTGTATCTTCCCCGCCGGCTATCATCCGGGCCAGCCAATAAACCGTCGCGTCTGGGTCTGAGCCGCGCATGCTTTTCTGCAAAGCGCTTGCCAGGTCGTAGTGCGTATCGCCTGTGCGGTCATAGGCAATCGCCTTTGTTGTATCGACTCTTTTGCGATTTCCAGATTAAATTTTATTTTGCCCTTCTGGTTTTCGTGCCGCCTGAGAGAGCACGCCCACCTCCAGAGCCGTCAATGCCTTTCGGGCATCGCCCTCACATGTCGGCTGGCAGAAATTCCAGTGCCTTTTCGTCCGCCTCGATATCTAATTTGCCCAGTCGCTCGCGTTCGACATCGCTGATTGCGGCTCCTGCAGCAGTTGCAGCATATCTTCTTGGCTGAGCGGCTCAAAATGAAAAACGGTGCTGCGAGAAATCAACGGCGAATTGACCGCAAAATACGGATTCTCCGTGGTGGCGCCGATAAGGATCAAGACTCCGGATTCAACGTCATCCAACAACACATCCTGCTGAGCGCGGTTGAAGCGATGGATGTCATCGATAAATAGCACGGTTCGGACTCCGGTGGTCGCGAGCCTGTCTCTGGGCCTGCGGCAATTACCTGACGGATGTCATTGACGCTGGCTGCGGGAGCACTAAGATAATGGAATTTGGCTTTGGTGTGATTGGCGATCACCGTTGCCAGCGAGGTCTTGCCGACGCCGGGCGGGCCGTAGAATATCAAGCTGGTGAGTTTGTCGGCTTCGAGCATTTCTTGTCAGCAGTTTATCGGCCCCAAGAAATGCCTTTGTCCGACAAATTCGGCGAGTTTTCTCGGTCTCATCCGAACCGCTAACGGGGCTGCCGATTCTATGTTGGCCCTTTCGAGTTGGTGGAACAGCTTTTTATTTGTCCCATCTTGACGCATCAGGCATATTATATTCAAGCTGGACAAGATTGTCGAAAACTAATTTCCATCGCGGCGTTCTACGGGTGCATGTCAAGATTGTTGGTAAAATCTGCAAACAGAAATGTATGTCATTCCGACCGAAGCCCCCGTGTCTTCTGTCGAAGACAGAAACGGGGCCGAAGTGGAGGAATCTGCTTTGAAGGCAGACCTCTCCGCTCGGCCTTGCGGCCTCGGTCGAGGTGACAAAAGGCGACTCAATATTAAGGATTGTGATAATAGGCAATAAAATAACCTCTCTTTACCTACAAACATGACATGCACCCGCGTTCTACGGTGTTCAATCTGTTTCAGACTGGTAGAAAAAAAAATTCAAAAAACTTGTTTTACTTGCTTGATTTGTGTGGGCATCCCTTATAAACTTTCAATGCGGGAATGGGATTTACGTATATGTGTCTTTGAAGAGCCGAAGTTTTGATGTATGTAGTGCGGCTATGTCAGGTAAGATGTTAAGAACTCTGTGGAACGATGTTTTTGGAAAGGAGTGCTTTATGGAGAAAAGAAGTTTGTTGTTGGTTGTTGTTGCCGTGGTGGGTTTGCTCAGTTCAGTGAGTTTTGCCGGCGGGCCTTTGGGTCCTCCAATGAATCTCTTGGAGCCGGGGAAGTGGGCCTTCGATATCGCCTACTTCCACGAGAAAATGGACCTCTGGGGCTGCGGCGACGTGTCATCGATGTCTGCCGAGCCAAATGGGACCGACCCCAACGATTGGGATTGGGAGTCTGACGGATCATCGCTGGATAAAGTGAAGCTAGGTGATTTCAAAACCAACACGATCCTTGCCAGCCTCGAGTACGGCCTCTGTGAGAACTGGGATGTATATCTCCGCTTGGGTGTAGCCGATGCCAAGGCCGATGTGTCTTGGTGGGGTGACTCAGACGAAGATTCAGCAGATTTTGGTTACGGACTTGCATGGCAGCTTGGTACGAATTTCACTATTTGCCGTAGCGGACCCTGGACCTTTGGCGGACGCATGCAGGTTGGCGCCGCGTATCCCGGTGACTGGAGCGAGACGCGGTCTGGAACATGGGAGGAAGGAGACTCCAACGGCGTAGACACTGAAAAGACAACCGCTGATCTTAGCTGGTGGCAAGGTTTAGCCTACCTCGGTGGAACCTACCAGATAAATGACACACTTCAGGGCTACGCCGGTTTAGGCTGGCAGACTATGCAGGGAACCCTTGATGTTGATTACTCTTACACGGCGTACTATGACAGTAGCGCAGTCTACCAGGAGCGTGCTAGCGGCTCTATGAAAGTCAAACACGCCTCGGCTATTGCAGTTTTTGGTTTAGCGTGGAAGCCGCCTGTTGACGATGCCCGTGTAGGCGTCGAGCTCATTGTCGGTGAGGCTGGTAAGTTTGGTTTTGGCATCACCGGCGCAATTCCAATCCCCTAACTCACGGCGACATTTTTGGGCCTCTGTAAATATCAAGAGGCCAGTCAAGAAAAGTAACTGTTATTCGAGGGCTGTTAGCCAGAGGCTATCAGCCCTTTTTTACAGTGAGTTCTGCAAAATTGCAGGTTAGGCATATATTATTTAAGGAAATCCGTTTTTGATTTTCTTAAATAATCAATTGACTAGTTGTCAGAGAACACCTTACTGTTGGACACGGAAAAAACAGAAATTATTTTTTCCTGTCAAAGTATGCCTAACCTGCAATTTTGCAGAAGCCTTCTTTTCTACAGAAAACAGAGAGATTTTCTGTCAGTTGTTTTTCATCGCAGGAGCCAAAAATCCTAAAAAAACTTCTTTATCTGCTTGATTTGACCGCGCACCCCATATAGACTTTGCGATGAAAACGCGGTGTGTGCCCTGTGCATATACCCGTCTCGAAACGGCGGCGCGTTCGGCGGATGTAATGGAATTACGTCAGGCAGAAGGTTAATGAGTCTGCGAAACGACTCTTTTTTGGAAAGGAGTGACTATGGACAAGAAAAGGCTGGTGATGGCCATTGTTGTCGTGGTGGGGTTGCTCTGCTCAGTGAGTTTTGCCGGCGGGCCTTTAGGTCCTCCCAAGGCTTTAGCCGCGCCTGGCAAGTGGCTGGTCGATGTCGAATATGCCCACGAAAGTGTCGACCTAAAGGCCTGTGGCAAAATAAATTCTCTTTACGACTTAAGTTGGGTAAGTGACGACGCGAGGTTTAAGATTGAGGACCTCCGCTCGAACATGTTCTTCGGCAGCCTGACGTATGGTCTGTGCGAGAACTGGGACGTATTTGTGCGCTGGGCGCAGCCGATGCCAAAGACGACGTGAAGCCCGCCACTGATGAGGGTTGCGGCGAAAAGTGGGCTTACGACGGCAGCTATGGTTTTGCCTGGGGCTTCGGGACCAGAGCAACTTTCTGTCAGTGCGGTCCTTTTACCTTTGGTGCAGTAGGCCAACTAACTTGGTTCAATCCTGGTAGCGGCGAAGATACTTTCGCCTACGATGCTAACGACACTATGACCGCTGAATTTGACGCTAGCTGGCACCAGCTCCAACTGGGCATCGGAGGAACTTACCAGGCGGACGGCTGGTGGATCTATGGTGGGCCGTGCTTCTTCTTCGTAAATGGTGACCTCGATCTGGACGCTACCGAGACCGTTACCGGAGAGGGCGCCGGAACTTATCCTTCAAAGGGCACGCTCGATCTGAAGGAGAAGTCAGAGTTTGGCGGCTGGGTTGGCGTAGGATGCAACCTGCCGAAAAATGCCACCTGCTACGCTGAAGCTCAGATTTACGGCGATGGGTGGCTTGTCGGCGCCGGCGTGTTGTTCCCACTGGCAGTCCCATAACTGACAAAGTTTGATGGATTCACAGCAGAGAAATTAAAGATTCGTCGGGCTGCGAGCGTCAAGGTCGCAGCCCCAGTTTTACATTCAGCGGGACTTTGACCAAATTCTCCTGGCAGGTGCAAAAAAAATCCAGGCAATACTTTTTTGTTTGACTTGCAGTGGTAACTCGATAGACTTTTCGAGTAGCCAGGAGAACGGCACATTACCAGATGTGAATCCTTGGCGAGCGTGCAGGGACATTTTCGGAAGACCTGAGGAAAGTTTTTAGGGAGACGACCATGAAAAGCAGGGCAATTCTATTAACTTCAGCCATCTTGTTCAGTACGCTCGGCCTGGTTCAGGCCCAGCAGGGTGAGGTGCATGGACTGATAGATGTCACGTTTCAGAGTATGTACCTCTGGCGTGGATTTCGGGTTTATGATAACAAGGCTGCGATTCAGGCAGCCATAGACCTTGACCTATTTGGCACCGGCCTGGGCGTCAGCACCATGATGCACAGGGCCAATTCCAGTGGGTTCGAAGATTTCGAACGTTGGGACTATAGCGCATACTATTACAACCGACTTTTTCGCGATGAGCCTTATGTTACTGATTATAGGATTAGCTGGGTATACTATAACTTTCCCGAATGGCAATCCGATGAACTTGGCCTGCAAGAGCTGAATGGCATCTTCTCTTGGCCAAAGCTCTTTCCGGTAAAGGGCTTGGTTCCGACCTACGTTGCTGCCAGGATGTGGCCTTCCAGCAGCGATTCTTTGGTTTCCCGCAAGTTTGATCTGACGACAGGCCGTTCCTCCAGTGGAAGTGCCTCGGGATGGTTCCACATCCTTATGCTCGATTACGGTTTACCTATAAAAGGTCTGGTGCCCGAAATTCCGGAGCACATATTGAATTTGCATGCAGAGCTGGTTTACAATGACGGAGTTGGCCCCTACGGCCAAAATGTTGACCAGGATTGGTCTAATGCTGTGTTCGGCATCTCCACAGATATTGACCTGGCCAAAAACATTACATTCACCCCGGCTCTGTATTACCAGGTAACGATGGAAAAGACGGTCAATCCCAACGGGGATGAAACCTGGGCGAGTCTAAGTCTGAAGTACAAATTCTAAACAGGGCCCTGCAATAAAAGGTAGGGCTCGGTCAGCGCCTCCGATATTGGTGGCGTCAGGCAAGCCGGTGCTAAACTGCTCTGTTGGCCATAAACTTGGCCGCCTCAATCAGGGCTTCCTTAGCATCGCTTTCGGGAATTCTTGCCAGTTCCCGTATGGCCTTGCCAAGGTACTCTTGCGCGAGATTGTGCGCATATTCCAGGCTGCCATAAGACCGCAGCATCTCAACAAGAGCATCTCTATTCTTGCCGGCGGGCGCATTTAGTTTATCGTAGACCGTCGCCTTTTCGCTAGGGGCAACAGCTTTCAGCAGATGTATCACAGCCAGAGTTAGCTTACTTCGCTCGGCGTCCTTGCCGCCTGTCTTGCCGGTTTTGTTTTCGTCGCCGGCGACGTCCAGCAAATCATCGGTGATTTGAAATGCAATTCCGGCGCTCAATCCGAAGCGGGCAAGCGACTCAACGTGGGCCTTTTTTGCCTTTGCTACAATGGCGCCCAGCCGGCAGCAACTACTAAGAAAAAGAGCACTTTTCTCGGTGATTATGTCGATGTATTCCGCCTCATTCAGCTGCCAGTTCTGCCTTTGGATTATCTGCCGCAGCTCACCTTGGCAGGTTCGAGCGGCGGTAGCAGCAATTATGCTGACGATTTTGGGCGAAAGATCAGCGCACATCTTGAAAACCTGACTGAGCAAAAAGTCGCCCAGTATCACGGCGGATTCGTTGCCCCAGAGGTGGTTTATCGTGGCAAGACCGCGTCGCCGCTGGCCCTGGTCTATGACGTCGTCGTGCAAGAGCGTGGCGTTGTGAATAATCTCCACAATCGCCGCGATGCGGATGTGCTTGCCTGTGATTTTTCCGACCGCATCAGCCGAAAGCAGAACCAGTCCCGGGCGTATCATTTTGCCGCTACGGGCGTTCATATAGTCGAGCAACTGTCCGAGTGCCTGGTCTTGCGGCGGGGTAGTCAATTGCTGATTGATTAGCTCTCTGACCTGATCCAACCGGACTTGAATGCGCCCAAAGGCAGGCACCTTACTACGCGGCAACTGCATAGTGATCAGCCCCTAGCAGATAAAAATTCGGCAAGCGTTCACGGAAAAACCACATTTTCGTCATTGCGAGCGAAGCGAAGCAATCTAAAATCGCTCGTTTTTGAGATTGCTTCGGCCTGAAGGCCTCGCAATGACACAAAAAACGCCTTATTTTCTGCGTGAACGGTTGCAAAATTCGAAATTCCATATTCGATATTCGAATTTATCCGCTATGCGCTACTTCTCCTTTCCGTGTGCGTAGCTGTAGAATTCTTTTCTCAGCAGTCGCGTAATGGGTCCGGGCTTGCCGTCGCCGACAACCCTGCCGTCAACCTCAACGACGCCTATAACCTCGGCAGCCGTTCCGGTCAGAAAGAATTCGTCGCAAACATACAGGTCGAATTTGGTGAGATTTCTTTCGACGACCTGAAGGTTCTCTTGCCCGGCCAATCTGATAACGACTGCCCGTGTTATCCCCGATAATGCTCCGGCCTCGACGGGCGGCGTGTAAATCACTCCGTCTTTCACAATGAAGACGTTATCGCCGGTCGCCTCGGCGACATAGCCTTCGTGATTGTACATGATCGCCTCGGCGACGTTACTATCCAGCGCTTCGATCTTGGCCAGAATGTTGTTGAGATAGTTCAGGCTCTTAACCTGCGGCGGCAGCGCAAGAGGATGATTGCGGACCGTCGTAGCGCTATTACCTTCATCCCATTTTCGTAAAATTCTTCCGGATAGAGCTGAATATTGTCGGCTATTATAAATACGGTGCTGTTCTCACAGACGAAAGGATTTAGCCCCAGAGTCCCTGCGCCGCGGGTTACAACCAGCCGAACATAGCCGCCTACAACGTTGTTGGCCTGGACGGTTTCTTTGACCGAGCCGATGAGCTTATCTCTGCTCATAGGCACGGCAAGGCGAATCGCTTTAGCCGATTTATAAAGCCGGTCTATGTGGGCTTCCAGCTCAAATATTTTGCCGTTATAGACGCGGATGCCCTCAAAAACGCCGTCGCCATACAGCAGTCCGTGGTCGAAAACCGATATCTTAGCATCCGCCTCATCAACCAGTTTGCCGTCAAGCCAAATCTTCAGTCCCATAGTCTCATACCCCTACTGTGCGTGTGTTTTTTTTGCCCGGCACGCCGCACCTCACCCACCTCGAACTTTGCCGTCAACTAACGTTATTATTCGCCCGGCCTTTTGCGCGATCCTCTGGTCGTGGGTTACCATCACAACTGTCTGGCCGGCCCTATTCAGTTTCTCAAGAGTATCTAAGATACCATTTCCCGTGGCGGAGTCAAGGTTTCCTGTCGGCTCGTCGGCCAGAAGTAATTTTGGCTCGTTCATCAAAGCCCTGCCGATAGCGACCCTCTGCCTTTCGCCGCCGGAGAGCTGATACGGCTTGTGCTTGGCCCGGTCTGATAAACCCAGCTCGGCAAGCAACTGGCCGGCTCGGTCCTTTGCCCCTCTGCGACACGCAAGCCAGCCGGCGATGCTCTTGGAGGCCATTGTCGGCAGATAGACATTCTCCAAAACGTTTAGTTCGTCCAATAAGTGGTAAAACTGAAAAACAAAACCCACCATTTTGTTGCGATACCGGTTCAACTCGCCGGCACTTATTTTGCCGAGGTCTCGTCCTTCAAAGCTCACCGCGCCCTTATCGGGCCTATCCAAGCCGCCTAATATGTGCAGCAGCGTACTCTTGCCGCTGCCCGATGCACCAACTATGGCCACAAATTCACCTTTTCTGACCGCCAGGTCGACTCCTTTTAGCACCTGGACTCTTGTAGCGCCCATCCGATACGCCTTGTAAAGCACCTCAGCCTTCAATATGAAGTTCTCATTGGTCATAATTGGCTCACCTGGAGGGTCTCGGCGGGTCTTAATCTTGTTGCCTGCCAAGTTGGTATTAGTGCCCCGGCTAAGCAGGCAGCAATCGCCGAAAAATAATTACTGCCAGGACCTTAAATTCCACCTGGTTGGGAATATCGCCTATCGCGTAGATTGTCCTATCCCAAAGTTGATATTGAATATGCTCAAATAGCCAGCTTTCTATCTGGTTTATTTTTGACAGAAACAACCAGCCTGAAAATGTGCCAATCGCCGAACCCAAAAGGCCAACTACGAAAGCAAAACCCGCAAACAACTGAACAATGCCCGCGTTCGGGACGCCAACGCTCTTTAATATGCCTATGTCTTTACTTTTGTGGCTGATAATCATGTAAAAAACCACTAAGACGATAAAAACTGTCGTGATTCCCACGAGGCCGAACATTAGAGTCATCATGGCCTGCTCTTTTTCCATCGCCGCGATGTATGCACGCCTGTATTCTTTCCAGCTTTGCACCGTCACTGTGTCAAGCAGATACGCCTGGTCTTCGCCGGCTTTTTGTTGTTTGAAGCTTTGCCAGAGCGATGCAACTTTTTCACATCCTGCCTGTGGCCCGATGCCCGGCCTGAATTTTATATGGATGGCGCTGACTCTCTTTATCCGGCCCAGCCATCCCGCAAAGCGTCTGGGCCTGCTCGAACGGCAGGTAAATCAGCCGGCCGTCTACTCGGGCTAATCCGCTGTGTGAATTGTCACTATAGTAAAAGGTCTGCGTGTTGACCAATCCTGTGCCCGCCTTTGCCAGAGCGCCTTTTGCCGTTAGAGGAAAGCAGCTTACAGAAAGAGCAATTCTGCCGGGCACCGCGTCGTAAGAATACCTGCCTCTGGCGTCACGTTCCAGAGCCAGGTCGATCCCCAATATACAGCCGGGAAGATTCGGATCATAAACCGGCTTAAATGCCTCGGACACATTGTCTTTACTATAGTACAGACTATTGCCAAAATCAGTAGCTTTGCTGTGTTTAGTGGGATCAACGCCCATAATCTCAAGGGCATAGTTTCGCTGTATGCCGGCGGGAGTTACCAGCGCAAAGCTTTTTATTATCGGTGAAACGCCCTGCACAAAATCCGTTTTTTCCAGCATCTTGCCGAATTCTTCATAATATGCAAAGCCCACCAGCGACTCGGTGCCGACAACGCAGTCGCCTGTGAAACTATGATTTTTCTGCTTGAAACCGCCCACAAGGCCGGTCATTACAGTCATTACCACCACAACAATAAAAACGCAAAGAGCGACCGCCAGCACGGCGAAATATGTGATGCGCCGCTTTACTAAATACCTCGATGCCAAGACGATTTTGTACATAGCTCAGTGGGAAAATCCTAAATCCTAATATCTAAATTCTAAACAATAGCGAAATTCAAATGTTCAAAACAACATTATTAGTAAGCGTTCACGGAAAAACCGCATTTTTGTCATTGCGAGCGAAGCGAAGCAATCTAAAATCGCTCGCTTCTGAGATTGCTTCGGCCTAACGGCCTCGCAATGACATAAAAATGCTGATTTACCGCCGTGAACGGTTACCAACATTATTATTCATATCGCAGGATTTCGACCGGCCGTGTTCTGGCGGCGACTATCGCCGGAATCAATGTCCCTATCGTCGCAGCAACAACGGCAAAGAACATAATCAGCAAGGCCGACGCCCAGTCAACGTCATTGGGAATCTTACTGAACATATATACGCTGCTCTTCCACAATTTGAGTCCAAACAATATTCTTATCCAGTTCTCGATTGCATTTATGTTCTTGGTGATCAGATATCCCAGTGCGGCGCCGAGGCCCGACCCGATTATTCCGACGCAACAGCCGAAGCCCACGAAGATCAGCGCCACTGAGCTGCTTGCCGCCCCGCAACTTTTCATTATGGCAACGTCCCTCTGCTTAAGCCTGGCGATCATATAGAATATGCAGAATATCAGCACCACCACGCTGAAACTTACCACGCCAAATATCACCAGCAGCAGCCCCATCTGCTTGTATAGCTCGACAACATATTGGCGCTGCATTTGTTGGGCGGTCGCGATGGTCGTCTGAGCTACCATATATGGGCCCCAGCCGAGCTGCTCAGCGGCGAAAACCTGCCATAGGCCGCGAATCTCCGCCAGGGCTGTCTCTACATCCCCATCATTTTTGAGTTTGATCTGGATGTGGTCGGCCATCTGGCTGTCTTCATCGGGATGCAATTCCTTCTGCAACTTTTTTATGGGCAGGAACACCACACTCTTATCCAGATCGTAGACTCCCGTAAAAACGACATCGGCAATCGTAAATATAACGACCCTTCTGGTTATCGGTGGTATCGCGGCAGAGTCATCGGCGGCGCCGGCGTCCGTTACCGTGCCCGTAGTAACAACAACATCCTTGCCGATCATACTCTCGACCACGCCAAGATCATACTGGTCGGTCGCCTCATCAGGCTCGGTCAACACGCCGATTCCGACAAAACCTTGTGTTTTTTCCGAAGAGCCGGCAAATTCAAAACGGGGCTCGCCTGGCGAATCTTTCTGTTTTAGCAGCGACTGTTTATAGTTTGTCACCCTCGCTCTTGAAGCCGGCTCGATCCCCCAGATTTCTACGACTCGCACGTTGCCTTTACCCAGATGTATCAGGCCCGGCGCGGACAAAGTCGCGGTTGCTGCCTTTACCGCGCTTATTTGCTCGAGGCGTTCGATAAGGAGCGGATATTTTGCGAATCTTGTGGGTGCCGCCAGAACAACGTCGCCGATAGTATCGACTGCGGCCTGCTCAAAGGCATGAATAAAACCGTTGAAGAGACTGGCAACAACTATCAATAACGCCGTCGATAGGGCAACCGCGGCAACACTCAAGAATACGATTTTTCTCTTACGCAGGTATCGCAGCCAGAAGAATAATTTCAGCATTATCGTCGTTAATATTTAGCCCCCAGTTTTAACTGGGGGTTCTTGTATAGGCCTTAGAAGTGGGAATAGTATGACGTCACGGATACTCAGGGCGCCGGTTAAGACCATAATCAATCGGTCGATGCCAATGCCCAGCCCTCCGGCGGGCGGCATACCGTACTTCAGCGCCGTTATAAAATCCCTGTCCATCCTGGCCATTGAGTCTTCCTGCCCGCGCAGTTGGATGAGGAAGTTCTCGTACTGCTGGGCAGGGTCGTTTAGCTCGGTGTACGCATTAGCCAGCTCCATCTGGGCCACATACAGCTCAAACCGCTCAGCGTATTTAGGGTCGTCTTCTTTTCGCTTAGTCAGCGGGCATAGCGCCGCCGGATAATCAATCACAAAAGTTGGGGCAACGAGTTTATCCTCAACGGCAGCCTGGAACAGCGCATCAACAACCACGACATCGTCCATGACCGCTTCATTTATATCAAGCTGGGCGGCCTTTTTTCGCAGAGCAGCGGTATCATCAATTTCACAGCCGGTATGCTCTGTTATGAGCTCCGCGTATCGAATCCGCCGCCAGGGTCGGGCGAAGTCCACCTTCATATCGCCGAATTGTATCTGATTGCTCGGGCAGAATTTTGCGACCAGCAGGCAGATAAGCTCCTCGGTCAAATCCATCATCACATTGTAATCGGCGTAAGCCTGGTACAATTCGAGCATCGTAAATTCCGGATTGTGATACCTGCTCAATCCTTCGTTGCGGAAGTTCCGGTTTATCTCGAAGACCTTTTCCATCCCGCCGACCAGCAGTCTTTTTAGAAATAGCTCCGGCGCAATCCGCAAAAATAGGTCCAAATCCAGGGTATTGTGATGGGTGACGAACGGCTTTGCCGCTGCTCCGCCCGGCTGCTGCTGCATCATCGGCGTCTCGACCTCTAAAAAGCCTCGGCTCTGCAAAAATTCACGAATCGTGGCTACGACGGCGCTGCGTTTTTTGAAGCGCTCCATAACTTCGGGATTAGCCCAGAGGTCTACGAACCTTTGGCGATAGCGCAGGTCGACATCTGCCAGACCGTGAAACTTTTCGGGTGGCTGCTCGAGACACTTAGCAAGAAGCGTAAGAGTTTCCACCCATACGGTTATTTCGCCCGTTTTGGTTTTTCCCAATCGGCCGGACGCCCCGATTACGTCGCCCAGCTCAAGCAATTTGGCCAGTTGCCAATCTGAGGCATCTCGCGGCAGCAGACTCGTACTGGCGCCCAACTGGATAGTGCCGCTGGAGTCTCGCAAAGTGATAAAGATCAGCTTTCCGATGTCCCGCAGCAGGACAATTCTGCCGGCACATTTTGCCTTTTGAGTGTCATCGCCATCCTTAAATCTGAGCTTGATGTTTGCGGCCGGCTCAGCCCCTTCGTATCTTTGGCCGTAAGGGTCGATACCCAAGTGCCTGATCTGCGAAAGTTTTTCCTGTCTTTGTCGTTCAAATCGGTCTGAATCTTGTGCATTTGCCAAAGCGATACACCTGCAAAATCAAAGGGCCTTTGCACCTGCCGGGCGAGTCTCGGTTTTGGCCAAGCCCAGGGCTTGGGCCTCAATCAGTTTGGTTTTGATAATCAGCATTCCAACCGCCAGTTGTGGGTCGCCCGCCACGGTTTCTTGGGCTGAATGTCTATTCAGCGAAGTGCTATTGGGGTCGCGGCCGGCTTGAACCAGCACGTCATTTTCCCGCTGGATGTCGAGCATCTTCTTAAGCTCATCGCTTGTCAGTTCGATTTCAACGTCCGGGCCGATGCCCCAGTCTTTTTTGCCTTGCTTTTCCGTTTCTTCACGGCTCTTAACTCTCTGGTCGGAAGGCAAATGATAATGTGCCATTGTGTATTTTAGCTGGGCAGGGCCGCGGGGATAGTGCGTTATTCCCTGCACGCTGCCTTTGCCGTGGGTTCTGTCGCCTACCAGAACCGCCCGATTATGCGTTTTGTCTGCCAACGCCCCTGCCACAATTTCCGAAGCGCTGGCGGAGCTGTAATTTATGAGTATGACCATCGGGTAGTTCGGGTGCGTACCTTTTTCCTGTGCCTTTGCGTATGTTAGTACGCCGGCGTATGGGGAACGGGTGGTGACTATCGCTCCCTCTTTTAGAAATTTGTCCGAGACGTCAATCGCGCTATTAAGTAGGCCGCCGGTATTAAATCGCAGATCGAGAATCAGGGCCTTCAGGCCCTGCGATTCCAGGTCTTTGAGGACTTGTTCAAGCTCCGAAGCGGTTTCTGAGGAAAAGCCCGTAACGCGGACGTAGCCGATTCGGTTTGGCTCGTCAATCATATAAAGCCATTTGCCTGTCTCGGTCCGGTTCCAGCCTCGAAGCGTGGGAACGGTTATCTTGCCTCTGGTTATGACAATGTCTGTGGTTTTCTCTTGCCCCGCACGCTTTATCGTCAGCGTTACCTTGGTGTCGGCAGGGCCGGTAATCTTGCGAACCGCGCAGAGCAGAGTCATATCCTTTGTCTGGACTCCGTCCACCGCTACGATTACGTCGCCGGCATCGAGACCCGCCTTGTACGCCGGGGTATCCTGCAGCAGACTTGCCACGGTCAATAGCCCCTTGGATCTGGAGATTTCTATGCCGATGCCGGTAAACTCGTTGGTCATGCTCTTCTCGAACTCCTGCACCTGCCTGGGCCAAACCATAACCGTGTAGGGATCGAGCGCGGATAGTGCCGCCTCTGTAAACTGTGCGACAAGCGCGGACGGAGATAATTCCAAAGTTGTTTTATTAAGTGCCAGGACCTTTTCAAAAACATCTGTGAGCTCATCTTTTTTTAGCCCGGTAGCCGACTGCTCGATCTGGTCTGATATCGCCGCCAGGCCCGCGGACCACGCGGTCAGTTGATTGGCGTCGGGCGGTGAAAACGAGCTTTCCGAGCTTTGGCTCTTAACCTTCGGCGAAAAGGCGGTCGGCATCACCTCGGCCAACAATTTGCACTGCCTGATGGCTTGCTTTGCCATGTTGCTATAGTCGATAGTTCTTCTGACGTAATGGCCGCTGAGAACGTCAATTGCCCAGGTGAACATCTCTTTTTTCTACGCCCTTGTAGCGCTCGTCGCGGGTCTCGCAGGGACTATCCTGAAGGGAGGCTACGATGGTGGCCTTATCCAGCAGTTGCTCGCCGTAATCCGAGTAGGCTTTATTGTTCGGGTCGATGGCCTTGAGCCAGCTATAACAATTTATGTACGCGTCAAGCGATTTGCCCTGCAATTCAAAATCAGCAGCCTTATCTATTGCCTTCTGGATGGTTTGCTTTACAAATGCGTCCGCAAACAGGTGCTCTCTCTGACCCTGGCTTGCGAATTCACTGGCTTTGGCGATAACCGACAGCACGCTAACCGTATCGTTCACGTCGTTGCCTGCCCCGAGCGGCGCCGAGGGGACATCGTTCGTATCGTTCACATCGGTTGTGCCCGCGCTTGCGCGAGGCCGAGCTTGCCCCTGCGAAAGCAGGGGTGCCTGGCGTTTTTGTAGTTCAGCCAACTGCTGTTGATACGCAGATTCGCGGGCAGACTGACGTTGTTTAGCTATGTCCTTATACTGCCGGATGAGCTCGGCCAATTGGCCAAGCTGCGGAACTACCGTCCTGTCGGACTGCTCTATCTGCTCGGCAGCGGCGTCGAATTTGCCGTGATAGATCAGTTCGCAGGCCGTTTCGACTGGTCCGGACTGAGCCGACGCTGCCGCAGCCCCCCCAGCGTTGGGTTCAGTTAATTTGGACTTTGAAATTTCGCGCAGAGCCGGTCGAGCCGAGAGGCCATAACCGACAGACCAGCACAGTAGCGCCAGGACACAAAGCCACCTCGCCTGGAATCTCGAATTTCTCGTTCTAAATTTCTCTGACAGCAAAACTCTGCCTCCTCATAATTTTCAATTGAAAATCATAGATTGACAATTCTAACTGCACTCGGCTGCTTTGCCGGCACAGCCTAAGACGTGCAGTTTATGTTTAACCATCGCCGTGATGGCGTCTCTACCGGGGCCGAGGTATTTGCGTGGGTCGAATTCACCCGGCTTTTCGGCAAAAACCTGCCTGATTTTAGCCGTCAGTGCCAGCCGCAAATCCGTATCTATATTGACCTTGCACATCGCCATCTTTGCCGCCCTGCTAACGGACTCTTCCGGTACGCCCATTGCGTTGGGCATATTGCCGCCGTACTTGTTTATAAGATCGACGAACTCTCTCAGCACGCTGCTTGAGCCGTGCATCACAAGCGGAAATCCCGGCAGCCTGTCGGCTATCTCCTGTATAACGTCGAAAGCCAACTTAGGCTCAGTCTTGAACTTGTAAGCGCCGTGGCTGGTCCCGCAGGCCACCGCCAGCGAATCGCAGCCGCTCTTTTCCACGAACTCCACCACCTGGTCGGGGTCAGCAAGGTGCTTTCTTACGTCATCGACTCCGACCACATCATCCTCGATTCCGCCCAGTTGGCCCAGCTCGGCTTCAACGCAGACGTCTCTGGCGTGCGCGTACTGGACAACCTTCTTGGTTATCGCGATGTTCTCCTTGAGCGGCAGCTTTGATGCGTCAATCATAACGGAGGTAAAGCCGTCATCGACGAACTGCTTGCAGGTCTCGAAATTATCGCCGTGATCCAGATTTGTGGCGATGGGAATGTCCGGATTTTCTTCGACAGCCACGTTGATAATTGCATTGAGGTAGCTGATGCTGGCGTACTCGCGTGCGCCTCTGGAGACCTGCAGAATCAGCGGCGCCTTCTCCTGGGCGACAGCGCTGATAATACCCTGCGTGATCTCCATATTGTTCACGTTGAATGCACCGACTGCATAGCCGTTTTTGTAGGCCATCTCAAACATTTTCCTGGTATTGACCAATGCCATGTAATTCTCCTTTTTAGTTTTCAGTTTTTAGTTTTTAGTTTCTAGTTCGCTGTTCCCAGGGCCATATATCTGCTGGGCCCAATCGCCATCTCCGGCACGCCCTGCGGCCAGATGCTGAACACCACCGCGTGCTGGTTCAGCGATTCATCGGCGCTGTAGGTCAGCGCAAAGTACAGCCGGTGATAACGTCTTATCACCGTTATATCACTTCGTATATTCAGGCCGTAGTCAAGATCCATCTGCTGCGAAAAGACCAGAGTATACCGCGGGTCAAGCTCATACGTCGCGGCAAAAGTAAGGGCGTTCGAGCCTTTCTCGCCCAAGCCATTATCGAGACGCCTTAGGTATCTACTTCCTATATAATAACTCAAGTTGGGCCAACAGCGGCGCGAAAAACCGATGTCACACTGTTGAACTACGCCGCTCTGCATATCGAAGTTCAAATCGGCAAGTACCGCGGTGGTATCGCCCAACTGCCAGAGGTAGTCTGCGCCGATGTAATTTCGCGTGGGTCCGAATATGTTGCTGCTGCGCCTATCTTGAGGCGGCAGCAAGACCTGACCAAATCTCCTGCCGTAGGTATTGGCCAGCGGTATATACGGCCTGTTCCAGATGAAGCGATCCGGCCCTGCCGATGTGTCGCCGGAATCATTTACCCACGTAAAGTCCACATCCAGCCGCATCCAGTCGACTGTCCGCAGCTTATCCGCCGGGCCTCGTTTCGTCTGCAATCGCTGGGAGACGCCCAAATTCAGGGCGTCGCGCTGCTCTACCACCGCATCGCTCTGGGTATACGCAACCGCGGTCAGCCGAGGCTGAATTACGTGCCGCAACCTATTCAAATCCCAGAGCTGCGACTCGACATCCGGATAGACCCTCCAATAGGCGGGCGTTGACACTCGCACGCCGGCCTCGCCGACCCAGACTTCGTCTTCTGGGCTTGCCGGGTCGCCGTCAATTTCCGTGCGGAAGCCGCTGCCGTCCTCGTACCCCAACGTGCCCGCTACAAAAGGCACAACCTTTGATTGGCCAACGGCCATCGGCATATCCAGCTCATTTCTGGTGGAGGCGAACGTAAAGAAATCCTGCAGGATGGGCGAAGAATCATCGTTGTCCAGGCGCTGGCGGAATCGGCTCACCTGGTTGTCGCTATACAGCGTAAGCCTGTCATCCCAGAGTGACTGGCCCATCCAGTGAAACTCGGCGCTGGGCAATTCTTCCAGCGTATCAGCGAAGTCGTTCAGCCGCCATTTGCCCAGCAGAGAAATCGCCCAGTTGTCCTCCAGACGCTTGGCGTGGACAAGTGTCTCCTGCTCTTTATCGGCGTTAAATTCGTGGCGGTAATACTGCTCCAAAAAGTTCCTGTCGGAGGTGTAGCCGGCCTCGGTCGTGAGCTGCCAGTTGTAGGGCAGAAATTGCCGATGCTGGAACTTAAATCGCCCGCGAAGCTCGTGCGGCGGCTCAAGGTTCTTGCGGCTGTCGATTCTGCCGAGTCTATCCTCTCCGTGATCGTCGATTATGTAGCCCAAAAGCCTGCCGAAATACTTCTCTCTCACGTAATTGAGCTCAATGCCGCTGCCCAGACCGCGTTTGTCGTAGTAATCAACTCCCATAGTGCTTTCGGTGCCGTTTGGCTCCTGCAATCCAAGCAGCCTGGCTAGATACCATTGCGTCTCGACCGACGTGCCGAAGGAGCTATCGTGGCCGGCATGCACACTCTTAAGCGGCACATCGGGCCGCAGCATACTGCCTCGCACCGACGGCCAGTAAAAATACGTCCGGTCGTACATCTTGAACCGCACATCTTCAATCTGCGCATCGAAACTCCTGTCGGAGAGTCCACCCTGCTGCTGGTCAACGGATGTCGTATCTGCGATAATTATCCTTGAAGCGCTGAGCGAAATCTGAGGCAGGAAAAATTCGCTGGTTGTCAAGGTGATATTCTCGGCGGCAAAGCGGTTTTGCGCCATCTGCCTCAACCTGGCTGCTCTGACGTAGAGCGGGATACCGCGGTTAATATCGAAAGTTCGCATCACTGCGTTTAACGCCAGGGCTTTCTTTCCCTCAAAATCGTAATATATCTGGTCGGCTCGAATCGTTCGCTGCCCTTCGGTCATTATTACATCGCCGGATAGGTAGATTGCTCCTGCGGCGCCGCCGGACAGAACGTCCTGGAGTCCCGATATCCGCTGACCCGACGGCCGCTGCCGAGCCGAGCCAAATACTACGGCGTTATCCGCCTGCAGTTCGAGCAGACCTCCTTCTTCATCCAGTTTTTGCCATAGATAGAATCTGCCCAGCACCATGCCCGTCTTGGTTTGCTCGTCCCACTCCAGCTTAGGTGCGACCTCGCCCAGTTGCGCTATATTGAGCGGATACATCAAGTTCGGCTCTCTTGCGGCAAGTTTCTTACCCAGCTCTGTACGCTCTTGCCGCGTCTGTGGCTTTGGCTGCAACTGCGGCTCAAAGGGAGCAACTGCTGCAAAGGCCTCCGCGTAAAACCCCGAGCCGACAGCCCCGATTGAGTTGGGGTCTCTTTTTGTCCGCAGTGGTGAAGACTTCGCCGCTAATATCGAATCGAACCACCATCGCCCCGCTGTCCTGAATCACTGTCTGGCTCAAATCCGGCGTCTTAGCGCCTGTGTTTTTTTTGACTAATACGTTGCCCTTTAGATATGCCAGGACAGAATTTTCGATTTTCGATTTTCGATTTTCGATTTTTTTGGGGGCTGACCTTTGCAGCCAGAGGACCGCCTGGTCGCTGGATAACTGGTTCTGGGCGACCGACATCGCAAATCCGCCTCGGAAGACCATAACCTGTCTGTCAGGTCCACCCTGAAAGCTGGCAAGCTCCTGCCCCGCCAGGTGCAAATTGTCGGCAAGATAGTCCTGTCGGGTTGGCCGAACATCGAGCGAGCCCAGGCACAAAGGCACAAAGTAACAAAGGCACAAAGTAACGATGGCACAAAGTCCTCTGTGCCCCTGCCTGCGCAGGGGCAGGGCCTGCCCCCGCGAAAGCGGGGGTGCCTCTGTGCCTTTCTTTGATAAAGACTTCTGGCTCATTTCCATCGTGGCCAAGCTGTTTTTGCCTTTTCGTTTTAAGCTTTAAGTTTTCAGCTCAGGCACTTGCCCGCGGACCAGCTTTCCGGCACGTGATTATAGCGGCACATCCTGCCAAAGCCAGCAAAAATCGCTGCTGCAACGCTGACAACTTGATTTATCCGAGCCTTTGATGTAAAAGAATATCCGGCAAGAATCTCTCAAACGCAAGAAAGGCTGATATGTCCAAGAGTGATTTCTCGCAGTACCAGAAGGCGGTTATATCAGGTTATTACGACAACCTTGATTCAATAATGCTCCAGAAACTCGGCGAACTGGTAAGCGATTTGTACTTAGCCGACACCGAGGCTAAGCAAAACCGCCTCTGGCAAAGGGCCCACAAGGCGATGGTGAGGCTGAACGTACCGCCGGCAATTATCGACCATATTATGCAGAAAAAAGATGTCCAGATATTAGCCAAAAACCTCCAGGATTGGCTGGCCCACAAGAAGAAATAGCAAAAGCGGCTTGTTATTTACCGCCCGTGGAGACAAATATGGCTGAAGCATACTGCGAAACTGCCAAAGTATATTCAACTGAAAATCTTGGCCATCTCAGCATTATCGATATGCTGCAATACTTCGAGGAGCACGGTGCGATGCGGGTCTCGGACCTGCACCTCAAAGTCGGTGCGCCGCCTACATATCGTATTGACGGCGACCTGGTAAAACTCAAAGGCCAAGCGGTAACGCCGGATGTAGCAAAGCAGCTGATCTACCCTCTTCTTAGCGAGGACAATATGCGTAAATTCCAGGAGCAGCACAGCGTCGACTGCTCCTATAGATTCAGGTCGCTGCAGTTTCGAATCAATGTATTTAAGGAAAATGACGGGATAGCCGCAGCTATCCGGGCATTGTCGCTGGATATCCCGCAGATAGAGGAAATCGGTTTTCCCAACAACGTCTGGGAGGATATTATCAACCGCAAGCACGGCCTGGTGCTTCTGACCGGCATCACCGGCGCCGGCAAATCCACCACTATCGCATCGCTTATCGGCAGAATCAGCGAAAAAAAGGCCTGCCGAATTATTACCGTAGAAGACCCCATAGAATACATCTTTCAGCAGAAATACTCGATCATCTCGCAGCGCGAGGTCGGAAGGGACGTTAAATCTTTTCATACAGGCTTGAAAGAAATGATGCGGGAGGACCCCGACATAATATTTGTCGGCGAAATGCGCGACCCGGAGACGATAGCCATGACCCTTATGGCCGCTGAAACCGGGCACCTGGTTTTCTCCACGCTGCACACGCGAGACGCCACCGGCACAGTGACACGAATCCTGGATTATTTTCCCGCCGGCAGACAGGCTGAAGTGCGAAACCAGCTCTCGCTCGGAGTGGCCTACGTCATCAGCCAGAAGCTGGTGCCCAAGAAAGACGGCACCGGCAGGCTCGCAGCGATGGAAATCCTCAACAACAACTATGCCTGCGCAAACCTGATACGTACCGGCAAAGTTGAGCAGTTGTATTCGCAACTGCAAACAAAGACCCGCGATAAGCCCGATGAAAAAATGATCACGATGGAAAAGCACCTGGCAATGCTGGTTAAGCAGGATAAGTTGGACTTGCTGGAGGCCAAAAAGTGGGCCAACAACCTTAATGTCTTCGTAGATTGCATGCGGCAGGACTAAATGACCATTCAGTTCAACTGCCCTAAGTGCAATGCGCTTATTGCCTTTGCCGATAAGCACGCTGGAAAACGGGCCCGGTGCCTAACCTGCGGCGAGCTTTTCATAATACCGGCTATCGACGGCGAACACCCGCAAAAAATCGAGCCCAAGATTCAAAAGGCCGATCCTGTGCCCGGCTTCTATCGGGCAGCTCTTGTTGATAACTGGAGGCTCTTGGTCGGACCGCAGAATTCAGCATCATTGGCCTTTGTCATCGCCGCGGTATGCTTCAGGTTCTTCCTGGGCACAGGGGTATGCTGCGTGAACTATATCTCGTTTGTCGTGGTCTGGGGCTGGCTGCTGGGATTTTACCTGAACATTATTTATGAGACGGCCTACGACATAGATAACCTGCCGGCGATTTACCTTGGAACCAGCATTACCTTTGTGTGGTACATCATCAAACCCCTTGCTGTTTTTCTGTTCAGTATGGCCGTTGTGGAGATCCCTTTTATTGTCGCCCTTGCCATCTTGAAAAGTCCGGACCTGGCAGCCGAAAATTCCTGGCTCGCGGAAATCGTTCTTCAGGCATTATTCGTCTTCGGCCTATTCCTCTTTCCAACGGCGATATTAACAATGGCTGTGGGCAGAGACTTCACCTTGCTTCGCCCTGATTATGTCCTTGCCCCAATAGTTCGCGCATTTAGGCCGTATCTGGTTGTAGCCGGACTACTCATTGCTGCCGGCGTTCTTGGGATGCAAACGGAGCAGTACACAGGCCAGGATGCACTGGCAGCCGCAGGATACTTAACGTTGAATCTTGCTGTGCAGGTTGTCGCGATTATTGCGATGCGTTCGATAGGTCTATTCTACCGCCATTATAGCTGCTACTTCGCCTGGTAAAATTCGCGTAAGCGTTCACAGAAAAACCGCATTTTTGTCACTGCGAGCGAAGCGAAGCAGTCTAATACCGGCAAAAGGTTGAGATTGCTTCGGCCTAAAGGCCTCGCAATGACGCAAAAACGCCCTATTTTTGCGTGAATGCTTACAAATTCGCCCATATTTAGCCCACCAATTTATTGGTGGGTTATGCCGCTCAGCAACCGCTGCAGAAGCTCCATCGGAAGGCCCATTACATTGGTCAGGCTGCCTTGGATCTTCTCGACGAATTCGTCGCCCGTTTCTTTGATGGCGTAAGCGCCGGCCTTATCCTGCCACGAGCCGCTTTTTATATGCTCAGCAATTTGCTTATCAGTCAACCTTTTTGGATAAACAGTTGTAGTGTCACTTTCACATAGTTCGATGCCGTCGCTCAGCCTGACAAGGGCAACGGCGGTTATTACTTTATGAGGGGCGCTGAAGAGGTTTCTGGTAATCTGCTCCGCTTCTTTTGCGTCCGCAGGTTTGCCTATGATTTCGCCGTTAAAATCGACAACCGTATCGGCTCCGATCACCAGACTATCCGGATACTTTTCAGCGACATTTTTTGTTCTTGGCTAAAGCCAATGTCTTTGCATATTCATCAGCTTGCACGCCGGCAGTCGAAAAGGCTGACTCATCGATATTGGGTGTGATGACGGTGAATTTATAGCCGGCCTCAGCTAAAAGCTCTCTGCGGCGTGGAGAGGCCGAAGCCAGAATGATTCGGACTGCACGCTGCTTGCTCATTCGTTCCTATCGCGCATCGCTTGCCTGGTCTGTAGACGACAGTAGACCGCCCGGCTCACTCAGGGTAAAACGTACCGTCGTATGAAAACCTTCGGGTCGACTCTGCGCAATCAGCGGTACACGCCCAGCTATCTGTCTGCAAAAAGCAAAGTATTCGGTTTCGAGCCGGTCGATGTCGCCGCTGATATACTGTCTGAATAGTTGCGGCCCGACAATTCGTTCTACTCTACTGTTCGTAGCACGTTTCTATCGGCGGCTATTTTCCTGCTGGCTCTGCTGAGCGGCCAGTTGCCGGTCAGTCCATCCACCATCAGCCGGCGGAATTTGTCGGCGAGTCTGCCGTCATCGCCTTCCTGCAGAAATCGTATCAGCGCGTACGCCTGGCTGTAGAAAGCCCTCACCGCCTCGGCCTGGTCTATCGCAAGCACTTCGCCAGGGTTCATCGCCACCAATTCGCTAAGCGGAATCTGCTGGCTGCTTATCAGCGTTTTTTCAGCCCCTCCAATCGATACGTATTCCGGTTCGGGTCAAAATAAAAACGCCCGTCCTCATATCGGCTCGTCTCAAAAAGCATAGCGATGCCTTCATCCACCCAGCTCGGCAGGCAGAATCGAAAGTGCCTGTTGTTAAATTGATGCCAGCCTTCATGCCCCAAAGCCGAGAGCGTCCGCCTGGTGCCGATGTTATAC
This sequence comes from Sedimentisphaerales bacterium, assembly GCA_963814265.1. Classification (GTDB taxonomy): domain Bacteria; phylum Planctomycetota; class Phycisphaerae; order Sedimentisphaerales; family Anaerobacaceae; genus JAFNGF01. The sequence goes on along the minus strand of CAWFCJ010000047.1, from coordinate 43,656 downwards.
GTTACGCAGGCGCCGTTTAGATAATATGCCCCGGCCTTTATTTTGTAGAATAGCTCCGCGCGTTCGCCGGCGAAGGTCTTTGTAAAGTCCTCCCACTGCCGGCGGTCCGCGAAAAGAAATATCCGCAGCTTGCCCGTTGTTTCAATCGGTTCGGGCATTAAACGATTGTAGGCGTGGTAAGCGGACTCCATAAAACCCGGAACCTGACGGAGCATCAAAGGCTCCAAAAGCGTGGTATAAATCTCATAGTGAGCGGTGGTAAACCTTAGCCCCGGCCCGTATTTGCCGTGCCAAGTGTCGATCGATTCCAGCCCCGGCAGATTCTCACTCTGCAAAGTCTCTATAAGTACTTTGCAGTCATTGCGCTTTTGAGCATTTTCAATACCGTTAGTGGCTGTTTTATAGGACTCCAGACACCCAGCCAAACAGACAATCGTAACGATCCAGACTGGCGTGCACCTTCCAACCATATTCGCCTCCCTGCATAAACATCGGCCATCCTTAGGCCAGGATTCGAAGATTTTGCCAGGATTGAGCCAACTGCGATGGACATTCCTTTAACGTCCTGATAAACTTGGCTATGACACAATCCTTTGTTGGTATGAGGATATCACAGGATTTGATTTTTGCAAGAAAAATTTTGCCCAAAATCACAAAAAGACACGATAATTTATGCAATATATGTAACAAAGGCAATCTCGCTGAGACAGGCAAAAGATCGCCACAGCCTGCTGTTAGTTCAGATAAGGTAAGTGCCCGTAGACGAGGCAAAGCTATATATACTTGAATTCTGCGCCGAATACATCGGCGGTAAATAGATAAACTTCCGTATCAGGGTCTTTCCAGGCATCTACCGCAAGGCCCGCTTTATGAGCGCAGCAGTAAGATAGAAATTTCTCCTTGTTCCAGCCGGTCTCCGTAGCGACCTGAGGCAGGAAACAACCCGAGGCACGTCCCTTTTTTATGTAGATGCCGTCAACTCCCAACTGTAGACTCAACGGGTTATCCGTGCGCTGCAACGGCGACAAAACGGATATCTCTACGTCCAGGTCTTTCAATTCTCGGGCAGTGATTGGATTGGCGAAAAAGCGTGGGTCGCTGGCAGCTGAGGCCTGTGCCATTTCGGCTACCAGCTCGATCAGCGGCTTTTCAGCGGTGAATTGACCGATACAGCCTCGCAGTCGGCCCTTGTTTTTCAGCGTTACAAAACAGCCGCAGTGGGCGTTCAGTTCCGGGTCGTCCGATTTGGGCTCGGGCAGTGGCCCGCGGGTGACAATCGCCTTGACCGTGTCCCTTGCCACCGTCAGGAGGGTGTGTTTCTGTGCGTCATTCATGATGGTCATCCGCACGTGGCATTTTTATATTTAGCCCCCGGTTTCACCGGGGGTTAATTCAATGCACCCATTTTATCACAAGGAATCCGCCAATCAATAGTGCTACAAACGCCAGCGAAAACCAGTTGAAGTATCTTTCAATTATGATTCGGATTTTTTCGCCTTTCCAGCCGAGCAGGCCAGCCACAATGAAGAACCTCGCCGACCGGCTGAGCGCCGATGCCAGGCAAAAACCGCCAAAGTTTATGCCTGCCAGGCCCGCGGAGATAGTGCAGGCCTTATATGGAATGGGCGTAAATCCGCAGGTAAAAACTATCCAGAAATCATACTTACCGTACCAGGCTTGGAATTTGGCAAAATTCGCCTCTGTCAGCCCGATAAACCCGAGGTGTGCATAAACCCACTGGCCTATTACAGACCAAAGAAACATGCCGATCAAATAGCCGAAGACGCCGCCGACCACAGAGGCTACCGAGCATAGAAGGGCGAACCTGAGCCATTTTCTCGGCACTGCGAGAGACATCGCTGCCAGCAGGACATCGGGGGGAACAGGGAAAAAGCTCGACTCGGAAAAACTCAATGCAAATAGCGCAACTTCAGCGTGCTTTGTGTCTGCAAAGTGAATGACCCAATTGTACATACGCCTGTGCCAGTGCCACCAGGCGACCCCTGCTTTCGCAGGGGCAGGCTTGTCCCCGCGAAAGCGGGGGTCGCCCGTCGTTCGTCGTTCGTGACTCGTGATTTGTGATTCGTGATACGACGTAAAATTCCGTGATTCTTTATCTACCATTCGTTATTTCTCGCTGGATATTTCATCCGTCCTTGGTCTTCTGTCTTCCATCTTCTGTCCTCTGTCTTCTGCTCTCTGTGGCTTTTTCTTCTCTATCATCCGCGAATTTTCCTGCCGGCCCGCCAGCCGTGAATAGAACCGCAAACCGCGTTACGAATACCCCTAAAACAACACAACCAAGAAGTATCCGAAATGTTAAAAGTGCACGCGAACGGACGCAGTCTTCAAGGGTCAACGAAGACTACCCGCCGAAACTAACAAACCTGTACTCATCAGAAGTGAGCAACGTGTTTGCAAATCCCAAGTCTCTGCCATCTCGAGTACAAAATCCGCATAAGCATGTTTAGCCTTTCTCTGCTCTTCTTTGGCAGACGGGTCAAACCTTATCATGGTATCTGTGAATTTGTTGGCTGCTCGGATGACTGAATCAGAGGCCCACAACCAGAGCTTGGCGTACTGGTCTAAGAATCTCCTTTTGTCTTCGGCGGTGCTTTCTCGTCCCGTAACAAAAACACCTCACGCCGTTGAGATTTCTTCATATACCTGCTTTTTCTTAGCCATGACTTCAGATTTTCGATTGAGCCAGTACTTAACTAGATACCCTGCAACGCCAATGATTGCTGAAGTTATCAGTGCCAATGACATCTAATTCTCCTTTGCCCACAAAGCCTCATTCCCTGGCTTTTTCTATGCTGCTCACTCTGATGCTAATATCGCTATTATTCTGAGCAGCGTTTTGAGCATCTCGTACCGCTCTTGACTGAAACGTCGCTGGCTTTTCGCCTTATTCTCTTTGGATTCCGGTTCGTTCATAGATTTTACCCATCACTTTGGGGATAAGAGCCCCGATAAATCGGGGGGCTAAATATTGGGCCGCCTTTGTTTGCATTTTGGCTTCTGATTTCCATTTGCCAGCTTGGCTGCCCAGAATACGCCTGCGTTGTTATAATGTCAATGAACAATGAACAACCAAGCGCAAACAACTTGTGCCGAGCAATTCGAATCTGCTGGCCATGGCCTATTGGTACGGGCGCCGGCGAAGATTAATCTGTCCCTGCTGGTAGCGGGCAAACGCCCGGACGGTTTTCACGAAATCGAAACCATAATGGCTAAGGTCAACTGGTACGATGAAATCCTCATCGAGCCAAATCCGAAGGCGGGCCTGGAACTTGTCTGCGAAGGTCCACAGTGGTCGCCGGCCGGAGCGGAAAACCTTGTCTATCAGGGCAGCGGAACTACTGATGGAAAGTTACGGCCAGAGAGCCAACATCAAGATTACGCTGACAAAGAATATCCCTGCCGGCACAGGGCTTGGCTCAGCCAGCAGTGATGCAGCGGCCACTCTTATCGGCCTGAACAAATACCTGGGCTTGGAATTGCCCCTCAGCACGGACTGGCGGAGCTGGCGGCTAAGTTGGGCAGCGATGTCGCGTTTTTTTTGGATGGGCCGCTGGCACTTATGACGGCGGAAAAGGCGAAAAAATCAAGAAACTAGACGAAAATTTTAACTTTCTGGCTCTTTTAATACTTTCAGACGTAAGTGTTTCTACAGAAAGAGTTTACGCCAATTACAGGCATGACCCGGCTTGTATCAAAAGCTCAGACACAGATAAACGGACTATATCAAAAAAAACAGGATTGATTTAGCGGCGAAAATGTGCGCAAATATGCTTCAGACAAGCTGTTTCAGCTTGTTGAAAGAGCTGGCTGAACTTAAAGAGAAGGTTGAGTCGTTAGGCATTGGGCCTGTATGCCTTAGCGGAAGTGGTTCAAGTATGTTTTGCTTGTCCCTGATTGTGATCGGCAAACAGCCACAGCATATAGTCGCAAACTTAAGGAAAACGTCGGCTGCAAAAGCATTATCGTGAGTAACAATAGATGGTGAACTTTATGGCGAGGCAACGAAAATGGAAATCAGCGAGGTCAGAGTCAAATTGGTGAGCAACAAAGATGACAGGCTGAAAGCCTTCTGCTCAATTACCATGGATAATGAATTTGTGGTTCGCGACATCAAAATCATCGAGGGTGGCACCGCTCTTTTCGTGGCTATGCCTTCGAGAAAAATGAGCGACCATTGCGAAAAATGCGGAGGCAAAAATCATCTTAGAGCCAAGTTCTGCAATAATTGCGGCGCAGCTCTTCCCGACAACCGCGCAAAGAAAGACTTCAAAGGCAGAATGAAGCTGCACGCCGATATCGCTCATCCGATCAATACCGATGCAGGCAAAGAATTCAGGAAAAAGTTCTCGCGGCCTTCAAGGAAGAGGTGGAGAAATCCAAGCAGCCGGGCTACAAGCCCATCGATATGGATGAGCCGGACGATGATGTCCCTGAAGTAGTTTAGTAGTCTGCTTGAGCGGTAAGGTCCTCGAGGACTCTATCCAGAGCAATTTCCAACCGCTCGTTCAGGTCATATTTGCCTTCGGTAAGCTGCCGGCGGACATCGAGTATCTTCTGCTGGCGGATTTCCGGCAACGAGGCAATGTTCTTCAGCACCTGCCCAAGGGGCGTGGCATTGAGGTTTTCAAGTATCTGCTCCATAATTAGGTCGTTTTCTGCAGCCAGGTCCTTGCTCAAACAATCGCTCTGCTGCTCGTGCTCCCAGAAGCTGGCCAAATCAAAGTCTCGCATCTGAGCTACCTTGCTGGACCTGTTCCAAACGAAGCATCCATATTTTCGCTTGAAGCCCTGCAACCACTATATATTGTATGCCCCCAAAATCCCTTTCGAGGCCAGAAACAAACTCGCAGTACTGATATCGACAGAAATGACTGCAAAACTTTAGAAAACTTTCACACTTGTCCGACCAAGCACAAGGGCTTTAGATGCTTCAACTTGGGCGAGAAATCCAGCCTGCCAGTATTGAAAACCGTGCCCAAACCAACCCGCTTGAATGTCTGAAGCTTACACCGGCGCCGCTGCCGAAGTCGATATGGGCAAGTTAGGCAATATACTATATGTAGTGATAGCCAGATTCTTTTGAAACAGAGGAAGGTGCTGCAAAATTGCAGGTTAGGCATATTTTGACAGGAAAAAACGGTTTTTGTTTTTTCCTTGTCAAACAGTAAGCTGTTCTCTGACAAATAGTTAGCCGACTATTTAAGAAAATCAAAACCGGATTTTCTTAAATAATATATGCCTAACCTGCAATTTTGCAGAACTCATTTGGAGCAGGGGGGGTCGGGAGGTTCTAAGTCGGCTTTGCCAGCCTTGTGGTCAGCCTGTTCTCAATAGTAATACTTGAAATCGAGGTCGGCACCCATATATCGGGCACGCCTTTCTTTTTGGTCAGTTTGACCTGTGTACACTGCAGATTTGCCCAGCGAAGCTGGATTGTAGAGAGAAATCGGGCAAATCTTGCGATATCAACGTCTTTTAGCACTACCTTGGCACTTTGGCTCTTCTGCCCGCTGGACTCTATGACCGCCCCTGAGTCCTGGCTGTAATTGCCGGCAGGTATGTTACATTGGGCAGCGACCATCGCAACCGCTCTGGCATAGTCAAATTCGTCCTTGGGGTCAGCCGCCTCAGCCAGGGCCAAGCGGCCTCGGTCAAGGGTCAGGATCTCTGCGATGAGGTTTTGGGCTTTCTTATACTGTTCGATGCCGGAAGCCCAGCTTTTTCCCGCGTTCGGTAGATAAACAGCCCATATTAACAGCGGCCACAAGGCAGCTATTGCGGGAACAAGTATATAGTATAGTGTCGGATTCTTGTATATGTCCTTGTTAAGCATAAGGTGATCTCCCGACTACCTTTGTGGCTTGACGGTCACGCTGAAAGTATCACGTGCCCCTTTCAGTCCGTAGCTATGCTCTACAATGTCCAGCTTACTCTGTCTGATTGCCTCGAAGAATTTAAGCGTATTTGCCCGACTGGACGTATCGCCTGAGATGATGGCGTTTCTCAGGCTGACGGTGAGCACATCGATGTTAAGGTTCGTGTCCGCCGCGCACCTATTAAACGCCTCCAGTACCAGAGCCAGCTTTGAACCGATGGACTCTTCGCCCGTGACACTCAATTGGCCGCTCTTGACGTCCCTGATGCGTTTCACTTCGCCGGCGAGTTTTTCTGTCACGTTTATTCCGGCTGCCGGTTTTTTGCCGAGCATAACGGCCGCGTACTCGGCGCTCCAGTTCTTCCTTAACTGGCGGCGGTATTTGTTTTGCTTGAATAGTCCCGCCTGCCCGTACAGGCCGACGGCAAGCAATAGAAGCGTAACAGACACACTCAGGTACTTCAGCGTTTTTTGCAGCCGGACTTTCTTGCCCTGATAGGGCATAAAGTCTCGGCGGAAATCTACTGCTTCTGCCCTTTCCGAATGAGCTGAAGCTGCCCCGTAGGCAATTGCGAAATCCACCTGGTCGGTGCAGTCAGCCAGCACTTGCGGCTGGATTCCGGCGGGGCCAAGCAGATCAACGCTATTTGCCTGTATGCCCAGATTCTTTCCAAGCTGCTGCTGATTTACAGAGCCGGTTGAGTCGAACACCCTCAGGCAGCGAATCGGCTGACCGTCCGCAGCCAGAGTGCCGGTTGTCAGTGTTTGTCTTGTCAGTAGGGCCTCGCGGTCCTGTGTCGGGCCGAGCAGAAATGTTCGCACGGCGGCTGCTTCTTGCGCCTTTGAGGGGGCGATGAAGTAGCCGCGCCGACCTGATAGAATTCCGAACAGGGTCCCGCCCTGCTGCGAGTCCGGCAAAGATACATTTTGCCTGATAAACCTGGACAGACAGGCCACATCCGGCTCAATGCTTAAAGGGTCAATATTGTTGCTCTGCAGAGAAGTAAGAAGCTCCGAGAGTATTTTTCGCTGGGCAGTAAAGACGGTCAGCTCCGAGCCTTTCTGGCCGCCGGCGGTTATCTGGAAGGCAATTGCCAGGTCGGTTATATCCATAGCCAGTGCCTCTTCGGCGTCAAACCTGACGGTGGCAGCGATTTGTTTTGGGTCGTTAAGCTCGCTGTGCACGTTATGCTGCATAAATAGCGCGCAATCAAGAGCGATAGCGGCCTCGGAAAACTGCAAAGCTCTTTCGGCGCAGCCCCGGGCGATAAGGCCTGCCAGGGTCTGAGGGTTCTGCTGCTCTTTGTCTTCGATGGAGACTGCAAAGCAGCCGAGCAGCTTTTTGTCCCCGCTTGCCGGACTTAGACAAACAACGGTTGCCTTATCCTTACTCAAATAGATTCCCAGATAATTTTGATGTTCCACTTGAACTATACTCCTTAAACTGACCGACTCGTCGTGTCATTCCTGCGGAAGCAGGAATCCATTAGGATATCGGTTCAGTGGATTCCCGCTTGCGCGGGAATGACAAAGTGCGATATGTGACTATTAAATATTTACTTATGACAGTGCCCTATCGAAAAATCGGTCATTTTGAGTAGACTCCCAAATTGGTCACTCGCGCAGCGTATCTGGCCGACGCATTCAGCCGGAAATCACGGCAATAACCCTCGGCTTTCCCTGCTCTTTCGTTACGGCAGCGACCGCGGAGGCCTTTGCCACGCCGCTGACCGCTGTTACTCTAATCGTAAAAAAATCGCTGGCGGTTGTGATAAATTTTTCACATCTTCTGATCAAATCAGCGTATCTGGGCAGCGATTGCGTCAGGCCGGCTATGTCTCTGAACGGTTCAACGCGCCTTCGCCGGATGATTTCAGCGGCGATTGCCGGGGCATCTGACAGGCTGCCAAAGGCAAAAGCCGCCTCCAATACGTGGCGTGGGGCGGTATTTATGTTGACCGTTCTGGATGCCCACATTCCGATATATTTCAGAGCCGATTCTTCTCTGCCTTCAATGTAGGGTCTGGCAAGCATCTCCCGATCAATCAATGAGCTGTGAAGAAGCCTTGCAATATCGGTATTTTGCCGGGCAGTCTGGTCGGCGGCAGATACAGTTCTGCTGGCCGTCCGGGTCGTTCTGCTTGTTCTTGAGGGTATGCTTACGGTTGTCTTTGCAGGCTCGAATTCGAGTTTGAACGACTTCATTTCGCCTATTTGTTTTAGCTGCACTTTTAGCGAATCCATAGTGCCGCGGTCGAATCCCATCCATTCGCAGAACATTTCAAATCCCGCCTGCGCCTGGCGTTGCACCAGATTGTCGGTCACCAGCGCCCAGCCCATCGGATATTTTGCATTTTCATCTTCGATTTCAATCCGGACTTTGGCAGAGCCAATCTCGAACTCGGCCGGCTGCGTCACGTAAGGCCACTGCGGGCCGTAGGGACCGGTATCGTCACCGAATTCGCGTCGGCAAGATCGGCAGCCATCATTTTACTGAGGCCGACATCGTTAACGTCATTGACATCGTTGACATCGTTCACATCGTTGGCATCCTTGAGGTTGCCGAGTTTGCTCGTATCATTGGCCGGGCCGATGCCGGCAAAATTATCCTCTATGTTAAGGGCCTTTTGGGCGGACCATTGGTCTAAAAGTTTCTGATACTCGGCCTGGGTAAGGGCGAATAAATCAGAAAAGTCCGGCTCGTTCGGCCGGCTAATCAATTGTGGATTAATATCCTCCAGTGTTGCCAGCGCGTACTTCAGCGCCGAGTCACAACCATAGCGGGCCTGGCTGTAGTCTATGATGTACTGGCCGCGGTGGCGCTGGGCGGCGACACGACTGGTTAGAGTGTAGCCCAGTGTCGCCAGGACAACCAATAGCACCAACGTCACCAGCAGTACGATGCCTGAGTGTTTCTTGCCGGCAAGAATTCCTGACTGTTCAAGGCAATAGCTCATGGTACTTGTTTTTCTACGGCCCCGGTCTGCGCGATCTCGAAGCTGATTTTTCTGGTTCTATCAATGGCTATTGTTCGCGTGATTTTCGCCTCATCGGGCACGTCCAGCGTGCCCTTTATCGTCGGCGTAGCCTCGGCAAAAGAGATAGTCACCGTAATGCCGGGCGGCAGAGCAGGACTTGTCCAGCGGTCCTGAAAGTCCTGGCCTCTGGGGACCTGGACCTTGAAAAAGGTTAGGCCGGTGCAAATCGGTATGAAGGGATACGCCTTCTCCCAGCTTTCTCTTTTTTCCTCAAGCAGCTTATCTTCCAATGCAATGCCGCTGTGGCTTCGGTACAGGGTCAGGCAGTTGGCGTCGCTGCTGTAGCTGGCTTGCCAGACGATTTCTTCAAGTATCTGTTCTTGATTTTTAGCATCGAAGAAGGTTTTTCGGATCGCCAATTGCACCGTTTGGTAGCCCTGGTCGAAGCGGGTGCTCTCGATAGTGATTTTCGTGCTTGGGTCGGAGGCGATTATTCTGTCGAGGTCCTCTGCGATTCGTTGTAGGATTTCGCCCGGCAGGGCGGACCCTTCAATCTTACGTGTTACAGCCGCAGCGGAGTTCTCGGCCCGGCTATAGATACTGAGCACCGCCACCAGCACCATAGAGCCTATAATTAGCGCTGCAAGAACCTCCGCCAGTGAGAATCCTTGTCGTGCTGGCGATTTATTGCTGGCTTTTTTGAGATTTTTTACCCTGTTTGCCGCCATAGAAATTAAAACTCTTTTCCCTGCCGTTTCTTTATCAATTCGAAGATTTGGCTGAAGTCCATTTTGTCGAGCTCTTCGTATGTTAAGCCTGTTGCGGGGTCAACTTTATTCTGCCAATTCTGCTGGTCTGGCGTCTTTTGGCCGCCCGACAGGCCGATATTCTGGCTTAGCTGTAATAGCTCGGCCTCGGAGCCTGCCTGCAGTTTTTTCTGCTCATCGGTGGGTTTGCCGGTGCTGCGTTTATACACGTCAAGATTGTTTTTGACGAAAAAGCCGGTTTCCGTGGTGAGCATGCCGTCGTTGAGCCATTGCTCGATGGTCTCTTCGCTGACGCCGACGTACTGTGCGGCTTCCTCGATGGTCTCGATAATCTGGTCGGCCAGGACCTGCTCGTCTTGTTGCTCTTGCTGTTTCATAATCTGCAGAAGCTGCTCTTTTGTAACATCGGTCAGCCAATGGGTCAGCTCAATGGTTTGCTTCTGGCCTTGCATATCCTGGTACTCGGCTGAGCAAACGCCCCTTACCCACATTCGGTTGGTGACCGGCTCGTAAAATGTTTCCACCACCGTCTGCCATCTGATTTCCGGGTACTCATCGCTCGTGCCGTACTCCGCCGTCTCTTTGACCGAGTTGGATGCGAGCAGTTTCTCCATATTTTCGCGGGCGATTTCAAAGGCGTGCATCCGCAGCGCTGAATCTGCCGCCGAAGCTACGCAGCGACTTACAACCAAAAATACGCCTGAGCTTAGAAGACCCAGTATAATCAGCGCCATCATCACCTCGACCAGGCTAAAGGCTCTCCTGGTTGTGCGTCGTGCGTCGTGCGTATTGCGTTCGCTTCTCGGGCGGTCTGTTTCTCGTGAATCAGGCTGTGTCCCATGATACGCAATACGCAATACGCAATACGCAATACGGTCTTTTTTAGAATGGTAATTCATCTTTGCCTTTCGGTGTCAGAAGCTGGACGTCACCTTCTTCCAACCTGATGGTCCTATTTATGCGGTTGACGACAACAGAATACGGCTGCTCCTTTTCGTCGAGCAGGACGATTTTTCCGCCGTAATGCCAGCCTGCGTGACCGGCACGGAATTTGGCCAGGCCCTGGTTCGTATAGTCGCCGTCATCGAACTCAACATAGGCGACCCGGCAGTTATCACTGAAACCGTTACTGGTGATAACCTCCTCTTCCAGAACCACCGACAGGTCGGGCGAAGTAATCTGGCGAAGCAAATAGCTCTGCTCGGTCAAATCAATAATAACCTCATATCTGCTGTCGCTCTCGGCGGCGGCTCTGACAGCCATTTGCATGGTCGAGACGAAATCCTGCACCTGGGCTCTGAAGGTGCTCTTTCTGAGCAATCCGAAAAGGTTCACCTGAGCCAGCAGTGCAAACAGCGAGACCATCAGGATTACGATTACCAGCTCGGTAAAAGTGAACGCTGGATAGTTTTGAGTTTTTAGTTTTGAGTTTTGAGTTTTCATCACTCTGCATCGGTGCTGAGCAGATCGGCATCGTAACCCTCACCGCCTTCCTGGCCGTCAGCGCCAAGGCTCTTGATCACAAAGGGCTTGCCGCTCTCCGGATAGAGTTGATAGATGAAATCGCGGCCCCAGCCGTCCTTGGGCACCTGCGTAGTTTCGAGGTAGCCGCCCGGCTCCCATTTTTCGGCATCGGTTGGCTGCTCCACAAGGGCCTTCAATCCTTCTTCCTCGGTGGGGAATCGGGTCGTGTCCATCTTGAATTGGTTGACCGCCACGTGAAGGGCTTTGAGGTTGGCCTTGGTGGTAGTGACGCGAGCCTGGTCAATCTTGGAGGCCACTTTTGTCACTACTAACGTTGCCAGCAAGCCGATGATAATCAGCATCGCCATCAGCTCAACCATCGTGAAGCCGTATCTGATTTGTCTTACTTTTGTCTTCTTCATCTGTGTGCCAAACTCCTAAACCAATCTGTCATTCCCGCGAAAGCGGGAATCTACATCTTTTTGTTTCTATGGATTCCTGCTTGCGCAGGAATGACAGTTTTTCTTATTTGTCATTCCCGCGAAAGCGGGAATCTACATCCTTTCGTTTTTATGGATTCCTGCTTGTGCAGGAATGACACTTCTTTCTGCCGCCTAAAACTTTCCTGCTGAGACCTCCAGAATCGGCAGTATCGTTGCGTAGGCGATTATACCTATTATTGCGGCCATAACTAATATAATAAGCGGTTCGACGGCGGCGCCAAGCCGCTCAATAACTACGTCCGTTGAGGCCTCAAGGTTTTCGCTGATATTTTTGAGCATCATCTCAAGCTCGCCGCTTTTTTCTCCGACGGCGACCATGTGTGCGATTGCAGGGGCAATAACACCGCTATCCCGCAGCGGCGTGGCGATGTCTGCGCCTGCCAGAATTCTCTCCCGCGCCTGCTGAATTGCTCGTTTCATCAGGCTGTTGCCCGTGACTTCAGAGACGACCCGAAGAGATTCAGCCATTGACAAACCGCTGCTCAGAAGTGTCGAGAGAGTCGAGGCAAAACGCGAAACGACCCGCTGCTTTATAAGCGGGCCGAACAACGGCAGAGACAATAAGAATCTATCCCGCAAATATGCGCCGCGCTGCGTTTTGATAAACCGCCTGAAGAACCAGACTGCTGCGAGTACTACTGCTACGACCACAAACAGCCGCCAGGTGGTCAACACGTGGCCGATGCCCATCAATACTCTTGTGATCCAGGGCAGTTGCTGCCCGGTCCTGGCAATCTGCTCGCCTATCTTTGGAATGACCCGTGTGGTCAAAATGAGAATCGCCACGATGCAAAACGAAATCAGCACCATCGGATATATCATCGCTGTGAGCACCTTCGATTCGACTCGCTGGCGTTTTTCCATAAAGCCGGCGATGGTTGAAAAACTTTTTCCTAACGTGCCTGTGACCTCGCCCACGCGGATCATACTTACATATATGACATCGAAATAATCGCCGTAGTCTTTTAGGGCATCGGTTAGTGATTCGCCGGTCACAACGCGGTCGCGAATGTCGATAAGGGCGTTTCTAAATCGTGGGTCGGAGGTCTGCAAGCTGAGCACGGATAGCGTCTCGGTTAGTTTTATCCCCGAATCCAGTAGTGTAGCCATTTGTTTGGTGAACTCGATTATTTGGCTTTTGCTGGTTCTGGCGAAGATGGAAGATAGTGTTGCTCTACCTTTGCTTGTGGCGCCTACTTCCGTAACGGACGTAGGGTGGATGTTTCGGCTTCTAAGCTGCTTTCTCGCCGCGTATGGGCTTTCAGCGGCAATTGAGCCTTTGACTTTTTTGCCGTCCGTTGCTATCGCCATATAATGATAACGTGGCATAATAAAAATAACCAACCGACAAAATGACACTTATGTGTCATCCTGAGCGAAGCGAAGGATCTGGCTTGTGAATGAGGAATCTCTTACGTTAGCCAGATTCTTCGCTACACTGCGTTGCGCTCAGAATGACAGCACAGCTGTCATTTCGGATTTCTTACAGCACATCTGTCTGCGTTACTCGCAGCACTTCGGATATAGTTGTTACTCCAGCCAGAGCTTTTCTGGCTCCATCCATTCGAAGAGTCTGCATTCCCGCCTGAAGTGCGACCTTTTTTATTGTGCCGGCGGTCTCTGCGTCTGTATATCAGGTCCTGAATCTCATCGCTGATTAGCATCATCTCATAGATTCCGGTTCGGCCACGATAGCCGGTTTGAAAACACCGCTCGCAGCCAGTGCCGACATAGAACTTGCCGATACTCTGGCCGGGCCGGACGCCTTAACGCTGCCCAGTCCCAGCTCCCTTAACTCGTTCGGCGTCGGCTCATAGTCCTTCCTGCAATCCGGGCATACCTTTCGCACTAGACGCTGCGCCATCACGGCAATCAGCGAGGAGCTTACCAGATACGGCTCCACGCCCAGGTCCAACAAGTCGGGTGACCGCGCCGGCCGCGTCGTTGGTGTGCAGCGTGCTGAAGACCAGGTGGCCGGTCAGCGACGACTGGATCGCCATACGCGCGGTCTCCACGTCGCGGACCTCGCCGACCATGATGACGTCCGGGTCCTGCCGCAGCACGTGGCGCAGGGACGTGGCAAAAGTCATGCCCTTTTTTTGGTGGCCACCTGGATCTGGCTGATCCCCTCGAGCTGGTACTCGATCGGGTCTTCGATCGTTATTACGTTCTTCTCCGACGAGTTGATTCGGTTCAGGCTACGCGTAGAGGGTGGTGCTCTTGCCGCTGCCGGTTGGCCCCGTCACGAAGATCACCCCGTGCGAGCGATCCAGCAGGGAATCGAGGGTCTTCAGGTCCTCTTGCCACAGCCCCAGCTCGTCCAGTCCAAAAGACCCGTGCTCTTATCCAGCAGTCGCAGCACGCCGCGCTCGCCGAAGCTGGTCGGCACGGTGCTGATTCGCAGATCGACCTCTCGCTGGCCCAGCCGCACGCTGCATCGGCCATCCTGGGGCAGCCGGCGTTCGGCGATGTCCATGCCGGACATGACCTTGATACGAGAGACGATCAGCGGCAGGACATTTCGATTGAGGCTCAACGTGTCATACAGGATGCCGTCGATACGGTAGCGGATCTGAATCTTTCCCTCGTAGGGATGGACGTGGATGTCGCTGGCCCGCAGTTGCAGGGCCCGGAACAGGATGTCGTTGACCAGCCGGATCACCGGCGGCCGGTTCACCACGTCCAGCAGGTCGTCCGAGCCGGCCACCTCGTCGACCAACTGGTCCAGATTCTGGGAGTCCAGCTCCTCGGCCACCTCCTCGATCACCGTTGTTCGCTGCTCGTACGCGACGTCGATGACCGAAGTGATGGCGGCCCGCGTCGAGACGGCCGGCCGGACCGACAGCCCCGTCATCTTCGAGACGTTGTCCAGCGCGTTTGCACTCCAACGGCTTGGACAGCACCACCGTCAGCTCGCTATCCTGACCGGTCCGCCTTATCCCGATAAGGAAATGGTGCTGGGCGTATGTTGCAGGAACCGATTCGATGAACTCCACTGGCACGGCTTTTTCGGGAATTTCCGATAGATATTCCCAGCCCAGCGTCTCGGCGAAAAGCTTCAAAACCATGTCCTCGGTGAAATAGGGGCAGCTCAATAGAAGCTCATCCAGCCGCTCGTGGCTGCTGCTCTCTTTTAGAAATTTGGCCAGTTGCTCGGCGTCAACAAGTCCCGTGCGCTTGGCAGTTTGTATCAGCAGGTCTTTCATTTTGATATTTCATTCCCGAATAGTGCCTTTGTCGCCGCTCAAACGATAGATGTTATTGCGAGCGAAGCGAAGCAATCTCTGCTGTCTCGTGATGAGATTGCCACGGCCTGCAAGGCAGGCCTCGCAATGACAACTCCTCAAATAGCCTGCGACAGAGCACTATGCACTAATCGGATTCGAGGACTTTTGCCGGGTCCATTGACTTTGGCTTTATGCCCGGCCAATCTTCGTATTTCTGCATTTCTTCTTCGTACGCCTCGAATCTATCGCGGTTCTTTCGTGATACTATTTCTATGTCGGATTTTGCGCCGGGTTCTTCGCCGGGCCTTAAAATGTGAGCTTTGACAAAGACGTAAAGTCTGCTTTGCTCATCGGTATTGGCAGCACTTCTAAATAGTCCGCCGATAAGGGGAATATCGCCGATGAGGGGTACTTGGTTCCGCCTTTGCTTTGTTTTAGCCTTTCCAGCCCGCCGAGTATGATGGTCGTGCCGTTAGGAACCGTTACGACGGTGGTGACTTCACTCTTGACTTGGTCCGGCGGTTTTCCAGTCGTGACTGCTCCCATGCGAAAGTCGGTACGGCTCATGGTAATTGTAAGTCGAAGCTGGTCGCCTTTACTTATGTGGGGCTCAATATCAAGTGTAATGCCCGCGTCGTACTTTTCAAAGATCTCCCTGTCTACTGGGATCGAGCTTCCCTGCTGTGCCCCGGGTATATAGCTTGTTTCCTTTCTGGAGATGTAGGTCGACTCGGTCGCATCAATCTTGCCGGGCTCATTGTCGTTAACAAGGAGCTTGGGCCTTGCAAGAATCCTTCCATAATTTTTCTTCTGGATAGCATCTAACAGAACGTTTATATGGCGGTCGCCATAAAAACCGGTGCCTGCGCCGGAATTCGACTGCAAATCTATGAACCGGTTCTCTTTTAGCCTGGGATAGGTTGGTTATAACGTCTGTCAAGCCGGAAGTTTCGGTCAGGTCCGGGAAGCTGGAAATCAGATCGAGGTTATAGTTGAACTCATCGTTCTTAGTTACTTCCACCAACGTGACGTCAAGCAGCACCTGGGGACGATACTCGTCAAGCTGTTTGACAAGGTTGCTTATCCATTGTTGATTCTCTTTATTGGCGTAAACTATAAGCGAATATGTTTTTGGATCGGCAACAATGACAATATCTTCTTCTTTTCTTCTTGTTGTCTTCTCCGTAGTAACGATTTTGGCCTCTTTATCCTCTTTCGTGGTGGTTTCCATGATGAGCTTTTCCAGAACAGCCTGAAGCTGATTCGGGTCCTGATTTTCAAGCGGGTACACCACGTATGGGATGGAAGTCGCTTCGGCTTTGCTGTCTACATAGCTGATAATGGTATTTATCCGGGCGTGCTGCTCGGCAGTGGCGTTTACCAGAAGTGAATTGGTTTGCTGAATTACCACCACCTGAGGCTCTTCGATCAGCGCTTCCTTTGTTTCTGTCGTTGTTGCTGGCGTCATCGGAGGCTGCATAGGTGCAGTGGGCGTAACCTGCGAGGCCCTGGTGGCGGTGGGTGTAATTCTCTGGGAAGCAGCGGTCTGAGTGGGGCTGATTATGCCCAGTTCTGCCAGCTTATTTTTTACTTCCTCGGCGCCAACGTGCTCAATTCTATATAGTTGCAGCGTCCTCAAATCCTGCTGCTGTACGTCAAGGGCACTTATCAGATCTTCCACCTCCTTCAGTTGGTCTTGCAGCCCTATCATCAGGATGCGGTTTGTCCGCTCATCGGCGTCAAGATAAACCGTGGGCGAAACCGGTTCCGGCTGTGGAGCTCTCGCTGCGCCGGGCTGACCAGGGGGTTGGGCTTGAGCACGCCTGGCTGCCCAGAGGGCCCTTTCTCTGGCGATCCGAAGGTTGTACGCCTGGTCTGTCTCGTTGGGTGCTTTGGGGCTTGGGGTATATTCTTCAGCCGCAAGCTCAGGAATGGTAATCGACACCGTTCCCAACTGCTCGGCCAGCGTCTTGACTTTCTGGGCAAGTGTCTTAGCCATCGTATATTGCAACTGCCTGAACGTGAACTTCTTTGGTTCGCCCGGCTTGTCAATCATTTCGATAAGGCGGTCCACGCGTGGCATACGGTAGGCGTACTCCGTAACTATCAGTTTCTTAGCTCCGGCAATGGGCGAGACATCGGTGCCGAGCTTCATCCCCTTCAATAGATTCGCCGCGCTGGTCGTATCAACATGTTTTAGCTCGTAGACGCGGGTTATGACTACATCACCGTACTGTACGGGGACGGCTTTGTCTGCATCTGCCAGCAGGTTTGGGTCAATTTCCAGTGCTTTATCCTTCGGCACTATCGTAACGAGATTTCCCTTGCGGGTCATCACGAAGCCTCGGAAATTGAGCGCCGATTCAAGCAAGGGATACAATTCCTTTACCTTTATGGGGCCTTTGAGCGTGCCCTGGAGTTTCAGTGTCACTGTGCCTTTTACCTCATTAGGATCGTACATAAAATCCAGACCCAGATATTGGCCAGCCAGGCCCAGCAGCAAGATAATATCGACATTATCGGGCAAATCCAACCGCAGCGTTTCGTCGCCGTTCGGAACAGGCGCAGGCTTGTAAGGGCTGACAATAGCGGCGTTCGGCTCAACAACCCCGCTTGGCCGCTTAATCTGGGCTGCCTTCTGTTCTATCTTGGGGCTAGCGCTCATCTGTGTTTCGGGCTTCAATTCGGGTTCGGGCTTGGGCTGCGGCTTCGGCTCATTGGGCTCTGCCCGAACCGGGGCGGCGTTAGCATCGGGTTTCCATTCTGCGCCTGTATCAGCAGGCAGTTTCTGCATTATCTGTGCCAGTCCATTCTCAGCATCCGGCGTGCTTGGCTTGTTCGGTTCGGGTGCCGGCGGTGCAGGCTGTTGAGTCTCGGGCTTTTGCAGCTTTTCGATAGTTGCGACAATTTTCTCCGCCAGACTGGCTGGCGCAATAGCCAGCACCGAATCGTTATGAACGTCGATAATTGCCCTGGCAATGCTGTTGGGATCGGGTGGATTGGAAAAGTCGCCCAGCGACACATTGCCGATAGCTGCTGCGATCCGTTCTTTGGGGGGCAAGTCCTTGGCCTGCGAGGCGGGACAAATCGCTTTTACTACGAATTGCTCCTTGGCATCGGCATCAACCACATCGAGAAGGACGGCTGCTTTGGCTATTTCGGCTGGTCGAGCCGTCAGTAAGAGCATATTAGTGCCCGGAAGCTGTGAGACGGTGCCCAGCTTGAGGTCGGTCAGGAATTGTTTGCCCTGTTGGGCCGATATGTGTTTTAGTGAAAATCCTTTTACGCCCACCGGGCCCAAACCATCTTTTTGGTCCGCAGCAAGAAGATAACTGCCGTTTGAGAAAAGGGTTACGACCAAAAGGGTCACAAGGGCTGCGCCCAGACGGCTGCCCGAGGAATGCTGTTGTCTCATCACAATACTCCTTCTATAAAAACGGGGCTTTTGCCTGCCAAAAGCCCCTGCCCAAAGCCACTCTACAGGCTTTGAAGGACCAGCCATTTAATCAGACACAGAAAGAACGCAAAAGTTCCCGTTTCCTCAGCGAAAAAACACAAATTTCAGTACTGATAATGCGGAAAAAGGGGTCGCGAAGGGGCAGGGAAAAGGTCGCCGTGCCGGCGACTGCTAAACGGTACGCAACGATACGACCGCTATTTTGTTCTTGGAGGTACGGGTATTCTTTTGGGGGGAACTATTTGTCTTCTGTCCCGGCTTTGTTGTGGGCGATTGGGGTTTTGCTGGATGCCGTTGAGCTCTTTGCCTAAATTACCCAGTCTTTCTGCTTCCTGGGCATCCACATGCGTTGACTTTAGGTTGGAAATGAGCTTCTCCATAGCGGCTTCGTCAGGTTCATTGCTACCAGGCGAACTGGTTTTATCGGACCCCGAGCTGCCCTGCAGGGCCTTGAGCTTTTCGATCAGGTCGTCCAGAGCCGCGCTCTCCTCATCGCTCATCTGTGGTACGGAAGGCGCCCTTGTGGTAACGCCCGCTGTAGCTTTACTTGAAGTCGGCGATGGAAGGTGAGCAGCAACGGGGATGCTGGCCCTTGCTGAAGCCGATGATGGGCCTTCAAGCAGACTTAGTTCGGGCTGCCTGGGCTGAGCCAAAATCTGCTCCGAGTTGCCCTGCTCATCCCGGCAGACGATCCGGCCATCTCCTATCTGTTCAACGGTCACGTGCCCAACTTTGCTGCCTGGCCTGACCCAAAACAGTCCCTTGCCCGGCTCTCTAATAAATGCCAGCGATTCTTTGGGTTTGGTCGCGTGAACGCTGGTGCCGACAAGGCTGAATTTGGCGTACGCCTTGGGAGGCTTGGGCGGAATAATCGGCTGCTGCCTTATCGGGGCGGCTCTTGTAGGCTCCGGGGCAGGATTTAGATATAGCGCATAGGCCTCAGCCTGCTTTACAAGCGGCGAAATCTGGCTGTCATTGCCGTTCTGCTTATTGCCGTTGGCCTGCTTGAATTTTTCCACCACCCCGGACGAATTCAAGAACTGCTCAGCTTCTTCGTCTGCCCGGACGCCAAAAAACACCGGAAAAACAAAAAGAAGGCCCGCTAAAATCGCGGTTACTACGGTTGTTATTCGCAATGTCCTTATCATATTTCGTATCCGGGCGTTTACACCGCCTATGGACACCTTTACTCATTCTACATGGGAACGTGCAATGCAGATTGCGCGGAGCACGCTATCCGCCATTTTATTTGACATAAGCCGAGGCGTTTGATTCCCTCCAGCGAACAGTTTTTCCCAAGAACTTCATAGACCGGTGTGTTTCTGACCACCCGCGAAGTGGCAGGCAGAGCAGCTCATCTCGCCGAGCGAGTTTTCGAGTTCGCCGCCTCTTGCGTGACAGCTTTTGCACGACTTCGTTTCCGGGCTGAAGGTGTGGGTGCCGGAAACTGGCCCTGAAGACTGCGGTCAAGAATCTGCACGGTCATCTTAGCGGTGTCGGCAGTCAGGCGGGCACATCGCTCGTTATGCTCTTTGCTAAAAGCTCGCGATGCCCCGACACCTTGCACCAACTGCTGACCGATGCGTGGCAAAGAACAGAATTGGACACGGACTTTGGCATTTCCATCTCCAATTTGGGGTTCTTAGGCACGTAAACTGGAAGCGCTGTTGTCTCATACCATCTGAATAGTTCGTGTGTAAGCAGCCTTGCCTGGTCCTGCGCTGCGGCAAAAAGGCCGATAACGGCAGCCCCTCCGTTCAATCCGCCGCACAGAGAGCCCCAGCCGGCCACTCCGCCCGCGCCGTATTTCATCATATCAAACGGGAAAGACTTGTAGGGTTGGCCTGGTTGCTCCGCCAGTTGTCCCACTATACTCTTGAAGACCGCGTACATGCAGTGACCCTGGTAATAGTCTTGGTATGCCCTGCCTGCGGTAATATCCGGGTCCCAATCTGGCGAAGGCCCACGGCAAATGAGGTTTTTTGGCTGGAGGCGATGCCCATTGTTCACGCACACACGAAGAAAACGCCCACGACCCGGCAGCGATTCCGGCCAGCGAAAGCAACTCCCTCCTGGTAAGTGACTTCATAAGTTACTAACCTGCGAACGGCCTTGTTCTTGATTGTCGTTTGCGGTGGACTCTGGCCGGCTCCAATGAATGACTTTTTCCAAATATGCCGGCTCATTGCCGGCATGTTTTGTGCTCTTTTCGGGCGTGTGACAGTTCAGACAGGTCGATTTTGGCCCAGCAGTCTTTAGTTTTCCAAGTGTTTTGACGTGTTCGGAGCCGGGGCCGTGGCAGTTTTCGCAGCCCACATCCTTCAAGCGGGGGGTTTGCTCCTGCGAGGTAAAACCGCTTTCGTATTCCATCCCGACAACGTGGCAAACGACGCATTCCGGATCAAACTGCGAGCCGACCTTTTCCAGCGTCGCGTAGGCGTGGGCGTGGGCCGTGGTGCGCCACTGCTGATGCTCGTACTGGTGGCAGGACCTGCAAGATTCTGAGCCGACAAATTTCAAGCCCTCCGGCAGCGAAAAACGCGGATACTTCTGCACAAGATTGTGCTCTTTGACCAGTTGCTGGTAATCCTTGTACAGCCCAACCAGGGCCGGCTCTGGCAGCAGCTTTCTTGCACGGGCAGGGCTTGAAAATCCGCTCTTAGTTTGCCTTCGGCAGCCTTGCTTATCTGGAGTCTGGACACGTACCTACCAAATCGGCCTACCGAAAAAGTTAGAGGTCTGCTGTTCGGCTCACTCATAATTCTCGGCTCATCGGAATCCGCGGGACAAACCAGGCAATCTACCGCCGGTGCGTTTTTGGCAATAGCGTCAATAACACCCGGCTCACAACTGTTCAGAACCAGGATATTGTATGCCTGCTGTGCAGTGCCGTCCGCAAAAAGCTCGTCAATCTGCTCTATCGGCGATGATTTTGCGTCAAAGGCCGCAACCGTCACCGCCACGTTCTCATTTCGCAGCGGCAACTGCCTGGTGAATTTAGCCGGAACATTCCCGTCGGCAACCTGGTGAGCACTTATGATGTTGAAAAGTGAGCTGATGCTGCTCAGCAGTCCAAGATTCTTGGCTATCTCGACATCTTTCTCCGTCATATTGACCAGGTCGTAGTCGAGCAAGTCGAACGCCCTGATTACTATATTGAACTTGATCAGGTCCTGCTCGGCGTCCCCTGTCACAAATGAGCCTGTATCCACGACCAATCTTCTCTGCCTGGGCACGGAGTTCAGAATCGCTGCACGTCTATCGAATCCCCCAAGCTGTCCGCCGCTGCATCCGCAGGGCTTCAGCTCTCCTAGCGCATTGCCGGTAAGAAAAACGGTAATAGTGCCCGCCTGCTGAACGGGCGTTGCCGTCGGCTCGGCTCGTCGGACTAAGTCGCACGATGCCGCCAGCATAAATATGCAGATGCAAGTTCCCCACCATTTCATAGCTAAGCCTGGTTTTCTTGTGCCAAAGTTACATCAATAGAACCCGCGACAAGTAATCGCCAGTTTCTCGCCGCCTGTTAGATTCACCACAAATGTATCGGTGAAGCGTCCCTGAGATTGGGCGTCGGGCGGCGTTATTTCCACCTCGAACTGATAGCCGCTGCCCAGTTTCTCTTGCTTGAGGACCTTTATGATGCCGTTTTGCGAGGACGCTGACTCAACTTCAAAGGCGTCGCCATAATTGCTCAGCACCCATACTTTTCTTATTACTGGCTTTTGCGGCTGAGCCTTTGAGAACGATTAGCTGTGGCGGGGTAATCTTAAATCTCGGCACGGCGCTAAAGGGAATACTTACTTGGCTACATTCCGGATGCGTCAGGCTGATCTGTATGTAGCCATCCAAGCCTTCTTGCAGTTTCTGCGCGTCGATTTTGGGCCTTAGAATGAATTTGGTCGCCTGCACCGCCGGGTCGATTTCAGCAGTTACACTATTGAGGGTCGCCCTAAACTGCGTTATGGAGAACGGCTTGCCGTCGAGGCTGGTCAGCGTGATCTCGGGGCTGCCGGCATCTTTATCCTTGAGCCGAAGGTTCAGTTTCTGCGGCTCGTATGCCACCTTGGGCACAATCTTAGCCTTCAAGGTCAGCTCAACCTCCGGCTTCGATAGATCATTGCTGTACACCTGGATTGCCCGCCGGAACACACCGGGCACTGTGAATGCGCGGAACTTTGCTTTTACTACGCCGCTTTCGCCTGGTTTATACTGTTGCTTTTCCACAGAGGCGGTAACGCCGCAGCAACCCTTCACTTCTTTGATTGTCAACAGACCCTGCCCGACGTTGGTGAATTTGAACTCGCCGACGTTATCTGTGCCCGGCCCGACGTCGCCGTAATCATGCACCAAATTCTCAAATGCGATCTTTGGTGCGGGTTTATTCGGCTCGGGCTTTTCCTGTTCGATTGTCGGCACCGGCTTAGGTTCTTGCAGGGCAGGTTTTGGACCTTCCGGCACTTGCGCCGGTTTTTGACAGCCTGCCGGCAGGAGCAGAAGGCAGCCGATCGTACACACAATTTTGAATTTTGAATCTTGAATTTTGAATCTTCGCCGCCAATTCCGTATCATATTTTCATCTCCGAATTAGAGCGCGATATATTTTACCCGGCCTGCGCGAGCGACTATTGTAGTGGAACGGCCGCTGATGAGCAAGGTTCTTTGTATGAAAAATCGTAACCGCCCACAGAGACAAACCAGCGTTTCTGTGTCATTGCGAGGCCTTCAGGCCGAAGCAATCCTAACCCCTGGCAGTGCTGGGATTGCCGCGCTCGCCCCCCATGCTTTCTTGCGAAAGCAAGAATGGGGGCTCGCTCGCAATGACGAACCATGGCAAAAATTCAACATATTAGCCTGTGAACGCTCACAAAAAATCAACTGATTCGCGTGCTGATTATCACCTCTTCATCTACCAGGCGTACACGCTGCCGCTTGACCCCTGGAGATCCCTGCTTTTGTGAGTATGGATTCGAGCAAGACCGGGCTGTGCGGCAGTTGGCTGCTGCTTTCAAAGAGCGACACGGGCGCTTGTCTTCGCCCGCGACCATAATTCTGTGTCAATTTTTGCTGCAATCCGGCTGCGTCAGCCGAAAATAATCTTGTACGGGATGTTTTCTGCCCTTGTTGGTAAGACTTTTCTTCTATAAGTTTTGTGTAAACAAGTGATTATCGCTACAAAACAGAGTCAGGTTGCTAACAACATTGCTGCGGTGGTTCTGTTATTGATGGCGGTCGGCACGCTCTTTGTCTTCTCAGCCAGCGCTAACATCGGGCAGGAGCTTGACTTAGGGAGGTTCTACGATTTCCCATCCCTGCGGAGGATACTGTTTTTCCCGCTGGCGTGCCTATTGATGTACGTGGCATCTTGTTTCGACTATCACCGCTTCAGCCTTGCTCGTGGCTGGCTGAGGTCGCCGACCAGCTATTGGTTAGTCCTTAGCGTAGCGTTACTTATACTAGTTTTGCTGCCTGAGTTTGGCGCAGAGATAAACCGTGCCCGGCGGTGGCTGAGAATCCCGCTCGGGCCGGTCGTAGTGAGTTTTCAGCCTTCTGAACTGGCTAAATGGGCGACCGTTTTTTTCTCGCTGCGGTTTGCGATAACTACGGGACAGAGCTAAAGTTATACTGGAGGAGGTTCGTGCCGGTTTGTCTTGCGATTGCTGCGACGGTGGGGCTGGTTGCGATCGAAGACTTTGGCACAGCGGCATTTATGGCAATTGTGGCTTTCCTGATTTTGGCAAGTGCCGGCGCAAAGTGGTGGCATCTGCTGACGCCGCTGCCGTTTGGCATGGCGGGCTTTTTTGTGCTGTTGATCACTTCGCCCAGCCGGATGCTGCGAATTGCCGCTTTTCTAAGCCCTGAGCAGTGGGAGGATTCCGCAGCTTATCAGGCGAACCAGTCATTGGTTGCGCTGGGTTCCGGCTGGCTGTGGGGAAAGGGATTGGGCGAAGGAATCTGCAAGTACGGTCATTTGCCGGAAGATACGACAGATTTTGTATTTGCAATTATCGGCGAAGAGCTTGGCTTCGCGGGCTCGGCAGCCGTCATCGGATTATTCATTGCGTTTGTTGCACTTGGGATTGTGGTCGTTTTGCGCAGCCGGGATCGGTTCGGCCAGCTTTTAGCGGGCGGCATAATCTTAACAATCGCACTTCAGGCCGCGCTCAATATCGGCGTGGTGACGGTTGTGCTGCCGACAAAAGGCATACCCCTTCCCTTTGTAAGTGCCGGCGGAACAAGTATGTTACTCTCAGCCGCCGCGGTTGGCGTGCTGCTGAATGTTGCCAAACAATCGGCTCAGGAGTCAGCCGAATCGCAGAGACAAACTAAGCCAGTGATTGCCTTTTGCGGTGCTGCGCCTGTCACTTTGTAAGGAGATCGGCTCGTGTTCAAGTTACACTCTCTGCCCAATCGCTTTTTGCTCCTGGCATTTTCCGTCCTATCGGTTTTGATCTTTTTGGCCTGGAGCGAAAACACTGCGGCAGGGCGCCGTCAGCAAGAGGCGCATTTAGCGTTTATGATTATGGAGCAGCGGGTGACGGCAAGAAATTGGATACGGCAGCCATCCAATCTGCGATTGACGCCTGTGCAAAGGCGGGCGGCGGGAAAGTTTGCCTGCACAATGGAACGTTTCTATCCGGCACGATCTATCTCAAGAGCAGCGTTGGCCTGTGCATTGAAGCCGGCGCTATACTGCTGGGCAGCAAGAGCCTTGACGATTACACCGGCGACAGCATCATCTACGCAGAGGGTGCAGCAAATATTGCCGTTCTTGGCCGGGGAGTCGTCGATGGTTAGGGCGCAGCGTTTAACGTAGCTAAAAAACGCCCGTTTCTCATACGCTTCGAACGATGCGAAAACGTGGCAGTGAAAGACATAGCCCTTCGAGATTCTTCGGCCCGGGCACAGTTGTATCGGGCTTGTGAGAACGTAAATATCGATGGTATCAGCGTAGACAGCAGGGTTAACAGGAACAATGACGGCCTGAATATTGATAACTGCCGGAAAGTCTGCGTATCCAATTGCCGCATTAGCAGCGGTGACGATGCTCTGGTGCTAAAAAGTATAGGCGGGCACGGCTGCGAAAATATCACGATAACCAACTGCGTGCTCAGCACCAGTTGCAATGCCCTGAAGATGGGCACTGAATCCACCGGCGGATTCAAGAATATCACCATCAGTAACTGTACGGTTTATGACACTCGGTTAGCCGGGCTTGCTCTGGAAATAGTCGATGGCGGAACGCTGGAGCGGGTCAACGTATCAAATATCGTTATGGAAAATGTTGGCGCTGCGATATTCATCCGCTTGGGCAATCGTGCTCGCAGTTACGAGGGCGAAAAGCCCGGCATGGGTTCGATAAAGGGCATTATGATCAGCAACATCCAGGCGGCTGGCGTGGGCAGCACCGGATGTTCAATCACGGGCCTGCCGAATTTCCCGGTTGAAAACGTGACGCTGAGCAATATCCGGATTAGGTTCAAAGGCGGCGGCGCCAGAGAAGATGCGCTGCGACAAATCCCTGAGAAGGAAAAAAACTATCCGGAGTACAATATGTTCGGCACTCTGCCGGCGTACGGGTTTTACTGCCGCCACGCACGAGGCTTGAGATTCCAGCATTTGGATTTGGGATTTGAGCGGGACGATCACAGACCCGCTTTGGTTTTTGAGGACGTGAACGATTTGAATATTTTCGATTTCGATGCCCAGACCACCGCGTCAACGGAGGCATTGATATGGCTCAGGCAGGTAAACGGCGCCTTTATTCACGGCTGCCGTCCTTCGCACAAACTGGGCACTTTTTTGCGTGTCGATTCGGAACTTTCCGACAACGTTACTTTAATGAACAACGATTTGAGCAATGTAGAACGTCTCTTTGAGCGGGGCGAAGGCGTCAAAGACCTGGCTATCTACGTCGGCGCCAACCGAACCCGATGAGTACGGCAGATTGTTAGAGCGGCTTATAGGCAAACTGGCAGCGAGGCTATCCGGTGAACGCACGCACCTTTTTCTTTGCCGGCGGGGGAACAGGGGGACATATTTACCCTGCGGTCGCAGTGGCAGAGAAAATAATAGCACTGGCCCCGGCAGCCAGGATACATTTTTTCTGCAGCACCCGCAGCATCGACGCACAGATACTTGCCAAGGCCGGATTTGAATATACTACACTGCCGGCAAAGGGTTTTTCGCTCCGCCCGGGCAGACTGGTCCAGTTTTGCATTTGGTTTTCAAAAAGTTGCAGGCTCGCAAAAAAGGTAATCGCGGCAAATGACGACCCCGTAGTTGTTGGAGTCGGCGGCTTTGTCGCAGCGCCGGTCTGTCGAGCAGCACACAAGTTAAATGTGCCGGTTGCGCTTTTGAATGTAGATATTGTGCCGGGCAGGGCAAATAGAATGATAGCGCGCTGGGCAGACGAGATTTTTGTGCAGTTCGCCGACACGGAGAAATACTTTGCCAAAAGTAACGCGAAAATCCACGTTGTCGGCTGCCCGCTGCGGAGCGGCTTTGAGAATCCGCAGCCAGAGCATGCGATAAAACAGATAGGTCTTAACCAGAATAAAAAGACTTTGCTTATAACCGGCGCATCAAGCGGGTCGGAGAACATCAACGAGGCGGTCTGTTCGCTGCTGCAAAAGCTGGATGGCTTTGCCGATGATTGGCAGATAGTCCACCTAACGGGACATGCTCATTACGAAAAAGTGAAGCAGATATACGGCGGGGCAAAAATCGCCCACAAGGTCGTGAGATATTTCGATGATATGCCGAGCTTATTGGCTGCTGCGGACCTGGTGGTGGGCAGAAGCGGGGCGGTTAGCGTGGCAGAGTATGCCGCGGCAGGAGTGCCGAGCATCTGCATGCCTTATCCGTACCATAGGGACAGGCACCAGTACTTGAACGCGGGCAAACTCGTTGAGGTAGGAGCGGCGGTTATAGTTGATGATTTGGCGGATGCCAAAGAACGAGCCAGCCGGCTGTGGGCGGAATTGCAGAATCTGATGAATGATGAAAAAAAACGCCAGGAGATGGCTGACGCCTGCAAGAAAGCGGCGAGGCTGGATGCCAGCTCAAAAATCGCCGAGAAGCTGATAAAATTGTGAATTTACAATTGACAATTTTCAATTTACGAGAGAACAATATATTGTATTAGACTCATTGGAGGAATTGGGCTGCACGGCTGCGAACGCCCTTGAAAATGCAGTTAAAAGTCGCTCGTTACTACTTGCAACTGAAGGAGCCAAGTATGAGTGAGTTTGTTAGGACCCGCCGTGATTTCCTTAAACGATCTATATCCGTCGGCGCCGCTGCTTTGGTGAGCCAACCGTTAGGCAAAACGCTGCTGTTAGCTGCAGAGAGGCCCGGCTCGAAAATGAAGTTCGGGCTTGTCACTTACCAGTGGGGACGGGACTGGGACCTGCCCACGTTGATCGCCAACTGCGACAAGACAAAAGTGCTCGGCGTCGAGCTGCGGACGGAGCACGCGCATAAGGTCGAAGCCAATCTTAGCGACGCGCAAAGGCGTGAAGTGAAAAAACGTTTTGGCGATAGTGCCGTTATGCTGGTGGGCCTGGGAACCAATTTTGCATTTCACTACCCCGACCCGGCAAAGCTTAAAGCGGACATCGAGGGAGCAAAGCAGTATATCAAGCTCAGCCACGACGTTGGCGGCCTGGGCGTAAAGGTTAAGCCGAACGACCTGCCCACCGGCGTGCCGAAGGAAAAGACCATAGAGCAAATCGGCAAGTCGCTTAATGAGCTGGGGCGTTTCGGCGCCGAATACGGGCAGCCGATTCGGCTGGAGGTTCACGGAAGCTGTTCGCCGCTGCCGATTATAAAGGCGATTATGGACGTGGCCGAGCATCCGAACGTCGGTGTGTGCTGGAACTGTAATTCACAGGACCTCGAAGGCCAGGGGCTGGAGTACAACTTCAATCTGGTCAAGAACAGGTTCGGCGATACAGTCCATATTCGTGAGTTGAACGTCGGCGATTATCCTTACCAGGAGCTGATGAACCTATTTGCGGCAATAAACTATGGCGGCTGGATTCTTCTTGAAGGGCGCACCGAACCGTCCGACCGCGTCAAAGCGCTGGCCGAGCAGCGAGAGCTCTTCGAGCAGATGGTCGGCAAGGCGCAGGGCACGGCCTCCAGCCGGCCCGGAGCGGGAGGGACGGGCGTAAAAATCACCGAACTGCCGGATAAGGTTAAGGTCGAGATTAACGGGCAGCTTTTTACCGAGTATAATTTCAAAGACACTCCGTTCCCATATTTCTATCCCGTGATAGGACCTACGGGCGTCAACATTACGCGGCACTGGCCGATGAAAGAAGCCCAAGGTGAGCCTCGCGACCATATTCATCATCGTTCGCTGTGGTTTACCCACGGAGCGGTTAATGGCCAGGACTTCTGGAGTGGAAAGAACGAGAGGATCGTGCATGATAAATTCCTGGAGATCAGTTCCGGTTCGCAGGTCGGCGTCATTAAATCGCAAAACAAGTGGGTGGCATCGAACGGGCAAACCGTTTGCACCGACAGCCGGACCCACAAGTTTTACAGCCGGGCCGATTGTCGATTGATGGACCTTGAGATTACTATTCATGCCTCGAACGGCGATGTTGTCTTTGGCGACACGAAGGAAGGCTCGATGGCGATCCGCGTGGCAGCGACAATGCAGGCCGACAAGGCAGGCAAGGGACACTTCGTTAACGCTGAAGGTCAACGCGACGAAAAAGATGCCTGGGGCAAACGAGCGGCCTGGTGCGATTACTATGGGCCATTAGATAACCAGGTGGTGGGCGTGGCTATTTTTGACCATCCGCAAAATCCGAGGCATCCTACGTGGTGGCATGTGCGTGCTTACGGTCTTTTTGCCGCCAATCCGTTTGGCATCCACGATTTTGAAAAAAAGCCCGCCGGGACCGGCAACCTGACTGTCAAAGCCGGCGAGAGCGTGACTTTCCGCTACCGGTTCTATTTTCACAAGGGAGATGAGAAACAAGCTAAAGTGGCGGAATATTATCGTGAATATGCCGCAACAAAATAGTCGTAAAAATTGAGTCCGGGGACATCCTGGACGCAATCGCCATAAGATTTAAGGGAAAGGAATTGTTATGAGCAAACTAACTCGTCGAGATTTCTTGAGAGGTTCAATGGCTGCGGGTGTTGCTATGACGTTGGCAGCGCCCGGTTCTCGTGTACTTGGTGCGAACAATGATATTCGTATAGGTATAGTCGGAGTCGGCGGCCAGGGCAGCGGCCATATCGGGTATTTCAATGAGAAACAGGGCGTGCGGGTAGTCGCGCTTTGCGATGCAGACCAGAATCACTTGCAAAGCCAGGCAAAGAACTTCGAAAAGAAATACAACCAGAAAGTCGAACAGTACGCAGATGTCCGCAAGCTGCTTGAAAATAAGAACATTGACGCGATTACCTCCGCCACTCCCAACTTCTGGCATGCGCTTGTGACGGTCTGGGCGTGCCAGGCGGGCAAAGACGTTTATATCGAAAAGCCGGTCTCGCACAACATCTGGGAAGGCCGGAAAGCGGTTGAGGCCGCCCGCAAGTATAACCGCATCGTGCAAACCGGCACACAGAAACGCTCGTCCGAGGCCCATCCGGCAGCGTTTGAGTGGATGCGTCAGGGCAATCTCGGTGCTATCAAGTGGGTTCGCTCTCTGTGCTATAAGGCGCGTTACGAAGGCACCAATGGCTTTGTCGAAGGGACAAACGGCCCGATTCCGGTGCCGGCGGGCGTGGACTACAACCTATGGTGCGGGCCGGCCGACATGGAACCGCTGCGGCGAAAGGAACTACACTACCATTGGCATTGGCTCTGGAACACCGGCAACGGCGACCTCGGCAACCAGGGCATTCACGAGATGGACCTTGGCCGGTGGGCGCTGGGTGATCCGAAACTGGCGCCGCGCGTGATGAGCTTTGGCGGCAGGTTCAGAGTGAACGATGCCGGCGAGACGGCCAACACACAAATTGTGTTCTTCGATTACAAGCCTGCTCCGCTGATATTCGAGGTCCGCGGTCTGGCGCGGAAAAAGGGCGACAAGGCGATGGACGTCTGGCGTCGCACCGGCACCAATATCGGCGTCGTCGTGCAATGCGAAAACGGCTATTGGGCAGCAGGCGACGGCGGCGGCTATGTCTGGGAAAACAACGACCAGCGAACCGACAAGCGATTCATCGGCGGCGGCGGTGGCGGCCATCATCAGAACTTCATCGATGCAGTCCGCAGCCGAAAGGTCAGCGACCTGAACGCTGATATCGAGAAAGGCCACTTCTCCAGCGCGCTATGTCACATGGGCAATATCTCCTACCGCCTAGGCAAAAAGATGTCGGTCAGCGAAGCCAGGAGCGCCATCGACAATGAGTACCTTCTGGACTCGTTCGACAGGATGATCGAGCATCTCAAGGTTAATGAGGTCGACCTGGAGAAAGAGCTGATCACTATGGGCCCGATGCTGACGATGGACCCGGAGCAGGAGAAATTCGTCGGCGAATGTAGCGACTGGGCGAACATGTATCTGAAGCGTAACTACCGCGAACCCTTCGTTGTCCCGGATCAAGTATAATGAAGTTTGCTCTGTGCAATGAGATGTTTGGGGATCGGCCGGTGGCTGAGGTTTGCTCGGTCGCCGGCCGCTTGGGTTATCACGGCATCGAAATCGCCCCGTTCACTCTATCAGCCTCGGCCAAAGATGTCACCCCCAGCCAGCGGAAAGAAGTCCGGCAAATCGTCGGTGATCGCGGGCTGGAGGTTGTCGGCCTGCACTGGCTTTTCGTCGGGCCAACCGGCCTGCATATCACGACGCCCGATGACGCGGTCTGCCGTAAAACCAGAGATTACCTATCCTGCTTGGTGGATTTATGCAGTGATCTGGGCGGTAGGGTTATGGTAATTGGCTCGCCAAAGCAGCGAAGCATCCTGCCGGGACAGACCTTCGAAGGTGCCTGGAAAAGGGCGGCCGAATTATTTTCCGGCGTTCTGGAAAAGGCTGTCAGGCGGGGCGTGACTTTATGTATTGAGCCATTGTCGCCCAAAGAGACCGATTTTATTAACACGGTCGCAGAAGGAATCCAGATGGTCCGGCAAATCAATCATCCCAACTTCAGGCTTCATCTCGATGTCAAGGCGATGTGCTCGGAATCTAAATCCGTGCCCGAAATCATCCGTTCGGTGCGAGCCGAAGATATTGGGCATTTTCACGTGAACGACCCAAATCTTTACGGCCCTGGAATGGGCGATGTGGACTATGGGCCCATCGCCGTGGCGATAAGGGACATAGGCTACGATAAATGGCTCTCGGTAGAGGTCTTCAAATACGACCCTGATCCCGCAACTATTGCCCGTAAGAGCATCGAGTGTCTGCGGTCGCATTTTTAGAAACCCCCCAAATAAATTTGGGGGCTAAATATTATTGGCAACTCGCCAGGTTGGCGGTGTAAGTTGCGGAGGCGAAAAGATGAGCGAGAGATTCAAATCACGCAAGAGCTGGCGGGAAAAATTGGAAAAACCACCTGAAGGATTGCCTAAAGTGGTGGAAGTACCTGCCAGTTGGCAGCGGAGAATGGGTGGCCGGAAGGTGCTTGTGCCCACGCCACTTATGGCCGATGAGGTAATACGTAGGGTGCGGAAAGGCAAACTTATTACCACAAACCAAATCCGACAAATACTCGCAAAACAGTTCGAAGCTGACTCAACCTGTCCGATGACCCTGGGTATATTTCTGCGGATAATTTCCGAAG
Source organism: Sedimentisphaerales bacterium (assembly GCA_963814265.1). Lineage (GTDB taxonomy): Bacteria > Planctomycetota > Phycisphaerae > Sedimentisphaerales > Anaerobacaceae > JAFNGF01. Next base: position 11,609 of record CAWFCJ010000047.1, on the reverse strand, counting down.
CAGCGGAGGAAGATCGGCTAAACGGCAAGAAACAAATCGCACCCTACTGGCGGGTAGTCAAAGACGATGGCAGCCTTAACCCAAAATACCCCGGCGGCGTCGAAGCTCAGGCGGCATACCTGGCGGCAGAAGGGCATAAAATCGTCCCCGGCAAGGGCAAAAAACCACCTAAAGTCGCAGATTTTGAGAAGGCTCTGGTCTAAAGAGTTGGCGCAGAATTTTATGTCTGCGATTTTATAGCCCGGATTAAAGAACTCGTGTATTGGTCGTGGTCGATGAGGGCTATTTCTGAAAAGCCCGCATCTGAGAGGTCTTCGCGGAATTCATCAAAGGTGTATGTGCCGCCGGATTCCGTTCCAACCAGCATATTAACGGCAAATAGTGCTCCGGCTACAGGCTCGGTGCGAGATTCATCCATCACCACATCGCGTATAACCAGAACGCCGTCTCTCTGCAGAGCGGCATAAATCTTGGCGAAAAGGGCACGGTTCTGCCGGCGCGAGTTCTGATGAGCAATGCCGCTCAGCCAGGCAAAATCCGCACCTGCGGGTAAGTCATCGCCGTAGAAGTCACCTGACACCAGGTTCACCCGGTCACTCAGCCCAGCATCAGCGATGTGCTGCCTAGCCAATGGTATCACCTCCGGCAGGTCGAAAAGTGTCGCTCTGGCACTGGGTGCGGCGCGTAGAAGTGCAATTGTCCATGTGCCCGGTCCGCCTCCAATATCGAGCAATCGCCTGAAAGTCAGTGGTCCCAGACAGTCAATGACCTGGCCAACGATGGGGGCGGAGAAGTTGTCCATCGCGCCGATAAACGCAACAAGGTCGGCGTTTTCGCCGCGGATACTCGGCTGGCGCTCGGCGGGCTTCCCAGTCCGCGTCACGTGCGCCAGTTGTGACCAGCGACGAAGACAATTGCCCAGGTGACGCACGGCAGGCAATATATTGCCAGGCCCCGTTTCAGTCAGTATTTCTGCTACTTCGGCGGGAACGCTGAACTTATCGCTTTTTTTAGCCAGAAGCCCTAAAGCAGCCAGCGCATCAAGCAGGATGGTTGTGGCTCGGATGTCACTATTGAGTTTGCCGGCCAACGATTTCGCTGTCATCGGCTTTTTGCAAAGCACGCTGAATATATCCAGCTCTGCGGCAGCGGTCAGGACACAGGCCGGCTGAAACGCCCTTACAACGTTCAGGATTTCTTCTACTGTCCACTGCCCAGACATGTCTTCACGCTTGGTTTGAAAATGGTATGCCCAGCATACCCTACACTCTTGCAATAGAAAACCCTCGGTACAACCGAGGGTCAATGCGCCCGCGATTATCGGCGGCGAAAAACATCAAATAGAAAGTCCCCCAGTCCATCCTTTACTTGGAGGTGCAGCACGGCTTTTGCTGCCCAGTCGAGCAGGATGTCGTGTTATCTGGATTTGCCGCGCATGAATTCGCGCAGCAGCACCCCGGACACGGAACCGGACAGGTTTGTGCCGGGCAACACGATTCGGCCTTGCCGAGTAAGCAGCCTTTGACATTTGCGGCTTGGCAACAAGTGCCGGCCTGCATAGCCTTGGTATCTGCACGGCCGCCGACCAGTGCGTTTCCTGCCAGAAGCACCGTTGCCAGCACGAGCACTACTACTATGGCTTTAGCTACTTTTGCTGTCATTTTGCTTTCCCTGAATATGTACCGACTTCGTATTTAATGTTCAGGCCCAAGGTAAATCCAGGCCCACAACTGTCAGAAATGATTCTACAACTGAAGACGGATAGTGTCAATTGCAATCTGCAATTTTCAGCCTCGGCGATTTTTTGGCTGTTTGCTCTTGACGGCCCGGCTTTTTGATTCATAATTGACTATTGATAAGGGATTATTCCGGCACGATATCGCAGGTGTGTGCGCATCCATGAGCCGGCGCGGTTCGACGGTTGTTTGTAGACCACAGGAAATAATTTGAGGCTGAAAGGAGGCCGTTATGGCAAGGATGATTTGTACCGCAGCACTTATAATGTCGTTGGGCATTATGGTCGGCTGCCAGAGCAATACCGGGCGCAGCCAGCTCGTGACAGCGCCGAGCGATACATCGCCAGGCTCTATCGGGCCGGTTAATATCGCCGAGGCCACCGAGGCGGACCTAGTCGAGCAGATGGCTACCCACCGGCAAGCATATCGCCAGAGCCTGGAGCTGCTGGTAAAGTACTACAACAGAGCCGGCAGCTACGAGAAATTGAATTGGGCGAAAAAAGAACTGACCGCGCTGAACTCTATGCCGCAGTATAAGTACGTAATCGAGGCTGAAGTGCTGCCGGCAGATTTGAAGGCTACCACCCTGATTCCGGAAGCGGATGCGCTCTACCAGGCGGCCGTGCAACTGGAAAAGGAAGCCGGTCCGCTACCATTTGCCAAGAATGAACAGAAACTGCGCCTGGCTTTGGACAGATACAACCAGGTTATAAGCACACATCCTGCCAGTGACAAGATCGACGACGCCGCTTTTAAGGCCGGCGGAATCTATGAGTACTTCAAGGACTACACGATAGCGCTTCTGTACTACCAAAGGGCCTATCAATGGGACCCGCAGACGACTTATCCTGCCAAGTTTAAGGCGGCATTTATTCTGGATAAATACCTGTACCGCAGGGCAGAGGCATTGGAGCTATATCAGCAGGCCGTCAAGGAGCAGCGCGAGTACGCCGAGTGGATAGAGTTTGCAGAGAAGCGGATCAAGGAGCTGACCAAAACCGAAGAAGCCACCAAGTGATGTCAAGCAATCCAGGCGATTTTTTGCTGGATGGTTTGGGCCTGCACCGTAACAGGCCCATTTTTTATGGGTAAATGTTGTCCGAATTTGAGAAAAAAGTAGCTGAATTCGCACAGGTAAATCGACTGTTCGACACCGCGGACAAGATTTTGTTGGCGGTATCCGGCGGTGCCGATTCTATGGCGATGATGTACACTATGTGTGCGCTGAAACGCGCGGACGTGCTTAGTGGTGAACTATTCTGCGTTCACATAAACCATCAACTAAGGCAGGGCGAATCTGACCTGGATGAGGATTGTGTCGTTACACAGGCAACAAAACTCAACCTGCCCATAACTACCAGGCGGGTAGACGTACGCGGTTTTGCCCGTGCGAATAAATTATCAATTGAGACCGCTGCCCGGCAGTTGCGAATTGAAAGTTTGCTGGATATTGCCGGGCACAATAACTGCGGCTGCATTGCAGCGGGGCATCAAAAGAACGACAACGCAGAGACGGTTCTGCAACGCCTTGCTCGCGGCACAGGCTTTCGTGGTCTTGCCGGCATCTGGCCAAAGCGAGTCTTTCAAGGCAATATTAGATTTATTAGGCCGTTACTTTGTGTCACGCGGGCCGAGGTCGTGCAGTATTTACAGCAGCAAAACCTGAACTGGTGCACAGACCATACCAATGTGGATTGCACATACAGGCGAAACTACATTAGGCATAGGCTGCTGCTGGCCCTGCAACAGGATTGTGCTGGCTGCATTGTAGAGCAACTGGCACAGTTGGCTGAATCAGCCTGCCGGCTCAATAATATGGTCTGTCACCGAGCAGACAAGGTGTGGCCTGATATGGCTGATTCTACCGCTGACAGGGTGGTTCTGAAATTGGAGGCTTTTCTGCCGGAGCATCCGGCTGTAAAGGTTGAACTGATTCGACGGAGTCTCGCCGCAATCGGAAGCGGCGAGCGAAGTCTAACGCACCGGCACTATGAAAGGATGTGTCGGCTTGCCGATCAGAACGGCAGCGACAAAAGAATTGAACTGCCGGGCAGGTTTCTGGTCCACTGCGAATACGGAAAGCTGATTTTCTCCCTGGATAGAAAACCCCACGTGAAACGTGGGGCTAAATATTACTTAGCCACACTCGAAGTTCCGGGCCGAACACGATTCGGCAGATATTCGATAGAGGCCAGTGTTTTCGAGCCTGCAAAAAAGAAATTTGAAGTATTCAAAGCTGAGAAAACTAATTTTGTCGAGTGTTTTGACCTGGATAAGCTAAAATTGCCGATAGTTGTTCGCCTTCGAGAGTATGGCGACAGGTTTTGGCCGTTAGGTTTGCCGGGCCAAAAAAAAGTGGGCAAATTTCTGACCGATGCGAAAGTGCCGCAAGAAATCCGGCGAAAAGTGCTTATTGTCGCCGACCGTGAAAAGATTATCTGGGTCTGTCCTATCCGAATAAGTGAGCAAGCTAAAGTCACTGATAAGACGGGCAGAGTCCTTCAATTACAGATTGCTGTTTAGCCGTCGCCGGTACGGCGACGTCCGAACCGCCGATAGAAAGGGAACCGGCAGATGATAGATAGAAAACAGTTATTGGAGCACGCCAAGGCCAACGCTGCCACCGACATACATATTTCTGCCGGCGCCCCAATCCTGTTCAGAGTGGGCGGCGAATTGGTTCCGGTCAGTAAAGAAATCTTGACCGCCGAGCAAAGCCGGGAAATATCGTTAGAACTGCTAACCGAGCAGCAGAAAAGCGAGTTCGAGCAAAATCTTGATTACGACCTGATGTTGGCAGACAAAGGCGGAAGATACCGGGTAAATGTCGGCTACTTCAATGGCGAGGTGGGGGCTACCATTCGGATCCTTCCTACCAGGCCGCGAACCATTAAGGAATTGTTGCTTCCTGATACCGTCAAGGACCTTGCTCACAGAACAAAAGGGCTGGTGCTGATAACCGGCAGCACAAGCCAGGGCAAAACGACAACCATGGCGGCGATGATAGACGAAATCAACACCACCTGCAAAAAGCATGTAATCACCATTGAGGACCCCATCGAGTACGTCCACACAAACAAAATGGGCATCGTAAGACAAAGAGAAGTCGGAAGGGACACCCAGACATTCTATACCGGACTGAGAGCCGCACTAAGGCAAGACCCCGACGTTATCGCCATTGGAGAGATGAGAGACTACGAGACAATTAAAATTGCTTTAACGGCCGCAGAAACGGGCGTGCTGGTCTTTTCCACGCTGCATGTCATATCAATCGACAAGATTCTCGAACGGCTTTTAAGTTACGCCCCTGCCACGGATGAAGGCCAGTTGCGGTTCCTTCTGGCCGAATCCTTGCAGGGCATTATTCATCAGGAATTACTGCCGACGGTAAACGGCGAGCGAAGGGTCGCCTGCGAAATTTTGGTGGTTACGGGTGCCGCGAAGAATATCATAAGAAGAAAGGGCGGATTCTTTCTGCGAAGTGTAATCGAAACCGGCAAAAAACACGGGATGGTCACAATGGACGAGTCTGTGAACACGCTTCTTGAAAAGAAGATAATCGCCGAAGGCGTGGCAAAAAGCGTTTTGGCGAACTATGAATGATACCGGAGAATAGATAAATGAGCGACTTTCACAAAACACGTCGTGAGTTTCTTAAAGGCGCAAGTGCCGGTGCCGCTTCCTTGGTTCTATCGGGGCATCCGCACATCGCCGGGCTATTTGCAAGCGAGAGCCCCAAAGGTCGTCCGAATATCCTCTTCTGCCTGGCGGATGACTGGTCCTGGCCGCACGCAAGTATCGCCGGTGATAAGGTTGTCAAAACGCCCACGTTCGACCGGGTGGCTCGCCAGGGCGTGCTGTTTACTAACGCTTTTGTCACCGCCCCTTCCTGCACACCCTCACGCGGCTCGATTCTGACCGGGCAGTGGCACTGGCGGCTCGAAGAGGGCGGCAATCTCTGGGGTACACTGCCGGGGAAATTCCCGGTGTATCCGGACCTGCTCGAACAGGCAGGTTACCACGTGGGTTACACCCGCAAAGGATGGGGACCTGGCCAGTTCGAGCCGGGTGGGCGCACACGCAACCCCGCGGGGCCTCTATACAAAACCTTTGAAGCGTTCCTGAAAGCCAGGCCTGCCGGCAAGCCATTTTGCTTCTGGTTCGGCAGTAATGACCCGCACCGGCCTTACAAATGGCGCTCTGGCGTGGACAGCGGTATGAATCCTCAGGATGTCCAGGTCCCGGCGTTTCTGCCGGACTGCGAAACCGTCAGGATAGACCTTTGCGACTACTACTGGGAGATTCAGCGTTTCGATAGCGAAGTCGGGCAGTTGCTGAAAATTCTGGAGGAAAATGGCGAGCTGGATAATACGCTGGTAGCGATGTCGGGCGACAACGGCCTGCCCTTTCCTCGCGGCAAGAGCAATCTATACGATTCGGGCACGAATGTGCCGCTGGCAGTTCGCTGGCCGGCGAGAGTCAAGGGCGGGCGAACTGTTGAGGACTTTATTAGCCTGTCGGATGTGGCCCCTACTTTTCTGGAGGCGGCCGGATTAAAGCCCACAGCCGATATGACCGCCAGGAGCTTTCTGGATATTTTGACTTCAGGCAAGTCCGGGCGTATAGATCCGAAGCGCGACAAGGTTTTTACCGGCAAAGAGCGCCACGCCTGGGTTCGCAAAGATGGTCTCGGCTATCCGATGCGGGCGATTCGCACGCACGACTATTTGTACATTCGCAACTTTAAGCCCGACCGCTGGCCCGCCGGCGACCCGGATACCGCCGGCTTTCGTGACCCACCGGGCCAATATGGTGACACCGACGGCTCGCCATCTAAGGACTATATGATTGAAAACCGCGACGACCCGAAGGTAAAGATGCTGTTTGAACTTGCCTTCCAGAAACGCCCGGCGGAGGAATTGTACGACCTTCGTAAAGACCCTGCCCAGTTGCAGAATGTTGCAGACCGTCCGGCTGCGGCTCGGCGCTCCGCCGAGACGAGTGCGGAGTATGCTCAGGCCAAAGAAAGGCTTGCCGCCGCTCTGATGGCGGCACTTAACGCGACGAAAAACCCTCGTGTTCTGGGTACGGGCGATGTTTTCGACAGCTATCCATATTATGGCGGCGGTGGTAGTAAGAAAGCTGCCAAAAAGGCGGATAAACCGAAGCGTCTTTAGGCGGCTGGTTCCCAAGCATTGCCCTATCTGTGGTTTTTTGCTTCCTGTGCGAGGCAGCGGATAATGGATGTACTGGTCCGAGAGGCACGACCGGATGATTCCGAGGCGATAGTCGGCATTCTTAACCCGATTATTCAAGCGGGCGTCTATACCGTTTTTGATACGCCGCTTACAGTGGAGGCCGAGCGAGAGTATATTCTGAAGTTTCCCAGGCGTGGGATTTTCCATGTCGCGGCACACCGGCAAGATCACATGATCGTTGGTTTTCAAAGCCTGGAACCATTTGCAGCCTACAGCCGTGCGTTTGACCACGTGGGAGTAGTCGCCACATACGTTGGTCTTGCATACCGACGGCAAGGAATTGGCAAGTCTCTGTTCGAGGCGACTTTTGAGGCGGCCCGATGCAAGGGCTACGAGAAGCTATTCACGTATGTTAGAGCCGATAACCTGGCGGCTTTAGTTTGCTATCTTAAGCAGGGTTTTCGCATCGTTGGGACATCGCAGCGACAGGCCAAACTCAACGGAAAGTACGTGGACGAAATCATCATTGAAAGGTTCTTGTAAGAGATGGGGGTGAGCTGGCCAGTGGCTTCGAAGACAATTAGGGTTTTCTTGGCCGGTATAAATGTATGCACTGGCCCAGGTAGACCTCCGCTGCCTCCATCAGCGTCTCCGACAGCGTAGGATGTGCGTGAATGGTCGAGGCTAAGACCTGTGCTGTCGTTGCTTGTTCGACTGCCAGGACGCCCTCGGCGATTAGCTCACCTGCCGCGGTTCCGACTATTGCTGCGCCGAGAATTCTGTCGGTAGCAGGGTCTATAATCAGCTTGGTAAGCCCGGTGCTTTTTGCCATCGTTGCGGCCCGGCCGGACGCCTGCCAGGGAAATTTTGCCACCTTGATTGCTCGGTTCTGTTTCTTCGCCTGGCTTTCACTCAGACCACATTCGGCAACCTCAGGCTCGGTATATATTACAAAGGGGATTGCCCTCGGCTCAAAGGCTGCATCGAGTCCCGCTATTGCTTTGGCGGCGACCATTCCCTCGTGCGAAGCCTTGTGCGCCAGTAATGGCTGGCCTGCGACATCGCCGACCGCATAAATTGACTCATCATCTGTTTGTCGCTTCCTATCAACTGTTACGAATCCTTTTTCATCAAGCTGGGCTTTAGTATTCTCCAGACCAATGCCGGCTGAGTTGGGTTTGCGGCCAACCGCTACCAGAACTTTTTCATATACAGCCTCTTTTTTGTCCAGATTTTGGCCCTCGAATATCACTTTGAGCTTGCCGTTCTGCTCGCTGATCTTGGCAACCGTAGTATTAAGCATAATGTCAGCAAAGAGCGTCTGGAGTCGCTTGCCTAAAACCGAGACAAGCTCAGGATCCGAGCCGGGCATTAAATTGGATGTCACTTCTACTACCGACACTTTTGTTCCCAGCGCAGCGTAGAAACTTCCCAGTTCCAGGCCGATATAGCCGCCTCCTATCACCAGCAGTGATTCAGGGATATGGGTGAGCTGCAGTGCTTTTGAGGAGTCCATCACCGCGGGTATGCTGCAAGGTATGTTTGGAATAGTTGCAGGGCACGAACCGGTTGCCAGGATGGCGTGGTCGAATGAAATTTTTTGCGTGCCGTTTCTTCTGGTTTTGACCTCAAGGGCATTGCTGCCGGCGAAACTTGCCAGGCCTTGAATAAACTCGACCTTTCTTTGCCGGCAGAGCTGCCCTAATCCCTGGGACAGCTTTTTTACGACGCTGGTTTTGAAGTCGCGTATTTTCTCTACGTCGAATTTTGGTTTTGAAAGTTCGACGCCGCAATTTTTTAATTCGTCGGCTTCGGTAATTACTTTGGCTATGTGCAGCAGAACTTTCGTCGGAATGCAACCTCGGTAAAGGCACACTCCGCCCGGATTTATCTGCGGGTCGATCAATGTCACCTGCAGGCTCAGGTCTGCTGCGTGAAAAGCTGCTGCATAACCGCCGGGCCCGGCTCCGATTACTACCAGTTTTCTCAAGCCGGTCTTCTCTGCCATCGAATACCTCCGTGGTCAGCACGTAAGATGGAATGCGCCGACAACATTTTTGCCCTTTTTAATTTGCTCATTGAATATACTACGCGCCTGGCCGGTATTTTGCGCAATGACTTTTATGCCAGCATCCTGCAGCGCCTTTTCGGTCGCGGCGGGTATCGCCATCATTCCAGAATCGCCCGTACCAACAACCAGAAGCTCGGGCTTAAATTCTATCACATCGCACACATCTTGGACAGCCAGGCTGTGCCCCTGCCTGCGCCACCATTTGGACCTAACTTTGTCGGGAAAGATAATCAAGTCCTGTCTGTACTCTCTGCCGTCGACTTTCATAACTCCAAAGCTGTATGACTCGATCTGCATACCTTGTCTTTTGAAGTTTCCTTAATTCTGTTGCGAGCTTCGTCTTTTGCTTTCTTGCTGCAGGATTTCCAGCAACTCCTCGTCCTCAACCTGGTTGAAGTACGAGTAGAACTGGCTGATCGCCGAGAAAAATGGTGGCACCTGCAGACATATAGTTTCGTCCGCCGCCTGACTCAGCCTTTCCAGAGAATCTTGCGGGCCAACCGGCAAAGCCGCCACGATTTTTTCCGGGGCTTCCTGCCTGACTGCCCACAAGGCCGCCTGCATGGTTGCGCCCGTAGCCACGCCATCGTCGGTGACGACTACGGTCCTGCCGGATAGAGGAATCTTCGGCAGAACGTTACGGTAGCGTTTGACCCTGCGGCCGATCTCCTGCATTTGCCGGCTTTTCTCGCGTTTTATGTAGTTGTCATCGATGCCCATATATGAACTAATTTCCTCATCGAGGAAGAGCCTTCCATCTTCACAGACGGCGCCGATAGCCAGCTCCGGATTTCCCGGCGCCCCCAATTTATGTGCCAGCACTATATCCAGGTCACCGTCCAGGGCGTGCGCAATTTCCCGCGCTACTACTACGCCGCCTCGCGGAATGCCCAGCACCACCAAGGGAATTTTGAATTTTGAATTTAGAATTTCGATTTCTTTCAACTGGCCAGCCAGCAGTTCGCCCGCCTCCATACGGCTGCGGAACGCTTCGCTGCTGTTCGATATAATTCTAAGTGTGCCCATTTCGCTGCTCTGCGATAAATTGGGGATAAAACCCCGCAATGAATTGCGGGGCTAAATATTTTCAAAATGCGCACATACCCGCTATGCACCCGCCTGAATATTCTGCTGCCGCGGTAACAAGCTCACCGACCGGAAAGTGCTCAACTTGCTGGCCATAGCTAAATGACAGCACCTGGTTGGGTTTAGAACCGTATCTATAAATCGTAATGCCTTTGCATCTTAGTTTATGCGCAAGCAAATATATCTTTCGCACGTCATCTACGGTCGCATCGCCGGGCAGATTTATGGTTTTGGAGACCGCGTTATCGGTATATTTCTGAAACGCCGCCTGAATTTGGACGTGCTCCTGCGGACTTACGTCAAACGCTGTGACGAAAATTCTCTTTAGGTCTTGGGGCACACCCTTGACATTTTGCAGAGAGCCGCGCCTGGCAATCTCAGCAAGGAGCTCTCTACTATAGAACTTCCTTTTTTTGGCAACGGCTTCAAATAAAGGGCTAATCTCGAAAAGTCTTGTGCCCGACAGCACGTTTCGCACAAAGCTTATGGCAAAAAGAGGCTCGATGCCGCTTGAACATCCGGCGATGATGCTGATAGTGCCGGTCGGTGCTATCGTGTTTACCGTTGCATTACGAAGCCTGAGGTTGCCTTTGGCGTAAATCGACCTGTCGAAGTTGGGGAAAACTCCTCGTTCGCCGGCAAGGGCTGCCGATGCTTCGAGCGATTCTTTGTGGATAAAACGCATCAGCTTTTTGGCGAAATCGACAGCCTTGCCCGAATTGTAAGGCAGCCCCAGCATTACAAGCATATCTGCAAAGCCCATTACGCCCAGGCCAATTTTCCTATTCACCAGCGTAGCGTCTTTTACCTGCGGCAGCGGAAAATTGTTCACCTCGATCACATCATCCATAAATCTGATCGCCCAGTGAACTGATTCTTTCAGTCTTTGCCAGTCTACCTCACAGTTGTCCTGGGCGTGTTTTACAAATTTTGCGAGATTTATGGAAGCTAAGTTGCAGCTTTCATACGCCAGCAGCGGCAGCTCTCCGCAGGGATTTGTCGCCTCGATTCGGCCTATCGCGGGCGTAGGATTACGCCTATTTATTTGGTCCAGAAATACCATGCCCGGGTAGCCCGTCCTCCAGGCGGCGTAAGCAATCAGATCGAGTAGTGCCCTGGCTTTGATTTTCTTGACCGCTCTGCCGGTCCGCGGATTTATTAGATCGAAGTCTCCGTTTTCTTTTACCGCCCGGATGAATTTGTCGGTCACGCCGGCCGAGAGATTGAAATTGACGAAGCGCCTCGCTCCATCTTAGCTTCAACAAACTCGATGATGTCCGGGTGGTCGCACCGCAGGATGCCCATATTTGCGCCTCGTCTTCTTCCCCCCTGGACGATAACGCCGGTAGCCTTATCGAATATGCTCATAAACGATACGGGGCCTGATGCCTGCCCCTTGGTCGAATGAACGATATCGGCTTTGGGCCTTAGATTCGAGAAGCTAAAGCCGGTGCCGCCGCCGGTCTGATGTATCTGAGCCATGTTACCCAGAGCCGTAAATATCCCCTCTATGGAGTC
>CAWFCJ010000046.1:0-21847 GCA_963814265.1 Sedimentisphaerales bacterium | reverse complement strand
CGCCAGGAAGTTGGAACCGCGGCCGGAAATGAGGATGGCGAGACGCTTCATCGGGTAATTGAGAAATTGGGTAATTGAGGAATTGGAGCCGTGCCGCAGCACGCACACACGCGATCAAATTACTCAATTTCTCAATCACTCAATTTCTCAATTTTCTTGAGTGGCCGCGAGGCGTTCTCTTCGTGCGCACGTTGCGCTTGGCGCGGCGGCGACCTTGAGGTCCACCGTGTTGGGCAAGTTGATTACCACAGGCCTGCCTTGGTACATGCTGACCTGCAGTTGAGTATTTGGCTGAAGATATTTCTGCCCATCACCGAAAACATCATTATCGAGGGTGACTTCCTCATAGGTTTCCGTATCCATCAGGACGTGCTCACCCCCGGAGGAATACAGGTACTCGTATGTTCGCTTATCAAGCTCGACATCTTCGATGGTTTCCTCTGAACGTATGCGAACATTTTGAATCGAGCCGTCGGCCAGACTTTTTAGCTTCGTTTGGTAGACGGCACCACCTCTGCCACCGAGTCTGACGTGGTCAAAATCAACGATGGTATATAGTTTGCCATCGATCTGAATAGTCTGGCCCTTCTGTATCTGCGATGCTTTCATCTTTTGCTCCCTACTTCGAATAACTCGCGAGGTAGCTTTGACTGCCGTACTATCGACTGGAGTGTGCCAATCCGTACGGTTGGGTGAATTATTGGTACGGGGACGGTGATCGTTGACGACTCGGTCTTCTTCTGCATGACCACATGGCTTCCTCGCTGACGCACGTTCACGAAGCCGTGTTTCTCAAGAAGTTGACATAGTTGTTTGCCTGAGAATATGCGCAGCCTACCCAACTTTTACCTCCAGACGGGTAACAAAGACCTCATCGTGCAATCGTTCTTGAATCTCAGTTTCGGATGCAGTTTCAAAGAACAACTCTAATGCTTCGATGAGGTTTTTCCGTGCCTGTTCTACTGAATCACCCTGGCTGGCGATGTCAAGCTCCGGACAAAGGGCAGTGTATCCATCGTCTTCATGTTCGATGATTGCGGTGAAGGTATGTTGCTTTTTCATTAATGTTCCTTTCCTTGATTTATACTACTGCCGCGGTTGTGTGCTCAGCGGACTCTTTTAGCGCCATTCTACTTACTTTATATGGCCCAAATAAATATTGCAGAATTGTCGCCGAATGTCAACATTGAGTAAGATGTAGACCAGAATGCGGGACCTTAGACGCCTGAAAGCCGCAGTTGTCCTGGCGCGGTCTTACCTTCTGTTTCTTCGTGTTGGCTTGCCCAACTTCTTTATTCTCTTATTTTTCTTTGAGCCTCTGGATGTTCCCACCAATGGTTTGACGGGAGAGACATTTAACTGACGGGCAGGGACGTTTATGGATACTATGCGCACCTCTATAGATTGGCCGAGCCGGACGGTATATCCGGAACGTTGGCCGGTGACGCAGTGTGCCCTTTCGTTGTATTGCCATTGGTCCGGCCCTAAATCCTCCATCCGGATAAGGCCTTCAATGCCGAACTTGCGCGACTGTACAAATATGCCAAAGTTCGTAAGGCCGGTAACGACACAATCAAGCTCGTCACCGATTCTCTTACTCAACATCTGCAATACAAGCACCTTTGTCAGTTCATGTTCAGCGTCCTCTGCTCGCTGCTCAGTGAAGCTGATGTGCTCTCCGATTTGGGCCAAATCTTGGCCGGCTGCGATTTGCCTGGCCCGCTCCAGGCGATTCTGCAGGTGCCATTGCAAAACTCGATGAACGAGCAAATCTGCGTAACGCCGTATGGGGCTGGTAAAGTGACAATAATGACTCGAAGCCAGCGCATAGTGGCCTATACTCAGCGGAGCGTACCGAGCTTTTTCCAGGCTTCGCAGCACCGCCAGATTCACCGCCAGCTCACAGTCAGCCCCTTTAACAGCAGCCAGCAAATCCTGCATGGCGGCACGGCCAGGGTTTCGCGGCATGCTAAAGCCGAACCCTCGGACAAGCTGGGCGAGATTTTTCATGCTCAAAGCATCCGGCTCCGGATGAATCCGCCGCATAAAAGGGACATTCAGCCGATCCAAAAGTGACGCCACGGCCTCATTGGCCTCGACCATAAACATCTCGATTATCGTGTGCGGATAGCTGGTATCGGCAGGATGGGCGTCGATCACCCTGCCGGCTTGGTCCATTACCAACTCTGTCTCGGGCAAATCCAGATGTATCATTCCGTTTTTTGTTCGTCGCTCCTCGATTGCCCGGCTGAGAGACTCCATGTTTTTTAGCAGTTCAGCCACCCCAGGCTTGGCGTCTTTTTTGTGGCCTTTCAAGATTTTGTCGGCCTGCTGGTATGTCAGGCGCTGCGTCGAGCACATAACGCTGTTGGCGAACTTGCGGGATAAAACGTTGCCTTGCTGATCGTAGGCCAAATACACGCTTTTGACGAAGCGTTTCTGGCCTGGCTGAAGACTACAAACGCCGTTGCTTAAAACCTCCGGCAGCATAGGTAGGGTTTTGCCGGGCAAATAAGCACTGTTTCCGCGATTTTTTGCCTCGACATCCAGCGGCGAATCAACCGGCACAAATTGACTCACATCCGCAATGTGGACTCCCAATATCCAGTTACCTTGCGGAGCTTTTTCGAGGCTTATTGCATCGTCAAAATCTTTCGCATCGGGCGGGTCTATCGTGATGATCACTTTCTCAGTTATGTCTTTTCGGCCGTCAAGCTGCTCCGGGTCGAATCCGCCAGCGGCTTCGTGCGCCTGATCGAGACAGTCGGCGTCAAATTCGCTGGCCAAATGATACTGGCGAATTATGGATTGTGTCTCAGCTTCATACTGTCCGGCTCGTCCAAGTACCTCGATAATTACGCCCCGTGCCAGGTATTTTTCAGTCGGATAGGAAAGTATTTCGACCACGACTTTGTCTTTTTGTCTGGCGTTCTTTGCACCGACATCGTCAACAGAAATTGGCTCGATAAAACTGCTGCCGTCCGGCTGCACAAACCATGTGTCAGTTTCCTTCAGCAAAGTGCCGACGAATCTATTATTTGCGCGCTGCCGGACCTCAATTACCTTGCCTGTGTATCGAGGCTGTCCATCGCGTTTGCCTTTTCTAACGACGCGGGCAGCAACTATGTCCCCGGTCATTGCGCCGCCCGAAGCATCTTCGGGCACGAATAGGTCGCCGTGCGCGGTCGGCTCCAGTGGTGTTACAAAGCCGAATCCTTTGGGATTGGCTCTGAATGTCCCTATAATTAGACTGGATGACGCCGGCAGCATAATCAAGTTGCCCTCACCAGGCATTGGCGCTCCACGAGATAAGGCACCTATGCTTTGGTTGCCTTGAGGCTATTGACTCTTCTGGCAAGACGTGATTTCTTTCGGGCAGCAGTTTTTTTGTGCATAGTGCTGGTAGCAGCGACCTTGTCCAGCTTTTGGGCTACAAGCTGGTACTGTTCGCTGGCTGCTTCGATGCTTGCGCTGCTCAGTATGGTCTCAAAACGCTTGATTTGAGTCTTCACCTGTCTCTTTCGTGCACGATTGATCATTCTTCTTTTCGCGTTTTGTCTGACTCTCTTTTTTGCCGATAACGAATGTGCCACTGTTATCTCCTAAATCTTTAGTCTTTTGCTTTGTATGCCGAAGGACACTTATCTGGAGTCGGATTTTGATCCTTCTTGTCTCAGTTTATCTACTCGCTGGCTGACATCTCTATAGCCGAAGTCTATTTGAGCGATTTTGCGATAAAGTTCCAGTGCCTTTTCGGTCTGGCCATGCTCCTGGTAAGCGCGGGCCAGATTGTATCGCAATTCTTTGGCCAGGTCGTCATCTTTTATTTCATAGGATTCCATCGCTTCATTGAAAACATCGATTGCATCTGTCAGCCAGCCCTTCAGAAAAAAACACATGCCTATCTTATTCATCGCTGGTATCTTTCGCCTCGGGTCCTTCTGGGCCTCCTGGAGTAAAGGTATCGCTTCATTGTATTGCTTGTTCTGCATTAAACGAACGGCGTACTCATACTTGGCCGGCAGGTTGGTAGGATAGTTCTGTACGCACAGGCGGAAGTGTTCCAGCTCAAAGTTGTTTAGCTGCGCCGACAATTCTGCCATCGCGGACTTAGCCTGAGCATCATGCGGGTTAGTCTCGATGGCGGCTTTTGCCTTTCTTATCTTGCGCTGGAGCTGCTTTATTTTTATCTGGCCTGCACGCTGCTTGAAACTGAAATCCTGTTTGGTCTTATAGGCGTTCTCCAGTAATTCGATCGCCTCATTCTCAGCTTCGTCGGTTCGCAGAGCCGACAAGGTCTGGGCCAAATTGGAGATATTCCGTGCCAGGCTTGGATCTCGGGCAAAGTCTCTTCTGGCCCGCTCAACAGCCGCCCGGCGATAGTCCTCGGTCTGAACAACGCGCTGCTGGCCTTGAAGGTTCTCCTGAGTCTCACGGTCTTTGATGGATTTCCTGAAGTCTCCTTCTTTGTCGTATTTGCCCTTGGCCATTGTCAGTTCGGCAGACAGGTTCTTGAACTCGTTGGCTAAGTCTGCGTCATCAGGCTTGAGTTTGCACGCCCGTTGACATGCTGCCACGGCCTTATCATACTCCGCAAGCGCTGCATACGAATCCTTCAGCAGGATATATGTCTGCGCAGACGGCTTCTCGGCGGCATTGTTGGTCTGAAATATCAGATTTGCGATCCAGCTTGCGGTTCTTTTGTAGCCGCCTGCGACTGCCGCCCTTAGCATTGCCTCAGCGTAGGGCAGATGTTGCGGGTCTCTGGCAAACAGATATTCGGCGTTGAGCATCTGCTCCAGCGGCGTCTTGCCCCTCAGCCGTTTCATTCTTTCCATCATCGAGGGCTTTTTGCCGCCTTTGCCCTGTCGCTGCACAGCCAGCTCGCAAAGCGGCAGATGCCCCTGCTCAACCGCATCGGGGGCGTAACGCAAGCCGTCAAGATACAAATCGATCGCGTAATCGAAATTGCCTGTCTCGGCTATCTCCCGGGCTTTTTCAAAAAAGGCCCGAGCCTTATCTGTCGCCTGAGCGTTATCTTCTTCTGGCATAAGGCCTATCGCACATTTCTTCCATACATCGTTTGCGTTTGTTATCGTAATTCTCGGCTTAACTTTGTCAACAAATAAATCCTTGTCGAGAAAACCGCGCTGTGGTATATAAAATAAAACGTAACGCAAGGCTTCAGGGAGAATCGACATGGTAACGGCGCTTGAGTTATACGATCCACAGATTTACGAGCTTATACGACAAGAAGAAGCACGACAGAGCGGTGCAATCAGGCTGATTCCTTCAGAGAACTACGTGTCCAAAGCCGTGATGCAGGCCAGCGGCAGTTGCCTGACGAACAAGTACTCCGAGGGCTATCCTGGCCGGCGATATTATGAAGGCCAGCAGGTAACCGACCTTATCGAGAGGATAGCCCAGGAAAGGGCCAAAAAGCTCTTCAAGGCTGACCACGCGAATGTTCAGCCTTATTCCGGTTCCGTCGCCAACCTGGCTGCCTACGCGGCCCTGGTGAACCCCGGCGATACCATTATGGGCATGTCCCTTGTTGACGGCGGCCATCTGACCCACGGATGGACGGTTTCTCACACGAGCAGATTCTACAAGTCCGTCCTCTACCCGGTGAACCCAGCGACGGGCAGATTGGACTTCGACCAGATTGAAGCGTTGGCAAGAAAGCATCGCCCCAAGATAATCATCTCCGGCGCCACCGCCTATCCGCGAGAGATTGATTTTGAGATATTCGGCCAGATAGCCAAGGCCGTAGGCGCTTATCACGTTAGTGACATAGCGCACGTTGCGGGCCTGGTCGTCGCCGGCATTCACAAAAGTCCCGTGCCGTATGCCGATATAGTTTCTACTACCACGCACAAGACCCTGCGCGGGCCTCGCGGCGGAATGTTGCTATGCAAAAAGGAACACGCAGAAAACGTCGATAGATCGGTCTTCCCCGGTTTGCAGGGCGGCCCTCACATGCACACGCTGACCGCCGTGGCCGTGGCTATGGCTGAGGCCAACACCCCAGAGTTTGTCGCCTACGCCAAGCAAATAGTCAAAAATGCAAAAGCCCTCGCGGAAAAGCTCCTGGAGTACGGCTTCAACCTGGTAAGCGGTGGCACGGACAATCATTTGCTCCTTATAGATTTGCGAAATAAGAATGTGCCGGGCAAAAAACTGGCTAAGGCTCTGGATAGAGCCAGAATCGTCACCAATTACAACACGATACCCAGTGACCCTGCTCCGCCAGCCAATCCGAGCGGCTTGCGCATAGGCACCCCGGCCATAACTACCCGTGGAATGAAAGAACCGGAGGTCAGACAAATTGCCGCTTTCATAAATAAGGTTGTTGAGAACATCGACGATGAGTCGGTAATTGAGGATGTTGCCAAAGAAGCATTGCTTTTGTGCTCACAATTTCCTGTGCCGGACCACTTTATTGTACCGAATAAGAACGCATCCAGGGCAGAGCCGCGAGCGTAGGCGATTGGACGACAGACGACGGACAAAATACGAACGACGATATACGACATACGAGCGACGAATTTGTTTGGCGGGAATCGCTGTCCAGTGTTGGGGTAATAGAATAGAGAATATTCTATAGGGGAAGAAATGCCCAGATTTGAGGAGTTGCGGGACGTTTGGGGCAAATCCTGCAAGAAAGGCCGAATTGCTATTGGCTTTCTTCCCAGATTCTAAACCGGTTAAGAGAGCTGCGTCCGGAGATTATAGAAGGGTTAGAAAAGACAGACGCGACAGGATATAGCCGAGGCGGTGGAACGTATTACCGCCCGGATAACGCGATAGCGCACTGCCTGTGTGACTGGCCTGAGTGTGTGGATGTGCAGTATCTTTTCGGCCAAGACATCCAGGTTGGCGGCGTAAAAACGAGTGACGAGGCAATCGCAGTCTACCGCTGGATTCGTTAGACGGCCAAGGTAATTAGAAAGTCAAGGCGAACGTTTTGGTTTCGACTTTTGGCTTTTTTGCGGTTTTCCTCTTGATTTTTATTTCTTTTCGGCTATTTTATCGCACGAAAGGCGAGTAATAAATGCCATTTAGTGCCCCGTGCGCGAAGCGATGCGAGATGAATTTGTTTGGCGGGAATTGTGCGTTGGTTGGAAAAAATAATTGACTGTCCATAGTGTTAATGGACCGCAACGATGTGATATACTTTTAGGTAAAACTTAAATAAGCATGAAGAGTGAAGAGATAGTAATGAATGACATGGAATTGAAGAAAGGTACTAGGACAAGTGGTATGTTACAGATTTTTGGTATTCTTATTATTGTTGATATTTTGATTTTTGATTTATGGTGGATAGTGAGTCAGAATTCTCGTAGTGGGACGGCTATCGCGTTTCTTACCATTTTGACTGCCTTCATATTATTGGCCGGTTCTTGTGCTTATTTTCAATCAGAGGGCAACAGAACTAAGTTTCGGTAAATACGGCTCACTTAAGGTCGCAGCCGACCAAGTAAAGGCTGATGCAAACGAAATAGCAGAAATCCGAAAACGAGTTGAAGCCCAAAGTGCTACAATAGATTTAGTGGCAGAGCAAGCAACGAAGGCGAAGGAAGCGTCAGAAGAAGTAGTCCTCAAGAACGAAAAAGCTGAGGAAAAACTCGCAGAAATAAATACTGCTCTCATTAAAGCTCAAGAAACCTTGTCTAGTCTCCAATCTTACTCAAATTATTATTCAATAGTTCTGGCCGCACAAGGAGAGGATAGAATGGCGTACGACCAACTTGGCAAATGGGCGGCAAATGTTTCTTTCCCTCTGAGAACGGAGGCTCTTCATATTTACCAAAAGATAATGGATGAACATTCACAAGGGATCTTTTATTCGCGTTTTACAGTCAACTGGAAAGAGGGTGTTGATCCCAATCAACTTACATTTGAGCAATTGAAACAAGTGTTCTTGTTTTTCAATCAAGACCCTTACCAAAGACGAGCTTTGCTTGAATATATTTGGAAAAGAAATAATATTCCGAAAATAGATCGGCTTGATTTTCTGGTCAATGTCCTGAGAAACGACAAGCACTTGATGGTTTGTGAATACGCAGGCCGATATTTTACCGAAGGGGCGGAACTGAAAATCAAGCCTTTGGCACTGGATCTTCTAATTAAATGGTGGCCAGACAATAGAGGCAAATTTGAAGAAAAGCGCGACCAAAATAAATAGTTGACGTTTACTTATTTTTTCTCCGGTGCAGCCGCATTTTGCATTTTAATATTTGATTTTGTTTTCTCTGGGTTCTCTATGGCCAAATCAATTGGTTGTTCCGGTAGATACTGCGCGGCGAAGATTCTTTTTCTGGCGTATTTTCTGTAAAGCAAAACACGGATTGGTTAATTGGTGAATGGTTATTGATGATTGATTATTGGGTGGTTGGAAGCGAAAATGGCGAGGTAGGCGGCTATAAATCAGAAAATAGCAAGCAAAAATGCGGAGGTAGATTATGACAGAACAGGAACAACAAGGACAAGGTGGGGGCATAACGCCGGAGGTGCTCAAGAGCGCGATGAAGGCGTTCAAGAAGCGGCTCAAACTCACTGCGCTGGATGACGATTCGAATCTTGGACGCGGGCCGTTTTCGGGCGGGCCTATGGGCGTTTTTGCGATACAGCCACCCAGCCAGTTTCCTCGCGAGGTGTGGGAGGAATTGTGCCGGCAGGGCAAACTGCGCGACAGCGGGCACGGAATGTATGAACTGGCGAAATGAGAACAGGACATCGCATATCTCTGCTAAAGATGCGGTAAGCATCTGAAATGAAAGAGGTTGAGCAGAAAAGCAAGAAGCAACGGGAACTTCTTATAAAGGCAGAAGCAGTCTGTCCCCCGCCAGAGGCATGCGGGGACAAGTTTCCCCCTTCTATACAGACTGTATGATCCTTATTGGGGCAAAAAGAAATGGAATACAAGGTCAGCAAGAAACGCGCAGCTCTATGGGTAGTCGCAACGATAGTAGGGCCGTTGCTGTTCTACTTCGTCATCTCCGGGTGGTACATCGGTATGTGGTACGCCCAAACTAAGCATCAGGGTGCACCGACACCCGAGATCATAATCAAGAGCATGTTCATCGGTTATCCTCCGGCAATTTGGGCAACGGTTGCTCTTTGGTGGTGGACCTACAGGAAGAAGGCAGAATTCGGGGATCTCTTCCTGACGCGGAGCAGTGCCATAGGCTCAGACATCGCAATCGGGATTGGTCTAGGAGCTTTGTGGGTTGCGGTGTACGGTTTGACGGACGTTGTGTCCTGGCAGGAGATGTTCACTTTCGATTTAGCCAAGCTGGCGTCGGTCCCCACATCGCTGAGCGCCGGTTTCTGTGAGGAATTCCTGTGCCGAGGCTTCCTTTTTTGGCTGCTTGCCGCTGCCGGGGCGGGCAAGGGGCTGCGCTTGGTCGTCGCGTCAATTGCTTTTGGGCTGAGTCATTGTTTCTGGGGACCTTGGGGTATGTGGTGGACCACGGTGCTCGGGTTTACCCTCGGTCTCTGCCGTGCTCTGGCGAGGGAACGTATGGCCTGCCGTTGCTGCGCACACACTCTTGAACCTTTGCATTGAACCCGGCCTTATTGAAAAAGCTCTGGCCAATGGTTTCAGTACATTCAGTACATAAGAGAAGCCGTGAAAACTGCAGAGAACCAAAGGGAAGAATCCTGAGCAAGAAGCCCTTGACGAACCGGTCCCGACGGGGCGAGATTTTATTATAATTAATGCTTGATTCTTTCCAGGGTAGCGAATAACATAACAGCAGGTAAACATTGAACGCCGGTAGTTCCGGCAAGAGTTTTCTTAAAAGAAAGGGAATAAACACAATGAATATTTATGTAGGAAATTTGCCTCATGAGGCAACCGAGGACGAGGTTCGTCAGGCTTTTGCAGCATTTGGCCAGGTCACAGAGGTTCGTCTAATAGTGGATAAGTTTAGCGGCGAATCAAAAGGATTCGGATTTGTTGAAATGCCCTCTAAAGATGAAGCACAAAAAGCCATCGAACAAATGAACGCAAAGGAGTTTATGGGACGTGTTTTGAGTGTCAACGAAGCACGGCCGAAGACCGATCATGGTGGTGGAGGAAGACGAGAAAGCGGAGGAAGACGCGGTGGCGGAGGAGGTGGTTTTGGCGATAGCCGCGGTGGCGGACGAGGTGGTTATGGTGGAAGCCGGGGCGGAGGTTGGTACTAACGACCAGTAGTGCTGAAAGCTTGGGGGGTAAGTATGGAAATTAAACGGGCTCCGCGTTGAGCGGAGCCCGTTGGTTTTTCGAGCGTGTTGCCTTGAATTAACCAGGGATTACGTTGGTGGCACAAGGGCCTTTCTTGCCCTGTCCGATCTCGAACTGCACCTTCTGGCCTTCCGCGAGGCTGGCATAACCGGTCGTCTTGATCTCTGAGTGATGAACGAACAAGTCATCGCCGGCCATCATCGGGCGTGATAAACCCAAAGCCTTTTTTCTCGTTAAACCATTTTACTGTACCTGTACTCACTACTGTACTCCTTCGGCCTGTCAATGGCCATAAACTGTGTCTCTCGGATTTTTTCAATGGAGAATATTCTTGAGAGACCTGAGAATATGCCCCACTTTTAGTCATTATATCGGAAGGACTGGCGGCGTGCAATAAAAATAAATAAAAATAATCATAACGAGAGAAAAAACCCGCAACAAATTGTGTGGCTAAATATATTGACAATTGCAGGCCGACAGAATACAAGAATGGCGTCTGAACAATTTCTATTTCTTTTGGAGGAATACACAATGAAACAGACAGGGTTGTACAAGATGGTCGGATTTGTTATGGGCGTTGTTTTGGTGCTGCCGTTTGCAGCGATGTCGGCTGCGCCGGCTGCGCCGGCTACGCCGGCCGAGAAAGGGATTACCGGAGACTGGCTACTCAAGATTGATTTTGACGGCCGGCAGATGAATTCGATTGTGTGCTTTTCCAAAGACAAGGAAGGCAAACTGGCCGGCCAGTGGATTGGCTTTTTTGGACTCGGCGAGCTACAAGATGTTAAGTATGAGGGAAATAACCTCAGCTTCCTTCAGGTCAGTCGATTCGGCGACCAGGAATTCAAGATGACCTTTGCCGGGAAGCTCGACGGCGACAAAATCTCGGGAACCCTATCGAGTGACAGGGGCGAGTCTAAGGTCGAGGGCCAGCGCGTCAAGCCGATGCCGGCGGCAGTTGGAAACTGGGAAATGAAGGTCAAGATGGGCGAGCGGGAATTCACCGCCACGCTGGTCGTTAAGGCCGACGTGGTAAAGGCCGACAAAGAGGGCAAACTCACTGCGGATTGGCAAAGCCAGTTCGGCGAACACCAGATCACGGACGTCCAGTTCGAAAAGGGCAAGCTCACGTTCAAGCGCACGAGCAAAATCCAGGATCGGCAGTTCGAATCGACCTTCGAGGGAACGGTCAAGGCAGATACACTTTCCGGCACATTCAAGAGTGAGCGGGGCGAAAGTGCAGCCGAAGGAAAACGGATTGGCGCTGCTCTTATTGGCAAGTGGGAGCTTGAAATCACCTCCGAACGCGGCAACTGGAGACAGATACTTCAGGTCAACCCGGATTTGAGCGGCTTGTACGGGCCAATGCCCGTTAAGAAGATCAATTTTGAAGGCGACCAGGTGACTTTCCAGATAGTTCTGGAGTTCGGCGACCAGAAATTCGAGATCAACTTTGCAGGAAAGCTGGACGGCCAGAAGCTTACCGGAGACTTTACCAGCGAAAGAGGCACCCAAAAGGCGACCGGCAAGAAGTTGATTCCGGCGCCCAAGAAAGGTTAAATACCTGGCGGCTTGAATGTCAAAGTTAAACGGGCTCCGACTTCTGCGGAGCCCGTTGGTTTTTCGAGCGTGGTCCTTTGGATTAAGCAGGGACTACATTGGTCGCACAAGGGCCTTTTTTGCCCTGTCCGATCTCAAACTGCACTCTCTGACCTTGCTCAAGCGTGGCGTAGCCGTTCATCTTGATTTCCGAATGATGAACGAATAGGTTATCGCCGGCCTCATCGGGCGTGATAAACCCAAAGCCTTTTTTCTCGTTAAACCATTTTACTGTACCTGTACCCACTTCTGTGCTCCTTTGGCTTACTAACGGCCATAAATTCTGTCTCTCAGATTCTTTACAAGAGGATATTCTTGAGAGACCTGAGAATATACCCCAAAACGCGGGTATTATACGCCGAGACAAACCGGGCGTCAATAAAAAAGAAAAAAATAATTATATTGAACCACGCAAATAGAAAGAATAAGCGTTTGACAAAGCAGATAGCAGGCAATAATTTATTAGCGCAAAGGAATGACCAAATACCCGATTACTACTTGGAGGCCTTAGAATGAAAAATACGATTTACGGTGTTGTCATCCTCGTATGCCTGGGTTTAGCGGTTATGATATTTCTGAAAACGCGGTTGGGTGGCGGCGGCGGTGTCGGACAGCTCAAACGCGGCGAGATGATGTGGGTTAAATGTAACAATGCGGACTGCAAAGCCGAGTACCAGATCGACACAAAGGATTACTTCACGGACATAGAAGAGAGGGTCAAAGCTAATCCCCTTTCGTTGCAGACGCCGGTGCTCGTCTGTCAAAAGTGCGGCAAGGAGAGTGTCTTTAAAGCCGTGAAGTGCGAGAACTGCGGCAAAGTATTCTTTTACGGCGCTGTGCCTGGCGACTTCGGTGACCGATGCCCTGACTGCAAGTTTAGCAAAACTGAGGCCGAACGAAAGGCACGGCTATCCGGCGGCGCAGGCTAAAAATCAACTCGACAAATCGAACAACGCAACGCGTGGATAGACCGTCCGGGCATGAAATGCCAAGATATTCATTTGGGGCGTTTACCCGTTAACGGCTGCAGGACATGGCTGTGATAGTCTTCCTTGCCCGTTTTCAAACCGCCAAGGTGCGAGTACTTGTTCTCAATTTCCTGGGTGATGTATTGTCTGCGGTTGCGGGGAGAAGGATGCGTTGAGAAAAACTCTATTTGTTTGATCGTGTGCTCGTTCTCCAGACTCTCGATTAGCTCGGCAGCTCCGTGAGGGTCGTATCCAGCGGCGGTCATGTAAGCCAGGCCCGCAAGGTCGGCCTCGCGTTCGTCTTCTCTACTATATCGCAGGTCCAGAAACAGGCGCGTCAAGCTTGCTGCCCTTACAGCCTCTCCGGCGCCCGCCCGGCAATCGCAGCGACCATCAGAACGTCTACCACGTGCTGGCGACTCAAGGCCGCCATGCTGTCGCGGGCAACGACGTGCGCTATCTCGTGGCCCAGAGCGCCGCCAGTTGGGATTCGCTCGTTAGTTTTTCCAGCATTCCTCGCAAGACAAAAACGTATCCACCCGGCAAAGCAAAGGCATTAGTGGATTTGTCTTGCAGAGCAACAAAGTGATATTCCAAGTCCGGTCTTTGACTTACACGAGCGATTTTTTGCCCGATACGGTCGATGTAGTTCTGCAGGTCCTCGTTGGCGATTTTGCCATCCAGTTGTTTTTCGACTTCAGGGGCGTATTTCTTGCCGATGGCAATATCCTTGTCCTCCGGGTAGAACATTAGGTCTTCTTCGCCGGTTATCGGATTGATTGCACAGCCGATGCAGAAGCAAAAGATAAAGATGAAGCACAGCGTAAACAAGCCTGACTGTCGCAACATAATAATCTTCAGAGCTACTAAAACTTCTATTTGAAAATCTCGGCGGTATTTATTATAAAGAATGCTTTGTTTCAATGGTAGCAGGAACTATGACTGAGCAAAGATTCTGCCAGCAGTGCAGTCAAAGGAACGATTGTCAAGACATTTACCAGAAGCTGGGCGGCGGCAAAGGCCCTTCATTTGTGGCCAGGGTGGTGGTTGCTTTCGCGGTGCCCCTGCTGTTTTTCATTATTTGCCTGGCGGTTTCCGAGAGACTGCTGGCTAAGACGCTAAGCGCGGAGCGGCTGCGAACAGTGGCTGCTTTTGTTTTTTCTGTATCCGCAACTTTTCTGCTGATATTGGTTATAAGGGCAATTAGCGGCCGATTCGGCAAGTCTAAGTAATCCTGGAAGCCTTGCGTTATGGAAGTCGACATTGCAGGCAAGTTTTCCTTCAGCGGCGGCGTGCACCCGCCGGAGAAAAAATCTCTTACTCGTGATAGTGAAATACAGCCTGGCCCTGCCGTCGAACAAGTCGCGGTCATGCTGAGCCAGCATACGGGGGCTGTTTGCCAACCATTGGTACGCGGCGCAGATGTAGTCCAGGCGGGGCAGAAGATCGGCGACTCCGATGCGTTTGTTTCCGCGCCTGTCCATTCGCCCATTACCGGCAAGGTAAGAGAAATCGCCCTGCGTTCTCACCCCATTTTGGGGCGCAGTCCGGCTGTAGTTATAGATGCATACCAGTACGTCCCCATAAAACAGCCGCATTTCGGATTGGAAGACGGTTTCGATGAAAATCGCTACTTGCCCGAGAAGATATGTGACATTGTCCGAGAGGCAGGCATCGTAGGTATGGGCGGTGCCGGCTTTCCTACAAGGGTAAAGATAGAGCCAAATCCTCAGATGCCCAAGGAAATAATGATCGTCAACGGCTGCGAGTGCGAGCCGTATATCACCTGCGATTATCGGCTTATGCTTGAGCGGACCGACCAAATTGTCGTGGGCATCAAGCTTGCACGAAGGACGTCCGGCTGTTCACGAGTCTTCGTAGGCATCGAAGATAACAAACCCGAGGCGATAGAGGCTATTAGCGCAGCACTAAGTAGAAGCCCAAACACCGACAGCATCAGAGTTGTTTCGGTCAAGACCAAGTATCCGCAAGGCGGCGAAAGACAACTGGTAAAAGCGATTCTAAATAGAAATGTCCCAACGGGTGGGATTCCTCCTGTGATAGGGGTAGTAGTTCTTAATGTCGCCACCGCGGCGGCGATTGCAGAAGCGGTTCTGGCAGATTTGCCCTTGACCCACAGGGTTGTAACCGTGACCGGAGAAGCAATTGCAAAGCCAGGCAACTACAATGTTGCTATAGGGGCATCGGTTGGCCAGCTTATCGAATTCTGTGGCGGCGTGACCCAGAAATCTGCAAAAGTAGTTCTTGGCGGCCCGATGATGGGTATTGCTATTGCTGACCTGGAGACGCCCATCACAAAGACCACAAATGCTATAACGGTGCTGACTAAAGAGCAGATCGGCAGGGCGAAGTTTGCCCGCCAGCAGACGCCTTGTATCCGGTGCGGTCGATGTTTGGCCGCCTGCCCTGAGAACTTGAGCCCGACGAAGATCGCCCACGCGGTTAAAAATAACCTGCTGGATGTGGCGGAAAGTTTCTACATAAATGCGTGTACGGAGTGCGGCTGTTGCAGCTATGTTTGCCCCGCCAAGATAGAGTTGACCGGCTATATCAAAACGGGCAAAATCTTTCTTGCCAGGCAGAAGAAGATGATTCCGCAATAAGGAAGGATAGATGCTTAGGGACATAACTGTTTCGCCTGCACCACACATAAACGAGCCCCTTTCTACCCGCAGGGTAATGGTTGACGTCATTATCGCACTTACCCCTGCTATGATTGCGGCAGGCTATTTCTTTCGTCTCTACGCAGCTATACTAATCGGCACTTGCGTGCTCTGCTCGATGGCGACCGAGTGGCTGTGCAATTTGATCCGCAAGAAGCCTAACTCACTTGATGATCTCAGCGCTATTGTTACCGGCATCATTCTGGCGTTATCGCTGCCGCCGAGCCTGCCCGTCTGGGCGGCGGTAGTCGGCAGTTGTTTTGCCGTCGGCATAGGCAAAATGGTCTTTGGCGGACTCGGCGCAAATATCTTCAATCCTGCTATGGTTGGCAGGGCATTTTTAACCGTTTCCTTCGGTATGTTAATGACCAGTTGGACGGTGCCGGCGACAATTGACCGTGCGATGCCCAAAGTCGCTCCAGAGAACATCGTGGACGCCAGGACACAGGCGACGCCGTTGGCCTGGAGCAAAATGGCTATAAAAGATAAAAATGGGGCGCAAATTTATGGCCAGCGGCAATTCAGAGCTACCGTTACGGGCGAAGTTGCCGGCTGCCTGGGCGAGACAAGCGTAATTGCGCTTCTGGTCGGCGGCCTGTACTTGATAGTGAGACGCACGATTAGCTTTCACATCCCTCTGGCGGTTTTGTTGTCGGCTTTTGTCTTTGCGGCCATCGCCTACTTAGCGAACCGCGATGCCTACGTTCAGCCATTCCTCCACTTAAGCAGCGGCGGACTCCTGATAGGGGCTTTTTTCATCGCCACGGACCCGGTGACTGCTCCGTTAACAGCCAAAGGAAGGTGGATTTTTGGAGTCGGGATAGGGACAATGACGATGCTCATAAGAATTGCCGGCGAGTATCCGGAAGGCGTAATGTATGCCGTGCTTCTGATGAACGGCGTTAGGCCTCTTATCGATAGATTCTGCAAGCAGATTCCAGCGGGAGGCAAACCGAGTGCCTAAGATAAAATATTTCATTCAGCAAAGCTGGCTGTTGATTGTGTCTTCATTTTGCTTTGGGCTGTTGATAGCGGCAAGTAACGCGGCCCTATCGCCCCAAATAGAGCGGAATCTGGCCAATAAGCTCAATCAGTTGACTATTGTTCTGCTGCCGGCGGCAAAGCAGTTTATACCATTGGATGTGGATATCGAGGTGCAGACGGGGGCCGGCAAAAAGGAAAAAGTCAAAATCTATAAGGCGGTGTCCGACACCGATGAGTGTGTCGGCTGGAGCTTCAAGGCTGTCGGAGAGGGTTTTTCAGGCAAGATCGAGCTTGTCGTGGCGGTCGATAAAGACTTTGAAAAAATCGCCGGCTTCGAGGTGCTTACAAGTAGCGAGACACCCGGCTTCGGTGATCAGATAAAGCTCTCGTATTTCCGCAGCCAGTTTGCAGGAGCACCGGCGGATGAACTTACGGTTGTCAAAACAGGCGATCCAAGCAAAATTGACGCCGACATTGTCGCCATAACCGGGGCCTCGGTCAGCAGCGAAGCAGTGGTCAATATCCTCAACAGTTTCCTTAGCAGCATTAAAAAGCAAATGAAAGAAAAAGGACTGCTCGGCGATGGCACAAAGTAACGAATTACAACCGGGTCTATACAAACGGGCACTTCTTGCCGGATTATGGCGAGCAAATCCGACTTTCCGCCTGCTGATCGGGATGTGCCCGCCTCTGGCAGTCACTACCGCGGTAAAGCCTGCCTTGACTATGGGCCTGAGCGTGATATTTGTGCTGGTCTGCAGCAACTTTGTAATCAGCCTGATGCGGAATTTACTCAAGCCGCATCTTCGGATAATAATGTTCACGCTCAACATCGCAACCTTCGTGACTATCTGCGATCTATATCTAAGGGCGTATTTCCCAAGAATGAGCGAGCTTCTAGGTGCTTATGTCCCGCTTGATCATAGTCAATTGCATAATCATATTTCGTGCGAGGCCTGCGCAAGCAAATGCGGCCCTATCGTTAGCATACTTGACGGCCATCGGAATGGGCCTGGGCTTTACAATTGCATCTGTGTATTCTTGCGAGCATTCGTGAGTTGCTTGCAACCGGCTGTATCTTTCGATTTGCGGGTTATGCCACGCGGCTTTGTTCCGTGGCTGGCGATGCAGATGCCGGTTGGCGCCTTTGTAACGCTGGGACTATTGCTTGGACTGGCAAATGTCATGACCAGGAAAGAAGAGAAGCTGATATGGATAGATTCTATGTTCTACTTATGGGTTTTCTTGTCGGTCGTGCTGGTGAATAATTTTGTGTTTACCAAATTCCTTGGAACCTGCCCGTACCTAGGAGTCTCCGGAAGAATCGACAGCGCTTTCGGAATGGGGCTGGCAGTTACCTTCGTTACCGCCCTTAGCGGAACGCTCACCTGGCTGGTGGACACTTATATTCTCACGCCGCTGGATCTGGAAATAACGCGATATATTTGCTACATCGTCATAATAGCAGGCACCGTGCAATTGGTTGAGATGTATGTGCGGAAATTCTTCCCGTCTCTTTACGATGCCTTCGGCATATTTCTGCCCCTTATTTCGACAAACTGCGTCATCTTAGCTATATGTCTTTTTTTGGACATCTGGGACACAAATAACCTGCTGGAAGTGGTTGTTCTTAGCACCGGAGCCGGGATAGGCTTTGCTGTGGCGATCTGCATAATGGCCGGTATTCGTGAGGAGCTGGTTCTGGCTGATGTGCCGGCAGGCTTTCAAGGTGCTCCGATTACGCTTATTACTGCCGGCCTCCTTACGCTGGCCTTTATGGGCTTTGCAGGAATGATAAAATGAACTGATATTTATGACCATCAGATGAACCCAACTGTGAGCATATCTGCTTGGCCTGCCGGGCTATACGATGCTTGGGCTGGGCACAGGATTTGCCATAGTGCTTTTGATCGCCTACGAAAGGCTCAAAGTCCAGGTCGACCCGAAGACAGAGCAAGTCCACAAGGCTCTGCCGCACCTTGATTGCGGTGGGTGTGGTTTTGCCGGCTGTATGCAATATGCGCAGGCGCTTCTCGAAAGTCCCAGCCTGCTCGGAAGATGCGCACCGGGCGGACCGGCGACGGCAGCGGAAAGTCGCACGAGTGTCTGAATCTTCAAATCAGCGACTCCGGGCCGCTTCAAAGACCGATTGTGCGACTGCCGTGCCCACAGCGACGATAAAACCTATTATGCCAAATACCAGGGCATACAAAGCTGCACCGCTGCCAATGCCTTGCCCAACGCACAGGCCTGCAAGTTCGGCTGCCTCGGATTCGGCGATTGTATAAGGGCCTGCCGATTCGACGCCCTGCATATCGTCGATGGCCTGGCCACTGTCGATTACGAAAAATGCACCGGCTGCTCAGCCTGCACAAAGGCCTGCCCGCGCAATCTAATCCAGATGGCTCCTTTTTATCACGAGAATATGATGACTGTTGCCTGCAGCAGCAAAGAAACCGGCAAGGTGACACGCTCGATGTGCAAGGTCGGCTGCATCGGCTGCGGCCTTTGTGCCAAACAGAGCGATATATTTTTCAATTGAAGACAATTTGGCCCGATGTCAATTACGGAAAGTACCAGCCGACTGAGCAGAACCAAACCGCGATGGAACAAATGCCCGACCGGCGTGATTGTCTATCGCGGCAAATCGCCCCGAATCTCGCCAGCCAGCCTCAAAACGCGCCGCCGCATCTGCGTGATATTTATCCCCCGCAATTCATGGCGGAGTTTGCGGATTATCCACCCACAGGTTTCACCGCCGGTTTACAACCGGCCTATCCAGAAGCACTCCGGCCGATGCAAAAGAGGTGCTTGAAGCCTCGCAGAAAGACCTGGCCGTTGCTGATCGCTGGCGAGGCATAGCATTGCTCGCCCAGCTCGTATTTCGCGATGCGCTCGAAGTCTGGGCCGGGTTTGATGACGTTCACTTCGCCGTTGTCATTTATGAAGAAGACCAGTCCGCCCACCAGGACCGGGGAGGCGTGATGCCGCCCGAGCTTCTCCTGCCAGAGCACCTTGCCGGTGGCGGCCTCATAGCAGAACGCCACGCCGGCGTTGTTGACGCTGAGCAGAAAATCGCCCGCGACGATCAATGAGGGGACGTAGGGCGCTCCCTTGTTGTCGCGCCAGACGACGTGGGTCTCAGTGACGTCGCCGCTGCCATCAGGCCGGATCGCAAGCAGGATTTGCTTGGGCCAACTGCTGCTGACGAAAACCAGTCCGGCTTTCTCGCTGTAAACCGGCGTGGCGACGAATTCCTGCGAGGGGCCGTCCACCGTCCAGAGCTGCTTGCCGGTTTCAGGATCGAAACTGGCCACGCAACGGTCGCCGCACTGAATCAATTGAGTGCGGCCGGCCATCTCACGGATCAGCGGGGCGCTGTAGCTGATCCCCTTATGGCTGCGGTTGACGCGCCAGCGTGTTTTTCCATCATGGCGGCTCAGGGCGACCAGAAAGGAATCCCCTTTGCTGTCGCCATCGACGATGACCTTGTCTTTGAACAGCACCGGCTCGTTGCTGAACCCCCACTCGCCGGTGTGCGTCCCCGGCCGGACCAGCCAGAGCTGTTTCCCGCTGGCCAAGTCGTGCGCGGCCACGACGATTTCGTCGCCGACGCGGAAGGTGACGAAGACCCGCTCGCCGTCGGTGGCCGGCGTGCCGGAGGCATAACTGTTTTCCTTGTTGATTTTCTCCAGCGGCCCCTGCACGACGGTCTGCTGCCAGAGGATCTTTCCGCTGGCGCGGTCGAGGCAAAGGAGCACTCGCTCCTGTGTGGCAGGCAGGGCGGTGACGGTGCACACGCGATCGCCCCAGACGATCGGCGAGGCGTGCCCTTGGCCGGGGAGTCTCGGTTTTCCAGATCGCGCCGGCGGGATCCCAGTTGGTGGGGACGTCTTGCTCGATGCAGGTGCCGTCGCCGCGCGGCCCGCGCCAGCCGGCCCAGAATTCGGCTTTGGACGTGTTTGCAGAGTTGGCGAGCAGGATGGCGAAGACAAGAATTCGTTTCATGACATCCAGGATTTCCTTTGGGGCGAATGCGCCACAGATCGCAAACACCATCGAAGTAAGGACAGAGTGTTCAATGTGCTTAATCCCATACGGTACACAAATTCATCGAAATTACGTATTATACCATCTCCGAAGCTGGTGTCTTAGTCTTTGGAGACTCAAACTTCGGGATTTTTCTCCCGATCAGGGATGGGGGAGAGCCGAAGGCCCACAAGCGAGATGTGCTTGCGCAGCTCTTCCTGGGAACCAGGTTGGCGACGAAGTGAGTGCCTGGCCGGCCACGGCCGATCAGGGCCTTCTTCGCGGTGCTGAAGTTGCTCAGCGGGTCACCGCCGGCTGCGGTCCAGAGCGGCCGTGCCGGCGCCGTACATGCTTGTGTTGAAGTTGGCGGCCGCGGCGATCTTGGTCATCAGGCGGCGTTCCTTGCGCATCTTCACCAGCACGGCCAGGCGGGTGACCTGGTCCTGGATGTAGGCGTTGGGATCACCGCCGCCCTGTGCGATGTCTTCGAGGTTGTCGCGGGTGATGAGGTAGTATTCTAGCCGCGCTTGGTCCCGACGAAGGCCACGCGGGTGGGGCGCTCCACGTCAACCTCTACGCTGCCCTTGCGGCTGACTTCGTCGGCGGTGTCAGCCATCCACAGGCGGGTATTGTGGGCGAAGGTGCCGCTACGATACCCGAAGCGGTTCAGTGGCGGGGCCACCAGGTTGTTGACGCTTTTGAACGTCTTGGGCCCGAGGCTCAGCACCATCTGCGAAAGATGCGGGTTGACGCTGCCGGTAAGTTCTGCTCTGCTAAGTGGCATTGATTTCGCGCTTTACGCGCTTTGGAGTTTTGCGCTTGCGCGCGTTAAGCCGTGTTAAATCACAAGCCCAAAGTTGGAATCGCACATGAAGTACCCGATGGCAGCCGCATCGCCGCCTAGAACGCACGTGCCAAGGCACACGTCACCGGTTGTGTTGGCGTCAAATCCCGCGCCAGCCGCGCCGGCGCAAATCTTCTTGCCGAGAGCCACGGTTCTCACCGAGCACCACCGGGTAGATGTGGCCAGGCAAGAGCGGCTCATACTTGATGGTCTCTTCTTGCTCTGCCTCGGCGTTGGCCGTGGCCACACCGAACGCATGGCTGCCGCGTGCCGCTGTGACTTTGGCATACAGATCCGGGTATGAAGAATTGCTGGTGTCCATTTCCAACAGGCAGTAACTCGCTCACATCGGCGTAAGCCTTGACGGTGGTGCTGTTCAGTATCGTTGCCATTTTTTCTATCCTCCAAAGAGTTGTTGTGCTTCTTGTTACTGCAACACGGGCTTGCCGCCCACGATTGCGATGGTTCTGCCAGCAATACGTCTGTTTAGCGGTCACATAAACAT
>CAWFCJ010000045.1:0-17079 GCA_963814265.1 Sedimentisphaerales bacterium | reverse complement strand
GGTTCAATTCAGGGTAACAGTTCAAGGAAGTGTTTGCAATAAAACCACCGACTCCTGCCGATAAGAAGAGTAACTAACTGTCCTGGCGAATCGAAAGGAGTCGGTATGGTTACTCAAATTATCGGCACATCTACACCTGAGCAAACACATTTTTCCCCAAAAAAAACGTCCGCAGCATTCCGTTCTTGGGCCAATCCAGAGAAAGGACCTCTCAGTTCAGGTACTGGCCCGGACCGAAGCGGTCAGCTATTTGGCCCAGAACTATAGGGTCAGCCGCAAATTCCTCTATCAGCAAGCCGCAAAGGCCTCTGATGCGCTCGATGAGGCCTTTATACCCTCGGCTGACGAGGATGAGGTTCTGTTTTACCTGCCGGTGACGAAAAACTGGATTCGCCAGTTTGTTCTGGCTCTGATCCTGATATGCCATAGCAGCTTCCGGGGCGTGATCGAAATCCTCCAAGACCTGTTCGACTATCATAACTTGAGTCTGGGCACCATCCATAACATTGTCAGCCAGCCAGTGCAAAAGGCTCAGCAGATCAACAATGCACAGGACCTCTGTGGTATCAGTGTGGGCATTCTCGATGAGATATTCCAGGTCAGCCAGCCGGTGCTGGTGGGCATGGATGCCAAGTCCACCTACTGCTACCTGCTGGCCGCCGAAGACCAGCGGGACGAAACCACCTGGGGCGTGCACCTGCTGGAACTGGCCCAAAAAGGCCTGCACCCCGATTATACCATTGCCGATGCAGGACGGGGCCTGAGGGCCGGACAGGCCACTGTCTGGGATGATGTTCCTTGTCATGGCGATGTGTTCCATGCCGAGCGTGATCTGGCAAAACTTGCCTATTTCCTTGAAATTGCGCCGCCGGATGCAGCACGATGCTGCAGAAGCTCCAACGCAAGATGCAACGGGCTAAGAACAAAGGCAAAGGTCAATCAGTTTCCAAAAAACTGGCACAAGCTCGTAAGGCACAGGCCGAGGCGGCCGACCTGGCAAAAGATATCCGCATTCTGGCCGATTGGATGAATAATGACATCCTCTCGGCTGCCGGCCCTGATCTTCGCACCCGCCAACAACTGTACGACTTTGTGGTTGAACAACTGCGTATCCGTGAATCCATATGCCCGCATCGCATTAGCCCCGTTCGTGGCATGCTGGAAAATCACCGCGATAACCTTCTTGCCTTTGTAGATGTTCTGGACGAGAGGCTCGCTGACATTGCCACCAGATTCAAAGTCCCGCTGTTTCTGGTACAGGCCGTCTGCGAACTGCAGAGTTTGGATAAGAACCTTCCTGCGTATTGGCAAAGGCAAGCACAGCTACGAAAAAAACTCCCAGACCGCTTTAACCGCCTGGAAATGGCTGTCTGTGAGGTGCTCTCAGAGACGCCCCGGGCCAGTTCTATGGTCGAGAACCTCAACAGTCGCTTGCGGAACTATTTTTTCCTACGCAGACATATCGGCAACGATTATCTGCATCTGCTGCGTTTCTTTCTCAACCACCGCCGGTTCCAGCGTAGTGATCAGCCTGAACGCATTGGTAAAAGTCCCGCGGAACTGCTGAACGGCCAGGCACATCCTCATTGGCTGGAGTTGCTCGGTTTCCAACGCTTTCAGCAGAACTAATTCCCATCGGCCTTGACACCGCGGTTATTGCCAGTCCTTAGCAATGGTGCTCATTCTCTCACTACTGTTACCCAAAATCAGCCATTTTTGAACCAGGCCCATTATTGAAAGGATAGCACCCTGATAATGGACCTTACATCACAGACAGATTCGTCGGTGCCATACTACAGATGGCTCATAGTAGCCGCTCGTATCACAAATCAAATGGCTTGGAGGAGCCTACAAGGGCAGCAGTTTCTTAAGGCCGATCCGCCAGCCTTAAGAAAAATAGGAGCTGATGGCTCTTTAGCGGAAGCTTTCTTAAGTATCTGGGCCTACTCTTAATTTTAAGGTGTTAACGGGTCTTTTTTATTGCCAAATAGAAGGGGTGCGGTAGAATCCAGCTTATATGGAAAATGCTCCTTCACAACATCAAGCTATGGCTAGTGCCGAAGTTGCAGGGCTTCTAAGAAGACAAGGACAGCGAGCAAAAGCCAACATACTAACCCTCGGCCAAGGGCAAAACGTGCCAGCAGAAGGCGAAATACGAAGGCAAAAAGTTGAAAAAACGCGTTTTTCCAGATTAGGGCGGTGGATATTGCTTCACACCGGCGACGGCATTGAGCGTGGGCAAATCGCGGAAGGTTTTTTCGAGATTGCGAGGTTCTACTGTGGTTTCTATGTAGATCCGTGCCTGACTCCAAGAGAGAAACACGAGCGTGAGGGCAGGTACAAAAAACGCAATCTCTGATAACCAAGACATTGGCGCGGCTTCAGCGGCTCGGGCTTGTCCAGCTTGTTAAGCACGGTAAGTGCGTCAAAGAAATCCGTTCAACGACAGCCGGTAGAGCTGTCGCGCAGCAACTGGTCGAAGATGGAGATACAGAAACTGACAAAGCATAGAACAGAAACGGCCGGCAGTGCCCTGAACAGCCCACCGGCCGAACCGCCAGCTTGGTAGTCGCCGTCGGTTTCCTTCCTATTCTGGGGACCCTCGGCAAAAAGTCAACTCTGAAATGCTGCGCGGGATTCAGAACCGGGCTGGTCACCGGCTGGAGAAACACACCACCGACCCAGCAACCGGGCTCGATGTAGAGACCCGCCCTCTGGTGGAGCAGCTTATGAAAGGACAAAAATGAGTAACAAAAAGTCAAAACCACACAGAAGAAAAGTCACGATCGATTATCAAGAATCGGTAAATATCGTGCCGTCCACCCGACGTAGCGCGGCGAATGAGACGCAATATGCATGAGGCTGCGCGCTGCGACGTCGACCTACGGCTTCAGAAAAGGGCACGGCAATTGCTGAGTGCGACCGAAGCTGAATCAAAGCCCGCCACTCCAGCAGCTGCCCAAAAGCCTGCCACAGTGACAGCACAAGCCGATGCCGTTGTGCAAGTCAACAACGTCGCCAGAGCTCCGGCGCGCCAAGTACTGCAATTGGCAATCAATAGCTTCAAAAACTGCATCAAAACTGTGCGCAGTTTCGCAAAACGGAAAATACCTTTTTGGCGCGGTTCGCGGTGGCAAATCGTCCAGAAGCAAGCATAGGACCACATGGAGAAACTAAAGCCAGCGATACGAAGATGGATATTACAGTCATAGCGCTTACTAAGCGGGATAAAGCAAGAGATGAAGAAAATCAGGTCTTTAATTTTGGGATCAGGAGTAATGGACATGTTGAAAAAACTTTTCGAGGCGGTCGAAGCGACACTACGGGCGGTTTGTTACCTACTTGTATTGCTAATGGGAGTGGCTATAGCGACTCTTGGCTCATACACCATCATTTTTCTGGCAATTCGTATTGGTCAATTTTTGTGGGTGCTGATCTTCAAGGACAAATGGCTATGAGTGATTTTGCTTCCAAATTGTGGGAATGGCTATTCAACC
The DNA here is from genome assembly GCA_963814265.1 of Sedimentisphaerales bacterium. GTDB lineage: Bacteria > Planctomycetota > Phycisphaerae > Sedimentisphaerales > Anaerobacaceae > JAFNGF01. The sequence continues at coordinate 13,582 of CAWFCJ010000045.1, read as the reverse complement.
GGTCACCGAAGAACGCGGCGATTCCGGATGTACAACCCGGCCCAGCCGGCGACACAGTAAATTCAGCTCAATTGCCGGGGGCACAGCCAGTTGAAATAAACGTAGACTTCCAATCTTGCATCGGCTTGCTATCAAGGCTCAGCAAAGAGGACCGTCTTATGCGTGGCCCAGATGGGGAGGTGGTCAGAATCAGCGATCAGGTGGGCATATTACTCGGCTGTAATCATGTGGTAACTCAATTGCAGGCAGTGGACGAGAAGGGCCGGCACGTCAGAGGTATTGCGGGACCTTGCACCGGCTGTTTTGGCGAATACCAAAAACTACTGGAGAAGGGGCAAATCAGCGCCTTCGATGCGGAGCGCCTCAGCTTGGTCTGCACAGATTGCGGCAAAATTACTGTCTCCGGCCAGCTATGTTGTCCTAAACATTACACCAGCGTAGTCGGCCCTGATGGCTCAGCTATATACGTTGATCAACAGCAAGCCAGAGAAATGAAAAGGCAGGATACGGTCAGAACAGCACTCGGTATTGTCAATTTTTTGTTCGGTGAGGATCAACCCCAAATACCTGATAAACAAGAAAAGGAGAAAAATGCCCCGAATCCTATTTCTATTCATCTTGGTCACATTATTCACTTTGACCACCCTCCCGGCCACAGGAACGACCAAGAATCTGCCACAGACTGAATACTCAAGAAGGGCTTTGTGGGGGCATGCGACTAACAATCCCTGTGATTGTGGAGGACTCACTATGCATCACAATAAAGACCCCTCGCGCTCGGACTTTTTATTCGAAGAAAGGCCCAGGCGGTTTAGGTCAGTTGAACCGGACAAGGAGCTTTTGGAACTAATAGCTGAACTAAGGGCCAGGAATAAGCTCCACGACCCTGATGTGCAGTGGCTCGTGGAAAAAGCCGCCCTATGCAGTGACCAAAATGCTCGATGGGCCCGTGAGAAGCTCAAGTTGCTTATAGAATCAGACCGCATCCAGGATATGGCAACGGGTGATGTCTACCGGCCGTTGGCTCCTCCAGAATTGCTATCGCGCGGCGACCTTCATCTGCTTAATCAAGTTGATGGCACCTCCTGGAAAGTGCCGATGAACGCCCTTACGTGCGGAATGGTCGTAACAGGGGCTTAAGGCGGTGGCAAGAGCATGTTCCTCATTTTCATCTGCAAGCAGCTCGATGCCGCCGGCATTCCCTTTTTTATACTGGATCCGAAATTAGGGCTGAGAGGCTGGGCTACTGATTACTTAAATGCAACGTATATCGACGTTTCCGAGATTAGCCTCGACCTCTCTCCACCGCCTGGCCTTACCTATGAGCAGTTCCTGCCGTCTCTTATGCCTTTATTAGGTGAGACCGTTGGGGTGCTATATGGCGTGGAGGTATTGCAGCAAAGTGCGAACCTCTGTATTGGTATGAGAGAAAAGTACATCCAGAATAGTGGAGAGACCACCGAGATTTCGCTTTCCGATATCCAGCAAGCTGTTCCTTTTGTCACGGACGTTTCCACAGGTCGCAGGCTGGGTTATCGCGAGGGCGTAACCACCGCCTTAGCCAGGATAATTGCCGGTACCGGTGATTTGTTCCGCTGCCGCAAGGGCGTGGACCTATCAACTTTGTTCCGGCACAATATGATACTTGGCTGCCGCGCCATCACGGATGAGTTTGCAGCAAAATTCTTAGCACTTTTTCTGCTTTTTTGGCTGTACGAATCTGAGCGGTTCTCACCACCTACAGACAGGCTCAAAAGGGCCTTTATTCTGGATGATGCGACGCTTTTTTTGCAAGCAAAGTCTGGCTTTGATGCTGCCTCAAAAACCTTGAGCTTCACTCACATCTTTAGCCGCCTTCGCTCGAGCGGTAATGCCGTAATTGCCGCTACGCAGATTCCACATTTAGCTGATCCAGGCCTCGTGGCCCTCTCACACGCGATTTGTTGCGTAGGTGGTCTTCACTACGGTGAGGACACCAAGTTGTTAGCTCAGATGATGAATTTAGATGAACGGCAGCGCGCCGGTATTACCCGTTCTGGCCGAAGGGAAGCGATCGGAATCTGCGGTCATTCGGCTTACCCAGGCGTTGTACACGGGTATACCGTTGAGATACCAAACCTGCAAGGAGCAGCCAATGAAGGATAGAAGCGAGATTGAAAAGGCACTCAGGTGCGAGCCTTGGATAAGCTTCTATGATCTGGCCTCAACCAAGCCGGTTGGCCAGCCAAAGAATAACCGGCCGGACGAAGCCAGGTCCAATGTGCTCCGGCCGGACAAAGCTGGCGGCGCCAGCTGGTTTTCCGCCGTCGCCAGAATTCTGGGCTACGACATCGTCACCTATTTGGATTCTCAGTTTTCAGAACGCCTGCAACGGTTGAATCTATCGGCAAGACAAATGGAAGATGCCAGAGCAGAGCTTATAAGCCACCGATTGATTAAGGATGTATGGCTCGGCAAGAGCCTGATGCTGGCACCTACTGCCGCTCTTTACGAGGCAATGGGCCTGCAGTCACCATATAAAAGGAATGTATCAGACACTCATTCATTCCTATGCTTATTGGCAGAAAAGCTTATTGAGCCCAATCCGTTGGTCAAGTACACCCGGCGGGAAGTGCCGTTGGACAACGGCAACTTCAGCCTTGATCTGGGCTGTTGGCTGAAGTCAGGGCAGCGCCTGGCGTACGAAATCGTCAACCAAGGTGTAACCAACGTCTCTGCGTTGGCGGCCAGAATTCAAGGTAAGGGATATTCGCAGCTAATATTTTTGGCCATTGACTACAACACTAAGCAACGAGTTTGGGCAACCATAAAAAGTGCCGGCTTTGATGCAGATTTTCTTTCGACCATTCGCTGCATTATCTTCAGCACCCTTATTCGCCAGAAAAAACAAATGATGCTGAAGGAAATGCGATGAGCCAGAAAACCATCACAAACGTGTTAATTGCTTTCGCGATAATTTTTCTTCTATCGCGTACCGGCAAGATTCTGCAGTTTCTCTCTGGGCTGGATGCCGGCGGAATCCTGACTCTGGGGCCACTGCGTGACAGCCCTGAGAACGCGAGATTCTACATAACACTGGCCCTATTTGTTTTGGCCTTTGTGACTATTTTTTCACTCCTACAAAAGAGAAAGTGAGGTGTAATTATGAAAACGAAAAGATTTATCGCTGTAATTTTTTCAATACTGGTAATCATCAGCTCGGCAAAGCCAGCCGACATGCCGGTGGATGCCACCATTATGGGCTTTTCGCTCTGCACCCTTGTAAGTCCAGCCGATCCCAGCGATACGCCAACGCACGACAGCAAGCCTATCTTCCTGGTGATCGTTCTTGATACCAGCCCGACCTCTGCTGCAAACTGGAAGCAGATTAAGGTATCAGCTTGCCGGGCCGTAGACTATTTGCAGCCGGCAGAAAAAGTGGCGGTTTTAAGTGCTAAGCCTGCCGGTAAGCCATCCTTGCACATAAGCTGCGTGATCGAATCGCCGGACATATCCAGCCGGCAGAATCTCCGCAGTTGCATCGCCGACATAGGACAAGCCTTTTTCCTATTTAGGAGTGACGTTAGCAAGGCAGTTGCGGTGGCGTTTAACCAGCTTAAGGAACAATCTGAGAAATACGCATGCTGTCTATTAGTTCTTAGTGACGGTAACCTGCCTGATAACCAAATTGACGAAATACGCCGCCTGGCAGCAGCTTACAAGGCCTGCAACTGGCCCATCTGTTTTTCTACAACAAAAGATGCCAATCGAAATTTATTTGTCGCGGCAAGCCAGGATGAATTAGAGGTTGCACTGATTTACGAAGCTAATCTGGCACAGTGGTTTGAAAAAGTCCGGCACTCAGCAACATTGAAATCCAGGGGACAATACCAACCTTCCACATCCACAAAGCTGACTGAGGCTAAACCTGTTGAATCTCTACAACAGCCATCAATAGACCAGAAGCCTCAAACAAAGGCCGCAGAAGAACCACTATCGTTACCCCAGGCAGCAAAGCCCAGCCTATCACAGGTTAAGAGCCCCGGAGATATTGCTGAAGCTCTGGGCAAGCCGAATGCCACATGGCCGTCATATCTTCTGCCGGTCTACCCTGTCCCACAGGAAAAGCTGTCCTTACCAGAACACCTGGAGTTTAAGCCGCCTACGAAGCCGGGAACGCCGGCCAGACCCGAAGGCAAGCCTAAATCACCCTCGATTTTCAAGAATAGGTGGATTTCTGCTGTAGCTATTGCGGGTACTACATCGTGCTTGATTCTAATAGTAATCCTTCTGACGCTGTTGGTGCACGGCAGGAACACCCCGCCAGAACTTGAAAAAGGCGACCAAAACGTCGATGAGAAGCAATACCGCTTGATTGCATTAAGCCAGGAGCAAAGATACGACCTGGGCGAAGAACAAACTATCAACACCTTGTTTTTTGGGGTGGATGCAGGCAGCGCAATTCCGATTACAGATAATCAGGTGGAAAGCCAACATTTCAAAATATACAGGAGCCGCGGCAGATTCAGAATCAAAAACCTTGCCCAGGAGCCCATACTTGTAAACGGCACACCGCTAAACAAGGGCGAGAAGCAGGATCTACTGTTACCCGCAACTATCCAGCTTTCCAAAAATACAAAAATAGCCCTAAACCGCGAAATCCCAGAAGAAAACCAGATGAGTACAGACATAGAAGGAGAACCATTATGATTCAAGATGATCCTACATTCACGTATAACGGCGCCCAAGACACAATAATTGTTCCCCTAGGCACCATCGCCATCTTTGTGGCACAGAACTTTAGAACCCGTGAAATCAGCAATGGTTTGATGGCAGACCAGTGGGTGAAGGTTGTGGGCTTCGACGCCCAGGGTGTTGACCATAAGAACCCTTTCCCAACAGTTGAAAAAGGCCTGCAGATGGTAGAGCTCATGCCTCACGAGATCATACGCGCCGATATTGGCGACCCGGAGACCAGGGACAAAGCTGAAAAACGAGGTAAACTCTGGATGACGTCGCCTGAGTTTCCCAAGAATCCTGGTGCTGCTGCCGGCAAAAAAGGCGTCGGCGGAGTCATCAACAGGGGTCGTGGCCTCTACGCCTTGAATGAGAACGCCTTTGCCAGCCAGTTCGCCAATTGCCTCAGAAAATTGCAGGACTATCACCAGCCTCGAATTGCCGGCAAAGACAGTGTCAACGCCAGAATGCAGCCGGTTATCAGGGCCATTGTACCGGCAGGTTTTGTAGGCGGCACAGCTAACGGCGCATTTGCAGCAGCTCTACAGACAATAGCCCAGAAGGCAGCCGAACTGAAGGCAAACATCAGGATAGTTCCAATAGCGATTTTGATGGGCACTTTGAATCCAGGCGACCGGAGTGTTGCTGCCCTCAATCAGCTAACGGCCCTAAGAAGCTGGCAGGCCCGCTTCGAGGGCAAGTTCAAAGACCTAACCTGCACAAACGGTGACTACCAGATAATTTGCGACCCGTTGATCCTGGTCTCAAACGCCAATAACTTTGGTGAAATGGCAAGCCTGGACCACGTAATTGATTTGTTAGGCCTGTACCTATACCTGATCTGCCACACACCACTTGGACCACGAGTTCATCAAGAAGCCTTAAACATCCAGGAGACCGAGCATAAAGATGACCTGGGGGATTTGCGTAGTGCCGCAACAATCGGCCTTGCTGTAGCTAGCCTCAACAAAGACAAGATAGCTGCCTACGCAGAACACAAGAAACCCCATATCTTTTTGACGAATTTGCTGCAAGAGCAAGATGCTGCCGAGCCAGTAAAACACGCCGCAGCAATAACGGTTTCACTCGGCCTCCGTGGGACACCCACAGACGATATGGCGATGCAGCGACTTTTGTGCCTGCGTGGTAAGAACAACGCGAACGTGCAGGAGCGGGCAAGAAGCACTGTCCGGCAACGAATGGGCAACCGCATAGGATTCAGAGGCTGCGTAGACACTTATCATGCGGGCCGTTATACGCTTGAAACACTAATACCTGGCTCTTTAATCCCGGAAATGAGTAGTGAAGGCGCATTTTGGATGACAGAATGTTCCGGTGTCTTGACAAGTGAGGTCTCAGGCTACCTTCAGAGACAGACAGGCCTTTCTGAGGGCCGGCAGTTCCTGGAGCATCTGCGGCAGCACCTGGAGAACTGTCAGAAGTACAACCGGGATAAACTCGCACAGGCCCAGTCATACAACCAGGACCTGCGTAAGGGTAAGGTCGGCGTCGAAAAGACATTCTATAGACTGCAGAAGAGAAATCGACTGCTTAGAGCTCTTAGCATCTTTACAAAAGCCAAATTCCGACGGCAATATCCAAAATACGTTGACGCCTTAATACAGGATGAGCTTGAAATTGCTGCACGGAAGATCCTCGATAAGAGAGTCTTTCCCAGAATCCGGGAGGCCATTAGCGCTGAGTTCGGCCGGATTAGTGGCGTAAGAAACGCCATTATCTGCCTCCGTGAACGCATAGGCCAGGAAGTTGACCGGCTCAAGTACCTCTCAGATGAGTTCTACAGTCCTGTGGGAGATGAGCTCGCTGATATCCAGCTCATGGACAAAACCCTCGAAGACATTTTCAACAGCGAAGGCGGCAAATCAAAAGCCCTCGGCTCGATGTTCGATGCGTTCTGCAGGAAATACCACAGTCTCGAAGCCTTCACGCAGTATAGAACCGAGGAAATTGAGCAATTCCTTGTTCAACATTGTAGAACTGCAGCTCAGGGCATCGTACAGCAACTTCATGTCTTAGACGTCCTCAAGGCCGCTTTCCCTTCTGAGCAACAGCAGAACGAAATCGTCGCCAAGAAGATCGGTCAAAGCGACGGCAAAGTGAAAATATCAGGTGAAGGAGACGAGAATATTGCAAGGCTAAAATATGTCTGTGGGCCTGATCCCCGCACTGTTGAATGGGGACTGAAGCTGGCAAACAATATCAATGCCTTAGGAGGCGACTGGCGAGGTTGTATCATCGAGAAAATGTCGACTATCTTCGCCGTGCAGTATAGAGGCCGGGTTTCACTCAACCAGCAAATTGCTGATACCGCCAAGCTATGCCAGCTTCCTGATGACCCTAAAGAGAGGGCTAAGATCGGCGAAGACCCAGTCATACAGTTGGCACCATCTGCCCATCCTTCAAACCGTGAGCTTGACCTGACAGTCGCCCAGGGTCTGGTTTCAAAGCAGATTTGCCAAAACAAGGGGGGCTACGAACTGAAAGGCCTGCATGAACCGATAGCCCTTGGCAATTCACTCGATGAAGTGCGGTCCGGTCTTGCCCCAGACTATCAAGGCAGAATGCGAATATATCGCGAGTTTTGTATGCAACTGGCCAGAAGCCCGGAGAGCCTTCTGAAAGACATCGAGCAAGCTGTCGCAAGTCACCAGTTAGATAGCTGCCCGCTTGTACGCGAACTCGGCGGTGAGCCATTCGCGCAGGCAAAAGAAGTTGCCGAGGCTCTCCTGACGTACCTAAGACGAATAAAACTGGACAACAGTCAAAAGGCATAGCCCGGAGTAACCACAAAAGGCGTTCATGTGAATGTCAGAAAAGTCAGTTGCCCATATTAGAAACTGACATGGAGTACAACAATGGCAAGAAACACTACAGACACTCTTTTTAGAAGAAGAGCGTTGTTTATGCTGGCCGGCATCTTGCTGGTGGTAGTTCTGGCGCACAGGCCTTGGATACTCCTCTTGGCGTTCTCAGGCAAAGGGCTCACCAAAACCGTACTATTGGTGGTTGCTGGCCTTACTGCGGTAATAGCTATTCACGAGCTTGCACAGTTTGTTCTTCGCGGTCGGGGCGAGCCCTGGTATTCACGAAGAGGAGCCTTGATCTTCCTGCCGGCAGCACTGCTATGCATGAACGCTTTGCTCAGTATTGTCGACAATCTGGCCTCTATGATTTTTGGAATAGGCCCGTTTCTCTCCTCAAATGCTGCAATGTGCATGCTTGTAGCGGTAGAGCTATTATGGATCATTCTTTTGGAATGACCAAACGATGAACCGGATCAGACAAAGTGGTGCAGACAGAAGTGCCCGCAGGCCAGTAGAAGGACACGCATTTACCTAAAAAGAGAAGAATCAGTACCAGTCTAATGTGAGAACCGTATGGTTGAAATTAAATGTAAGTTATAGCTGCTATGACAAGTATTGACGGGATCGGGTAAGATGGCCCAACACCAGACAGACATAAGACTAGTGCTAGTGCATATCGATGCGGCCTATCTCCAGCTCCAGGCAAGCCTGACCACACTGGCAAATAACACCAGGAGTCAAGAAACATAGGGTGAATATTGGGGCCGCACAGCAGGACTTGGATCACTGGCGTCTTGCACACTGGGATCATATCAATGTAGCGCCCAGGCGAGAGAGAAAAAGCGATAATTAAACATCCGCAGAAATGGACAAAAAATGACTTTGGTTCTGACTGGAAAAAATTGAAGTGCAATTTTTTTGTCTAAGTGAAATGGAGGTTTACGATGCAGACAACAAGTAGCAATCAAGACAAATACAAGCAGGTAATCACTAATGACTACCGCGCGACGCTTGGCAATCAGCAGTTAGAAGACAGCGGCCAGCTGTCTGGCCATAGCCAGTTTAGTGAGGGGATTCTAAGCAAGATCCTTACTAAGTCTGGCTTTACAGAACAGGGAAAGCCCTTCGACCATGTGGTCAAAGAAAAGGCGGCTAAAGGTGAATACAAGCTGGAGTGTATTCCTGCCAAGATCCTCGGCACAGCACGCCCCATCGAAGTTTATAGAGCTAAGCGAGCCAAAAGCAGTATCATCAAACCTTGGCCATCTAATCCGGATGATGATAGTTACTGCCCTGCTCACTGGGCAGACATTGCCATTGGCCGAGGTGCATGCGGTTTTGGCTGCCGGGCTTGCTTTTTGGTGTTAACACACCGTGCCTTCTGTGACCCGTCACGACACGTACTCTATGAAAATGTTGATGACTATGAGCAGGCAGTGCGAAAAGAGCTGCTAAAACCCGGCCGCAATCTTGGCCTCGGCATTGATTGCAGCGATTCCCTTCTTTACGAAGGTGTAACTGGCCACGCCCGCCGGCTGATTCCTTTGTTCGCTAATAGACAGACAAATCCCTACGGCCGTAAACTAATTCTGCTTACAAAGAGTGCCAATGTCGGCTACCTTGAGGGACTGCCGACAGCCAACGTCCTTATGACGTTTAGTCTAAACCCCGAGCCTATTGCAGATCTATGGGAAGGCAAATGGAATGATGGGCTTCGTATAACACCGCGTATAGAGGAGCGTCTGGCTGCGTCGGCCAAAGCGCAGGAAATGGGATACGAAATTAGATGGCGAATTGACCCAATTCTCCCGGTCGATAAGTGGGCAGAAATATACCGCGACTTCTTTGTTGAGGCTGCTGCTGATGGACATCGGCCGGCGCGAATAACGTTAGGCACGTATCGCGAGATGGGTAAATCGCTGCTGACGATTGCCGCCAAATGGGGGCTGCCACGATTGGAGTGGACACCTCCGAGTCTGGCCAAAGATGGCATGCATTATCATATTGATGAGGCAGAACGGATCGACATTTACAAAAAGACTGGCACGCTTTGTCGATGCTGCTTGGGACAAATATGATCCAGTCCCCACTGTGGCGCTGTGTAAAGAGAGCAAAGTTGTTCGAGGTGCAGTGGGTATTACACATAGTCACTGCAATTGTGAATAACAGACATTTCGGCTAATGCGGAAGTGTAAGAGTACCAGTAATGGCAGATTGTGAGGCTGCGACAGTGAAGTCTGCAAATTGTACAGGCGGCCAAAAAGGAAGCAGTGACACTGTCAACTGGCCGACAAGACCACCGGTGTTTCCTGACTTGATGACGCCTGTAGAGGCAGCGATGTTCCTCCGACTGGACCAAACTGGCCACAACCCGAAAAGTGCGTGTAGAACGCTCAATTATTGGCGCGACAGAGGCGAATTGAAAGCCACCAAATATGCTCGGCACGTTTGGTATCTGAAAGAGCAATTGCAGGCCTTCCTGCGAAATAAAACCGAACCACGCTAACTGTAGGATATTTCTGGTTGTCTGGGTAAGGAGAATTCAGTATTATAGATACTACTGGCGTGGTTTTCGCAACCAAATATAGTCAGAAATCGAAGCATAAGCGATGACCCGAGAAGAACTCTTAAAAGAAATCAAGGCCCGTCTTAGTGCGGCGCACGGTAAGCGCTTGCGGGCTGTTGTGTTATATGGTTCTGAGGCGCGTGGCACCGCGGGACCCGACAGCGACATCGATGTGTTGGTTTTACTGGAAGGACCGGTGGATTATCTACGGGACTTAGTAACAAACATCAAAACACTTTATCCTTTGGCTTTGCAGATTGAGCGTCCTATTAGTGCTAAGCCGATCGAGGCATCTGAATATGAGAGTGTTGAGTGTCCACTTTATCAAAGAGCACATCAGGAAGGTATTTCATTATGAAGGAGTTTGCTGCCGTAGAATGGCAACGTGCCCTTCGCACATTGGAGACAGCAAAACAAGAGGCACGCACTGATCCTGACTCCGCTGCTTCGCGTGCTTACTATGCTGCTTTCCATGCGCTTACGGCTCTGTTTGCTCTTCGTGGGCAGAGTTTCTCAAAACATTCCGCCATACGTGCTGCTTTGCATCGTGACCTTATTAGGTCCGGAGAATGGTCTGCCAATCTTGGCGAAGCCTATGAGGCTCTTTCAGATCTCCGCGAAAAAGGAGACTACGGCGGTGTGATACGGGTGTCACAAGAGGGTGTCCTTTCGGCAAGGCTGCATGAAATGATTCATTGTTGCTGGTATCGTCAGTTGTGGCCGGCAAGTTCCGCTTGATCGGCGGCCCATGGAACGGGTCGCCGGGCGGGCCGGCGAAACCGATTCTCCGGAGAACCAACTGATGAGCAGCAGACAGCCAGCGGACATTCCTATTGCCCTGTCCACGGCACGTCACCAGTTCGACCAATGGCGCAGCCAGCACCGCAAACACACCCGACTGCCCGAAGAACTCTGGCGTCGGGCCGCAGGCCCTGGCCCGTGAGCACGGGATCAACAAGACCTCCCGCACACTGGGCTTGAATTACTACTCGCTTAAGAAGCACCTCGATGAGAGCGGTGCCGACGAATTGGTTCCGGCAAAGACCAAGCCTGACTTCATCGAGCTTGTGCCCGGCGCGATGCCGCCCGGCTGCGTTGAATGCACGATCGAGTGGGCTGATGGCAGCGGCGCGACGGTGCGGATGCACGTCATGGGAGCCGGCCTGTCGGAGCTGGCCTCTCTGGCGGGCGGGTTCCGGGGCGGCCAGGCATGATCCAGGTTACAGCCCAGATGCGGATTCGGCTGGCCGTTGAGCCTGCGGATTTTCGCAAGGGGATCGATGGGCTGGCGTGTCTGTGTCGTGTGGCGCTTCGCAGCGATCCCTTCAGCGGATGCGTTTTCGTATTCGGCAACCGCAGCCGCAAGGCGATCAAGATCCTGGTCTATGATGGTCAGGGCTTCTGGTTGTGCCAGAAGCGGCTGTCGAAGGGTCGTTTCCCGTGGTGGCCGCAGAGCGCTCAGCGGCGACCCAGACCCTGGAGGCCCACCAGCTTGCGGTCCTGCTGTCCGGTGGCAACCCGGTGGCGGCCCAAGGGGTCCCGCCCTGGCGTCGGGTGGATGTGGGGCTGTGAGAAAGAAAGTTACTTGTAAGGGGTCTTCCATCCTGCGATATTTGAAGCCAAAGCCTGCCGTTGTCCGATAATAGATCTATCCGTTGTCGCGACGGTTGTGCGATATACTGTGTGGATAACGATGGGCAATCTGCGAAGAATCACGAAGACAGAGCGACAAGCTACGCTGGCCACAACCCAGCCCAGCCGGGCCAGGCGGCTCGAAGCGGATGGACCTGGACCGGAGCGAGTTGGAGGCGATCCTGGAGCGTGCGAAGACGGCCTTGAGCGAAGAGGAATACGCCAAGCTTCACGCGGCGATGGAGACGCTGATCTTTCTGACCCAGGAGCTGGAGAAGAAGCGGGTGTCGGTCCAGCGGCTCAAGCAACTGCTGTTCGGGGCGACCACGGAAACGACACGCAAGGTGATGGAGAGGATTCTGGACGAGGCCGGCAAGGAAAGCAAGTCCGGGGACGACTCGGCAGAGGGGAAAGAAACAGAGGCCCTGGAGAAGGCCCAAGGGCACGGCCGCAACGGGGCCGAAGAGTATGTGGGCGCCGAGAAGGTCCGGGTGCCGCACGAGTCGCTCAAGCCGGGGGATGCCTGCCCGGACTGCAAAAAGGGCACGGTGTATGAGACGTGCCGAACCGGGCCACCTGGTGCGGATCAAGGGTCAGGCTCCTCTGGGGGCCACGGTGTATGAATTGCAGAAGCTGCGATGCAACCTGTGCGGTGAGGTCTTCACGGCCCAGACGCCGCCGGGTGTGGGACCGGACAAGTATGACGCCGAATCGGCGAGCATGATCGCGCTGCTGAAGTATGGGAGCGGACTTCCGTTCAATCGCCTGGAACGGCTGGAGGGGAGTCTGGGCATCCCCCTGCCAGCCGCGACGCAATGGGAGATTGTCGAGCACAGTGCCGACGTGATCGAACCGGTCTTCGAGGAGATGATCCGGCAGGCGGCCCAGGGCCAGGTGCTTCACAATGACGACACGACGATGAAGATCCTGGCCCTGACCGGCCGCATCAGGGGAGCCGACCGGCTCGGATCCGACAGAGGTCCCTGACCGCACGGGCGTGTTCACCTCCGGGATCGTCTCGATCCTCGATGGGTACCGGATCGCGTTGTTCTTCACCGGGCACCGCCACGCCGGGGAGAACCTGGCCGCCGTATTGAAGCAGCGGGCCTCCGAGCTGGGCCGGCCCATCCAGATGTGCGATGCGTCTGTCCCGCAATCATGCCCGAAGAACTCCAGACCATCGTGGCCAACTGCCTGGCCCACGGACGCCGGCAGTTTGTGGACGTGGCGGCGAACTTCCCCGACGAGTGCCTGCATGTCCTGGAGATCCTCAAGGAGGTCTACACGAACGATGCCCTGGCCAAGGACGCAGGGGATGTCCCCGGAACAGCGGCTGCACTTCCATCAGACCCAACAGCGGCCCGAAGATGGACGAACTGAAAGCTTGGCTGACCGCCCAGATCGAGGAAAGAAAGGTCGAGCCCAACAGCGGCCTGGGCGAAGCGATCACCTACATGCTCAAGCACTGGGACGAGCTGACGCTGTTCCTTCACCAGCCCGGAGCCCCCTGGACAATAATGTGTGCGAACAGGCCCTCAAAAAGGCGATCCTGCATCGCAAGAATGCCTACTTCTACAAGACGGAGAATGGAGCCCGCGTGGGGGACCTGTTCATGAGCCTGATCCACACCTGCGAACTGAACGGCGTCAATCCCTTCGACTACCTGACCGAACTGCACAAACACGCCAAGGAGCTATCTGCTCACCCCGCCGACTGGATGCCCTGGAACTACCGGGACACGCTCCAAAGGGAAGCGGCCATACGCCTCCAACAGTTGATCCCTGCCCTCGAGACCCACCGCCGCCTTGACAAATTCAGATTTTTCAGGCCTGCCGGAATGACA
>CAWFCJ010000044.1:0-6141 GCA_963814265.1 Sedimentisphaerales bacterium | reverse complement strand
CTCCTTGGCGGGATCGATACGCTTGGTACGGGTGCTGTTAACGCCGATAACCGGAGTTCTTGCTAGACTCAATACCGAAACTTGAAGCGATTTGAGTCTTCAATTTCGTGACCCACTGTCAAAAAATTTGCTCAAGGTAGCTTAGAATGTGTAGCAAGAAGGGACGACAATTTCTTATGCAGAAAGAGACACGGGTCATTGGCAGAAAAATTCCCGGTTGCCGAAGACCACCCGTACTAGGATGGCCGCGTATTCGCAGTACTTCTGTGCCCCAGCCGGCAAAACCGTGCCATCGGGTTGTGGATGATACCGCTCGCGCCAATAGCCGTCCGTTTTCGCGGCTCGGCAGACTTTGCGCACCGATTCCACCAGACGTTCGCGTGCTTGCATCCGCCGGCAGGCAGTTGCCTCCAGATACCAGGCTCGTCCCATCGCGGCCACGTCATTGAGCGGTACAACCTGAAGCGGCACCGGCTCGTTGTATTCCCACTTCTCATAGGTGAAGGGCTTCGTGACCGTCTGCGTGGGCATGTCGCCGTGCCAAAAGCCGGGCTCCTTCAAAAGACGCGGCCAAAGCAATTCGAGGTTTCGATCGACGGCGATGCCGAACGCCACCGCCGCCCAGTTCACATCGGACAGGCCGTGCGAATCGACCAGTCCGCGTTCCGCGTGAATGTACTCGGCGAAATGGTCCTCACGCCAGAAAGCGCCGATGAAGGTCTCCGCCAGCTTATCGGCATGGGCGGACCAAGCGGCTTCGCGGTTCGTCTTGTCATCAACCGAGCGGAACAATCGAGCCAGTTCGCGGAAGGCATGGATTGTGTAACACTGGGTCACGCCGTCCCAGCCGTACCGCGGCGGCAATTCGGTGTAGAACCCCGAGCCGCCGATCAGGCCGTTGTCGCTCTTGCGGCTCAGCAGGTATTTCGCGGCCGCTTCCACCGAGGCAAGTCTCTCTCGCAGCCACGCCAAAGAGCCGGTCGCGTCGAAGATTTCCGCAGCCGTGAGAATGTAGCAGATGGGGCCCAGTGTGCTGAGAGGATTCGCTTTGGGTTGCCAGTGCTCGAACAGGCCGATCCACGTGCGCGTCTGCTGACTGGAAGCGGGCAGACCTTCACGTTTTGGGGGCTGGTAGGTGAAGACGTCATCCGGGTACTTCAGACCACACAAATAGCCGCCGGGGCGGGTATCGCCTGTAAAGATGGCAAACGGGATATTGCCGTCTTTTCGTTGGGATGCCCGCACGAAGTCGAAGTAGTCGAGGACTAAACGCTTGCGGCCCAGAAGGAGATACGCCCCGGCCATCTGCCACGAATCCAAGCCCGGCCAGGTCGCGTCGCCGCCGTAAGCATTGCCGTCTGCGGTGATCGTGAAGTGGCCCGGATACGGCCGTTCGCTGGCCGCTGGGACAAGATTCTTGCCAATCGCAGCCTCCACCCCGGCGCGGATTTCCGCATCAGCAATCCGGCGGACCAAATCCGACCCGTTAGGAAACGATTCCTCGGCAGAAAGCCAATCGGGCAGCAGGCTCAGCCCGGCAGCCAATCCGATGCCGGCGGTCCCAGACCGCATAAAGAAGACACGACGTGAGAATGGCGATCTATCCATCATAGAGTCTTCCAACAGGCTTTGCTAAATCAGTCGCTTATGGTATCCTCTGCATTTCTGGCCTGCAAGAACCACTTGCAAGAACTCAAAACCAAAACTCAGAATTAAAAACTCTCGACGTAGGCCGCTTTGGCAAAAATGAGTTGCATTGCAATGCGCGATAAGAAAGAATAATTGGGTGTTTCCTGATATTCTTAGAGAATTCTAACACATTATGGAAACGATAGCATGATTCAAAAGAGAATGTTTCTTGTCCTAAGCGTTGTTCTTGGAAATAGTCCTCGTTTCGGCGGCTGCTTCATCGGCTGACACCATCAATTTGGTGGTTCTTAGCAAGCCTCTTCATTCCGGACGCATCAGCCCGATGCTCTACTGCGGTTTTGTTGAGCTCCTTGACGATGTGGTCCCCGGGATGTGGGCGGAGATGCTCGGCGACCGCAACTTCGAGGGAGTCGTGCCGACAGCCAACTGGGTCTATCATCTGGGAGCACTCAATCTCTGCGACCGGGATTGGGACAAAAACGAGACCTGGACATATAGTACAGAGAATCCGTGGAACGGCGCACAGTCGGCAAAATTGACGGCTGCGAAGGACCGGCCAGCGCCACTGACCCAAAGTCAGCTCGCCGTCAAGAAAGGAATGACCTATCTCTTTTCGGGCTATTTCCGCGGCGGTTCGACTTCTCTCGACCTCTCTATCCGGCTCAAAGCGCTCCTTCCTGATGGGCAGTGGATGTCCCTGGGGCAGACAGCGCTGCCACAACTCGGCAAGGACTGGACAGAAATTAGCGCCAAGTTGACCTCCACTGGAACCACGGACCGGGCGGTCCTCGAGATAGAGGCCGACGGCCAGGGCATTCTCTGGGCGGACAAGCTTTCGCTGATGCCGGCCGACAACATAGACGGCTGGCGCAGGGATGTCGTCGAAGCTACGAAGGAGCTTCGTCCGCCCATCCTCCGCTGGGGTGGCTCGACGATCGACCCGGAGGATACAAATGGAAGGAGGGAATCGGGGACAGGGATAGGCGGACGCCATTTCTCAACGCGAACTGGGGCCGGCGCGACTCGGGCGATGTCGGCATCGAGGAATTCATCCATTTCTGCCGGGCCGTGGGCAGCGAGCCGCTCGTCTGCGTCAGCTATGCCGATGGGCCGCAGAGCGCCGGTGAGCTCGTTGAATACTGCAACGGGTCCATCGATACGCCTTGGGGCAAGGTAAGAGTGAAAAATGGCCATCCTGAGCCTTACGGCGTCAGATATTGGCAGCTCGGAAACGAGGTCGGCGACGCCGGCGTGACCGCCACGAGCGCCGACTTTTGCCAGGCGATCAAGAAAGCAGACCCCAACGCGGTGATCTTCTCTTCGTTCCCGAGTGCTGGGCTGCTCGAAAAGATCGGCGGCTACGCCAGCTACCTCTGCCCGCACTACTACACGTCTGATCTGGCCTGGGTCGAGTCAAACATCCGGAGCCTTCAAGATCTCATCGGCAATTCCAGCTATCGTGACTCGATCAAGCTCGCCGTGACCGAATGGAACATTGACGCGGGCAACTGGGGACTTGGCCGCGGCAAACTATACACGCTGGACTGTGCCCTGTTCGAGGCGCGGTTCCTCAACTTCCTTCACCGCCATTGCGACATCGTCAAGATCGCCTGCCGCTCGAACCTGGCCAATAGCTTCTGTGGCGGCACGATCCAAACTAACGCCGCCGGCCTCTACAAGATCCCTAACTTTTACGTTATGAAGCTGTTCCACGACCATACTCGACCCGTGCCGCTGATGGTCTCTGAGTGCTGCGCGGGCTGGATATCACAGCGTGCGCCTCCGAGGACCGCACATCGCTGAGTATCTTTGCGGTCAACACCCGCAGTGAGCCGGTCGAAGTCCGACTCGACCTGAGCGAGCTGGCAAGCCAGATGAAAATCGTTGGAGGCGAGGTGGTTGGTGACACCCAGGACCGCCGGCAGATCGATGTCACGAACGGCTGGGACCATCCCGAGAGGGTAAGAACGATGCGACTGCAATTCCAGGGCGAGACGTTCACACTGCCCGCATTGTCCGTCGCCGCAGTTGAAATCAGGTGACTATGTACAAAACTTTCACAAAGAATCTTGCTGTGTTCAGGGCTGTTGTCGTATCGGTAGTTGTTTATGCGATGCCCGCGCAGGCACTTTCAGACCTGCGTGTCACATCGGATGATGTATTGGTATCCCAGTCTTGCCGTATCGTCATCCCTCCTGATACGGTGATCGAAGATAAGAACAACAATGGTGTGATTCAGGTCGTCGCCTCCAACATCGAAATCCAGTTCGCTCAGGGGGCCGTTCTACGCGGCTCACCGAAAGACCAAAGGCCGGACCAATACCGCGGTTACGGCATTCGTATTGAAGGGCAGACGAATGTCACCATACACGGCACCAGGATCAGCGGTTTTTGGGCAGGACTCTGGGCCACCCGCACAAATGGGCTGACACTTGAGGCAATCGATGCTTCCGACAACCGGCGAGCGTATCTGAGATCGACTCCCCTGGCTGAAGATGGCGGCGACTGGCTCTTTCCGCATGACAATGACGGCAACGAATGGCTGAACAATTATGGTGCTGCTATCTATGTGGAGGATGCAAACCACATCATCGTGCGCGGCTGCACGGTTCGGCACGGCCAGAACGCACTTTGTATTGACCGAGTGAGCGATTCCAAAATTTATGACAACGACTTTTCATTCAACTCGGGCTGGGGAATCGCGATGTGGCGCTGCAACCGCAACGTGATCACCCGTAATGCCTGCGACTTCTGTGTGCGGGGATACAGCCATGGTGTATATAACCGTGGGCAGGACTCCGCCGGCATACTCATGTTTGAGCAAAACAACGAGAACATCATCGCTGAGAACTCCGCAACGCATGGCGGCGACGGCCTCTTCGGCTTCGCGGGGCGTGAAGCGCTGGGCGAGAACCGGAAACCATCCGCTGGAGTGGTACAAACAAAGGGGCAACAGCAGGAACCTGCTCATCAAAAACGATTTCTCATACGCACCCGCCCACGGTATCGAGATGACCTTCTCGTTTGGCAATGTCTTCTATGGCAATCGTCTTGTCGAGAACGCAATATGCGGGGTCTGGGGTGGCTATTCGCAGGATACGCTGATCGCGAGGAATCATATTGAAGGAAACGGCGAGATGGGATACGGCCTGGAGCGCGGCGGCGTGAACATCGAGCACGGCATTGCCAATCGTATCATCGAAAACACCTTCGAGAGCAACAAATGCGGCGTGCATCTGTGGTGGGCAGACGCCGGCGATTTCTCGAAGAAGCCATGGGCCAGAGCAAACGGCACAGAATCAAAAGACAATGTGATTGCCAGAAATAGATTCAAGGCAGACATATTGGCGTACCACTTCCGCGGAGCCAGCGAGGTCATGCTCGGCCCGGACGTTTTTGGCGATGTCAAAGAAAAAATGCAGAAGGAAGATGCCGTCGTCATACACAGCATCGCGGATTCAGCGGTCCCCCAAGTCCAGGAGCCGGAGTGTCCCGTCATTGGCAGAATGCACCCGGTTGGAGCCCGCAGGCACTTGTACGGCCGGCATAATATAATCATGACGCCGTGGGGACCATGGGACCACGAGTCGCCTCTGGTCCGCGTGGTTCGGGACGACGGTGATTCCGTCCGGTACAGCTTGCACATGATACCACAGACCGCACAAGTCACAGTCGAGGGGCACGGCATACAGGGAAAGCTATCGTTGCCCGAGAGCACAGAGCAGCCAACAGCATATACCGTCCTGGCAGCCGAACCAGGCATACATCCCTATATAATGAGAGTGAAGGCAAGTGACTTTGAACAGGAGCTTCACGGCACGCTCATCTCGGCCGTATGGGACGTAATATTCTTTAAGTGGACTAACGATGTTGACCCACGCAAGGACATCCAGGCTTGGCGAGAACTTGCTCAGAGAGAGTCCGCAGTCTCAGCCAAAGTCAAACGCCTGGTCTTCAGCTACGGATGGGGCGGCCCGAGTGAACAGGAACTGTCGGGGCAGATCACAACCGCCAAGCTGGGTGGCGATTATTTTGGCATGATTGCCAAGACGCAGGTGCCACTCGCGGCCGGCACGTGGGAATTTACGACGCTTAGCGACGATGGGGTGCGTGTCACCGTTGACGACCAGGCGGTAATCGACAACTGGACATGGCACGGGCCGACACAAGATATAGGCACACTCAATTTGAGCACAGATAAAACTGTCGCGATTAGTGTCGAGCATTTTGAGATCGACGGCTATGCAGCGCTGGAGCTGAGAATCTCCGGCCGGCCTCGGGTCTCTGCGCCTGACGGTGAACTACATTATCAACGGCTGCTCATCGAAACTTAGCGTGCTCGATCCCAGCAAAAGCGATCTTGACATCATCAACTATTATGCCGAACTCAGTCTATCTCTATTCTCATAAACCTTGAGGATGGCATTGGCGATATCGTCCATATCCTCTCTGCTTCCCAGCAGTGGGCCTGTGGCCCAAAGCATCGTGTCA
>CAWFCJ010000043.1:0-194800 GCA_963814265.1 Sedimentisphaerales bacterium | reverse complement strand
TCCCGCTGCCCCATTCGTTTTCGATTGCCCATGCCACCGAAGCGCGGAACTCATCCGTGGTGGCGGCGTGGTTGGCGCCGTTGTTGAAGGGGCCAGCACGATTTCGTCGAAGCCGCGTCCACGCGGCGGCGGATTCGGTGAGGATATCGGGCGAATGTTTGGGGAGGATTTCCTGAAACGTCCAATAGACTTCCGTGTCCCAGTAACCGCGCGCCTTCAAACCCGCCTCGTTGGCGCGGTCGAGGGTTTTGATTATTTCACGGATGACGCGAATATCTGTGCCGAAGCCCGCTTCGTCGGGTGTGTCGCCGCGCCAGGAGTGGTAGAAGTTGATGTGAAAGCCGAGGGTGACGTAGACTTTGTAGTTCATGGGGCCTCTGGGGAAGTTCAGTAGTCAGTAATCAGTGATCAGTAATCGGTAATCAATTATAGATCGTGTTGAGGCGCGCTTGGCGAGGTGGATGGCGAGTTTTCAGGTGCCGCGATGCGAAATCGAGCATAGCCTTAGAGTTCACCTGCGGATACTGCTGACCGGGCTGGTTCAAGGTCGAGGGCTTGAAGTCATCTTTAATCATTGGCTGGTCTGTCTGAGCTAAACAGGTTCCACCTGCTATTACAGCTGCCAACAAAATAATTGTAAGTCTGTAATTCATTTTATAACCTCCCAAATTACTTAATCTCTGCCATATCTACTCGATAAGTTTACTTCAATTGTCACGGCAAGAATAAAGTCAGTCTATATCATACCATTCAGATACGTCAGATGTGAGATAAAAAGGTTACGCCAAAATCTTTCATTGCGCTGACAGCAAAAAAACGTGTATAATCTGCATGATGGTCTTGGAGACAAATAAATGTTCGCTCAATAGGAGGCTTTTATCGTGATTGATAAACATACGAAACTACTGGTGTTAATCCTGTCCATATTCGGCAATGTGGTTTTTGCGGCCGAGCCGGCAATGGCCAGTGCTGACGCTCCCAAGCTGCCCTTTGCCACACCGCTCCAGTGGAAGTCCACTGGCATGCTGATCAAGCCGGTCTCCGATGAATCGCACACGATCGTGTCTGTCAAAGATCCAACGGTCGTCCGTTACAACGGTCTGTGGCATATCTACGCTACCGGCTACTCGACGTCCGCCAGAACTGGAGCTATGGTGTACCTGAACTTCAAGGATTGGTCCGATGCCCCAACGCCAAGTTGACCTATATCGATGTCAATCCGAACTTGAAAGGGTATCACTGTGCCCCACATCTCTTCTATTTCACGCCCGCACAAGAAGTGGTACCTGGTCTTCCAGTCGCAGCAACCTCAGTATTGCACCACCGACGACATTTCCAAGCCGGAAACCTGGACCAGCGCCGAAGAACTTCTTTGACAAACTAAGCCATCCAGCACCCCGCGGCTTTGGATCGACTACCACGTGATCTGCGACGACACGCATGCCTATCTGTTTTTCACCGGCGATAACGGCCGCTTGTATCGCAGCCGGACCAAGATCGAGGACTTCCCCAAGGGCATGAGCGACCCGGAGATCGCCATCCAGGACCATCGCAAGCAACCTTTTCGAAGGCAGCATTACCTACAAGATCAAGGGCACCAACACCTATCTGACCTGATCGAGGCCCTGAGCCCGGCACGGTACTACCGCGCCTGGATATCCGACCGCCTCGACGGCGCAATGGACGCCCGTGCCGGATGCCGACTCGTGGCAGAAGCCTTTCGCAGGGATCAACAACGTCACTTTCGAAGACGGCGTGAAGCCCTGGACGCAGGGATATCAGCCATGGCGAGTTGATTCGCGACGGATATGACGAAACACCGACCATTGACCCCAACAACCTGCGGCTCCTCTACCAGGGTCGTGATCCGCAAAGTGGTGGGAATTACGAGTCTGTTGCCCTATCGGCTTGGACTTCTGACGGCGGTGGGTTCGGAGCAGTAGGGCGCAAGGGGGTATTGCAATTGAGATCAACGATCACATGAACATGAACAGGACGTCGCGGCAAACTTAGTCAACTTCAACCGCCCCAAACACGGGGCGGTAACATACTTGACGTTGGACAAACTGAGGTCCGTTACACAACACTGGAAGGTTTAAAGAATAGGAGAATAAACATGAAAACGAGAATCGGTCTTGTGATAATGCTCGCACTGGCGCTCACGCTGCCTGTCGCCACGTTGATGATGGCCTCAGCACAGGCCAGGGACGGGACGCAATGTTGCTCCGCCCAGGCCGGAAGGCCCAGTGTGACATCTACGCCGCTGCCGGCTGCCCCTGCGTGGCCGCCCACAGCACCACGCGTGCGCTGTACGCCTCCTACAACGGCCCGCTCTACCAGGTCATGCGTCAGTCGGACGGCAAGACCCTGGACATCGGCGTCGTCCAGCCCACGTGCGGGCGATGCGGGCGGATACGCCGACGCGGCCGCGCAGGACGCCTTCTGCGCCAACACGTACTGCTGGATCACCACCCTCTACGACCAGTCCGGCAAAGGCAACCACCTCGTCCAGGCACCCCGCGGCGGATTCAGCGGCCCGGCCATGGGTGGATTTAACAACCTCCCGATCGCCGACATGGCGCCGATTACGATCATGGGCCACAAGGCCTACGGCGTCTTCATCGAGCCGGGCATGGGCCTCCGCTGGAATGACGCGAAGGGCACCGCAGTCGACGACCAGGCGGAGGGGCAGTACTGGGTCGTTAACGGCCATCACTACAACTCCGGCTGCTGCTTCGACTACGGCAACGCCGAGACCGACAGCCGCGACGACGGCGACGGCACCATGGAAACCACCTACTACGGCAACGCCACTGCCTGGTATCGCGGGCAGGCCCCCGGCCCGTGGATCATGACCGACCAGGAGAACAACCTGGTGGGTTGTGTCAACCCGGATCTCCAAACGATAAGTACTGCCCAGACCTGCCGAGCATCACCTGGCGGTTCGTGACCGCCACGGCCGACGGCGAACCGCACCACTGGAGATCCATGGGCGGCGACGCGCAGAAGGGCGACCTGAAGGTCATGTTCGACGGACCGCGCGTCAACAATGACAGAAGCAGCTATGACCCGATGCGCAAGCAGGGAGCCATCCTCCTGGGCAACGGCGGCGACAACAGCAACGGCTCGCAGGGCACCTTCTATGAAGGCGCGATGACGGCCCCGGGCACCTTCCCGACGCAGGAGACCAACCAGAAGATTCAGGCCAATATCGTGGCTGCCAAGTACGACGTGCAGCGGCTGAGCCTGGCGCCGGCGTCGGCAACCGCCACGCCGCCGGGACTCCAGACGTTCTCACCGGGCTCCTCGCAGGACACCACCGTGACGTTCACCAATACCACGGGAGCGCCCGTGACGGGCGTCAAGTTGAGCATTTCCGTGCCCACGGGGTGGACCTCCGTGGTCTCCGGCTCCACCGAGACGTCAAAGACGTTCACTGACCCGGTCGCGCCGGGTGCGACCGTGAGCGCAACCTTCAAGGTCACCTCGGGGCCGGCGGCCTTCAACGGCGACCTGGTCGGCAACGCCTCGTGGACGAACCGCGAACGGCCAGACGCAATCCGAGACAACGGCCGAAAAGGTGCGGAACGTCAGCCCGATCAAGATCAACGAGTTCCGCATTAGCGCCGGTTCTCCGACAACTCGACGAACTCGTTCATCGAACTCTACAACGCCGGCGACAGTGACGTCGACATCTCCAACTGGACCCTGACCCAGCACCCGACCCAGCTGCCCATCTTTTCGTCGGTGAAGATCCCGGCCGGGACGAAGCTTGCGGCTAAAGGCTTCTACCTGCTCGGCCTCTCCAACTCCGGGCTGGCGGTCCCCGCGAAAAAGGGTGAGTCCACCATCTACGTCAGGAGCACGACCGGCATGTCGGTCGGCGATACGATTGAAATCGGCACTGGCTCCGCCGTGGAAACCCGCAAGATCGCAAGCATCGGAACGCCGTCGGGCCTGCAACGCCGGCATCGCCTTTGGCGGAGACCGCAGGCGGATCCGGCGGCACTACGACGGTGTGGCAACCCCTCCCCGACGGTCCGGTGATCACGATCCCCGTCGGCTCGACCAACGTGCCTGTCACGAGCGTGGCCGGCTTTCGAGGTCGGCCAGAAGATCGGCCATCGGCTATGGCGCCACCTATCCCACCGTCGCGAATGCCGTGGAAAAGTACGAGGTGGTCACGGTCACCGCGGTCGGCAAGCCGGGCACGCAAGCCTGGCTGTCAGCGGACGCGAAAGCCGGCGACACCAACATCAAGGTATCATCCGTCGCCAACATTTCAGTCGGTGACAAGATCAGATTGGACATCGACAGCGTCGGACATGGGATCGAGACCGTCACGGTCACGAACGTCGGCACGCAGTCGGCTCGTAACACCTTCAACGGTCCCTTGCAGCCGGACGGAATCCGGGCACGGGCCTCGACCTGGCCGAACCGCTGAAGTTCAACCATTCGTCCAACATGCCCTTCAGCGTCAGGGGAACGGGGATCAGCTTCGAGCCGGCGACGGCCTTTGCCCACTCGAGCAACGAGCCCGTCCTGCCGCTCGGCACCGGCATCACGCTCGACAAACCCCTGGCCAACGACCACGAGATCAACGCGGTTGTGCGTGACGAAAAGGTCACGACCGCAGGCTACCAAGGGACGCCGAAGCCCAACCAGTGGTTCGGGGGCCCCGCCCTCTCCCAGCGCCGGCAACATGGTGCTGCGTGACGCCGCCGGCCTGGTCGTCGACAGCCTCAACTACGGCGGCCTCGTCGACCCATGGGCCGCCGAGGGTTACCAAGCCGCATCCGGAGCAGGGAGAGCGGCTGCAGCGTGCCTGCGCCCGGCGCGGGCAGGGGCTTCGGTTTCGGCTTCGGCAGGCGGGGCGGTCCGGCCGCCGGCACGCCCAATAGGAGCGCGGGCCGCTTCCCGGACGGCACCGACACCGACAGCAACTGCCGCGATTTCCTGTTGCAGACCGCCACCACCCTGTCGGCCGATTCGGCCGCCGGCGCGAACAATATCAAAGTCGCCAGCGTGGCAGACTTTGGCGCCGGCCAGAAGATTATCATTGATACGGGCGCGAACAGCGAGACCGCCGTCATCGCGACGGTTGGCACGGCAGGCGGCACCACGGTGGGCACTGCCACCGAAGCGGGCGCGACCGTTATCCCTGTCGCCAGCGCGGCAGGCTTTAGCGCCGGCCAGACCATCACCATTGACAGTGGCGCAAACCGTGAGACGGCGGTTGTCGCCTCCATCAGCGGCGGCCGTCGCGGCTTTGGCGGCTTTGGTGGCGGCAGAGGCGGCCCTGGCGGCGCCACAATCACCGTCGCCGCGCCGCTCACTTTTGCGCACGCGGTGGGTGCACAGGTCTCCGGCACCGGCATCACCCTCACCGCTGCATTGACCAAGGCGCATGACAGCGGGGCGCAGGTCGCCAGCAGCGTTCCCACGCCCGGTGCGCCCAACCAGTATTACAGGAGACCTCAGTGAGGACGCCTGTGGAACTTGAACTTAGAGGAGCACTTCATGATGAAGAAGAAGCATTTGTATCATATTGTGATTCTGTTGAGTCTTTTGAGCATGACGATGGTTCAGGCCGAACCGGCACGCAATCCCGTGATCTGGGCCGACGTGCCGGATGTCGCGGTCATTCGCGTGGGCGACACCTACTACATGAGCAGTACCACCATGCACATGAGTCCCGGATTGCCCATCATGAAGTCCAAGGACCTGGTCAACTGGGAACTGATCAGCTATGCCTACGATCACACTGGCGACAATGACGCCCTGAACCTGGAAAACGGCAGGAACTGCCTACGGCCGGGGATCCTGGGCCAGCAGCCTGCGCTATCACGACGGCACTTTCTATGTGTCAACGTTTTCCAGCACCAGCGGTAGGACCCACGTCTATACCACGAAAGACATTGAAAAGGGCCCATGGAAGGAATCATCGTTTGCCCCGTCCCTGCACGACCACTCGTTGTTCTTCGATGATGACGGGCGGGTGTATATGCTCTACGGCGTCGGTAATCTTCGACTTGTCGAGCTGACAGCGGATCTGTCTGGCATCAAGCCGGGCGGCTTTGATCGAGGTGGTCATCACGAATGCCAGTGCCGTGGCCGGTCCCAATATCGGTTTGCCGGCTGAGGGTTCGCAATTACGCAAGATCAATGGCAAGTATTATGTGATGAATATCACTTGGCCGCGGAACGGCATGCGTACGCAGATTGTTCATCGGGCCGACAAGATCACCGGTCCCTATGAGGGCAGAGTTGTCCTGCATGACCAGGGCGTGGCCCAGGGCTGCCTCATCGACACTCCGGAGGGCGATTGGTATGCCCTACTGTTCCAGGATCACGGTGCGGTTGGACGCATTCCCTACCTGGTGCCGGTCAAATGGGAGGATGGCTGGCCGGTGCTGGGGTGGATGGCAAGGTGCCCATGGCACTGGATATTCCTGCCGGCAATGGCCAAGGCATGGCCAATATCGTGGCCTCGGACGAATTCGATCGCCAGCCCGGCGAGACCGTTACCCCTGGCGTGGCAGTGGAACCACAACCCCGACAACTCCTACTGGTCGATCGGCGAACGGAGCGGTTACCTGCGGCTGACTACGGGGCGGGTGGACAGGGAGGTCGTCCAGGCCCGTAATACACTCACCCAGCGTACCTTTGGCCCGGTGAGTTCCGCGACCACGAAAATCGAGGTAGGCAATATGAAAGACGGTGACTTCGCCGGCTTGATCGCCCTGCAAAAGAAATACGGCTTTGTCGGTGTCAAAATGGAAGACGACAGCAAGTCGATCGTCATGGTCAGTGCCCAATCTAATGCGGCCGAGGAGGTCGAGAGCGTTCCACTCAAGCAGCAAACCGTGTATCTCAAGATCGACTGCGACTTCAGGGACCGTACGGACAAGGCCTATTTTTACTACAGCCTAGACGGCAAGACATGGACGAAGATCGGCACAGTCCTACAGATGACCTACACCCTGCCGCACTTCATGGGCTACCGCTTCGGATTGTTCAACTTCGCGACCAAGACCGCAGGCGGATTCGTGGACTTCGACTACTATCGCGTGAGCGATGAGATCAGCGTGGAATAGCCGCGTCATGAAGACTCTATATTGTCCTTTCTATCTCAGAAATCACCAAGGCCGTCAAAACGATGAAAGATACACGGGGCGGGATATGAAAACGAAATAGCAAAAAACCGCTCGGAGTAGACTCGCGGTCAATGTGGTCGAGTGTTGAGTGCTGTTGGAAGATTCTGCTATTGCCCGCCCGAATGGTGGTACGTTAGAGCCAATCCGACACCGGCAAAAGATCGACTGCCTGCCGCAGCACTGGATCGATATTAGTGTACACAGCATTGGTAAGATGGGGGCTGGAGTGCTCCAGCAATCGTTGAGTGACCACTGTTGAAACACCTCTTTGAGCCAGCAAAGAAGCGAAGGTTTTTCGCAGGTCGTGGAACTTCAGACTTGGCGTATTGATGGCCTTCCGGATTCTCGCCCATTTCTTTGGGCTGAATTTGTCATTGAAAAGTCTCTCTTGTCCGTCGGAAAGTGTGACCACGTGATTGGACAACTCCGTCATGACCGGTTCGGGGATTGGACGCTCTGGCATGGCTTTCCCTGCCTTGCGATTATGCGTGGTGAGGGTATTTCGATCGAAGTGGATATCATCGATATGGATGGCTTCGATGTCTCCTCGTCGCAGTCCTGTTGTCACGGCCAGAAGTACCCGCAGACGAAGAGTTGGATATCGGGCCGTAGCTGAAAGTAGAGTTTGGACCTGTTGCGAGGTCAGAGCCATCACTGGCTTCTGGGCTACCTTGACTTTCTTGATTTCCAGACCCGGGGTAATAAAGCGGTTCTTCACGGCCCAACGGAGAAATGCGTTGAGGTTCCTGATATCTTTGTTGAGAGTAATCTTCTTGACCTCGCTACCACGATCCAGAATAAACTTGTCCAGACTATTCTGGTTAATCCGTTTGGAGCAATCTGGCCCAATCAACCGTTCAAAGTGCCCGAGGGTTAGCAGGGACTCGTAGATGGATGTTTCTCGCAATCCCTGCACTTGCTTGGCCTTGCGGTATTCCTCTATCATTTGGTGCCAATCGGAGTTGACAACACCGGTAAAGACGTCAGAGTTCAATTGAGCGTATTTGATCTGGCAGAAATGTTTGGCCAGCGCTTTACTTGGTAGAGCCTTGGCTCTCTTCTTGCCTCCTTCGTACCATCCAACCCACCATCCCGTAATGTTCTTCCGCTTGTAGACCCATGCCTTCTTCATGATTCCTATTGTATCGGTAGTTCTTGGGGACAAGGTGAGCGGCTGGTGTCCACGACATGTACAACAGTGACAAAATGGCGACAGAGATTCCAGAATTAGGTTCCCTGGATCGTAATACCTTGTATGACAAGGAGTAGCACCTGTCGAGAGTGAAGGCGCATCGTTCTTGTTGGCCGATGTGCCTCCGCGATCCAGCCTGGAGTCATATCCAAACCATAAGATGCGGATTGGCATGCCTGACGCTAGGGCTCGTATCTCACTGTACTGCATCGGACCGGTGGCCGAGCACATCGGCTTCCTCGAAGACGGCATGGTAGACGGTCGTTCGCTCGTCCGAGGTGAACACAAGATGGATCTTGCCGTCGTCGGTCTGGACAGCATAGGGGTAGGCGTAGTCGCCGGGGCCTTCAATCAGATTGCGGCGATATGGATAGGTCTTGTCACCGTCGGTGGAGAGGGCCGCGGTCAGTGGTGTGCGGGCGTTTGTGGAGTTGTTGAAGATCAGCAACAGATTGCCGCTCTTGAGGCGCAGGAACTCGACGGCGGCATTGGGATTCCGGAACTCAGTTTCCTTTCCCTCGCTCCAGGTGCGTCCGCCGTCCCGCGACTCGGCGCGAACGATGTGCCCATCCGGCCGGCCGGAATAGTCTCCGCCGCGCCGGCAGTAGCAGACGAGGTAGTCGTTCGTGATCGGAGCTACGGCAGGTTGGATGTTGCCGATTCTCGAGCGGATGCGGTTCGTTTCGGTCCAGGTGTGAAGCTGGGCGTCCCAGCGGAAAAAGAGCGAGCAACTGTCGGGACCGACCATTTCGGTGTCGTGGCCCGTCTCGTGATACGCCGGCAGCAAAATGTCGCCGTTGGCCAGAGCGAGCGGACGATTGCGGACCATCATTCCTTCCGTCATGGTCAGCAGCATCGGATCGGACCAGGTCGCGGCCCCATCGCGGGAGATCTTCGCCTGAATCAGCGACGTGGACCAGGTTTGGCCGTAGCGAACGACATAGAACAGCCACACCATGCCGTCGGGGGCCTGCCACACCACAGGATTGCCTTCAGAGCGAAAGGGCGTGTCGGCGATGGGCACGGGTGTGGTCCACCGGGTCTGCCCTTTGGGCAAACGGGCGCCGTACACAGCGGTGTCGGTAGCGTATTCGCCCGAGCCGGTGTAGTACGTCAGGTATAGGTCGTCGTTGGCCAACTGCGTAATGGACGCCGGGTGTTTATAGCGTCCGCCCGGATGCTCGGGGCCGAAGACTCGCTGGACGGATACAGCCGCCTTCATGGCTCCTGCGGATTTCATGGGCGCCTTGTCAGGGTCCCAAATAGTGGCGGCGATGTAACGTTCTGGACCGGTCTTTTGGTCCCAGAAGTAGTAAACAGTGACGACCTTGCCATCCGGCCGCTCGACACTGCGCGGGTAGCCGATATCGCGGCCGCCGCCGTCCTCTCGCAGTGCAATCGGGTCGCTCCAGGTACGACCACCATCGTCGCTCAGGCGGGCGTAAATCCCCCAGGGCGCCGCGCGGCAGCCATAGGTCAGGCATAGCCGGCCATCGTGCAGTCGAATCAACGCCGGTGGGTTGCCCTCGCCGGCGTCAGGGACCGGGCGATTGAGATAGCTCCACGAGTCGCCATTATTCTGTGAGAGGTAGGCATCGATCCAGCTTCCCGACTCGTCGCGGCAGCGGATCGTGGTAAGAATCTCGGTCGGTGACAGACGCGCCGTGGACGGCATGATCGCGTAGCCGGTCGGCTCCGGGCCGATGTATGACACGAACGCCCACGTTTTGCCGCCGTTGGTGGTGCGCGGCAAATCACACGGCCTTCTTGGTTGTTTTGCTTCGCGGCGGTCAGAAAGAGCATGCAATCGTGCTTGCCATTGACCAGATAGTCCGTGCGGGCGGCGATCCCCTTTTGGCCGAAGAGCGGCAGGCGGAACGGCCCCTCCCAGTTGTGCCCACGATCCGTCGAGTAGTAGAATCGCGACATGCCGGTGTCCTTGTCCGACATGCGGATCGTCATGGCGAAGTCAGGGTGAGTGAAGTCAATCCCGCCAGGACAGTCGCGCCACGACTTCTCCTCCAACCCAGGCGGTGCGACCCCGTGCAGGGCCTTGCCCGCCGGGACAAGTGCTCCCTTCACGGAGGGGTCCTCGATCTGCCAGGTCAATCCACCGTCACAGCTTCGCGCCAACAAATGTTCTTCGGGCTTGTCCCGATCAATCGCATGAAGATTGGGGCCGAGGTCCTTGTAGATGCCCACGCTGAAGCCCACGAGGATCTCATTCCCCCACGCCCAAATCCCATGATTGGCCGGCCAGCCACCGAAGCGGCCGGGCTTGTGATAGACCATCACGTGTTGGGGTACAACGCCCTGCGGCGACATGGGCTTCGCCGGCTCGACCCTCGGAGTCTTGCCCGACGAAACGGAAGAAAGCCAAACCAGCATGAAGAAGAAAGCGTGCATAGTACTCCCACTCTATCAACTCACGACATTCTGAGGATTCCCCTGGATGAAGGCCTGCACGTTGGACACGGCGATGTCCATCAGACGTTGCCTCGCCGCTCTTGTTGCCCAGGCGATGTGCGGCGTAATCATGCAGTTCTTCGCTCGCAGCAACGGGTTGTCGAGCCGCGGCGGTTCCTCACACAGGACATCCAGACCGGCACCCGCGATGCGTCCGCGGTTCAGCGCATCGGCGAGCGAGGGCTCATCGATCAACGGACCCCGGCTGGTGTTGATGAGAAAGGCCGTCGGTTTCATCATCTCCAGCCGCTGCCGGTTGACGAGCCCTTCGTTGTCTTGCGTCAGAGGGCAATGCAGGCTGACGACGTCGCTCTCGCGGAACAGGGTATCCAAGTCCACGGCAACCGCCTCCACTGGCACGGCCGTCTGCGGCGTCACGTCGAAGTAGATGACTCTCATTCCAAAGGCCAGGGCGAGCTTCGCCATCTGGCGGCCGATCCGGCCGAGGCCGAGGATGCCCATCGTCAGCCCAGCCAATTCCACGAGGGGATAGTTCCAGTAGCAAAAATCCGGGCTCCGGCTCCAATCGCCGTTGACGACGGACTGGCTGTGCTCACCAACGTGCTGTGTGAAGTGGAGCAGGTGTGCGAACACCATTTGTATCACCGATGGCGTGCCGTAGGATGGAACGTTCGTGACGCAGATGCCTCGCTGCCTTGCCGCGTCGATGTCAACCACATTGTACCCGGTCGCCAGAATCCCGATGTACTTGAGCCGGGGCAGTTGCGCGATCGTCGCACCAGCCAGGGCCGTTTTATTCGTCAAAACGATCTGGGCTCTGCAGGCACGCTCCACCACCCGCATCGGCTCCGTCCGGTCGTAGACGTCGCAGGGCCCCAGTGTCTTCAGTGCGTCCCAGGTCAAATCGCCGGGGTTGAGGG
Organism: Sedimentisphaerales bacterium; assembly: GCA_963814265.1. GTDB lineage: Bacteria > Planctomycetota > Phycisphaerae > Sedimentisphaerales > Anaerobacaceae > JAFNGF01. The sequence goes on along the minus strand of CAWFCJ010000043.1, from coordinate 183,104 downwards.
TATGTCCGTCCAGAACCACGATCCGCATGGTCACAACTCTCCCTTCCTCTTCAGGAATGACGAGGAACCCGTGCTTGTCGGCATGGATCAGAGCGTCTTCACGAACGCGGCATCCCTTCGTGCGGTCGTGCCTTGTGATCTGCTCCCAACCATTGTAGATGGTCGGGGTATTCCATCGCTTTAGTTGCAGCAATTCGTCATGACTCAGGCGTCGTGCCATCCTGCAGTTCCTCTATTCCTGGTGGGTTCTCGTGGTGCCGGCTGGGTTTGAGAAACCTGCTGAACCGCGCTCAAGATTCTCCATCCGTAGTTCTTGATCTCGCGGCAGAGCCCGGAGCGAGGCATGTCGCTTCGTATGTTCACGGCCGTACCACCGTCGAAGAGCCTTGGAAAGGCTTCCTGGTCGCGTGTTTCCATACAACAGTTGGAAAGACCGGTCTCCATGTTTGTCGCCCATGATATGCTTTTACCCACCTGCCTTCAACGGTAAACCGGCATAACTGCGGCACTGAGTATTGCTCACGCGTTGTAGTGATGGCCGCCCGGGACGAGCGACGGTGGCTATTCCTTTGCCCTGTGCTTTCGCAGTAGGTTGGTGATGGAGGGGTGGCGGTGAAGCGACAGCCAGCATCCATGGCGGCCAATCGTTTCAGACTCCGCTTGCGAACCCTTCCGGAGAATCGAGCCGCCAGCGGATCGGCTTTGACGAGGCGCGAGACAGCGGCGTTGCGGGGCAGACCCCGCCATAGTGATGGCGGGTTAACCGGTCAGCCCGCAATGTATTGCGGGGTTGTCTTCTCTCAGCCATGATGCCTTTTTCAATGCTTCAGGGAGCGATGGAAGCCAATTCTAAAAGCACATCATACATAGATCTGCGGGCGTAAAGATGCTGCTACCTGCAGGGTAAGGGGTTTTGTGGATGAAATCCGCCTTGGGTTTCCTCCATGTGTGTGGTACACTTATACCGAATAGGACGTGGTCTGTCTGCCGATGAGGCATGAGGCAAGCACATGGAAGCAACTTGTCGTCAAATCTGTTTGTGCCTGTTCGTCATGGTGGGGAATCTGTTTCCAGTTGGTGTTGCGGCATCAGCGGCGGCACCCCAAACCAGGCCAGCTACCTATGATGTGGCTGCTTTTGGAGCAAAGGCGGATGGAAAGACTAAAGACACACATACCATACAAAAAGCCATTGAAACCTGTTCTGAAAATGGTGGGGGCACTGTGTATTTCCCTCCCGGAACGTATATAACCGGCAGTCTGCATTTAAGAAATCGCGTGGCCCTGCACCTCGACCACGGGGCCGTCCTTAAAGCAAGTGCAGATGAGAACGATTTCGATCCGTACGAAGAACTCCGTTTCAAGAATGATGCGGACCATGAAACGAGTTTCTTTCATCATTCGCTGATTTGGGCGGAGGATGTCGAACATGTGGCGATTCTCGGGACCGGTACGATCGATGGCAATCGCACCAAGCGCGGCGGCCCCAAGCCCATCGCGTTGAAACGGTGTCAAAATGTGACTATCAAAGACATCACCATTCGCAATGCGCCAAATTATGCTATTAGCCTGTTGGGTACGGATTATGTCAATATCGACGGTGTGAATATCTTCAACGGCTATTGCGACGGCATTGACCCGGATGCCTGCCGATATGTTCGTATTGCCAATTGTCAGATCGAAACATGGGACGATGCGATCGTGCCCAAAGCAAGTTTTTCCCTGGGGATTCGTCGGGCCGTCGAATATCTGACGGTGACCAACTGTATCCTGGCCACGAATTGTAATGCGTTTAAGCTCGGCACTGAATCCGGCGGCGGATTCAGACACATAACGGTGAGCAATTGTGTCATTTATAGCCGAGCTACGGGTTGGCCGCCTATTTCCGGGATCGCCCTTGAATCCGTGGATGGTGGAGATATCGATGGCGTGACGATTTCCAACATTGCGATGGCGAATGTCCAAACGCCGATCTTTTTACGCCTCGGCAATCGCGGCCGCGATATGGATAAGCCGATTCCGGGGGCGCTGCGAAATGTCTTCATCAGTAACATTGTGGCGACCGGAGCGAACCGACCTTGTCCTATCGTAGGCATTCCGGATCATAGCATCCAGAATGTCACTCTGGACAATATCCAGATCACCTGTACCGGCGGGGGAACTACGGAGCAAACAAACCTCCAAGTGCCGGAGCATGAAAGCAAGTATCCCGAGGCTACGATGTTCGGCACCTTGCCCTCCTATGGATTGTATTGCCGCCACGTTGAAGGGTTGAAATTACGGGACATTAACCTGACATTACAATCACCTGATTATCGTCATGCGCTCATTTGTGACGATGTTTCACGAGTGGTCATCGATTCTTTCGACTGCGCATCAATCCAAAGGCGCCGAATCTGTCATTCGATTTCAAAGGGTTAAGAAAGCTCTGATCTGTAATTGCATGCCGTCCGAGGAAGTATCTGACTTTATCAAAGTGACGGACGGCGGGATGAACGAAGTCAAATTTGTGGGGAACGACTTTCGGCGTACAAAGCAAAATGTGAGAGCCAAATAAGAGATAATCCAATGTCTTCGAGCAAATCGCATAGACCCATTCCTATTTTTACGCAGACCGCTTTCGAGTAGCGGAGTTGCCCATGAATCCAGGTATCGTCCTTTTGTCAGCCATGTTGCTTTGCCTAGTCGGTGTGGGCGGGGGCGAAGCGAAAGAATCGAGAAGGCAAGATTCGATTGAGGCGGATTCGACCCGCAGCAGCCAAACACCCGTTGGGAAACCGGGGCTTGTGGCAAAATACCGTCATGAATCGGGTGGCGCGCTGCCCGGTTCTGTTGTGAAGACCCTCACGCTGGCCCTTGGTCCATTGGAAGAAAAGAATGGCCGTCTGTTCCAATGGCTCCATTTGTACACCGCCAAGGCAAACGGCGAATCGTTTAGTGTTTGGCTTCTTACCGACAGGTATCCTCCTGCCGGTGTTTCGGCTGCCCGCGAAGCGACGGCACGATACATCGTGCAGGAGGGAGACGCCCAGGCCCTGGAGTTCCGTCACCGATTCTCAGGCGAAGCGGTTCTGCCCTCACTTGGCGCTTGGAATCACCTTTTCCCACGTGTCGTAGAGGGGGCTTTCTCAGACCATCCTTTTGCCGAGAAAATGTGTTACCTGGGACATGTTTATCTGCTCGAAAGACTCGAAGACTCGATGTGTGCCGCTGGGCCGCTTGATGCCAGGATTCTCGAACTCCTTCCGGATGTGCTCATTGGTGTTCCTCATAATACAAGGCAAAAAGATGAAACCAGGCGTTACGACGACTCCGACTATGAGCTGATTCGGCTCACGAAAAGCGATTACGACGAGATGATCCAAGCGGGAATGAATTGTCTGCGAGTAGACAAAGAACAAGCAGGCTGGATCGACCGCCGTGATGTGTTCTATTGGGGGATCGGCCCAGAGGAGGTCAGCTATCCGGAATGCCTTTATCGCAGCAATTACCTTGGCCCTATCCTGTTTCTCGATGAACCGGCGGTCTGTACCAGGGATCACGTGATTCAGCCCCGTCTGAGCAAGGATCGAGAGTTGCGAAAGACTATTACACCTCAGATGGTCTTGGAGGAATTTCAGAAGTACTTCCATGAGGCCAAGTATCAAGGCGCCCCCACTGCTTTGCTTCGTGGTTTGGCGGCAAGGCCGGATGTGGATGTAGGCAGTATGCAGTTTCTGCAAGAGAACCTTTACACGTGGGAAACCATGGTGAGTACGGCGATTCTTCAGCTTGGCGAAGGAGAAAGCGGGCCTCCTTCTGCGATGGTCTTCGAGCCGCCGGGCCGCTTCGGAACGCTGAGGACGCTTCCTGAGATGAACATGGCCTACCGCTGCCAGATCCCCGTTGACGATCCCAAGAACCTGATCGATGTCATCTACGGGTCTTTACGCGGTGCGGCCCGGCTCACGGACAAGGAATGGGGAACGAGCATCTACGGCCAAGTCGATCGCGCGGATGCTTGCTGGTTCCTGACGCATGCCTATGATCTCGGAGCGCAGAACTTCTTCTTCTGGGATTCGGCCCGGCTTGCCTGCGTTCCCTACAGGGAGTGTCTGGCCTTGACGAGGAATCTGCGAGCGCACGTCGGAAACCCATCCTTATAGGGACCTGCAAAAACTGAAACAGGCGGCTGAAGTCGCCATTCTCTTGCCTCCCGGCTACAACCTCGGCCATGTTCATATGGGCAAAGGCAGTCTGTGGGGACTCGGGGAACTGAATTTGGAGCGAGTGAATCGGGAAGGGGTCAAGTACCGCACAGTGATGGGCAACTTCTTCACCGAAATTGAGCGTTGTATTCGGATGGGCATTGCCTATGACCTGTTCTGGGATATCGAAGGACATCCGCCTGCGGGATACCGCCAGATCGTCCGCGTCAGGGAAGATGGAAAGGTGGAGGTGATGGTTGATGGGAAAACCACCCTACATGACGGCCCACGGACCCCGGACCGGCCGGAAGGCGACCCGCCCCAACTCGCTATTGAACTGTCGACCGAGACCGGCAAAGCACCTTTGGAGGTCGCGGCCAGTACCATTCTGGTCGAGGGCTCTTCACCGGTTTACTACACATTGGGGGCCAATCCCAAGGGTATCTACAGGAATGTGAAGGTGCTTTGGGAGTTGTACGGACCTGGCGAGGAGGATTATCGCTTTCTTCTTGGTGAGAATCGGGAGCCTCACATCCGTAACGAAGGCAAGCGGACACGTGTGGAGATCGAATTCAAAATCGGGCGACCGGGAGAATACCGTCTGCGAGCTGCCACAGTGGATTTGGCCGGACGAACAACGGTTGTCTGGAGGAGCATCTCTATCGAGGACTGACAGAGTTACCCCTGGATCGATGCATTGGAGTGACGGCTGCCCGGGACGAGCGACGGAACCGTGGCCGAGGCGGCAGTTCGTTATTCCGTGGCACCGTGGTTCCGCATCAGGTCGGCGATGGAGGGGTGGCTGACGCGTTTAGGTGATGGCCGCCCAGCGCGACCGATGGAGCTATGGCCGAGGCTGGGGGTTCACCTTCAAAACATGAAAAGAGAAAAGGGAAAAGGGTTCACCAGCCGCTGCTATGTATGGCATCAGCTTCTTTACCTAATCTTGTATCAGCACAGGGGAAAAAGACTTGCTGCTATGCGTGGCACGGCCTTTAAGCCGTCATACTCAACCCTCACCTGCGGCCATCGACTCACCAACAGGCGAATTGGCGATGACTGAGTGATATCATTGGGGCCTGTGAGGTTAGCATGGGTGATGTCAGTATGCAGAGCAAAAACCTTTTGATTACAACTGCGGCATCCTGTAGAATAGCACGAAACTGGTTGTAAACTTCTGGCTGAAAGGAGTCATTAAATGGCAAAAAGGAAACTCGTCAGGGGTCGCTGGTCAAGCGATGAGATCAAGTTGCTTAAGAAATTGTTCCCGAATGCAAGCACCAGAGAAGTTGCCGGCCAACTTGGACGGTCTGCCAAGTCAGTAGAGCAGAAGGCATCTAAGATAGGCCTAAAGAAATCCAAGAAGCATCTCAAGTCTATTAGCCGAGTGTAATGCCGCTAAGTTGGTCACAATCTTTTTAATTACTCCCAAACTATTTACTGGCGGTCCGCCAGTTCAGAAATGAGTGCGGGGAAAAGATTAGTTTTTAGTGAACTTGGTCAACAAGGATTTAGCTCAAATTGCTAATCTTGACGACTATGTCAGAAGTTAAGAAAAACAGCCGCAGAGAGCAGCGAATTGACTCGGAGATTATAGTCGACGCCTACGACGAAACGGAACGTGGTCTGGGATGGTATTACTACCTCGAAGACAAACTCAACTTTCCCTTTAGGGCCAGGTGCGTTACCAAAAGAGTTATTTCACCTTTAGCGGAGGCAGAGGTAGTAACGGTAGAGGCAATGGCCTGTGAAGAGGAGTGTGTGCACGAGATGTTCGTTGAGGTAACCTGGCAAGGGCGGAAGCTGGCCGTACCATTGTCTCAATTGGAGCCAGTCAAAGTTGATATCGAGACGCGGAGGGCTGTCAAGGACTGGCACTATTGGGTAGCAAGAGGATACCAATTTTAACTGGCAAAGTGGTGGGCCTGACGATTGAAAAGCGAAACGATGTGGTATAGAAATCCAATGAAGGAGCGGAAAATGGGTGTTGACGAAAGTAGACGTCAAAAGAAGCTGATGAAGAGACGGCAAAAACACAAGCTGCGCAGGAAAAACCAGGCAGGTTCAATTCACTTTGAGTTGCTCAGTGCAAGAAAAAAGATTCTCTTTGCTCGAAAATTTCCCTTTTATGAATGTCTGATAAACCCATCATGGAAAGACCAAGGCTTGGCTACTATTCTAATCTCCCGCCGGCAGCCCGACGGTGATCTTGTCTTTGGGCTCTTCCTGGTGGACATTTACTGCCTGGGGATCAAGAACACCTTTTGCAATGCGGACTTTTCCTTATCCAGGTACAAAACCGAGCTGCTGCCCAAAATATATTTGGAGGGCAATCCGGTGCAGTGCCCGATACCTCTGGCCCATCAGATCGTTTATGGCGGCATCGCATTCGCGCAGCAATTTGGCTTTGAGCCGAATAAAGATTTCAAATTGTCGCAATATGTTCTGGATGACAAAGATAGCATCGAACCCTGCGAGGATGTTGAATTTGGCAAAGACGGCAAGCCCTTTTTCATCGCGGGCCCTGATGACAACGTTGAGCACATCATCAGACAGCTTGAATCAAGAGTAGGAAAAGGAAATTTCGAATACTTAGTGAGGCTAATGCCCCATGAGCATCTGTGTTTTATTGAGTAAAATGGTCGAAGTCTTGGATATTCAGAGCGATGAAGCTTCAATGCAAATGAGGTGACACTGTAATGATTAAGAGTTCAGCCGCCGCGGCTCACGTCACTTTCCCTGCTGAATACCCGGCCTCTCCCTGATAAACTGGTAATCCAAAAAGAAAATCTTAAAGAGGCTTCCGAGGTTTGCTTTTCTGGCTATGATTTTCTTTGCCTTCGCGAGGTTTGGGCGGGCAGCGGCATGATTTGTCAAACCCAAGGTTCGGATTATTGAAATTCAGAGAAGCGTTTGATACCGTATGGAATTGAAAGGCGTAGAAGTGTTTCTAAACGTGGTAAATGGAAGATGTCGTTTTAGAAAAGAGAGGAAGAAATTTGGAAAATGACCAAAGGGGTTTGGGTGGCAGTCGGGTGGTCTCAATCGATGCACTGCGTGGTTTTGATATGTTCTGGATCATCGGCGGTGGGGAGGTGTTCACCACCTTGGCGGAGGTATGGAAACATCCGGTAACACAAACAATTCAGTGTCAACTAAGCCACGTAGAATGGGAAGGGTTTCACTTTGAGGATTTGATATTTCCCTTATTTCTTTTCATAGTTGGGGCGGTGTTGCCGTTTTCGGTTTCTCGCCGGTTGGAGCGAGGGCAGAGCTTGGGCGTAGTTTACCTGCACGTTGTCAAACGGACGGTGATGCTGATTCTGCTGGGGCTGGTCATGAATGGGTTGTTGCGCTTCGATTGGCCCCAGATGCGATGGCCGGGTGTGCTGCAGCGGATTGGGTTGTGCTATTTTTTTGCTGCGATATTGGTGATACACACGAAATGGCGGACACAGGCGGTAGTTGCAGCAGCAATCTTGCTTTTGTACTGGGCTGTGATGATGCTGATTCCGGTCCCAGGTTATGGCATGGGGGTTCTTACCGCCAAGGGTTGCCTGTCCTCGTATATTGACCAGCAGTTGATTCCCGGCACACTTTATTACGTGTACGGTGATAACGAGGGACTCATTTCGACTCTGCCTGCCGTTTGCACGGCACTTTTGGGAGTGTTGGCGGGGCATTGGCTTGGCTCGAATCGCTCTGGCGCTCGTAAGGCAGCAGGGCTAACAGTCGCTGGGCTGGTGTGTTTGATCACAGGATATGTTTGGGGATTGTTCTTCCCAATCATCAAGATAATCTGGACGAGTTCTTATGTGTTGTATGCGGGCGGATGGAGCCTGTTACTGCTGGCCCTATTCTATTGGCTGATCGATGTTAAAGGATACAAAAAGTGGACAATTTTCTTTGTCGTAATAGGGATGAATCCAATTACGATATATTTCCTGCAGAGTTTTGTCGGCTTCGATGGAATTGCGGAATTCTTCCTTGTTGGCATTTCTGAACGCGCGGGTTTGTTCAAGCCGTTGGTTTTGGCGTTTGGGGCTTTGACGGTCAAGTGGTTGTTTCTGTGGTTTCTGTATCGCCGCAGGATATTCTTTAGGATTTAAGGTAGCTGCCTCGCGGTTATTTTTTGCAGACCGAGGACGATAGTAGAATTCTTCTTTAGCTATTATGTAAAGGTCAGTTACAGGTGGGTAGATGAGGGCGAAAAACACACGTTCTTATGCGAGGCTTGGGCAGGGGGATGAGGAAGAAAACATCTGTCTCACCGAGGCTTGGGCAGAAAACACTCAACGACCAGCCCCTTGACTTATCAACGGTCGTTCTATATCGGGGGGATGGTGGGGGAGAATCGGGTTCAGCCGCCGTTCCTCACGTCACTTTTCCTGCTGAACGCCCAGCTTTTGCCAGACATATCGGTAATGCCATAAGATAATCTTAGAAATAGAGGTAGTGGTAGCACAGGCGGGGCTATTGACTGCTGGAAGTTTCTGTCGGTTCCCTTTTTAACGCCATAACGAAGTGTTGTATGTAGAATAAAAAAACAGGAAGAAGGCAAAGAAAAGGAAGCAGAAAACTCAGAATCTTGAACTATTGAAAAGCCATCAGCGTTTAAGCATTGGTGGTTTTGCTGCCAAGCCGATATAGCGACAGCGTGATAATCCTGTTGCTAGAGTCTTAAGCAAGGGGTTCACCATCTGCTGCTATGTATAGCGTCAAGTTTTTCTAATTTTGTACCGCCACAACGAAAAGAGAAACTTGCTGCTATCCGCCGCCCACCCTTGAGGTGTTGTAGAGAAGATGTAGAAAACACTAAGATAATATAACTGAAGAAAACAGCAAAGAGCGGTCTCTCAATACTATTACTGTCAAGAAGGTTATGGTTGTCGAAGACCCGGCGCGGCCAACCGTGAAACTAGGAATCTGGTCCGCAGAACAAGCCGCGGCAGAAGCTCAAGAGATGGGAACGCCCATCGGAGTCGTTGACGCGAGGAGTTGTGTCGGCCCAAATTATTATCAGACAATGCAGGGTGGGGTTTCCATTAGAATGGTTTGCAGTGGTCACACATTTGTTCCTCAGAAGGTCTACGTAGCCAAAGAGGGCGACTCCGTTGCCAGCGTTTGGATCTTTGAGCAAAGCAGTGGCGCCGTCCTTTCGGAGCTTCGAACGGGTTCAAAGGTCCCTCGAGACTCTGGCGAGAACTGAACTTCTAAAAGCCATACTAAGCGCTGGGGTTAGTTTACGGGCGCCACGATCGGGGTCAGATTAACTGTCGCTGCCACTGCGATTGCCCCCCTTGTTACGCATTTCCACGTATCCACCTGAGCCCAATTGACAATTGTACATCGCTCTGAGTTAATCCGTTCTTGCCGCAGTGGCTTTGATCAGCTACGATAAAGAAATAATGGATAGATCTGCTGGAGTCGTCGACAGTATGGATAGTGCGATCTTTGTGAGGAGAGCTACCACAAATAGCTGGCATGTGGCACACCGTTCCAGGAACCTTTTGGTGGGAGTCGTGCTTTTTGGTCTTTTAATGTCCGCAACTGTCTGCGGCAGACAAACACCAGACGATACTTCCCAATGGGTCATTTATATCACGAACGATAATTGTCCGGATTACACGTGGGGTTACACTGAAGAGCAGACGCGCCAGAGTTTTGCCGATATCGTTCGTGGCCACTTGGATGAGATGAACCGGACCCGTAACCAGTGTGCACCTGATCGCGACTGCTACAACATGGCAGTGACTCAGGAGGCGCTGTGTTTTTTTGAGCACTACCCGCAGCGAAAGGCAGAGTTGATTGACCGCATCAAGCAGGGACGCGTATATGTTAGCCCTTACTTTTGTAACGCTCTCTGGGCACTTCAGAGCACCGAAGGAGCGATCCGTACCTTCTACCCGGCGTGCAGATTAGAGAGAGAATGGGGCCTAGATTGCATCGGGGTTGCCGAGCATATTGAGCAGCCGTGCTTACCCTGGGGAGTTGTTCCTATACTGGCAGGCTGTGGCATCCGATGGCTGGCTGTTCCCTTTTACAAATATGATTCTACCTTTGATGGGCTGAAAAATCCGCCCCTATTTATTTATGAAGGTCCAGATGGCAGCAAGGTTCGCGTCATCCTGGACAGATGGGCCTGCAGCAAGGCAAGTTATACCGAGGGAGCACACATCCTTAGCAAGCCGCAGACTATCACGAGCGAATGGCTACCTTACTATCGTAGTCTTGGCGAAGGCTATCCGCTGAAAATAGTTCTTGCCAGTGGCACACATGGTGACATCTCGCCTCACAGTGGCAGCCAGGCATGCGGTTTCGCAGAAGCGATTATGAAGTACAACAGTCAGCCAGGCCCCACATCCAACGCTGGTCAATGCAACGTTGCCACAGTTTTCCCAGGCGGTCGACGAGGTCCAGACCAAGAAACCTTTTTTACCCACTATTCGTGGCTGTTTCGGCCACTCCTGGGACTTATGGCCTGTATCACTGGCAAAATATGTTGCAGATTTGCGACAGGCAGAAAGAACATTCTTGGCTGCTGAGGTTCTGCTTGCTATCGCAACTCAAAATGAGCCCGCAATACACCAGAACACAAGGGCCGATCGTGAGCTGGCCGAGTGGTATTGGACCATGTTGGCTGACCACGCTTGGAACGGCAACAGCGAGCAGAACAAGCGTCATAATGCAGAGCTGCGGCAGAAATGGAGTTCCGAGTTCAGCCGCCTCAGCAATCGGCTTTTGCAGTCAGGCTGGTCTGGCATCGGACTGGAGCCCGACAAGCAGGCCGTTGCTGTCTTCAACAGCCTCAGTTTTGCTCGCTCCGGGCTGGTCCGCATCCAGGTTCCGGAAGGTGTCAGCGCCGTGATCGAACCCCGTCCGCACGGGGGCGGGTTTTTAATTGCCAGCTCGTCAACGAAGAGGACCAGCGTGTTTTGTATTTTGTTGCTACCGAAATTCCTGCCTTTGCCTTTAAACAATTCGAACTAACACCGAGGCCTAAGACCAACTCCGAATTAGGTGGTCTGCTTGCCACGCCGACGAGTCTTCAGAGCCCTTACTATCGCTTGGCGGTAGACCTGCAAACCGGCGGCGTCGGCAGCCTTATTCATGAACCCACCGGCACGCAGCTTGCTGTTCCCGGTAAACGGAGCTTATGCCAAACTATCTATTTCGATGGCAAAGAGCACACCTTGCAGAATGTAACATCTGAAGTGGTAGCGATTGGCCCGATGCTGGCAAGGCTCAAAATTACCGGTATGGTCGAGGGTATTCAGGTAACGAACTTTGTCACCGTCTATGCCGAATTGGATCAGGTGGACTTTGACCTGCGTATCAACAAGCCCATGACGGCTCACCAGCAGCGGCTTTGCCAGATATTTCCGATATTGGGCGACGGCGCTGTGCTTCGCATAGAAACTATCGGTGCAGTAATTCGACCACGGCTGCAGCCTGAAGGTGATCTGCTTGCGGGGGCCGACACACGGCGCTTTGCTGTGCAGGGATTTGTGGACGCTTCGTTGCTGGATGGAATCGGCGTTACCATTGTCCCGCTTGACGCATATGCGCTGCGGCTTGATTTGGACCCACTCACATTCGAGGCACTGGGAAATGATCAGAACTATCGTGAGGTAACTCAGGACCAGCATGGTGTGAAGGATTTTCGCTTCCGGTACGTGCTGCGGGCACATACCAGCGGCTATCGCAATGCTGAGATTGTGGCCTGGAGCCGAAAGGCAGCATCGCCGCTGCTGGGTGCTCTGGGTAGTATCGCTACAGACAAACAAACAGGGGCGCAGATCGAATCGGATCCGTCACGGGCTGTTGCTATGTGCCTCAAGCCCGCTGACGGAGACGTCTCTGGCGGCTGCATACTGCGGCTGTGGGAAACTGCAGGTCTGGACGCACCGCTCGGCATCGGTCTGAAGGACTACAAGAAAGTCATCCTAACTAACCTGCTGGAGCGCGATCAAAAGCGGTTACAGGTTGTTAACGACCGCGTAGCAGTCAAACCGAACCCAAACGGTTTCTGCTCGTTGCGATTGCTGCCGTGATAGCCCGAACTGCTGCCGCGGTCACCGAGCATATCTGCTGAAGCAGTAGAGATGGTGCTTGGTACGAATATACATGCGTCCGGGCTAACCGCGTACACACGCCCGTTGGCGAAGATTGCAGAGTGAGTCGCGGGGGACTTTGCCGGCTCGTGGGCAAGCGGTGCGACGGGCACATCTTGCGGCGTGCTGGGGCAAAATAACTGTAAGCAAACCACTTGCCCGGAATTATTCCGGCAGTAGACCCTGCCTTTGGAAAACGCGGGGACTGTCCACGACTGCCCGTCGAATATTTTGTTGCGTGAGAGCTCCTGATAGCTCTCGGCAGATACTCTGGCAACAATAAGGTCTCCCGCCTCTCTTAGAATTATCAGGTTGCCACCCCCGATCCGGTCGGGGGCTACAATCAGATTGCCCCAGCCCATTTTTTCTTTGACCCATTTCACTTCGCCCGTATCGAGCTGCAGACACTTAAGAGACGATCTCTGACCGTCCCTGCCCAGATAATCAGTGCCCGTATTGTCGAAGCCGTAAATGTGTCCCTGCCAGATTACCGAGTTGCAGTGCAGGGTCTGAAATTTCCTTTTGTCCTCCCAGAGAACGGTTGGCTTGCCCTGAGCTATCTGAATCATTCCACAGCCTCGGGGAAGCGACGCATTGGCGACGAAGATTTTGTCACCTGAAACCACCGGTCCCATCCAGGCATGTCCCCATGTGCCATGCCGCCACATCTCCTCGCCGGTTGCCGCGTTCACACCAACAACAACGCCGCCGCCCATAAATACGGCACAATCAGCTCCATCAATGTTTGTCAGCGCGGGAGAGCCACATGTTACATGTCCTCCGGCAAACCGCCAGATGACTTCACCATTTGATTTGTCCAGCGCTACATAGGAAGATTGCTCAGCATTTAGCTCAAAGAATCAACAGCTTTCCATAGACCAGCGGCGAACAACAATAGCCGTAGACCGGGATTCTGCCGCTGTAGTCTCGTGGCAGTTTTTTATTCCAGATGATTTTGCCTGAATTGGTCTCAAAGCAGAACAAATGCCCTTCGAGGCTGAGCGTGTACACGAAATCACCGTCAACGGTAGGTGTCGAGCGAGGGCCATAGAACCGCACGTCTTGTGTCTTGCAAGATAGACACTCATACGGGTACTTCCAAATAACCTTTCCGGTATCAGCATCAAAACAGTAAACGGTGTCTTCGCCGCGGTTGGCAGGCCCTCTTATATGCCCCACGGCAAGGGCGTGCCCTTGACTGACAACCACCGACGACACACCTATCCCCACATCAGCCTTCCAGAGTGGTTGTGGTGCCGGAAGTAACACACCACAACCCGCCTCTGTAGAGGTGGCATCGCGGTTCGGACCCAGCCACTGTGGCCAGCCCGCCGTACGTTTGACGGGGCGATCCCGGACGATACGACTGTTTCCGTCTTCCATAGAAGACACGGGGGTGCCGAAAGCTGACACTAACAGAACAAGCAAGAAGGCCTTCTCCATGGCATTAATCATATCCAATTATGAACCTGTATGCCAGGTGTTTTGCAGCCGCTACAATGCATGGTGTCAAGTTTTTTCTCTGATCTCATATCAGCAGACCGAAAAGAGGCAAATAAAAATGGAACTGAAGAAATAGAAAACGACAAAAGCGTCGCTGTCGCAAAGACTATCAGATTATGTAGGTGCAGCACTAAATTTACTCGGCCCAGTTGGGTTCAGTCAGCCGCTCCTTACGTCGCTTTTCCTGCTGAACACTCAGCCCTTGCCCAGACATATCGGTAACAAAACGAATGTCATCAGAAAGTAGGGATAAAGGTAGCATAAGCACTCTACAGATTGTTGGAAGCTGCTCTCATTGCTTTATTGCTTGGTGGTTTGCTTGCTGTCTTTGGGCTTGCTGCCATTGCTTTTGAAGTATTTTTCTAACGCAGCTCTTACTATCTTGCTCGGTGAAGCATGAAAGTATTTGCGAAGCATACTTGGCAGATTGTGAGCAATAAGATACAATTGATAATCTGTCACGTTTGTCTATTTGTGAGACGGAGACTTTATGCGGCATTTCAGCCGAATTAGCGTTGTTGTTATTTGTGTTCTTTTCAAATCAAACATAGTGCAGTGTTCTGCTGTTGACTGTTATACACAGATTGACCCCTATTATTGGGCTATCGACGTCCCCTCTCAAATACATATCACCACGGACGCAGATGCCGAAAGAATTCGTAATGATATCATTCGCTATTTATGGCCAGAAGCTGGCTGGCCAGCACATTTGCCTATCAACGTTACTCGGTTGTCAAAAGATAACTCAGATAATTGGAATTCCATCAAACTACCGGATTGGATTTCAACGATAGGAAGTGACAATCTCGACGAAGTGGACCGAATCGACATCCGAATGGACTATGAGCTGCATTCCTATGTTTATCATCTACATCCGAAAAGAAAAATAAATAGATTGTTGATTTTCCACATGGGCCACAGCAACGATATCCTCACGGCCGGAGGAGGAGAAACAATAAGATATTTTCTGGATGAGGGGTTTTCTATCCTGATGTTCTGGATGCCTTTATTTGGAGAGAACCCGCGAACGGCACAGAATATTCCCAACCACGGCACCTATACTTTTTCGTCTGGCACCGCCGGTCACGATGTAATGTCTTCTGTGCTGGAAAACTCAAGAGGAAGCTTCATTCGTTTTTTCATTGAACCGGTAATTGTAGCCCTCAATTATGCAGAGGGGCAATTTGACTACGGGGATATTAATATGGTAGGAATCTCCGGCGGCGGTTGGACCACACATCTGTGTGCGGCGCTGGATACGAGAATAAAGCTGAGTTTTCCTGTAGCCGGTTCGCTGCCTTTGTATCTGCGCTCCGGTCCGTGTCCGAATGGTTCAAAGGGCGATGCGGAACAGGAATGGCCGGCTCTATATGAGCATATAGCCAGTTGGCTGGATATCTATATTCTGGGAGGTTACGGTCGGGGACGAGGCCAGGTCCATATCCTGAATCAGTATGATTCCTGTTGTTTCTGGGGGATTAATTATCGCACGTTCCAACCATTTGTAACCGAGGCTGTCAATGCACTTGGCGAGGGATTCTATTACCTGCATCTTGATTCCTCACACAAAGAACACAAGATTTCTCAGATGGCCATTGAAGAAGTGATAGCCCAATACCTGTTATCCTGTGGACTTCGGCACGAAGGAGACTTGAATAATGATTGTGTAATCAATCTGGAGGATATTGTTATTATGATTTCCGATTGGCTTACATGCGGTGATTCAAGCAGTGATTGCCCATAATCCTGATTTCAAATAGAAGGGCTATGAGCATCGGCTTGCAGCCCTTTTTTAGAGCGAAGGGAGGACTTAGCCCTCTCTCAATTTGGCTTAGCCCTTGATAGCCATAAAAGGCGTTTCGGAAGTTGAGTTCATCCGCCCCTCCTCACGTCACTTTCCCTGCTGAACACCCGGCCATGCATAGAGAAATCGGTAATGTAAAAAGACATTATTGAAAGTGGGGGTACTTAAAAACTTATGCTTTTGGCTATTTAAATTCAAAGAAATCCTTTGTATCATTTCGACTGGATGATATGCGGCGGCAAAAACACTATCACCTGTCCTTCATCCGAAGACTGGGTCTTTTATGTCAAGCCAGCAAATGCCAAATAACATTAGAATCTCAAATAGATTTAACGCAATTTTGCGCCGACTCGGGTTTCCAACGGTAGTAGGTAACCTTATCATTAGAAGGAGACGATATGAGAATTCGTGGCTTGTTTTGGACTATGGTTTTGGCTTCGGTCCTTGCTTTAATCAGACCAACGGATATGTTCAGTCTTTACGCTGTAGAGGCAGAGGCAGATGTCAACAGCAAATTTCAACAAACTGGGTGGAACTCCCATGTCAAGCAAAGGTACATGCATCCCCCCGTTTTCCATTTTACTTTACTGGAGAACGCCGCTTTATATCGGTGCCGGCTTTGGGAACAATCTGCTGCAAATAACAGCTATCAAGCGGAGTCCGAAACATCTGATGTCGATTTGTCGTCAATTTGGGAAGGACTGCCCAGTGCAGGTGACTTCCAGGTGATAGCAGAGGCACTCGATGCTTCCCGCAACGTGATTGGCAAGACGAGCTTTCATTTCAACAGGATCGCGCCATTTAAAGGACCGTATCGCGACGGCAAAGGCAGCTATCTTGCATCTGGATTCAAAGCCACACTCTGGTTATTGAGCGACCAATCGGATGTGAAAGCTACACAGTTTCCTGCTCTTTTCAAGTCTGCGTACATCCGGATATTAACTGCCTATGCACGAATCAATCCTGGAGGCGAGAAGGCCCAGGAAGTGGTAAAGTTGGCCAGAAAGTTCGGCGAGTCCTTAATCAGTGAAAGCACACCAAACGATTGGGCGTATGGAAACATGCCTATGTCTCACCACCCAGGATGCCTCCAGACCGGGCGAGCAGGGATGGTAGGCATGGCGTACTTGGACCTTTATGCCGTAGCACGAGATGAATCTTTTCTCAAAGCTGCTATGCGTATTGCCGACACGCTTAAGAAGACCCAACTTGACGATGGACGGTGGTATTTCCGGGTCGACCCAAAAACCGGCAAGATGCTGGAAGACTACACGTCTGATCAGGTCGAGTCAATTCTGTTGCTCGACGAATTGATTCGGAACCATAAAAGGAGGGATTTGGTGGAAACACGAGACAAGGCTGTCAGATGGATGCTGGCAAATCCCTGCAAGACATTCCACTGGCAACAGCAATGGGACGATGTAAGAACTTTGGCGCCCTACGAGAACCTTGAGTGGTACGATACAGGCCTGTTCATTGAATACCTTTTACGCTACGCAACACCGGAAAACGGCTACGCAAAGATTGCTCTCAATTTGCTATACTACATAGATGATCAGTTTATCGAGTGGGAACCTTCAGGCGAATATATTACCCCGGAGCCCGGGAGCAATACGTATGCTACCATGTTATCGACTGGCACACGGCACACTACATTCGTGTTTGCATTGCCTTTCACAGACATACGGGGGATGAGGCCTACTTGAGGAAGGCTTGTGCAATGGCCGACACGCTCACTGTAATACAACATCCAGATGGATTTTATCCAACTTGGATGAAACACAAACCAGCCAGGGGCAATCCTTGGCAGCTGCAGGATATCAATTACAGTGACACGTGGGCAAACTGCAGCTCGTACACCGGCGAGATGCTAATGAATCTCGGTGAATATCTCAAAGAGATAGACAGTTTAAGGAAATGACCTTCTAAAAAATCACTTAACACGGATATGAAACAGCTGGTACTATTCCACGGCGGCGAGCTTGACTTCACAAAAGGCAGATGGTACCCTGTAACCAGTGGCATGATTCATTTTTCGACAGAAAAGGAGTTGATTTATGCGTCAACAAGTAACTCGTCGCACTTTCCTGCGCAATATGGCTTGGAGCGCCTCAGGCCTGGTAATCCTATCGCACAGCCGATTGGTACGAGGCACTCAATCCAACAATAAGTTGAACATTGCCGGCATTGGGGTCGGCGGTCGCGGTGCTGAGGATATTAATGGCGTGGCGAGCGAGAACATCGTTGCCCTGTGCGATGTCGACCAGAAGCATGCAGCACAGACCTTCGAGCGATACCCCAAGGCCAAACGATACAAAGACTTCCGCAAGATGTTCGACGAGATGCACCACAAGATACGACGCCGTGGTCATTGGCACACCTGACCATACGCATGCCCCGGCAGGGGTGATGGCCATGAAACTTGGCAAGCATTGTTACTGTGAGAAACCGCTCACCCACAGCGTGTACGAAGCCCGGGTGATGGCGGAAGTTGCTCGCCAGAAGAAGCTCGTTACACAAATGGGAACGCAGATTCACGCCGAAAGCTAATTACCGTCGCGTAGTGGAGCTTGTACAGACTGGCGCCATCGGTGCAGTGCGAGAGGTCCATGTATGGCTTGGCGCTAACTTCGCCGGGCCGCCCAAGCCAACAGACATGTCGCAGCCCGATGCCCCCTCTGACCGCCCCGCGTGCCCGAGACGCTTGATTGGGACCTATGGCTGGGGCCTGCATCATACCGGCCTTACCACCCAGCTTACGCCCCTTTCGGATGGCGCTACTGGTGGAACTTCGCAAACGGTCAACTGGGGGACTTTTTTTGCCATTACTGCGACCTTGTATTCTGGGCGTTAAAACTGCGGCATCCTACTACTGTCGAAGCTGAGGGGCCGGTCCACCCAGAGAGTGCCGCTCGCTGGACAATCGCACGACAGGAATACCCTGCCCGTGGCGATTTGCCTCCGGTCACATTGACCTGGTACAATGGCGGTGGCTATCCGGCGTTTGTAAAAGAAAACAACGTCCCACAGTGGGGAAACGCAGTACTGTTCATCGGCTCGAAAGGGATGCTGATTGCCGACTACGGCCAGCACAAGTTGCTGCCTGAAGAGAAGTTTGCCGACTTCAAGCGGCCTGATCCATTTATCCCGGATTCTATCGGCCACCATCGTGAATGGGTCGAGGCCTGCAAGAGGGCGGGCAGACCACGTGCAATTTCGACTATTCGGGCGCACTGACCGAAGCAGCGTTGCTTTGCAATGTCGCGCTGCGTACGGGAAAGAAACTCACCTGGGACGCAAAGAATCTCAAGGCCGTTGGCTGCCCGGAAGCTGACAGGTTCATGAGGCGTGAATATCGAAAAGAATGGACGCTCTAAGCGGTTGAGATAGTTTCTTATAGGAGCATATTTCTCCGCTATTCAGTGTGTGGACTTAGTCGTTATTGTCAGTATTGCCTTGCTCCTGTCCTCCTGTACACTCGTCTGGCCTTTCTCATATTCCGCAGGTTCTTGTAATGATGCCGTTCCATATTCAGCGGTTCAGCAGCCGCTCCTCACGTTCTCTTTCCCTGCTGTACACCCACATTTTACACAGACATATCGGTAACACACTAAAGACAGACTAAAAAGCGAGGTAAGGGTAACAGAGGTGAGTTCTATTGCTGTTTTTGGAGTTTCGTGCTTTTTTCGTATCACAGCCGGAGGTGATCCTGCACAGCAAAACACAGTTTATGCTTCTCAAAACAATCTATTGTTCTGGATTGCAACTTGTAAGCTCATCCTTATTTGTACGGGGGCGTATCTTCGATTAAGTTGCCGGCTCTGCGAAGCCAGGCATGCCTCTGACAAAATCTGTCAAAGCATAAATAGTATCGACATTGTAGTTGGGCTCAAGGTGATACATGTATTCCAGGTTGCCGCCATCGTTTTCTTTGAAAATGCGCCTGGCCCAGCGTAGTATCGCATCAGTGTCCTCCGCAGACATATCACGCGGCAAAGGAGCAATGCTTATCACCGTTTCTTTTCCGAATATTTCTCGCGCTGTTGTAAGCGACGTGTCACCACCCAGGTCGAGAGAGCGCACATTCGCGATTCTTGAAAACGCTTCCAGTTGATTGGTGCTGGGGCCGCAAGAATGTAGACGAATAGGTCCCAGTTCTTGGCCGATCTTTGACGTCACAGGGACAACAAATTGTTGAATCAAGTCGGGACCAACCATACAAGCCGAACACTCGCCCACGTGCACCCCGGTTATGGGCAAGTCCGCCGTCTCTGAGAAGTGCCGACAGAGGATAATAAAAGCGTCGCCGATCCAACCCATCAGATCGAGGCACGCCTGGGGATCTGTCATCATGTCCAGAAAAATACTTTCACCGAGAAACTTCTGGGCAGAGGTCATCACTCCATGTATGGTGGCACGGCCCGACGAATCCCAGAAAAATGGGGGAATTGGCCGAAGCGGTTTCTGGGCATTGTTCTGTACTTGCCGAATCTGCGTATCAAAAAGCCTGATCAAGTCGTGGTCAAGTAGGCTCTTAGGTGCCGGCAGGTCCGCAGGATTCTTTCCCACGAGACAGCCCGGGGCGATATCGGCGTCACGGCTATCATGGGGCACAAAATCAGCTCCGAGCAACATACCGAGAATCATATTCGGCTGGATGCCCGCCGATCTGAATTTGGCCTTTGTCCCAGTAATCGATCTGTCCCAGATTGGATTCGGAATAGAAAAGGCGCATGTCGGGAAAACGCGTAGCGGCGTATTCATTGCACTGGCAGTCGACAGTGTAGCGTTTATGCAGATCGAAGTAGTAGTGGCGGTCAAATCTGATACCCAGGGCATTAGCCATCCATCCTTTTGAAAGCGTTCCTGAGATAGTGATCATCTACATGTTGATCCAATTCGCTTATCGCCACAGGTCTGCCCGATTCCGCAGAAAGGTCAGCCGCGAAGCATACCTCATGGGTCTGGGCAGCATCTTCCAGATCCGGATATGGTTGTTTGTCGTTAATGATGCAATCAAGGAAATGCGATACTTCACCTGCAAATGGATGATGGGCGACATCAGCGCTGTCTGGCAGGATGCAGGGAATCTTTACAAAGTTGTTCTGTCCGGGAAAAAGCTTAGGCGCAAAGAGCTCACCGTTACGAATACTGCCCTCTGTGCCATATACCCCGATGTTGAATCTATATGGCATTTGTGCATCGAAGGTCGTTGTGCTGCGTCCGATCTTGCCATCTTCGAATTTAACGTTAACTGAAATTGTCCCTGGGTATTCTATGGGGTTTTCGGTCTTCACCTGGTAAGCATAAACTTGCTTGACTTCACTCCTTGCGAACCAGCGCAGGGCATCTATGGCATGGCAGCCTCCGGTCAATATTGCCGTTCCACTTTGGTTCTCGACTTGCATACCATTTCTCATCGGGCCTCATCCATATCCGGTGCATGTAGTCAACCTCGACCATGAAGATACTGCCGAAGGCACCCTGTGTTATAAGCCGGTCAATGGTCATAAGCAGAGGATTCCAGTGCAGTACAAAACTGGCCAGAGTTTTTACCTTGCTCTTCCTCACGGCCTGTTGCTGTTTGCGCAGGTCTTGAAGTGTTAGGGCCACCGGCTTTTCGATGATGATATGCCTTCCAGCCTCAGCGGCAGCAACAACATAATTTGTGTGCTGATTGTGAGGCGTACAAATCACGACAATGTCCACATCTTTCCGTTGAAGCATCACAGAGGCATTGGTTTCAATCGTACATGCCAGATCATATTTGTCTCGATACCGTTCTGCATTGAGCCGATTGCGGCTGACCAGGACACGCACTTCGGACCGCTCATCTCTCGTAAAGGCTTTCACATATTCCTCTGCCACCGAACCACAACCAATAATTGCCACACCAAGCTTTCCCATATTTTGATTCCTTTCTTTACAGGGATCATCATATATGTTTCAGCGACAACGCACTATATTATAGTTCATGCGTGACTTCGGAAGACATTATCGACAAGAGAGTTGCTGCTGTTGGCGGCATGGCCTTACCAACAGGCGAATCGGCGATGACGGTCAAAACGCTCGGTCGAGCTATTGAATCAGAATATGATCAAATTACTGCCTTAGCCTGCAATCCCCTCCGGATTATCTTGCTTTCTGCTCTCCCTCCGCGCCGCAAAGGCTTTTTGTTTGACTCTACCCCTTTCGTGGCTTAGACTTAGAGTGTGGATAAGAGATATGTCGGCGAGACCCCAAGAGCCGCTGAAAAGCTTGATCGTTTTTCGGCTATGATGGTGGTGTTATGTCTTGAGGTTCGTAATCAGCCGCACACCCTGGTTTCCTGCGGTTTCTCTGTACCATAAACTTCCGAGAAGTGGTCAGAATGGTTGCGTTCTCTTCAAAATTTGATATCATTTGCGTCATGAAAGATCCTATCTCTTCGAAACATCGGCCAAAAGGTTACGATACAACGGACGCGCAAGCCAGCGTTTTGCCGCCGGGACACAATTGTCTGACGCGTCGCAACGTGATCAAAGCGATGCTGGCTTCAACAAGCGCGGCGGCGTTTTTCAGCGGAGCTCGGGCGGAGACTACGGAACGCAGGCCCGACCCACGAAAAGGTTCACTCAAACGCTATGCCATGAAGAAATCCATCAACCAGTGGGCGTTTCCTTATCCCCAACGAATGAATTTGAAGGAGTGCCTTCAGTTAGCCAAGAACGCTGGATTTGATGGCATCGAATTGAACTACGACTTGGAAAATGACCTTTCGCCTAAGTCAGGAACGAAAGACTACCACGAGATTCGACGCTTAGCCGACAAAACCGGCATCCAGATTAGTGGGCTTTGCTCCTTTGTTTTCTGGCTTTATCCTTTGACGAGCAACGACCCGGACAAACGCGCCAAAGGCCTCGAGTTGGCCGGAAAAATCGCGCATGCCGCTCACGACCTGGGGGTGGAAAACGTGTTACTGGTGCCGGGCGCGGTTCATATCCCTTGGCGAGACGATTATGAGCCGGTGCCCAACGACGTCTGCGATCGCCGCGCCAAAGAAGCTGTCGGAAAGTTGGCCGGCCAAGCCGAAAGACTAAAAGTCTCCCTGAACATCGAAAACATTTTCTTTAATGGCTATCTCATGACTCCCATGGAAATGAACGATTTTGTCGACTCTTTCCAAAGTGAACATGTGAAGATTCATTTCGACACCGGAAATATCTCGATGTTTCAGCATCCTGAGCACTGGGTGCCGATAATGGGTAAACGCATCAAGAATACACACTTCAAGGAATTCTCGAAGAAAAGCACTGATTATTCACTGGAAACGTTTCGCCCGCTGCTGGACGGCACTACCAATTGGCCTGCCGTAATGGAGGAATTAGATAAAGTAGGATATCGTGGACACGTTACCTTTGAGTATTTTCATCCCTACACACACTACCCGGAGGCGCTGATTTACCAGACGTCGGACTCTCTGGATCGCATCTTGGGGCGGATCTCATAGCAGGTACTTGCTCGGTCAGAACCGTAAACGCATGGGTTCAAAACCCACTCTCAGTACCATGTGGAGCGCGAAGCAGAAGCGGCGACAATTCACGCCTGGCGCTCAAAAAGTGTGCAGCGTTCTCGCTCGCTGACGACCTTCAAGGGCCGAACTTGGCGGCGTAATGTGCCCGAGCCGGGGGTAACGCGTAAATGGCTGCCACAAAATTGGAAAAGGTCTCCCCATACAAGGGCGTTCGAGAACCCGCAGGGTGCAGAAACTCATACGCGGACAAGCGGTTCTCAAAGATCGTGAGCTGTTGTGCGATATAAGCCTTGCTTTTACCGCTTCTCCACCTACCCCGGCTCTCCACCCACCACCAAGCGAATCGGCACGTTGGTTTTGTGTGCTGGGTTCCTTTCCACCAGATGTTTTATCTGGTATAATTGGCGCGTGATCAAGAGGATAGGTTATGATGACGACAACGAATTAAACGTGTGTTCTTACGCAGAAAGTGGACAGACAATAGCCCACGCATAGAAACGGAATCAGAATGACCACGTGCAGTTCCGAGAGAGTATGGACGTCAGCGTTACTACTCGCTGTGATTTGCCTTGCGCCGCTTGTCATCTCTCCCGGCGGACAAACGCCGAGCGAAGGAGGACTGGCGGCCGAGTATCCGGCCGACATGGGGATTGGGAACGATCCAAACGTAATTGTCTTTACTGATTTCGAGCCCGACGAGTGGCACAAGCATTGGTTGGGCGGGAAGCGAGAGACCGTCAGCGTAGTCGCTGAGGACAAAAAGCGAGGCTTTCAGTCCCTTAAGAACAAGGCGCTGCAAATTAAAGTACGCAAGGGCGAACACTATGGCGCGAGCATTCAGTACAAGTTCAAGGAAAAAAACAGGGAGCGAGCCCGAAGAAATCTACTTCCGCTACTACCTTCGTTTCGGGAGCGATTGGGATCCCAGAAGGGGCGGCAAGCTCGCGTTCGAGAAGGCGGACATACGCATGCGCGATGTTGATACACTCAGAATTGAGGCGGTCTGGCTGAACGTCTACTTGGGTGGCGAGTGGGTTGCCAAAAACGGGACCACTTGTACATTGACGACGTGCTGATCGCCCATGAGTACATCGGGCCAATTCGATGAGACACAATAATTGAAGGGATCAGGCTCTCGATGTCGTTGGCTCGACCGAGATCGTCGAAGTCGAGACGGACAGCACTCGGAATTGACAATTGAAAACCAGGACATGAGATGACACGAACGTCCAAGACCCGCACAGCTATATTGATTCTGTTTATCCAGGCCGGCATATTCTTCTTGCATGCACCCCGTGCACGGTTGGCCCTTGCCAATCAGGCTGAAAAGCTGATAGTGGGTTTCGAGCAGGCAGAGCTAAGCCGGGGCGCACACATTTCGCGTGAAGAGAAGCCAGTCCCTGAGAGCTGGTTCTATCTGCTGGAGCGTCCCGAAGGATTCGATTTTGCGGCCCGGTTTGAGTGGCCCGGGGAAACCAACCGAGCCTGGACCTGGCACTGTCAGCGGGGGGCGCACCCGAAGGTGAACTAGCCTTGGTCGCAACTGTTGCGCCGGCTGATCGTGAAAAACGAACAGCAACCTACTGCCAGACCGAGTTCCTCTCCTACTTCTACCCTAATGTCCGCAGGGGATTTGTTGAAGCACAGCTCTTGATGACGAGCTTCCAATGGCTGGTCAAAGCCAGGCCCGATTTGAGGGACTGGTCCGACTACGATTTGCTCTGGGTAGACGTGCGCTGCGACGCTGCACCAGTCGAACTGTGGCTGGCTCTCGAAGACAATCTCCTGGAACCACCGGTGATGAGGACCTACAAGATACCTGTAGGCGAGTGGGTTACACTCGAGCTTGACCTTAAAGAGGCTACGCGGGTTCGAGAGCTTGATTTGGCCAAGATCACCAATTTCTGGCTCATGGGCCGGTCATCTGTTCAAGCCACCGCGCGGATAGACAACATCAGGATAGTCAAACAGGGCATGCCTGCTCCTGATAAGCTTCTTCGGGACATCAGTCCGATGGCCGTCCCCATCGTTCGGCCAAGACGACCTGAGGCGCCGAGCATTCCCTCGGCAGTGAAGCCCGACCGGTCCGTCATGCCGCTTACAAAACCCGTTGTAGTAGCCCCCGGCTCGGTTGTTCCCTTCGGATGGGTGTCCGCTTATGACAACAAGCTCATCTTCGTTGCCTACAGTGCCGAGGAGAAGGCCAGAGCAGCCTACACGGACGACGGTGGCACCAACTGGGAACAGCTTGCGGAACCCACAATCCGCAACCTTGACCACGGCACCGCCCGGGGCTGTGCTGTTGATGGACTGGGCGACGGGGTCGCCGTATCCAGTGGACCGGGCTGCGCAGGGCTCGGCCATCCCAACCCGAGACAGCATCTGACCAAGTACACCTTTACCGGCAATAGCTGGGAAGCACGGTTTCCTACTATTCTCGACTCGGACATCCGGCACTGCGGTTCTAATGCCTCGGTGGTACGCCTTCGCGGCGGTCTCTTCAAAGGGCGCCTCTGGGCTAGTTGGGGCGAGATCGGACGTGAACACGCGATAGGGGTGCATGTAAAGTTCTCTGATGATGACGGTCGAACGTGGATCCCTTGGGGTAAGGGAGCGGCGCTTCCCGGCTCGCAGGCTCCCAAGTGGTCCGATGGAACCTACGGCTATCCGGAGACCGTGGTTAGTCCTTACAAGGAGCATGTTGCCTGCTTCTGGCGGCACAAACGCCAGTGCGGCGTCAGGTGGTCGGTATATAACGGTTCAGACTGGTTGGCCCCAGCAGAAATCTCACCAGTCGCTCTTGACGATATGGATGGGGCTTACCGGGCAACGATGTCGGCAATCACTAAAGGGGATCGTGAAATATTCTTCACTGCTACAGGCCTCAACACGGTCTTACGCTGGGATGGTAAGTCCTGGCGAGGTGAACCCGTCCGTATCGAAGATGGAGGCGTGCTCTCATTGGTAGGGGATGTTGTAACGCTTTTCACCTCCGGGGAAGGTAAACCGTAGGTGGAAGGGTGTCCGCTGGCAGCGCCGGACAATCCTCCGCTGCTACTGGCGTTTACCGACCGGCCGGTGGGAGGGCCCTGTGGATCTCACCCCAGAACTTACTATTGATGAGTATCGATCGCTTGCGGGCTTCTCCGTTCCGTCCTATGCTCCCGAGAACTTCATACCGCTCGTCTGGAGTGACTACGACGAGGGGACGGTTAAGCTCTTGAAATTTCCGGCACCTTCTGACCCTCCGCAAAGACAGATAACTAAGGAGGAGCTGAAAGTGCGTAAGAGATTGCTCACGCTCGCTTGGGTTGGGCTCTTGATGCTAACTTTCAGTGTTACAGTCAACGCGGCAGAGTTTCCAAAGTTTCATTCCTTGTCCAAGAGCAAGACCGAATAAGGCAGTGTCAAGCAGATGAGACATAACTCCATGCACGCATAATCTACGAGAGGACAATAGCCGCAAGGACATCTATTGCGCCGCCAGCTATTATCTCTTCCTCGCCTCAGCCCCAAAACCCCCAACGCCCGTCCCCGGACTTGCCAACGGTCGTTCCATATCGGGGTGATGGTGGGAGAGAATCGGGTTCATCAGCCGTTCCTCATAGCATATGCTCAGTAGATGAGCATAGTAGTATTAGCTTCTTTCTTTTTGGTTCTTTTTCTTTCTGTTAGAACTGTGACATTGTTAATTGCAATCTCGCCAGGTGCGGGGTCAGGTCCAGCCGTTCCGGCCCTCCGAGGGCTAACGCAAGACTGACCTCCCCGCACCTATCCGGCGGCCCTGAGGGATAATAGACCGGTGTCCTTCGAGGACTACTATGAGGCTGCCTTTGCTGCCCGGCCTGGCGAGGGAAACGACAGGCATTGTGTGAAAGGAGGCATGAGATGTTATTTGGAGGCATTGACTGGAGCGATCGTTTCTTAGACTATCACTTGCGCACTGCCGATGGACGCGTTCTGGCCCAAGGACAAGTTGAATCCAGTATGGAGGGGTTGGCTGAGTTGTTTACGGCCCTGGAGAGTCATGGTCCTGCGACGGAGATCGGGATTGCGATTGAGACTTGCCACGGAGCTTGGATTCAGCCGCTGCTCGATCGTGGCTACGCCATCTATCCGGTCAATCCCAAAACCGTGGAGCGCTTTCGCGAGGCCCTTTCGGCGGCGGGGAACAAGTCGGACAAGATTGATAGGAAAGTCCTGGCCATGTTCCTGGTGACTTTCCACCAGGATTGCCTCCCTCTGCGCCCCGATGCCCCGGAGATCGTGTCTCTACGAATGGCCTGTCAGGATCGCGTTCGCTTGGTGGAGGAACGCTCTGCCAAACTCAATGAGCTCCAGGCCGTTCTGAAATGCTATTATCCGGCCTTCTTGGGGCTCTTTGGCAACCTCGACAGCACCATTGCCCTGCAATTCCTGGAGAAGTTTCCTATGCAAAAACAGATGCAAGCCTTAACGAAACGTCGGTTGCAGAACTGGCTGAAACGTCATCAGTATTCTTGGTCGCGACGCACGGAGGACATGATGGACGTACTGCAACAGCCGGCCTTACCTGGGGCCGACCATCTCCAAGAGGCGAAAGCCCCTTTGATTTCGTACTTGGCGGCCTCCATTCAAATCCTGCATAGCGAGATCGCCACACGGGATAGATGGATAACCGAACATCTCGATCAACTTCCCGAAGCCCGTTGGGTTCGCTCCCTTCCGGTGCTGGGGATGTTCTGGCTCCCGCTTTAGTGGCCTGTGTGGGACGTGACCCCCAACGATTTGCCTCAGTGGCGGAGGCGCGGGCCCTGATGGGAACCGCCCCTGTCACGAAATCCAGCGGCACCGTACGAACGGTCCAGTTCCGCCGGGGATGCTGGAAATTCGCCCGTCGCACGTTGCACCTCTTTGCCGACCACTCTCGTCACCACTGTGCCTGGGCTCGGGCGTTCTACTCCAAACAGCGAAGTTCAGGCCATGAGCACCATGCGGCTCTGCGTGCGTTGGCCCACAAGTGGCTCAAGATTATCTTGGCCATGAGACGGGACGGCACCGTCTATAACGAAAGGGTTTTTGCTAACAGCCAACGGAGATACCTGTTAAGAACCCCGCCGTTAGAGAAGACAATTTGACATTAATTCGTAATAGCGCTTGACATAGACCGTTCTGCGTCGCTTTTCCTGCTGAACGCCAAGCGTTTACCCAGATGATCAGCGACAATTATTCTTACCGTTTCCCGTTGCCTCAGCTATGAATGTTACTATAACCAGAACCCATAAGTAGGTCAACGCCTCGGGGTAAGCCCGCCCCCATGGGGGCGGCGAAAAATCGTGAAAGCGATTCGGGACCTTTCGAAAAACATCCCCCCGATTGCCATCGAAGACTTCATAGCCCAACGGAAAACCATCCCGCGTAGCCACCAGGGCTATACAGACTTGCTTACACTCAGGACGATGGTTCCGACTATAGCCATAGCGGGCTTGAGGATTCGCTTTGCACTGACCTTCAAAATATGTGCTGGTCACATCGTACAACAGTGGGTCAAAGTCCGGAGCAAACAATCGACAGTCCGATGCTCTAACCAATTGAGCTACGGCCCGAAAATCTTTAAGTCCTTATATATTAACAAGTTCGCAACCACGCTGTCAAAGGCCATTGCGGCAAAAATCCCAAAAAACGCCAAATGGTGTCAGTCTGGTGTCAGTTTGATGCCAGTTTGGTGCAGTCTCAGACATAATGTGATTCAACACTTGGCCTGCCCAGGTAAAGTCCTCCGGCGTTACCGCCAGATAATATTTCCTTGTTGTTCTGATGTCAGCATGGCCGGCAAGTGCCTGAACAACCTGAATGGGCAGCCGGTGAGCCCAGTTCGTAATAGCAGATCTACGAAGGTCGTGTACGGTGCAGTGCGGCACTTTCGCACGATGGCGGATTGCATGAAACCGTCCAAGGTTGTTGACTACTTGCGACCTGGAATTCCACCTGCCCGCTTCGCGTCGCTGCTTAATCAGGCACAGGCGCTGCGGCGACACAAAGATATACGGATGTAATTCAGGGGCATTAGCCTGCATATTTACAAGTAAGCCAATAGTCTGATCTGTCATCGGGACAACACGATTTGTACGGTTCTTCGGTTTCCATGCCAGGATTTCAGTAGATGCCTTCTTCGCCTGCACGTGGATAAGGTGTTGCTCAAGGTCAATATCCGCCCAGGTTAGGTGAAGGATTTCATTACGCCTCAAACCACTACCATATGCGATAGAAAGAAATGCCTTCCACCAGGGTTTTTCTGCGGCATCGATCAGTGCCCGGTATTCTCGAAGGTTAACATACCGTAGCGGGTTTTCGGTTATCTTGCGATGTTTGATCTTGGCAAAAGGATTTTGCCCTTCAGCAAGGTAACCCCGTGGCTCTATCGCAAGATTAAAAATTCCACGTAAAGTGCGAATGTACTTATTAACCGTGGCAAAGCTTACTTCCTGCGAGGCGAGCCGGTCTGCAACAAATGCTTCCGCATGACGCGGTGTAATGCTGGTCAGCAGAAATGAACCACCTATGAAATTTTCAAATAGCTTCAGCGCTTGGACATGTTCTTGTACTGTGCCATAGGCAACTTGGCCCCTCATAACCTGGCCATGCTCAAGCCGAAACTCCTGCAGAGTAATCTTCTTAGGCTTATCGGCCTTGCCAAGACACACGCGATTCTGTAATTCTGACGCGTACCTTTCAGCCTCCTTTCGTGACTGGAAAACCTTCCCATACCTCAGCCCGTTGGTGCCGTACCACCTTGCAATCCAGTGGTGCCGCCTCCTGTTTGACCATTGATGTTTCGGAATTGGCTTTCCACTTTTGTCCTCTGGTACAGCTTCTAGCCACTTACGGTAAACACCAACCTTTTCTACCACCATTGGTAACCCCCTTTCCATTTAGGATAAGCAGCTACCACTGGCGACTGACAGCTTGGCATTCTACCAGCAGGAGGCCAAAAGCGCAAATATTTTTTCCAAAATATGCGCAGCATAATTTAACCTGACCCTTTGGTGCTATGCTTGCTCAACCGGCATGGCACAATTTAGGATATGACCGGCGTTTCTATTTCTCTTGATCTACAGAATTGCAAGGCCCTTCGTCCAGCTCAGGACACGTGCGCCTTACCGCTTCGATAATTTCGGTGGCACTCTCAAGCGATGCCTTTGCCTCCTCTTGTGTGTCATTCCGGCAAGCCTGAAAAATCTGAATTTGTCAAGGCGGCCGTGGGTCTGGGGGCCAGGGATCAACTGTTGGGAAGGAGGATGGCGTCCCTTTGGAGCATGTTCCGGTAGTTGCAGGGCATCCAGTCAGCGGGGTGAGCAGATAGCTCATTCGCGTGTTTGTGTAGTTCGGTCATGTAATCGAAGGGATTGACGCCGTTCAGTTCGCAGGTGTGAATCAAGCTCATGAACAGGTCTCCCACGCGGGCTCCATTCTGGGTCTTGTAGAAGTAGGCATTCTTGCGGTGCAGGATCGCCTTTTTGAGGGCTCTCTCGCACACATTGTTGTCCAGTGGGGCTCCAGGTTGTTGAAGGAACAGCGTCAGCTCGTTCCAGTGCTTGAGCATATAGGCGA
The DNA here is from genome assembly GCA_963814265.1 of Sedimentisphaerales bacterium. Taxonomy (GTDB): domain Bacteria; phylum Planctomycetota; class Phycisphaerae; order Sedimentisphaerales; family Anaerobacaceae; genus JAFNGF01. The sequence goes on along the minus strand of CAWFCJ010000043.1, from coordinate 152,394 downwards.
TCGCCTCGCCCAGGCCGCTGTTGGGCTCGACCTTTCTTTGCTCGATCTGTGCGGTAAGCCAAGCCTTCAGTTCATCCATCTTCGGGCCGCTTTGGGTCTGATGGAACTGCAGCCGCTGTTCAGGGGACAAACCCCGGCCTTTGGCCTCGGAGTCATTCTTGTAAACACTCTTGAGGATCTCCAGAACATAGAGGCACTCGTCGGGGAAGTTCGTCGCCACCTCGACAAAACGCCTCCGTCCGTGGGTCAGGCAGTTGGCCACGATGGTTTTGAGTTCTTCGGGCATGTTGCGGGACAGAGCGTCACACATCTGAATGGGCCGGCCAAGCTCGGATGCCCGCTGCTTCAATAAGGCGGCCAGGTTCTCCCCCGCATGGCGATGCCCTGTGAAGAACAACGCGATCTGGTACCCATCGAGGATCGAGACTATCCCGGAGGTGAACACGCCCGTGCGGTCAGAGACCTCTGTCGGATCAGAGCCGGTCGGCTCCCCTGATGGGCCGGCCAGGGCCAGGATCTTCATCTTCGTGTCGTCATTGTGAAGCACTTGGCCCTGGGCCGCCTGCCGGATTATCTGCTCGAAGACCGGTTCGATCACGCCGGCACTGTGCTCCACAATTTCCCATTGAGTAGTGGCTGGCAGGGGGATGCCTAAACTCCCCTCCAGCCGTTCCAGTCGATTGAATGGAAGTCCGCTCCCATACTTCAGTAGCGCGATCATACTGGCCGATTCGGCGTCATACTTGTCAGGTCCCACACCCGGCGGCGTCTGGGCGGTGAACACCTCACCGCACAGGTTGCATCGTAGCTTCTGCAATTCGTACACCGTGGCCCCGAGGGCGCTTGACCCTTGATCCGTACAAGGTGACCGGGTTCGGCAGTCTCATACACCGTGCCCTTTTGGCAGTTCGGGCAGGCATCCCCCGGTTTGAGCGACTCGTGCGGCACGCGAACCTTCTCGGCGCCCACATACTCTTCGGCCCCGTTCCGGCCGTGCCCTTTGGCCTTCTCCAGGGTCTCTGTTTCTTTCCCCTCTGCCGAGTCGTCACCGGACTTGCTTTCCTTGCCGGCCTCCTCCAGAATCCTCTCCATCACCTTGCGTGTCGTTTCCGTAGTCGCCCCGAAGAGCAGTTGCTTCAGCCGCTGGACCGACACCCGCTTCTTCTCCAGCTCCTGGGTCAGAAAGATCAGCGTCTCCATCGCCGCGTGAAGTTTGGCATATTCCTCTTCGCTCAAGGCCGTCTTCGCACGCTCCAGGATCGCCTCCAACTCGCTCCTGTCCAGGTCCATCCGCTTCGAGCCGCCTGGCCCGGCTGGGCTGGGTTGTGGCCAGCGTAGCTTGTCGCTCTGTCTTCGTATTCTTCGCAGATTGCCCATCGTTACCTACACAGTATATCGCACAACCGTCGCGACAATGGATAGATACATTATCGGACAAGAGCAGGCTTTGGCTTCAAATATCGAGGATGGAATGACCCCTTACAAGTAACTTTTTTTCTCACGGCCCCAAATCCACCCGACGCCAGGGCGGGACCCCTTGGGCCGCCACCGGATTGCCACCAGACAGCAGGACCCCAAGCTGGTGGGCCTCCAGGGTCTGGGTGGCCGCTGAGGCGCTCTGCGGCCACCACGGGAACCGACCCTTCGACAGCCGCTTCTGGCACAACCAGAAACCCTGACCATCATAGACCAGGATCTTGATCGCCTTGCGGCTACGGTTGCAGAATACGAAAACGCATCCGCTGAAGGGATCGCTGCGAAGCGCCACACGACACAGACACGCCAGCCCATCGATCCCCTTACGAAAATCCGCAGGCTCAACTGCCAGGCGAATCCGCATCTGGGCTGTAACTTGGATCATGCCTGGCCGCCCCGGAACACGCCCGCCACAGAGGCCAGCTCCGACAGGCCGGCGCCCATGATATGCATCCGCACCGTCGCGCCGCTGCCATCAGCCCACTCGATCGTGCATTCAACGCAGCCGGGCGGCATCGCGCCGGGCACAAGTTCGATGAAGTCAGGCTTGGTCTTTGCCGGAACCAATTCGTCGGCACCGCTCTCATCGAGGTGCTTCTTAAGCGAGTAGTAATTCAAGCCCAGTGCGCGGGAGGTTCTTGTTGATCCCGTGCTCACGGGCCAGGCCTGCGGCCCGACGCCAGAGTTCTTCGGGCAGTCGGGTGTGTTTGCGGTGCTGGCTGCGCCACTGGTCGAACTGGCGACGCGCCGTGGACAGGGCAATAGGAATGTCCGCTGGCTGTCTGCTGCTCATCAGTTGGTTCTCCGGAGAATCGGTTTCCGCCGGCCCGCCCGGCGACCCGTTCCATGGGCCGCCGATCAAGCGGAACTTGCCGGCCACAACTGACGATACCAGCAACAATGAATCATTTCATGCAGCCTTGCCGAAAGGACACGGCACAACACTCGTAGGGGTCAACACGGCCCACGGGAAAGACGATCTCCTAAAATTCGTCTTTTGTGGCTTTGCGTACTTTTGCGCCCTCGTGTATCGTGCAGTTTTAGTATCATCATTACTGCGGCAAGGACCATATAGGGCAACAGAAACTCGACAACACTACCATTGCCAGCGGCTGAGACAGAACAGCCTCCGCCACCACCACCGCCGCCACCCGCGATGGCAGTCCCACCAGCAGTGCCTTCAACTACGTAGAATGGTGTAAAGTGCGTTGTCTTGAAGGAAAGGGCATGTAAGGTTGGAGATAGTACGATATCGTGAATGTCTGTTATGCCTTGCTGCGTAAAGGCTCCTGTTGGGGCATTGTACCAATAGGGCTTAGCCGAACCCTGGGATGCTGGAACGCTGTAGGGTATGGTTATCGTGACCGGCTGGCTAAACTGTATTCCACTGGGTCCGAAATCGTAGGCTGCCAAGCACTGTACGGCGAATTGCTGTGGATTCTCGATTTTTGAGATGGTAATTCGCACGTCGGAGGAGCACGCACCTGCTGGAACAACAACCGAGACATCGTCGATGCTGGCTATGCTGGCAGGGTTGGTTCGAACCGTTGCGCCTGCAGAAGCAACAACGAGCTTGGAATCCAGAGCCTCGCTGTCCAGATAACTGCTTCCAGCATAGTAAATCTGGGCATTTGTGGTTCTACTATCACTCCAAACCAGATATGGATGACCGTGCGCATCCACGCCGATTGCCGGCTGGCTCTGATTGCTATTTGTACTATCATCACCTACGAAGACGTTTGTTCCACCATCCGAACTGATTTCGGCGAAATACAGGTCTGTATCGCCACTTGCACCGGCGACATTTCGTCGATCCTGCCAGCAGGTAAAAACCTTCAAATTGCTGCCCGTGCTGCGGGTCACCGCAATCGTGGGCTCGACCTGGTTGCGGCCGGAGCTGTCGTCGATAATATTACTGCCGGCTACTGGACTGCTCGGCAAACCATTTGTAGCCGCGTGGTATATGTCGCTGTTGCCGGATGCGTCATCTACCCACAATAGGTGCAGAATTGACCCGGCAGTCTCAGCGGCAATAGCGGGGCTTGATTGGTTGCCTGCCTTATTCACGATGGGCACATTCGTCCAGGGGCCGTTGTTCGAGGCTGCCCCATAGATGTCGTTCGAGCCATTCCGCTTATCAGTCCACACGACATATACCGTGTTAGCGGAGCCGACAGTAATGGCGGGGTCAGTCTGATCAGAAGCGTTGGTCGTTATTTGCGAAATTGCCTTCGTTGCGAAGCCGTCGCTGGAAGTAGCTATATAAATATCCCGATTCCCTGTTTGGTCGTCCTGTTGCCAGACGATACCTGCACTGCCAGCGGAACCAACGGCTATAACAGGGTTAGTCTCGTTGTCATTCGAGTCAGAAATCCTGCTTGCAGTCGACCAGTTTACTCCGTCTGCCGAGCTGGACATATAGACATCCCAGTTGCCCCGGCGGTTATCCTGCCAGACCACGTACAGCTTGTCACTACTGCCCACGGCAATGGCAGGATTACACTGGTCAGCCGAATCGGCTGTCAGCGGAATACTGCTGCCGAAACTGCCTGCTCCTTCTGTGAGTTTAGCGATATAAGTGTCTCTGCTCCCCGTTGGCCCTGCGTGCCAGACTACATATATGTTTCCATTGCTGTCTCGGACGGTTGAGGGTGCTCCGCAAGCGAGGTTGTCTAAGCCTGAACTGACCTTCTTGTTTTTCCCGAACGAGCGCATCTCGGTCCAGAAAGAATATGTGTATTCGGGCATCACATTCCCGCCAAGGTCCGTCGCATTTACCGTCACTGTCAGTTGTTGCTCAAAGTCGAACGTTTGGCTTGGCTGGTAGGTAAATGTGTAGTCAGCTTTTGTGCCTGTTCTTCGGCAGTTGCCGCCTGCGCTGGTGTAGTTGGCCGTGTTGCCGGAGTATACAGTGTTGTTATTGACCTTGATTGTCACAGAGTTGGCATCGACACCTTTGCCGGCATCGACAATGTGCAAGGTTATAAGATTGTTCAATGGCACTTGTATCGCATCAGCCTGTGGGGAGCAATTGGTAACAGAGGGTGCTGTTTGGTCAACGGGCGAAAAGTTAGCATTTACAGACTTGTTCGAATTCATCGTTATGGTGGCAGGATTAGTACTACCTGACAGGTCCCCAGACCAGCTTGTGAAACTGTATCCGTTGTTGGGCATTGCTTGCAAAGTTACCGTCTCACCGTGACTGTAACTACCCTTATCGGGGGTCTTGGTTACAGAGCCATTGGTTGCACCAATGGTCAAGGTGTAGGTAGTAGTAGTACTGTCAACCGTGATGGTCACGGCGTCGGTGTCGGTCAAACCACCATCGTCAGTAACGGTGAGCGTGATGGTATGCTGACCGACAGACAGCGTCACAGTTGGGTTTACGCCCGTGGCAATCTGAGTACCACCTTCAGTCCATACGTAGCTCTGAATGGTGCCGTCCGAGTCGGTAGAACCTGACCCATTCAGAGTCACCTGCTGACTTCCATTGCCGTCAGAATCGATGGCTGTCTGGTCTGGCCCAGCATTGGCAGTGGGAGCTTGGTTGGTACTTTTCACCGTGATTGTGATTGTCTCGGAATCTTGCTCTGAACCATCGCTTGCAATGAATGTTACTTGGTAGGTGCCAACCTGCCCACCTGTCGGCGTCCAACTGAAGGCTTGACCCTGAAAAGTTGCACCACTTGGCAGATTTTGAGCAGAATACGTTATGGGATCTGCATCAGGATCAGTGGCACTGACTGTGAAGTTAAGCGACTCATTCACATATACGGACTTATCTCCTATACTTCCCAACACAGGACCGCGATACTCATAACAGCCAATGGAAGGAGTGCTATTCCAAGCATTGCCCGCCAAGTCTTTGGTAAAATCATATTCCGGGAACTTGGCGATAATCCCCAGATTGGTTAGAATCCCCTGAACGTTTTTGCCAGCACCGCGCAAGGGACTGTTCTCTTTCGTACGATAATCTCCATCGGGATATGTCGGATTGACAAATAGGTCTGTCAGCGGCATGGTACGACGATCCTGTTCACCTTCTTTCAAAGACCAGCCGTCGAAGGTACTCTGCACTGATGAATAATTGGTATAGATATTATGCGTTCTAGCTTCTACTATTACTTTGCTTGGATCGTACTCATCCCATTTTTCGGTCCAACCTTTAGTCAGGCCGTGAAAAACATTGTTGATTACATAGTGATGGGGCAAATCTGTTTCTCCTGCTTTTTGCTGATGTAAGTACAAAGCATAACTATCCGCAATTGGAATAGTATTATTGATCCACACCTGATAACCGTCATATCGTGAGCCCCAAGCCGATATGGCATAGTGAGGGTCATCCTCATCATTAACAAATAAATTGGAAAATACGACTAAGTTTTTAGTATCGTTGAAGGCCATGTTGGTATTGTAATATATATTACCTGCGAGTAGAATGTAGTCACACAAAACCAAGGGGTCACCGCCCCCATATACGGCAGTTCCATTGCCATGTGTACCACGAATCCCGCGCAATGTGTTGTTAATCATCGTTCCGTCAATTGTCTCAAAGAAGGTGATATTGGTATTCCCCGTATCACCGACATCATTACCCTTAAAAACACATCGGTTTCCGCTATTTTCTAAGATTCCAGTCTCGCCACACCGGCGCACGTAGTTATTTTCCGCCCGCACATCATTCATATAGGTAAAACGGATAGCTTCGTGTCCACAATCCGTAATAGTACAGTTGCGAACTGTTACATGAGATCCAAAACCGCCAGCTAATCCATAAAACAATATCCCAGCTCCCTTCGTACCGAAAACCGTCAAATCTTCAAAAATGAGATAGTAGTCATACGTTCCGACATGATAAACCGTCTCGTCACGAGATGCTATTGACATATTAGCTGTTAAATTAGCTGGGTTTTTCGGCCAGTAATAAACCCGACGATAGTCAGTTCCTCCAACATTCTCAATAGCACTAACGTATAACTCTCCAGCACTATCAAGAATGTGCGGATGATTTACGAAGCGGTAACTATCTTTGTGTTGTGCATCATATCGAAGGTCGGCATCAACAGCAGAATCCAAGATAATTTTATGGTCAGCACTGACAAAATCTGCCACGTTTCTTGTATCTGTGGTAGCGTTATCATTAAACTCCATAATACGAAGAATGCTTCCATTCCAGTAATCATTTGCCTGGGTCAGAGTTGTATCGATTATGTACGCTCTCTGACCAGCACAAGCCTCTGATATGGTACGGAACTCAAGATAATCCTCCCCAAATCCTACGGATTGGTCCGGGTCACTGGCAATTCGACCCATCTCTCGATTCTCAAATAATTTGGTATCAACCAAGGATGTCGGAAAACTTGTTGCCAGAATTCGTGTCCAGTAGATACTGGCGTAATGAGGATTGACTACACCTTGTACTGTTAGATAAGAATCATCCGACTGCGACTGTGTCCAGCCAGTGATCACACTTGTACCGTCTAAGACTGCTGTCTCATTAGGATAACCTTTGACAGTGATCCAGTTACCGGAACTCCCAAACTTCTCTACCCAAACATGTTCCCGATACAGCCCTGCTCGTAAATAAATCGTATCTCCAGGTCCCACTGGCGAAGTCGCTCCCAACGCATACGTCAGTGTCTTCCACGGCTGCTCGCTTGTGCCAGGATTGCTGTCGTCACCATTAACGGCGTCGGCATAATAGGTGGCTGCAGTCGTGATATCAGCCAAAACCGCGATGAAACACAGGCCAACGATTAGCAAGTGGAATGCGGGAAATACATGCAAAGCATGCCGCTGACTGCTGCGCAGGCGCCACAATACTCTCGCTACCACGTGGTTGACCTCCTACCAAAAGGTTGCCTTGTCTGGTCCAACTATCAACCAAATTGTAATAATAAGTCTCGCCGGACACAAATAGGAACTTAGGCCTCCTGCCAAATTCATAGGGTAAATCTATTATAGGACTTTTTTCACACGGGTAAACGGAAAAGCGAACAATATAATACTCCCGGTTTTTTGGACCAGTGGATAAGGTAGTGTGGCTGTGGTATGGTAGCGTCCGACAGGAGGTTATCATGGCACAGCGTAGGCAGCATGGCGGTGCGTTCAAAGCACGGGTGGCGGTCGAGGCGATCGGGGGTCACAAGACGGTCAACGAGATCGCCAGTGCGTATGAGATTCACCCTTCGCAGGTAGCCAAGTGGAAGGCGGAGGCGTTGGCCCGTCTGCCGGAGGTTCTGTCGGACGGGCGGAAGGTCAAGGCCGGATGCGGGTGCGGAGACGGAGGCCCGGCTGTACCAGGAGATCGGGCGGCTGACGGATGGAAGTGGAGTACTTGAAAAAAAAGCTGGGGCTTTGCCGCTCGAGCAGCGTCGAGGGCTGATCGAGTCCGCGGGGTGTGCCTTGAGTGTTCGGGAACAATGTCGGTTGTTGGGTGTGCCGCGCAGCACGGTGTATTACGAGCCGTGCGGTCCGAAGGCGTCGGATCTGGCGGTGATGCGGCGGCTCGACGAGCAGTACACGGCGACGCCGTTTTACGGGGTCGAGCGGATGACGGCCTGTCTGCGGCGGGACGGGATTCGGATCGGTCACAATCGGGTGCGTCGGCTGCTGCGGCTGATGGGTCTGGAGGCGCTCTATCCGAAGCCTCGGCTGAGTGTGCCGGGCGGTCCGGAGCATCGGATTTACCCGTATTTGCTGCGGGGTCTGCGGATCGAGCATCCCAACCAGGTGTGGTCGGCGGACATCACGTACATCCGCCTGTCGCAGGGGTTCGTGTACCTGGTGGCGATCCTGGACTGGTTCAGCCGCTACGTGCTGTCGTGGTCGCTGTCGACCACCCTGGACGCGTGGTTCTGCGTCCAGGCCCTGCGGGAGGCGTTGCGGACCGCCACGCCGGAGATCTTCAACACGGACCAGGGCAGCCAGTTCACCAGCGGCGATTGGATTGAGGAGCTGACGCAGGCGGGCGTGGCGATCAGCATGGACGGCCGGGGCCGGGCCTTCGACAACATCTTCACGGAGCGGCTGTGGCGGTCGGTCAAGTACGAGGAGGTGTACCTGAAGGACTACGAGGATGGTGGAGGAGGCCCGGCAGGGTCTAGGCGGCTATTTCGGCTTCTACAACACCGGAGCGTCCGCACCAGGCCCTGGGCTACCGGACGCCGGCGGAGGTTCACTTCGGGACCGGCGGCAGCACAAGTAACAATGTAACAGGTCGTTAACAAGAAAGAAAAAGAAGCAAAAAGAAAGAAGATGCTACTACTACAGAATACTACCTTAAAGAACTAAGAATTTGGTCTTGACAACCGGGAGTACCTCACAAATTAGCGCGGCAATACCAGTAGTCGCAGTGGGATGGACACCTTGAAGGTTTCCTTAGGCGATCAATAGATGTTGCATTTGATCCACAGGGGAATCAGGCATCGGCAGCAGTTGCCGGTCGCCTTGGTTTTTCGAAGGTTATCGGAAGTTGCATCAGAATTCTTGCGAGTGTGTCTTTTTGCTAAAATTCGATTGACAAACGGACGACTAAGTAGGTATATTCAGGGCTGAATCGGGTGTTTCAGGGAGGAGGTACGTGCAAGTATCAACTGTTCTAAAGCAAGAGATGGTGGCTGGAGAATGTAATGCCTGTGACTTGGCTACCCCTAAAGGGATATGGAATTTGGTTTACACCTATCATGGCTATCGGATCGCCGATTCTGTCAAGCCCCGACGTACACAACTGAGCTGTCGCTTGAGTTCCTGACAGACAAAATGGCGACGATCAGGCGGTGGATAGCTGCCACCCCTGGTTACCGTTCCTGGGCAGGTGAGGACAGGAGCGACTAAGACTGGTATAGAGAAATCATTTGGCTTGTTTTTTACGAACGGTTGCATTAATTGTTGGCACGCGACCGACAGGGACGGAGTGCGTTCATTTCTAATTTCATATCCGATCAAGGTCTTTGATGAGATTTGTGAAATCTGAAGGGCTTTGGGTGCGTTGCGTGCGCGGAGGGGCAGTGCTGGCGTCCGGTTCCGTAGTAGAGCGGGGTGCACGGCTGGTTCGCAATATTGTTCTGACCCGGCTGTTAGCGCCGGAACAATTTGGATTGATGGCGCTGGTGCTGGCAGCTAGCCAACTGTTTGAGGCACTAACAGAGGTTGGCGTCCGGCAAGCAGTGGTGCAAAATAAAAACGGGGCGACTAGAGAGTATCTGAACGTGGCCTGGTGGTTTAGTACCGGGCGTGGATTGGGGTTGTACCTTTTAGGTTGGATTGTGGCCCCGTGGCTGGCCTCCTTCTACGGAGAACCGGGGCTAACGGAACTGCTGCGGATGGCCTTTCTGGCGATGTTGTTCAACGGATTGACCAGTCCGGGACTTTTTGTTCTGGAAAAGCAGCTCAAATTTGGTTGGGTGGTCCTGATTACCCAAGGTGCAGGACTGGCCGGCACGATTCTAAGTCTGATCTTGGCGATTCACTACCACAGCGTCTGGTCGCTGGTAATCGGCTATGTCGCTGAGGCAGTCTTTCGTTGCGCAGGATCGTTTCTCGTTTGCCCGATCCGGCCGCGATTGCGGTTTGATCGGGAGGCGGCGGTGGAGCTTTTCCGCTTCTCGCGGGGGATGGTGGGACTACCGATTTTAGCATATCTTTTTGTACAGGCGGATATCTTTGTTCTGGGACGGTTATGCAGTAAGGATGTTTTAGGGTACTATTCCATGGCCCTGACACTGGCGTGTATGCCGGAAACGCTTTTTTCAAGTGTCGCCAGTCCCTTGGTTTTGCCGGTCCTCTCGGAGATGCAGGAGCAGAAAGAACGCCTGCGAGGGAATATTCTGCGGATGACGAAGGTGTTGTATCTCTTTGGCCTGCCGACGATGGTGTGTCTATCCATCTTCGCTAGGCCTATCCTGTCGATTACCTACGGGAGTGGTTATGCCCAGGTTCGTTGGGTTTATGCGGTGTTATGTATTTACTGCTATTTTCTACATGGCAGGAGAACATTTATCGTTTCTGCTTACATAGCCATAGGTCGTCCTGAACTTCATCGCTCGTTTCACCATTTTACGGGTCGTCTTAATGGTGATCGGTATTTACCCGGCGGTACGATGGGGCGGGCCAACTGGCGCGGCCGCGATTAGCCACTAGTTTGCCTGGCGCTGGCGGGAATACCGCAACTGGTTAACCTGGGAAGACTTCTTGACATACCGATTCGTAGGTACCTGGGTACTGCTATAGGTGGGTTGCTCTTGGCGGGAACAGTCGGCATACCAGCCCTGGCATGGCGATGCTGGGTAGGCTCCCCATGGCTGCAACTTTTTGGGGGAATGTTTTTATGCGGATTGGCCTGGATGATGGGTTCTGGACCCTGCGGGGACAAATCAAACATCGATTATCCGGATCCAAGGCGTTTGTGCTGGTGGATTAAATGAAGAATTGCTGGGATAAAAACCCTCACTTTGTTCTATTGGGGGTTAGCATGAATACGGGTAACCTGGGGGTGAGTGCCTTACTAGCCTCTACCGTGAAGTGCCTTCTTAATGGGCATCCTGAAGCCAAGATCAGTCTTTTGGATGGCAGCCGCGAATCTGCCAGAGAGGAACTGAAAATGGCCAACGGCCGAGTGGTTCGGCTGGGCTGCGTGGGGATCCGCTGCAACAAAACCTTCTGGCGGCCGAATCATATTCTACGACTCGTATTGACGGCTTTACTCCTGCGATTGATACCGAATCCCTCTTGGAGAGAGAAGCTACGTGATCGGAATCCCTATCTGAACGCTATTGGCCATGCCTACCTGGTGGCCGACATCACCGGCGGTGATAGTTTTAGCGATATCTACGGGATGCGAAGGTTAATCCTTAGTAGTTTGCGGAAGATACTGGTGCTGGCGGCTGGGGCAAAACTATGCTGCTTCCGCAGACTTACGGTCCCTTTAAGAGTTTTTGGACGCGGGTACTGGTAAGAATGATTGTCAGGCGGGCGGCGGCAGTTTATTCGCGGAACCGGCAAGGGTTGGAAGAACTGCCTCGCTTAATGGGTCACCGGCGAATGCAGGCTAAGCCGCAGTTTTGTCCGGATGTAGCCTTTGTGCTTGATGCCGTCCCGCCCAGCAGGATTCAGGACCCTACCGGGCCCCTCCCCAATGAGGAAAAATCTGGTCAGACGCTGATAGGATTTAACATCAGCGGCCTCCTTTTTAATGGTGGTTATACGCGGAATAACATGTTCGGCCTAATGGTCAGTTATCCCCGGCTGATCTACTCACTAATGGAGGAACTTTTAAGGCGTGAGAACACGGTCGTGCTGCTGGTGCCGCACGTGTTTCCGCCAGCGGCAACTGGCCGTGGAAAGTGATCCAGAGGCATGTCGTGAGGTTTATCAAGACCTGCACAACAAGTATCCTGAGCGTGTTTTTTCCTGGAAGGCCAGTACGACCAAAGCGAAATCAAGCATATCATCGGTCTGTGCGATTTTTTTATTGGCTCACGGATGCACGCCTGTATCGCAGCCATCTCCCAGGGAATTCCAACTGTGCCTTTGGCGTACAGTCGAAAATTTAGAGGGGTATTTGAAGCGCCGATCGGGCCATTTAGTTCAAGAACTGCATGAATCAAAATTAGTAGAGGTAAAGATATTGAATCACATAAAGTCAGTCTTTGATCGAAGGAGCTTTACTCGATATGCTTGTGTTACACAATCCCCAAATTCCAGTCCCAAATATATGACACTTTCTCCCAATTTTGTCGCGCGTTGGAGCATTAACGTCGGAGAGATCCAAATGAATTGTGATAACCATGAAACCTTAAAACCGAAAAAACCACCGAAAGAAGGAATAGAAAGCAAGTTCTGGGGGGCTATCTTGTTTTTCTTGTACGGCATATTTATTAGAAGAAGTATCCGAACATTGATTGCAACCATTGTTCTAAAGCTGGAAGATGACCCGATTTATTCAGTAACGATTCGCAGGATTTTTGCGACTTACCATGATATTCATGTGGGCATGTATTCGGGTAGGGGATGTTTTGTAGCCGGGAACTTTAGACCGGGCACAAGGATTGGCAGGTATGCTGCAGTTTACAGCACGGTTGTTGGTTTCGACGCCAACCACCCGATGAACACCAAATCAACACATGCCCTGTTTTATAATCCCAAGCTTGGATACGCCAAAAAAGACTTGCTATCGCGGACTAAGCTAACTATTGGTAACGATGTCTGGATTGGCCATAATGCGATTATTTTATCTACAGTGTCTTCAATCGGGGATGGAGCCATCATAGGAGCAGGCACGGTACTGCACCAGGATGTTCCACCTTATGCAGTGGTGGTCGGCAATCCGGGCCGGATCGTTCGTTATCGTTTCTCACCAGAGACCATAGAAAAACTATTAGAGGAAAAATGGTGGGACAAATCATTCGAAGAACTATTGCCGCAGATCGAGACTTTTCAAAAACCTCTGGATGGCGGAGACCGAATTCGTTAGCACTATAGAAATGATTGTCGTTTTATGTGAAATAGTGGAGATTTACCTTGGAAACGAACAGGGGCCAGAATGTGAATGATACGATTTACCAATTTATCAAAGACAATTTTCCCATGGCTAGGCAAAGAGACTTTGAGTTAACGGATCTCCTGATCGAGACTGGCATAGTCGATTCACTGGGGCTGTTAACCTTGATTGAATTCTTAGAAACTACTTTTGGTATCAGGATTTCGGACGCAGATGTGACTGCGGATAACTTTGTCTCTGTCGATTCCATAGCCAACTTTGTCCAAAGTTTGTTGAAAGAGAAACCGCAAGCGTAGAAAAGGTTATTCATCAGCAAAAAGGACACTGTAGCATCTTTACAGAGGTCCTTTCTATCCTGCCTTTCTCATTTCGCCTGTTCTGCTGCGATGCAGTGTCTTTATTGTGCAACTTTGTCGGGCAATGTATACATCTCGCTGCATATCAACCGCTATCCGTTGGCTAATATGCTCACGAGTGCGTACGCGATAAATGCTCTTTTGCATTTTGCGGTGCCGACGATTAGCTCGTTCCACAGCATTGGAAGTCGCCGGCAACAGTGAGTCATCAAGAAAGGCCAGCTATAGGCAGTCAAGTATGAAATAAGAAATTTCGTAATTTTGCTCTTTGACAAGTGAAGATTCCTCAGGATTAAGTGGGACGACCTTCTGGCAGATAGTCGCGTTTGTCAGTTAAGATTCGCCAAGCGATTTGGCACAGTTTGATAGAGGCGGCAGTGATAGCGGCTTTGTGCCTGAGGCCGTCGGCTCTTTTCCGCAGCCAGTAATCCCTTATTTGTCCTTCTTGGTAAACGGCTTGAAAAGCCATGTTCCAAAGGGTATGTCGTAGGAAAGGCGAGCCCCGTTTACTGATGTGTCGGTGTGGGGCCTCATACTGGCCGGTTTGAAAGACGCTCAGGTCCAACCCTGCGAAAGCCACCAACTGAGCCGGTCTCTCGAAGGTTGTGATAGGATCGGTTTCACCAAAGAGGCTGGCGGCTCTGATAGGATCGATCCCAGGCAAGCTAAAGATGTAAGCGGGCAGGTCTTTGGCCAGGTTGCAGATATCCTCTTGCAGTTTTTCGCGGATAGGCTTAACCGCTTCGATCTGTGTCAGTAACGTTCGGATACCGATACGGGCTGCCTCCAGGCTGCGGTGCATGCCGGCTGAGTTTGCCGCAGCGTGCCAGACTTTTTTGGCCTGGGCATGTGCGTATTTGCCTCGTGAGGCTCTTCGAATCAGTTCAGACAGTTCCTCCAGAGGTATGTTTAGCACATCCCTCGGTGTTGGTGCTGTATATAGCAGCTTTCGTCCAGTCGCACAGAATGGATTCTTGAAGAGGTCTTCGTACTCCGGCCAGACCGGATGCAATCGCGACCAAATCAACTGCTTCAAAGAAGCTGTCTGTTCCACCAGACGATACCGCAGGCGTGTCAGTTGTCGGCAGGTCATGGCTAGTTCACCTGGCACCAGGGCAGCTCTGTATTCGCCGTTCTTGAGCAGCGCGGCAATGTGAAAGGCATCGAGCTTGTCTGTTTTGCGTTTTCGGATGCCTTTCTTGGCCTGCTGTGCCGTTTGGATGGGATTCAAAACAGCCACTTGATAGCGGTGGCGAACCAGAAAATCGTGCAGACTATACCAGTAGTGTGCGGTCGCCTCCATGCCCACCAGAATGGTATAGGATGGGCCGACATTTTCGAGAGATTGCAGGAGACGTTGATAGCCCTCTTTGTCGTTTGTAAATGATCGTGGTCTGAGTATTGTTTGACGATCTCGGTCAATCACACAGAGGACATGTTTGTTCTTGGCCACGTCGATGCCACAAAATCGGATGTATTGTTTGTTCTTGTCCATAGGGTTACACTCCTGTGTTTGTTGATCAGGTATCCTGGTGACCTTGCCAGTCCGCAACCTCATTTGTTATACGGAGCGTTCCCCCATTCTTGCTTTCGCAAGAAAGCATGGGGGTCTCCAACCAGCTCATACGCGGCTTTCTGATAAGGGCCAGGGCCAGCAGTCTTTCTGACGAGGCCGAGCCTCAAGGAAAGTGAACGCTGCTTATGCCCTGATCTGTTTTTTCTAACCGGCTCCTGTTCTGGGTTAATGCGCCAGTCGCATCCTGCATTACCTGGTTTACAAAATTTGGGGCTTTACTCTCAATAGGCAGTATCTGGTAGTATCCGTTGGGTGAGAGTACCGTGTAGGCTTCGAAGGCCACCAACTGGAGGTTAATCAGCCGATCTCGTGCGATTTCAAACTGGCTAAAATCAAAGCACAGGACATCGCAAATCTTTTCCTTGCGATAGAAGCTGACCCCGTTGCGATCGGCAGCCAGGACCAGGAACAGATACAGTGCCACCTCCTGGTGTGTCATCACCTGCAGGTAGCCGTTTCGCAAGAGCCGATGGTCAATCCAGGCAAATGAGCTTTGGATTTTCCTGACTTTTTGGGGTTGCGGTATATGATATTTTCGCATAGTGTATTGCCTCTGAAAAAGTTCATATAGCCGCCCCCATCGTCCCGCCCACTTGATGGACTTTAAAAGAAAAAAAGAAAAGATCACAAATTTGGGACAAAATTTCAAGGGCGGCTTCTTTCATTCCTGAGAATCTTCTAAGAAGTAGATCCAGTTTCGGCTTATCAGCCGCAAGTAAAAGTGGATCAACATCCATCTATTAAGCCCTTTTAGGGCAAGTAAAAGTAAAGATGATCCAATGGGATCGATAAGCAAAATCGTTAACTGTACTATATGAGGCTCGCGGAATGATTGCCAGATGCCTGCGGGACATATTCATGCCGCTATGACGGCGAAGAGATGACTTGGGCTGGACCCGAGAGGTTAGTTGAGCAGACTAAACTGTGTCGTCGCAGGGACTGTGGGTGACTGAAGGCAGTAAAGGGCTGCCTGCCTATGGTGGGCAGGGTGAAAAGAATGCTGACCTATACTTGACAATCAACGCGCTTTCAGAGGGGACAAACGGTCAGTTCGAATTAGAGGAAATTATATGAAAAGAGCCTTGATATAGGATAATCTCGATGAAATACGATTATTTGCTTCATCATGTCTTCTTACGTTCATTAGAGCAACAACCCCTCAAGCCGTCAGTAGCGGATAATAGAACTATCCTTACATTTCGTGAATTAGCAGAAAAAGCAGGAGGTTTGGCCGATCTTCTGCAACAGATCGGGATCAAACGCGGGGATCGGGTGGCTTTTTTCTTGGATCATGACACTCATCAGGCTGTGACGATTCTGGCCATATCGGTAGCTGGAGGAGCGTTTGTCCCGATTAACGCCCTACTATTGCCCCAGCAGGTAGAACATATCCTGCGAGATTCCGGTGCACGAGTACTGATTACTACTGAAGCAAGACACCAGAGCATAGTCGAAATCATCCCGAAATGCAGCGACATTGTCGAAGTGATTCACGTTGAAGACCTTCCAGACAATGGAACTCTGAGGCGGACATATTACGGCATTGAAAATGACCTTGCGGCCATTCTTTATACCTCGGGACCCAGCGGCCTTCCGAAAGGTGTGATGATATCTCACAAGAATCTTATTGCCGGGTGCTGGATTATCTCGGACTATCTGGATCTAAGACCAACCGACCGTCTATTGGGGATACTGCCTTTGTCCTTTGACTATGGGCTAAATCAAATGATTACCATGTGGGCTTAAGGGGGCCTCTACCGTTTTCATGCCTTTAAGTTCCCCAACGATATCGTGGACGCCTTGGCCCAACATGAAATCACTGGCTTGGCCGGTATCCCACCGATTTGGGCTCTTTTGGCTCGATCATTGCTGGGGCGAACCCCCCTACCACATTTACGTTACATAACGAATTCCGGAGGATCGGTACCCACCGCCGTTTTGCGGAAATTAAGGGAATCTCTGCCGAAGACCCAAATTTTTCTTATGTATGGTTTGACAGAGGCATTCCGTTCTACGTTTCTCCCTCCCGAACAACTGGAAAAGCGGCCGACATCAATCGGGAAAGCCATTCCCAATACGGAAATCATGGTGGTAACAGAGACAGGTGATTTATGTGGTCCCAACCAAGAAGGTGAGTTAGTACATCGGGGGCCAACCGTATCGCTGGGATATTGGAAACGTCCGGACGCCACCGCCGAACGGTTCAGACCTTACCCCTGGGACGAGGACAAGAGCAATACGTTCGAACACGTGGTTTTTTCCGGAGATCTTGTGTATTCTGATGAAGATGGTTTTCTATATTTTGTAGGTCGAAAAGACGGCATGATCAAATGCTACGGACACCGCATCAGCCCAACGGAGATAGAGGAAGTCGTTTTCCAAACCGGCTGGGTGAAAGAAGCGGCCGCAATCGGCGTTCCAGATGAGGCGGCAGGACAACTGGTTAAGGTCTTTATTATTCCTACTGATGACTATACATCTTCACTGAATGAACTGCCTTCAACAGTCATTGCTTTTTGTTCCGAGCGGTTGCCACATTATATGATTCCCCATTTCGTCGAAATTGTTGAAAGTCTTCCTAAAACTGCGACGGGCAAAGTGGATTATCCCACGCTCAAAAAGCTCGGATAATCATTAGCATAAGATTCTTGCGTTACCTTCGCCGTCCTATTAAAGAATGTGTTTATAGAAAACATGCGTTTACAGTATGTTACAATGAGGACTGATAGTGACATATATAAGTCATCTGAGGCCGGAAGAGACCTACATCCATAGCCCAAGTCTCGTCGACGTTTGTGAACTGATGCGGAATACTTGGGATCGTCCCTGTGTTGAATTCACACCAGATGCACTCGGCGCAATCATCCACAAGCCTAACGGAGACCCCTCATTAAGTCTTGGGCTGCAACACCGGAACAGCTTAGTAGGGTTCTTGAGTTATATTCCCTTACGTGTTCTGTATGGCAACTCGATATACCCTGTCGTCTTAAGTAGATGGTGGACAGCAAATCACAATAGTAATTCAAGGGCAATTGGTCTAAAACTCCAGAAAGAGCTATTGAAGCAGGCGAGGGAGAAAGGCTACCACGGTGTTTTCTCTATAACGAATGCCAATTCAAGAGCTGACAAAGCCACCACAAAAACATTTCAACGTCTCAATGAAAATGCATTCCGTGTCAACACTTTTACTGAAATGATGACTACCCCAAAAATTGCTATTCGTCGTTTTTCAAGAAAGAACATCCTCAATATTCGAGTATTCGATCCGTCTATGAAAAACGACTGCCATTTTCTCATTGAAAAGGTAACGCAAAAAGTCAATTTGAGTCAAGTGTTGTCGGTGGAAGATATCCTGTATGCTTTGTACAAAAGAATCCTTACGCGTACATGGGTCTTTCAAAAGGAACATCGAGTGAGAGCTCTTATTCACATCTCCACCAATAGACTGTTGGGTGAATATGACACTTCTAATGCGTATATTGAACATATGATCTTTGGTGATCTTACTCGGGAAGAATGCCATAGGTTCTGGAACGGTGTCATACATGACCCCTTCTGGGGGCAGGTTGATGCCGTCTTTATTCCCAATACTGGATATGTTGATTCGAATCTTTTGTCAGAACTAGGGTTTTGCAGAACGCTAAAGAAATTCAACTTGTACTTTGTTCCCCTTGACGACTCTTTAAATATTGAAGAAGTGAGTAGTTTTTACCTTCCTGTATTTTGAGAGAGGTATAACCGAAAGTTGTGGATGGACGGATGAAGAAAGCGGCGTATCCTTGTAGGTTTTGAGAGATTATTGTCTTAAAGGAAAGGACACGCCACATGGAAAAGGATACGACAAACACCCAGGTGATGTCAATGACCAGCCGGGATGTTCTGACCGACATCCTGCGGCAAGGGGCACAGAAGATGCTGGCTAAGGCCATTGAAAACGAAGTGGGCGAATATATTGGCGAATACCAGCACGTGCGGGATGACCATGGCCACCGGCTGGTCGTCCGAAACGGTCACCTGCCGGCCAGGATGATTCAGACCGGTATAGGCCTTGTCGAGGTCGAGCAACCCAGGGTCAATGACAAACGAATCGATGAAAACGGCCAACCCATGCGGTTCTCCAGTAAGATTCTGCCGCCGTACCTAAGAAGGACCAAGAGCATCGATGAACTGATCCCATGGCTGTACCTGAGAGGTATCAGCACCGGGGACTTTAGCGAGGCCTTGCAGGCGTTATTAGGGCCTCAGGCAAAGGGCTTATCGGCTACCAACATTGTTCGGCTCAAGGAGTCCTGGCAGCAGGAATGGGCCACCTGGTCGAAGCGTTCACTGGCAGACAAGTATTACGTGTACCTCTGGGCGGATGGTGTTTACTTCAACATCCGCCTGGAAGATCCTGGCAATAACAAGCAGTGTATCCTGGTGCTCATGGGGGCCACGCAAGACGGCAGGAAGGAGTTGATTGCCATTGCCGAGGGTTATCGGGAATCGGCTCAATCCTGGCGAGAACTGCTGCTGGATGTCAAGAATCGCGGTTTATCACAGGCTGCAAGGCTGGCCACTGGAGACGGCGCGTTGGGCTTTTGGGCGGCCCTGCGGGAGATTTATCCGGCGACACGAGAGCAACGTTGCTGGGTCCACAAGACGGCCAACGTGCTGAACAAGATGCCCAAATCGATTCAGTCGAAGGCCAAAGCGATGCTGCATGACATCTGGATGGCCGAGACCCGTTCGCAGGCCCAGAAGGCATTCGAGCCTGTTCATAAGTACGTTCCAGGCGAAGTATCCCCAGGCGGTGGAGTGCCTGGTGAAGGATCGGGATGTTCTGCTGACATTTTACGACTTTCCGGCTGAGCATTGGGTTCACCTGCGGACGACCAATCCGATCGAATCGACCTTTGCGACGGTTCGATTGCGGACGGCTCGGACCAAGGGCTGTGGGAGTCGGGCAACATGTCTGACGATGGTGTTCAAGTTGGCCCAGTGCGCCGAGAGACGCTGGCATCGGTTAATGGCAAGGAGCTGCTCGGTGAGATCATTGAAGGAATGAAATTTGTAGATGGTATCAAGGAGGTCGCCGCTTGAATCATTACCGGCTCAACTTGGACAGGCAGAAAGAAATTGGAATCGCCTTCGGCGAGGCTGTTTTGATGTCATCACCCCCCAGCCGAAGCCAGATGTACGGCAGAGCCAAGTGTCAGAGTTTTGCTGAATCTGGCTTTGGAGGCTGGGCTGATGAAAAGATCCAAACAGCCCGCGAAGTGCCTCCGCTGTTGGGCCGAAAAAAATCTTATCCACAACATTTGACAATATCTCATTTTGAGTTCCCGCGTGCCCATCGGCGCTAAATTTTGATCCCGTGTGAAGTAGCTATTGGTAAGTAGCAGGAAAGTGGGCTCATTCTCCTTGCTGGTTTCAAATACATGAAACAAATCTCTTCGATTGAAGATGTCGCAGCATGGCAATTGTGTTGCGGCTGCGGAGCGTGCGCGTATATCAGCCCCGATGAGATTGAAATGATTGACACCCTTGAGTATGGCCGCCAACCCCGCTTTCGAAATAGACAAGCCTCTGATCCGCGATCCGGCGAGGCCTTGCAGGTCTGTCCTGGAATAGAACTGGTGTCAGGCTGTGATCCGCACACGCCGGGGTTGATCAAGGAATTGCTGCCAGCGTGGGGGCCTGTATTGGAGGTCTGGGAAGGCCATGCCGCCGACACGAAGATTCGCTACGAGGGAGCCAGCGGAGGAGTGGCGACGGCACTGGCGCTGCATGCCATCGAAAAGGGTGGAATGCACGGGGTACTGCATATTAAAGCGCGGGAGGATGTGCCGTATCTCAACCATACGGTTTTGAGCGCCACACGAGAGGCATTGCTGGCAGGGGCAGGGTCACGCTATGCACCAGCCAGTCCGTGCGATGGGCTAAAGATGATCGAGGAAGCACCGGGTTCATGTGTATTTATCGGTAAGCCCTGTGACGTAGCGGCTGTGCAAAAGGCCTTACGCGTTCGCCCCAAACTGGCGGAAAAGGTAGGGTTGACGATCGCCTTTTTTTGTGCCGGGACGCCCGCTACGATCGGAACGCTGAAGATGCTCCAGGCGATGGGGATCGATGACCCTTCGGCAGTACGAAGTGTGCGTTATCGGGGCCGCGGCTGGCCGGGGCTGACCACGATCGTTTTCTCCCGTAATGGAGAGCTTGAAACACGACAATTGACCTACGAGCAGTCGTGGGGGGAAATCTTACAGAAATATCGGCAGTGGCGGTGTTATGTTTGCGCCGATCATACGGGAGAGTACGCTGATATCGCCGTGGCGGATGCCTGGCATCGTCCGGTCGAGCGGGGCCAGCCGGGGCTATCCGTGGTGCTGGCGAGGACCACGTGGGGAAAACAGTTTCTGTGGGATGCACGACAGGCGGGGTACCTGTTTTGGAATCAAGCGGGCCGGATACTCTGCCGGCGTGCCGGCCCGGACAAAACGCCGCAATAGGGGCGCTATGGTGTCGCTTGCTGACATTGCGGCTGATGGGGGTGCCATCGCCACGTTATGAAGGGACAAGGTTGTTTGGGTCTCTGGTGGTCACAGTTGGCAGCGAAGGAGAAAATTAGGGCTTTTCTCGGCACTTTCAAGCGTATTTTCGTTAAGCAACTGATGAAACGACGCCATATGCAGGTGTTTGTCCTACCCCTGAAACACGATAACTTTCAAGTGCGTAAACAACAGCAGGTCTGAGCATGCTCGATCCAGAGACTGACATACCAGAGGGCTTCGGCGCACTGGAGTGGAAGGACGTAACCAACATCCATCCACTGGGTCTGGCCGCTGTGATCATCCTGGGCGTGGCGATGCTGCTGCTGCCGCGGCGGTGGGCCATTCTGCCGATGATCATTATTGCCTGTTTTGTTTCTTCGGTACAAAAAATTGCTATTTTCAGTCTCGACTTCAATCTGCTGCGGATCATGGTCCTGTTCGGCGCCACAAGAATAATGCTACGCGGCGAGATGAAAGACCTGCTTTGGAAGCCGCTTGATACAGCCATGGTCCTCTGGGTTATCAGTGCGATTGTGATGAATACTCTTCTCATGGGGACTATCTCTGATTTTGTGAACCGACTTGGCTTCGCTTTTGATGCCTTGGGGATGTATTTTCTTTTCCGCTACCTGATCCACGATTGGGAAGATGTGGACCGGTTGGCCCTGGGTTGTATTATTATAAGTATCCCTGTAGCTGTTCTTTTTCTGGTAGAAAACAGAACGGGTTGGAAATCTGTTTTCGATCTTTGGTGGGGTGCCGGAAATCACCCATATCCGAGAAGGCAAGGTGCGCTGTCAGGGGGCTTACTCACACGCCATCTTAGCTGGCTGTTTTTGGGCAGCGTTGATGCCGCTGTTTGCCGCGCAGTGGTGGAAGGGCCGGACTACTGGTTGGTTTTGGTCTGTGCTTGGGCTAGCTACATCCATGGCCATTGTGCTCCTTTGTGCATCAAGCACACCTCTTGCAGCAGTTTACTGTGGAGTTATGGGTGGCCTGATGTTCTTTTTCGCCATTATATGAAACTAATCCGCTGGGGGGCACTGTTCATCCTGGTGGCACTGCATATGGTCATGAAGACGCCTGTCTGGCATTTGATAGCACGGATCGACTTTGTAAGTGGCTCCACCGGCTATCACCGTTATCTCTTGATCGATCAGGCTATAAAGCACTTTGGGGAGTGGTGGTTGATTGGTATCAGGTCCACACTGCACTGGGAAGGCCTCTTCGATATAACCAACCAGTACATTTGGGAGGGGGTTCAAGGGGGATTTTTGACTCTGGCCCTATTTGTGACAATCATCGTTCTGGCCTTTCGTGGTATCGGCCGTTCATGGCGCATTTCAACGGGTGATCGATATCAACTGGCTCTGTTTTGGGCGCTGGGGGTGAGCCTCTTTGTTCACTGCATGAATTTTCTCGGGGTGTCCTATTTTGGGCAGATTTATGTTTTATGGTATTTACTCCTGGCAATCATCGGCAGTATTAGCCCGGCAACCGCGCGTTTGCGTCATTGGACGCCAGCAGTCATTCAGAACCTAACCCAGCGGAGAAACGCCGCCGCAAAGATACCCCAACTAAACGGCGGGTTAAAAACCTATGCCAAATAGAGACATAGACATACCCGACGGTCTTTGTGGGCAAACAATGTCCTTACTCTACTTCATATTGGGCGTTGTAGGTTCTTCACTCAAATGGGTCCCAGAATCCCGCCAGCTATGCCAAAGCATAATAAGAGCGGCTTGAGAAAAACAGTGAAACGGACAATATTCGCCCTTGCTCGTAAGATGGATTCCGTAATTGGTGATTGGTGGCTACACGTACACTCGAGGGGCTTACCTTTCATGCCCGAAGATCGCGGTAGAAATCGGGATGCATTCCACTTCGAAACCATCACACATTCTTTCTATCTTGAGAATCATACGACTGGTTAAACCAAAACCTGATGATGTTGTCTTTGTGTTAGGTTGCGGTAAAGGCAGAGCCTTATGCCACTTCGCACGTTGTCATGTAAGCAGAGTAGTGGGGATTGAGATCTCTAAGTTCCTTTCAGAGGTTTCTAAATCCAATGCTCAATCGCTCCGGAGACCACACGCCCCAATTGAAATATTGAACATGGACGCTGCGACTGCGGATCTCAGTGAGGGAACGATCTTCTTCATGTTCAATCCTTTTGGCCCAGAGACTCTAAGAGATGTCATCGAGAACATAGAGAGAGCACGTATCGCCCTATGGAAGCCATTGGTAATTATCTATATGAATGCCACATACGCTCATGTCTTTAGCGGATTTCCCTGGTTAAGAGTATTTTTCGACTATAGTCGACTTAATAGTCAGCGTGTCCTTATTTATCGGACAGTGAACAGGTAGCATAGTTCAAACCTCTGGTTCCTATTATAAAAAGAGAATGGCAAGAAATGGGAAAAATTCCAGTGACCAAGGGTTAGAAGTGGTTACTGTGAGAGACCTTGAAGGAATTCAGACCGTCCGTCCGATTTGGGAAAAGATGCAGGCCAATGAACCGTATCCGGTGATCAACGCCGATATTGACCGGTATCTGTCCGTCCTGCAGGCTGCCGAAGATGAATGTAGGCCGCTGATTATGATACTCAAACAAAACGACCAGCCTCGTGCCATGGTCTATAGGCTGGCTGGAGAGGCGTGCCATCCCCTTGCGGGCGGGGTATAGAACAATCCTGAAGCCGAGACTCCGCTGTATGACGGTGGTATATGGCGGCATCCTCGGTCAACCAGATGAGGGCGTCAGTGGGCTGCTGGTTCGGGAATTAATGAAGGTTTTACGGCAGCACGAAGTGGAGGTAATCTTCTTTAATCATCTCCGGACCGATTCTGTTTTTCACCGGCAGGTCCGCAAGATACCCAGTCTGATATGCCGCAACTTTATCCCCTTGATTCAGCCCCACTGGCAAACCTTTCTGACCGGCGAGCAGGAACAACCAGGCGGACTGATATCCAAAAAACAGCAGCGTGACATTGCAAGATGCAGTAGAAATCTATAAAGAGCGTGCGCCGGTCCTGTCAGGGTCGTATGTTATCGGGACGAGAGCGATTTGAATTATGCAATGCAGATCGTGGAAAAAATATTCTCAGCCACCTATAAGCGCGGTCTGGGACTTAGATTTACAGAGAATGCCTTGATTTGTTCACTATGCCACCAGGCGGCACGAGATGGAAGGTTGCGTATCTATGTTCTGTACGCGGGCAGCGAGCCGGTCGCTTTTGAGGTTGGTTGTGTTTACGGAAAGGTTTATTTCGCCGAGCAAGCAGGATTTGATCCCCGGTGGAGGTTTTGTAGTCCGGGGACAATACTTCAACTGAAGATTTTCGAGCAACTGACTGCGGTTGAGTCGGTCGAAATTTACGATTACGGTTTTGGTGACGCCCCATACAAGCAGCGTTTCGGTTCGGGGTTTTTTCTCGAAGCTCCGGCGTATCTTTTTGCTCCTCGTTTTTATCCCGTTCTTATCAATATCCTGAATACCCTAAGTTCCGGATTCACACTGGCTTTGACCTGGTTCCTTCATAAGATAAGGCTATTTGCCTGGATCAAGCGGTTCTGGCGAAGGAATTTGCAGAAAGCAGTAAAGCAAAACAGCGGAGCAGCCCAAACCATCAAAAGGGCTTGTTCTGAAAATGAAACACCAACGAAATTCCATTAAGATGCGAGGTCTATTCTGAAAGACCTGAACCAGCTTGTGGAAATCTGCGGGCAGAGTCTCCCCGATGTATTGCAGTGGCAGGCCGCATTCAACCCGGGGATTTTCGCCATCAAAGGACACGCAATAGAGAATCATCGATTGCCATGTGGATGGTTCGTTATTATTCATCCACTACAAATAGTTCTGGATCATCCCGGCTTTGGATGTTTACCCTGCGGTCTGGGAACGATTGATAGACAAGACCTACTTTCCTGAAGCTATTTCTATGACTCAGCTCCTGATTGCCGTTATTTGTTTGGCGGCAGTTAATTCCTATGTGACCATACCATGGCTGTACGGAGGGTGGCAGCGCAGGAGATTAGCCACAAAAGCTCTGATCAGCAGAGTAATCGTTTTGACCTTTGACGATGGGCCGGGGAATCGTTTGACGCCTAAGATATTGAAGATTCTGTCTGAGCAGAAGCTGAAAGCGAGCTTCTTCCTGTTGGGCCGGAACATTGGAGGGCGGGAAGAAATTGTGCGGCGGATCGTAGCGGAAGGACATGACATGTGCTCCCACGGATTCAATCATTTGCACGCCTGGAAGGTTTGGCCGTGGCAGAGCATCCGCGACATCAAGAAAGGCTGGCAGGCCATCGACCGAGCACTGGGAACCTGCAAAGGGATATATCCGTTTCGGCCGCCCTATGGCAAGCTGAACCTGGTTACGCTGCTTTATCTTTGGAGCAAAGGGGTCCCGATCATATTTTGGACTGCGGATATCGGTGATACCTGGGCGGAGGAAAGAATAAGGAACCGGCTCAGTCGGGAGTGGACCAGGATTCAGAAAGGAGCAGTAGTACTGGCACACGATTTCGACCGAGCGTCGAGCAGTGTGGATGATTATGTCATGGAAGCGGTACAAAGGTGCATCATAACGGCCCAAGAATCTCAACTGAAGATCTGTTCCCTTTCAGAACTCGGCATCGCAACGGAATGAAGACCTTGGGTGTGTCCGTCATCATCGTAAACTGGAACACGCGGGATTTCCTGCGGGATTGCCTGCGGTTGGTGTACGAGCAGACGCAAGCCATCACTTTCGAAGTGATTGTTATTGACAACGCTTCGTCCGATGACTCCGCGGCGATGGTCAGAAGAGAGTTCCCACAGGCGATCTTGATTAAGAACCCAGAAAACCGCGGTTTCGCGGCAGCTAACAATCAGGGTATGGCGATTGCCCAGGGACGGCATGTTTTGCTGTTGAATCCGGACACAATAGTCCTGGATAGGGCGATAGAGAAAACGATGGCCTTTGCCGATTTACATCCGGATGTGGGAATAGTCGGGTGCCAAGTGTGGGAAAACGAAACGAAAGTCCAGCGTACTTGCTTTGCATTTCCCTCACTGCGTAATCTGATCGTACAAAAGACCGGACTTCGTCGCCTTTTTCCCCGTTCGCGTTTCTTTGGCAGTGACAACATGGGTTGGTGGGACCGCGACACAGAGAGTGATGTGGATGTAGTGTCAGGTATGTTTATGTTCGTCAGAAACCAGGCAATCCGACAGGTTGGCATGATGGATGAGGATTACTTCATCTACGCAGAGGAGACTGACTGGTGTTTTCGTTTCTGGAAAGCAGGTTGGCGGTGCGTATTCACCCCCGTAGCCAGGATCATACACCGAGACGGTGGAAACAAAAGCACCGACTTGGTTAGAGTGCAGACGTATGTGCAGTTTCAAAAGAGTATGCTCATCTTTTACCGCAAGCACCGCGGCTTATTTGGCTGGTTTGGGGCAAGGGCAGTTTATCTGGTGTCCATGTCTATCAGTTCCATCGTGTGGAGCATAGGGCGGCTCTTCAAGATTGAGGGGAATTCGCAGCTCAAGGCAAGGCTGGCTACCGCTGCGCTTCGCTTCTACCTATTTGGGACAGAACCAAGACTATGAAGCCCTGCACAGGTACTAATTCGCAGGTGGCAGATGAAAGACTGATTGAAGCACTTTCTTGCCGGATTCACACCGCCTTCGAACAGTTGGCCGGCATGCAACAGGAGTGGGACCAATTTGTCATTGACATCGGTGGTGATATCTACCTGTCGTATGACTGGTGCCGGATATGGTGGGAACACTATGGTGCGGGCAGGAGCTTGTGTGTATTTGTATACCGCAGGGAAAAACAACTCGTGGGGCTGATCCCTTTGTTTATCGAGCGGATCTGGTTGGGTCCGGTATGGCTACGGATAGCCAAGGTAGTTGGCTCTGACTTTACTATGTGCATGGTCAATCCTCCTGTCAAATCTGAATACGCAGAGGAGATCTTTGGCCAGACCATAGAATATCTGACAGATACCCAGAAGTGTGATGCAGTCTTATTTGGTCTGTTGACAGGAAACTACGGTGGAATGGTAGCCCTGCGTGAGACTTGTGGGGCCAATCAAAGCAAACGGTAATCGCCCACCATATCCCTCGCTCTACATGCACTACCTTCACCCTTCCATCCACATTCGACGCGTACATTAACTCGCTCAGCAAAAACCAACAAAGAAACTGTCGCAGGTGTATGAATCAACTAACCAAGGAATTTGAGGTCAAGCTCAATGTGATCAGTGATCTTGCGCAAGCACAGGTGGAGTTTAAAAAATTCATGCAGATGCATAGACTCCAATGGCAGGCTAAGGGTAAGCTGGGACATTTCGCCGACTGGCCAAGAGGCGCCGATTTCAATGCGGCTCTTATCCAGGCGCAGGCCCGTCTCGGTAGGTTGAGGTTAATGCAGTTAGTGGTGAACGGGGAAGCAGTTTTTTACGTGTACGGCTATTCGTTTGGTGACTGTTATCACGCACGCTTGTCTGCCCGAGCTACCGGCGTAAAGTGGGATCGATGCGGCCTTGGCCGTATCGGTATGCTGAAGATGATCGAACAGGCTATTTCCGAAGGCATTCACCGAATTGAAGCAGGCACCGGTCATTACGATTATATGGTGCAACTGGGAGGTATCGAACAACCGATGTGTTGTGTTCTGATAGCAAGAAATCAGCTGGCCAGCCGTTTGCGGGCACGTATACTCTTCAGAGCGGCTCACCTGCTGCATCTGTTGTACTTCAGAATCTGGTTCAATCGGCTGGCACCTATGTTGCCACTTTCACGACGTCCCTTGTGGAAATCCTGGATACGCCTACGCCTGTTAGTCAAGGTGACCTAATGAAACACGAATTTCAGACTATTAGACACGCATTATTCAGAAATCTGCCATTGGCTTATATCACGGCCTACCGAATTGTACGAAGCAAGATAATGGGCATACATCACATAATGTTCACTTTGGCAAGTTCCAAGACAGTAAAAGTTGACAGCGTCGAAATATCAGGTTATAGGATCGAACACTTTTTAGCATGGTCAGATGTTAGCCCTTCTTTACGCAAAGAACTGTCTTACGAAAAACGAAGTTTGGGGTGGGATGCTGAAAAGGTCTTTGAACGCGGAGGAACACTTTGGATAGGCCGATTACATGGACAACTGGTAAATGCTGGGTGGAGCCGACAAGGAAATATGGTGAGTTCGTGGTTTTTCCCTTTGGCACCTACGTAGTATGTAATTTTGCACTGTGCAACTTTACCAGAGTTTCAAGGATTAGGACTTTTTCCTGCTATGATGTCCTTCATCACTCGGACTCTTTTCAGTCAATGTGCTGAGTGGTTCTTTATAGACTGCAGCGATTGGAACTTGCCCTCAATAAGGGGTATCGAAAAAGCTGGGTTCAAAAAGATTGGTTATGGGACACATAAGCGTAATGGGCAACTTATTTGGCATCAGGTTGCGAAACCAGATTTAACCGGCACCTGACGTTGCAGTCGACGTTGTCGCATTAGTTAGCATAGGACCGTTCCGGCACACCGCCCATAAGCGTAGTGCGGGTATGATGTAGAGGCTTTCTTGCCGATAATGCATGGGTGTTTATAGGAAACGAAGCCTTCTGAAACGGCTGTTGTACCTTGGTTTTGCTATATGCTGGTGGGCAATAACCTGCCCTGGTCGGTTTGGGCACGGCAGGGTAGTGGTGCTTTGCTACCACGGTATAACAGCAAAGCAAAAGCCAGCGTTCGAGTGGCAAATGTCAAAAATAGCAACGAGAGCTACTCCAGTAGCTGCTTTCTTAAAGGCGCTACCATCTCGGCGGGCAAATCTACCGAAGGTATGTATTACATTCGACGATGCCTTTGCCAATCTGCTGAACAATGCATTACCTGCTCTTGAACATTATCAAGTTCCCGCTGCCATCTTCCCTGTGACGGATAATCTCGGCTACCCGCCTCACTGGAAAATGTGGTATGGCCATCCGGAGTCGACTGAAATGACTATGACGGCTGAGCAACTTATGGTTGTATCGAAGAATCCACTGATCCGCATCGGCTCGCATACGTTGAGTCATCCTGATCTTGCGAAAATCCGGCCTGACCCATTGAAGGCAGAGTTGATTGATTCAAAGCATCGACTTGAACAGTTAATCGGTAATTCGATCGAAGATTTGGCTTTGCCATTTGGTTCGTATAATCAAGAGGTACTTCGCATGGCGCGAGAGGCAGGATACAAGAGGATTTATACCCTGGACCCAACACTGGCAAATCCGATGTCCGAAGATTCAGTGATGGGTCGTTTTTCCATGTCGCCGGATACGTGGAAGATTGAGTTTGTGTTGACCTGTGTAGGAGCTTATTCTTGGCTTCATTATGTCAGGGGGTTACGTCATTCGATCCGCAAGCTCCCAGGGGATCAGGCAATCGTCTTATGGTAAATCCCAATGCAGGCCAATACGGTGATTATTCCCAATAAATGCCCGGAGAGATCAACGCAATAGGGAATCAGAACATGAATGTCTATATTGACGGTGTCAGCTATGCAGAATGGAGAAGGAATTCGGAATATTTCACGGACTATTCAGTTTATCAAACGTGGGAATACCAACAAGTCCGAGCGGAGCGTGCCAGACAACGGATCAGTAGGATTCTTATTGTTGACGACAATGATTCTCCGCTTCTGATGGGGCAAGTGCGGATAAAGAGGGTCCCAATGCTGAGGTTAACGATCGGGTACATCCAGTCAGGACCTCTTATTCAGGTTACGCCGTACGATGAATCATCAGTTCTTCAGGCGTTGATCCAATTGCGGCAAGCCTTTCTATGTCCTATAGTGAATGTGTTACGATTGGTTCCGAACATTGAAAACGATGATCATGGCGAGCGGTGGATCGGTTTGTTTTCTTCTGCCGGCTTTCAAAGAATGATGAGTGAACCACCTTATCATACGATGATAGTCTCTCTGGCTGATAGTCCTGAACAGATTCTATCGAGAATAGATCGTGAAGCGAGGAGAATCATTCGAAAAGCTGAACGAATGAATATAGAGTTCAAAGAAGATACAAGCGAGGAATTCTTTGATATATTGAAGAGATTGTACGCTCAGGCAAAGGAAAGAAAGGGATTCCGTGGCATCGATGCCGATGACTTTGCGGAATCGCAGAAGTTGTTTGCAGAAGAAGATAAAGCGAGGATATTGATTGCATACCATGGAAATGAACCCATTAGCGCTCATGCAACTTCACATTTCGGGATCACGGCCATACCACTTATCACAGCCAATACCCCCGAGGGTTTGAAGTGTGGTTCCTCCTATCTGGTTTGGTGGAAGGCTTATCTCCGGGCAAAAGAACTGGGCATGCAATATTATGATTTGGGGGGCATCGATGAGAAATCGAATCCCAAAGGGTATTTGTTTAAGAAACGTATGGGAGGAAAAGAAGTGTTCCATATCGGTGCTTTTGAGATATGCGAAAACCGCATCGTTCAAAAAATCTGGCACGCAGCCGAATGTGCCTATCGTCTCATTAGAAAGGGGTGCAGGTTTGATTTTACGTAGGATTTGAGCGATTCCGACGGAATTGGACTCCTTTTTGCGGAGCTGCAAGTTGTTGTAATAGATAGCTTTGCGGTTCAGTGAAAGGAGTCCAACGATGATTGTATCCGATCTAATCAAGGTGGCAACGGAGCAGTTTGAACAGAAAATGACGGAGTTTGGCCAACAGTGGGACACGCGTACGTTGACGGCCGAACTGGCTCAACAGGTCAGCGATGCCTTGCAGGCGTCCTTCTCCCATGCGGCCCGACAGGCTTACAAGGTCTTCCTGGAGCACTACGATGTCAAAGAACCTCTGGTTGCCTGGCAGGGACAGAGGCTGAGATTCAAGGCCACCAGCACCAAGACGTTTCTGACGTCCTTCGGTACGATCCCGATCGAACGAAGCCTCTATCAAGCTGATACGGGCGGGACCAGTTATGTCCCGTTAGACCATTTCTGGGACATGGATGGGCACTTTGCCACAGAGGACGTACGGCAAGCCGTCTGCTTTGCCGTGGCGCATATGACGGCTGAAGAAACCGAACAACTGCTGCGATTGTGTTCGTTGTTCAGGCCCTCGGCTACGGCGGTCAAGCACATCGTCGAGAAAGTCTCCCAGGAGATCGAGCCTCATAAGGAAATCCTGGACGCAAGGATTCAGTTGCAGATTGAGCTGCCGGAGCAGACTCGGGTTATGGTTGCCAGTATGGATGGCGCCAATGTTCTATTGCGTGAGCCAGGTGCATGTCGAGGGCGACCGTGCGAACGACCACGCCAGCAGCAAGCCGAACAGAAGAACGCCACGTACAAGAATGCGATGGTTGGGGCGATTTCCTTCTATGGAGCCGTTCAGAACGATCAGAAGGGCCCCGAACGCCTCTGCAGTCACTATTGTGCTCGGATGCCGCAGGAACGGAGCGGTAGGTTTCAAACGGGACTTTGAGCAACATCTGGATATCCTGGAGAACAAGTTGGACCCTCGTATCATCAAGCTGTTGTTATGTGACGGTCATCGCGCCTTGTGGAACTATGCCGACCACAACGAGCGATTCGACAGCTATGAGAAGCTGGTGGATTTCTATCATACCGAAGAACACCTGTCTAAAGCGGCGGAGGCCTTGTTTGGCAAGAGCAGTAAGAATGGCCAATGCTGGTACTTGAAGTACAAGGCCAGACTCCTGGAACAGAACGGCGGTGTCGAAGCGGTGCTGCGATCTATGGACTACCACGGCCGCACCCTCCGGCTCAGCCGAGGCCGCCGCGAATCTTTGGCTGCAGAACGGACATTCCTGCAGCGCAACAAGCACCGCATGGCGTACGCTTGCTTTCGCTGCCGCGGCCTTCCGGTAGGCAGTGGACCTGTCGAGGCGGCCTGCAAGAGCATTGTGAAAACGCGATTGTGTCGCAGTGGTATGCGTTGGTCACGTGAAGGTGGACAGCGGATTCTCAACTTTCGCTGCTATGTCAAATCCGGACTGTGGAACGAATTCTGGAATACCTATAGGCAGATTCGTTGTTCAGCATGAAAAACTACGTAAAATGAGACTTGCACCCTTAGAAAGTAGACCTGTGAACCCCCGCTTCTGACGAGTCGCAGATGCTCCTGACACTTCACAATTCACCCACAAAGCACAGGACAATATGAACTTAAAGATATTGGCTAAAGGTGCAGCTAGTCTGCTTGTAAAGCGATTTACGGCCTCATTTTGGATTCGTCGACGATGGCTAAATAAAACACAGTGGCTAGCAAAGAACCAATTGCAGGGAATTCAGTTAGATCTACTACAACGTGTGGTCAAGCATTGCTATCAGTATGTGCCATATTACCGAAACTTGATGGACGAAAGAGGCATAAAGGTCAAAGATGTTAAAACCTTAGAAGACATACATAGTTTTCCCATACTTACTAAAAATGATATCTGGAAAGCAGGGAAATCATTATTGTCTGCAAAGTTTCCCAAATGTCTGCTTCATGCAGCGCATACGGGTGGCACCACTGGCAAACGGCTTCCTCTCTTTCGTGACGTACTCTCGATCGGCGATGAACACGCGTTTGTCCGTCGACAATTCGATTGGGCAGGAATCCGGTTAAGAGACAGAGTGGCGTATTTGACCTGGAGAACTGTTGTAAAGCCCAACATCGCCTCTCTGGAACCATATGCCTACGATCCCCTCATGCGGGACTTGATACTCTCCACGTTTCATCTTTCACCCGTGACAATCCCCTCTTACGTCGACGCAATGGAGAAATACCGAGTTACGGCTTTGGTGGGGTATCCTTCCGCCATTGGAGAAATAGCTCGCTGGCTCATCCAACAAAGGAAATCTCTATCAATACGAAGCGTGTTGACTACTTCTGAAACGCTCGGACAAGAGGAAAGAAAGACGATCTCCGCAGCATTTAGGTGTCCGGTCTATGATTTCTACGGTAGTGCTGAACGCGTGTGTTACGTTCATACTTGCGAAAAGGGTAATTATCATATCATTCCTGAATACGGTTATACAGAATTGTCTCCTGCTCCTGCTCCCAACGAGGATTGTTTTCGTCTCATCGCCACAGGATTCTGGAATTATGCCATGCCCCTGATACGTTATGATACAGGAGATTTAGTCAAGCCCAGTGATCGCGTCTGCCCCTGCGGACGGTGCTTTCCAGTTATCCAGGCTATTGTGGGACGCGAGAATACGAGCATTCGCACTGCGACCGGTCGTGTGATCGGACTGACTGCCATGGGAAGATTGCTAAAGAATGTGCTGTTGCGGATACCCAGACTCCCCATACAGGATAGCCAGTTCGTTTACACAGAAGACGGCGACGTTTGTCTGGAATACGTGAGTAAGAAGGGCTGGGGACCAGACAATGAAGAAGAATTGCGAACCATCGTAGCGGAAGAACTCCCTGCAGATCTGAATATCATGATTCGTAAGGTGAGTAGTTTGTCTCGCACCTCCGCCGGTAAGAGTGTTTCGCTTGTGTACATATGATCGATAGCACGAATATGGCCAAACTCAGGGGACATCACATTATCTGTTTCGCTCCCAGCGATTGGTGGGGGATGAATCCCAGTTGTACTACCCACATAATGAAGAGACTGGCCGACAAGAATCGGATACTGTACGTAAATCCCTTTAGTTCAGACCTATTCGGAGAAAAAAGAGGTATATTCAAGCGATTCCCACGAAAAATAAAAAGCACCTTGAAATGGCTACGCTGCCCACAAGCAAACATGTACGTTTTCAGCCCACTTTTCTTGCCGCTGCAAGGAAAGGAAATCATCGACAGTATCAACAATACGTTGCTGAGGACTCAGATGAAACTGGTGTGTCAGGTAATTGGCATAAAACACCCTATTCTATGGGTCGAAAATCTGAGAGCAG
The DNA here is from genome assembly GCA_963814265.1 of Sedimentisphaerales bacterium. Classification (GTDB taxonomy): domain Bacteria; phylum Planctomycetota; class Phycisphaerae; order Sedimentisphaerales; family Anaerobacaceae; genus JAFNGF01. The sequence continues at coordinate 118,024 of CAWFCJ010000043.1, read as the reverse complement.
CAGATTTAATCGAATGGTTTGAGCACACCTTGGTGGTATACCATGTGTCAGATCTATTCACCGATTGCAGATACACTTCCAATAAAGCCGTTCTGAAAAGCCGCGAAAAGAAAATCCTCGATAAAAGTGATGTGTTGATCTGTGTTTCTAAGGAATTGTATGCACAGAAGTCAAAAGAACACAGAAATGTTCACTATCTTCCGCATGGGGTTGATTTTTCCCTTTTCGCGAGGCCATCCACTCGAGAAATCTGCTTCCTGAGCTAAGAGACATCCCCAAACCGATCGCGGGCTATTTTGGTACCATGGCGGCCAGTAACGATATTGACCTTCTGGTAACTTGTGCGCGGAGTTTGCCGTTCGTATCATTCGTGTTTGCTGGTCAGATCACCGCAGGAGATTATACCGAATTGCTTTCCCTGCCGAATGTGCATCATTTAGGCAAGCTGCCTTATGAGAAGATCCCCTCCTTGTGTGCTGGGTGTGACGTGTGTCTACTTGCCTGGAAAATGAGGGACTGGATTCGATCATGCAACCCGTTGAAAATGTTCGAATATATGGCCTCTGGCAAACCAATTGTTTCCGTTCCAATCACAGAGGCAATACAGTACTCCGAAATCATTAGCATTGCCCATAACAAGGAGCAATTTGCCGAGGCAATCCGGTGGGAGTTACAGAATGATACACCAGAACGGAGCCGCCGGCGTATCCAAGTAGCCAGTGACAACAACTATGAAAGGTATATTGACAAATTGTCCTCTATCATATTGAACACTATCGCGGAGATAGACGATCGCGAAAACTGATCTCTGTCCCAACGATTTTGAGAAGCTTTCCAATCTCCGAATTCAAATTCGCCAGGTCGACAAAACCGGGACAAGTCGTGAGTAAAACGCACGTGCGCAAAAATTCGTGATAATTAGGAAAATTGTTTCGGTTATGCGAAAAAGGTCAGAATTTCTGAAAAAGAGAAGTGAGCATATAATCGGGAGGAATAGTATGGCAGTAGCGCAGCATAACTCGGCAAAGCTACGCTTTAAAATATGCCTATCAGCTTCGGCAGGGGGGCACATAACTCAGCTACTAAAGCTGGCCGGAAGTTGGGACGGACATGAGACGTTCTGCGTTACGACAACAGATGTCGTCAGAGGAGACCTCCAAAGATACGGTAAGGTTTACACTGTAGGCGAGTGTAACCGCGAATATCCTTTGAGGGTAATTCGTGTTTTGGCGAAATGTATCGGCGTGATTATGCGTGAAAAGCCCGATGTTGTAATAAGCACGGGTGCGGCAGTGGGCTGCATTATGTGCTTTCTCGGCAGGCTGTTGGGCGCAAAGATAATCTGGCTTGACAGTATTACCAATGTGGAGCGGATATCGTTATCAGGCAGACTAGTCCGCCCAATTGCCGACCTTTTCCTTGTGCAGTGGCCCAAACTGGCCGAAAAGTATCATGATGTTGAGTACACCGGCGCAGTTGTATGATTTTTCTAACCGTTGGTACCCAGTTTCCGTTCGACCGCCTTGTCCAAGCTATTGATGCTGTCTTTGACGATGGTGTGATTGAAGAAAAAGCATTTGCCCAGATAGGACAGACCACGTACAAACCGCGGAATTTTGCAGCGGTCCGCTCTCTGGACAAAGACGCGTTCGATGGGTATGTTGCCGAAGCCTCGGCTATAATCAGTCATGCAGGAATTGGCATTATATCCATGGCACTTGCGCACAAAAAACCCCTTCTCGCCATGCCCAGGTTGAAAAAATACAATGAGGCCGTCAACGACCATCAGGTCTCTATTGCGAGGCTGTTTTCAGAGCTCGGCCACATATTAGTCGCCTATGACATCAAGGATTTACCCACCGGCATTCGTCGGTTAGAGAATTTTGTTCCTAAAGAAAGGGGCGTGGCTCCCCACACGGTTGTTGATAGAATTCGCCGTTTTCTTGACAGTCTGCGCAACTAACCTCGAGTAGATCAAGTGGTTCAGGCACGACTCATCAAAGTGATAATCCTGGTTAGGCCACGTGACTTAGGGGGCTGCCGGTTGGTGGCGTGTCCACCCAGCAGCCTGTGCCTCTAGGTGAAAAGACTGTCTTGGAGTGTTTGTTGGTCCACCTGGCTGGACAAGGAATAAGGGAGGCGGCGATCTGTTCCGGTGGCCTTAGAACACTGATGGCGGAGTCGCTCCGCCCACCCGGTGGTTTGCAAGTGAGTCTTCTCGATGAGCCGTTGCCAGTTGGGACCGCAGGATGCGTCCGTGATGTCGCCCGTTATGAAACAGACACTTTGCTGCTAATAATGCCTGCCAGCATAATATCACCGCCGCCGATTGATCTGCTTGTGCTCGCCCACCGACAGGGACAGTGTGATCTGACGATAATGTTTAATCCGGATTTCAGAAACGCCCAAGACATGGGTTCGCCTGCTGATATCTACATTTGTAACGCGCAAATATTGGAACATATCCCCCAAGCTGGGTACTTTGACCTCAAAGAAGAGCTCGTACCTGAAATGGTACGAGCCGGCAAAACCGTTGGTGCTGTAAAACTGCCAAAGCCGGTGGGTAACTTTCGAGATTGGAAGGAATACCTGTTTGCCATTGGCAATTACCTTAAAGGCGACCCGCAGGTGGGCGATGAGCTGAAGCTTCGCAAACAAACTGACTCAGCGACTGTGTGGGCAGCCGACACGGCGTATGTTGATCCAAGAGCCCAAATTCACGGTCCAGTTGTGATAATGGAAGGTGCACAGATATCAAAGAATGCGGTTCTCATTGGGCCGCTCGTGATCGGACGGAATGCCGGCATTGGCGAAGGTAGCGTCGTAAAGAACAGCGTGCTGTGGGATGATGTGCAGATAGGCTCAGGCTGTGAGATCCAACGATGCCTAATTGACTACCACGCGGTTGTACCGCCTAATACCGTTGTGGAAGATAAGTCCATACCATGCGAAACACAAAGCAGATTGAAAGGCTCGCTCAACAACACTATAAGGTTAGCAAGAAGCCGCATAGGCAAGCTGCAAGCGATGTTGCAGCCGACACTGGCCAGAATGAACGCGAAACTACCAGGCGGGTGGCGATACCGTGACGCGAAGCTCTTGCCTTGGCTGGCTGCCGCTCTAGTTGCGACAGCGTTTCTCTGGTCTTACTGGCGTGGTCTTGCCGAGCTTTGGGATACATGGCAGAGAAGCGATGAATACTCCAGCGGACTTTTAGTGCCCTTCCTTGCTCTATATATCCTGTGGTCAAGACGCAATGATCTTGCTCAATACCGGATAAGACCTTGTTTCTGGGGCATGGTTGTATTTGCCGGGGCCCAGGCAACCAGGCTCTTCGGGCTAGTCTATACCTATAGCTCGGCGGAATGGTTGTCTGTCGTGCTTAGTATCGGCGCAATCGCGTTACTTCTCTTTGGCTGGCGGTTCTTCGGGAAAATATCTGCGGTACTGCTGTTTCTTTGCCTAATGCTGCCGTGGCCGAACCCAATACAAACTGCTGTTGCTCTGCCTCTGCAGCGGTGGGCGACGTCATCCGCGGTATTCTGTCTGGAAACGATTGGCTACAACGTTGTACAAGAAGGCAATGTCATTCATATCGGCAGTGCAAGCGTGGCGGTAGCTGAGGCCTGCAATGGTCTCAGGATGGTCACTGCCTTTTTTGTTATCAGCGGCTTAGTGGCCCTATTGGTCAAGCGCACATGGTGGGAAAAGCTGATTGTTTTTGCTTCGAGCTTGCCGGTAGCTTTGTTGTGCAACACGATGCGGTTGGCAATCACGGCACTTGCCTTTACGGTCGTAAGTGGAGAATACTGGGAGAAGGTATTCCACGACTTTGGCGGATATGCTATGATGCCGTTGGCTCTCGCTGCGGTGGTTGCAGAACTCTGGATATTGGCGAAACTAACCACACCGCCAACCGAAAAAGAAACGATAGTGATTACAAGGCAAACGCAGTAGTGAATGCGCAAAAACGGGGAATTATAGAATGGATAACCTGGAAAAATATACTGCTCATGTAATCGAACCGAGGACTGTTACTCTTGATGTGCCAACAGAATCCGACACCAAGAGCACATCCGATCTGCTCAAGGGTGTTATTCGCCGTTGGCACATCGCATTGGCAGTCTTTGTTGTGATGTGCGGCTTGGGCATACCTGCGATTTGGCTTTTGATTGAGCCTCTATACAGCGTGACAGGCGCAATAAGGGTCGCTCCCATCATACCGAATATCCTGACCGGGGAAGGGAAAAAAGGTCCAATATCAAACTATGAGAACTTTGTATCTACACAGGCACGGCTTATCACCAGCAACCAAGTAGTGCAATGGGTAGCTGATGCCCTGGCAGACAAGAATCTGTCCTTTTTCCAGAAAGAGCAAACAGGCTTTGTCGCAAAACTCAAACGCCGACTTGAGGGTGCCGAGGCAAATCGTGAACCAGCCAACATACTGAAAGATGCAATACAAAATGGAATTATTACCGCCGCTCCTCCTCGAAGGACTGAGCTAATAGAAGTAACCGTGAAAAGCACAAACGCTAACGAGGCGAAGCAGATCGTGGACGCCTTTATAAGTGCCTATATGGTTCTCGAAGGTGGCAGGGCCACAGAGGATGAAAACAAGAAGCTAGCTACCTTGGAAAGCGAGCGAAAAACGTTAGTCCAAAGGCTGGACGATCACCGTGCAAAGCTCAGAGATATGGCACAGCAATATGGGACAACGACCTTAGGCGGACGACAGGACATGGCACTGCAGCGGGTTAATACCCTACTGGCAGAACTAACTCGAATAGAGGCAAACAGAATCAACCTGGAAGCCCAGGTGCAGTTTCTCCAGCAGACCAAGCAGCAAGCTGTCACACCGGATATAGTATTAGAAAGGCGCACCCAATACGTTAACTCCAACCCAATGGTGCAGGAACTTACTCGAAGTATCGTCCAATTGGAACAGCAACTAATTGAAGCAAGACAAACCTTCGGCCCAGGTAATCCCGTGCTCAAACAAAAAGAGGAGCTTCTGACTGCATTTCAATCGCGTCTTGAGCAAAGAAAAAAAGAAGTAGAAAAAGATTTTGAGAACATAGTTTCTAATGAGGCTGATAAAGCCAACAAGGAAAGACTCCTCGCGCACAGGCAGAGCTGGAACAAACTAGAGCCCATGAAAAACACCTTCGGGATATTCTCGGTGTGGAAGACACTCAAACCGTCCAGCTTGGCCGTACACAGCTCGACATAGAGGATCTGAAGTTTCAATCGGATTTCGACCAGCAACAGTACGAAGCAGTCTGCAGACGTATGCGAGAATTGGAGATGGAACGAAAAAGTCCGGCCAGGGTCGAAGTCGCTTTTCAAGCCGACATCAGTGAGACCAGCGATAAGCGAGTTAAGTTCTCTGCCGCACTTGTCTTTTTTGCGTTCGCCAGCGGTTGTGGCCTGGCCTTTCTGAGGGATAAGGCCGACAAGAGCCTGCGTACACCCGACGATGTAGTCAAACGTATCGGCATCCGAATAATCGGCACTACCACCAGTTCATATAAGGTGAAACCAGCCGTCCTTGCAGAACAGATTGCCGGAGACTATCAGACTATCCGTGCCAACCTGGGGCTGCTCAATAGCGGAGGAATGCCAAAGAAGGTAGTTGTCACAAGCCCAGGGATGCGAGAGGGCAAGACCACTTTCGCCGTCAATCTGGCGACAAGTATTTCCAGGTCGGGCAAGAAAGTTCTGCTGATAGATGGGGATATGAGAAAACCCGATATTGCGCACCTCTTGAATCTACCCAGAAATTCGCGAGGCCTGGAGGATGTGCTCCAGGGTGCCGAGTTCGACCAGATTATTTGCTCCGTACCTGCGACTGGCATTGACGTACTGGCTTCACACTCCCACGATGGAATCAATGCCTACGAGCTCATAGCGTCGCCTATGGCCGCCCAACAGATAAATAAGCTCGCAGAAAAGTACGACCACATTATTATCGACACTCCACCCGTGCTGGCATTTCCTGACGCGATGGTTTGGGCTAAGCTCGCAGGCGCGGTGATATTAACGAGTTTTGCCGGCCAAACCAACCGCACGGATCTTAAGGATGCAAAGCAAAGGTTTGAGCAAATAAACGTGAGGATTCTCGGCACCGTGCTTGGAAATGTTTCCGCTGAGCAAGGTTTCTATCGTTACGGTTACAACTATTATTACGGCCGCGATGGCCGCTCCAGGAGAACCTCCAAGCGGACAACTCCAGCACATCTGCTGCCCATCCAGGACCAGGAAGAAAAACCCAACCCTTCTGAGCAAGGCAAGGAATAGGAAGTCCGTTCTTTTGCCAGGGTCTTACCTTTTTGCCACGTTCAAATGAACTTCGTAATTGTGCACGAGCCCACGTGTTCGGCGGTCGATAACGGCGAAAATTTGTTTCGGGCCGCGCTTTCTACCGAACCTATCGCAGGTCTCATTCTCGCTGGGTTAACCAACACGAATCTGCCCGGGCTTTGCAGCAGAAGCGTTATTTGCGCCATCCCCCAAGAGTGGGGCATCGAACCTCACGAATTGCACCGACAACATCTCGCACTGGGCCGCTTCCGGTGGCGTGCGAAACCAAAGGTCATATCCTACGGCAAGAATGTACCGGTGTCCTCTAACCTGCCGCAAAGAACTAAGCGCAAGTTGTGGGTGGCATTCTCCAACGGGCGGTTTGTCACGCAAATGAACATAGAGCTGCTGGACAAAGTGCTTGCTGGAACTCAGGCAGATGTGCTGGCAGTCAATTCCAGACCAGATTTGCTGGCGTACCGCGAAAAGGTACTGCTGACGGCGGAAGGCAAAGTGGCTGGCTTCCGCCGGGTGTATAGCGATTCTGTTGAACCTGCACCTATGCCGTCCGATTGGCCTCATCATGTCTTTGTCAAGAGGGGCGCTCTCGACCAAATCCTGTCCGATAGCGTTTTGCCCGCATATTTTTCAGCTTTTCTGGAGAGGTGCAACTCTGCTGCGGTGAGGCTTTCAGCCGTTGATGTGGCCGGTCTTGCCTTTGACCTTGGCACTGAAGATGGGCTGCTGAATTTCTGCGCATCTTACCTTTCGAGGATTTCGGTGCCGAAACTTCAAACCCAGAACTCCAATAAAATAGCGCCTACTTCAAGATTAGTGGGCAAAGTGCTGCTGGGAAAGAACGTTGAGATCGGTCCAGATGCAGTTGTGGTAGGCCCGACAATCATTTGCGATGACGCCAAGATCGAAGAAGGTGCCGCCATAGACTCCTCAATCGTTTTCCGGGGCGCTACTGTACATCAGAACGAATTCATCCAAAATCGCGTTGTCACGATAAACGTATCGGGGCAAGAACGCCAGAACGCGTCGGCCAGGCAGGATGCGAATCGGCTTTATTATCGAAGCATCAGCCTGGATAGGAAAGAAGGGATCAAAGCAACTTTCCGCACCTGGCCATTGTTTTCGTACGCGAGGGCATTTAAGCGGATTGCCGATATTGTTGCAGCTTTAATTGTACTAATATTATTTGCGCCCTTACGCCACTTATTGTTCTTGCGATAAAGCTAACGTCGCCAGGCCCGGCATTTTTCAAGGACAAGCGTCAGGGCTTACACGGAAAGGCATTTAACTGTCTCAAGTTCAGAACCATGCACGTGGGCGCCGGCGAAATACAGGAAAGACTCAGAGTTATCAGCCAGGTCGATGGCCCGCAGTTTAAGATAGCCGAGGACCCCCGGATCAGTACCGCTGGCAGGTTCCTTCGTGACACATTCCTGGATGAGATACCTCAATTCCTCAATGTTCTGCTCGGCCAGATGAGCGTCATTGGGCCGAGACCTTCGCCGGAATCGGAGAACACATTGTGCCCCTGGTGGCGCGACGCCCGGCTTTCGGTTCGCCCGGGCATCACAGGTCTGTGGCAAGTGTGTCGCACTCGGCAACCAGGCAAGGACTTCCAGGAATGGATTCACTATGATACCGAATATGTCAGAAATCTCTCGCTTCGAATGGACCTATGGATATTTTGGCAAACAGTCAAGAAAATAGCTCGGGACTTCGTCCACCAGTTCTACTAAGTTAGGGACAGATCAGAAAGGTTAGGAGATGGCCAAAAGATACTTTAACTGGAAATTAGCGATCGTTTTGTTGCTCGGCTTTGTAGTTGTTGGCGCAACGGCTGTTGGCTTGCGAAAGTGGCAGAGAAGCCGAAAAGCGGAGAACTCGCTGCCGGCTGGTCTGGAAGCATATAGCCAGCAGCGGTGGGAAGACGCTGCAAGTAATCTTGGGCGGTATTTAGGTGTTAATAAGGCTGATGTGAATGTCCTGCTGAAGTATGCCGAGGCACAGCTTAACATCAGGCCAAGCAAACCGAATAGGGTTCAGCAGGCAATCGCAGCTTATCGTGAGGTCTTGAGGATAGATAAGAGCAACGCCGAAGCCGCCAAGCGGCTCAGTGAAATCTATCTGGCAATAGGCAGCCCCGGTGAGGCTGAACTAATCGCAAAAAGACAGATCGAAACGAGTAAAGACCCTGAGCTTCGTAGGCTTTTGGCTCTGGCATTGGCTGCACAACGCAAATTCGCTGAGGCAGGTGCGGAACTCAAAAACATCATCGCAGAACATCCCGACCAGATATTAGCCTACGAAACATTAGGCCGGCTCACGCAGCAGCGACCGGAGGATTTTCCTGATCCGGCGGCCAACTGGTTTAATCAGGCAGTGGGCAAGAATCCCTCTTCGGCGCTCGCGCATATAGCGCGTGCCGGCTTTTTCCTGCAAAGCGGCAAAGAGGCTGAAGCAAAAGCCGACCTCGAACAGGCGGAAAAACTGGACCTGACCGATCCGGATGTAAGGCTTCGCCTGGCTATGGAGTATATAAACGCCGGCGTTTTAGACAAAGCAGAAGAACATCTCGCTGCCGTGCAAGCTGTCAAGCCAAAGCATGCAGCACTGTGGCAAACTTGGGCTCAGTTGGCGCTGAAGTCGCAGTCGCAGGCAAAGATGGTGGAAGTAGCCGAAGCCGGCCTGAAAGAGCTTTCTTCCCAGCCCTGGGATTTTCTGCCAATAGCAGCGGAACTATTTATTCGTGGTGGCCAGCCCGACCGTGCCACAGAGTGCCTATCCAAACTCCGCGAGAAAGACCTTCTGCCTGAAACAGTCGCATTTTTTGAGGGTCTCATTGCTGAGCAGAAGGGAGATATGTATGGGGCGGTCAAGTCGTGGCGTCGGTCGGTCGAATTGGGTAACCGATCTGCCCAAATTCGATTGGCACTGTCAACAGGACTATCACGGTTAGGCGACACGCAATCGGCCTTACGAGAATTGCGCAGGCTGGTTTCGGAGATGCCCAATTTCTTCGCTGGGCGTATGGCTCTTGTCAGGCTGTTGGCTCGGGCGGGCAATTGGACCGAGGTGGCAGAACAAGCTCGCAGAGCATCGCAACTTTCGCCCCAGAATCTCGAAGCCGCTTTGTACTATCTGCGAGCTCAAATGTATCTACTGGCAATGCAGCCGACTGCGCCGACTGCCGAAATGTGGCAGGACATAGAAAAGCAACTGGCCTCCCTGGAGAAAGCCGCGGAAGGTGCCGCCGATGTTAAACTGTTGCAGTTCCAGCTTGCGATGCAGCAAAATAATCTGAGCCGGGCGCAGGACTTGTTGACGCAACTAAAGAAAGAACCTCCTGCGACGGCAAATCTTGCTTTGGCTGAGGCTGAGCTACTTGTCGCACAGGAAAAGACGAATGAGGCAATATCAATACTTAAGCAAGCTATTAAGGACTCACCCGATGCTCTTGAGCCGGTTACCTATCTGGCGATTTTACTAAATCGGCAGAATAATCTCGAAGAATGCGAAGCGGTTATTAAAGATGCATTAACTCGCATTACGCAGCCTGCCACGCAGCGTGAGTTGGGTCTGTTGCTTGCTCAGTTATACACACAGTGGCAAAAGCAAGATAAAGCCTACGAACTTTTGCAAACGCTTGTTGCGAAACTGCCTGGCGACATTCCACTAAAACGCCGACTTTTGGCGTGTGAACAGGTTCTCAAGGACTCGGCAAAAGCCCAGCAGATTGTCGACAACATCAAAGCCCTTGAGGGCCAGGATGGCTGGCAATGGCGATACGAACAGGCAAGACTCTGGTTCGCCGGTGCAGATTTCAAGCAGCGCTATACTCAGATAACGTCTCTGTTGCAGGAGAATTTGTTATCGAATCCTGAGGACCAGGCCAGTCGCCTCCTGCTGGCGGCGGCGTACGACCGGGCCGGCGAACTACGATTGGCCATATCCACCTACCAGGAGGCATTGAATCGGTCGCCGGACGATCTTCGTGCAATCATTCCGTACGTGGCTGCGCTCTCCAGAGCGGGGGAAGATGCCCAGGCGGACGAAATTTTACGCCGGGCCTCCCAGCAAAAGCTACAGCACCCAAGCCTTGCGGTTCTGCAACTACAGAGTCACTTGCGGCGCGGCGAGCTGGCCTCAGCCTCAGACATTCTGGAAGACCTGCTCAAAAATGACCCCAATAACCGCGCTATATGCCTGACCCTGGCAGGGCTCAAGATGCAGCAAAATCAACTCACCGAGGCTGAGCAGCTATTAGATAGACTCAAGGTGCAGGAGCCAAACTCACTGGATGTAACCTCCGCGCAAGTCAGGCTAAAAATTCGCCAGAGTAAACCCCAGGACGCGATAAAACTTTGCGATGAAATTGTAAATAAGCTGAATAACGCCCCGGCTTACATCCTTCGAGCCAGAGCGTACGCCGAACTTGGTGATCCCAATAAGGCGGCAAAAGACCTTGAGCACGCCGGCACTATTGAACCCAAGAACGTCGCGGTTTGGATAGCCAAGAGTGACTTCTACCGTTCTCTGGGCCAGGCCGACAAGACTACCGATTGTCTGCTGCAGGCATTATCAATAGACCCAAACAACCTTGCAGCACAAAAGCGTGCTATCCCGCTTTTCTTGGCATCCGGCAATCGCGACAGAATCCAGCAGGGCAAAACCATTCTCGATAAGGCTTTGCAGACAAATCCTGCAGATGTTGACCTGCGATTATTTAAGGCAAATTCGCTGTTAGGGGAAGGAACGGCTCCAGCCATTGCGAGTGCCCGGCAGATTCTTCAAAAAATCACCGAGGAACAGCCGGAAATCACTGGCGCCTGGGCCTTGCTCGGCGAGATAGCGCTTAGCCAGCGAGAGCCGACAAGGGCGTTCGATGCGGCGATGGCAGGCCTTATCCGAAGGCCTAACGACAAAGGGCTACTATTACTAAAGGCAAATGCTGAAGCAGCCAGATCGCCCGTCCTGTCAATTCCTACGCTGGAAAATCTGCACAAATTAGACCCGAACGATGTCGATGTGGCGGTGCGTCTGGCAAGGACATACATCGCTGCGAATCAGCCCGCAAGGGGAGTGCAACTTCTAAGAAAACAGTTGGCAAGCTCTAAAGACGCAGCACAAAGCCGCAGATATAACATCGCCCTGGCGGTGGCCCTTTACAAAAGCGGCGACAAAAACGAAGCCGGCAAACAGTTTGATTCGCTGTACAAATCCGACCCGAATGACCCGGGCGCATTATTGGCTGATGTTAGCTTGCTCATCGATGAGCATCTCTGGGACCAGTTGAACGGCAAAGTAGCTACCTGGTGCCAGGGACACCCTAAGGATACATTCACCCCGCTGGGTATTGCTGAAGCGTTGATGGCAGCCGAGGAGAATCGTGCCCATGAAGTGGCGGAGGGGATATTTCGAGCGGTGCTGCGGAATAATCCTGATCACCCTGGCGTTATGACGGGTTTGGCCATATTGCTGTACACAACCGGCCGGCCCGCAGAAGCAGCGGAGCTTAATCAACAAATCCTCAAGGTCCAGCCTGACAATCTGATCGTCATGAATAACCTGGCGTGGACATTGTGCGAAGAGCAAGGCAAATACCAGCAGGCGCTGGAGCTGGCAGAAAGAGGGCTGAAGATAGCCCCGCAGTATATCGACCTTATCGATACTCGCGGCGTGGTATATTATCGACTCGGGCAGTACGAAAAGGCCATTGCCGACTTCAACAAGTGTCTGGAGCTTTATCTTGATACAGCACCAGCAAAAGTCGCTTCGCGTTTCCACTTGGCCAGAGCTTTCGTCAAAAGCGGCCAGCCAGTAAAGGCGGCGGAGCAATTAAACCAAGCATTGGAGCTGCACAAACAAATCGGAGGATTATCGCCCGCAGACCTGGCTGAGGCACAGCGTCTGCAAGAACAATTACAGAAGGGCAAGTAGCCATGTCTGAATCATATAAGCCAGCGGGTAGATCGGTGCGAAAAGACGACGATGACTTTGCCGTCGTACTGCTTGACAAAAGGCAGTGGTCTTACGTGCAGCGTCGGTACGAGCTGACGCCCCGCGAGTGCGAAATAGCGGCACTTATCTGCCAGGGTCTGCGAAATGGCGGCATAGCCAAGTCTCTGCGCATAAAGCCCGGCACCGTGAAGACCCACACAAGAAACATCTATCGGAAGGTGCGTGTGAAAAGCAAAATTGCGATGCTGTTACGGTTTTTCACTGATTCAAGGGCGATTTCTTCGCAGTATGATACCAGACCCGCAGTTGGCATTGCGGACTAGATTCATCCTGTAAGTTCCCCCGCTTAAGTTCCCACCTCTCAATACACATCATATAAGCCCGCTCCGGTAGTTGAAAGCGGTGTCACTAAAAGTGTCAGTCGCCAGTAGTAAGCCACCCACATTCTACTTGCTACTTATTTGTCAACCACTTGCAACCCTCATTTTTGGCTTAAAAACCGCATGTAATCCCTTGTCGCAAAGCCACTTACAACCGCCTTTCCAGATCGACAGTCCGATGCTCTAACCAATTGAGCTGCGGCCACGCCTCTGCACAATCCAAATTCCAACTTTCAGAATGCGGCGCTGTCAACCGTTCGCCGGCCAAAGAAGTCTCTTTGTAGAGGCGAATTATCTTTTTCCCGCCTGTGGCCTCCTGATCACCGGCTGCGACTTGCTATCCCTCTTGTGCTCCGGCTCCAAAACTCTCATAGCCTTTGCCACGTCGGCGACTTTTAGCACGGCGGTTGTTCGGCCACCTTTTGCACCTGCGGTGCAGTAGGCGTATGAGATGTTTATATGGTTTTTGGCCAGTCTTTCGGCCACCGTCGCCAGCGCACCAGATTTATTCGCCAGGTTAATGCACATAACCTCTGTCTCGTGATGTGGAGCGTTCAGTTTAGACAACACGCCCCTGGCTTCATCAGGTGCGGTAAAAACTATCCGCATAACTCCATGCTCGACCGAATCCATCAGTGTCATAGCAATAATATTGATCTTGGCTCGCGCAAATTCGCCGAGTACCTGGGCCATTACGCCCGGTTTATTGACCATGAAAATCGAAAATTGTGTCGTCACATACATAATGCCAGCCCTCTAATCAAAGATTTCTTGTTCACGCCCATTGCTTTAACGGCACTTTCTTTGTCCGGGAAAAAATCGAAGGTCTTATCGAGATTTGTTATCCTAAAAACTCGGTGCAACTGCGGATTTATGGCACTAATAGCAACTTTGCCATTGTGCGGCTGCAGCTTGGCCCGGATATCCAGCAGCAGCCCCAACACCTGCGAACAAAAGAACTTCACTCCATCAAAGTCAAATATCAGCTCGTGTGGATGGTTTTGGTCTATGAAATCCTTTATCTGGCTGGAAGCGGCAGCTACTACTTCCATATCACTAATTGAAGCGGCCTTGAATCGCACTACCGCAACATTGTTCTTGGCTGGTTATTTCCACGGCAACTTTCTGTTCCATATTCACCGAAAATTTTCCCATTTAAGATTATAATCCATTATCTCAGATTCTGCAGCTCCAGTCGAGCTTTTTATTAACATTTCCAACAGGCGACAAAATGCCCCTGGCGGCGGCTTTCTACCAGAGGCGGCATCTGTCTGAGACAATCGGGCCCGGCTGAAGAGCACCTCGGGCCAAAGGTACAGCCGACCGGCGGATTCAAGGCACTCGGCATCTCGCATCCCGGCGCTGCTGTGCTATGCCGCCGCGAGACACCGATCTGCGGAATCGCCGAGATAAGGGCTCGCGTATACGGATGAAGCGGATTTCGGCACAGATTCTCGGCTGAGGCCTGCTCCACTATCCTGCCCATATACATAACTGCCACGACGTCGCAAAAGAAATCCACCGCCGCTAAATCGTGGGCTATGAACAGGTACGTCAAGCCGGATTCTTCCTGCAAATCCTTCAGTAAATTCAAAATTTGTGCCTGAATTGAGATATCGAGCGTGCTGACCGGCTCATCGCAGATTACCAGCTTGGGCTGAACTGCCAAAGCTCTGGCTATGCCGATTCGCTGCCGCTGACCAGCAGAGAATTCGTGCGGATAACGGTTTCTGTGGTCGGCGGATAGTCCTACTTTTGACAGTAATGCTACAACTCGCTCGGCTACCTCCCCGGCAGCGGCGAGTTTGTGAACTTTTAATGGCTCGCCGATAATGCTGCCGACCGTCATTCGCGGGTTCAGCGAGCCATACGTGTCCTGAAAAATGAGCGAGATTTCCTTACGAATTTCGCGCAGCTTGTTCTTATCGGCGGACAAAACGTCCACCCCTGCTTCGGCAGGGGCAAGCCTGTCCCCGCGAAAGCGGGGATTAAAAACTACCCGTCCGGCAGTTGCCGGTATAAGGCGAACAATGGTTCTGGCAACGGTTGTTTTGCCACAGCCGCTTTCGCCAACCAAGCCGAGCGTTTGCCCGCGTCTTATGGTAAAACTCACCCCGTCGACTGCCCGGATATGCCCGATGGTCCGGCGCAGCAGACCTTTCCTTACGGGGAAATAGGTCTTAAGGTTCTCGACCCTCAGAAGATAATCGTTTGCGCTACCCATATTCTAGAACTTAAGTATTTAGCCCCGCAACTTGTTGCGGGGTTTTTGCTGCTGCATCCGTTCATAGCCCTGCACATGCCAGCAGGCGGCCCAGCAGCCTGCCTGAATTTCCCGCAGCGGTGGCTCAATTTTCTGACATCGTTTATCTGTGCAGCCTATGCGGCAGCGGGGATGAAACTTGCAGCCGCTGGGAAGGTGTAGTGGCTCCGGGACCGTTCCTGGGATTGTTTGTAAACGTTTTACGGCCGAGCCCACCCTGGGCAAAGACTGCAACAATCCCTGCGTGTATGGATGTAGTGGCCATGCGAAAAGCTGCCGGGCATCAGCAATTTCAACTAAACGCGATGCGTACATCACGGCGATAATATCCGCCCGCTGGGCCGCCACGCCCAGGTTGTGCGTGATCAGCAATATGCTCATTCCGTTTTGTTTCCGGAGGTCGTCGAGAAGATCCAGAATCTGTGCCTGAACGGTCGTATCCAGGGCGGTCGTCGGCTCATCAGCAATCAGAAGCGCCGGGTTACAGCTTATCGCCATTGCTATCATCAGCCGCTGCTGCATACCGCCGGACAGGCGGTGCGGATATTCCAGTGCCCTGCGTTCTGGATCAGTTATGCCTACCTTTCGCAGTAGTGCTACCGCATCTTCCCATGCCTGGGCCTTCGACAAGCTCAGGCGGGCCTCTGCGTTTTTCTTCTGGTGCAGCTCGATGGCCTCAGCAATCTGCTCGCCCACGGTGTAGACCGGATTTAGACTTGTCGCCGGCTCTTGAAAAACCATAGAGATTTTATTGCCGCGAATAAGCCGCATCTGTTTTTCGCTCAATGCCAGCAGGTCTTGACCTTCAAAGAAGACTTTGCCGTGCACAAGTTTGTCTTGCCCGGCAGGAAGCAGCCGCATAATCGCCAACGCCGCGGTCGTCTTGCCGCACCCACTCTCACCGACAAGCGCGAATGTTTTGCCCTTTTTTATCGAAAAGCTGACGTCCTGGACCGCCGGCACGACACCGTTCCCTCGGCCTGGCTCGGGACAGGCCTGGGCAAAGAAATTGACGGACAGGTTTTCGACCGATAACAGCATCCCGTCTACGTTCATCGTCCATTCTCCTTGATCCGTCCGCTGACGAGGGACGAGAATCGCGGATCAATTGCGTCACGTAGACCCTCACCTGCCAAATTGTAAGCCATAACGGTCAGAAATATGGCCAGCCCGGGAAACAGAGCCAGCCACCAGAGAAACCTACCAGAAGTACTGACTCCCAAGCTGAGCATTTGTCCCCAACTGGGCGTGGGCGGTGCAACACCAAAACCGAGGAAGCTCAGGGCGGCTTCGATAAAAATCGCGCTGGAGATGCCGAACGTGGCGTTGACCAAGACCGGAGCGATAGCGTTGGGAAGCATGTGCCTAAAGAGGATGCTCCGCAGCGGCAGGGCGAGCGAGATTGCAGCCTGAACAAAATCCTGCTGCCGCAGCTTCAGAAACTCCGCCCGAATGAATCGAGCACTGCCGGTCCAACTGGTGATGCCGATGATTATCATAGTATTAAAGATACTTCGCGGGAAAAAAGCCATCATCGTGATAATGAGAAAGAACACGGGAATTGCCATAACGGCCTCGACTATCCGCATGCCGATAAAATCGATCTTGCCGCCGAAGTATCCCAGGATCGCCCCAACTATGATGCCGATAATGGTGGATATTCCCACCGCCACAAACCCCACGGAAAGAGATATTCGACTGCCGTGAATCAATCTGCATAGAACATCTGCGCCGACATCGTCTGTTCCCAGCCAGTGCCGGCGGCTAGGCGGCTGCCGACACAATTTCAAATCTGTGCGGTCGTAACCGTAAGGCACGGGCGGAAAAATCGCGTTGGTGGCTTTGCCCGATGCAACCAGAACCTCATAATCTGTCGCATCCAGCCTTCGGGGCACAAAGGCAAATATCAGCATAGAGCCCAGTCCCAACATACAACAGACAGCACACAGCAGACATAATTCTGAATTCTCTATTCTGTCTTCTGCACCCTGCCAACAACTGCAAGAACCCGACAACAGCCGCAAGAAATATACAGTAATCTGCCGGCTGAAGATTCTTGAAAAGGGGAGAGTGCCACTGGCCATCCATGCGAATAATAAAGGGCCTGTCGCTGGCAAGAAACGGGGCAAAAACGGCAAGCAGAAGGAGAAATGCCACGAATATCAGGCAAGCTACATTCAGCCAGCTTTTTGTGAACTGACGCCAAACCAACTCACCGTGTGATAGGCCCCAGTTGGGTCTTTTTTGCGACTGTTTGCTCATAACTTTCTATACGGCACGGTCAAAGCTTATCCTCGGATCTGCGATGGCGTAGGCGATGTCGCCGAGCAAAAGGCCGATCAAATTCAGAACTCCGGCAATCGTTGCCACCGCCATTACAACGTTATAGTCGCGGTTGGTTACCGCCTCAAAGGCGAGCAGTCCCATGCCTGGAATACTGAAGATCTTCTCGACAATAACCGAGCCTGCAAACATAGCCGGCAGCAGCGTCGCCATAATCGTAATCAGCGGAATAATGCTATTGCGAAATGCGTGCCGCAGTATCACAGCCGATTCCGACAGACCTTTTGCCCGCGCTGTTCTAACGTAGTCCATACCGAGACTATCCAACATCGCCGCCCGCACCTGTTTGGCAAGATATGCAAAACCGGTATAAGTCAGGCAAAGCACCGGCAACGCAAGATGCCAGAGTCTATCCGCCAGCCAGGGCAAGAAAGGCAATTGCTCTGCGTTATTGCTCGATAATCCTGCCGGCGGAAACCACCCCCTCGCCACCGGGGTCGGCCCCGTAAAATAACCGATGAGCATTTGGCCGACCCACATAACCGGCAAAGACCACAGCATAAGCAGAATCACCGAACTTGCCCGGTCGAAAAAACGCCCGTGCTTTACCGCCGCCAGAATTCCTACCGGCAGCGACACCGCATAGACAATCACAAGAGCAATGAGATTCAAGCTTAGCGTGATCGGCAGTCTTTCTTTGATCAGCTCTGAGAACCTTCCGATGGTGCTTGATTGAATCGCCGAAATCAAGGCGGACCACGTGACCCAGCCAACCAGCATACTGAACATAGACGGGCTTATCCAGGCCATACAATGACATTCGTGCTGCGCGGACGTCCGCTGCTTGCTGGGCGTCCACTTGGCCGGATGCGCCCATAGATAAACTCACCGGATCACCCGGCGCAATCCTGCTGATTGCGAAAACTGCTATGGTCACGCCCAGCAGCGTGGGAATCATCAACAACAACCTTCTAATGATGTACGTAATCATCGCAGTCCGCAGGACGCCTTCCGGCGGAAAACCCCGCGCCAATCGCCCCGCACAAGTCCTGAAGTAGGGTATGCAGATTTCTGCATACCATTTGCGGAATTTGGCGGTATGCGGAGCATACCCTACTATTGATATCGCTGCTGCCTTTTGGGCACGTACCACTGGAGATAATCAAGGCCCAGCTTGTGAACCACCACATTTTTGAAACGCCGATCGACAAGGCGAAAAGTCGGGCGGGTGAATAGAAAAGTGTAAGGCTGTTCTTCATATAGAATTCGGTGCAGGCGTTGATAAAGTCTGTTCCTTTCGGCATCATTGCCCGTACGCCTGGCCTGCTCGATTATTAAATCAACCTCCGGATTGCGGAAGCCTACAAAATTTGAGCCCCCGCTGCCAATCTGCGAGGAATGAAACAGTCGGTAAGGGTCTTGGACTGCGTCACCTGCCCAGCCGGCAACATACGCCTGGAATTCTCCGCGATTCAGCCGATCCCATAGAATCGACCATTCACAGGGTTCGGCAATAACCTCCACGCCCACCTTCGCTGCTTCATCCTTCAATAACTTGGCCAATCTCTCAAACAGGGCATAAGAATTGGAGTACATAAACTTGAATCGCAGCGGCACTCCATCTTTGTCGCGTAAGCCGTCACCATCTGTGTCGCGCCAGCCGGCCTTATCAAGCAATTGCCCGCTCGTCTGTGGATCATAGGCAATGATTAGCCCCGGCGCTTGCGCCGGGGTAGCCCCTGCCCCGAGGGGCAGGGCTAACCGGGCATCGCTGTCCGGGCCGAGAAAATAAAATGGCCCCGTAATCTGTCGGCCACGACCTTGCAGAAGATGAGCAATTATCTCCTCACGATTAATAATGTGAGTCATAGCCCTTCGAACCAACCTGTCAGAGAAATACGGCGTGTCCTGGTTCCAGCCAATGTAGTAGAAAGGCGTCGACGGCGTCCAATAGGAAAAACAATAAAACCTCTCTGCGAACTTTTCGTCGTCGGCCAGCTCGGCAAATTGTTCCGGCTCAGGTATAACAATATCCACCTGGTGGCTGCGAAGAGCCTGCACGCTCGCTACGGGATTGGCAATAAACTGATAGATAATCCTCTGTAACTTCGGCTTTCTGCCCCAATAATTCTCATTCCGCCGCAAAACGACCTGCCTGCCTACATCCCACCTATCGAACACGTACGGCCCACTGCCTACAGGATTAGATACACGTTTATTGAACCGGTCGTGATTAACCCCGGCGCTGGCGCCGGGGGTAGCCCCTGCCCCAAGGGGCAGGGCTAATCCGTAGACGTGCTTGGGAAGTATGCCCGTGCGGGCAAAGGACAGGTTTTCGAGGGACAGAAAATGAGGTCTTTTCAGGTAAAACTTCACGACAAGGTTGTCGATTTTCGTGACTTTCAGGACATCCGCGTAACGATTGGCTACATTGGCGGCATCGATTTTCCGATTAGTGATCGTTTCGTATGTAAAAACGACATCGTCAGCGGTAACGGGCGTCCCATCTGAAAAGTGTATATCGTCTCGCAAACGGAACGTTATCTCCAGTCCATCGCTGGAAACCTCATAACTTTCTGCCAGGTGTGGTTTCAGTTGCCTACCGTCGGCGGCGTCAAAGTCATGAACCAAAAGCGGCTCAAAAATATTTGGTATGGTGATCCATACCGTGTAGATGTCCGTCTCGGCGGAAATCGGATTCAGAGTTTTAGGCTCAACGCGAAATGCCCATATAAGCCAGTCGCCATCATCGCCGGCATATTCGTCATCGGCCATGACAGATGTCGGTTGTGCAACCGTCACGGCAGGTACACGGGCGGCTTTTTCCAGTGTCTGGTTAAGGTGATTTAGTCGCTCGTAAAGCCGGTCGGATTGGACTATCGAAAGGACTTGCAGCAGGATGATAGCCGACAGGAACAAAAACACAAAAAATGTGGCAAGACCTCCGCGGCCGCTCATAAAACAAACCTCCAATGTTTGCATCAAGGGCCGAAGTCAATACACAACCTGCTATTTAGCCCCACGTTCTACGCGGGGTTTTTCCGGCTCCGGCAAAGGAAGCGGTGCAGTGCGCTTACTACCGTCCGGATTGGCGCCATAATCGAATTTTAACTGCTCGACTAACTGCCCTTGCCTTGTCCCATCACCGAACAATTTGTCATATTCCTGCTGGACTGCCGAGTAGTCAGCCTGCTCAACCGCCTTTTTTATTGTTGATTGCGGCCGGCGAAAAAGCCTGCCGATGCACTTATCCTCAACGTCCACCAGTACGGACGTTAGATAATGCTTATTAGCCTCGGGCAAAACATCCCGCCCCTTAATATATCTTTGCATTGCGTAGGAATACAACTGCCCAAAGCGGCGAGCAAGTGCCGGATCAGCCGAACCTGTGGCGGCGATTTTGCCGTAGAGCGATTTCAAGATTGTGCCGTCCACAAGCTCGTATTCCACCGTCCAGTCAACGTATCTTTTCATCCGGGCATCGGCTATCCGGCCCAATAATTCTTCTCCTTGCGCTATCTTCACGGTGCCGGCAAATTCAGCCATCAAGCCCAGCACCTCCGGACTGGCCGTATCCACCAGCTCTTTAAGTTGTTCTGCAATCCGCTGCACGAGGTCTTGACTTGTTGACCCCCCCGGATTCAGCTTCTCTATTAGGCCAGGATTTGCAACACAGCGGACCGCCCAGTAGCGGACGGCCTGGTTGCTGTGTTTCAGTAGGGCGATGGCCAAATCTGTCAGGCGAGGGTCTTGCAGCCCATCAATCAATATCAGAAGGTTCAGAATCACTTTGAACTGGCGGTCTTGCGGCAATTGTTTGGCCTGTTCGAGGCCCGCAGAGATGTGTTTGAGTGCCGACTCGCTGAACTGCTGGGCGTATTGCCCTTGAGTGCTTTGTTTGCTTAGGATAACGGTTCGCAACTTTGCAATTTCGGCAAAATCTCTAGTGTTGACTAGCTCCCTGACCGCTTCGCCGAGGAACTGATCAACAATCTTCAGGTCGTCACTACCAAGCACCTGCTTTTTGAGTACTTCGTCGATCTGCCGGGTATCGACCGCTCTTGAACGCGCGATCATTGCCAGGACTATGAATACCGCCAGAAAAGCAGGAATTACGCCTTTTAACTTCATCCGGTAGACTTCCCCAAAGGTCATTGCCCGTACTCGACGTTATCCAGCTTAACTTTAAGGCAGCCCTTTGTCAAGCTAATTCGGATTGACAGACCCTTGCATTTGCCGTCCAATACCTTATGTTAGAAGGCATTGAAAAAAGCGTTGCGTGCAAGAACTCACATAGGTTATTTATCGGAACCTGAACGAATGGCTAAATACGTTTTTGTCTTCTTAGCCTTGTTAGGTATATCTGTTTTTGTCGCCGGCTGCTCACAGACTAGGCCCAAACATGTTGAACCAAATAAAGCAGAAAGAGCCGAAATCAAAACTTAAGAGCCTGAGCCTGCCGTCACTGTGCCGCCGGAAACTCATGCAGTTGATGTGGCGCCTCCTCCGACTGAACGCAAAGAAGTGGAAACGCCGCCGGCAGAATCTACGCAGCCGGAGCCGAACGACGTCAAACCGGCAAAGGTCGCCCTGGTCGAAGTTGAAACGCCGGTAATTATGGGCGGCGAATCTGAATCAGGCGTAGCAGAGCCCAACACGGTTGGGCTTGAAACCGCCGAGCCTAATGCCGCCGAGCCAAAGATTGCCGAACCCAACGAGGTAAAATCTTATCCGGGCGAGACGCGGGCGGCAGAACCCAATCGGTTAGCCCTGCCGCTGGCGGCAGGGGCTACCCCCGGCACAAGTGCCGGGGTTAATCCCGTGGAACCGAACGCGGTGGAAACTGTAGCAAAAGTCTCTTTCCACAACAAATGCGCTGAGATTCTGAGCGAGTACGTCTACGCGGATGGGATGGTGGACTATGCCGGGCTTCGCAGACAAAGGTTGCGGTTGAAAAAGTTGCTGGGTGAATTTGATGTGCTTGATCCGAACGAATACAAGTCCTGGCCGCGAGAGGACCAAATCGCCTTCTGGATTAACGCCTACAACATCCAGATGCTCAACGTAATTGTCGAGAATTATCCTATCAAAGCTCCGAGGTGGACCAGCATCATCTGGGGACCGTACAGCATACTGCACATCAGAGGTATATGGACCGATTACAAATTCATGGTGATGGACGAGGAGTTTACGCTCTCGGCGATTGAACAGCAGTTTTTCCGAAAAGAGTTCAAAGAGCCGCGAGTATTCCTGGCCTTGACTCGTGCCAGTTTTTCGAGTCCTGTTCTGCGGAATGAGCCGTACTATGGTTACAAGCTCGACAAACAGTTGGACGAGCAGTGTAAGAAGTTTTTGTCCAGCACCCACGGTTTCAAAATTGACCGAGCCGGGCAGACAGTGTATCTATCAGCCATATTTGAGTCCAAGCCAACTTGGTACGGCAGCGAATTTCTTGAAAAATATGGCACCGACAAAAAGTTCAAAGACCAGGAGTCGGCAACCGGCGCCGTTTTGAATTTTATCGGCAGGTATATTCCGCAGGGCAGCGTTTCCTATCTTGAAGTGGGGAACTATTCGGTCAAATATATGAAATACGACTGGACGCTTAACGACAGTGCAAGAAAACCCTGATTAATTAAGTTACGAGGACCGGCAGTTTGCACCGGGCCTTTTGAGCTTGACTACGCTGCAAACAGCTCCTATCATGTTCGTGTGTTGGTCTGAAAGGATGAAACGCAAATGGGGAAAAAAATGACCGGTGCTAACTATCTTTTTACCAGCGAGTCCGTGACAATGGGCCATCCCGACAAGGTCGCCGACCATATATCGGATGCAATCCTTGATGCGATGCTCGCGCAGGACCCGGCAAGCAGGGTGGCCTGCGAAACAATGGTCAAGGACAACCTGGTTATAGTTGCGGGCGAAATTACCTCAAGGGCCGTTGTGGATGTCCCCACTGTTGTCCGCGAAACGATACGAAAGATCGGCTATGACGACCCGGCACTGGGATTCGACTGCGAAAGCTGCGCCGTTATGGTTTCGCTTGGAAAGCAAAGTCCGGATATCTCGCGGGGTGTCACTGAAGGCCGAGGCCTGCACAAGGAGCAGGGCGCCGGCGACCAGGGACTTATGTTTGGCTACGCCCGTAGAGAAACGCCGGCTTCTATGCCTATGCCGATTCAACTGGCTCACGCTATAACAACTCAGCTTGAAAAGGCACGTAAAAGTAAAAAACTTCCCTGGTTGCGGCCGGACGGCAAAAGCCAGGTGACGGTCGAATATCAGAATGGCAAGCCAAAACGCATTCACACGGTGGTCGTAGCTGCTCAGCACGCGCCGACAATCTCACACCGACAGTTACGCAGAGAAATCATCGAGAAGATTGTCTTGCCTGTTCTTCCAAAGCGCCTCGTAGACAAACACATTGTATTTCACGTCAATCCGACTGGCCGATTCGTAATTGGCGGCCCCAAGGGCGATTGCGGCGTCACCGGGCGTAAAATTATGGTCGATACTTACGGCGGCTGGGGCCGGCACGGGGGCGGCTGCTTCAGCGGAAAAGACCCCACCAAAGTCGACCGCAGCGCCAGCTATATGGCAAGATATGTAGCCAAAAACGTAGTCGCCGCCGGCCTGGCTGATGCCTGTGAAATCCAGTTATCTTATGCCATAGGGGTAGCCGAGCCTGTTTCTGTGCTTGTCAACACCGAAGGAACCTGCAAGATTAGCGAGCAGAAGCTAAGCCAGATCGTGAGGGAGCTTTTCCCGCTGACGCCCAAGGGAATGATTGAGCATTTGAAGCTTGCCCGACCGATTTACGCGGACACCTCGCACGGCGGCCATTTTGGCCGAAACCATCCAAACTTCACCTGGGAAAAAACCGACATGGTCGCCAAGCTTCGCAAAGCCGCCGGACTGAAACCGAAGACCACCAGGTGATAGTGTATCTTGTGGGTTACATGCATCCCACCTGCGAATTGACTTGTATCGAACATGCACGCCGCAACGGCTCTATTCACGAGTGTGCGCGGACCTTACGCCAAGGAATTACGGTAAACTTGATATGATTCCGGAGAAGGAAACCCCGCACCTTTTAGGGAGAATTAGATACTTTCTCCCCCTTACCATAACCTTTCTGTTGGTCAGGACCCTATATTCAGAACCATCCCACCTCTTGGCGAGAACAAGGTTATAAACTTGCGGCTTCATCCAGTTGTTACCGCATCTGTCTAATACCTGTAAGGCAGTCTCGGTCCCATTAGTAAGTTTTTCGACTACTTCATCCGCATGTACAGTCTTGCTTTTCAGTTCTACCACCCCAATAAGTACACCATTATGTACCGCAAACACGAGGCAATCGCATATTTTACGGTCTGTGGTGATTTTCTCCCCCTTCAATACGACTGAGTTAGGTAGGCCATCGAGTTCGAGAGTGCAGCCCATATCAGAGCAGCGTGGGACAACCGCCTCAGAGAAATTGGTCCGAATACACTCCAGCATTGGCATAGAGAAGTCTCTTACTCCTTATGTTTCGCCAGCCAAGTCGCTTCGAAGCATGAAGGTTCTCGTTATAAAGGGCTTCGTGGATTCTTAAAAACTCTTCTTGAGAGATTCCATCTTCTTCTGTTATTGGAATTTCCGTTATTGTTTGACCCCCGCTCTCGGAATCATAATTAAACACGTATACACCCACTTCTTCCGGCTGGAGGAAATCATCTTGTGTGTATTTATATTTTGCGCGTTTTTCGGGATCTATCCTACTGAGGAGTATAAAAGTGCTTAACTGCTCCAACAAATACTCGCTGTGAGTAGTAATGGTGACGTAAACGCCTTGCCTGAGCAACCTAACTATGAACTTAGCCAGAATCCTCTGGCTTGCAGGGTGCAAGTGTGCCTCCGGCTCTTCTATTATTAGAATGCTCCCGGCTTCGATCCGATACTTCAAATAGAGGAACAGCGGGGCCAACTCGGACACCGTGGAGGACGCTCTGTGGAGTGGAATATTTATTTTCTTGAACCTGTATCTAATCTCAGGATATGGGTGGTCACCCCCAGCCTGCATAAGTATTTCTCCGCTGATTAGTTCTCTCTCAAAATCGCGTGCGAGTTTATAAAATCGCCCCTTTTTTTCAGGCAAGGTGATCACAGATGATATAAAATCATAGACGACTCCCGAGAATGCCGGGATTTCTCATCCTTTCCAGACCTGCTAAAGGTGCTTTCCTCATTATGCCCGCAGTGAGTGCTTTGTGACCCTGAAGTATGCCCGACCGCGCGGCTGGAAGGTAGAAACATGACATCGGAACTAGTTCCGACATCCTGGACACACAAATGTCGAGGATGATACTAGTGAGAGGAAAGTCATCATGTTTCCAGATATCTTCACCGAGCTCGAGGATAACCTGACCATTTTTCACCCTACTCCTTATGTAACCAGATGACGCGCTTCCCTTGATACTTATCTTTAAGTCCACTTCTGGAAAGGCGATCATCTCCAACATCTTTCCTTTTCGGTATGTTAGCTCGGCCATGTGGGAATCGAGTCCGATTTTGAGGCCAAATGACTTTTTTCCAACACGGACCAATTCGCGTAACTTGCAAGCGTATGAATGAATGATTTCTTCAGATAGCCTGCTCTCGTATATCTCGCAAAACCTTCCTGGTTATCTTTTGGATGAATTCTTGCGGGATGTCTACTTTTCGCCCTTGACTTGAGTCGCCAAGGTACGTTTTTAGTTCCCGCCACTGCTTGGAAAACAGACCAATATCGAGTCCCCTGGTAAGAAAGCCTCGCCTCATGTAGAGAGGTCCACGCCTCAGCAGGCCTGTTGGGGAATACGCCTCAAATACGGAATGAACTAACATCGCAAGGTAGGACTTTCCCGAGTTGTTAGGGCCTATGAATAAGGTAAGAGGTTTAAGTGCCACCTTCCCACGACTTATGGGCCCAAAGTCCTCCACCTCTATGCTCAATTGCATCCGCTTTGATTTTGTTTTTTTTCTGGCCGAAGGTTTTCTGCTTGTCATGTCGGTATACCTCATTTCATATTATCGGCTGAATCTGGCCATTTTCTTGCATTCTCTTTCCTAATATGTGAAATAGCCCTTTTTACTCATACTGCGATGATGGTGGTGATTTGCGTCCTATGTTTTGGCCTGCCTACCACGTATGCTACTGACCGCATAGTCAATCAGGCCAGGCGATTCTGCTCACCTGTGATTACGATACCGAGAATCAAGTCCTCCGTCAAACCAACTTTCCAGAACCTTGTGCATTTGTAGAATCGCCTGCATCGGGAACCGCCCTTGCGGAGATTATGTCAGAAAGGCAGTGTGTGCTGTGCTTATCATCTCAGTGGGCTAATCTACAAACATCTCGCCAAGAACTGCTATGCACTGTTTGTCGCACTTTTGAGCCTATTCGTCCAAGCTTTTTAACCAATCTGACTTTGTCCACCGTCCGCAATTGGTCAAGCACTATCTGACCATGCTTTCCTTGGAAGTGGCACGACACCCGTGTTGGATACTGCCCGCCTTTGGTCGTCATCGGAGCGACAATTATGGTGGCAATGTGCCTGTTCATTTCGTCAGGCGATATTACCAGGCAGGGACGGTTCTTCTTTATTTCTTTGCCTACAGTTGGGTCCAGGTTGACCAGGTAGACATCAAAGCGTTTTACTTCCATTGCCACTCATCCTGGTCCCATTGGGTTAGGCTTACCGCATCTTTGTCTAACAGCCGGTCGTCTCGTCTCTCAGCCATCTGTCTAAACTGCTCATCCCAGCCCTGGCGTGGATGTTGGCTCGACTTGATTACCAATTGGTTGTGTTTCACTGTCAACTCTACATCCCGTGTCAACTGGAGTTGACGAAGTAAAAGCTTCGGGATACGAATTCCCTGCGAATTGCCTATTTTTACGATATTGGTTTTCACTACACCACTCACAAAGAAAACCTGCATATCCATATATTATATGTAATTACACTGTACACACCAGGATCAGTTCGGTCAAGAACAAAGATGCGCTTTCTGGGGAAAACCGCTAAAGTAGCACTATACAAGATCAACTGCCGCGGAGACTCAGGTTCTATTGGGTTTTTTGCCTGCATGGTCGACAAGTATCGCCTTTTGGTTTTTCCGGGATTTTTTGTAAGTCTCCGCCTAATGTGCGGTCTAATATAATGGTCATGGCCGAGATTAACGATGACGAGTCTCTCGTCAAGAAATTCAATCAGGGCGACGAATCGGTCTTCGAA
The DNA here is from genome assembly GCA_963814265.1 of Sedimentisphaerales bacterium. Taxonomy (GTDB): domain Bacteria; phylum Planctomycetota; class Phycisphaerae; order Sedimentisphaerales; family Anaerobacaceae; genus JAFNGF01. Next base: position 90,563 of record CAWFCJ010000043.1, on the reverse strand, counting down.
AGAATCGTCCGGCAGTACTCCGCTGAAGTCGCGGTGCTGGCTAATCGTCTGCTCGGCTGGCCGGGCGAAGTCGAGGACGTGACTCAGGATGTCTTTCTGGCTGCGTATCTCGGCTTAAAAAAGTTTCGCTGCCAATGCAGTCTGAAAACCTGGCTCTTTACCATAACGATAAATAAATGCCGTAGCTACCGATATAAACGCATACTCCTGCGACACAAAAAAGTGCCCGGGTTTTGTCCCAGGACAGCGTCGGCTGCGGATAGAAGATTGACCGATAGAGAAACTGTCGAGCGTATCAGCCGGGCTATAAGAGGCTTGCCGGCCAGATATCGAGAGCCTATAGTGCTGCGGTATCTGCAGGAGCTGTCTACGGCAGAGATTTGCCAGATTCTCGGAGTGACTGAAAACGCCCTGGGAGTGCGACTAACCCGTGCCAGAAAACGCTTACGGGAAGAACTGGCCGAGCTAATAGAGGAATAACTTGTGACAGAAGACAAAATACAGGATTTGCTGCAAGATGCCGACCGAACGCTGGGTCCTCCCATAGCGGTCTCTGTCGAGCTTTCCACGATCCGCGGTCGTGCCAGGAAGAGGCGCTTCAGGCGGTTAGCGACGTTTTTCGGAGCGGGCGTTGTGTTGATTGCACTTGGATTTTGTGCTCTGACCGCGGCAGACAAATCGCGCGAGAAAGAAAGAATCGCCGCGCTGCAGATGCAGGTCAAGCAACTGCAACTGCGAACCGATGCTACGCTGAAGCTAATCGAGGAAGTCCTGGAAAGTGAACGCCGACAGAGCCAGCTTGACAAACTATACGCTGAGCTGGCAAGCATCCCGGACCCGCTGGAAGAAATCCAGACGCAAGTTGACAAGACGGGCTTTATCCTTGTTTATCAGGCCGACCAGATGTACCGCGAGCTCAAGTTAATTGATTCCGCCAGCCGGATGTACCGCCGGGTAGTAGAACTTTTCCCTCAGAGCCGATGGGCTACCGTAGCCCGGCAACGATTATCGGAAATCCAAGAAAGCCAACCTAACAGGCAAATTTAGAAAGGAAGTGGATATGAAAACTGTAAAATTCATAATCCCGTTTGTGGTCGCCGTCTTTTTAGCTGCTGTTTCAGCCAGAGCGAGGGTCGAATCCGAGGTCCCGAGCACCCGTACCGCAAGCTGCCTGCTCAGGGTGAGCTGCGCTCCGGAAGTACTGCCGCTCAGTTATGACATGATCAGTTACTTATTGCGCAGCTCCAGCGTCAGCGGTAAAGCCGCGAAAGATGTATTGGGCGTCCGATTTGTCGACGACCTCTTGAAAATTGAGCAATTGTCCTGGGAACCAGGTGCTATAAGAAGAAGGGTTGCGGAGACATTGCCTTCTGATAGAGACGGGGAAAAGATGCAGATCAGTCCCCAGGACTTCGACGAAACCGAGAGGCGAATCTCTTTCTCCCTACGAACCCCTGATAGAAGCCACGAAAGGGAGAGTAGAAGGTGTGCCTAAACCCCCTTTCAGCCTGGGCCGAACAGCCACTGCGCAAGAGCCGGTCTTCATTGACGAGTCAACAGTTTTCTTACGACTGGAGGTTGACCTTCGCGAAGAGGTAATCAACCAGTCCGTCAAACCGGCTGCCGAGGAGTTTATGAACGCCGTTATAAAGAATATGGGCGAAGTCCTCATCATCGCCGCGGACGATTTTAGAAGTAGAGTTGAAGCGCGTATCCACCTGGCGAATGATGAAGCCGCCCGTGCGGAGAATGAGCTGATGGAGTTGCAGGCGAAACTGAGGGAATTATCAGGCTCCGGGCCGCTGTCTCGTGGGGATGTTCTTGGCGATATTTCAGGACTACGGCGAGAACTCCCGTCCATAGCAATGAAGCAGGCTTCGCAATCGGTTACCATAGAGGCGATAACCAGGAAAATAGCCGAAGCCGAAGCAAAAGCGACAGAGAAGCTCAAAAGCGACCCTGTTACTAATGAGCTGCAACGGCTGCTTGAGCTACAAGCCCTACGCTTAGAGAATGTCAAGAAACTTGTAGAAACTGGACGTACTTCACAGGCTGAGCTTGCGGATGCTGAAGAAAAACTGGCCAGGGCCCGAATAGAGCTTGCAAAGCGCCGCGAAGAGTTGACCAAATCTACGGGCGGGGACCTGATAGCATCTCTTAATAAACAACTGTCTGATCTTTCTATAGAGAAGGCTCAATATGAGGCACGACTTTCCAACATAGAGGCACAATTACACGAGGCGAGAGAACTACTTACCAAAGCAGATGAGTATGAATTGCTGTCGATGAAAGCCGACATCGCCAGGCAAAACCTGCAAGAGGCACTACGGTGGCGTGACCGGATGACCCGAGAAGAACGATTGCTTCAGCTTGCTCCTACGGTAACGGTTCTGGGTACAGAAAGGTAGATTTATGCCATTTTAGCGGGATGTCAACTCCTTGAATTCGTCCAGAGTTAATCCAGTTTGTCGGATGATAGCCCGCAAAGTACCTTTCGCAATTTCTTTGTGGTCAGGCACAGTCAATCTCCGGTGAGGTGGACTTTCCTGCCTGAGAATGATATGGCTGCCCGTCTGATGGTCCACTGAATAACCAATCTTTTCCAGCGCCTTGCACGCCTGTTTGCCCGAGAGGACGGGTAATTTCGTCAAATTGCCACCTCAATAATCTCTTCTTCAATTGATGGCGGAATGGGCTCGTTGTGCTTCTTTAAGCTCTCCAAATATCCTCTAATAGCATCACCAATATTTTGGAGCGCTTCTCTTCGACTTTTTCCCTGCGAAATACATCCGGGTAAAGAAGGACATTCCGCGACAAATATTCCCTCTTCATCCTGCTCTATCAGAATTCTATACCGCATAGCCTGTAACCTCTTTCTCTTAGTGCTTAAAGTGTCTTTTGCCGGTAAAGACCATAGCGATGCCGTGCTTGTCGGCGGCGGCGATGACCTCATCGTCCTTCTTCGAGCCACCCGGCTGAACAATGCAAGCTACGCCCGCCTCAGCGGCATTTTCAACGTTGTCGGCGAACGGGAAGAACGCATCGGATGCCATAGCGCAGCCCTTAGCCTCTTTGCCGGCATGCCTGAAGGCGATCAGGCCGGACTCGACCCTGTTCATTTGTCCGGCTCCTACGCCGATAATCTTTTTGTTCTTGACCAGCACTATGGTGTTGCTCTTGGTGTGCTTGGCGGTAAGCCAGGCCATCCTCAAATCCGCAAGCTGGTCGGCGGTCGGCCTGGCCTTTGTCGGATACGTCAATTGGTCCGGCTCCCAACCAGCTAAATCCCTCTGCTGAAGGAGCATTCCACCAATCACGCAGCGAGCATCGTATTCGCCGCGGTCAATCTTTTTTCTGTCGATAGGCCCGGTCTGCAGCAGCCGAACTCTGCTGCCCCAGCTTTTCAGCGTCCTTATTATCTCAATAGCCTCCTGCTCGAATTGCGGGGCGACGATCACCTCGGCGAAGAAACCCTCAGCCCCCAGCGCTTTGCCAAATCGACTGTAGGACTCCATAATCGTTCGGGCTAGCTCGACGTCAACGCTCCTATTGAGAGCAATAATGCCGCCGAACGCGCTTGTCACGTCACCTTCATAGGCCTTGCGGTATGCGACCAGAATATCTTCATCGACGGCACAGCCGCACGGATTAAGGTGCTTAACCACCACGGCCGCCGGCTCTTCAAATTCCTTGACCAGCTCGAAGGCCGCGTTGGCATCTAAGATGTTGTTAAAGCTGATGTCGACCTCGCCCACTAACAAATTTGCGCTGCAGACCGATGGTTCGCCGCTCGGCGGCAGCTTATAGAACGCCGCGGTCTGGTGGGGGTTTTCACCGTACCGCAGCGATGCCGCTTTTGTCAGCGCGATTGAGACCCTTTCCGGATAGTCTACGCCTGCCCGGCCGGCCAGATATTTTGCAATGGCGGCGTCATACGAAGCAGTCAGCTCGAAGGCCGTCCGTGCAAAATCGCTGCGAAATTGTTCGCTCACCGCGCCGCCGTTTTTTCGCATTTCTTCGATGACTTTGCCATACTGGCTGACTTGTGTCACCACAGTAACGAACTTATGGTTTTTGGCCGCCGAGCGAAGCATACTCGGCCCGCCAATATCGATGTTCTCAATCGCATCTTCCAAGGTGCAGTCCGGCTTGGCAATGGTCTGCTCGAACGGATAAAGATTCACGCAGACCAAGTCGATCGGCTCAATATTGTGTTTCTGCATCGCCGCCTTATGTTCAGGCTTGTCCCGCAGTCCCAGCAGAGCTCCGTGTATCTTGGGATGGAGCGTTTTGACTCTGCCATCCATCATTTCCGGAAAGCCCGTAACCGACTCAATACCAACAACGTTTATGCCGGCCTCAGCAAGTTTTTTGGCGGTGCCGCCGGTGCTGATTATCTTTACCCCCATCTCGCTCAGCTTCTTGGCAAATCCACTACACCGCTCTTGTCCGAAACACTTATCAATGCCGTTTTAATTTTCACATCCATTTGAACTCCTTCTCCATCTTTTCCTAATAATGCGGTCAACATGGCTTTTCTATTCAATTGGTTCTAAACAAGCAACCAGGCCACGTTTATCAGCAATATAAATCTTTGAATCCGTCGTATTGGTCGCGTGTTTTGAGACGTCCGCGAAATTCACCACACACAACTTCTTTGCGTTGCCATTGTCCATTACCGCCAGGGTTCTCTTGTTTGTGATAACATAAGCCTTTCCTGCCGCCTCCGCCAGCAAGTCAGCACCTTCTTTCAGCGACCACATAAACTTGCCGCTCTGTTTGTTTACTGCCGTCAAGCCCTCACTTCCGGCATATCCTTCGACTCCGCTCAGGACAGGCTGATAGACAGCCGCAGCAGTAACACGCGGCTCTTTCTGGAGGATTCCCGGCATTTGCTGCTTCCAGGCGAGGTTTGTCACAAACGTGTCAACAATGTCGAGCCTGTAAAGGTTTGTATCCTTGCTGGCAAAGAACAACGACATCCCGTCTCGGACTATCGGCCCGGCGATGGCACCGCCAGCATCAAATTGCCACAGTTGATAAGGCTTGTCCGGCGCAACGCCTATCACGTTACCGGCATCGGTCCCAAAGATGACGAACTTGTCATCTGCGATAATCGAAGTAATCATCGAGTCGTTCTTGGCAGCCACCGCGAAGACCTGAACCCTGTTATCGGCGTGCAGCGCGTGCAAACGCCGGTCGGTGCCCGCCAGGTAGAAAAATGAGCTGTTGCGAGCCGGCGGACACGTTACGGCAAGTTCCGACCGCCAGGTCCTACGTTCAGTGCCCAATCGGGAATCAAGCTCGACGATGTTGTCGCCGATTATGGATATAATGTCACCTTTATAGAGATCGAGGCCGAGCACGACAAAACCAGGCGGCGCAATCGGCCGGGCAAATGTTATGCTGCCCTTTTGCCTGTCCAGACACGCCAGGAAATTCTTGTCGGAGAGGGCGTATATATAATTATCCCGAAGGAGCAGACGCTCCAGGGCCTCGCCCTTTTTAAGCGGCAGTTGATTTTGCCACGTTACTTTCAGGTTGGCTTGCTTGAGCAACTCAGGGGAAACAAGCCAGTGCGAATCATCGTTTGCCGCCAAGTTTTCGGCTGCCGCAGACAAAACCAACAGCCCCACTGTAAAGAATAGTGCACATCGCCCTTCTCTGAGCATTTTCATACCCTCAAAAAGGTCACCGCAGCTCCACGTAGTTAGCCAGATCAATATGCTGCTCAGCCTCGAATTTCTGCATCTGTTCAATTCGCTTTATGTCGTCCTGTATTCGGTTAACCAGCTTAAATATGTAAGGCTTGCCGGCCAAGCGATTTCGCAGGTCGTCCAGCATTGCCTCCCACGCGCCATCATACAATTGCGCCTTGAGGACAACCAGCATACGATGCTCGTCGCTCAGGCCATCTACAAAGTCCCGAATCTCTTTGCTGGCAGCGGCTTTTCCGCCTTTAGCACCACTTCCGGTTGGCTCAGCCATTTCTAAAACCTTGCCCCGGCGACAGATTTCAAACATAACTGGTTTCAGCGGAATACTAACAACCGACAGCGCAGATTGCAACAAATTTCCCCAAATTGGTGGTGGTGCTCAGTCAGTACTGTGTTTGGCCGGTACAAAAGCCTCTGACCGCCAGATCAGAGCCAGAAAAGTTGATTCACTCGCCTTTTCGAAATAGCCCTAACCAGCTTAGATTGAGCCAATTCTTTCTGACAGGAAATACTCCCTTCTCAACATGGCGAACTTCTTCTATCGAGTAAAATGCCTGCGGGTCAAATTTTCTGATCAAATCGACAACGCGCTGCACTTCCCGGCGGGGCACAATGGTGAAGACTACTTTTACCTGGCCAGTGGTTCCATGCCCGTCAATGCTGGTGGCCCCATAGTCCTGCGATTTGAAAAATTCCATCAGCGGCAGAGCATCCTTGTTGCTGACCACGCGTATCAGCACCAACCCCAAGGATAATTTCTCAGCCAGCCACATACCGACATAGTTGCCTGTGGCAAACCCGCCGGCGTAGGCGATGTAACAGACAGGGTTGGACAGATTCTTCATAATCTGGCCAATAGCCAGAAGCCAGATTAGGACCTCAAAAAAGCCTACCAAAGGGGCAAGATATTTGAATCCTCTGGATACAAATATCAGTCGTACCGTGCCTATGCTGACGTCCGCAATCCTGGCGAGAAATATTAGTACCGGCAGGATAAACCACGCATACAAATTAGTACTAAGAAAGGCTGCTAAATCGCTCATACCGATTCTTGACGAGAAAAGTTGAAGTTCAAAAAGTCAGGTACTTTGCCGCTTTTTCCAGTCTAAGTCCGGCTTTGCCTACGTCCTCGATTCGTTGTATCCTTGCGGTTTTTCGCTGTTGCACAATCTGCTTTACGGTTACCGGCCCAAGGCCCGGCACTCTCAGAAGCTCAAAGAGCGACGCCCGGTTTATATCTACCGGAAACACATCCGGATTTCGCATTGCCCACGCCTCTTTCGGATCAATGGTCAGGGGCAGATTTCTATTATTATCCAGAATAATGTCCGATTCCCCAAAGCCATATTTGCGAAACAGAAAGTCCACCTGGTACAGCCGATGCTCGCGCATAAAAACATCCGCTGGTTTCTGCAGGCCGGTCTGTTCGCCGGCTATGGATGCATCCCCCAAGCCTTTTTGATAGGCGCTGAAATATACTCGGTGCATCTTCAGCCTGTCGTACAAAGCCCAAACATACTTTACGATTTCCGCATCCGATTCGCCGGCCGCCCCCACGATGAATTGCGTTGTTTGCTTTGTCCGCTGGTATTTTGACCCGGCGGCGGTCAGTCTGCTAATGAGCTTCATAGGCTCGATTATGTCGGGAATATATTTTTTCTTGCCGGACAGCTTTGCCAGGTACTTTTCGCCCGGCGTTTCGATGTTCAGTGAGACGGCACTTGCCAGTGAAAGCGCCTGTTCTATCGCCGCATCACTAGCGCCTGGAATAATTTTCAGGTGAACATATCCTTTGAACTGGTACTTTTTTCGTAAGATATGTGCAGTTGCGTTGAGCCTGTCCATAGTCGCATCAGGCGAGCCCAAAACGCCCGAACTCAAAAATAGCCCAAAAACCTTCCGCTGATGATAATAATCCAGAAATACTCTTGCCGTCTCGTCTGGCCCTAAACTGCATCGGCGGATATCCATATCTTCTCGGAGCGGGCAGTATTTGCAATCATTGGTGCAGACATTCGAAATCAATGTCTTAAACAGTATGCTCCTGCCGCCATTTGGAAGTGTTACCGGATAAATCCATTTGCCCTGGTCGCTTCGCCGGCGATGTTCACTTTTGCTACAGCCGCACGCGCAAGCCAGATCATACTGGGCATCGGCACTGAGCAGCTCCAGCTTCTCTTGAGTGTTCGGCTTACAAGCAACTCCAACCATCTTTGTTTGTTCCTCGTCTTGCATCCACACTCGTTGCGGGCCAACCCCGCAATAAACCTGTCCCCTCGGCCTTGCTCGGGGCGGGCCTGAGCCGGGTCGAAGGATTGCGGGGCTAAATACCGTCGTCCGCAGGGCTAAACCGGGCCGGTCGCTCCCGGGCTGACCAGGCATTTTACCAGGAAAACGCCCTACGCCCAAGTTTATTCCAGAGGCCAGAAGCATCGAGTAAGCGGCGAATAATGCCTAAAATGTGTAAAAAATGCGGCTAAATTGACTGCCGCGAGACGAAGCTTTGAGCCAGACAAAATCTGGTTTATCTGTACATTCAGGTAAGGTTTTCTACACATTATCCACAACGGCCTGATTTGTCGATAAAGTGTTGCAGGTTTTGGCAGATTCTGGCATCCAAGCTCTTTTGAACAAAGAATTCCGCCTTAGCGTTATCAGCGTCCTGCATGGTTAATGTAACCGCTTTTTGGCAAAGCAGTTACGATCTGTCTGTGCGGGCGAAAGACCGCTCTGGAGTTCTGCGAAAGCATATCCAGCACAGGAAAGAGCAATTTGTGCCGATAAATCCTGAGTTGTCAACAAGTTATCCACATTACAGCTATCAGATGCGGAGGGCACGGAAAGTTGAAACACACAGGTAGCAGACTACATCTTACTGCCGACTTGGTCAGCGGTTGCTATAAGACTTTGGTTTCTGTACAATCAGCATTATGAAACGGCAGCTAATCACTATTGGCGAATCGCTCCACGCCTCTATCCCGGAAACGGGCACGATAATGAAGCAGCTAAGTAAGCTGGGCACAGATGCGTATTCCGCCCCCAGCAAACAGTTCGACTACATTAGAGCCTTGGTTAAATCGCAGGCCCGTGATGGCGCGAATTATATAGCGGTTAATCTTGACGCGTTTGGCGAAGACGAGCCCCAGGTCGCTGTTGATATGATGCGCGAGTATGTCCCGGCGGTACGAAAGTGGGGCGGGGGCGTGCCGGTTTGTATCGACAGCAGTAACGACGATGTTCTGATAGCCGGCCTAAAAGAGTGGCATAATACTGCCCAGCGCGTCAAGCCCCCACTTGTAAACTCGGTGAAGATTTATACTGCGGATAAAATCCTGCTGCTGAAGAAGGATTTTGATTTTGCCTTCGTCGGGCTTTTGCTCAGCGAAAAAGCCTCTGCTGGTCCGGGCGTGTCAAGTTCGGTCGCTGAGTTGCACGAGCTGGCAAAGCAGATTTTCCATGTGGCGGTTGGGCAATACGGCTTCAAAAGCGAGGAGATTTTCTTCGACCCAATGGTTTTTCCGCTGGCGATCGACATGCCTATGCAGCCGGGCGTGCCAGGCTACACTTACCGAACATTTGAAACAATAAAAAGGATAAGGACTGACCCGGATATGCGGGGGGTTCATTGTGTGCTCGGCGTAAGCAACTGTGTCCGAGATTTGCCGGGGCGGAAGATCGGTATTTGCAGGGCTTACGTTGCAAAGGCGATGGAGTACGGTCTTGACGCGGCAATTGTTAATGTTGCGCACCGGTACGGGCAGGTTGAGCCGGCACGGCGCTTCTGGAATTGGTTGACGCATACGCCAAGATGGATGGCTCGCCTGAGAAAACCGATAGAGCAATGGAGTTAATGGGCAAATTTTGCCGTGAAATTCGAATAACAGCGCAGCTAACGTGCCTGATGTTTTCTGTTCTATTTTTTGTTATTTGAAAGTCCAGGGCTGACTTTGTCTATTATAGTCTGCGGATTTCAGAATTTCTTTGCCTTTTGCGATCACGTAGTCCGTAGGCCCGTGAAAAACAGAATTGATGTCCATCACATCCTCAGCCTGCTGGGCTGTATAAAGCACAATTCCTTTTTTAGGGTTCTGCGGATTCGGCCAGGCTGAAATAAACCGCAAGTGCTCACCTGGATAAGCGGTCTCTGCCGTAATCTGATCGGATGCAATACGAACGGGCAGCTCAGTAATATGTTTTGACAGCCAGATGTTTCCTGCCGGTGTGCCGTAAACAACCAAAGAATTGCCTGATAAGTCCTTCTTGAGAGCCTCTTTGTCGGTCAATATGGGTGAGTCTTTGAAGAATTTGTCACGAATCGCCGTGATGTAGGCGTGGATTTTGTCTTGAATGGTCTTGTTGTTTTCGTTAGTGGGTACGATTAGGACAACAGCTTTGTTGTCCGAAACGACGGCGTTGATGGTCCCGGTGAATGGGACAGAGTAAAACTCGCTGCCCAATTTCTTTTCCGATAGCTCTTTGAAAACGTCAATTAGCTCCGGAGAAAAATCCGCAAATGTTCGATATTTGTTACGCTCGTTCTCATATTTCTCAAGTTGTTTGCAAAGAGCCTCGACATAAAAAAATCCTCTTGTCCTCTCATATATAAGGGTTTTTTCCGCTGCTTCCTTGCCTATCTGGTGATAAGCGAGTCTGGCAGCCACTGCTCGCACGAGATGCTCATTGACGCATATCTCCCAGTTTGCGTAAGCCTGTTTCTTCATCTTATCCGAGATGGGCTCGTAAAGGGATGAGTACTTAGCGATGTCGCTGTGAATCTTATTCATGGTCGGGACAATAAAGGAGTGGCCAAATTCATGCCAGGCCAGGTCTCTAAAGCTCTCTGCCGTGCCAAACACCGGCAAATTATCCTCTATATTCATTGGCCCACAGATATCATAGATGTCACAGGCGCCGTCGGCCCTTTCCACGCGGTGACCGTAGCCGCCGACAAATAAGGGAACAAGAATGATATTGTAGCTGTGGTGTTTCATGCCATAGTAACTCTCTAATGTCCCAATATAATCGACACTTTCCATTTTCATCCATGCGTTAGTAACGATCTGCTGATAGACTCCTTGGTGTGATTTATAAAACTCCATAAACTTCGTCTGGTTGGCAAAATCACGCAGGCAGGTAACAAACTGGCTCAGACGTTTCTGGCCTCCGGCTCTTCTACTTAGATAGTCAGTGAAAGGCAATTGTGCATTCAGGTCCGGCGGGTCTGAAAGATAAAGCATAGCCGCAGGAGGGGCGTCAAAGCTGAAACCGCTCTTACTCATCTCTGCGAACAATTGCACTGCGCGATGGTTTTTATATGGTGAGAAATACTCTACAACATCGCGCTTATATGGGAAATCGTATCGAGTGATCAATCCGAGGCGTTCACCGTAATTGCTTAATAATTGTACTACTGCCAAAAGCTCAAGCCTGGCATCGACAACTACATTAAGCCTGTGCTGGCTGGGCACTATATTTGGTGTCTGGGGCCCCGCCAGATTACTACCCAGATGTAAAATCCAGCAAACAAGAACTACCACGACAATTCTGAACCTTTTCATAACACAGTCCTTTCAGAATCTCATGACTGAAATTCGTCGCACCTAAATTGGGCGTCTCACAGCAGAACCAAACTTATGGCCATTATCAGCATCCCAAGAACCACGCCCCAAATGACAACGTGTCCATAGCCGTAGCGGTGCGCCATCGGCAGCAGCTCGTCCAAGGATATGTATATCATCACTCCCGCGACAAAGGCTAAAGTTGCTGCCAGAACAGCCGGCGTTAAAAATGGAAGCAGCGCCAGATAAGCGATTACGGCACCAGCAGGCTCGGAGAGTCCGGACAAAAATGAGTAGAGGAACGCCTTGTTCCTGTTCGATGTGGCATAAAAGATGGGCACAGACACCGCGATTCCCTCCGGAATGTTGTGCAGAGCAATAGCTATGGCGATGAATAGGCCGAGCCTTACGTCACTGAGTGTTGATGCAAAAGTAACCACGCCTTCGGGCAAGTTGTGGATTGCGATGGCCAGCGCAGTCATTATTCCCGTGCGCATAAGGTCGTTGTTTTGTGGGGCGGCGGTGGGAGCATCGAGTCCCCGATAGTTGTGAGGATTTTTCGCTCCGGGTGTGAGGATATCTATCAGGCCAATGACAACTATGCCGAGAAAAAAGGCAGTAATACCCCAGAATTTGCCAACCCTCTGCAAAGCGCCGGGCAGAAGTTCCATAAAGGACACATATATCATCACGCCGGCTGACAGGCCCAGCGAGAAGCAAAGATAGGCTATCTTTGGCTTGCGGATCAGGTAAGCGATGGCGCTGCCTATGCCGGTGGAAAGTCCCGCCAAGATAGTCAGTACCACTGCTGGAACAATATTTTCTGACACGGTCATGAGCGGCTCGGAGTATCCAATAACCAAACAAAACCTCGGTTTTCGTGGGGAATATATTATTACTGCCTGAGGCTTTTGGCAACTGCCTTTTGTCATCGCTGTGCCGGCGATGGCTAAACGTGGGCTCGAAACCTGAAATCCGATTTGGCCCGCTGGAGGCGGCCAGGCACTTTTATTCTTGACGGCTGAGGTGCTCTCTGCTAAAAGAGATGGGATTGTCCCGAAAGTTCTACTGTTATGCAAAGGAGCCTGACCATGACGCAAACAAACCAAACGCGGGAGCCTGAACAAGTTCAAGTCGATGCTGCTCCGCCAAGTTCGCCGAGCAAGGAAATCAATAAAGACGCCCGTATGTGGGCGATGTTCTGCCACCTGGCAGGACTTGCTGTCCTTCTGATACCCATAGTCGGCAACATCGTGGCACCGCTGATAATCTGGCAAATCAAAAAAGATGATTTTCCGTTTGTTGACGAGCAGGGCAAAGAATCGGTAAATTTCCAGATATCTATGTCAATATACGGATTTGTAGCCGCGCTTCTATGCTTTGTTTGTATCGGTATTCCTCTGTTGGTTGCCGCATACATCGTAGACGTGGTCTTTCTTTTGATTGCGGCGGTCAAGGCCAACAATGGTTTCCATTATCGCTATCCCTTAACCATCCGGTTCATAAGGTGAGAACCCTGGGTGAAATCCAGGGCTAAATACTAATAAACTGCTGCTGCGGCTATCGTAACGCAAATGGCGGTAAAATCCTCTAAGCACAAAGACGAGCAAGCTCCCAGAGCGGTTAACAAAAAGGCTTATCGAAATTTTGAGCTTCTTGAGAAGTTCGAGGCTGGTATTTCTCTGCTGGGCACCGAGGTAAAATCGCTGCGGGCCGCCCAGGCAGACCTGGACGGCTCATACGGCAGGATAAGGGACGACCAATGCTGGCTGATCGGCGCTAAAATAGCCCCGTATCAACAAGCCGGTCAAGTCGGCCATGAGCCAGCCAGAAATAGAAAATTACTTCTGCACAAGGCGGAGCTCCACAGGATAGCAACCAAGCTCCAGCAGCGAGGCTTTACACTTGTGCCGCTGCGGGTATATTTCAACAACAGGGGCCTGGCGAAAATAGAAATGGCACTAGCCACAGGCAAAAGAAAATACGACAAGCGACAGGCAATCACTGAAAGAGACCAGAAGCGGGACATCGACAGAGATATGAAAAAGTACCGCAGGAAAAAATAGGGCATAGGGTACAGGGTATAGGGGATAGTAATGGTTGACGAACAAAAAAAACAGGAAAAGAAGATCATCGTCGATGAAGATTGGAAGAAAGAGGCTCAGCGCAAAAAGAGATATTAGCCGCTCAGGAAGAAACCGAGAAGAAAAAACCTGCGGCGCAAAAGGCCGGACGAGGACCTTTGCCCCAGGGAGATTTTCTTGCCTTGATAAGTATGCTCGCCACCCAGGCTTTCTTTGCCCTGGGTCTGCTGCAAGTGAAGGGCGAGCAGAAAAAGGAAGCCGGACTTAGAGCTGGCAAAATACAATATCGATATGCTCGAAATGATCGAGGAGAAAACCAAAGGCAACCTGACCGAAGAAGAAACGGAAGTTCTGACCAATACGCTCAACCAACTGCGCATGGGCTACGTTAAGGTCGCGGGGTAGACCGCTTTGGCGAACATGTTAGACCAGATCATCGCTGACAAAAGGCTGGAGGTGAATCACAGACAGGCTCAAAAGAGTCTGGACCAACTTAAAGATCAAGTTCGCTCGATGCCCAAGTGCCGCAATTTTTACAAAGCGGTGACCAAGCCCAACCGTCGCGGCATAAATGTAATAGCGGAGATAAAAAAAGCCTCGCCATCGGCGGGACTTATTCGGCAGGACTTCGACCCCGTGGCGATTGCTGAGACTTACCAAAAGTGCGGCGCCGACGCGATCAGTGTTCTGACCGATGAGAAGTATTTTCAGGGCCGGCTCGAATATATTGAAGAGATTGCCAGGGCGGTCAATCTGCCTGTTTTGCGAAAAGATTTTATCATCGACATCTGGCAGGTCTACGAGTCGCGAGCCGCCGGTGCTGATGCGATACTCTTGATAGCCGAGGCCCTTAAACCCGGCGAACTGATGGATATGATGATTGCTGCTGCGGAGCTGACGTTGACAGTGCTTCTGGAGGTCCACCAGGCTGACACCTTATTGAAAGTCCGCAGCCTGGTCGGCTTTCCGAAAAAGGGTTACAGCGTTCTGGGAATCAACAATCGGGATTTATCCACAATGGAGGTGGATTTGAACACAACCAGCCGATTGTCGGGACTTCTGGATAGTAAAAGTGAACTTGTCGCTGAAAGCGGGATAAGAGCACGAGCCGACGTCGAGAAACTGAAGTCAATAGGCGTAAGAGCGGTTTTGGTGGGACAGGTCTTGTGCGAAAGCACGGATATAGAACAAAAGTTTGCTGAGCTGTTCGGCCTACAAAGCTAAAAACTTAAAGCTAAAGGCCAAAAAGTATGGAATTCCACAGTTTTGCCTTTGAAGTTTTACGTTTGGAGTTCTTATGAGCATAGTCCTTTACATTCTTTTGGGTCTTTTGACCGGCGTTTTTAGCGGAATGTTTGGTCTGGGCGGCGGTGTCATAATAATACCCGCTCTGGTCTTTTTATTCGGCCTTTCGCAGCACCAGGCTCAGGGCACAACCTTGGCCCTGCTGGTTCCGCCTATCGGTCTCCTGGCCGCCTGGCAATACTATAATCAAGGCTACGTTGATCTGAAGATAGCAGCCTTTGTATGTCTTGGCTTTTTCTTCGGAGGCTTACTTGGCGCAAAAATTGTTGTGGGACTGCCGGAGCCTCTCTTACGCAGGCTTTTCGGCTTGGCTCTACTTATGATTTCGATAAAGATGATACTGACGAAATGACAAGGTTATTTGGACTATGCCAATCGCCAGAAGCGAACCTGGTGGTTACTGTACAGGTTGTCATAAGCAGGAGATAGTATGGACCTAAGTTCTGCCGGGATACATACGAATTTTACCGCGCTGGATTGGTGCATCGTGGTCGGCTACGTGATCGCGGTGTTGGCCATCGGCGTGTACGTAAGAAGATATGTCAGCAACGTCACGGACTTTATCATCGCCGGTCGCGGCCTGAAGACGTTTCTCGGCGCTGCCACGATGACCGCGACCGAGTTGTGTCTGGTGACGGTTATGTATTCTGCCCAGAAGGGATTCGTCGGAGGCTTTGCAGCATTTCATATTGCTTTGGCCGCCGCCATTGTGACGCTGCTGGTTGGGCTGACCGGCTTTATCGTCGTGCCGCTTCGGCGTATGAACGTGATGACGATCCCGGAATTCTATGAGAAGCGTTTCGGACGCAACGTCCGCATTCTGGGCGGGATAATTCTGGCCTTGTCCGGCATCTTGAATATGGGGATGTTCATCAAAGCGGCGGCGGTTTTCATCACGTGTGTTACCGGCTTGACCTCCCCGTTTGAACTTAAGATGATAATGACCTCTTTGCTGGCGGTGGTTATCCTCTATACCGTCTTGGGCGGAATGGTTTCAGAGGTGGTGCTCGATTATGTTCAGTTTGTGGTGTTGACCTTCGGCCTTTTGCTTGCGACACTGCTATCGGTCAGAAGCCTCGGCTGGAACAACATCATTGAGACGGTATCCTTGTTGAAAGGTAGAGCCGGTTTTGACCCGTTTGACACTGAAGGATTCGGCCTGGCTTACGTGGTGTGGATGTTCTTTCTGGGCCTTGTCAGTTGCGCGGTCTGGCAAACTGCGGTGATTCGGGCATGCGCCGCGAAAGACACCGCCACGGTCAAGCGCCTCTATATGTGGTCTTCCATCGGATTCCTTATGCGTTTTCTGCTGCCGTACTTCCTGGGAATATCTGCTTTCGTTTATATTGCCCAGCACGGAGCGCTGAAAAACATTTTCATCCCCGCCGGCGGTCAGGCTGATCCACAAGTCACGCTGATGGCGATGCCGGTATTTTTAAGCCAGATACTTCCCGCCGGTCTTATCGGAATCGTCACCGCAGCAATGCTGGCTGCTTTTATGTCCACCCACGACAGCTACCTGCTGGTCTGGAGCACGGTGCTTACCCAGGATGTGGTGACGCCCTGGTTTAAGAATGGACTGTCATCGAAGGTGCGTATTACGCTGGTGCGGATATTCATCGTTTGTATCGGCATCTTCGTCCTGGTCTGGGGCCTGTGGTATCCTTTAGGCGAGGACTTGTGGGACTATATGGCGATTTCCGGGGCCATTTACTTTACGGGGGCATTTGCAGTGTTGGCTCTTGGAATCTACTGGAAGCGGGCCAGCCGGGTAGGAGCTTATCTTGCCCTGATTGCAGGTTTTGGCGCGGTTCTCGGATTGAAGCCTGTACAGCGGTTGGTGGGGATAAACATTGCCAGCGAAATTGTCGGCCTGAGCGTTATTGTGATCGCAACTGTCTTGATGGTGCTTGGTTCGTTAGCTTTTCCTGATCGTCGTGCTTCGGCCTGACTTAGTCCCCGAGCAATGAAATTGTGCGCAAGATGGTCAAAAAATTGAAGTTGGACATATATTATTTGAGCAAATCCGGCTGGGGATGTGCTCAAATAATAGAGAACGATGTTCTGATGTTGGTCTCTGATGGTTTGAAAAGCAAAAAGGCTGCCGCATTTTTGCTTTTCAAAGTATGCCCAACTTCGATTTTTTGAGAACTCATCATACACCTATTTGATTCCGGCTAGTCCGGGTTAGGAGCAACCAGAAATGAATTTCTGGATACAGTTCTGGTCGTGGTTCTTTCTCATTAGTCTTGGGCTTTTTGTTATTCTGGCAGTAGTTGTTTTGGTCGGCGGTTTCCTGAATATCCGAGCGCTTTTCAAAAGTCTCAGCAAGCAAGCTGATGCCCAGGAATCAGCCGGAGCAAAGATGGGCAAGGCCGAGAAGGTGCAATGACGCGGCGTGAACGGCTGATGGCCACTCTACGCGGCGAACCGGTGGACCGGCCGGCGGTTAACTTCTACGAGATCGGCGGATTCCAGATCGACCCATCCGATCCGGATAGGTTCAACGTTTATAACGACCCATCCTGGCAGCCGTTGCTACAATTGGCGGAGGAGCAAACCGATCTTATTCGTATGCGCAGCCCCGTCAGGTCCCGCTCGCATGAAGTCGAGCGAGTCCCACACAAGTCAGAGGCTCGAGACCCGGCGAGCGAATTCTTCAGGACAGAAAAATATGAAGAGGATGGTCCCGTTTCAAGCGGGTGACTCTGAAGGTTGGCGGTAGAACCATCACGTCACTGACCCGCCGCAATCCTGACATTGATACCGTGTGGACGTCTGGAGCACCTGCTCAAAAATATAGACGACCTGAAGGCATATTTGCAGTTGCCCGATGAGGTTTTCGCCGAGCAGGTCAACGTGGCAGGTCTGGTGGAGGAAGAGAAAGCTCGGCGACCGTGGCATCGTTATGGTCGATACGGAAGACCCTATCTGTGCAGCAGCGTCTCTTTTCAGTATGGAAGACTTTACCGTTATTGCCTTGACCGAGCAGAAACTTTTCCATCGCCTGCTCGAAAAGCTCTCCCGCCATATATATCGCCAGGACTGAGAAAGCAGCGAAGGCGTTTCCCGGCCACCTGTGGCGGATATACGGGCCGGAATATGCTCACTGAGCCTTACCTGCCGCCGCATCTTTTCAAAGAGTACGTGGTGCGGTACACCGGCCCGATGGTTCGAGATCATCCAAAAGTACGGCGGTTTTGCCCGAATTCATTGCCACGGCAGGATTCGTGCCGTCCTTGACTACATTGTCGATATGGGCATAGATGCAATTGACCCTATCGAACCGCCTCCACAGGGCGACGTGGAGCTGGCTGATGTCCGCCGCAGGTACGGCAAGGACCTGGTTCTTTTCGGAAATCTGGAGATTGCCGACCTGGAGAGTACGGAGCCGGCTGAGTTTGAGAAGGTCGTGGACAGGGCCTTGATAGATGGGACAAGCGGCGAGGGAAAGGGCTTCGTCCTGATGCCGTCATCGGCCCCGAACGGGCGGAAAATCACGCCCAGAATGATGGCCAACTATGAAACGATGGTTCGCCTGGCCACCAGGTTCCCGCCTATAACATGCACGCTTATAGCGGCGTCGCATCGAAGACCAGCACCTCAAAAGGCCTCAGTTCAAACGTGTGTTCTTGGCCGGCAGATAGCATAATCGGTGCTTTGCCCGCATCGCTCTTCCAGGGGCTTTTCAAGGAGTACTTCTGTGCCGCGCCCGCCGGCAACTCGAAAGCTTTGCCGATGTCGAGCGTGATTCTGCCGGTCTTATCGTGAGGATTACGCAGTGACACGATGCCTTTTTGACAGGACCAGGCTGCCCAAGCATAAATCTCGCCCTTAGCTGGGTCGCCCCCTATCCAGTGCGTATCTACCAGCACATTCGCATTGTCACGTGACCATTTCGCTGCCTCAGCCAGAGCATCCCAAGTCTGCGAGTCTAACAAGGACGGCGTAAGATACAGCTCTTGGCAATTAGTTCCGCTTGCAAAAAAATCTCGGATGTCTTCGACCAGGCCATTAGGTTCATCTGGAAGTCCGTGATTGGCAAACATAACGCCCTGAGTCATAAGCGAGTTGAGCGGATATAATGGCGCCCGGCAGACGACATTGTGGTAGGTTTCGTTGTCACGGTAGGTAACTTGCTGCTGACGCTTGGAGCCCCAGCCGAACGTGCCCCAATCTGAGCCTGCCCGCCAGGTCGAGTCGCAGTACCACAGCCAAAAAGGCGAGGGCCAGGTGCCGGTCGTGACGTTCACGAACAGATCTCCTCTTGCCGTTCGCAGATCGGTAATAAGCCGCAGCAGGGCGTTGATGTCCTGGGCGAATTCGGCAGGTACGCCGGTAGGGTTCCGCCAGTGCCGATACCGTCGAATTTGAAGTAGTTGAGTCCATACTCGCGGATCATATTCAGGCATACGTCACGGAATCGGGCATAATACTTAGGGCCGGCCAGCGAGAAACCGCTCGGATTTATTTCGAAGCCTTGCTCTTGGCCATACTTCAACCTTTGCTGCTTGGCTTGCCCGTAGCCGCCCCAGGGAGAAAGCCATGCCCCCAAAGTCGAAGCATATTTGTTGGCCGCTTGCTGCAGCGGGATAAAACCGTTAGGAAATCCCTCGTGAAATTGCCACAATGAAGCGGTGTTGTCCCAGCCGTCATCCAGGACGAATGAGTCCATAGCCACGTTTCGCTGCCTGACCAGCTCTGTGCCGAATAGTTCGATCACCTGCAGAAAATCCCGCTGCTGGATTTTTTCGCCCCCATAGCCGATGTCGTACCAACTATTATAATGCAGGAACGGCCTGTAGGGCTGGGCCCGCTCGCGTTCGATGTAATACAAGAATCCGCGCCGGAGCTGTCCTTCGGGCACAACACCGATAACCGAGCTCTGCACCCAGTGTTGTCCCGGCCTTATTACCGCCCCACAGGGTACGATACAACGTAGAGTTGGCGGATCACCCGGCAGAATTTGGCTTTTGGATAGAGGATGCTCGTGTGCGAAGAACATGTTGCCCACGATTACGGGCGAGCCATCCACCGTGCCCATTACCTTAGCGCCCGGGGCTGCCAGCTCCACCAGCTCTATTTCCTTTACGTTGATCGGTTTATCGCTCGCTGTTAGAAGCATTTGTTGCCGGACATAGTTTGAGCCATCTCGCAAAATCGCCCGCCACTGGATGCCGAGGTTTCCATCGGAGGAAACCAGCCTTACAGTGATCTGTTTTCCGCCGAACCGCTCCGCCAGCCGGCACGATTCTCGGTTTGGCTGCAAATTGGTCAACTCCGGCTCGCCAACGATATTCAATTCGGAGGCTTTCAGTATCCGGCCGTCCTGCAAAATGAGTTGAAGGCATTCAGTCTCCAGGCTGTAGGGTATGCTCCGCATACCGCTTTTCTTATCCGTCACATTCTTGAGCTTGACCCGGCCTTGCGAAACATCCCAGGTGCAAGAGAGCACGTTGTTTTCGAGGATAAGCTCATTTTTGTTGGCCAAAACCTTGCGCATCGCCAGGCGCCGGGCCGGGAAACTCAAGTCCCGCCTCGGCGACCGCCGGCGTTGCAAAGAACAGTAGAGCCAGGACGATCTCATGTAATAGCGATCGCCGTTCAATTTTTTCGCCCATTTTCGGTTCCTCAAATGTCACCAGAAAAATCTTTTCAAACTCTAATATCTTGATTATACTCATTTTTAAGATGAAGATAAGTGCAAGCTACTGGATGTTCGAGGGTGGACTGGAAGCGACAAAGCCAATAGCCCTGGCGATGCGGGATGCAAGAGAGCTTGGATTTGAAGCGATTGAGCTTGCCATTGCCAGCAAAGGCGTCCTCACACACCAGGCCACGCGGGCTCAGTGTGAAGACATTGTGGCCGCCGCCCAAAAAATCGGCATTGAGATCTCCAGTGTCGCCTCGGGCGAAAGCTGGACCTGTTCGCCTACCGCGAACAAGGCCAGCGTCAGAAAAAAGATAGTTGATTTTACCTGCCAGGCCTTGCAGGTAGCCAAATGGCTCGGCACTGATGCGTATCTTTTTGTGCCCGGCGCGGTGGACGTGTTCTTTTTGCCCGATGCCGAGGTAATCCCCTACGATGTCTGCTACCAGCGTGCGACCGAAGCGGTCAAACAGATTCTGCCGGCTGCCCAAGAGACCGGCGTAACATTATGTATCGAAAACGTCTGGAACAAGTTCTTGCTCAGCCCGCTGGAGATGCGCGACTTCATCGACAGTCTCGACTCGAAATTTGTTGGGGCGTATTTTGATGTGGGCAACGTGTTACTGACCGGCTATCCAGACCACTGGATCCGCATCCTGGGCGAGCGAATCAAGCGCGTGCACATCAAGGATTTCAAGCGGTCGGTCGGCACGGTGGAGGGCTTTGTTGATTTGCTGGAGGGTGACGTGGATTTCGCAGCGGTTAAGAAGGCTCTGGCCGATATCGGTTACGATGGCTATGTCACCGCAGAGATGCTGCCTTTTCAGCCGGGCCGGCCCGAAAAAACCGCCCGGGCAATGAAAAAAATCTTCAAATAGCCACAAGTTCTCGGCTAATCAGCCCTGTCACTCGCCGCCAGATCACTTTAGGGCGGCAAGGGCCTCTTTGCAGAGTTCGCGGTGTTTATTCTGCTGGCTGGAACCTTCCACTCCGCCGGCACCTTCCCGCCAGGCTGACCGTGCTTCATCCAGTCGGCCAAGAGCCTGCGACGCCTTTCCTTTCCAGTATTGGGCATCCGCTTCCTGAGGTTTGTTCGACCGGCCGACGCCGATATTGGCTGGATACGTCAGAGCGGCCTGGAAATCCTGCAAAGCCGACTCGAACTTTGCATCCTCAAAACGCTGCTGGCCTCGCTCGATATGCGCCTTGTGGAAGATGTCCCAGGTGATGGTCTGGCCTTCCCAGTTGACAAAGTACGGCGTCGATTCGAGCAAATCAATACAATCATTATACCTGCTGCTCATCCAGATAAGCTTGTGCCAGCATAATGATGACATCCGCGCGTCGCATTTTATCATATTGGGTCGATTCCAGAACCTTTATTGCCTCGGGCCGATTCCTTGTTGCCAGCAGAATATCCGCCAGGTCACGATACAGCGTCTGGTCTTTGGGGCGGGCGGCGATGGCTTTGCGGTAGAGCTGCTCAGCTTTTGCCAGGTCTTCTTCCACCGCCCAGGCATAAAGGCCGAGATTGCGACAGCGCAATGCTCAGCGACGGATTTAGGTCACCGGCCTTTTGCCAGTGCTGAGCGGCTTCATTCAGCCGGCCAAGATGCCCGTAAAGATTGCCCAGGTGAAGATGTGCGTATGCGTCGCCAGGATTTTCATGGACGGCATATTGCAGCACTTCAAGCTCTTCCGGGCAGGACGGAAAGACATAGTCCTTATAGGTGGCAGCAGCCTGCTTTAGGTAGGCCCTGGCAGGCGTCTCATCCGCCTGCTGCAAGCTAATAAAATAAGCCAGGTAGTATAAAGGCAAAGGACCTTGTTTTTCTTGCGGAACAGCCTCAACGCAAGTCGCACGCAGCAGCCTTGTTGCCTCATCGAACAGTCCCAACTCGGCAAAGACCAAGCTGGTCTGCAACATTTCAAATTCTGCCTCGCCGACAAAATCGCGTACTTGTCGCACGAAGCGGCTCATTTGCTTCTGGCCTTCCAGAGCCATAAGTGCTTTGGGCACAAGGTCCGTCGGGTCTTTGGCAATAATTTGCCCGGCGCGTTTGTAGGCTGACTGCCTTTGTCCCACAGCATACAGGGCAAGCAGCAGATGGTCCCTTGCCTTTGTATCCTGCGGATTCAGCAGCTTGGCCTTCTCAAAGGCATCGACGGCTTTTGCGTAATCTCCCAGACGCATGTAAGCGCGACCGGCCAGGTCGTAGCCGAGAGAGGCTGGTGCCCAGGCATCTGACCGCCTGGGAAGCGCAGTTCAGCGCTTCAGGCGTACTTTTTAGCTTCAAGTAACTTACGCCCAGGAAGTACCAGGCCAAACCGTCGCGCGGGATCCCGATCCAGGGCCTTTTGCAGCCGCTCGATGCATCCTCGTACAGACCGGCCTCGGTATCGAGCACGGCCAGTGCCCGCAGTGCAGGCGAATACTGGCGTCTTCCGCCAGGGCCTTTTCATAGTACTCGCGGGCCTTCTTGCGATTCGTCGCCAGGTCGTACTTTCGGCCTTGAGGATACTTCTCCTCGAGCGTCAGCTGCCCATCGGGTTTGTTCATGAAGCTCGGCGGGCTGCGGCGGATCAATCTTGGGAATCGGCAAAGGAGTGGTGAAGGAAGCCAGGACCTCTCCGCTTCGCGTCTTGACCGTCACGTCCACCGGGGCCTTGCGGAGCCGGCGACAGCGCCGACTACTTGGGGACCAGCCGGAGAGAGGTCGACATGGCTGTTCGTGAGCAGCTCCTGGCCGCCTTCGGGATAAGCGTACAGGCTGCCGCCGGAGAACTCGGCCGGTCGCGATGCAGCCGCAACTGGAGCTTGCCGCCCTGTCGCGAATCGTCTGGACGGCCAAGTCCTTCGTGGCGAACTCGAAGCCTTCGCCCAGCCCGTGGACCGGATACCACCATTCCCGCCACGCGACCTGCTGCCTCGGCAGCAGCATGCCGTAGTCGGACTGCGTCGGCAGCGGCCCGCTCTGGACCTCGATGTACGGCCCATCGTCGTCGGTCAGGTTCTTCTGGCAGACCAGGCCGAAGTCCCAGGTCCCCCACGTCCAGGCCTTCTTGCCGCTGAGCTCGTAGTGGTCCGCCACCTGCACGACGCCCCGGTCCGCATCCACGTCGTAGGCCCCGAAGAAATCGAAGGCGCAGTCCACCGAGAAGATCGACGACGAGGTCTCGTAGTTCTTCAGCCACGACAGGTCCCTGCCCTCATGGATGGGCCAGGAGAAGAACTTGACGCCGTTGTGGTCGGTCCCGAGCGTCATGGGATAGATGAAGCGCGTGCCCGCCCGGCACGGGAACGCCGTGCAGTTCCAGAAGTAGTACGGGTTTATGGCATCCACGGGGTTGAAGATGCGAATCTGCTCATCGAGGTAGGCCCTGCCCGGATGCAGCGTCACGCGCACGGTCCAGCGGGTCCGCAGGGTCTTCTCCAGGTTGCTGACCTCCAGATACGCCGAGCCGTCCGGGTTTTGCGCCCAGAACTGCATCGACCGGCGAGACGATCGTGACGGTGTGCACCTGCGGCCCGGCGTTCCACTCGACGCCGCCGCTGATGAAGGCCCCGCGCATCGCGATCATGCTCGGCTTGATCACGTGGTTGAGGTGGAACATCTCCTTGGCCGTCGGTCTTGTCCAAAACCGAGTGCAGCCGGCCGCCCAGCTCCGGCAGGCAGGTGACCTTCAGGTACTCGTTCTCCAGGAACAGGGCCTTGTAGGTTCTGCCTACCTTTGTCCGGGACAGGTGGTCCTGCATCGTATAAGGGTAGACGATGGAGCCTTTGACCGTCGTGGAGAACTTGACCTGGCCCTCCAAAGCCCAGAGCTTAGGATTGATGTCTTCTTCCCATCCGTAGGTGGGAATCGTGATCGTGCCCTCCCAGGCTTTGACTTCTGCCGAGCTTGCGCAGGGGAGAGTCAACGAAAATGCCGCAGCGAGCAAAAGCGCTAAGGAATTCACTCGGACGCCTTTCATAGTAGTTACCTCCCATAGCTGAACAGGGCAAAGCCGAAAGCTAAAAACGAAAAACTGTGGAATTCCAAATCTTTACGCTTTAAGTTTTACATTTTCACCTCGAACACATCCACTTTATCTGGCTGTCGCTGCGAAATAAACAAAAAAGCGCCGCGACGACCACATTTTGCAGGCAACCTCCTACAGAAGCTGGTATCCTATTGAACTATGACATCGCAAGGGAAAACCTTCCTGCTGATATGGGCAATCGTCAGCTCCTGCACCTGTCGGGCGGCAGTACCAATAAAGCAAACAGAGACAGCAGCCGACAAAGTGCGATGCACGGTTCAGGCTGAGGAGGTGGTGACGCTATACACATCTGCCAACAATGGAGCCGGGCCATTGTGGTGCTACGGCTCTACGGTCATTGCCCGGCAGGCTTGCCCTGAGCGAAGCCGAAGGGGCGAGGATGTCTATCTATCGGTTATCGAAACGGGCAAAGATGTTCCGCCGCTGTGCAATACCCGCTGGCAGTTGTGGCGGCGATCGTCGGATGGCTGGCGATGATGCAGACCGAGAAAGAATATCGGCAGCGCGAACCCTGCCCGATTGCTATTGTTTCGAACAGGGACCTCTCTTTCTCTCGGTCAATCCGTCTACCGAGCCTGTCGGCACTCAATATGGCCGGTGTCGAGCCTCTGGTGCTCGAATTCGACCCCGCGAATCTGGATGGGACGGCCAGAATTCACGAGCCCGTCTGGACAGAGGAAGCTATTTCACCGACCATTCGTATCAGAGGTTTTGCCGCCGACGGAGCGAACGGTGAGCTGCTGCTGGTGAACATCAATGCCAAAACCGAGCGAGCAATTCGTTTCTTACCGCGACAGTCAAGGCAGATGGCACCCGAAGGGAAAAATCGAATTTCCGATCAGGGCGTGCTATCCCCAGGTTGCTCTGCGGGATGGTTCGGCCCACGTAATGGCGATTGGCGATATCGTCGAGCCGGTCGAAGAATGGCGGAAGCTCAAATTCGAGAAACTGAAACGCGAATGGGACTATGTCTTCCGGCGGCTGTTCTACACGTACAGCGATAATATCAGGACGGCGACTTTAGTGCGCCAATCGAAATCGACTCCGCCGAAAAAACGTGCGGGCATATTCAGAATCTTGACCTGTACATTGACAGGACCGGGGCAGCTCATCTGCTTTATCTAAAAACGCCACATCAATATGAGTTTATTCGGGACAAGTATTTTCCAGGCGAACCTATGACGGCACGATCTGGAATATGTCGTGATCAAAGACGGCAAAGTTGTTCTGCACCAGACGCTCGCGGAGATGTCTGAGGGATCGTCAGGACTTGAGCCGGCGTTCGGCCCGGTTCCATGTTGGCCCCGCACGAAAAACTTTATGCCATCGTTGCAGGTACGGAGACCGGGGACAATCCGTGTGGATTTGGCAACTATATCGGGCGAATACCTGCCGATTCAGCAACGATGAGGCTTTCCCGCATCGACATAGGTCACCCATTTCACAATTTCTTTACCAATACGCCTCACGGCGGGTCGAAACCATCAGACATAATCGACCTTTTCGGAACCGCTGACGACAGCCCGAATCTACGATACGCTCGAATCCGCCTGCGATCCAATGGAGGATAGATGATGAGTGCACAAGGAACCCTGGACTACACGTACCAGGATATCGCCAAAATGATCGACCACTCGTTGCTGAATCCAGCGCTCTCCGACAGAGAAGTTGAGCAAGGCTGTCAGCTTGCGCGTCAGTACGATGTGGCAAGCGTTTGCATCATGCCGTATTATCTGAATCGCTGCGCCGAAATCCTGAAGGGCAGCAAAGTTTTGCCCACAACCACGATCGGCTTTCCGCACGGAGGCCACGCCACTACGATCAAATTAGCTGAGGCAAAACAAGCACTGGATGATGGCGCCGAAGAAATAGATATGGTCGTCAATATCAGCAAAGTTATCAGTTGTGACTGGGACTATGTGCGTGCCGACATAAAACCTCTCATCGATTTAGCGCACGGGCGGGGCAAAAAAGTGAAAGTCATTTTTGAGAATTGCTATCTCGATAACGAGCATAAGATCAAGCTCTGCCAGATTTGCGGCGAGCTTACACGCCGATTGGGTAAAGACGTCAACGGGCTACGGCTCAGGCGGGGCTACCATCGAAGACATCAAACTGATGCGGCAACATTCGCCCAGCCACGTCCAGATAAAGGCAGCCGGCGGCATACGTGACCTGGACAAACTCTTGCACGTGTGCGCTCTGGGCGTGACTAGAGTCGGCGCCAGCCGAACCGCAGACATCCTCGACGAGTGCAAACGCAGGCTTGTAATCTCATAACAAGAGTTTTGCAAAAGTTCAGTTCATAACATAGCGCCGACAAAACATGCAGGTCAGGGAAGATACATTTACGGTCAAGACATACGAGTGCCAGGCGGACGGCAGCATCAAGCTGAATGTCCTTATGCAGCATTTGCAGGAAGCGGCAGCAGTCCACGCGGGACAACTCGGCTTTGGATACGACAGGCTGAATCAGATAAACAGTTGCTGGGTTCTGTCGAACTTGCGAATAGAGATCGATCGCTTGCCGCGGTGGAACGAGAAAGTGACCATCACAACCTGGCCGAGCGGGCATAGCCGTGTTGTAGCTACCAGAGAATTCCTCGGCAAAGACCCGCATGGCTGTGAGCTATTCAAAGCCGGCAGCGAGTGGATGGTATTAGATAGACAAAAGAATCGCCCGAAGAACTTGTTGCGGCTCGGCCTGCCCCTGCCCGAAAGCGGGCCAAAAACGATAGCAGAAAAACTGACCAGATTAGAACCACGCAGTAGCTATAGCGAAATGGAGCATGTGCGTGTGCCATACAGTTCGATTGACCTGAATGGGCACGCAAATAACACCGAATATGTGCGATGGGCTGTGGACGCATTGAAACGAACATTCCAATTCAAAGGCAGCATCCATTCTGCACAGGTCACTTATTTAGCCGAGGTTTTTGAAGGGGACGAGATTGATCTGCTGCTTTCCTGCGACGAGGGTGAACACTTCGACATCCTTGGAAAAAGGACAAGCCAACAAGACAACGTGTATCTAATGGAACTGAGCTGCTAACTGATTGTGCGCAATCGTTGCGGCGGGGGGTGGTGCTCCGCCATTTACCTGACCGCCAGAAATAACAGGGGCTTTTACGGTGCTTTAGCTCATGCTGTCACACCGTAAAAGCCAACCTGAGGAAACGCTCATTTTGTTTTACATTGTCCGCGAGGTTGCCTGCCAGCGTTGACTCGCCGGGTTTTAGCCTACTTCTGGCCCTCGCTGGCGGATGTTCCCGCTTCGCCCGGCTTTGCCGAGCCTATTTCTGAGCTGATTCGCGACAGCTCACTTCTTAGCTGCTTGAGAACGGCTATCATACTCTCGCGCATCTGATCGGTATTATTTTGCACGCCTCCGACTTGCTCAGATAGTTTAGCTTGTCTTTGCTGGATGGCCTCGACGGCAGCAG
Organism: Sedimentisphaerales bacterium; assembly: GCA_963814265.1. Taxonomy (GTDB): domain Bacteria; phylum Planctomycetota; class Phycisphaerae; order Sedimentisphaerales; family Anaerobacaceae; genus JAFNGF01. The sequence goes on along the minus strand of CAWFCJ010000043.1, from coordinate 62,761 downwards.
AAATCGCCCGAATATCAGCCAGGATTTTCTCCTCGAACTTGAGCTGCTTCTGGCCAACTATATCTATTATGCCGGCCACATTCTCTGTGCCGGCTTGCAGTCCGCCGACGGCGGACCGCAACTGCGCCGTATCCTGCCGCAAGCTTTCTGCACTGCCGGATACTTTCTTGACATCGCTTTTCACCTCCGCAATCGCTGCCTGGAGTGTACCTTGGCCCTGTGCAATTTTGGCTATCTGAGCAGTCCAGTCATCCCTGCCGGCCTTGAGCGCCTCGCCCAGAGCAGCCTGGAACGTCTTCTGCTCTTGCTTTGTGGCAGCTATCTCAGCAGCGCATTTTTCAGTACCGACCTGCACATCTTCAATTGCCGCGTGCAACTTCTCCTGGCCTGCTGCAAGACCGGCCACCTTGTTGTCGGTTCGGTTGGCGCTGGCCTGCAACTGCTCGATCGCCGCGGACATCTTGCCCTGGTTTTCTTCCACGCGAACCAAGCTGGTTGCTAAGTGCTTGGCACTGGCAGCCAGCGCCCTGTGCAGCTCGAGCTGGTTATCTTCAATCCTGGATAACTGCTTGCAGCCGCCGGCCAAGACCAAGCTAATTACCATTATTAGCGCCAATGTTTTCTTTCTTGCCATTTTCGATACCCTTCCTCTCTAAACACTTCTTTACCGCTGAGTCCGCAGAGATCGCCTGCTCTTTTCCCATCCCTGGTTTTGCTCTTCTGGCACGGCGTCCTTTGCGGTGAACTGCCGCGGTTGGCTGACGTTTTCCACAACAGAGCGTGATAGGAACGGAGACCATTCCTTGCCGCTCCTCCATACTAAAATGATTGTACGCAATCAAGAGTAAGAATTCAAGAAAAAAGTCCGGTAAATTAGAGTTTTTGTAACCGTTCACAGGGTAACATGTTGAATTTTGGCCATTTTTTGTCATTGCGAGCGAGGCAGAGCCGAGCGCGGCAATCTTTGCCCTACAAAAGGTTGAGATTGCTTCGGCCTAAAGGCCTCGCAATGACATAAAAACGCCGATTTGCCACTGTGAACGGTTACGAGTTTTCTTCACCGGGATTAACCCCAGAGCACGCTGAGAACGCAGAGACTGGACAAAGAAATACGCATTTCTCCGCGATTTCCGCGATCTCGGCGGCAAAAGCCCTTTTTAGGACCATCCCGACCAGAGCCGGATTGAAAATTGACAATCGAAAATTTACAATTAACCAGACTGAGGCCTCGCCGCTCCTTTTTTCTACCGCAGAGCCCGCTGAGAACGCAGAGATAATATGGACTTGAAATATTGGTCTTAGGGGGGTATCTACTTGACGCAAGTTGCTCCTACATGTAGTATATCTCTGTATGGATGCCCGAGCATATCCGGTCGCGGGTAAGGACTATCCGCGGACCTACCAAGAGTTTCTGGAGTGGTTTGCCGATGAGGCAGCATGCCGCCGTTATGTTATGGGTTGCCGCTGGCCCCGGGGATTTGAATGTGCCCGGTGCGGAACGAAGGCAAAGCCATGGACGACGAGTCGCGGTTACCTTCACTGTCGGCAGTGCGGAAGTGAGGTGTCGGTAACGGCGGGAACCATTTTTGATCGGACGCGAACAGCGTTGAGAACGTGGTTCGCCGCCATGTGGTTTGTGACCAGCCAGAAGGACGGAGCCAGCGCGCTCGGTCTGAAACGCGTTCTTGGCTTCGGGAGCTATCAAACGGCTTGGACGTGGTTGCACAAGCTCAGGCAAGCCATGGTCCGTCCCGACAGGGACCGCCTCTGCGGTCGTATTGAAGTGGATGAAACCTACATTGGTGGCCACGATACTGAGGGCAAACGAGGACGCGGAAGCGAAAAGAAGGAGGTTGTGGTTATTACACTGGAAGTCCATTCGCCAAAGGGGCTTGGACGCGTGCGGATGCGTCGGATTCCTGATGTCTCCGGCCAAAGCCTTGTACCTTTCGTCTGCGATGTTGCCGAGAAAGGTTCCGAGATTCTGACTGATGGATGGCGCGGCTACAACGGACTGTCGAGGTGCGGCTACAAACACGACAGGATTGTTCTGTCAGACACTGGCAATCCGGCCCACATCAGTATGCCTGGTGTTCATCGCGTTGCCGCTTTGGTCAAACGCTGGCTGTTGAGCACGCATCAGGGGTCGGTCAGTGGAAAACATCTTGAGTATTACCTTGATGAATACACGTTCCGTTTCAACCGTCGTACGTCTCGGTCACGAGGTATGCTGTTTTATCGTCTTATGCAACAGGCCGTTATGACACCGCCCTTGCCGTACAAACAGATTGTTGAGAGAAAGCACAACATATAGGGGTCTCTTCAAGGCAGCTTGCTTTAAGCGGATACCCCCCTTTGGTCTTTATTCTCAGCGGCCTTTGCGCTCTCTGCGGTTAATCATTGTCCTCACGGCGTAATCGCCCGGTCGTAGATGCGGACATCATCGATCAGGCCGGACCAGAAGCTGCCTGCCTCCAGATTCTTGCCGGCACCAATGTACAAGCCGCCATCCGAAGATACCCTGATTAAGTTCTGACTATCCTCTGCAACCTCTGCTCCATCGATGCACAAATGCCGACGCGAACCATCCCAAACCAGGCCAATTTCGTGCCATTTCCCGTCAGTGATAATGGATTGGGACTGTAATGGGGGCTGGGGAGACATTAAACCGGTCATCAGTATTCCCGCCGATGGGTCTATTCCAAGCCAGGTGCTGCCGCCAGCCCGCCCCCCTGTCTGAGATATAATCGCCTGGCCTGCGGCGCCTCCTTTGACCCACGCAAAGACGGTGAACGCCCCGGCTGCAGGGTCCAAGACAAAGGGCGTGCTAACATAATCATCTATGCCGTCAAGCTCCATCGCACCGGCTATCTTGCCACCGGTGGGCCGCCAGAGAGGATTTGTGCTCATGACGAAGCCATGATGGACGGCAGCGCTGTCATGGGCGGCGAAGCCCTCCGCCTCATCGAGTTTCCAGTGTGCGATCAAACGCAATTCCGGAATCTCTTTCAGCCAATACTCACCCAAAAGGGCAAGGTCCTGGACATCCAGAACGCCCTCAGGTCGTGGGATAGGGCCTATATCACCCCGCAAATCATCTGTCTTCCAACACTGAGCAAACACTGCGAAATCCCTGAAGTCTACTTTCCAGTCATCGTTCAAGTCCGCTCGCTTAGCTAAGACCATATCCAGTGCCGCCCGCGCATCGACCCGGCCCCAGCCGTAGTAGTCGTCCTGACCGGGATCACCTAAGTCCTTCGCAGACCGCTCAAGGAAGTGCCGAACCTCGTCGTTGGTCAGATTGGGCTCGATGGAGAGAATCAGTGCTGCCACACCGGCGGCAACTGGACAGGCACCCGAAGTGCCTTCCATTGCATCAGTGTAGTCCAGTATGTTCACATCCAATATGTTGTCCTGATCCCATCCGCCTCGTCCGACTATGTCGGTCGTCCACATTGGCGTGGGCACGGCACAACGGTTGATCCAGCATCCGCTGGGGGCAACCATGTCCAGTTCCGGCCCATAGTTACTGTAGTGCCAACGAACGTCGGAAGGATCTGTCGCACCAACGGTAATGACTTCGGGATATTTCTGGGGATACCACTGGATAGGACCGGAATCGTTGCCCGCAGCGAAGAGAACAAGACATCCCTTTCCGCCGCGACCCATACCACCCACTTTGGTTATGTCCACGATCGCGGAGTGAAGGATGGGTGCGGGGCTCTTGCCCTCCATCCAACTGTTACTGAGGATATCAGCACCGTGATTGGCGGCCCACCGGATTGCAGTGGCTATCGTATCGCCGCCCGTCCAGCCTGTCGCGCTCGATATGCGGATTGGCATTATCTTGCAGTTCCATGTAACTCCTGTAACCCCGATACCATTGTTACCCTGAGCAGCGACGAGCCCGGCACATGCCGTTCCATGGGCATCCGCCCACGAGGTCGCGACCGGGTCCGGCACATTGTCATCCTCCCAGAAGTCGTACCCAGGTACAAGGTTGTTGACTAAGTCGGGGTGGTGCGTATCCACACCACAGTCGATCACGGCGACCACGATGTTCGGGTCTCCAGTAGTGATCTGCCAGGCTTCTGGGGCACGGATATCGGCACCTGGCGTGCCGCCGGACTGGCCTGTGTTGTGCAGGTGCCACTGCATGGGGAAATACTCATCGTTGGGGATCACGCCTGACGAGGCAGAACCGCCAGCAGCACCCTGTCCATCCGGCCCACAAAAACGGTCGCCAGCGGAGACAGCCTGTCCAGCCAGGCGCAGCCGAGATGCGGTGTTCGGGCAAGCCCATTCTACTTCTGGAGCTTGACTGAGTCGTTCTACGGCAGCGAATACAGCCTCAGCATCCGGCCCGAGGACCTGCAGCAGATACTCCTGTTCGGTGAACTCCATAGGCTTTTTGATAGCGCAGCCGGCGGTCTTGCATAGCTCCTGAACTTGCTCAATCGCTCTGCCGGGCTTTACACGGACAACAATCTCTGGAATGATAGCCACGGTCTCGCCGTTTGATGAAAATAGCGGTGCGACATATTCGGCTGCTCCGTTGTGGATCAGTTCGGCCATGACCGCATCGTTCCTGGATGCAGGGCCGTCATTCTCCACTATCCAGATACCGTGGCGGTCCAGGCCGCCAATTGGCTGGACTTGGCCTTCTTCCAGAAACAGCGTCCCGGCTAAAGCGCTGATTCCTGCTGTTCGCTTAGGCTGTTTAACTACATAACCCTTTTCGCCTTGCGGCACGAATCGAAGTTCGACCCCTGCTTCCGCAGGGGCTAACCTCAGAACGTACTCTTTAGCCGGGCTTTTGGCAGGGCATAAAACAAGCAGTGCAGACAGGGCAACAAACCTCGTCAGAATTGAGTTAGTCATTTGAATTTCCTCCTTTAAGCCTTTGAGCTTTGCTAATTCTAATTCAAGGGCGCCTGATTTTGCAAGGATATTTCGACGAATCCCGCCATTTTTTGTTGATCCTGGACACGGATTTACACGGATTTCCACTGTTTTGTAAGTGCTAATCTTGCCTGTCGGCAGACAGGTTTTCTTGCCGCGTTAATTAGTTCCCTCGATTGCTCCCTCGACTGCGCTCGGGACAGGTTCTGTTTCTATGTATTTATTATCTCTGTGGCCTCTGTGTCCTCTGTGGCTGCGTTCTCTTGAATTCTCTGCGATTTGAGCAGGGGGGTGGAAAAACGTGTGAGAAACTGAAATCCTGAAATGCCCAGCACAGAATGAGTAACGGGTTACGAATGACGAGTCACCAGTCACCATCCACCGCCTATAGCCTTACCTATTTGCCCCACTTTGACAAAATGTTAATTTGTAAAAAGTGGTAAATTTCTGTCAATTTCTGCTCAAAACGCGCGGTTTTTGCAAATTTCGACTAATTTCTGTGCGTTTCTGCTCATTTTTCGTGCTTTTTTACCCTGTTTTTTCTTGCCCATTTTACCTATTCCCCACAGTATGACTCCTAAACCGCGTTCTTGAACGGATATTGGCTATGGTCTCTGAAAAATAGCCGAAAAATGCCAATTTTACTAAATTCCGGATAATTCAAATTCTGAGTCGTGTTAATCTGGGTCGCTATCTTTACGGCAACGCGGAATGCTTTTCGATCACCTTTTTTTAGACGCGGATTTACTTGGATTAACCGCAGAGCACGCCGAGAGCGCCGAGACGAAGAATATAAAGGGCGTTTTCTCTGCGGTCTCCGCGCTCTCAGCGGTAAAAAAACCTCAGGTCTGTGAAATCTGTGGTTGTTTTTCTATTTCTCTGTGAACTCTGTGTCCTCTGTGGCAGGTTTTTTGAACTACTGTTTTGAAACGCTGGCTGCCGTATCAGACCCTATGGTACTCTTCGCACAGTTCCTCTTCGCTGCTCAACGGGGCAGGTTCGTGGATGCGCATAATATGCGCCGCCATGATTTGCAGGTCATCAGACTGAAATGGACACTCGTAGCAAGCCCAAAAGCCGCCGCGATAAATAGGCAGACAACGTCTACTGCCGATTAGCCGAACAAAAATCGACAAATCTCTGTCGCTCAAAAAGCCGAGTTCGACGATCCTCCTCACGGACCCTACCTCCTTCAGCTTGACATAGAATCTACTGTGAATCTGCCAAGTGTCAATAGCAAAATCACCCCTGAAAGTAGTTTCTCTGGCCTAAATCCGCCGTCCGTATGTGGGATTTACTTTGATTATCGCGGCCCAATCATTCGACCCCTGCTCTCGCAGGGGCAAGCTTGCCCCTGCACGGGCGGGAGGCGCACGCAGTGCTATTTCTCCTTGCGACACCGTTGACGAATTTGTTTTTTCTCCGGTTCTGGGGTCGAGCCACGTAATCGTGTAGCCTTTTTCGGCAGGCTCGGTATGCAGCAGCGTTTCGCCGCCGTTGGGCAAGTACACAAGGTACACTTCCGTAGGTTTGGCTAAACAGAATGCGTCACCTGCGACCAGGTCATTCTGCGGGCGCATTGACGGAAAGGGGAGGGACTCGAATAGCTCGCGTAGATGACGCAATTGGGCGGGGGCTTTCCCACTTCCTATATGGCCGGTGTAAAAGGCTGAACCCGGCGTCCAGTCACCGTAGCTACCATATCCACCAGCCATAGCGATTGACCAGTGGCATTTTCTGACCCAGTCGGGGTTCATGCCGTGTCCTGGCTTATCGAGGCTTCCTTCGTAACCATACTCCTCGTTCACATAGGGCTTAGGAATGTCTCGGTATTTCAGAGCCCAGCGGTTGACCTCCACGCATGTTCCGTACTGCTGCGTGATGATAAAATCCGCCCAGGGCTGATTATCGTACAGCCAATCGGCATATCCGTGAGCGGAGCACAATCTATCGTATGGGTCCCACTGCTTGACCAAGCGGCCTATCTGCGGCGCCCAGTCTTGCTTACGATACTCATTATGCTCATTTCCGAGGTCCCACCAGACGTTTGAAAATGCTGCCAGCCGGGCGACTGCGTACCGGTAGAGCTGCTGCTCGTGTTCGGTGAGTGCCCCATATTCCTGCGGCAGATTCTGTTTTTCAATTGTAACGATGCACGTAGCGATGATTCCACGCTGCCTCATTGCCTGCACCGCCCGGTCCACTTTTTGCCAGTAGGCTACGTTGAAGCGTGTGAAGTTGTATCCGTGCGGATTGCCGAGCCAGGCCGGCAGCGGATTGACTTGGCCCGGCGGAGCGCATAGTTTGGCAGCTTCCACGCGTCGCCCGCAAATGTATATTGCTCCTTGCTCCGCGTATCGGTATCTCTTGGATAGCCAGTCAGAAGGAATCGCACTTTGTTGAAACCGTTTTGAACACAGTAGTCCAGCAGTTCCCGGATTTGCCCATCCGTATTTGACGGGTCTAATAGGTGATAGGCGGTGAACCCAAGATGATAGAAGGGCCTGCCGGAGCCGGAAAATTGGAAGTGCTTCGGGTGCTCCGCATTCACAAGTACAGGTTCCATTGCCTGCGGTTCGGTAGTTCGAAAAGAACCTGTGTGTTCCTCGCCAGGAGTTGCGCTGGTTGTAAGCGAGAATCTATACACAGTAGCCGCCAGAGAGGGACAAAATCGTACACGGAAAATACGCCCGGCTTGGTCGTCGCAAAAACCCTCCACCAGAACCGGCGTCCCACCTTCAGGCGTAAACATTGCTCTGACTTCGATCCCGGTAAATGGATTCGCTTCTGGCGGCGAGTCGAATTCCAGAGCGATTTCGTAGACATCGAAGCATGGAATCGTTGAAAGGGCCAGGTTTAATCGTAACGCCGGCAGACGCCAACTCTGCCAGGCACAGCAGAAGGCAGACAACACAAGAGGCGTTGTTTTGAGGTTTGAGTTCTGAGTTCTGAATTCTGAATTCTGTATTCTGTATTCTACTTTCTAAATTCCAGTTCGATGCCATTGCCCGTCCCCAGATTGCGGGAGTATTTCTTCTCGTTCGGGTTGTTCCAGTGCTCGTGGACGCCGAGACTGGCCAGTCGCTTGACGTTGTCGGCGTGGTCCGGATCGTAGAATGTCCCCGAAGGCGGATTGTCCGCCAGGGCCGCCTCGTGCAGGTAGTCGTCCGACCCCGCTGCTGCGCGGGCATCCGGTCGTATCGGCCTAGCAGGAAGTCGAAGCCGACCGAGTCGATCGCCACCGGGTCCTGCGAAGCCAACAGGCTCGAAGTCCAGTCGCCATTGAAGGGGGCGAAGTCCATCTTCCTGGGGCGTCTCAGATCGATGGGGTGCATGCCGCAGTAGAGCCCATCGAGCAAGTAGAGCACGGTCTTGCCGCCGATGTGGGCGTGGCCCATCAGGTCCACCAGAGTCGCGGTATATGCCTGGTCTGCCTTGGAGAAGCCGCTTGTGCATGTCGTGATAGCCTTTCTCGGCCGGCCAGCGGAACAACGAGCCATAGTGGTTCTTCGCGCAGAGCGTCACGCCCGCGCCGGTGTGGGCCTTGAGATTGGCGAAGTTGATCAGGTACTCGGCCTCGGCGTAAGCCTTGGGCACGTAGTCCTGCTGGACATCCTTGGGCCGGCAGCTCCAGTAGAGCGGAACGGCAGATGCTTCATCTTGATTCGGCCGAATTTGCCCGCAGTCCATACATACTACGTCCGGAAACTCTTTGTGGAGAATGTCATAGTACTCGTTGGCAAAATACGCCAGACTGTCGCAGATGGCGATGTCCGCTTGCTTGACGCCGACGGTGTTCAAGCTGCTCGAGCAGGGCGACAATCATTTGCGGCGAGGTGTTCATGTAGTCCTGCCAGTGCTTTCCAGATTGTAAGTGTCTTGTGTTGACGCCTGCCGTGGGTCCAGATGAAGCCGACAAAGTTCACCTTGATAGCGATTTTCTCGCCCGGCTTGTAGCCGATGTCGCCTTTGCCGCGGGCTTTGTTGTGGTATCGGAACAAGCCTGTCCCACGCCGCTGCGTCACTGGCTTCGCCAGTCAGCTCACAGATCGCCCGTGACATCATCTGGCACACTGCGGCTTGATCAGTATGGCTGCTCTGCCACGGATGCCCATCGCCCGGGCCTTTCCAGTCGGTCGCATCAGGGTCGTGCACCCAGACGACCCGTCCTGGATAGATGCCTTTGGCGGTTCCCATCGGCTGATTTGCCGGCTGCGGCTCAGCCATGCGCCAGCTTTTCGCCGGCGGTGCCAGAGGGCGAACCATATCGCAGCGACGCCCACAGCGATGCACACTAAGCCAACCAGATACCGTCTACGGGCAAGATTTAGCCTGGCCTTTCTGAATACTACGCTGGCAGCGCCTAAGCCCAGCAGCCAGGCTATGAATCCTGACGCCAGCGGAAACGCTACTCGCTGGCACGGATACGTTGCCCGCGAAGGCTTCGGTATCACTCGGATTAAAAACCATATTAGTGACATCAGCCCGGCTATGGGAAACATGTATTTTAGCCAGTGATGTTCCTTTTTATGGGCGTGACAGCCAACTATCTTAGAATGAGTTGCGTGTGACTTGTCAGTTTCTGGCGGCTTCATTTTTTACCTCCGTAACTGCTGGCTTGTTTTAACTTATGTTTACTGCACTATCTTTCTATCAGTGTTTCATCGACCTGCATGCCGAAATGTCTGCCGGCCTTCTCGATGTGGGCGAGCACTTTGTCGCCCGGCTTTAGAGTGGTAACCGAAACCGGCTTGCCATCGGGCTGAAACCAGCCGAATTGTCTCAGCGTTTTGCATGACCAAGCTTATCGGCTGGCCTTCACCCTCTGCCTCGATGAGCATCATTGGGCGTTTTTCGATCTTGTTTCTGCCTAAATAGGCGGTTTGACTTTTGCCTTGACAATTTACCAGCATGACTTCGTCGCCGGCTTTCAGGTCCGCCAGGTATTTGGTTTTCCCGCCCGGCGTCAAGGTATATGCGTGCACGGCACCGGCGTTGACGCGGAAAGGCCGAGATGCAACATAAGGATTGTCGATGGATTCGGAATGCACTAAAAAAAAGCCCGAAGCGGTATTGCCGATGAGCATCCCTTCGCCGAGCGTCATCTGTGTGCAGGTATCGAGGCACGACCGGTCGCCCATTCCGAGCTGTTTGGTGGCTGTAATTGTAGCTGTCACAAGGGAATTTTTTCACTTATGCCGTGAATAATTTCCGCAGTCTTTTTGATTTCGTTCACATCGGTAGTATTTAGCAGGACGCCATCAACTCCTTTTTCGAGAATCTCGGTCATAAGTTTGGCCTGTTTGTTGTTTTCAACCTGCACCATGATATTTTTGCCTCGCCGGGCGAGCAAGTTTTCAATTGGGATAATTGTCCAGTCCAGCATTCGCAGAACTACGATTTTTTTGGCCGGTACCGCCGCAGCCTTATCTTCGTCGGCTTTGCCGGCTATATCTATGAACTCGACATCCATGCCCGGCTTAATGTCGCCATTTTTTTCGACGGTTTTTATTTTGCCGAACTGGCGAACAGTTTCGCTTTTACCGTCCGGCAGCACCACTGCCTCAGCACCGCTTTCCAGCGCAGCTATGGCAACTTCCTTTTTATACGGAACAACGTTTACCCACAGTTTTTTCATAATGAGCTTAGGTCCTTTGCGACTTTCAAAATTTCTTGTTTGAGACTAAGGATATCCTCTTTAGCCACCTTCCATGCCCGGCGGAGATTCACCCCGAAATACTCGTGGATTAGTATATCTCTCAGGCCGGCAATTCTTTTCCACGGAATCTGGGGATACTTGTTCCTGAAGTCATCGGGTATGTTCTTCACTGCCTCGCCTATTATTTCGAGTCGGCGAAGGACTGAGTCCTGAGCCTGGGTATCAGCTAAAAAATCGTTCTCGTTAATATCCTTCGTATACCGCTCAATCTTTGCAATGCTGTCGAGAACATCCTCGATGTACAGTCGCACATCTCTGGTCATAGAATCACCTGCTGTTCTTTGAGAATCCTATCTCTGATAAGGGGTTTGATGGTGTCATATTCCACCAGATCGACGCTCGTATTCAGTGCTTCTTCCAGTTCAAGTTTCAGGCCCACAAATTCAAGCAGGCTGATGTCTGTGTCTATCTGGACAAGTATATCGATATCGCTGTCTGGCCGCCTCTGGGTCCTAACGGTCGAGCCAAATAGAGCAGCTTTGCTCACGCCGTAGCGCTTTAGAATCGGAACTATGCACTGCCTTATATGCTTAACGTATGAGTCCATAGCAATACCAAAATAACTTCTCTCCGGGCTTTTTCTGCCAAGATTTAACTGCGATTAGAGGCACCTGTCAATACATTTCGCTGCCCCGGTTGGGTAGAGATTCGGATTTCGAAATTCGTGCTTGACGATCTGGGGCGGAGGTGGGTATAATCGTAAGTGAATTTTGCAATAGTAATGCGTATATTAGCAAAAAGAAAAAAAGTCGATGTAACAGACCAAATTCTTCCCCGCATTTTGGATTTTTAAGGTCAGATACAGAGGAAAGGATAAAATCTTTTCAACATAGGTTTAGAATTATGGAAGAGAAAGATAAGAGGACAAACTGTGATAAAAATATCTTGATACAGCAACTATCGGAACTTAATTCAAGATCTAGATGGTATACTTCTCGACTTTGGCAAGTTCCATTTGCTTATTTGGGCCTTACCGGACTTGTATTAGTTAACCTCGCGGACAAATCTGCTTTAGGACTATCTCTCGGATTTATTGTTTCAGCAATATTTGGAGTGTTAGTTCTAGTACACATTTATGGTGTGAGGGATGGAGAAAAACGTGCAGTTAAGAATTTACAAGATATAGAAAGTTTGCTGCCTTGTCTCGATCGGCTGAGGACAAGTCATGGTATGAAGCACCTTTATGGATAGGTGTGTGCATTGCTACAATTCTTTATTTTATCTTAGGTGTTCTGCTACTATTCTACTCTATCGTGAAGAAACTTGAGATTCTTCTCGTGACACTTTTATAGTGCAGAAACCTCTTTTATTTTTAATTTTATGACTTAATAATTCGTAAGGTAAGAAAACCTACGAAACCTGGTAAGATGTTCACATCGCGTCAAAATCACAGTTACAATAGCTAAATCTGGACTCGTTCGTGCCTGTAACACTTTCTCAATTTATTTATGCTTTCCAGGTATGCTCTCTACTTATTTTTGATAATATATTTTTCGCGATGATGAGGTCTTCGTGGACGTAGAAGTTCAGCATGCTGGTACACATAAAAAAGCCCGTTTTCAACAGCGTAGGCCGTCGTCGCACCGACGACGGCTAAACAATTCCGTGGCGTGTGACTTATTCTTTTAGATATACGTCAGTGTGGTCTTATCCAGATGCTACAGAAGCGGACGGGTTTGTTGTGGGCGGAGAAGATGAGCGGCAGTTTTTCGGGGAGGGGTTTGTCGTAACACGTCAAAGACAGGGAGACCCCCAGTAATACTGGGGGCTAAAAACAATTATTCGTTTAATGTTGCAGTTGCCTGTTCGACGCTGGCGCCTTGGTGGACCATCTTACATAGGGCGGCGACCATTTTCTCCGGCGTTTTGTGCTGAAAGGCGTTTCTGCCAATCGAAACACCTGCGCAGCCGGCTTTGAGTGCACCTTCAACCATCTTGAATATGTCCTTGTCGCTATCCATTTTCGGCCCACCTGCGATCACTACCGGCACCGGGCAACCCTCCACGACTTTGGCAAAACTCTCGATGCTGCCGGTATACACAACCTTGACAATATCCGCGCCAAGTTCCGCTCCGACCCTGGCTGCGTGCTTGACATTGCTGACATCATATTCGCTTTTTATCTTTGGGCCTCGCGTGTACATCATCGCAACCAGCGGCATCTGCCACTCCACGCATTTCCCGCTGACCTCGCCGAGCTGCCGGAGCATTTCCTGATCGGTCTCGGCGCCAAGATTTATATGGACGGAGACCGCGTCGGCCCCGAGTCTGATTGCCTCTTCGACCGTGCAGACCAGTTGCTTGGCGTTCGGGTCAGGGCTCATGGATGTCCCTCCTGACAGATGGATGATCAGCCCTACGTCTCTGCCCGTGCCTCTATGACCTGCCCGGACCATACCCTTGTGCATCAGGATGGCGTTTGCCCCGCCGGCCACGACCCTGCTGATCGTCGTTCGCATATCTGCCAGCCCCTCGATCGGGCCTACCGTGACGCCGTGATCCATCGGAATAATTACGGTCTTGTGGGAATTGCGGTCGATTATTCTTTCGAGTCTTATCTTTTTGCCTATCATCGTTAAATCTCCGGTCGATACTTTTGCTTGCTAAATGTATCTAAAGCTACCCGAAATGCAAGCAAAAAACGCCCAATTCAATATTTCGCAAAGCGTGTTTGGAACCTAATAACGGCGGGTCATTCAGCGCCTGCCAGCCAGGTATCGGCGAATGTGATCAGGTCCAGCGTATCGACAAAGTTGTCAGTAGGATCGCTAATGTCACAGCAGGGGTTCCAGCGGGCATCCCCTGGTGCGGTCAACCAGGCCGACGCAAAAATGGCAAAGTCCGCGGCATTAACCTGACCGTCACCATCTAAGTCTGGTGCAGCCGTTCCTATAAAGTCGACCTGCCATTTATTTCCCGAGGTTTTGAACAACTGGCGCGACCTGCCGGTTGTCACCATTTGCTCGTCAAACAGGTAGCCTGTTTTAGTCGCACCCACGGTGTATGTCGCTGCTGATGGAATCTTGGCCAGCGCGTAGATACCTTGGGCATTGGTTGTCGCTGTGTACACACGTCCGATAGATTCTGCTGTCACTATAACGTCACTAATAGGAGCTCCAGAAATGTCGGTGATTCGGCCGCTGATAATCTCGCCTGTGCCAGACACGAAGATGTTATACAGGCAAACAGCCACTGAGGTGTAGCTGCTGCTGGCGTCGATATTTGGCAAGTTGTACCACGCATCATCAATACCCGCCCAGCCCATATTAAGATGGTGATACAAGGTGGCGGCGCTGTAGCCATAGCCGTCGCATACAACAGCATGTCCGCGTTCTTCGTGCCAGATGCCGAGAATCACGGGATAGCCGTAGTCGAGGTTAGGGTTGATCATGGCGAGCAGGCCGGGCCCGATATTGCCATTGTTGTTATAGCCGTTGACGGCATTACTATACTTGAAGATGCCTATCAGTGCGTCTTTGACCTTAAGTGCTTCGCCGCTTGAGCCGTCGGGGCCGTAGTCCACGTTGACGGAAATGCTCGCGTCGTAGCATAAGGTTCCTATGGCCTGTCGCTGCGTGTCGGTTGTCTGACAATTGGGTACGAGCGACATATCGCTCCAGTAGTATGGGCCGCCTGACCCATTGCCGCCCCGCGTAAGTGCCGTCTGCGGTTTTCCCTCGACTTGAATCCCAAAGTCGTGGATGCCTATCCCTGCCTGAGGGTGCTGGTGATAACGCATTAGCTGAGCCATGGCCGTGGCAACGCAGCAGCAGTAATAGTGATTGGGCGTGTAATAATTGTAACAATTTTGGCCGCAGACATCGCCCTGAGACCACTTGCTTTGCAGCAGCGGGGCAACGCGAATATCAGGAATTGTGGCTGCGCTCATAATGGTGAGGCTGTCACTGGAAGTCTCGGCGAGTCGGATAAAACGCCTCCACTTTTTCTGCTGGTGCGGAACCGTCAGCATCTTGCCTTGTAGGCTGCGGTGCGCCCGGCAAGACCTTACTTGTCTGCTCAGGTCGCCGGCAACCAACGCTCCGAGCGGATTGGCAGGGGAGCAGTCGTAAGTTCCGTCATCCGCGAAGGCGATAATCGGCTCGACTAGGTCGTCTGCCGATACAATCACGAAGCCGGTCGGCCGCAGGTAGACAACGTAATAGAGTGGCTCACCATCATTGTCAGCGAAAATTTCTGTCTTCTTGATGTGCCTGCCGATAGTTGCGCCGAGGGGTTGCGCATCGCTCGCCAGCCAGCCCATAACCACCTGTTCGGCTTGGTATGGCGTTGTTGTCCCTGCCCATGCTTTGCCGCAGCCCAGCCGCAGCAGTGCCAACAAGACTGTGAAAACGATGCCCTTGTGCGTCATTTGGTCGAATGCCCAAAGTTTGAAGTGACTAAAGTGCCTAAAGTTATGATTCCAACTTCAGCTCACTTTAGGCATTTTAGTTCATTTTAACTCACGCTGGTTGTTCCTCCCGAATCAGGTCGAGTACGTAACTATTATACAGTTTATCACTGTCTTTGTCAAGGCCGATGCGGCCAAACAGAGCAAACAATACAGGGCCTGTACCGACTGGTCGATACAGGCCCCGCATTTGCTGGAACTCTGTCATCAGAACGGTAGGGTATGCTGGGCATACCTTACTCTTTTATGGTTGCGGCCAGAGCAGCTCGTTGAGCCAGGCATCCGCGAGGATGGCAAAGTCGCTGAAGTTGACCTTGTTATCGTTGTTCAAATCAACCGCCGGCTCGGCAAGGTAGAAGACCTCAGCCGCCGATAGAGCGTAGTCGTAGATGCGAATTTCATCGAGGTCTCCATTGAAGGGATTGCCGCCGTTCTGCTCACAAGCGCCGAACACAACAGTCGCTTGGGTATCCGAGCCAAACGAGAAGCTGCCGGAAACTGTGGCCCGCCATTGACATAGAATGTGGCGGTCGTCCCGTTGAAGGTGGCGGCAACGTGCCGCCCATTCGCCTATCGGCAGGACAGGATCACCGTCAGGTGGATTGCTGCCCTCGCGGAAGAAACCGAGCGTGCCATCGTTGATGTTGGCCTCGATCTGCCACATCATATCAGCGGCAGCCCAAGTGTCTCTCTTGGCGATCAACCCCTGGTACAAGCCGGATAGCCCATTCCACTTGGCCCACAGCGCGACAGTGAGCTGGCCTGTTGCCGCCGACGGGTTAAACGTCCCACAATCAACGAAGTCGTCAGCACCGTCGAAGTGTGCCACTTGGCCTCTTACCGCATCACTGATTATGGCTGCGCCGTTGCGAGGGTCGCCATTCTGCAAGCCGGTGTAGCTGGAGCTGTCATTGAAGTTGCCGTCAAGCGTGTAGCGGGCGACCAGCTTAGCGTCGTTGGGTGCTGCTCCCGTAGCGAGCCAGTTGTTTGCTATCATTTGCAGGTCAAGATAATCGACCACGCAGTTGCCGCTCAGATCGGCGGCCGGCTTTAGCAGCGAAGGAATACATCGCGGCAGATACAGCCGAATATCATCAATGTATATTGTGCCTGTGCCGCCTGCCTTGGGACTTACCCGGTTGCCCAGGCCGATATACATCGTCTTCACGCCGGATAGATTGAGCCCGGCACTAACGAATTCTTTCATGTCGATGTTCCACTCCTGCCAGTTGTTCGACAGGGCGGCATCGGGATTTGCGTAGTTGACGACCTTTGTTCTGCCGAGACTATCTTTGACAGCTACGTACAAGGGTTCCGCGGCGTTATTCGGATCGCCATGGAACCGCAGGGTCAGCGCTTTTACGCCTTTTGTGGTCCAATCCTGCGGCGTGGCCCACTCGCGTTGTGTCTCCGAGTAACGTGCCTTGCCGCCCGTACCAGTATTGTCGTAAGCCAGCGGCATCGACTGCTTGCCGTTATGGATGATGGTCTGCTCGGCGAAGGGCGCCTGACCGTAACCCACAGCGGAGCCTGTGCCGTTGCCTGGATACCCCAGCGACAGGTTCGGTGTAACCCCATCCGTCCAGCCAGGTCCTGAATATCCTATTGGCGATATCGTCCGTGTACTGCTCAAAATCATCGACAACGATAAAGTTGGCGGTGGTAAATCTCCAGATGCGCCCTCCCAGAGGTCGACGCCGTTGACCTCGTCGATACGCCAATAGTAGGTCTTTGCCCATTCCAGCGGAGCTTCGGGCAGCACATAACTGGTAGCATCAAGATTCTGCCTGCCTCGGTAAATGCCCGTAGTTGTGGTATTGGCATTGGTTACAGCCTGCTCACTGGCGCCGAAGTATACGTCGTGCTTGGCGGCCTTCTCTCCAGGCTTCCAGCCAAGCGTAGTCGTCTGGCTCACATCGGTTGCCCGATTGGCCGGTTTGGGGCCAAGCGCCCATAAGGCCTCGAAAGGCTTCATATAAGTGCCCGCAATTACCACTCGTGTCGGGATGCCGGGACCCTGCCAGGCAGCCGAACAATTATCGCCGCCTTCGCCTTCCTTCCACAACGCCATAATATAGTACCTGTCGGCCTGCAGCGTTATCGGCTGGGACTGCTGACTGGGATATTTCTCCCACTGGTGGGCGCCGGTGTAATCAGGCACACTGGCAATTAGAACTGCGTTGGCTGGGTCATCATCGGTGCTCAACCAGAGCTCGCCCTGGTCGTCACTAGCGATCCAGAACGTATAGTCGCCTGCGACCGGCACGTGTAGCCAGCCATGAAGCCGACCGCCGTAATTGTCGCCACGGTCTGTCGAATCGAACGAAGTCAAGTCATCGCTCAAAGGTTGGGTTGCTTGGGAAGTTGATGTTATTCTTGAGCGCATCTAGAGTGCTGCCGGTAATATTCTCCCATATTTCGCGCCGGACCTTGCCCAGGCCGGGCGGAGTAGTGGTAAAACTCCAGACAGGTCCTTTGTTCATGGGGGTAACGGCATCGAACTCATCAACCCGCCAGTAATAATCGGTGTTAAATGCCAGCGTTGGGGGCGTATAAGTTGTTGGCGTTCCCACAGGACCGCGGTATATGCCGCTTGTGTCGGATGTGTCAGCGTTCTTGACCGCATCAAAGTTGGTGCCGAGATATACGTGGTGCAGAATCGCGTTAAGGCCTGCAGACCAGCTTAGAGTCACGCTGGTATCCACGTATTTGGAGAGGTCAGCCGGATTTGGCTGCCAGGCGGTTTTGGGAGGAATGGTAAAGCTCCAGACCGCGCCTCTCCAGGGGCTACCGGCGTGCGTGGCACTAACCTCATCGACACGCCAGTAATAGGTTTTGCCTATCAGCAGATCGGGCACCCAATAAACGGTAAAGGCCTGGATGCCCTTGTCGGTAGAGGCAGCGCCATTGTACACGGCGTCGTAGTTGTCGCCAAAAAACACGTGGTGCGTTTCGGCAAAAGCTCCCGCCGTCCAGCTAAGCGCCACGGAGGTCTGGCTGATTTTCGCCCCATCTGCCGGGTTGGGGTTGGTGGCGCCATACTTGGCGGCAAGGGCCTTAATCTCAGCCGGGGGCAGCACGGTATTGTACAGGCGCACCTCATCAAGGCTGCCGTTAAAGCTGTTCCAGCCGCTGGCACCACTATCGCATCCGATGGTGACTACTGCATCGGTTTTCGGACCGAATGAGAAACTGCCGCTGCCTGTCTGGTTCCGTTGACATAAAAGATCGCGGTGGTTCCGTTGAAAGTTACCGCTATATGCACCCATTGTCCCACGGGCATAACATAACCGCCGCTTGATGGGTAACTGCCGCCCCGGAAAAAGTGCACGACGTTGGTGGTGGCGTCGATCTCAATTTCCCACATGCTAAGTGCGCCTGCCGGTGGAGTCCCAGTCGTCTCTCTTGCTGACCAGGCCCTGATATTGATCGGAGCCCATGGACCCATCCCATCTCGCCCAGAAGGCAACGCTCAGTTGTCCCGTTCCGGCGGAAGGATTCCAGGTTCCGCAGTTGACCCACCCGCTGGTTGGATTTTGGCCGTTGAAGTATAGTGCCTTGCCATAGCCGGGCGGTCCATCCACCCAGGTGGGCGTGCCCTGAATCGTGCCGGTATGGCCCTTGCCTGAAGCATCTGCGGTGGTTGTGCCGGTGCCTTCATCGAGCCGATAGTGCGCAACCAGCTCGGCGACAGCGGTACTGACAGCCATCAGGGACACCAAAAACACAAAAAGAAGTTTTTTGTACATGACGTGCCTCCTTCAAAGATAACTGAAGATTGACAATTTCGCCCGCCCAACGCCCGAGGAGCGAAAATCGACAACTACTTATACCATATTATCGGCCTTTATTTCAAGACAAATTCAGGGGATTCGACGCAAATCGGGGTCCATACGCATCGGCATGGACCCCGATTTGGTGCATCCGAACCCCGCAACAAGTTGCGGGGCTAAATATTTAGCCCCCAAACCCGTCCTGAGCCGGGTCGAAGGATTTATTTGGGGGTTTTCCTCCTACGGCCAGAGCAGTTCATCCAGCCACATATCTACCAGCAGAGCATAGTCCGCCAGATTGATCGTGCCGTCATCGTGCGCATTCACGGCAGCATCCTGCGGCGTCAGCAGCAGATATAGCGGCTGGCTGAACGTGCCGGTCCTGCCTGCAAGGCCGGCAACCTCAGCCTGGGATAGCGCTCGGTTGTAGATACGCACGTCGTCAATCAGGCCGTCAAAGTAGTAATTGCTCCACACACCTATTGCAAAGGGCCGGCCATTTGTGGTGTTCAGGGCGGCTATCTGGCTTCCAGCCAGTTCGCCGTTGCCGTACGCCCAGCTCTTATCTCCGCCGGCAGCGCCCTCGTACACCAGGGCAAAATGCACCCAAACATTGGCGGAAGGATACGTGAAGTCGAAGTCATAGATCGGATAGCCGTAACGCTGTGCCCGCCAACGGTTGGGCTGAGTCAACGTTCTTAGCGAGAAGTTCTGGCTGTTGATATTGTCGCCCATGTCGAAGATGCCGCCGCCACTGAAGCTGCGTGTGTACACCCAGGCGGTGACAGTCTTAGGCGAATTGCCGTCGATGCCGAGCATAGCAGGAGTAGCTGTGGTCGCCACAAAGTCGCCAATGCTATCCAGGTCGATTGCCTGGCCAACCTTACCTGCGACGTAGTTCCGGCTGCCCACCGCGGCACCGTTGTAGGTACCAACGCTGTCGTTGGCGTTGCCGTCCAGCTTGTAATGCGCGATAAGACCCGCGGTACTGGCGCCTATGGGCGTAACATCGTAGGCGCTGGTCAGCCAGTTGTTGGCGATTATCTGGAGGTCCGGATAGTCAACCGTGCAATTGTTGCTGAAATCGCCTGTGGGTTTTGCCAGCGAAGCAACGCACCTGGGCCTATAAAGCCTGATGTCATCGACGTACAAGTAACCCGTGCCGCCCGCCTTCGGACTGGTTCTATTGCCGAGGCCAAGATACATTTTCTTGATGCTCGCAAGGTTTAGGCCGGCATTTTTGAACTGCTGCAGGTCAATGTTCCATTCCTGCCAGCCGGTCAATAGCACTGAATTGACATCCGGGTAGTTCACCACATGAACCTTGCCGGTGCTATCAGCCAGTGCCACATACAATGGCTCGGCGGTGTTGCTGATTATGCCTATGTCCTGCGACTGCCACTGCCCGGTAACCGCGCCGGTAGGAGTCACATCGGAGAATTCGGCTGCACAGGTTGTACCGGCAGCGTGACTGGTCAGGGCCAGCCCTACATATACATCGCCCTGCATGACGATGTTAATAGCCGTACCCAATTGTGTCCACGTGCTGCCGTCGGCGGAATAATAGGCCGTGAAGTCGCCGGCAGCGCTGCGATCTAATTTGAGCCACTGTGGTGTGACGATTCCGGTCTGCTGCAAATTCGTCGTGCTGTCCAGACCCGCAGTAGCGCGGTACTGGAAGGCAACGCCTTGACCGGGGGTAATAGCCATCATCGCGTGCACTGAGTTGGCATCCAGCGTCTGGCGAATCATAACGCCCGCTTTTGCCCAGGCGTTGGAGTTCGTGACCCGCAGCGCCTTTACTACGATAGTGCCGGCACCGGAAAGTCGCTTATAAACATAGTGGAACTCATCGTGCAGGCCCCACTCCCTGGCCCTTTTGTTATTCCAGATGTCCGTGCCGCGGGCAGTTATCGTATAAAGACCTGTCGCTGGGTCATAGCCGAAGCTGCCATACGACTGTGTCAGGCCTCTAAACCACAGCGTGAGCGCCTTAACGTCTTTTCTGGTCCAATCCTGTGGCACAGCCCAGGAGCGTTCTGTCTCTGAATAGCGAGTTTTGCCGGTCGAGCCATCGTTGACATATTGAAGGGGCATCGACTGCCTGCCGCTCCGAATGGTCGTTTGCTCGGCAAAAGGAGCCTGACTGTAACCTACAGCCGAGCCGGTTCCGTTGCCGGGATAGCCGGGCGCCGGCTGGCTGAATCCCCAGCCGTCCAGCCAGGTCTGGAATATCCTGCTGCCGACATCGTCGGTGTAGGCCTCAAAGTCGTCCACGATAAGATAGTCGGCCAGCGTGAAGCTCCAGGTTCTGCCTTTACTAATTGTGGCGTCGGCCTTGCACTCATCAATCCGCCAGTAGTACGTCTGACCCTCTTGGAGCGCTTCGCCGGGCGTATAGCTGGTCCCAGTCTGCTGGACTCGATATATGCCGGTCGTGTCGGATTTATCGGCGGCGGTAACAGCGGCTTGATCGGTGCCGAAGTACACATCGTGCTGAACCGCACCATCTCCGGGCGACCAGCTAAGGGGCGTGGCGTGCTCGACATCCGCCGGCAGCCCGTTAGGTGGGCTCGGCTTCCAGGCAAGTAAGGGGTCGGGCCTAATCATAATCTGCTGAATCTCAGCCTGTGTCAGCGCCTTGTCGTAGATGCGTGCATCGTCAATCAGACCGGTGAACCACCTTTCGGCGGCGTTGTAGCGACGGCCTAATGTGACATCATAGTTGGATGTGATGTTGAATAGGTTATCCGGAGTGCTCGTGGTTCGCATGGGGTCCGGTCGCCCGTCTATGTAGAGCAAAACGTTTCTGATCGCCGCACCCCTTGGAACAACCGCCGCAACGTGGTGCCACTGACTGTCGTTCAGGGGGGTGTCGCCTCTTATATCGCCGCTGCCGTGCTCCACGCGCAGGCGGTTGCCGTCCACGCGGAATTCCACTCTCTGCCGTCCGGAAGGCTGGCCCCAGCCCATAATCTCACCATTGCCGTTCGTTCTGACCCAGGCCGTGCAGGTAAAAGCATGCTGCAGGTCTGCCGAGATTCGCAGGACGCCCTTGTAGCCGACTATGCTTACGTAATCGGCGCTGCCGGCAAACGACATCGCGCCGCCGTCATACCCGGCCACCCACAGCGGGTTTCCATAGATTGTGCCGTCACGATTATAGCCCGAATAATCAATCACATTACCGCTGCCCACATCATCGAGTTTCCACCAAGCGACAAGATTCGGATCGCTAACCGTCATAACGGGTCTTGTTCTGAAACTCCAGACCTGGCCTGGGTACTTGGTAGTGTTGTCGGC
Organism: Sedimentisphaerales bacterium; assembly: GCA_963814265.1. Classification (GTDB taxonomy): domain Bacteria; phylum Planctomycetota; class Phycisphaerae; order Sedimentisphaerales; family Anaerobacaceae; genus JAFNGF01. Next base: position 40,656 of record CAWFCJ010000043.1, on the reverse strand, counting down.
CTCGACCTCATCGATCCGCCAGTAATAAGTAGTGTCCGGCGTAAGGGCTCCAGGATCGTAGGTTGTACCTGTCTGTTTGATTTTGAACGTGCCGGCGGCGCCGGTAGTGACATCGCTCGTGTTAGTGCCGAAGTACACATCGTGAAAGATTGCACTGAAACCTGCACCCCAAGTCAGGTCCACATCTGTATACACGTATGCGACACCGTCAGCCGGGCTGGAGTCATGGGCAGCCAGGACGGGAACCGTAAAGCTCCAGACCTTGCCCGTGTATATCGTAGTGCCATCGGCTTCAACCTCATCGACCCGCCAGTAGTAGGTAGTGCCCGACATAAGGCCGGGTGTATGGAAGTACACTAGAAAATTCTGTCGGCCTTTGAACTCAGCCAGTCCCGGCGTCGGATTAGTGCCGAAGTACACATCGTGCAAACTTGCGGTCAGTCCCGCCGTCCACTGGACCAGCGGTGAGGTCACGTCCTTGTCGCCGTCCGTTGGATCGGGATTGCCGGCCATAAAATCGACGGCTCTCAAATACGCTGCCAGATATGCCCCGTCGATGATCACAGGACCTGCTCCGATGGTTGGCCCTCCCCATCCGACGCCGAGGTTGTCGCCGCCCGTGCCGTCCCTGTGCAGCGCCTCGATGTAGTACCTCTGGCCGGCCTTCAGCGTGACGGCAGTGGACTTTTGCTCAGGATACTTGGTCCACTCGTTCACAGCGGTATTGCCGATCACTTCGCAGATCAGCTTCTTGTTCGCCGGATCATCGTTGGTGCTCAGCCAGAGCCGGCTGTGGTCGTCACTATAGATCCAGAATGTGTAATCGCCGTCGGCAGGGGGGTAAAGGTAACCCCGGACGCGCGTGCCGAAATTGTCGCTTCGGTTGACCGGCCCCAGGAAACTGCTCCGCCATTCGTATGTCGTGGGGTTGTTCGGATAGTTTGGATTCCTGCCGTCCACGAGCTGGTCTATGTTGCCGCCCGTGGTGCCCTCGAACCACTCGAACAGGATCTTGCCTTTACCGAGCTGCCCGTTGGCGTTACCGACCAGGCCCAGCACCAGAGCGATACAAATTGAGTAAGTTAGTCTTCTACACATAGTATTCCTCCCTCAAAAAGGTTGATGCTAAAACTCTTGAATACCTGCACCGCACATTTACCTTCTTTATACCAAATCAGCCGCTTGTCCGTCAAGAAAACTTTGTATAGCAATCGGCCAAGTTTCACCTTGTAGGACAATTCCGCATAGAGTATACTGGTGTTAGCTCAGGCGGAGTACCGGTACGTATAGGAGGCGAAGTTATGGGCAAGGAAAAGGCATTTATCCGCCAGATTTACCCCCAAACTGGCGGCGGGCGAGTGGCGGATTTACGTTGATAGAGCTTCTCGTTGTAATAGCGATCATCGCACTTCTGATGGCCATATTGCTGCCGAGTCTGAACCTGGCAAAGAAACAGGCAAGAACCGTTGCCTGCCAAGCCCTGCTGAAGCAGTGGGGCGTGATATGGTCAATGTATTGCGACGACAATGACGGCTATTTCGGTACGTCTGGCAGCGTTAACTGGAGACGCGGGGAATGGGTACTGGCGCTGCGGCCGCTCTATGAGACAAGGTCGGAGATTCTCAGGTGCCCAATGGCCACCAAGCGCTTGGCCAGCGGAGACGACAACGGCGGTCCCTTTAACACCTACGTTATGGGCCCGGGTGGGACAGGTGACCGGCGTGAGGAAGCCAGCTATGGGGCAAACGACTGGATTTATCATCCGTCTGCGGAGATCACGGAGATTCAAGGTCGCCCGACCAAGTGGAACTGGCGGACTATTCATGTCAGAGGCGCAGACAATATACCGCTGTTTGCCGATACTATGTGGAGAGGAGGCGGGCCGTCTGAGAATGGTACGCCTGGCGACCCGCCGCAATCCAACGGCCAATGGATAAACGCCGGCAGGGAAATGATGCACTTCTGCATCGACCGGCACGGCAGTGGGACCGTGAATCATGTCTTTTTCGACAGGTCTGTCAGGAAGGTCGGAGTTAAGCAGCTTTGGAAGCTCAAGTGGCACCGACAGTTTAACGTAAACGGCCCCTGGACGGTCGGCGGCGGCTGTAGACCCAGCGACTGGCCCGAGTGGATGAGAACCTTCAAAGAGTACTGACAGAACCCGTTGGCATCCAGTTTTACCCGTCGTCTATTTGTTAAAAACGCCGAAGTTCGAGAACAATTTTGTTGACAAAAAGTGTTGCTCAAGTATATATAATATAATAAGGGTGTATTCGTTTGTTGTGTGAGCCCCCGCGTAGGTACGTATTCGTGTTGTGGGGTTCAAAAAGGAGTGTTTATAGGTCACGGAAAGGAGGAGGAAATGATTCGTATTTGCTTTCTGGCGTTGTTAGTGGGGGTGTGCACAAGCGGCAGGGCGGCAATCATCCAATTTAGTGATTTCTCCAGCACGGAGGCCTTGCAACTGAACGGAGAGGCCGCGGCGGTCAGCACGACGGAGGGCTGGGTGCTTCGTCTGACGCCCAGCGACCCATCGCTAAAGAGAGGTAGCGCGTTTTGGAAAGACGCCGTCGATGTCACGGCCTTCAGGAGTTCTTTCACGTTCAGCATCAGCACCCCCAACATCGGTCCGTTGGACACCGCTGGGCAGCGGGGGGCCGACGGATTTGCTTTCGTGGTTCAATCCGGCGTTGATGGGCCAGCCAGTCTGGGCGTTGCCGGCGATGGACTTGGGTACAAGGGTGTTCAGCCAAGTGCCGCCGTCGAATTCGACATCTGGCAGAACGTGACCGATGCGCCTAACCACGACCCATCATCCAATCACCTTGGGATGCTGGTCGATGGTGCGGTCGACCATGGGGCAGGATCGCCCTGGACGGCGGACGTGGCTTCCCCGTTTGACGACGTGGGCCTTTGGTATGGGTGGGTGGACTACGATGGAACGACCCTGCAGGTTAGGGTGAACCAAACCGGAGTGTATCCGGCCGAGCCGAGCCTATCGCGTCCGCTTGACCTATCCTCGATCCTCGGACAGCCGACGGCATACGTCGGTTTCACCGCGGCAACGGGTTCCGGGTTGGCCGAGCAGCGGCTGGTAAGCTGGACCTACGTTCCGGAACCAGCAAGCATGACAATGCTTCTGCTTTTAACGGTAGCGATGCGCCATCTGAGGTGCTCGCCTCGGCGTCGCCCGACTCGTCTCTGGTAAGTGATGCCGGGATCTACTGTAATCAAGTTGGCGGGCGTAAATTTAGCCAGGATGCAATCGCCGTTGCCGTAGTCTCCTCCTCCGCCGGCAAACGTGCTCTGCAGTGCGTTCTTGACAGGCCAACCGGGGCCGTCCGCTGACCCCGTCAAATACAGGCTGCCGTCCGCGCCGAGATACCCTGAACGGCCGTTGTCGTTGGCACCGCCTCCCATGTATGTGGAATACAGCAGTTTGCTGAAGTCTGCGGAGAGTCTGACCAGAACGGCCTCACTCGAACCACGGCTGCTCGACTGGTAGGCATTGGGTGTGACCGGAAAATCAGTGGACTGGGTCTCGCCCGTGACGAACACATTGCCTGATGCGTCCACGTAGACGCCATCGGCGTTTTCGCCGGCGCTACCGCCGATAAAGGTGCTTGCCAAAAGAGCGCCGCTCGGCGAGAGCTTCGTGACGGCCCAATCGGTATTGCCGCCACGAAAAGTCCTCTGGTACGCTCCCGCAGTTGTCGGGTAGGTCGGTGAGCCAGTGGGAATCGCCACGTATGCGTTGCCAAGATCATCTACAGCCAGATTATGTGTGCTGATCCATTCATTGCCTGGGCCGCCGAGATAGGTGCCGTAAACGAGATTGGAACCATCCGGTGTCAGGCAGACCACAAAGAAATCAGCCTGGCCGTTGTATGTTCTATCACAAGCACCGGCAGTGGTGGGAAAGTCGCTTGAGAAGGTGGAACCTCCAATATAGACATATCCATTGCGGCCCACACGAATGGAGGCAGCACTTTCATCCTCACCGGACCCGCCCAGCCAGGTAGCCCACAATACGCCTGAACCATCGCCCTTTATTTTGATTGCGCCGCAATCCGACTTGCCGCCCGGAGGGGTTTTACAGTAGGCGTTGGCAAACCACGCTGCCGGCGGCGTTTTAGTCGTATTCCAGCGTCCGCCCGGCACGTAGACGTCCTCATTTGGGTCAATCGCCAGGTCGCGACATAGCGTCGAGACGCCCACGTAGCTTGACCAGACCAAGTCTGAGCCGTCGGGGGTAAGCTTGAGAACGAAGGCATTTTGCATCCCGTATGAGCCGTTGTCCACGCCGTCGAAGTCGGGCTGAAAGGCGTTTTTCACCGGGAAGCCTGGGCCTGCGCGACCGGCCACGTAGACATAGCCTTGCCCGTCTACTTCTACCGCATAAGCGCGGTCATAATTTGGGCCGCCGACATAAGTGGACCAGATAAGGGTACCGCCGGGGCTGAATTTGGCCACGAACACGTCACACGGGCCAAAGGCCTGCGAGCCGCCCGTACGCAGCGCTCTTTGATAAGCCCTGGGCGTGGTGGGAAAGTCCGCAGAAGCGGCGCCGCCGACCACGTAGATATTGCCCTGGGCATCCGCAACGACGTCGCGGGCGTGATCCCAATCGCTGCCCCCCAGGTAGGTCGAGAAGGTAAGGTTGTACGATTCTTGCGCTGCTCCCGCCGGCCAGATGCTTAACAATGGCAATAATAAGGCCGGCAAGCAATTGGCAACCGTGAATCTTACCACTTGGGCAATGGGCCTCCACTGGGCCAGCTTAGCTTGAATGTGTTTCCAGCCGGATACGCTGAGACCGACTGGATGTGCGCATCCACGAACACGGCGTTGGCCAAGCCCTGGTTGAAGTCTCCGCCCGAGGCACCATGAAAGGTGGCGAAGCAATCGGTCCTGCAGTCAGGCGTGGAACGCAAATTGTTGTCATTAATCCCAGCGCCGCTGAGGCCTGAAATAGCCCAGCTATTCTCCTCAGAGAAGAAAAACACACCAGCAGGGTTCTTGACGTTGTTCTCTTTCTTGATGCTCTTGATGGCTGTATGGTATTGTGTAGGCACGTAATTCCATGCATCGCCGTTCAGGTACGAATTCATACCGTAACCATACTGAGGTTGTATGGGAATTGGCGAACCCTTGCAACGGTAGCAGCCCATCTGCTTGACAACAAGATTGAACGTAGGACAAAGGTGGATGTCTTGATCCTTCAGATATGACCACAGGCACCCGCCCAGCGCGGGGTGTGAGTCGAGATTCTTGCTGGCGTCATGCCATCGGCAGCCTCCACCGCCATCCTGGTACAGCCAGGAAAACGAATAAGGAAGGGAGCCGTCATAATCGTCCACATACATCCTGGCCGCCAGCCCGTACTGTTTGAGGTTGGACCTGCAAATCGAATTCCTGGCCTGCTCTTTGACCCTCTGCAGTGCCGGCATCATTATCGCCATCAGCAATGCAATGATAGCGATAACCACCAGAAGCTCTATTAGCGTAAATCCCCCGTGCGCGTGCCGGATAAATCTTGTAGGATTTTTCATGACCTTTTCTCCTACTTATCATGAGACGGAATTAGATAGCCTACAATGAATATACCCCCTGCGAAGCTGCAAGTCAAGGATAATTTTCCGCACACTTCAGATATATGTGACCAGATTTTGTGGCAGACCCGAACTTTCGTCTGGCGGTTGCGCTGCTCGTTTGGCACTGATGTCTGACGGTTACGTCATCAGTCCGCCAGACGTACGGCGGATTAACAATGCTTTACGTTTGGCGCAACCGTGACGAGCCGCGCAACCGCAACCGTCTAACGCACTGGCCTGTAACCCCCCAGAATACTGTTACGCAATGCGACAGAAATTAGTTACACAGCTTGAGATTGCGTGACTGGGTAAGCGCGGTCCGGCAAAGCCGCGAAAAGGCTTCCTTCTGCAAAAAAGAGTTCACGCCCCCGGCGAGCCGGGCTTCCAGAATTTTGATTTTCCACTGCCGATGGTGCTTACTCGGCATTTAGAATCGCCGTCTGCCACCGCCGCCACCGCCGCCGCCTTGTTCTGGCCTACCCTCACCTCCTCGATGGTCTTCCTTACGAGCCTGAGCCTCACTAACTTTGATCGCCTGCCCCCTCAAGTTCTTGCCATTCATCTGGCTAATCGCAGTCTGGGCCTCGTCCTTAGAAGGCATCTCAATGAATCCGAAGCCTCTCGCTTCGCCGGTAAATCGGTCTTTTATGATTGTGACAGATTCGACCTGGCCAAAGGCCTCAAACGCCTGGCGCAGGTCGTCTTCGGTTACGTCGCGAGACAAATTCCCTGCATAAATGTTCATTCTTGTTTTCCTTTCTAATCTTCGGGCTACCTTAAAAACCGGCATCGGAATTCCGATTAGCACAGAGGCGATTATAGGGCTTTTAGCTGCACAGACAAGTATTTTCTTTTTTTTGTCAAAATATATTCTGCATTTAACGCCGGGCAGTTGAAATCCGGCGAAGGCTCTCTTCGGTCAAGCCGCTCAGGCGGATATCATCGCCAAAACGCTTAACGTCAATGTAATGAAGGCTGGTTGCTGCGCCCAATTGGGCCATTGGCTCGGAGATGCCGAGGCTGCCTTGCGAACCTAATATCTTCGGCGTGATGTAAATGCAGATTTCGTCGGCAAGCCGCCGTCTCAAAAATGACGTTAAAACTGTTGGGCCGCCTTCGACAAGTAGCTGAGCAACCCCGCGTTTGGCGAGTTCTTCGAGCAGAAACTCTATGTCGCATCGACCTTCACAGGCTGGAACGGGCAATATTTCAGCGCCTTGTTGTGCTATCTTATCTGCCTTTTCCAAATTCGCCTTGTCTGCTGCCTCGCTGGTTATGACCAAAACGGGCACTTTCCTTGCGGTGCTTAACAACCGGCAAGTCAGAGGCATTCTCAGATGTGTGTCCAGCACGATTCTGGTTGGTTTTTTGCCTTTGCTCGGACGGGGGGATAGCAGCGGGTCATCGGCGATTACCGTATTTATGCCCACCAGTATCGCCCTGCACCCGCCGGCGCAACCGCTGCACGTCTTTTCTGCTTAGCTCGTTGGAAATCCATCGCTCGCTGGCCGCGTTAGCGACATAAGCGACTTTGCCGTCGATGCTCTGTGCCCATTTCAATATCACCCAGCACTTGCCTGTGGAAGCAAACTTGATAAAAGGTGCGTTGAGCAGTCTTGCCTCGGCTTCGCAAACGCCGGTCTGCACCTGGATTCCTGCGTTACGCAGTTGCTTGATGCCTTTGCCGTTGGCGTGCTGCGATGGGTCAATTGTCGCCACCAATACCTTTGCCATACCCGGCGGCGATTATCGCCTCGGTGCAGGGCGGGGTTTTGCCCATAGTGACAGCACGGCTTAAGGGTGACATACATCGTCGCTCCCCGCGGATTGATGCCGAGCGTTTTGCAGTCCTGCAGGGCGTTTATCTCCGCGTGGGGGCCGCCGAATTTCTTATGCCAGCCTTTGCCGATAATCCGGCCTTCCTTTACGATGATACAACCAACCGCCGGATTAGGCTCAACCGAGCCTATGCCGCGCCGCGCCAACCTCAGCGCGGCCTGCATGAATTTCACATCCTGACTACTCATTAAGACACGAGTTTCTCTCCTGCCTTACGTGCTGTAAGTACGGCCTTTTCACTTAGCTTCTGGTTTTCCTTTTGGCAAACGTTGTTCCAAAGTAAAGCGATTTCACTACCTTTGCCCCTAAACACCTCGCCGCTTCTTTCAAGATACTTTGTGCACCCCGAAAGATGATCCTGCCAAGCCACGCAGGACAGCCGCTTGAGGTAACAATAACCGCTTCTTTATTTAGTTGTTTTATTCGATGCCTCGGTGTTAGCTTGCCCCACGGCCAATAACAATATGGCAAGAGCCTTTCAATAAACCTCTTCATAATAGCGGTGACAGTAAAGAAGTTTATAGGTGCTCCAAGCACAACCCCATCGGCGATATCAATTTCATCAAGTATGTGCTCCATATCGTCATTGTGCACGCACTTGGTTCTTGGCCCATCAACGTTCTTTTGAGTGCATTTTCTGCAGTTGTCGCAAAACTCAATATGCTTGTCGACAAGGTATATCTTTTCTGTCTTAGCTCCTTTGGCCTGTGCGCCTTGCAGGACTGCGGAGACAGCGCTATCAATGATTCTGCCCTTGCGATAGCTGCCAACAATAGCAATGATTTTCTTGCTCATTATCATTCTTCGTTTTGTAAGGTCGTTGCGGGTGTAACTAATCTTTTATCATTTCCTGAAATTGTTTCTCGTCTATTACTTCAACCCCCAGTTGCTGGGCCTTATCCAGCTTGCTGCCGGGCTCTTTGCCGGCCAATACAAAGTCGGTTTTCTTACTCACGCTGGATGTCGGTTGTCCGCCGGCTTGTTTGATCGCCTGCTCGACTTGTGGGCGTGTGAACTTTTCCAGCGTGCCGGTAACAACGACGGTTTTCCCGGCTAATTTACCTGCGCGCCGCACTTTTTTCGGCTGTTCAGGCCTTACGCCTGCGGTTAGCAGCCCTTCAATTACCGCTCGGTTCGCTGGGTTGCGGAAATATTCATACACGCTTTCTGCTATTTTTGGCCCGATTTGCTCTACGGTCTGGAGTGCTTCTATGTCGGCGGCCATAAGGGCGTCCAGCGAGCCGAAGTGTTCTGCCAGAATGTCGGCTGATTGGCCGCCGATGTGGCGAATACCCAGAGCGGCAACGAGCCGCCACAGCGGCCGAGCTTTGCTCTTTTCTATCGCAGCTATGACGTTATCTGCGCTTTTGTCGCCCATCCGTTCCAGAGCCATCAGGTCCGATTTCTGCAATTTGTAAAGGTCGGCAAAGTTCTTCACTAACCCTGATTCAACTAATTGCTCGATTAAAACAGGACCGAGATTTTCAATATCCATCTGGTCTCGACCGGCAAAATATCGCAGGCGTTCCTTCAATTGACCCAGGCAGTCTGGATTAACGCATCGGATGTAGACGCCTTCCTTATCCTTTGCTACGGCAGAGCTGCAATTTGGACATTTAGCCGGCACTTTGAAGGGCACGGCCCCGGCGGGTCTAAGCTCTTTTTTTACCTCCACAACCTGCGGGATTATCTCGCCGGCCTTTTCAATCAACACGGTGTCGCCGCATCGGGCATCCAGCCGAGCCAGCTCATCGAAGTTGTGCAGACTTGCCCGCTTGACCGTTGTCCCTGCCAGCAGTACCGGCGTCAGATTCGCCACCGGCGTTAGAATTCCACTCTTGCCGACCTGCACGTCAATTGATTCAATAGTGGTTTGGGCACGTTCTGCGGCAAACTTGTAGGAAATGCACCAGCGAGGCGCTTGCCCGGTTGCGCCGAGTGCGTCCCGCTGGTCAAAACGGTTAATCTTTATCACCATTCCATCCGTTTTGTAATCCAGCGCCAGGCGTTTTTCGCTCCACGAAGAACAGATATCCATGACCTGCTTTATGTCCCTGGCTTTTGCGTTGTGAGGGTTAACGGGCAGCCCGAATTGTCTGAACTTCTGCAAAGTCTCGTAGTGCGTTTGCGCTAAAGGCTCGGAGACTTCCCCGGCTGCGTATGCAAAGAATGAGAGATTTCTGGCGGCGGTGATTCTTGCATCCAGCAGCTTCAAAGAGCCGGCAGCGGCGTTCCGCGGATTGGCAAAGACCGGCTCGCCCGTCTGGGCACGCTGTCGATTCAACTCGATAAAAGACTTGGTGGGCATATAGACTTCGCCGCGGACTTCCAGTATCCGAGGCATTTTGCCGCCATCTAAAAGCGCAAGCGGCACAGCCCTGATAGTCCGCACGTTGGCGGTAACGTCGTCGCCGACTTCGCCGTCGCCGCGAGTAGCAGCGGTGACGAGCCGGCCGTTTTCGTAGCGAAGGCTTACGGCCAGGCCGTCGAACTTTAGCTCGACAACGTAATCGTAATCTTTGCTGCCCAGTTGCTTGCGAATCCTTTCGTCGAAGGCCTTTAATTCATCAGCGTTGTAAGTATTGTCCATACTGAGCATAGGGATGGCGTGCCGGACGGCGGCAAAACCTTCGAGCGGCTGGCCGGAAACACGCTGAGTGGGCGAATCGGGCGTTATAAGCTCTGGATGTGCCTGTTCCAGCTCCTTTAGCTCTGCGAACAGTTTATCGTATTGCCGGTCGCTTATTTCGGGCTGATTGAGCACATAATAAAGGTAATCGTGCCTTCTAATCTGGTCGCGCAGCTTCTTGATTCGCTTTTGTATATTTTCAGCCATAACAGCTTATATATAGGCTTTTTGCGGGCATTATGCAAGACCACAATTACGGATAAATCAGCCAACAAGGTGCAGAAAAATCTAGCAAAGGGCTTGCATCATCGCCTCGGCAACGGTATTCTGTCAACAACTTTTACGGTGTGCAGAGCACACGTGCCAAGAAGCCTTGTATTGTCAGATAAAGGAGTGCTATTGATGAAAATGAGGCGTCGTGAATTTTTAGCCCGGTCGGTTGCCGGCGTGGGCGGCGTACTGCTGGGCTGCAGACTCAGCCTTGCCCAGGAGCGCAAAGGTGCGGTTTACGACCCGTATCAGTTGGTGACGCTGGGAAAAACCAAGATCAAAGTTACTCGCGTCGGTCTGGGCACAGGTATGCGGGGCGGCGGCAGGCAGTCGAACCACACACGCATGGGCAAAGAACGCTTCGAGGCGCTGGCCAAGGGATGCTATGAACGTGGTATCAGACTGTTCGATGTGGCGGACCTGTACGGAACGCACCCGTTTCTGGCCGACGCGCTCAAGAAAATGCCCCGCAAAGACTACGCGATAGTATCGAAAATCTGGTGGCAGGGCGGCGGCATACCCGAAAAAGAACGCCCCGATGCCGAGGTGGTTGTGCAGCGATTCCTGAAGGAGCTCAGCACCGACTACGTCGACCTGGTACTGCTGCACTGCGTATCGTCAGCAAGTTGGCCGGAGAAAGCCGGTACGTACATGGACAGTCTGGCTAAGCTCAAAAAGAAAGGCATGATCCGGGCACACGGAGTCTCATGTCACGGCCTGGAGGCGCTGCAGGCATGTATTAAGGAGCCGTGGGTCGATTCGCTGCACGCGAGGATCAATCCATACGCGGTGCAGATGGATGTGAAGACCGTTGAGGAAGTGCCCAAAGTAGTAGAAGTTCTGAAAGCTCTGCGTGAGCAAGGCAAAGCCGTGATCGGAATGAAGCTGGTCGGCGAGGGCAGGTTTGCCCAGATCAGCGAAAAGCGCGATGAGTCGGTCCGCTATGTGCTCAGCGCAGGCTGCGTGGATGCGATGGTGGTAGGCTTCGAGAAAGTCGAAGAGATTGATGACTTTGCCGCGAGCGTGCGTAAAGTTCCGGTAGTGATAAATAGACCAGAACAGCTAAGCGCCCGTCGCTTGGCTGACGTAGCGTAACGTTTATAAGGAGGTAATTGTGAAACTTAATCAAGATTTCGGAATGTCGGTCGAAACAATTCTTTTTCTTAAAGACAGGAAGGCCACCGACTTCATCCAGGCCAAAGAAATTGCAAAGGCCCTGAACTATTCGCTTGGCTACCTGCAGAAAGTCGTCCAAACGCTGGGCAAGTACGGCATAGTGGAATGCAAGCGGGGCAGAATTGGCGGCGTCCGGCTAAGGGCTAACGTCATAACCTTGCTTGATTTGTGGAAGGCAAGTTGTGGAGACCTTACTTTCACCGACCCGCCTCTTGCGGCAATGGAAAAACCACTAAAGGCCTTCAGGGACGCGCTGAGCAAGGTCATCATCTACAGAAAACGATAGGGCATATTATTTGGCCCAGCACCAATTGCCAGCTCTGCTGGTCAATAGGTCCGAAAACACGCCCGAATCAATCGCGGCAAATGGTGATACTCTTGAGCGGCATCTCCACACAGCCGCGCTGCGCAAAGACCCTAAACTAAGAAGCGATTGTTTATAGGGCTGCTTTTAGAGCGGTTCTTAAATGGCCGTTTATGGCTAAAGCTCGTCGCTGCGCGTGCCGAACCTAAAGAGGACCGAATATGGACCAGCAGCGACATAAAAGACTACGCCTGCTTGTAAGTAAGCTCAATAAGCAGCGCAAGAAGCAGGCGAAGAAAATAGATATCCTCTGCAATGACTTCATTGCTGCGCAGCGGGACTTCATCGAGAGGCTAAATGCCGTAAGCTTCGCGGCGGATTTTTATCAGTCGGTCATTGGCCTGACCGACCTGAGCAAGCTGCTCCATACCGTCAGCAAGCTCATCAAACAGGAAGTCGCCCACGCCAATGTCACGTTCTTTCTGCGTCAGTCTACCGACTGTGGATTGAAAAACTTTACCGTGGAGACCGCAGAGATCACCGAGCCTGAGTTAAGTTTTAACGATTCTTTCTCTGTGCTCTCTGCGAGCTCAGCGGTAAAGAAATCTGAGCTGCGTACGTTCGAAAGTGAAAAACCAATCGGTCTTGAAGACTATCGCCTGGAGAATTCTTTCACTGCTGAGTTGGTGGAGCAAATCTGCAAAGCAAATAAATTGTGCAACCTTGACGATATGTTCGCGATGGGCCTGCAGGGCAATTTAGTCGGGCTAAGTAAGGTATCAGCCGTTACCGTTCCGCTCGGCGACCTGGGACAATCCTTAGGCTTTATATTGATTCACCGCTCGTCAGAGAACAAACTAACGACTGACGAGTTGAACAGAATCTCCGCAATAAGGGCTGGCCTGGCCAGGGCGATCCAAGCCTGCCAGGTGCTTCTGCGTTCGACGCCATAAAATCCGGTCACACACCCAGTTTTTGCCACCGAACAAATTTCTTGCACTTAACACAATCCTACTGTAAACTGACAGCCGTAAATTGAAAATTGACAATTCCCGACTGGTGGGAGATTCGGCAATGAATGAAAACCATAACAAGAACAAGTGATTTGGTTGAGACTACTGATTGCCTCGAAGCTGTGGGCGTACTGCGAGGTTGGAAAAACTTTTTGTTTATAATTGTCGCAGTTTGCTTATTCCTGCAGCAAGGGTCTTTTTGGCTGGTAGATATGGGCTACACGAAACCTGACGACCGGACCACCGGCAGTGTTTCTGTCACCGTGGCTTAAGATACAGGCCAGAGCAGCAAGGCCGCAGCCGAGCCGGTCGCCGAGCAAGGTAAGCCAGCACAGGAAGAATTATCGTCTGGGCAGCAAGCCCAGAAACCGCCGCAAGAGTCCGGCGTCCTATTCGGCATAACATTCGAGGATTTGGGCTGGTTGATCAGCTTTGTTAATGGAGTGCTTGCGCTGACGGCTGCGCTTTATATGCTGACATTGCTGTTTAGCCTGAAGATTTCGCTGGTAGGCAGGCTCGGTGGCATAAACCATATTGTTCGGGCGTTTTTCCTCTCGCTGGTTATGGTTGTTCTGCTGCTGCCCTGGCAGAAGTTGTTTGGCCCTATGGTTCTCGGCGAGATTTATACCCCTGATGAGCTGGCAAAAGCCTGTGCGGTCAAGCCCGAAGGCATATTTGGCATAGTCATTCACTATTTGCGGTTCACGGGTTATTGGGCATTAGCTGTCTTATTGTTTATTCTCTCGCAGCTACGCAGCTCACGCTGGTCAAAGGCTATTCTTCGCCGACTGGAGGTAATATAAACGAATTGACAATTGCGAATTGAAAATTGACAATTTTAACCGGTTTGTTTTGCACCCGGTGCCGGTTTATTTACACAGAAAACAATCCACAAAAAACCCACGTGCTGTAATAAGACCACAGACTGACAAGTCACCGCAGCAATATAAGGCGCCTGACTCAAGATGCAAGCATTTGGACGCGGTTCTTGGGCGTGTGGTTTCACTCGGCTGCTGTTTGGCTGTACACAGGAAGGTGTTCGGTTATACTTTTATTTAGCTTATGGCAGAGGTTGGAGAAAACTCAGTTGGCATTGTCCAGACAAAGATGGTCCGGCTGGTGGAGCCGGAGCAGCCTTTGGAGCTGGAGTGCGGCAAGAAATTGGCTCCGATTGATGTTGCCTACGAGACGTACGGCAGGCTCAACGAAGCCGGGGACAACGCCGTTTTGATTTGCCACGCCCTCAGCGGCAATGCCCACGTTGCCGGTTACAATAGTCCTGACGACAGAAAGCCCGGCTGGTGGGACAACATGGTCGGGCCGGGCAAAGGAATCGACACCAATAAGTATTTTGTTATCTGCTCGAACTTTCTGGGCGGCTGCGGCGGAACCACAGGGCCATCTTCGATAAATTCCGCAACCGGCAAGCCATACGGCCTGGATTTCCCTATAATAACCGTCGCCGACATGGTTAGGGTGCAAAAGCTGCTGCTCGATAAGCTGGGCATAAAGAGTCTTTTAGCGGTGATTGGCGGCTCAATCGGCGGGATGCAGGTCTTACAGTGGGCAATCGAGTACCCGGATTTTGTTAAGGCTGCAATGCCAATTGCCACCACCGCACATTTGGGAGCGCAGTCGATAGCGTTTGACGCAGTAGGGCGAAACGCAATACTGGCAGACGCCAATTTTGTGACCGGACAATACCACAGCCGAGAAGAAGGCCCGGATAGAGGTCTGGCAATCGCCCGAATGATTGGGCATATAACGTATCTTTCTGAACAGGGTATGCGTCAAAAGTTCGGGCGGAAGCTGCGTAGCGCCGAGCAATATAGTTATGACTTCAACTCGGAGTTCGCCGTCGAGACATATCTGGACTATCAGGGACAAACATTCGTCGAAAGATTTGACGCCAATAGTTACCTCTATATAACCAAGGCCGCTGACTATTTCGACCTCCAAAAGGACTATGGCTCGCTAACCGAGGCCTTTGCCAATGTTAAGTCGCGATTCCTGGTGGTTAGTTTCAGCAGCGACTGGCTTTTTACGCCCGCGCAATCCAAAGCGATGGTCGAAGCCCTTGCCGCGAACAGAAAGGACGTAAGTTACTGCAACATTGCGTCGCCTTACGGCCACGATGCTTTTCTATTAGAGCCGGAAGTGCTGGGCAGGTTCATTTGCTGCTTCTTGCAGGCTACCTACCGCCCGGCAGGCGAGCAGCAGCCGTGTTCCTGTTACGCACGGAGTATGCGCAAGCTCAGCAGGTTCGAGCAGGCGCACAGGACGCGTGCGGATTACGAGCTGATAGAATCTCTCATTGAGCCGAACAGCACGGTGCTCGATGTCGGCTGCGGCGACGGGGAGCTGCTGGCGAATCTTGTGCGCGACAAGAATACAAAGGGCGAGGGCATTGAGCTTGACCAGGAGCTTGTGCTGGATTGTGTCTGCCGCCGGCTGCCGATCATTCAGCGGGATATTGAGCAGGGGCTGGCATATTACGGTGACAAGAGCTTCGATTATGTGATCCTGTCACAGACGGTCCAGACGATAGAAAATCCCGAAAAGGTTCTTAAAGAGCTTCTGCGAGTGGGCAAAAAGGTGATTGTGAGCTTTCCGAACTTCGCTCATTGGCGCTGCCGGGCACAATTGTTGTTCCGCGGCACAGCGCCGGTAACCAGGCAACTGCCTTTCCGATGGCATGATTCGCCCAATATACATTGCTTGTCAATAAAAGATTTTGATGAGTTCTGCGAAAGGCTGGGCGTGAAAGTAGAAAAGAAAATCCCGTTGGCTAAGAGCAGCCTCAGTCCGGCGAGATTCGCGTCAAACCTATTTGCCGAGCAGGTAATCTACGTAACGAGCAAAGAGTAGTCCTTAGTGGATATTGAGGAAATGCAAATGCCCGAACTTGAACGCATAGGCGTGTCTCTGGATAAGGAGCTGCTGTTGACATTTGACAAGCTTATTGCCCAACAGGGTTACCAAAGCCGGTCGGAGGCCATTAGGGATTTGATACGTCAGCGGTTAAGCCAGGAGCGCCTGAGGAGCCCGCAAGCCAAGGCCGTCGCCGCGGTATTTATGGTCTACGACCATCATGCGACAAAACTATCGGATCGCCTGATAGACCTGCAACATTCTGTTCCTGCCAGAGGAGGGTCCTCGCATCTTTTGCAGGTGATTTCCTCTTTGCACGTTCATTTGGATGAGCACGATTGCCTGGAGGTGGTTGTGCTTAGAGGCCGGGTTAGCCAAATCAACAAGATGGCCGAAAACATACTGAGTCTAAAGGGCGTCAAACTCGGACGCGTTAATCTGCTGGCAACAGAACCTGCTTAACAGCCGGCAGAAAAAAATTGACAATCGAAAATTGAAAATCGAAAATATCGCCAGGATGGCATCGGGCGATTAGCTCAGTTGGTTAGAGCGCACGGATCACACCCGTGAGGTCACAGGTCCGAATCCTGTATCGCCCATTTCACTCCAGACCCGGTCAGATTTGGCTATGGGAGCTTGTTCTATCGCGTCGTGCGCTCGTACGCTTGGTACAAGAGATCTATCTCAGCCGTCGTCGCATCATAGGTTTGCTGCAACTCGGCGAGCCGTTGCGGATTCTTATAGATTGTCGCATCGCCGAAGCGTTCTCTCATGCCGGCCAACTCCTGCTCAAGCTTCGTGATTAGCTCTTCAATCTGGCTGGCGGAGTATTTGTTAAACCGTTTGAGGTGTTCGGGCGTCTTGGCGTGGGGCTTGCTCTTTGCACCGGCGGAGCGGCGTTTTCGGGGACCGGCAGTGCGTGACCCCAGCTTCTTCCGCTGGGCCTCTACACGCTTGCGAACCAGCGATGCGTAGTATGTGTACACGGGTTTTACGCCGACGAACTCTATCTTGCCGATGCAGCGCTGTCCCAGCGCATCTGTGCCAACAACCAGTAGTCTGTCCACAACACGGTCCAGAAAGTAACGGTCATGGCTGACGACAATCATCGCCCCGGTGTAGTCATCCAGCGCGGCTTCGAGCATCTCCCTGCTGGCGATGTCCAGATGATTGGTGGGTTCGTCCATAACCAACACATCAGGTTCAGCCAGGACTAATTTGCAGAGCATCAGACGATTGCGCTGGCCGCCGCTGAGCTCCCCGCACAGTTTGAACACATCGTCGCCCGTGAAGAGAAATGCGCCAAGCCGATTGCGCAACTGCTCCGATGAAAGCTTGGGATTGGCGCTGAAGGCCTCATCCAAGACGCTCTTGGATGGATCCAGCACATCACCGTGCTGGTCAAGATAGCCTACGCGGAGGTTCTGCCCGAGGCGGATGCTGCCCGCAGTTGGCTTGAGCTGCCGCAGGGCCAGTCGTAAGAGGGTGCTCTTGCCTGTGCCGTTCGGGCCGATGATGCCGATACGTTCACCGCTGAGCACATCAAACGTCAGGTCCTCAAACAGAGTCAGATCACCAAAGGATTTACTCAGTCCCTCGCATCGCAGCACGAGGTTACTTCCGCGATTGGTTTGACCGAACGAGAACCCAATGGTTTTCTGTTCAGAGGGCTTGTCCAGGAAATTAGGGTTCTCTTTCAGCAAACGCTTCAAGCGAGTCTTCCGGCCGCGAGCCGTCTTTCGCATGCCCTCCTGGTCCTTGTTACGGGCAATGAAGTCCAGAGTACGATCGACCATCTCGGCACGCTTAACGTATTGCCGCTGTTGCTGCAGCCGCAGGGTTTCTTTAGTCTGTACGTAATTGCTGTAATTGCCGTTCCACACGTGAGCCTGCTTATTTTCAACTTCAATCATCTTGCACACGACTTTATCCAATAAGCATCGGTCGTGACTGACGATGACAGCGGCACCGTTGTAGCCTGTCAAGAACCTCTCAAGCCACTCAGTTGCCTGCAGGTCCAAATGATTAGTAGGCTCGTCTAGAAGCAGCAGATCGGTCTGGAGCATCAGTATTTGGGCCAGGCTCAGGCGTGACAACTGGCCGCCGCTTAGCGACGAAGTCATCACGTGATACGAGCCAGATTCGAAGCCCAGACCCGCCAGAGTAGTGTAGATGCGGGTTTCATACGCGTACCCTCCGGCGATTTCAAAATCGTGACACAGGCGGTCGTACTGCTTCATCTTAGTCTGCAGCTCCGAGCCGGTCAGGCTTTCCATTTCGCCAGAAACGGCATGGATAGCCTGTTGGAGCCTGAGCAGATGCTCCACGCCGGCGTGCATCTCTTGCAAAACCGTACGGTCGCCGCTAAACGCTGGTTCCTGTGGCAAGTAGCCGATACGCAGGCCCTTCTGTCTGAGCACTTGGCCAATGTCCGGATCGATCTTACCAATGATCAGCTTCAGGATTGTGCTCTTGCCAGAGCCATTGGCACCTAACATACCTACCTTTTCGCAGGGATGGAGTTGAAGATTCAATCGATCCAGAACGACCTCGGGCCGAAGGCTTTGTGAATATCACGCAACGTTACGATGGCCATGAATCACGATTCCTTTGGGTACGGTTTTCACTGCGAGCTTCGAGCAGGGAATTTGCTCCCAGCTATCGTTTGCGGGACCAGCAGTTTATGTTATCCGCCGGGGCTACGGAATTCAAGCGCGGGTGGGAGGGATAGAGCTGCTCGCGGCAATTCCCGGTCACGCTCGTGTTTTCTGTCGGAAAGGGAGACGGCGGCGGAATCGGTTGCCTCGCCAATTACCCCATTTTTGCTATTTTCAATCAGCCTTACAGTGACCAGATCGTTCCTTTTAACCGGTTGGGTGGGGTTTTTCAGATAGACCATGAAATATCTTTCGGCTCGGCCGTGCGGCTGGTCGGTGTCGTTTTCTATGAGCACCGTTGCGGTTTCGCCGATAAATTGCCGGCGGAACTCTCTTTGGAGTTGGGCGTCCAATTCACGCAGCGTTTTCGACCGTTCTTTTATAACTTTGGTGTCCAGGGTATTTTGCATCGCTGCGGCTGCGGTGCCTTTCCTCGGCGAAAAGGCGAAGACGTGCATCTTCGCAAAACCCACATCTTTAGCTATTTTAACAGTCTGCTCAAAGTCGGCGTCTGTCTCACCTGGGAAACCAACGATGATATCAGTACTGATAGCGGGTCTATCGAGCCGGGACTTAATTAACTCGACCTTTGCCAGAAACTCATCGGCGTTGTACTGGCGGGCCATCTTCTTCAGGATCGCGTTCGAGCCGGACTGGAGCGACAAGTGCAGATGCGGCATAATGTTACGATGTCTGCAGGACGTATCCAGCAGTCGAGGTGTGACATCGCCCGGCTCAAGCGAGCTTAATCTTATCCTTGCAAGGCCAGGTATTTCCGCCAGTTTGACCAGTAAATTCTCCAGTTTATCATTTTGCCCATTTGGCCAGTTTTTTCGCCTGACGGTGTTTTGGCCGTAAGCGCCGAGAAAAATTCCTGTAACGACGATTTCTTTGTGCCGGATCTTAATAAAGGCCTGCGCTTCCCGCAGGATGGCTTCGGCGGATTTGCTGTGAACAAATGGGCGAACCTGGGGTATAATACAATAGGTGCAGTATCCATCACAGCCATCTTGAACCTTGAGAAATGCTCGGGTTTGGCCCTTGAATGAGCTTAGTGGTTTAAGGGTAGCGGAAAAAGGCAACTCGTTTTTACACTTGACTTTAGAGACGTTTTCTGCTTTAATGGTGGAGTCCGGGTGACGCTGCTGGGCTTGGGAGTTCGGGGCGATGGTTTCGCGGGTGACTATTCGTAGCAGCGTAGCGGCAAGGTCGCTTCGATTCCTGACAAAATGGATGTTTTCATCCGGATTATGCAGTTCATCTATTTTGACGGTGGGTAAGCAGCCGCATACGACAATGGTGCTGTCAGGACTTTGTCTTTGGGCTTTTCGGATGCATTGCCGGCTCTTTGCCGAGGCGGTGTGGGTCACGCAACAGGTATTGATGACGACCAAGTCGGGTTTTTCGGACGTTCGGATTTGCTTAAGGCCGAGGCGTTCGAGCAGCTCCCGAATCTGCTGGCTTTCATATTGATTAACTTTGCAGCCAAGAGTATCGATGGAAAAAGTTGTCATAATATGATAATAATGTATAATTGTTCGATGGCTTTACAAGTCTAATTGAGAAGCAGTCTGAGTAAAACGGGAGGTTTGTCATGGCTGTGGAAACGGTGCGGTTTGGGCGATCGACTTGGGCAATAATTCGCTTAAAGCATTACATTTGAGCGGCTGTCGGCGGTGTTGGCAGGTTTTCGGGCTTCGACAATATCCGGCACGGCAAGATTCTCGCCGGAGGCGGCGTGAAAGCCGCCGAGAAAGAAGAGCTTGTCGCATTGAGTCTGCGTACAGTTTGTCAACGCAATCGACCTGAGTGCAGACGAGATCGTCATCTCTGTGCCGAGCCAGAACAGTTTTGCCCGGTTCGTGACGTCTGCCGCCGGTTGAACAGAAGCGGATTCCTGAGATTGTCAGGTTCGAAGCCGTCCAGCAGATTCCCTTCGACATTAACGATGTTCAGTGGGACTGGCAGTTGATGACCGAGCCGGACAGTCCTGAAATAGAAGTGGGCATTTTTGCCATCAAGAACGAAGTGGTTAACTCGGCGTTGGAGCATTTCAGCAGAGAGGACGTGCAGGTCAGCTACGTGCAAATGGCGCCTATGGCTATGTACAACTACCTGCTGCTACGACCGTCCGGATCTGGTCACTTCCGACAATCAGGCCACGGTTGTCCTCAACATCGGGGCCGAAAATACCGATTTGGTCGTCTGCACGAAATCAGCCGTGTGGCAACGGTGCATTCTCATCGGGGGTAACGCTTTTACCAAGGCGATAGCAGACACGTTCAAGCTCAACTTTGAAAAGGCCGAGAAACTCAAACGCACGGCCCCTGTGAGCAAATACGCCCGGCAGATATTCCAGGCGATGAGACCTGTCTTTACGGATTTAGCGTCTGAGATTCAGCGATCCCTGGGTTTTACAACAGCTCCAATCCGAATACCAAATTCGCCCAAGTTATCGCTCTGGGAGGCGGGACAAAGCTGCGAGGCTTGCTGAAGTATCTGCAGCAGACGTTGCAGATTCCTGTGGAAAAGCCCGACACGTTCAAGAGACTGGCGATGGGCCCGGGTCTTTCAGCAGCGAAGTTCCACGAAAACGTCTGCGATTTCGGCATCGTTTACGGTCTTGCCCTGCAGGGTCTGGGTCTGGCCGGATAGAGAGCAATCTGTTGCCGCGTAGCATCGTGCGATCTATGGCCTGGGCCGGCAAACGCAGATATTTTATCGCCGCCGCGTGCCTACTGCTTATGATCTCGCTGCTGGCGCTGGCCAGGACTGCTCTGGACAAAGTTGGCTATGCAAAGAATGGCGAAGTCCGACAGGAGATTGGCCATATAGTGAACCAGGCCGCGGGCATCAGCGACAAGATCAAAGAGCTGGACAGTAAAAGTGCCAACTATAAAGAAGAAATAGAAAAAGCATGTAAGCCTTTCCAGTATCGTCAGGTCGTTCCAGAGCTTCAGCAGACCCTACTGTCGGTCTTACCTAATGCTCGTACCAATCCGGAGCAGAAGGACCTCTACGAGGCCTTTGGCAAAGGTGATGTAGAGGCGATTGTGCGAATTCCTCGCAAGGAGCGAAGACAGATATTCGTGACAGAGATGTCTGCTTACTTTTCGGATAACCTTGCCAAGGCGAAATTCGGCGTTACTGCCACGATGAGAAGGGCGCTACCGTACAGACAGGCGAGGAGGAAATGATGGGCGAGGATTACACGATGATGATGGAAGAGTACGGAATGATGGGCGAGGGTGGCAGCGTGAGCCCGTATGCGCCCGCGTGGATGGCGGCGGCAGCCAAAAAAGAGGAAAAGAAATCCGGATTTGTCGTGACTATGGTTGGCTACAGCCCGTACAAGAGCCTGGGTGAATTGCTTGATCCTGTGGGCGTCGACAATCAGCGGAATAGATGGGGTCTTGTCACTCGGCTTTTGCACCTGGATGAGATGGTCGCTGATGGCAACAGCCCGTTTAAGCTGTACGAGCGAACCGACGTCAACCATTTTGAGCTGCGCATTGAGGATGTAGATTTGGAGACCGGGTGCCGCCGGGCGTGGGCATTGTAGATGTCAAATTCCCAGCAAAAGGCGCCGAGCTTATGGGTACGGGCACAAGGATTCTGCTGGATCCTATGACAAAAGAAGTCATCGGCAAAATGCCCGTGTTAGACGAGTACGGACAGCCAAAGCTGGACCGCGGAAAGCCTATGTATGAGATCAACGACCATTGGTTTGTCCTTAATGCCAAGTTCGTCTGGAAGGAATGCGCCACCATCGCCCGAGCGTCCTACGGCTGCGACGCTGCTGCGTCCGCAAGCCGCTGTTAGTCCGAGCACTACGTCTAGCACCACTACTGGTAACTAGTACGCGGAGCAAAAGAAAGTCAGTAGAGGTAGATTTCTAGCAGATTGGTGAGCCAAGAATGAATATTCCGAGTTTCAAAGACCTTATAAAGAAACTGAGCGTTATCAGGACTAATTCGTCGCTGTTGCTGCCGATTGGAATAGCACTTGCGGGCATAGTTCTTTTTATTCCGAACCAGTTGCTCAGCGGCAGGCTCAGGCAGCAAATTGAAAGTGACAGCGTTGGCAAGGGGAAAAGCGTCCGGAGCATAGAAGTTGTTGCGCCGAGCAGTTGGAGCAGAAGGAAAAACATTACGAGCGATATGCACAGGATGCCAACCAAGTAGCTCTGTTGGCACAGCAAACCACTCAGAGAGAGCTTCTAAGTTACCAAATATTTCTTGACCCGAATGCTCGCTCCTCTTCTACCTTGATTTTTGACAAGTATGGTCAGCGGTTTCGTGAGCTGGTGGACCGGCTGCTGGCCGAGGCGAAAAGCGGTGGGCCTCCAAACGAGGCCGAGCTGGACAGAGCTCTGCAGCAGTCGCCTACCGGCGCATGCGCAGGGGTAGGAGTCGCGCGGCCATCCCTATACAGCAGATCTTCTCGTGCAACGCCGTACTACGGCGCGTATGGCTTTGGAAAGGCTGCTGAGATCAACCGCACAATAATAGAAGAGATTTGCCGTGAGAGAGCCAAATCCGCGTCCGTTTACGCTCTTGCGACCGGTCTAAGCGGATATGAATTCTGGGGGACGTATAAGTATTCGGGCGCAGGGGAGGCAGTCAAAGATTGCTGGTTTTGGCAATTAGGTTACTGGGTCATCGAAGATGTTATAGATACGGTTAAGTCTATGAATTCCGGCTCGACAAGCGTGTTCACTTCGCCGGTCAAACGGCTTATGAACGTGAGTTTCAGCATGGGCGACGCCAGGCGCAGGGGCCCTTATGTAGGCTTCAGAAGGAGCACCAAGCAAACAGATACTGCTGAGAAGCCCCGTTATGTGCGTTCGGTCGAAGATGCGCTTATTGTGCCCTGCACGCAAAGGTATTGCGACGACTACGTTGACGTAATACATTTCCGGGTCCGGGTTGTAATTAGTGCAAGCGCGGTTCTGCCGTTTATGAAGGAACTTTGCAGCGCCAAGCAGCACAAGTTCACAGGGTATCCTATGGGCGACGGTCCGGAGCAAACCTTCAAGCATAATCAGATAACGATTCTGGAAAGCAGCGTCAAGGCAGTTGATCCGGAAGGTCAAGACCACTACTACTATCGCTATGGTGACGATGCCGGGGTGGAGCTGGATTTGATTTGCGAATACGCCTTTAACAAGGCTGGCTACGAAGCGATCAAGCCGCAAGCGATCAAAGACGAGCTGAAGGCGGAAATCCAAACGGGCAAACGATAAGATAACAAGCAAAGAAACCTGAAAACGGCATAAAGTTGGAATGAGAGACGCCAAACATGAATCCGATAGTTAAAAAAGTCGGCAGTTTCTTCGAAGGGCATATTGAAAAGGTGGTTCTGGGTGTGGTGGGGCTTGTCTGTATCTGGCTGTTCAAGACGTTCGTTCTTTTCAGCCCCAATACTGTCCCTTACGACAACAAAAAATTTAGTCCGGGTGAAATCGACCCTTACATCAGGACGCTGGCCCAGAAGGTAGAGTTCGACTTGAAGCAGCCGGTTACGACGGTTCAGACTGCTGCGCCTCCGGCTGACCCTCGCGTCAGCAGCTTCCTGGCGATGATGGCCTGTTCGATACGAGATGTCAACACGAGTCTGTCCCTGCCGCTGCCTTACAGTAGTTCCACAGCATTAGCCGGCAGAGCGCCGTACAAGCTGCCTGAGGTTGGTGGCGTCACCGATGTGGCAGCAGGGCACATCCGAGCGGCGGCTTACGTGCCTATCGTGCCGATTACTCAGCAGAAGGTCTACGATAAGAGTAACAGTGAGCCAAACGATGTTGATTTGGTTACGGTCGAAGGAAAGTATAACGTCGCAGCGTTATATGACGAGTTTCGCAGGTCTTTTGCAGGTGCGGATGTTCCGATAGAATGGCGCGACCCATGCCTGGCGAATCCTGTCTTTGCTGCGGTGCAGTTGCAGAGACAAGAACTGTTCCAGGACGGCAGTTGGGGCAACTGGCAGGTTGTACCCCGTGCCAGAATTGAGACTCGAAGACAGATGTTTGAAGCTATACAAGACAGCGGGAATCTGCCGGCCGGCGGAGTTAAAGTGCAACTGCTTCAGTTTGATAATCCTGATGTTAGGATGGATTTGTTGCAGCCGATGGCCTATCAGATTGCATCGGCAGATGTGGAGTGGTTCCCGCCTTCACTGCACAAGAAGTTCGAGGACATGCTGCGAAAAGAAAAGCTGGAAGATAAACGCAAAGCTCAGGATGAGAAAAAGAAAGAGGACGAGCGTAAGCCTGGGCAGAGGCCCGAAGATAGGCGTGGCAGTGTATTCGGAGCACAGCCAGGTGGAACACAGCCAGGCGGAACTCGGACAAGTCCAACCAGGTCTGGTACAATAACCGGGCGTGGCGGAATATATCCGGGGTCGCAGGGTCAGGAAGGCTTGGCCGGCACAAGAGGAGAAAGACGCCCAAGAAGCCGAACTGATCGCGGAACCACGGCAGGTCGGGGCCCAGGAGTTTATGATGATTCCGGACTCTACGGGCAGACCGGCGCCTATGACGAAAGAGACCGCCGAGGAAGGTCCAGAACCCGAGAGCCCAGTGACCTCCAGGCAGATTATTTGTTGAATCCTCGAGGCATTCCCGCCGGACCATCTTCAGGTGATGTCTATTACGAATATGATGATGTTCTGCTTACGCGCAGGACAGACCTTTCTAAGATGCGTGAGCCGCTGGTATTCTGGGCACATGATGATACGGTGGGGCCGGCGAAGACCTACCGATACAGAATTCGATTGGGCGTTTTTAATCCGGTCCCCGGTGCGGGTCAATCAGGCAAACAAAATGACTCGCAAAATCCCGTAAGGGATGCCTCACGGCAGAACCAGGCCGTATTATGGAGTAATTTCTCAAACGTAACTGAAGCTGTGCACATTCCGGCAAGACTCTATTTCTTTGCTAATGAGATACAAGAAGCGGCTAAGACCGTCACTGTGCAGGTTTCCAAATATGTTTTAGGGTACTGGCACAGTCAGGAGTTTCGGGTAAAGCCGGGTGAAGTCATCGGTAAGGTTGTAGAGACCGAAGTCCCAAAGAAGGATGACCGCATCAAGGACCGTCGACTTGCTCTTCCTATGGGTGCCCCGATGCTGCCGAAAGATAAGCCCGTGGTACCTGAGACCATAGATTACGGCACGGGAGCGGTGTTGGTGGATGCAGTAGCGGTGAATGATTGGGCAGGTCCGGGACAATTGCGTCCCAGACCCTATCATGATGTGCTCTACACCTATGACGGGATGGATATAGAACACATGCCGGTTAAGGCGAGCAATTGGCCTGAGCAGTTGGTGGCGGCGTTCTATGAGATCCAAAAAGCCCAAAGAGAGCCACCCCAACCTTTTAGAGATTGGGATAGCCGTATCGGTGCAGCCAGAAAACGCCCGACGATGATGGAAGGATATGAAGGTCTGGAGGACGAGTATATGATGGACGAGCTGTATAATATGCAGCAGCCAGGGCCAAGGAGGCGTTAGTTAAGTTTAGCCGTCGCCGGCACGCCTGCCCTGACCCCCGCTTTCGCGGGGGTGACGTCATTCCTGCGAAAGCAGGAATTGCCGAATGGGGCGACGGACCCCCGCGATAAACCTGTCCTGAGCCTGGTCGAAGGATTCCGGGGCTAAACGAAAATCTTCTTTCTACGGGATTCCTGCCCGCTTATCTTTCTCGACACAGGGGGGCAATTTCACAATAAGACGACATTCTGCGCATGAGCCCATTGTCATTGCGAGGGAGCGAGGCGACCGAAGCAATCTCTACCATTGATAGTTTTGAGATTGCCACGCCCCGACAAGTCGGGGCTCGCAATGACAAGGGCCTGCCATAAAATCTGGTCACACACGCACCTACATTTGCGGGAACAAAAGATTGCAAAGTTGAGTGGTTGGCTTTAGAATACAGCTTTGCATGCTTCTTGACTTGTTTTGAGCTTGTCGAATAGAAAGGGCTGATAGATGAAATACGATGTGGCAGATTTATCGTTGGCGTCTGAGGGCAAAAAGCGGATTCTGTGGGCTGATAACGATATGCCCGTTCTGGCGACGATACGCAAGCGGTTCGCAAAGACAAAGCCGCTAAAGGGCAAAAATGTCTCGGCTTGTTTGCATATAACTACTGAGACGGCTAATCTTGCCAGGACGCTCAAAGCCGCGGGGGCAAATGTCGTGCTGTGCGCGTTCAATCCGCTCAGCACCCAGGACGATGTGGCTGCTTCGCTGGTGAAGGACTACCAAATACCGGTGTTTGCTGTCTGTGGGGAAAATCGCAGCACCTATTACAAGCATATTAACGCTGCCATCGACCGTCAGCCGGTCATTACGTTGGACGATGGCGCGGACCTCGTCAACGAGCTGCACACCCACAGAAGAAAGACGCCCAGCGGATTATTGCCAGTATGGAAGAGACCACCACGGGCGTAATTCGTCTGCGGGCACTGGCAAATGCCGGCAAGCTGAAGTTTCCCGTTATCGCGGTGAACGATGCTGCAGACCAAGCATTTATTCGACAACCGCTATGGCACCGGCCAATCGACAGTTGACGGCATTATGCGGTGCGACGGGTTTTCTGATGGCCGGCAAAAAGGTGGTGGTGGCGGGCTACGGCTGGTGCGGGCGTGGCTTTGCGATGCGAGCAAGAGGAATGGGAGCCATCGTTATCGTTACAGAAGTCGATGCAATCAAGGCTTTGGAAGCAGCTATGGATGGCTTCGAGGTGATGCCCATGTCACGAGCTGCGCGAGTGGGCGAGCTATTTGTGACACTGACCGGCAATAAAAATGTTATTCGAGCTGAGCACTTCCGCGCGATGAAAGATAGAGCGGTAGTAGCCAATAGCGGACATTTCAATGTGGAGATTGATATACCTATCCTGAAAAAGCTCAGCAAAAAGGTGACCCGCCGCATCCGAAATCATGTCGACGAATATGTTTTGAAAAATAATAAGCGGATTTATCTGCTGGCTGAGGGGCGGTTGATTAACCTGGCGGCGGCTGAGGGGCACCCGGCGAGCGTTATGGATATGAGCTTCTCAACCCAGGCGTTGGAAGCCGAATATGTAGTAAAAAACCAGGGTAGACTTGCTGTTGCGGTCCACGATGTCCCTGTCGAGATAGAAAGGCAGGTAAGCAGGCTCAAACTGAAGTCGATGTCGATCGAGATAGATACGCTTACCGCCGAACAGGTTGATTATCTTACAAGCAGCGGTGAAGGGACGTAGCAGGTCCAGATTAGAATTCTCAAACTGACCGATTCATCGTGTCATTCCTGCGAAAGCAGGAATCCATTATCATCTCGCGTGACTGGATTCCCGCGTGCGCGGGAATGACAAAATGCAATATCATATTATTGTATAAGGACTTATGTCAGTCTCCTATCGGGGAATCGGTCAGTTTGAGTAGAATTCAGGCGAGCTATGGCTGACAATTCGAAATTGCCGAAGGTGGTGTCAAAGTCCTTTATGACTGTTGGGCCCACGCTGCACTACAGCCATAAGAATGTTCTTATATGCTGGCTGCTTGCGGTTATGGTGTTCGGTTTATGCTGCTTCTTCTGGTCAAGAATAGTTACGGGTTCGTTCTGGTCATTTAACCCTGAAGCTGGCCCAAATTGTGCCTGGACCGTTTTATTATGACAGGCGCAAGCATATTTGAGTACCCCTGGCAGATTTTTGTCTTAGGTCTGCTTATGGGGATTATGGCGGCGGTTCCGGTGTTGACATCGCAGCTTCTGAGCTTTCACTACAGCCTTGTGTTCATACTGGAGGTGTTTTTTTTAGCCAACTTGCCGGGCTTTGCAGTTTGCCTTTTGGTAAGTTGTTTTGGAGCGGCGTGTCGTCCGCTTCGTTTTCGCTCCCGCTTTGTAGCGATAGCTTTGTGCATGGCTCCGCAGCTTTTGTACTGGGCGTATTTCGGCGGCGCAAGGGGCGTAGAACCCACTAAATGGGGGTTCTCTTTTGCCCCGTGGATTTGCGCGTGGTTGGTTAGCCTGACCATAGCAGCGGAGGTTCTGGCCGTGGGCCATTACACGCGGTACCGGCCGAGCCTGGTCTCGATATTCACGGCTGCCACACTTTTGGTGGCGGGCATCGTCTTTGAAGCTAAAATCGGACTTAACGAGCTGGATTATCAATTTTACGTGGCCGAAAATAATCCTGAAAACGTCATCGAATTTCGGGACTATAGCATAACCGAAGCGCTCGACAAGACTATCACAGACCCCACGGTCAGAAGGTATCTGGAAGGTTTTTTCTACCCTACCGAGCCCATACCGCTGCGGGAAGAGCTCAAAAAGGAAATCCAGATTCAGTTAAGCTATGACCGGTGGCCGAGCTGGTTCGCCGTATCCGACCAGATAAAGTATCAGGAAAAAAAGCAATGGCTCAATCAGCGGTATGGACTATTTATGAACCCGCCCAGACCCCAGTGGATGCCTATGTTTGTGTATGCGGAGTGGATAAAAAAACGCTCCACCAGCAAGCGAATGCCCATTGCGCTTTACTGTAAGGCACTTCTCGGCGAGTACTCGCCTGACATCAGTCTATTGGGACAAAAGGAAGTTTTGCATTTTTACAGCGACCGTCCGCAGGAACATTCTGCAGAGTTTTGGTATAGGCTGTACCGGGACTTCGCAAATGCCCCGGAATCGCTGGAGGCACGGTGGCGTGTCGCAATGCTTTGGGCTGGTCTGGGCAGATTTGCTGAGGCCGACAAAATTCTTGCCGAAGCACAGGAAATGTCTGCCCAACGACTCAAACTGATCGAAAAAGAGCCGGTGCGGGGAAAACACTTTTGAGTACTTTTCGAGAGCCTTCCGATTCGATAATGACGGGGTTGAAACTAACCGACCTGGCTCGAAGAATAAGTCAGACCCGCACGCTGATAAGCCCGCAGAATCAAACACAAGACCCGGCCGCCCGAAAGCGTTGGCCGAGTTCGTAATGCTCGATCCTCACGGCCAGGACTATTCCTGGCGCTTGAGTAGATTGCTCCAGCAGGAGGGCGCTCTGATCCTCTGCGGGACAATATTCTGCTGGCCCAAACCACGCTCGTTGCCGACGAGCAAACCAGGGCTGAAAAGCTGAAAGAGTTGCACGAAAAATTCCAGCCGAGCGACGGGGCAATGCAGGCACTGTATGAATTGGGGCTTCTCAAGCGCCGCCAGTGGACCCAGCAGGACGAGAAAAATTTAGAACTTAAGAAAAAACTTTTAGTTGAAACCAGGGCAATTCTGACCAGTTTCATCAATTTGTATCCTGGCAGCATCTATGCTGACCAGGTGCAAAAGACTCTCGCCGGCCTGCCAACAGTTGAATAGCCTCGCACCAATTTTCGTGCATTGTCCGTCGTGCTTCGTTCCTCAGAGTTGACCTTCCTGATCGAATCTGTTATCATAAGTACGTGGCAACTGTCAATCGTCCAAACACACAGAAGATTTTGCTGATAGGAGATGTCGGCAAAGCCTTTTCGGATAACGCCTCCATCTCAGAGCAGCGATGCGAAGTCTGCGCGAGCATGCCTGACGGGATTGATGCGGCAGGCAAAAATAGTTTTGCGCTGATCGGCGTGGTGATGGCGGGGGTGCTGGCTAAATTGAGTTCGGCTCTGAAATCGTTAAAGCGGGCTAACCCTCAGGCTAAAATTATCTTGTTGGCACAAATGTACCAAGAGCCGATAGCCAGGAAACTTGTGAGCGCAAATTCTGCAGACGATTATTTGATCTGTCCCATTAAAGCAAGCCAGCTTTCCCGATTCATTGGGCAAGCTGATGCAACGCTGGAAAGGAAGATAAAAGAGCTTGAGAAATTGGCCACCGAAGACGATTTGACCGGCTTGAAGAACAGGCGCTACATTTGGGAGTTTGCCAGGCAAATCTTAGAGCATGCTGGGAAGGGAAACAGCCGGGTGACATTACTCATTTTTGATATAGATAACTTCAAACATTACAACGATGTCTATGGCCATTCGGTTGGCGATAAGATTTTGAAACAGGCAGCTATTTTGATGCAGCGCTGCTGCCGGGCACACGATGTTGTGGGCAGGGTTGGCGGAGATGAATTTGCGGTTATTTTCTGGGACGATCCCATTTCCAAAATTCGAAATTCCCGCCGAAAGGGGGGCAGAGACCATCCTCAAGAGGCAATCCTTATAGCAAACCGATTTAGAGAAGAGTTAGAGAAGGCAGAGTGGTCCGCCGCGGGCGGATTAGGCCCAAAAGGGGAGGGGGTTCTTACCATAAGCGGCGGCCTGGCAAGTTTTCCCCGCGACAGCTCGACAGCTCAGCATCTCTTTCAGCGGGCAGATAAGGCCTTATTGGAGGCCAAACGCAGCGGCAAAAATAGGATATATCTGGTTGGTAAGCCTCTTGACACGAGCGGGTTTTACGCTTAATATAGATGTGACAATCTGGCACAGATCTACTTGATATTGTGGAATGGAGGTTATGGGTATGTTTAACAAGCTAATCTGTTCAATTGCTATTGTTATGCTGCCAAGTATAGCCGGTGGTGTTCAGGCACTCACGATCACTACTGCTGACGGCAGAGGTGCGGACACGTATCTTACAAATGACAGCTCCCAGAGCCCGAATACGAACACGAGCGCAGAAGTAAGGATGAGGGCGTTCCGCCAACTGGCTAACACACGCTCCAAGACCGGTTACATTAGGTTTGACCTCGGGGACGCAGTTGGGGACATGAGTGGCGCCACATTAACACTTGAGGCGACCTTTCTCAAAGGCTCAGCAAAAGTAGTGCAGGTCTATGGATTGATAGATGGAGACGGTGATTCTTGGGATGAAAGCACGATTACCTACAATACCGCTCCCGGCATGCTCCCTCGCTACTCCTGGCAACTATGCCCTCGACATGGCCAAGGTGACATTGCTGGGAACAATTGCTACTCCTGCTGTTCCGAGTCCTGCTGTATATCCTGTCACTTTCAGTTCGAACCCAACGGATCTTCCGCTGACAAGCTTTCTCGACGCTGATACGAATAAGCTGGTGACATTTATATTTATCGGCACCGACAATGAGGGCGAGATTGCTTCAAAAGAGCACGAAACGTTCAATCCACCCACTCTGACTTTGCCGAACGCCGTTACAGGGGTGAGGACTTCAGCTATTTACCTAAACCCAGCTAATGAAGCCCCAGATGTGCCTCGGGACGTAGTCCTTAGCTGGACGCCGGGAGCTTATGCTGATAAGCATGATGTGTACTTCGGAACCAGCTTCGCGGATGTCAATGCCGCCAGCAGAACCAATTCGCTGGGCGTCCTTGTCAAGCAGAACCACGACTCTAACACATACGACCCCCTCGGCTTCGCTCAGGGCGGGTCTGCCGGCCTTCTGGACTTCAGCCAGACCTATTACTGGCGAGTCGATGAAATCAACGCTCCGCCGGACTACACGCCCTATAGAGGTAGCGTCTGGAGCTTTACGGCTGAGCCTTTTGTATATCCGATTCAGAATATAACTGCTACACCATCCAGCAGCGAAGCAGGCAAAGGGGCTGAGAATACAGTCAACGGCTCTGGATTGGATGCTGCTGACCTGCACTCGATAGTCAGTACAACGATGTGGCTAAGTAGCAGCACGGGGCCGCAGCCGACCCGGATAGAATATCAGTTCGACCAAACCTATAAACTGCACCAGATGTGGGTCTGGAACTATAATGCCGAGGGAATGAATGTCGCTTACGGGATCCAAGACGCACGAATTGAGTATTCTACGAACGGCACGGACTGGAAGGTGCTCGGTGACGTTAAGTTCGCCCGTGCGCCGGGCTTGGCAGGCTATGCGCACGATACTACGGTTGATTTTGGCGGTTTGGTAGCACAGTACGTCAGGATTACCGCCAAAAGTAACTGGAGCGGCGGCGCGGTCAGCCAATATGGCCTGAGTGAAGTCCGATTCCTCTACATACCCGTGCGGCCAAGAGAACCGAGTCCCGATTCCGGGGCACCGGATGTGGCTCCGGATGTAGTGCTCAACTGGCGAGCAGGAAGAGAGGCAGCCTTACACCAGGTGTACCTCAGCACCGACAGAAAAGCCGTAGAAAATGGTACGGCCCTTGTCGCCACAATCAGCCAAAGCAGCTATCCGCCTGGCACTCTCGCATTGGGCGAGACTTATTACTGGAAGATTGCTGAGGTCAATCAGGCCGCCAGCCCCACCTTGTGGGAAGGTGACCTCTGGAGTTTTTCCACGGTGGAGTACCTCGTCGTCGATGATTTTGAGTCTTACACCGATGACGTGGGCAAAAGAGTTTTTCAGACCTGGAAAGACGGCTTCGGCTACACAGAACCTGCACCGGGCTACGGCGGCAACGGAACGGGTTCAGCTATCGGCAATGCCTCAACTCCGTTTATGGAGACAAGCATCGTGCACAGCGGTAGTAAGCAGTCCGTGCCTTTCAGCTATAACAACACCGGCGCGGGCGGCAAGGCCCGCTACTCCGAGACCGAGCGAACCTGGGCGTCGCCACAAGATTGGACCAGAAACGGTGTGAAGGCGTTGACATTTTGGTTCTACGGCGATCCAAATAATTCTGCTGAGCCGTTGTACGTGGCAGTGCAAGATAGCCTCGGCAAAATCAAGGTGGTCGCGCACGACGATCCTGGCGCTGTGCAGTTGACTGGCTGGCAGGAGTGGAATATCGACCTTAAGCAGTTCGCCAACGCGGGCGTGAATCCATCGAGCGTCAAGACGATGTATATCGGCGTGGGCAACAGGACCGCTCCGCAGGCCGGCGGTACGGGCACTATGTACTTTGACGATATCAGGTTGTATCCGCCCAGATGCCGGCCCTCGGTCGCCAAGCCTGCGGCAAGTATCAATGGCGATTGTATAGTTGATAATGTAGACCTCCAGATAGTGGCACAGGACTGGCTGGTGCGGAATCTGCCGGAGCCTGCCTGGAGTGGGGCGTTCTCCAGTGGCGATATTGGCGCGACTACCCCTCCTGGGAGTTTTAGCTTCGACGGCAACGTTTATACAATCCAGGCCGATGGTGCAGACATATATGGGACGGCTGACGCCTTCCATTATGCATATCGGCAGATAAGCGGCGATTGCCAGATGACCGTGCGTGTGACCAGCCTGGCGTCGGTAGCGGGATCAGACGGCTGGTCCAAGGCTGGAGTGATGATCCGTCAGTCGCTTGACCCTGGTTCGCCCAACGTGATGGTGGCCACATCGGATACTAACGGCGGCGGTGCAACCTTCCAGTGGCGTCCGACACAGGGCGGCTCTTCGAGTTCAGAACGTCTCTTACAGAACCTTTACACAGTTACAGAACCTGCGTGTATCCGCCTGGTACGGCAAGGCAGTACATTTACCGGCTATGTCTTCCTGGATGGCAGATGGCAGCAGGAGGGTCAGACTACGGTCACGATGGCCGATCCGGTGTACATTGGCCTGGCGGTGACTTCGCACGCAAGCGGCGCATTGACTACGGCAACGTTCGATCGGGCTTGTACTTTCTCGGGTGCTGAGCTGCGAGCAGACGGCATTGTGGACTTCAAGGACTACGCGGTTATGGCGGATTCGTGGCTGGAAGAACTATTGTGGCCGCAGCCATAGAGCTATGATTGGCCACCCATTACAATTATTTCGGTTGGGCCTAACAGTTTGTAGCGTATTCCTCGCCAGCAGATAGTTCTGCCGAAGGCTGAGGAGAGCACTAAGGAAAGTACCAGGAGCGGCCATATCCAGAAGCCGAGGATGTCCACCGCCATGGCGGCCTTCATTTGCGGCAAGTGCTTTTCCAGCAGCTTGCTAATCATCTTCTGCCGCAGTATTGCCTGAATCAGTTGGCGTGCCAGGAATACGATGGGTACGGCAGGGATTAAAAATTCTAAATTCGAAATTCTAAATTCTAAATTCTGACTTGCGGCGTAGACGACCAGCCCGGCACCGCCCCATACGCCCAGTACCGAATACAAACTTGTTAGTAGGGCGAACCACCAGGTTCGCGGCGCGCTTATCCGTGTGATTAGAAATTGTCGCCGGCCAAACTCAAAGAGCTCGCGCCAAGTAGTTGACGTGTAGGATGCCACTAGACAAGCGGGAACAAAGACAACTTTCATGCCTGCCTTTTTGACGGCCCGGCTCAGCAGTAGATCATCGCTTAAAGCTCTCGACCAGATTTTCTCAATGCCCAGCCGGCGAAAAACCTCTACCCGAATAGCCATCGATCCGCCCCAGGCCTGGTTGAAAGGAGTGTTGCCCAACAATTGAGCTACTTTGGCGTTGATCGCGGATAAAACCAGGCTTGCCAGGTTGTTCTTTTTCGGTATGAACCAGCGGTAACCGCTGGCAACGCCGGTCTTGGAGCGGTGGAGAGGCCAGACCAAGTGACTTAGCCAGTCGCTGCGAACGCAGATATCGGAATCGGCAAAGGCGAGAATCTCCACATCATCGGTTAGCTTCTGGCAGCAGTACAGTAAGTTGTGAATCTTCTGACTGCAGGATTGTGCGATGCCGGCGACTAATATCTGCACGTCGCGGGCTTTTGAGTGTTGGCTCAACTCACTTTTCAATCTGCATAATTCGCCGTAGGCCGGGTCCGATTTGTCGGCAACGACAAACCACAGCAAATAGTTTTCATAATCTTGACTAAAAAATGAGGCGATATTGGCTCGAAATTCCGAATCTAAACCCCTACAGGGTACAATCAACGCGGTGCGTGACATCTGCCACTGGCGTTTCTTCTTATATTTCTGCAGCGCATAACAGTAGTTTCTGTACGTCAGGGCGACGACAGGTAACTGCGACAAAATCGCTGCCAGGGCTATGTAGTAGTACAACCGCATTAGGAAAACTCAAAACGCAGAGCGTAAAGCTCGAAACTTAAGACTCTTGACTTTTTGGCTTTTAGTTTTGAGTTTTTATAGTATAGAGGTCAGCGGAACTGTCAAGCGGATTAACTGGTCGATGGTGTAGGATTTTGCCAGGTCGATCGAGAGCAGACAGCCATGATTATGGTCGGAGGCTATGATTATTAGATTCCTACCGCCTTTGTGCCACCCTTGCTGTTGCGGTTGGTGGCCAAGAATAAAAATATCAACATCGAAAAGTGCAGCCATTTTGTCCAGCAGCACCTGACTGTGCCTTCTGCCCCAGGTCAAAAGGTAAGCTGATCCCGGCTTTCCGCAGTCGTTTAGTTTTAGCGGTCTGTCCATAATGTGCGGATCAAATTCATTGGCGGAGCGGTCGTCGGGCAAAGAATGTGACAGCCATAATCTGTTTTCGCACCGGACCGCAAGTGGCTGGGAGAATAAGAATTGCCGTATAGCTTGTTCTACGTCAGCAGATGCCTGTCGAAATTCTCGCTTCAGAGCCAGGCATAACGCACGGTTCATTTCCTGGCCGTCTTTCATCACCGCCGTACCGTTGATGACAGTCGTGTCATGATTTCCCATAATGATATGGACACGGTCGGGAAACATCAGCTTGTAACGGACAGCGTCAAACAACAGCCTGTATGATAGGCAGCCGCCCTCGGCATCTTGTGGGCCTCCGTGTATGATTTCTTGCAGGATGACGTGCCTATCGTGATGGCTCGCCAGGTCGGCAAAAACAACTATCCTTTCAAAATTTCGCCTGTGTCCGTGGATGTCACCGGTTGCTATTAGCGAGCCTTCAGCCGGCAGGTGAATGAGGTTGCCGCGTCGAAACTTGTCTGCGTGGTTGGCTTTTACGCCCTTGTTTAGCAGATCAATTATCGTTTGAGGCATCTTTATTTGGCTTTATTTTGTCCGCCGAATATACCGTGTATCATCAGGTCCAGCCGGGATATTATGGTCATCATGGAGTCCGGCCGTTCTGCAGGGCTCCTCCTTTATGCAGTCCGTTACCAGTCTTTGAGATGTTCAGGGGAATTCGTTTCTTTATCTCATGAGGTGCCCTGCAGACCTCATGTATGGGCAGGCCAAAGCTGTTCTTCTTGGGTATCAGCGTGGGCACGTTTTTGCCGGTTAGCGCCCAGTACATTGTGGCGCCCAGGTTGAAGATGTCGGTCTTTGGGCCGAGCGGCTTGCGCCTGACCTGCTCGGGAGCAATGTAATCCGGCGTGCCCTGAATTCGCGGCTTGATGGTCCCAATTCTGCAGCTTTGGCCAAGGTCTATGATTTTGATCGAGCCGGTTGTACTCAAAAGAATATTATTGGGCTTTATGTCGCAGTGAACATATCCCTGCTGATGCATCGCATAAAGGCCGCCCGCCACCATTCTGAATACCAGCAGGACGTCGCCCAGGCTCAAAGTCGGGCTGTCTTCAAGGGTTTTGCCCTCGAAGTACTCCATCGAAAGCAGCAGCTCTTTTACTTTGAAGCATGCTGCGGATTTTTTGGAGTTTATAGCATTTGCGGACGTAGGGATGGTCGATCCGCCGGGCCACTTTATATTCATTCTCGGTTTGCTCGAAGACCCGTAGGTCTTCCGGCTTTTCGAATATGACCCGCTTAAGGGCAACATTAGTCCGGTCCTCTTCGTCCGTTGCCAGATAAATTGTGCTGCGAGCACCGTTGCCGATTCGTCTGATTATGGTAAACCCGCCGACGCTGAGTATATCTTTGGCCATATTCACGATGCGAATCTAAGAACTTAACAACTTATCGCTGAAAACACGTGTTATACTTGTTTTTTAAGATATGCCAACGTTGTCTTTTTGTTCTGTCAATTCTGTGCTGAAAGCAAAATTCTTATGAGACTTAAAAACTGCCTTTCAAGAATGAACCCTCAAGCCAATTCCACTAAATTTGGCAAAAACAACACTTTACGATAGAGTACGTTGCTTGTCCAGCATGACATAATTTTTGATAGTATCGGCAAAATCGGGGTTATCTTAAAAAGTTGTTGAAATTTAGGTGATGTTTAGAGATAATTTCGCCGACAGTAGCACATAGATTGACGTGCGGCGATTTCTCTCTGTGCGATCGGATTCCCCGATAGCTCAATCGGTAGAGCGAGCGGCTGTTAACCGCTAGGTTGCTGGTTCGAGTCCAGCTCGGGGAGGTGGGAAGTACACGCGGACGAACATTCCGTATATCAATCTGTCCAATTTCAGATTCGTAACTGCGGCAAGTGATGATCAGCATGCGGGGAAAGTGTGCCGACAGCGCCCACGCTGTGCCAAGTGGCCAGCCAGCAGACTGTCGAGAGAACGTACGCTCGTTGTTCCCAAAAAAAACGTCGATGTGCCTGCCCCTCTGTCGGGGTGAGCTTTTCCCCCGCAAAAGGTCTGACTGTGACCTATTCGCGCAGTTATCTCCTTTTTTTACAAGGTGTTACAATAGCGTTGCTGTCTTTATGCTGTATCAATAGGTCAGTGGCTATGGGCGCTATAGGAAGGAGAACCGCAAAAATTTTCGTGGTATAGGTAATTTGACTGTTGACTCGTGCCGGGCAAATAGATAAAATGGAAATTGTGACACAAGGCCTCTAACTTCAAAATGGGAGATTTTGGTTTTGATGGGCGTGTGTATAAAGAAAATAGCTAAATTGGCCATTTTATTGTTGACAAGTATTGATAAAACTGGTAAATTTGGAAAAGTGTTAGTAGTCTACGTGTGTCACTCTGCGTGAAAACGAGTAGTGCGGTCTGTAGTCGGACCTCGGAACGAAAGGTGAGGAGAGGTGAAAGCATGCTGAGTTTTGCTTCCTTATCCCTCTCGCCTTCTGTCCCAAGGAAAGTAGGATTCTGCAGCGGATTTGCCGCGTTATCTTAGATTGCCCAGGACCTACGGAGAGGCGTTGACCTAAGACGAGATGCCCCTCTGAAGGGACAGGGGAGAAAGGAGGTGTGGCATAAGGAAGCTGATACCTCGCAAGGGAAGAAAGAACTTGCGAGCCGCGTAGAGAAGCAGGCCCAGTCTTGACGCGGCGGAATAGTTATCGATTGGGAATGAAATCGCAGATTCGAAATCGTAAGTGTCGTGGGCCAAGGCTCAGCGGGTTGTAACGCGGGCATACCCGCAAGAGTCGGTAGGACAGGATTATGCCCGCTACTGTGTGTGGCTTGGGCATGTGATGTGGTTGCCAAGCCGGAAAAAACCTGGGTTAGCTCCCGTGGTCAATATCGGCCGATAGGGAGCAAAATTTGAGGAAGGGAAACAAAAATGAAGAAAAGTGTATTGTTAGGCATCGTAGCAGTAGCCCTCCTGGGGCTGCCGGCATTGGCCGGAGAGCAAAAGTACGAGGGCTGGGTCACCCATACGGTCATTACCTATGATCCGCAGTTTGTGGACGATTTCCCAGTGAAATTGGTTATACCGTGGTACATCAAGATCCTGAATCAGAAAGATTGGGAGTTGACGTTGGTCCAAGTAACTGACTGTGACTTCCCCTGCTTCAGGGCGTGCAAGCAGCTTCAGATAGCTACCAACTTCAATTGCACACTCTCGTGTGTACTATCGGCCAAGCTGTTCGGTGGTGATTGGAGTTGCTGGTTCACGAATCCAGGCGCCAACATTGATAAGCCCGGCGGCAATACAGACGTTTGTGTCCAGGTCAAGAAGGCAGACTTGCTGGATGGAGACCTGATGAGCAAGGCGGGCCAGAAGCTTACAGTTGCAACACTCACCATCAATGTAGTGCCGCGGTAAGTAGTCAGTGTGTAAAAGCCTTTGAATTGGACAGCGAAAGCGCTGAAGTTAGCTGACTGACGAGCATTCGCGGTCCCTCATAGGGCTGGAAACTGCTGAGAAGATGCTAATAGGGAGGGATGGGCGAAAAACCCGTTCCTCCCTGTGTTTTTCTGCAATCAGCACTATATTAAACAACCTCACTTCACGTTGGCTGGCTTGGTAGAAATCAATGATGCCAGCAAGTGGCGACAAAATCGCCAATTTGGGAGGTTTGGGCATTTTAGCTATTGACATATTCCTGCAAAATTGGTAAACTTGTAAAAATGTTGGTAGTCTACGCGTGCCACTCTGCGTGAAAACGAGTGGTGCGGTCTGTAGTCGGACCTCGGAACGAAAGGTGAGGAGAGGTGGAGGTGAGGAGAGGTGAAAGCATGCTGAGTTTTGCTTCCTTATCCCTCTCGCCTTCTATCCCAAGGAAAGTAGGATTCTGCAGCGGATTTGCCGCGTTATCTTAGAGATTGCCCAGGACCTACGGAGAGGCATTGACCTAAGACGAGAGGCCCCTCTGAAGGGACAGGGGAGAAAGGAGGTGTGGCATAAGGAAGCTGATAACTCGCAAGGTAAGAAAGAACTTGCGAGCCGCGTAGAGAAGCAGGCCCAGTCTTGACGCGGCGGAATAGTTATCGATTGGGAATGAAATCGCAGATTCGAAATCGTAAGTGTCGTGGGCCAAGGCTCAGCGGGTTGTAACGCGGGCATACCCGCAAGAGTCGGTAGGACAGGATTATGCCCGCTACTGTGTGTGGCTTGGGTATGTGATGTGGTTGCCAAGCCGGAAAAAACCTGGGTTAGCTCCCGTGGTCAATATCGGCCGATAGGGAGCAAAATTTGAGGAAGGGAAACAAAAATGAAGAAAAGTGTATTGTTAGGCATCGTAGCAGTAGCCCTCCTGGGGCTGCCGGCATTGGCCGGAGAGCAAAAGTACGAGGGCTGGGTCACCCATACGGTCATTACCTATGATCCGCAGTTTGTGGACGATTTCCCAGTGAAATTGGTTATACCGTGGTACATCAAGATCCTGAATCAGAAAGATTGGGAGTTGACGTTGGTCCAAGTGACTGACTGTGACTTCCCCTGCTTCAGGGCGTGCAAGCAGCTTCAGATAGCTACCAACTTCAATTGCACACTCTCATGTGCACTATCGGGCCAGCTGTTCGGTGGTGATTGGAGCTGCTGGTTCACAAATCCAGGCGCCAACATTGATAAGCCCGGCGGCAACACTGACGTTTGTGTTCAGGTCAAGAAGGCAGACTTGCTGGATTCAGACCTGATGAGCAAGGCGGGCACGAAGCTTACAGTTGCAACACTCACCATCAATGTAGTGCCGCGGTAAGCAGTCAGTGTGTAAAAGCCTTTGAATTGGACAGCGAAAGCGCTGAAGTTAGCTGACTGACGAGCATTCGCGGTCCCTCATAGGGCTGGAAACTGCTGAGAAGATGCTAATAGGGAGGGATGGGCGAAAAACCCGTTCCTCCCTGTGTTTTTCTGCAATCAGCACTATATTAAACAACCTCACTTCACGTTGGCTGGCTTGGTGGAAATCGATGATGCTGGCAAGCGGCGACAAAATCGCCAATTTGGGCAGTTTCGGGGTTTTAGCTATTGACATATTCCTACAGAATTGGTAAAC
>CAWFCJ010000042.1:0-27331 GCA_963814265.1 Sedimentisphaerales bacterium | reverse complement strand
CAATTCAGGGTAACAGTTCAAGGAAGTGTTTGCAATAAAACCACCGACTCCTGCCGATAAGAAGAGTAACTAACTGTCCTGGCGAATCGAAAGGAGTCGGTATGGTTACTCAAATTATCGGCACATCTACACCTGAGCAAACACATTTTTCCCCAAAAAAACGTCCGCAGCATTCCGTCTTGGGCCAATCCAGAGAAAGGACCTCTCAGTTCAGGTACTGGCCCGGACCGAAGCGGTCAGCTATTTGGCCCAGAACTATAGGGTCAGCCGCAAATTCCTCTATCAGCAAGCCGCAAAGGCCTCTGATGCGCTCGATGAGGCCTTTATACCCTCGGCTGACGAGGATGAGGTTCTGTTTTACCTGCCGGTGACGAAAAACTGGATTCGCCAGTTTGTTCTGGCTCTGATCCTGATATGCCATAGCAGCTTCCGGGGCGTGATCGAAATCCTTAAGACCTGTTCGACTATCATAACTTAGTCTGGGCACCATCCATAACATTGTCAGCCAGCCAGTGCAAAAGGCTCAGCAGATCAACAATGCACAGGACCTCTGTGGTATCAGTGTGGGCATTCTCGATGAGATATTCCAGGTCAGCCAGCCGGTGCTGGTGGGCATGGATGCCAAGTCCACCTACTGCTACCTGCTGGCCGCCGAAGACCAGCGGGACGAAACCACCTGGGGCGTGCACCTGCTGGAACTGGCCGAAAAAGGCCTGCACCCCGATTATACCATTGCCGATGCAGGACGGGGCCTGAGGGCCGGACAGGCCACTGTCTGGGATGATGTTCCTTGTCATGGCGATGTGTTCCATGCCGAGCGTGATCTGGCAAAACTTGCCTATTTCCTTGAGAATCGCGCCGCCGGATGCAGCACGATGCTGCAGAAGCTCCAACGCAAGATGCAACGGGCTAAGAACAAAGGCAAAGGTCAATCAGTTTCCAAAAAACTGGCACAAGCTCGTAAGGCACAGGCCGAGGCGGCCGACCTGGCAAAAGATATCCGCATTCTGGCCGATTGGATGAATAATGACATCCTCTCGGCTGCCGGCCCTGATCTTCGCACCCGCCAACAACTGTACGACTTTGTGGTTGAACAACTGCGTATCCGTGAATCCATATGCCCGCATCGCATTAGCCCCGTTCGTGGCATGCTGGAAAATCACCGCGATAACCTTCTTGCCTTTGTAGATGTTCTGGACGAGAGGCTCGCTGACATTGCCACCAGATTCAAAGTCCCGCTGTTTCTGGTACAGGCCGTCTGCGAACTGCAGAGTTTGGATAAGAACCTTCCTGCGTATTGGCAAAGGCAAGCACAGCTACGAAAAAAACTCCCAGACCGCTTTAACCGCCTGGAAATGGCTGTCTGTGAGGTGCTCTCAGAGACGCCCCGGGCCAGTTCTATGGTCGAGAACCTCAACAGTCGCTTGCGGAACTATTTTTTCCTACGCAGACATATCGGCAACGATTATCTGCATCTGCTGCGTTTCTTTCTCGACCACCGCCGGTTCCAGCGTAGTGATCAGCCTGAACGCATTGGTAAAAGTCCCGCGGAACTGCTGAACGGCCAGGCACATCCTCATTGGCTGGAGTTGCTCGGTTTCCAACGCTTTCAGCAGAACTAATTCCCATCGGCCTTGACACCGCGGTTATTGCCAGTCCTTAGCAATGGTGCTCATTCTCTCACTACTGTTACCCAAAATCAGCCATTTTTTAACCAGGCCAGAAATTGGAAATCGTTTTATCGTTTCCCTTGCCACGGTATCGGGCAAAGATTCCTTTATCGGCAAATCGGAAGCAAAATCAAGGCGTGCGATTACTTGCTCCAAAAATGTCCTCTTGTAAGTTCCCGCCATATTCGCCTTACTCCATTTCTAAAACTAATCCCACATATTAAAAAGAACATACAGCTATTTTCGAACCTATTTTACACTACCCAAAACCGCAATTCCCGTCAAACTAAAAGATCTGTGTTACCTCGTCCTGAGCACGGTCGAATGGATTCGTGGCTATATTTCTCTGTGTTCTCGGTGGACTCTGTGGCTAAAAAAAGTCAGTGTAAATCAGTGTCTATTTTCTCCATTTTAACAGGGCCTCTTTTTAAGGGTCGCTTTTCCGGCTTACCCTAAAAAACCTGTTCAAATCTCTCATTTTTTGTTCATTTTTTGTTAAAAAGCATTCATTTCTTGTCATTTTTCGTCACTTTTTGGTCATTTTTTACTCATTTTCGACCGTAATTTAGGAAAGGTGTAACGACTGTATTGATTGTAGTGGCGTGTTACCCGCATTTTTGAGCTAAAAACAAGGATTGCCCCCAAAGATCACCCGAAAAATATGCCCGAAAATCCGACTTTTTTAGAAATTTGCCCCAAAAAATGACCCAGAAATGACCGATTCTCTTGCGATTAAGCCCGCTCGGTCAGCTCGACTCCGCAAAGCACTTTGGCGGAGCGGGGCTTGCCCGGCAAAATCTGCGTTCGTGTTGTCCACCCGCTTAGCCCTGCCACCCCTGTCCTGAGCGAAGTCGAAGGATGTGGGCAGGGCTTGCCCCCGGCACAGGTCCGGGGGCTAAACAAAAACCCACTGTTTGCCAATTAGTATAATGCCGAAGAAAGCCTGAGTGTTGACAAAAAAATGGTGCTGCAATTGATGCCGGGTGAGGTCATGCAATGTGGCGGTGGCGCAGACGGTCAACAGCGACTGCCGCCACGATAATCGCCCCGGTAATAATCTCCTGCACCCAGTTGGGAAGGCCCATCTGCGTACAGCCGGATGCGATGACTGTCATAATCAGAGCACCCACGATGGTTCCGAGGATCGAGCCTTCACCGCCTGACAAACTGCCGCCGCCGATTACAACAGCGGCTATTACGTCCAGCTCCAGCCCTACCGCCACCGTGGGGTCGCC
Source organism: Sedimentisphaerales bacterium (assembly GCA_963814265.1). GTDB lineage: Bacteria > Planctomycetota > Phycisphaerae > Sedimentisphaerales > Anaerobacaceae > JAFNGF01. The sequence continues at coordinate 24,426 of CAWFCJ010000042.1, read as the reverse complement.
CTTTGTCAGGCGTGAAAACTGCATAAGGCCGCCCAGCCCTGCAAACACCCCACCTAACGTGAAGACCAGAACTTTGACCCGCTCGACCGCCACACCGCACAGCCGGGCCGTCTGTTCGTTTGAACCAATCGCGAAACTATGCCGACCCAGCCGGGTGTACCGCAAAAAAAGTGCCATCACCACCGCCAGAATCAGCCACATCCACACGCCCGGCGGTAGTAGCATCCAGCTCTGCTCCCTGCCCGCTACCGAGCGCAGCAAACCCTCCAGCCAGGCCAATCGCACTGGGTCAACAGGAATTGTCTGCTCGCGTGCCAGGCCTTTGGCCGTTCCGCGTACGACCAGCATCATACCCAGCGTGACAATAAAGGGCACCACCCGAAGCCGGGTTATCAGCAATCCGCTAAGGGCGCCGAAAAATGCTGCTGCCGCCACGCCGCCGGCCGCTGAAATCACAGGGCCTGTGCCGGCATCTTGCAGCAGTAACGCAATGACCACTGTGCTGAGGGCCACAAGTGAGCCAACCGACAGGTCAATTCCGCCGGCTATGATAATCACGGTCATGCCCAGCGCCGCCATGCCCACGATAGTTGTTTGCCGGGCAATGGTCTCAAGGTTCCGCACGGTGGCAAAACTCGGCGGCGCGATAAGTACAAACAGCCCATAGACGCCGAGCAGAGCCAATAACGGACCAAAGGTGTTGACCCATCGCCGCCAATTCAACGCTTTCATTACTTTGTCCCCGTACCAGAGCGTACAGCGTGCAGACTGAACGCTAAACGCTATACGCTGAACGCTCGTTCTGTCCGGTCGCCTCCAGCATAAGTTTGTGCTCGTCCACTTCGTCAATCCGATGCGTTGGCCCCAACCTCCCACGGCACATAACCGCCACGCGGTCACACACGCCCATCAATTCCGGCAGATAACTGCTCACCATCAGTATCGCCTTAGGTTTTCGCCCCTCCGCCGGACAGCCTGTAGCCAAATCATCAATCAATCTATAAATCATCGCCTTTGCAGCTACGTCGATACCGCGGGTCGGCTCATCCAGCAGCAATACGTCAACATCGTGCTGTAACAGCCTGGCCAGTGCAACTCTCTGTTGGTTGCCGCCTGATAACGACGATACGCGGTCTCTGGGACCCAGACAACGAATGCCCAGCCGCTCTATCCAGCGGCCGGTAGCTTCATCCTGTCGGCTCGGCAATACCAGCCCAAAAGGACCGAAGCCCCTCAGCTTAGAAAGTGTCACATTATCCGCCAAGCTCAAGGAAAGTGCCAGTCCCTCTTGCTTGCGGTCTTCACTTAAGATGCCTGCCCCTTGCATCCACCGTTTGAGCGGCGAGGCCGGCCCAGCATATACACCCAGCCGAATTTTCCCTTTTCGCACCGACTCCAGGCCAAACAGACACCGTAATAGCTCTGTTCTTCCCGCCCCCACGAGCCCGGCAATTCCCAGCACCTCCCCGCGACGTAGTTGCAAACTTGCCGATTCCGGCTTTTCAAGCCCTGCCAGATCTTCAATCTCCAGAACTACCTCGCCCGGCGCTCGCACCGACCGAGGATAAAGCTCGTCAACCTCCCGGCCCACCATCAGCGCTACTATTTCGTCAATGCTGATGGCGTCCACATCGCTGCTGCCGGCCACTTTTCCATCGCGCAAAACTGTCACGCGGTCAGCCACTCGCTTGACTTCTTCGATAAAGTGCGAGATGTAGACGATAGCCTTGCCTTGCTTTTTCAGCCGGCCTATAATCTCAAACAGGCGCTCGACATCCTGCCGGGTCAAACTGCTGGTTGGCTCATCCAGAACCAGCACCCGGCAGCCGATAGCCAGCGCCCGTGCAATCTCGACCAACTGCTGCGAGCCAACGGATAGTCTCCTGACTTGTGCATCCGGCGTCAATTCCGGATTATCGAACTCCTTAATCGCCTCGACTGCCCGCCAGCGCACCTGTTTCCAGTCCACTATGCCCAGCGCTGCCGGTTCCATGCCCAGCACGATGTTTTCTTCAACACTAAGATGCGGGGCTAAGGAAAGTTCCTGATAAATCATCGCTACACCCGCCCGGCGGGCCTCCAGCGGATTGCCGGGCAAATAGGGTGCGCCGCTAAGATACATCTGGCCCGCGTCTGGAATAACCGCCCCGGAAAGGACTTTCATCAGCGTGCTTTTGCCGGCGCCATTCTCACCGACCAGTGCCAGAACTTCGCCCCCATCAACCTTGATACTCACATCCTGCAATGCCACCGTTGCGCCGAAGCGCTTACAAATCCCCCGCATTTCCAGGCGCAGCGTCGATTGCTGCCGGTCTACTCGTTCAGCCATTTTTTGAAGTCCGGCTCCAGCAGGCTTTTGATTCTGGGCTCGTTCATATTTTCAGGAGTCGCCACCTCTGAGCCGGTGTCGATGCGTTTTTCCACCTTTTTGCCCTGCAGGTGCTCAACCATACTTTTGACGCCTAAGTATCCCATATTGATCGGGTCCTGTAGTACCAGCCCATGGATGTGGCCTTTGCGCAGTGCTTCAACAAGGTTCTCGGAGCTATCAAAGCCGACATATTTGACCTTGCCGGCCAGGCCGCTATCCTGCAGCGCTCGCAGCATTCCAAATGTTGACGATTCGTTCGGGCAAAAGATGCCATCAATCGTCATCCCACCATCGGGCGTCCGCAGCGGTGCCAGCAGATTCTCGCTTGCTTTATAAGCGCTTTCCGTTGTTGCTCCGGCATATTGATTTGCGCTGACCACCTCGATTTGGGGGTATTCCTCCTTCAGAACATCCAGAAATCCCTTCTCACGGTTGGTCGTACTGGCTGAGCCTACCTGATAGCGGAGCATAATCACCTTGCCTTTGCCGCCTAAAATTTCTGCCAGGCGTTTGCCGCCCTTTCTGCCGCCGAGGTAGTTGTCAGTCGCCACGAAACTGACGTACTTTTCGCTCTTTAGATCGCTGTCGATGATCACCACGGATATGCCGCTGCGGACCGCTTCCTCGACCGAGCCTCGAAGCGCCTCATCGTCCAGCGGCGCCAGCACAATGCCCGACACCCTGCTGGTTATGAAGCCTTCCATCACCCTGATTTGCGACTCCCGGTCATCCTCTTTCATGGGCCCTTTCCATATAACTTCCACGCCCAGGTCTTTGAACTCTTGCTCGGCTTTAACCGCCCCGGCGTGGATCGACTTCCAGAAAATGTGCGTCGTGCCTTTGGGAATGACGGCGATACGACGCTTGCCTGTGCTTTCAACTTTCTGCCGACAGCCGACCACGGCAAACGCCGATACGGCTGCAAGCACAGCCACTGCCAAAACTTTTTTCATGGTCTTTGCTCCCTAACAATAAAATAACAGCCTACAGAGTATATCTGCTCAGCCGAAGATTACAAGAAAGATTCGTTCGTTGTTGACAAACTCTGTGCTTGCCCTTAGCATAACTGGGCGGATAGGAAGAAACTCAAAACTAAAAACTGATCGGGGCTGGCGTAAAGATATAAAAAAAGTGAAGGTTGTAGCTGTTATACCTGCTCGATATGGTTCTACAAGATTCGCCGGCAAAGTTCTCGCCAAAGATACGGGAAAATTCCTTATCCAGCACACATACGAGCGGGCGTGCCTTGCCAAGCTGCCCGAGAAGGTGATAATTGCCGCCGATGACGAAAAAATCGCCGCTGCTGCCCGCACCTTTGGGGCCGAGTGTGTTCTGACTTCGCCGGAGCATCAGAGCGGCACGGACCGCATCGCTGAAGCCATTCTTAAGTTAGGGGGCAGCGAACAGCGTACAGCGTATAGAAAGGGCAAGAAACTATGCACTAAACGCTATACGCTAAACGCTAATGATATAGTGGTGAACCTTCAGGCCGATGAGCCGGAAATCGACCCAGCTAATATTGACTACCTGGCTGAGCTTTTGATAAACAATCCCGACTATCCGATGGCTACGCTCGCTGCAAATTTCCAAAGCCCTCAGCAGGTCGCAGACCCTAATATCGTTAAGGTAGTTATATCGTCATGCGTCCCCTCGACTGCGCTCGGGGCAGGCGTGCGCGATGCGTCGTGCGAAAAGAAAATGGATTCCCGCCTTCGCGGGAATGACAATATGCAATACGCAATACGCAGTACGCAGTACGGCATTGGCAGGGCAATTTATTTTTCACGAGCGCCGATTCCCTACGACAGAGAAAAATCCGGTGTAGGCCCAGTTGGGCAATATTTGCGGCACATTGGAATTTACGCCTATCGCAAGGATTTTTTGCTCAAAATTACCGCTTTGCCACAGACGCCACTTGAAAAAATTGAAAAACTTGAGCAATTGCGGGCGATTGAAAACGGCTTTGACATTTTAGTCGGCAAAGTCAAGCACACTTGCGAAGGAATCGATACGCCGGAACAGTACGCCGAGTTTGTTAAGAGATATAAAAATAGCCACAGAAAATGATTTTGTTTTCGGCCACAGAGGGCACAGAGAACACAGAGAAAAAAACATAAATGTCTGATGAGTTAACAGAAAAAATTATTGGAGCGGGTATTGAAGTACATACGGAGTTAGGGCCGGGTCTATTGGAGTCTATCTATGAGGAAGCTCTCTGTTATGAGTTCCAACTTCAAGGTATAAAGTACGAACAGCAAGTACCCGCTGACGTTGTTTATAAGGGAAAGGTAATGAAAGGCCAAAGGATCGATTTGCTGGTTGAAGCAGAAGTTGTGGTTGAGATTAAATCTGTAAGTCGATTGCCAGAGATAGCTGTTGCGCAAACGATCTCTTATCTAAAGGCGACTAACCTCAAACGCAGCCTAATCATAAATTTCGGCGAAAAACGCCTAATTGATGGCGTAAAAAGAGTGTCCGTTTAGTATTTTAGCCACAGAGAACACAGAGGTCACAGAGAAGAAAGACTAACTTACATTGTCATTCCCGCACAAGCGGGAATCCAAGAGCGGTAAAACATGGAAAATAACGTAGTCATAAATGGCAACTGCTGGATTGCATGCTTGGATTTACTCGGCTTCAAAGAAAAAGTGTCCGCCTTTGAGAGGGGCTCTGGGTGTGGACACTTGGATGTTTTCGTGCGGAATTTTTACGGTAAGTTATTGGACGAACTACAGAGACAAGGTAAATACTGGCCCGGCAAAGTATTCACCGCTTGGGCCTCAGATACTTTCTTATTTTTTACCCGCGATGACTCCAAAGATTCCTTCGGATGTATTGCAGGATCAGCGAAACACTTTTGTTGGAGTGTAATCCCAAAAAATTGGCCTTTGCGAGGAGCAATCGGATTCGGACAGCTATACGCTGATAGATTCAAAAACATATTCCTTGGGTCTGGTTTGATCGACGCTTATGAATATGCTCAAAAACAGAATTGGATAGGACTTATTGTAACACCGAAAGCAAACAGCAGACTTGGTGATGTGGGTGTTGAATTGCAGACCTGTGTGCTATGTGCCGAGAATACGATGTTCCCGTGAAGGGAAAAGAGATTAAAAATGGTATCTGCGCAACTGTAGAAGAAACCGAGCGTCTCTTCGCCGTTAGGATTCATGATCTGTCAAATGTTAGAGGGCATGTCGGGCAAATGCAACGTCAAGCGATGAATGATAAAGATTACGAGGTCAAATACAAAGCAAAGTACGAAAATACTTTGAAATTTTTCGAAGAAACAAAGTAATTTCTCTGTGACCTCTGTGTCCTCTGTGGCTAAAAATAGCAATTTGTTTACACTCTGTGGCTAAAAAAGGAAAATATATGCCGAAAGAAAAGGATTTATTAGCATCTGTTAGTGACACTTCGACCGAGAGTGAATTTTTCTCGCCGATGCCGGTCGGCTATAAAAAAGGAAAGACCCGCTATGTCTTTGTGATGGGCACCGTGATGAGCGGCTTAGGCAAAGGGATATTTTCATCCTGTCTTGCTAAACTCTTGCAGGATAAGGGTTTAAAAGTCGCACCAATCAAGCTCGAAGGCTATCTGAACATCGATTCCGGCACGCTAAATCCCTTCCGCCACGGCGAGGTCTTTGTGCTCGATGACGGCATGGAAACCGACATGGACCTAGGCACTTACGAGCGAATGCTCGACCAGGATTTAACCAGGGCGAATTTCGCCACCAGCGGCCAGATATTCAGCTCGGTTCTTAACAAGGAACGCCACGGCGACTATCTTGGCAGAGACGTCCAGATGATCCCACACGTCACCGGCGAGGTCAAACTAAGACTCCGCCAATTGGCAGTCGACACCAATGCTGATGTGGTATTTGTCGAGATCGGCGGCACGGTGGGCGACCTGGAAAACGCCTACTTTATCGAAGCCATGCGCGAGCTGGCTTACGAAGAAGGCCCAAATAGTAGCTGCTTCGTGGCTCTGACTTATATACTGGAACCGCCAACCCTCGGCGAGCAAAAATCAAAGGCTGCACAACTTGGAATCAAACAGCTGATGCAGTGCGGCATCCAGCCGGACATCATCGCCTGCAGAGCAAGCAATCCCGTCACCGCAAAAGCCCGGGAAAAAATAAGCGTATACAGCAACGTCCCCATGGAAAGGGTCATCACTCTACCGGATTCTGCCAGTATTTATATGATACCTGCAATGCTGCGGGACACACGGCCTTGATTTTGAGGTTCTGCGGCTACTAAAAATCGAAGACAGAATCAATCTGCGTCACGAACGCAAGGCCTGGGCGCAATGGTGCGACTTTACCGACAAAATAGAGTCGCACAATCGGCAAATAAATATCGGCATCACCGGAAAATATACCGCCGTGCGCGACAGCTACGCCTCGATAATCAATGCCCTGGAGCACGCCGGCATCACACTTGGCTGCGATGCCAAAATAAAATGGATTGAAACAACCAATCATCACTGATGAAAATGTCGGCCGACTGTCTTGCCGATGTTGACGGTATTATCGTTCCAGGCGGATTCGGCACACGCGGCGCAGAAGGGAAAATCGCCTGCATAAAATATGCCAGAGAAAACAATCTGCCTTATCTTGGATTATGCTTTGGCTTTCAAATGGCTGTTATAGAATTTGCCCGCAACGTCTGCGGCCTGAAACATGCTAACAGCACCGAAATTGAGCCGGATTGTCCTGAGCCGGTAATTGATATACTGCCGGAGCAGAAAAAAATAGAAAAATCTGGGCGGAAATATGCGGCTGGGCGGACACGATATAGAAATAAAACCCAACACGCTGGCGTGGAAACTCTTCGGCAAAAAAAATCCAGTAAGGATGCGATTCAGACACCGTTACGAAGTTGCCCCCCACTACATCGAGATGCTTGAAAAAGCGGGCCTGGTATTTTCCGGCAAGGCCCCTGGATCAGCCGATTATGCAGATTTTAGAGATTCCTTCGCATCCATTTTTTATGGGCACTCAGGCGCATCCCTGCCTGACTTCGCGCCCGCTGCGGCCTCAGCCAATGTTTGTAGGACTTGTGGCGGCGGCACTACAAAAACACTACCCGCAACAGGATTTGCCCGATTGCACAAAGGCCACGCTAAAGACGCCCGAACACACTTATTAGCAGCTTCCGCAAAATCAGGGTGCTTCCACGGGCTTGGGCTTGACCTGGATTTGCTGCCGCATGTTTTCGATCTCGGCCTTAAGCTCCTTGATTTGCTGCTGTAATCTCGAACTTTCCTCTACAACCTCGGTCAGAACGCCCTCCACCTGCTCTTTTATGTTCTGTTGAAGCTGTTTCTCCAAAGCTTCTCTGCGCTGCACACACTTTGCCAGCTCCGCTTGTTGCTGCTTCATCTGTTTTTCGTGCTGGGCCTTTAGCTTGACAATCTCCTTGTCGCGCCGGGCTAACTCCTGCTTTAACTGCATATTTTCAGCCGCTATGACTCTACTTTGTTTCTCGCCCGGTAGTTCCTGCTCCCGGCAGCTCAGACACGACATAGCCACAACACCCATCGCTCCAATTAATATTGTGGGCATGAATCCTCTCATTTTGTCATCCTTTCCAATCTACTCTTTTGCCGTATTGTCATTGTGAGCGCAGCGAAGCAATCTAAAGTGCGACACGAATAATAAGATTGCCGCGGCCCCGACGCGTCGGGGCCTCGCAATGACAAATACGAAAGTGATAGAATTTGCCCGTCACTATATCTCCTGCGAACAAAGTATCAAGAGCTTAAGCTATTCAAACAGGACTTCCAGCTTCTTCTTATCAGCGGTGTGGATTTGGCTTTTCTCCGTCCACACCGCCAGCTCCAGACTCTTTCTGCACGTACAATCCTCGCTGACAAGTTCGGCCTTGCCGGTCAAAACTGTCTGTATCAGCTTCAGACAATTGTTCGTTGCGGTCTGCAGGTTCGCCATTATCTCTTGGAGCAAAGACTGCTTGCTCTTTTTGGCGTGATGCGCCCGCCAGCAGTCATAGTCACTGACAAGTGCGATAAGTGCGTAGCAGATTTGTGCTTCTCTGGCGAGCTTCGCTTCAGGCATAGCAGTCATGCCGATCAGGTCGCCGCCCCATCCGCGGTGCATAAGCGACTCGGCCCGCGAGGAAAACTGCGGCCCTTCCATACATACGTACGTGCCGTCAGGATGCGTCATGACGTCAGTTTCCTTTGCAGCATCAATTAGAACCTCCCTGACCCGGCTGCAGGCAGGTTCAGTCATCTCGCAGTGCACCGCGCCGAAGCCGCGAAAAAAAGTGTTCAGCCTGCCGAACGTCTTGTCGATGAACTGGTCCACGATGACCAATTCGCCTGGGGCGATTTCCTCTCGCAGTGAGCCCACTGCTCCGCTGCCGATGACCGTGTGGACGCCCAGCATTTTCATGGCAAAAACGTTCGCGGCAAACGGCACCTCACTCGGTGAAAGTTTATGCCCCTCGCCGTGCCGATTCAGAAATGCGATGCGTCTTTGTCCCATCTCACCGACCATAATTGGCGCACTGGGTTTTCCAAATGGCGTATCGACATCGTGTAGCTTTGTGCCCGTCAACTGCCGACCCAGCGCATCACCGAGGCCCGTCCCGCCAATTATCCCGACCAATTCGCCTTCCATGGTTATTAACCTCTTTTACACCAACTTGCCTTTATGATAATTCCTTTGCCCCGAGTTCACAATCTTTTTTTCCACCTGGAGGAGCAAGACCAGGCGGGTAATGCCAAATTGGGTTAACAATTAAAACATATTTCGGCGAAAAATTTTACCTTATTGCCATCGAAAAATAGCACACACGTCCGGAAATAATCTTGTCCACAGACCCACGTCTACACTTTCTAAAAATTGTCACAGTCTTTATAAGGGACACAGCCTAAAGCTCTTGATTTACCCTGGCTGATATGGTACCATATTCACATACAAGGGGCGTAATGGGGGATGTCCTCAGATAGGTCTAGCAGCAAAGACAAATCCATCTTGGCGGCAACATCCTGCTATAGTTCCGAGTGTGCGACGAAACTGCGCAAAGACTTGGTCTGTCTGAGGGGGGTCAATAATCACACTTTTGCAGGAAATGTAACGATGAAACTGTCGAACTTAGCAGGTTGCCTAACTCTAAGCATCGTACTTGCTGTCAGCCAGGCAGCTTTGGCCGTCCCAACGTTCCAGACGTACATCCAAGGCGCTACCGCCGGGACGATAGGCCAAGACCAGGATACCTGGTTCACAGATCACAGTTCCTTCAACCTGATCGTTGTCGGTGCGTACGGGTACAGCACACACAACCTCACCAACGTCACGCTGGCACTTTCAGTGCCAAAAGGTCAAACAGGCACGATATCAATCTCTGGCGGCGACGGCGCCACCCTACTGACATCGAAAACCCCGGCATACGGCACATATAATCCCAAAGCCAATGCCAACATCGACCTGCTGACAAATGTCGCGGGACTCGACGGATACAGTGACCAAAGTTTCCTGCCGGTTAGCTTCATCAAGCACTACCCATTCAAAGCGAGCGTTTCCAATTTCCTGATTTATGACATCGGTAGTTTCGACAATCTCGGGCCTGTTCACAACTACAATGCTGCCACCGGAACTATAACCGTAGAAGGCAGCGGCGAAGAGAAACTGTTTAACGTCTCGGTCACCGGCTTTAGCTGGGTCCACTTCGACGCCTACGGCTACGTCCAAAGCTACACGTGCAAATCCGGCTGGAAGATTAGTCCCCTATCGCACGATGCCGCCTATGTTCCTGCCCCTGGCGCAATTCTTCTTGGCAGTATAGGCGTGCTTGTGGTCGGCTGGCTGCGAAAACGCAGAACGTTGTGAAAGTCTCTGCGATTCAATACTCGGTAGGGCCGTGGGTAAGAGCTCACGCCCTTTTTGTTTGACTCAGGCACGAGGTAAGGTTCCCTTCAAGTCATTGCGAGGCCTGAAAGGCCGAAGCAATCTTAACCCCTGCCACCCCAGAGATTGCCGCGCTCGCAATGACAACCGCCGCCAAGACATCTGGGAAATCAGTACTTGATACGAATCTCCGACTTGCCCTGCAAGTTGATTATCAGGCGCTTGTCCTCCATGCTGAGCTCAGTCTTTGCCGGTTTGACGGACGCCCGGTCGCTCGATTCAAGAACCAATTCTACAGGCAAAAATCTCATTCGGCTGTTTTTCAACGCCGGATACCAGTACGTAGTAGGGCTTTTCCGCCCAGCCATCGGACTAGAAACGCCACCGAACCCTGGTCTTCACGGATGTCACTTATCGCACAAGGAGCGTGAATGAACCACGAACGTTTCGACAACTTCCTCACGTCGTACAATCTGCCCTTGCCATAAAGTTCCGGCAGATGTGCCTGGACGGTCCCGGATTTATGGCGGGGCCGGCGCAACCTGAGCCTTCAAATCAAAGAAATCCGGCAGCAGTCCCTGACGTCCTTTATCCGCCAGAGGCCAGGACATTTGCAGGCCGGCAGCCGTAATTCCGTTGGCGATCTTTGCCCACGGCCCTTCCGTATCGTACTGGCTCAATAGGTGCAAAGCCGAAGCGTAAACAAGCCCGCACCATTGCACCGGACGCCCAATCCAGACCGGCGCTTTCCAGTTGGTGGCACCCAGCACAGGAATTGTCGCATAGACCCCCGCCCTGCCCGATGTCGGCGGATAAATATAGATAAATGGGACGCCCGTCCAGCCCAATAGCGTGCCTGCTTAAGATATTCATACTTACCTGAAATGATATAGCCGAGTGTGTACGCCTTGACCATGTGGGCCGAGGCCAATATATCCGGCGTGTGCAGCGGCACCTCCCAGGTCTGCGCACCGCGCGGAACGGTATCGCCATACAAAGGCGTCTGCTTATCAAGCAGCTCCAGTGATTTTTCGATAAGTTCTTTATCTGCCGACAGCACTGCGCCTTCCAGAATCCTGACCACGTCTCCGCCTGAAAAGCCGTTAGCATGTTTTGCGAAATGAGTCCGCGAATAGTCGGTTCCGCCGGGCCTATACAATTTTACGCCAGTCTGGTCGAAATTCGCCAGCAGGCTCATCGCCTCGTTACGCCTTTGCTGCACATATTCGCTGAGTCTGCCGAAAATAAAGGGCGCCGCCGGCAGATGCGCGTGCGAGATAGCGCTGGAGAAAGGTTGGCTCGGCGGAATTTTTTGTAGCGCTTGACCTCTGGCGTCACGTAATCTCTCAGCAAGTTGACCATCTTTGGCGTGATTAGCCAGCCAATCAATGTACATTGCCGCATCTGCGGCAGGAGTCGGACCAAAGCTGCTGCCCCAAACTGCATGCCGGAAAAGAAAATCCTGGTTTATCTGCGAATCCAGCCAGCCGTGCGCGAGAAGGGTCACCGCAGCGCCAAACCCACCCTCGAATTGCGGCAGGTAGGTGTGCCCTTCAAATGACATAGTGTTTGACTGCCGGGACAATTGTTTTGCCCTTGCCGCCGATTATCAGCACAGAAACTTTCAGCGGCTTATTTGCCTCGATTCTTAAAAGGCGCATGCCCACAAAAGTCGTTCTCGGAGCGGATCTCTCCCGACGGCGGGCGCCGATAGCGCCATCACGTGCGCGCCCGAATTGTAAATCCTGTCCGGCGAATCGAAGGTCGCCGCCACCAATTTCCGATGGCTGCCAAATTACCCCCACATAACGCCCATCATGGGCGATCGCCATCAGAGGAAAGGTTATCTTGACCGGGTCGGGCACGCGGCGGATATGTTCCAGCGTCTCGATGTCCGCTTCGCTGCTACTCGGCTCATCCTCAAATACTCAACGCCGGCGAAAAGTCCCTGGCATTTCTTTCGCCGAACGTCCCCAGGCCTGGAAAAATCGTCAGCCAGGGCAGATAAACAATGTCCCGATCTCTGTCCACCTTGAATTCGGTTTCCACGACAAGTGTCCCTGCCTGCCGGCCTGCCTTAAAGCGCCTCTGTATCTGCCACGTTGCCCCGGCACTATCTTTGAGCACCGCGCTGCAGGAAAATTCATCTGCACTTGTGCAATAGAATGTTGTATTTGCGTCAGCAAGATTAAGCCATTCGGCGCGGTCATCAAACAAAAGCCCGATGGGTTCTTTGTCATATCCTGCGGCCATTTCCACGCCGTCTACTTTAATAACAAAATTGCCCCAGCCGGTTTTATAATGCTGAATCTCCAGCGTTTCTGATCTGACGCATACGGGATCACCGAGGACTTTTCTGCCCGGCTTTTCCAGGGGAGGCGCAGATATTTCGCGCATCGCCTCGACTTTGATGTAGGCGACCGTTAGTTCGCCCTCGCCTGCACAGGGATCGAGACGAAAACGTGTGCCCGGGCCCAGTTTGTCACGGAGCACCAGAAAGTAATCGTGCCAGCGACCATCATTTTGCACGGTGAATTGGGCGGATTGTTCCTCACGAAAAGCGCGGCCATAGAATAGCTGCCCGCTGGCGTCGGCACCAGATTTCATTCGTATCGTTACACGTGTCACTCCATCGACGGGCAAATCGACCGCCGGCCCTTCTATCCACGGATCCTCAGCTATTGATTTGACGATCAAGCCATCGGGCGAAGAAATCAGACCCTCCACATTGTTATTTGCCGTCCAGCCGTGTGTCCCTCGTGTAAAGTCCCACTGTAGGATAACCTTTCCATAGCTGCAAACCTGGATGAGTGTGACCACGATGGCAGAAATCAGTATTTTTTGTAAGCGTTCACGGAAAAACCGCATTTCTGTCATTGCGAGCGAAGCGAAGCAATCCAAAATCGCTCGTTTTTGAGATTGCTTCGGCCTAAAGGCCTCGCAATGACATAAAAACGCTGATTTACCGCCGTGAACGGTTACTATTTTTTTTACCGGCATAATGAAAACCCTTCAACTATTTGATCCGCACCGGCACGTGCGATTCATCAGGCCAAAGAAGATAGCAACCGCCATCAGCGCCGCTGTTCCCACCGCGCCGACAATAATGCCATCAATGTTACACTGCGCCCACTGCCACGAGGCGGGCAGATCGCGGGCAAAAGTTCCCCAACTAATTACGGATGCTCACGCCGATCGAGACAAGGCCCTGCCACAGGCGAAGCCGAATTCGCAGCAAGGACAAAATAAACAAGCCCAAAATTCCGCCGCCGAAGATTCCTGAGATTTGCCACCAAACATCCAACGCACTCCTTGCCCGAATCATCAAAGAGCAAAGCCGGTCCCAAGCAGACCCCACAGACCAGCCGTCGCCAGACGCAGATACATGTCACGCTGGCCCGGTCACCGATTTTCGGATTAAAATATCGCTTATGAAAGTCCAGCAGCAAGACAGTCGCCGAGCAATTCAACGCTGAGTCCACGGTGCTCATCGCAGCTGCGATAATCGCGGCGATAATTAAGTCCCTTCAGGCCAGCCGGCAACTGCGTCGCGATGAAGTAAGGGAAGACCTCATCGCCTTTGGTTATGCCGCTCTGCAAGTTCGTTGCCCGCAGGGAGTAGAAGGCAAAAAGTGTTGTGCCGATATAAAGAAAAACCGCCGTCAGCGGGATATAAATCAGCATCGCAATCCAGATTGAGCGTTTCGCCTCCCGCTCCGTGGGGACAGAGCTGTATTTCTGCACGTAGTTCTGGTCCGCCAGAAGATTCCGCAGATTCTCTGTGATTCCGTAAATAATCATCACCCATACCGTGCGGGAAGACAGGGACAAATCCCAGCTACCCAGGCTGAATTTATTTGCAGTCAATTGCCGACCGGATTAAGCGGATTTGGCCCGGCTGAAAACATCTACAGACAAAACTACAGCACAAAACAGGATACCCACGATCATAATTGCCGACTGCACGACGTCCGTCCAAATCACGGCCTCCATCCCGCCGAGCAATGTATAAATAATAGTAACCAGGCCGATCGACCACAATCACAATAGCCGATGTTCCAGGGAACGAACGTGCTGAATAGCAGACCGACCAGGTAAAGAATTACCGCAACGCGCCCGAGCATATACAGCAAAAACGATAACGCCGCATACACTCGCCCCCAAGGCCCGAGCCTGTCCTCGAAAAAAGCATAAACAGAGATCAGCTGTGTTTTTCGATAATAGGGCACGGCGTACTTGCAGACCAGCCATGCCACAGGGAAAATGCAAAGCGAGAAAATGATAGGATGCCAGTTGGTATCGAAGGCCTTGCCGGGCGTGGCAATATATGAGATGCTGCTGGTATAAGTGCTCATCACGGCCAAGCCGGCCGCCCAGGCGGGAATAGAACGGCCGGCAACCATAAATTGCTCCGCTGTGCGGGACTTGCGCTGATAGTATATGCCCATCGCCATCACCGCGCAGCAATAAAGAAGCAAGAATGCCGATATCAATCGCTCCGAGATTTCCCTGCATAATCTTTGGCCCTTATCGAAATCCGTTCTCACCTTTTCTGCATGATTCCAAGCTCTTCCAAGTGCCGACGAATCATGTCACGCTCTGCAGCGCGAAAACGGTGAAACGGCTCAGCTAAGAAATCACTGCAAATGCCCATCCACGAAAGGGCACACTTCAGACCCTTCAAGAAACTCGACTCGTACCGCCCCACAGAATAGATGGTAGTGCTGATCTGCATCACCTTTTTATGCAGGGCCTCCACCTTCGGCAGGTCTTTCGAGCATGCGCGCGTTGTATAGCTCCACGTAAAGCTGCGGAATAAGATTAGCTCCGCCGCAGACGCCGCCATGCCCGCCCGATAGAATTGCCTCGGCCAGCAGTTCCTCCGGGCCCATCAAGAAGCGAGAAGTCCGGGTGGTCTTTAAGCAGAGACTGGAGTTGGTGAAAATAAACCATGTCGCCGGAGCTGTCCTTTATAGCCCACGATGCCGGCTGATGTCCAGCGCAGCCCGCACGGTCTGGGGCTCGAAAATGGCTTTGGTGTAGTTTGGCATATTGTACAGGAACAACGGCAGCGGCAATTCAGGCGTCAGATGCTTGAGGTATTCCAACAGTTCCGGCTGGCCTGCGGGAAAATAATATGGCGGCGCCAGCACGACAGCCTGTGCGCCGGCGTCCCTTGCTTTGCGGGCGATGTTCACCGACTCGATAAAGGATGTGTCGGTGATCCCTACCAGTACCGGCACTCGTCTATTGACCTGTCGCACAGACACGTTCGATAAGCTCATATCGCAGCCGGTAGCTAAGACTCGGCGCCTCGCCGGTTGTACCCAGGATAAATAATCCGTGAACACCGCCGCCGAGAATATGCTCTATCAGCCGCTCCAGGCCGGCTACGTCGAGGGTGTCACGATCCAGAAGTGGCGTGACCATGGGCGGAATAATGCCGCGCAGTGGCAGGGGCAGTATGTCCGAGTTGAAGGCCATAATTTACTGGTTCCTTTCTGCGTCAGTATTAAGAACACACATACAGAGCGGACTCATTCTATCCGGCTGGGTATGCTATGAAAAGCCGAAACTTTGAGCTGTCTTTTCGAGTATAATCACCTATATGAGTTTGACTGAGAACGTAAAGCGCAAAGCGCTTGAGTTAGGCTTCGACCTGGTAGGCGTAACGGACGCCTCACCAGTAGACAGCCGACAGGTTCAATTGTTCGACAAGTGGCTGGCATCCGGCTTTGCAGGTCAGATGGACTATATGCACAGAAATCTCGACAAGCGGATGAATCCCGCCGAACTGCTGGAAAATGCCCAGTCGGTCATAATCGTGGGCCTGAACTACAAGCCGCCGACACAGAATCAGCCGGACGCAGCCGCACCAACAGGTCGGGTCGCAAGTTACGCCCAGTATGAAGATTATCACTCTTTCATAAGGACTCGCTTGGGCGAACTGACTGACTTTATCGGTTCTCTTGCCGGCCCCGGCCGTAGATTCAAGATATGTGTTGATTCGTCTCCGGTAGCTGAAAGGGCGCTGGCCGCGCGGGCGGCCCTGGGCTTTATCGGAAAAAACCACGTGCTGATAAATCCGGCTCTGGGCCCGCAGATATTTCTGGGCGAAATAATCACGACCGTTAAACTCCAATTTGACCAGCCCGCGTATTGTCATTCCGAGCGGAGCGAAGCGGAGACGAGGAATCTACTGCCAGAGAGCCGCGCAGCGCCAGCACAACAGCAACGTATCGACTCAACAAGCAACAAATGTGCTAATTGCACTAAGTGCATCGATGCTTGTCCGACCGGTGCTTTGCGAGCCGATGGCCAATTCGACGCCACTAAGTGTATCAACTATTTGACAATCGAGCACAGGGACGAAATAGATGCCGATCTGGCCGAGAAGATCGGCAACCGTCTGTTTGGCTGCGACGAATGTGTGCTGGCTTGCCCCTATCAGCAAGACGCCCCTGTGTGCCGCAATCAGGAATTCAAGTTTTATCGTGATAGAGCCGCGCTGAGCTTGCAGCAGATTCTGGATATGAATGAAAGAGATTTTGAAGGGGCCTTTGCTGACTCGGCAATTAAACGCATTGGCCTTGCCGGCCTAAAAAGAAACGCCCAAGTCTGCCTTGCGAACGTTTAGCCGTCGCCGGTACGCCTGCCCTGAGCCTGCCGAACGGGGCGACGGCAGAAAAAACTTCACAGAGTCTCAATTAATTTCCGAGGGACTTCGATGGTTCAGCCAGAATTGCCTTAATAGCAATATACTCAAGGGGCAAGGAAGAAGTCGGTTTCCGCAGGTAGGGACTTCACGGCCTTCGTAGATATCAACGTTCTGCAGCGTGTAAATGTCGTCCTCTAATATGTCGGCGTGACGTGTTTTTATGAATTCGGCCCGGCCATCACCGTACAAAACGTTCTGGCCACGACGCTTGTGATTGACACTGTTACGCGTCAGCAGTTCTCTGTTTAACGTCAGCCTTAGCGATTTTGAGTAGTCGTCAGGCAGCTTTTCGAAAAGCGGGCTCAAATCCGCGACTAAGACCCTTCGACAGATCAGTTTTCCGTTGCCGGCTTGTTCGCACCTATCTGGAAGCTGTAAGTTACATACTCCCTGCCGGGAAAATCGTGATACTGCGGCAAACGCGACGTATCCGGTTGTAACGGCCTGCCACGCGACCAACCGGAGCACACGAAATCTGACGCCTTATTGTAGTTCAATTGCACCAAAAGCCACAGTGCCCGGGTGTTGGAGTGGTTTTCTCTGCCCTGCTCACCAACTTTCCACCAAGGCTCACCGGCTGCTGCCGCAACGGCGGGTAACCTACCATCGTGGTCGGAGGCATACTGAGTTAAGCCATTGAAGATACCAGACAGATTCATCCCACATTGCTGCTGAGAAGCTCTATTGCGGGCGTAGCCTAGCGAACTGAGTAGGATGCTCAATCCGATTACAAACACAGCGGCAGATGCCAAAACCTTGCCGAGTCTCGGCCAAAACGAACTGGCAGCAACCAGCCCTCCAGCTTGCTCGGTCGATAGCAACTGCTGAAGTTTGGCTCGACTTGTACACGCCGCATTGAGCCGTTCGATTGTGCTTTCCACAAGGTCATCCGGACAGCGGTCGCTCTTGATGCTCTCTAGTGGTGCGAACGCAGATTTGAGCTTTGCGTGAATTTCAGCCGCCTCTTTGTTGGAGGATATCAGCGACTGTGCTTGGGCGGCTTCTTCCTCTGATGTCAAACCTATACAGTAATCAAACAATAGTTGTTTCTGCTCGGTGCTTGGAGACATCATTTAGCTTCTTTACTCCCAACTGCTGCTTTCCACTCTCTTGCGAAACGGGCAACCGCTGTGTGTAGCCTGCTTTTGACAGTACCGATAGGTATACTTAGGATACTGGCCATTTGTTTGTAAGAAAATTTGTTAAAATAGGCCAAAATCAGTATTTCTCGCAGATTGTCCGGCATATTCGCTATTATCTGCGCAACGCGAGCCGCGGTCTCGCCCTGCTCCAATTCCTCGTAAGGCATTGTACTGTCAGAACTAAGGGTGTTCAGCACATCATCGAATGACATTTCTTCCGAATCTGACAAAGTGCCTATGGGTATGGCCGCTATACGCTGTGATTTGCGAAGCGCATCCTTGGCTTTGTTGGCGGCAATAGTAAACAGCCAGGGGCGTAAAGGCCGGCTCGGATCGAAACTTTCCCGGCTGGTAAATAGCTGTAGAAAGGTCTCCTGAAAAACATCCTCGACCAGGTCCTGACGGCTCAAAAACTGTTTAAGAAATGCGTAAAGGCTGTTCTTATAACGGCTTACGATTTCACGGAACGCCGCCTCGTCGCCTTGCCCATAGCGCAAGAAGCTCTGCATCACTCAGTTTCTTGGAAGCCCAATTCATAATCTATGTCCCCGGAATCCGTATTCTAAGCAACGCCCAGGCAAATTAAAATCTTTATCGCAGACGATTTACAAAAATAGAGGCAGTACGCTTTTGCTTGACCAGGGTTTCGCATCAGCCACCCCTGCCTTCGCAGGGACATGCCTGACCCCACCAAAGTGTGGGGCGGTCTCCGCCGCGAGAAATATAGCTTACCCATCTTGACATTGGCCTTGGCTTTAATTGGCTCTGATTGGCTTTGTTTTTGCCGAGCCTGCAGACGCCTAAATTCTCATATCCCTTTGTACCGTAAGAGATTACGCTCGTTTGGCCTTTTTGGAAATTGGCTTTGTTTTGCATAATTTACTCTGGCCGGGCACCCGGATTCTCGGTGATTCTTGTCGCTGGCGGCTCTGACCTCTGCCATCTGTCGCCCATCTTCTGTTATCTGTCTTCTGCCTTCTGTTTCCTGCATCCTGATTGCCTGTTATCCTGATCACTTGCACCCTCTTATCCTGTTTGCCTAATTTCCCTATTCTGTCGTCTGCCCTCCGTCTTCTGTTTTCTGTCTCCTGTCTCCTGACTTCTGTCTCCTGTGTTCTGTTCTCTTGCCATTATGATTCTCTTTAATTTTGTTAGATATATATTATACCCCAGAGACGCTTTTTTCTCAACCGAATTCCGGACAAATCTCGGCGGGTATATCGCGTGAAGGCCGCGAAAAGACAGAAGCACAACGGGAAAAATAAATCCCCCCGGCAGAGGTTAGCCTTGAAAATTAAGTAAAAACCTGCTAACCTTGCCGCCAGGATATACGACAAAGCAGACGGTCTTGGAGGCTAAAAAATGAGCGAATGTCGAGAAAAAACCACCAGACGAAGGTTCCTGAAGAATTCAGCCGCTGCGGCAGCGGCAGTCACACTGGGCCTGAATTCAAAAACTGTCCCTTTAGCCAGAGCTGCACCTGGCGCTAATGAGAAAATTCGTGTCGGATTCATCGGCGTGGGTAACCGCGGAAGCCAACTTCTAAGAGGCTTCCTAACACAAGATGACGTTGAAATTGCGGCTCTTTGTGACGTATACGAGCCATATCTCGTGAGAGATTACTCTAAAGTGGACAAAGTGCTCGCCGATTCGCTGGGGAGCACAGTTCCTCAGATGACCGAGAAATTAGGTGCCAATGTCGCCAGGTACAAGGATTTCCGCCGCCTACTGGAGCGCAAAGACATAGACGCGGTGGTTATATCAACGCCCGACCATTGGCACGCCATCCAAGCGATTATGGCTTGCCAGGCCGGCAAGGACGTGTACGTGGAAAAACCGCTCTCGGTAACCATCGTTGAAGGCCGAAAAATGGTTGACGCTGCAAAACGACACAAACGAGTGGTCCAGGTTGGGCTTCATCGGCGTTCCTCACTAACATACCAACAATTGGCTCGTGATGTCCAGGCAGGCAAAATAGGTAAAGTAACAGTGGCCAGAGCCTACCGCATAAGTAATATGTACCCCAACGGCATAGGCAAACATCCTGATGCCGAGCCGCCGAAAGGCCTGGATTGGGATATGTGGCTTGGCCCTCGGTCGGAGCGGCCCTACAAGGACGATATTCCCTTGTACAAATTCCGCTGGTGGCAGTCTTATTCCTCTCAGATGGCCAATTGGGGCGTGCACTATTGCGATGCCATCCGCTGGGTCCTGGCCGAAGAAGCTCCAGCTTCGATATCGGCGCACGGAGGTCGTTTTGCCGTCGATGACGACAGAACAGTACCAGACACGATGGAGGTTATCTTTGAATTAGCTTCGGGAGCATTGATCATTTTCGGCCAATACGAGGCGAGCAGCGGCTCACCATTGCCCACCGGCGAGATTGAGTTCCGAGGCACGCTGGGCAACCTGTATCCTGGTGGAGAAGCCAGCGGATACACAATTGTCCCTTCGTCGCCCGGCCAATTCCAGGAAGCAGAAACCCGCATCCAGCCGGAAGAGAAAAAAGCCCAGGATAGAATCAAAGACCTGGAAGAATTGGCCATGACACTCTATCCCAATTTGTCCCGTTTCATCCCGTTTTTACTCAAATATAAGGGACAAAATACTAAAAGTCAAGCGAAATAAATGAGAAAAAAAAGTGGTGGGACGGACCGGCGGCTAGCGCTCTTCTTCGTCCTTCTCGAACTCCTTCGACGTCGGCGGGTTTCGGAAACTCATCGAGGATCGATTTTGCGGCTTCGTAGTCCTCCTCCAGGACGAAGATTTTTATCTCGCCGAGCCCATTCATCGAGAACGGATAGATGGAATGGAGGATGCGCCCTCTGAAAACGGAGCTGATGCCGTGGCTTTCGAGGAGGGCCTTGATGACATCGGCCTCGGTCTGCCCCCAGACGCTTCTGAGCTCCCGGAGCGGCTTTTCCTGTTCAGGGGCCATGGCGGGTTTCCTTTTTCGAGGCGAAATAGTCGTCCAGGATCCTCCTGTGGTCGAAGGCCAGCGGGAATCGGACCTCATCCGGGGTAAAAACGCCGATCGCGCGGGCGTCATCCCGGGCCAGGGGCTTCCCCGCAGCCCTGGCGATAAAGACCGTTGTGATCGTGTGTCCTCGCGGGTCCCGCCGCGGGTCGGAATACGTGTGGAACTGACGGACGAGCTCGATGTCGAGGGACGTCTCTTCTTTGGCCTCACGGACGGCCGCTTCCTCGAGAGATTCTCCGTAATCGACGAAGCCCCCGGGGAGGGCCCAGCCGTGAGGAGGGTTCTTCCTCTCGATGAGGACGATGCTTTCGCGGCCTCCCTCGTCTTCCATCTCGATGATGATGTCGACCGTCGGGACTGGATTCCTGTGCTCGGCCATGAATTTCTTCTTGTCCTTTGAAAGCTTAGCGTAAATCGGCGAGTTTCTCAACTTTTAATGGGGTTCGTAAGCATTTCTTTTTTTGTGATTAGGTGTTGTCTGGAGGCCGGTCGGGGGATTCGTCGGCACGCTGTTTTGCTCCGGCGAGGGGAAGTGCGAGCGGCCTGGAGCCGCCCTTGGCCCCCGGCCCCCGGGGAAGCCCCGTCGGTTCCCCCCATCGGATAAGCCGACGGGTCCCCCTCCGCTACGGGGGCTTACGGGCGGCATCCAGTGCCGCCCAGTAAGAATTTGGCCCGTATTGATCCAATCACAAGAAAAGAGATGCTTCCATGGGGTTCCCTTGGGAAGACACTTGTCCTGAGGAAATGACAGGCGCACGGCCTGAGTTGTCGCGTTTCATCAGACGGGACTTGGCACGGAATATGCTATATAATGAATGTGGCATGAACCCGTCAGGGAAGGAGAGCCGGTCATGAAGCAAAAGGGTTTTGGGATATTGTCTCTGTGGGGATCTTTGTTATCGCCATTTCTTTGTCTGCCTCCGACAAGGTCAAGGTCGTCGACGGGCCCAATGATTTCTACTTCGGGCATATCAGCTTCACCGAACCGGGCCGGAAGGCGACGGGCCGGTGATCCTGCGGGAAGGGATGACAGCGCCGGAACCGGCCGTCCTGAACGCGCCTCTGGGGCCCGGCGATATCATCCGGACGACGGACATCAGAAGGTGCGAGGTCCAGTTCGATACCGGGACGATCATCCGGCTCGACATCTCGACCGAGCTCAAGATCGAGACCATCTTTGCCCGGAGCCTGAGCCGGATGAACGGCATCTCGAACCTGTCCCTGACCAAAGGCCGGGTTTATATCATGTACAAGGAATATGACTCCCGCGAGCTGTTCCAGGTCCTGACCGCGAACGCCGCGGTCAAGATGAAACACAACACCGTGGCCATGATCAAGGCCCTGGAGGACGGGTCGACCGATATCCAGGTGCGGTACGGGAAGGTCTCGGCCATGTTCGGGCCGGACGCCGGCTCCGCCCGGGAAAAGGACGTAAAGAAGCTCCAGCGGCTGGTCGTCCTCAAGGACCATCAGTTCGAAACGGCCGATTACGTCGAGGGCACGGAATTCGAAAAGTGGAACGACGAGATCAACACGAGTTTCGCGGATCTTCACGAAGGAAAGAACGCTCTTCCCAAACCCATCCAAAACCTGCCCAAGGCTGTCTTCTATTTCGCCCAGAACTACGGCAACATGTACGGCGAATGGCTATGGGATGGTATGTATGGCTATGTTTGGCGGCCCTTCTACAACGACATATGTGGGGGAACTGGCAGCCTTACTTTTATGGCCACTGGGCCCCCTACAGAACCAGATGTTCTGGGTGCCGGACGAGCTGTGGGGCTGGGTGCCCTACCATCTGGGGATCTGGCAGTGGGACAAGAAGCTGGGCTGGGTCTGGCTTCCCGGCTCGTTGTTTGCTCCGGCCTGGGTCGATTGGGAATTTTTCAACGGCTTCTACTGCTGGCGGCCTTGGAGCCTTTGGGATTGGTATTATATGGACTCGTTTTGGGGCCCTTGGGCGCGTACGGTTTTTATACCCAGGGAGACTCTTGGAACTACAACTGGCCTCCGGGGCCTTCCAGGCCGTCCGAGCCGGTCCTGATCAAGATCCGCAAAGACCAATTGAAAAAGGGCGAGAAAGTTCTGCCCATGCCTAAAGAAATCAAGGGGACCTTCAAGAACGTGATCGCCGGGTTGGAACGGAAGGATCCGCGGGCCCTCGAATCCCTGAACCGCGTTCCCGCCACCTTGTCTTCGTCGACAAGGCCGGGCTGAACGCGCGGCGCATCCAGGACAAGGCTTTGACGTGGGACAAGGTCATGAAACCGGCGGCCTTTACCGCCGCGTCCCTCGATGCCGCGGCGCGGATCATGATGAAGGAGCCTTCCCGCGAGGCCATGAGGGTCTTCAAATACTATGAACTTGCTAAATCCGGGTTCAGGAGACAGGAAGCCGGCTCCGCTCGAACTCCGGATCCCATGCTGCGGAGGATGGACGGACGTCCTTTGACCGTACGCTGGACGCCCTGAGATCGCTGAGCTTCGGACCGGCCGAACGGTTCAGGGACTGGAATCCGGACGTCCGGATCGCCCGGTCCCTTGGCGTCCGGATCGCCTACTCGAGCGCGACCAACGAAGTCCGCTGTCCGCAGCTCAAAATCTCGTCCAGGGACACCGAGCGCTTCGGCGTCAGGCTGAGCTCCGACGGGGTCTCCTCTTCCCACCCCGGGGCTTTCTCGGGAGGGTCGGGGGTCTCGAGCGGATCCTCCTCTTCATCGGGAGCCTCCCGCGGTGAGCATGCCGGCTCCGCCTCCTCTGGGGGCGGTAATAGCGGAGGCACGGCTAAAAGGGACTGACCGCGAGGCAGGCCCCAAGGTAGTGCCTCGGAGCATCCAGGGCCAGCTTCAGTTTTTCAATCTCCGTCTTGTAGGCCTCCAGGAATCCCTTCGAGCGGTTCGGCCGGCTGGAACTTCCAGCCCATGGGGTTGACGTACTTCCCGTGGTAGGTGATACGGTAATCCAGGTGGGGCCCCGTGGACTCTCCCGATGAGCCGACGTATCCGATGACCTGCTTGGCGTCCACCTTTGCGCCCACCCTGATCCCGGCCGCGAATCCGCCGAGGTGGAGGTACATGGTCTCGTAGGCGTTCTTGTGCCGGATCTTGATCATCCGGCCGGCCGCGCCGTTCCATCCGGCCTGGGTCACGATGCCGTCGCCCGTGGCTTGAACCGGAGACCCGAGCGGCCGCGTAGTCCACGCCGTTGTGAGCCCTGTAGATCTTTCGGATGGGGTGGAAGCGGCTGGGGCTGAAGCGTCAGAGATTGGCGAACTTCATGGGTGACTTGAGGAACTCCTTGCGCAGGGAGTTGCCGTCGAAATCGAAGAAATCGGACT
>CAWFCJ010000041.1:0-5581 GCA_963814265.1 Sedimentisphaerales bacterium | reverse complement strand
TGAAAAGCTATATCCCTATCCATGTCATGAGTCATATCTATGGGGAGATTGAAAAGTACCTCATTAATACAAACTGTTTGTCTATCCCCTTCGATGAGCTAGTCATTCTCGCTGAGGGGATTATGAGCAGGATAGTCCGAGAGCTATCAAACGAAATCCGACCAACAATGCAAAGCTACTTAGCCGAAGAGTTCAGAACCCTATCCGACAAAACAGCAAGGCTGGAATATCAGAAATATCTCGATAGGGGTGGAAGCTCTCATTTAAGAACTTCATTTGCTCAGTGGCTCAGCGCATGAGCGAGGAGGACAGATGAACCTTTTGAGGCTCATAGATTTCGAGTGATAGAAAGGTGGTAAGGGCAAGATGAAAAAGTCTGCTACAACGCAACGTAGCAGCGAGTAGCAGGTTAATTTAAGTCAATACAGATTAAGGAGGTAAACAAAATGGAAATTCAGTGGTTTTGATTATCCTTTGATGAGCATTGACGAGGCTTCGGAATATGGTTATGGCCTTGGGTTTGGTGACTCTTTGGAGTATCTATATGCTCCAGATAGTGATTTTATGGGTCGATTTCCTTCGGAGAATCTTAGTCAGGACTTTGGGGCGACTGCACAGCAAATAAGAGCACAGCAGTTAAGGGTTGGGCGTGGTTTAGCACTACAACGTGCAAGTACTGCTACGGTCAAAGGGTGGTATAATCACTCAAAAAGATTATGAAACCTATTTGTCCAAACTTCCTGATGTGAGCGACAAGGTGTTCAACCTAGAAGAAGCCACAGCGGATTCTGGAGAAGTTGAGTCCAAACGAGAGGGAGAATTATCCTCTAGAAAGAAGGAGATGAAAAAGAAGGTTAAAAGCAAGGGAAAGTAAGTATGCCCATTTATGAATATCGTTGTAATCAATGTGAGAAAGAATTCAGCCAACTCTTCCTAAATCAAAAAGACGTGAACCATGCCCGATGCAAGTTTTGCAACAGTAAAGACCTTACCAAATTACTATCCTCCTTCTGTGTCCACCAGACTGAAGAATCCCGGTTAGTCAATCTCGATACCTCAAAGCCTAAAGGGGACGATTATTATAAAGACTCCAGAAACATCGGACTCTGGGCAAAAAAAAGGATGAAGGAATTGGGAGTGAACCTCGGATCCAAAATGGATGAGATTGTTGAAAAGGGGAGAACGGGAAAAATCCTTGACGAATATAACAAATAGTCTCTAACGTACGACCTCCTAGATGAACGATATGGAAGATAAGGATTATTATACAATTCTCAGTGTTTCCAGGGACGCCTCTGAAGAGGAAATTAAGAAAAGTTACCGGAAGATTGCTATGCTCTATCACCCAGATCGAAATCCCGGGAACAAAGAAGCAGAGGAACAATTTAAGCTGGCTTCGGAGGCTTATGAGGTCTTAAGAGACCCGGAGAAAAGAGAGATCTATGATCGATACGGGATCGAGGGGCTAAAAGGAACGGGTTTCACTGGATTCAGAGGATTTGATGATATCTTTTCAGCTTTTGGGGATATCTTTGAAGACTTCTTTGGATTTGGAAGCCCCCAAAAACGAAGAACGAGAGCCCGTCAAGGGGCTGATCTGAGATACGATCTCAAGATTTCATTTCATGAAGCGGCTTTTGGAATGGAAACGGAGATTGAAATACCTAAGAATGCTCCGTGCGAAGAGTGCAATGGAACGGGAGCAAAACCTGGAACCTATCCCGCCCAATGCCCGAGCTGCAAGGGCACAGGCCAGCTGACGCGTTCTCAAGGATTTTTCACGATCAGCACCACCTGTCCCAGTGCCACGGAGACGGGAAATTTATCCCTCATCCCTGCAAGGAGTGCCGGGGAGTTGGGAAGTTAAGAAAGAATAAGAAGATCCAAATTAAAATACCTCCTGGCGTTGATATGGGTTCAAAATTAAGGATTCGCGGGGAAGGGGAACCTGGAGAAAAAGGGGGGCCTTCCGGGGACCTATTCATCTTTATCTATGTAGAACCCCATGATTTCTTTTCAAGAGAAGGAGACGACATCGTCTGTCAAATCCCAATCAGCTTTCCGCAAGCGGCTTTGGGAGCAGAAATGGAAATCCCCACCTTAAACGGAAAGAGGAAGATCTCAATTCCTAGGGGGACGGAGAGCGGAGAGATTTTTAGAATAAAGGGAGAGGGGTTCCCAAAACTCAGAGGGTATGGACGGGGAGACCAATTGGTCCAGGTGATCGTCAAAACCCCTAAGAATTTGACAAAGAGGCAAGAAGAGATCCTAAGAGAGTTTGAAGAGGCGGGTGGGGCAAGTGGCAGGAAAGAAAGGGAAGAGGGCTGGAGGAAGTTGTTTAGAGCCGAGAAGTAAAAGTTTACATAATATATCTTATCAGACATTACCTCTCAGGGAACTTTTTTGCAAGCCATAACCAACATATCGGGAATTATCCTTTCCGGTGGCAAAAGCAGTCGGATGGGAAAAAACAAGGCCTTTATCGAAATTGACGGTGTTCCAATCATCCAAAGGATCCACAACTTATTTAAGACCTTATTTTCTGAGATCGTTATTGTGACGAATGAAGTGGAGTTATTCCAAAATTTCGAAGCCAAGATTCTATCGCGATCTTATTCCAGACCAAGGCGCATTGGGAGGATTATACACAGGGATTTATTATTCTTCGTTCCCGCATGCCTTTTGTGTCGCTTGTGATATGCCCTTCTTAAAGGGTTCTGTCATCCGATACCTCATAGAGAAAATGGAAGACTATGATGTGGTCGTTCCCAGAACGAAAGATGGGTTACAACCTTTACATGCTATCTATTCAAAAAACTGTTTGGACCCGATCAGAAAGATCATGGAACATAAACAATTTAAGATCATTGACTTTTATCCGATGGTGAAAGTGAACATCGTGGAAGAAAATGAATTTCGGCCTTTAGACCCGGCGAGGGAGTCTTTTTTGAATGTCAATACCCCAGAAGAGTTAAGGTTGATTAAGAAACCAAAACACGTCTTGCAAGGATGATAAGAAAAATACTCTTCTCTTTCTTTTGGATTGCTTTTCTTTGGGGAATCTTAGACGTCCAAGATCTCCAATCCAAGAACTATACCCAGGACGAACAACTCATCTTAGTTGGAATCGGAGCCCTTAACGATGGTTTTTATGACATTGCCGAAAAACAATTTTCACAGTTTATGAAAGATTATCCCAATCATGAGAAAGGATATGAGGTTTGTTACCTGTTGGGAAAAACCCTATTCCATAAGAAGAAGTTAAGAGAAAGTAAAACCCTTTTTCTAAAAATCCTCAATGAAAATAAGAATTTTGAATATACCGATCATACGCTTTATTGGCTGGCAGAAATTGAAATCCGCTTAGGCCATGGCGAGGAAGCACGGAAGTTCCTCTCCTCCATCGTCAAGAGGTTTCCTAAATTTGAATGGATCGATTATACCTACTATTTGTTAGGACTCCTCGATTTCGAATCCAACAGATTCTCCCAAGCTGAAGCCTCTTTCAAGAAAGTTCCTCTCTCATCTAGAAATCATGAGCTCATCCAAGCTTCTCTTTTTTGGCTGGGCCTTTTATTCTTTAGGCAGAATGATTACGAAGGAACCATCCGTTATTTAAAGACCCTTTGGGAAGATCCCAAACTCCTTCCTCAGGGATATTTAAGATACGCTCTATTTTGGCTTGGCGAAGCCCAGTTGAGATTAGGAAGGTTCTCCGACGCAACATTTAATTTCAGGACATTTCATGAACGATTCAAGAACGATCCTTTCATTCCGGAGGTCCAGTGGAGGCTGGGGTTTTGTGAATACCGCTCAGGAAATTTCAAGGAAGCCATCGAGATCTTTCAGAGTTTGAAAAATCAATTGAAGGAATCCCCTCTTCTCTTCTATACCCACTATTTATTAGGGAGGATGTTCCTCCTCAATAGGGACCCTTCCGCTTCCATCAGAGAAATCAATTCCGTCATCTATAAATCTCCCGGGCATCCCCTGACAGGGATCTCCTTCCTGACCCTCTTCTGGAATTATATCCAGCTGGGTGAAATGGACGGGGCCAATAAGGTCTTTCAGCGGTTACAGAAATTGAACCATGTGGAGGATGAGAAGAATTTCATTCAATGGTTAAACGCTGAATTGATCTTCTCCGAGGGGAGGGTTTCGGACTCCCTCCCCTACTACTTCAACATTTTGAATTCGAGATTCAGGGAGAAGGCTCTCTATCAGATCGGCAGAGGATATTTCTTTGAAAATAAATTCCGGGAAGCCATTACCAACTTGGATATTCTACTCCTGGAATTCCCGAGTTCTGAATACGCTGAAGAAGGCCTATTTGTGAAGGCCGAATGTTTAAACCGACTGGGGAATTTAGACCTGGCTCTGGACGCTTACGAACTCATCGTCAGGCAAAATAGGAATGATCTTTGGGAACTCTTGGCACTCACCCAAATCGGAAACGTCCATATGGTTCGAAATGAAGTTCACAAGGCTCAAAAGGCATTCAAAAAAATCATAGACGAATTTGCCGACCATCCGTTGTACTATCATGCGGCCTGTCAACTGGGGAATTTAAATTTAAAGACAAATAATATCGGGGACGCCGTCCACTATTTTTCTTTGGTTCTGAAAGGGAATATCCTTGAATTATTTGGCGAGGCCTACTTCGGTTTAGGGGAGATCTTTTACCGGCAGGGAAAATACGACAAAGCCTTTAACAGTTTTGAAGCCGCGATCCGTTATCTCGGAGAAAGCTCTTTATGGTTCTTTCTAACCCAATTGGAGATCGGCAATCTTCATCGGAAATGGGGAAAATATGAGGAGGCCAAAAAGGCTTATACCATTATTCTCGATCACTCGAAAGATGAAGAAATGAGACAAGCAGCAAAGATATTGTTAAACCAACTGGGGTCCCGTTGATCTTTTTTCCGGGTCCCCAATGAACCAAGGGACATGACCACCTCTGGGATTGAAAAAATGGAGCGGGAGCATTTGGATGAAGTGCTGTTGATCGAAACGTCATCCTCTCTGACCCCTTGGTCAAAAGAAATGTTCCTCGAAGAGTTGCGGAACCCTTTGGCTCATTCTTTTATTTATAGAGTTAATGAAGCACAAGGTCACCTCCTCGCAGGGTTTATCTGTTTCAGAAATATGGGTGAGGAATCGGAACTTCTCAATATTGGTGTCCATCCCCTTTACCGGCGTAAGGGGATTGGGAGAAAATTGATGCAGTTCTATATGGAATTTGGTAAGGCGAAGCAGATCAAAACGTTCTATCTCGAAGTCCATGTTTCCAACCCACCGGCGATCCGCCTTTACCAGGGATTTTCTTATCAGCCCGCAGGGACGAGGAAGAAATTTTACCAAGGTAAATTTGACGCTCTCATGATGGTAAAAAGAGCTTAAAAGCCTTATGCCCTTACAAGCCCAAGGGATTGTTTTAAAAAACAACAAAATTCAATCCCTCTATTTCCTTTTGGAAATTGACTGCCCACCCATTGCTACCCTCATTAAACCCGGCCAATTTGTGATGCTCAAAATTTATGGCAGTCAGGACCCCCTTTTGAGGAGGCCTTTCAGTCTCTTC
>CAWFCJ010000040.1:0-5447 GCA_963814265.1 Sedimentisphaerales bacterium | reverse complement strand
GGCACCGCATTCTTTTAAGATTTCGATGGCCTTGCCTAGATTCTCCTGGGCTTTTGATCTATCGCTTCTTCATTTGAACAGATAATAATGGGATGTGTCCCTATTTTTTTAGATTCAGGAAAGGTTTGTACATTTTAGAATCAAGAATATCAATGAACTGCTCGTATTCCCCTCATCCTGAAGCACTTTCACTGCCTTATTATAGATTAGCATGTGCGCAATATTCGCTGGCATTATTGGCCTCCTCTAACGTTAAAGTAGGAAGTGCCGTGAATTTCCAACAGATTGTCGCAACCCCTTTTCCATCAGGTCAATGTCTCCAATTCAGCTAACACGGGTGATCGATTCTCTTGACGTAATCAAAAAATTACGTTATTTTGATAGGGTGATTAAGCTTGACCCTTCTCTTGAACCCGATTGGGATGAGGACAATGTTAACCACATTGCCGAACATGGTCCTCGACCAGAACAGGTTGAAGAAGTCTATTATAATGAAGGGCCATTTCCTACTCGCTCTTAAAACTAAAAAAAGAGGAGGTCGAGTTACTGAATATCGTTATCGGTTATGGGGCACCGATGCATCGGGAATGTATATTGAAGCGATTATTGCCGCATACCCTGAATATGGGCTTTGGAGGTGTGTCACTGCATTCCCCATGTCACCGTCCACACAGAAAGCATATTTAAGGAGAATCAAAATATGAAGAAAATCCCCCAAAAAATTAAAAAGAAGCTAAAGAACGAAGCCAAAGCATGGGATTCTTCGATTTCGCAAGAGAAACCCGAAGAGGTGTCCAAGCTGATCGAAAGAGCAGATTTATTTGTCGCATACCGGCCTCCTCGGCAACCCGTTTCAGTGCGATTAGATCCTTTCGACCTTGCATTGTTAAAGCGGATTGCCCGTAATAGAGGGATCCCTTTCACCCAGCTTATGTCCATGTGGCTGCACGAAAAAGTTGAGCAGGAGAAAACCCGAGCCGGAGCTTAAGTATATGCTCCTGATTCCCATCAATCCTCTAATGTGAACCCATCCCCAATTTCTACTATTCCGCTAATCTCACGAAGACTGAGCCAATTCTTTCTCATATTTCTCCACCCAGCCATCGGCACCGCATTCTTTGAAGATTTCTATGGCTTTGCCGAGATTCTCCTGAGCTTTTAATCTATCGCCTTTTCGTTTGAACAACTCTGCATAAAGGGCATAATCTTTTCCCAAATGGAACATCATTCGATTTCTTTGATCGGCTTCGATGGCCTTCTGAATCCAATGCTCCGCCTCAATTATATGATCATCATCGATATTCATTAGGATTTCACCGATACTTCTTGCCATATAGACCTTCCTGTAATTTAACTTTATTCTGCTCAGCACACTCATACAAGGCATCTAAATTAATGGCCTTATCATTGTTCATTACCTTCGCCCTGGCTAAAAGTATTTTACCTAAGTTAATCCTAGAAGGCCAAATTCTTCTTTGCTCGAGAGCCGAAATGAATTTGTTGTAATAATGCTGAGATTTTTGATATTCTCCCCGGTCAAAGTAAGTTTCACCTAAGAATATACTTGCCGCCATGCTCATAGCAGAGTAATTAATCCTTTCCGAAAAAGCGATCCCTTTCACCAAGTGTTCCTCCGCTTCATCCAAAAACCCTTTTAAGTAAGATGAAAAACCATGGCTCGTATATGCTTCCGCCTTGGAAAATGTATCGCCACTCTCCTCAGCTAATCTTAAACCCTCATGGCTGGTTTGATAGGCAAGATCAGCCTTCCCTTGGAAACAATAAACATTCATTGCTATACAACTCTTCATTATTGAGATGCTCCAGAGGATATTTGCCAATGTAGAAATCTTCAAATCCCTTTCCAAATAACCAAGGCCACTCTCAAATTCACAATTTTCAACCAGGGCATGCCCCATCCAGTGGCTTGCCACCCATAAAGTAACAAAATCCTTTAATTCCTCCGCAATCTTTAAGGCCTCTTGGAGATATTGGAAGGCTTTAGGGTAATCTTCCTGACTCACAAAACTATGTGTCCCTAAAATGGTATAAATCTGAGAGAGCCTTCTTTTGTCGCCATGTTTTACAGCTAAATCAACTATTGGTTCAATGGCTTCCTTTGCCTCATTAAAATATGAACCCTGAATGTTATAAAGCCCAAGGGTTAGCCGGGAATCAATTATGTTCTTTTCCACATCTTCAGTCCGAGGTAATTTCTCAAGACAGGCTGTTCTTTTTTCACCATGGATGATTGCGTCTTTAAATGAAGCTGCTTTCTGGGCCTTCCTGGCCGCCAACCTCGAATATTCGGCCCCCTTCTCATAATTCTCGCTTTTAATAAAATGCTCAGCCAACATTTCGTAATGCTCACTCAAATTATCTTTGTATAATTCTTCGATAGCATTCCCGATCTCTTCATGAAGTTTTTTCTTCCTCTTGGCCAATATCGAGTCATAAACCACCTCACGGGTCAGGGCATGTTTAAAGATATAATTCGATTGGGGGTATATGCCTCTCTCATAGAGAAGTTCTGAGTCCTTTAAAACGGAAAGATGGGAGAGCAATTCTTGTTCCGGGAGGCCCATTATATGTTTTATCAATGGATAGCTGAATTCCCTCTCAATGACAGATCCGGTCTGAAGCACTTCTTTTGCCCTCTCAGGCAGCGAATCAACCCTGGCCATGATCACATCCTGGATTGTGGAAGGAATGGTCAACTGCTGGATATCTTTTGATAATCGATATGTGTTTTCTTTTCTCTCTATGATTTTTAGGTCTTTAAGGGACTTTATAAACTCTTCGATGAAAAATGGGACACCTTCTGTCTTCTCAAGGATCAACTCCTCAAGAGCTCTTTCAATCTCTTTTGTGCCTAAAATGTGGGTCACCATCTCAAGGCTTTCCCTGTTGGAAAGCCGATGCAAAGTTAATTGATTGTGATAGGACTTTGCGCCCCAGGTGTGAACAAACTCAGGCCGATAGGTGAATATCAATAAAACCTTTGACCCTGGTATGCTCTCCAAATGGCTTCTTACTACATCCTCTGAACTCTTATCTATCCAGTGTAAGTCCTCAAAGGCTATGATAAGAGGCCGTATCTCAGAACCCTTAATAACGATCCGCTTGATCGCCTCAATCATCCGATCTTTCTTTGCTTCAGGACTCATGGAGATCTGATCAATACCACTATCTTTGACCGATAGAAGCTCAAGGAGATAAGGGAGGGTTGAGGGTTCATCAACTCTCATTATTTCTAAGCCTCTTTTGACTTTTTCTCTGATTTCCTGATCCCCTTCTCCCTCCTGTATATCGAAGTTTGACTTCAAAATGTCTATCACTGGATGATAGGCTACACCCCTGCTGTAAGAGAGACACTTCCCCTCCAAAAAGTTAACATCTTCGTTTGCAACAGCCTTTCTGAACTCATATAAAAGCCTGGACTTACCACAACCTGCTTCGGATATAATGGAAAAGGCCTGGCCCTTACCTGCCTTGGCTCGTTCGAATCCATCCAACAGAAGCTCAAGCTCACGCTCCCTTCCAACAAAAGGAGTCAAACCCCGCTCTGCACTGACATCAAATTTTGTCCTCCTTGTGCTGGGGGCAATCACCTGATAAACCTTGACCGGCTCTTCCTTGCCCTTAACCTGCTTTTCACCCAAGAGCCTCAAACCGAAAAATCCCTCGGTCAGCTTGAAGGTATCCTCAGTCACATAGGTTGTCCCTGGTTCTGCCAACCCTTCCATTCGGGAGGCCAAATTTACTGTATCCCCCACTGCCTTGAACTCCACCCGTAGGTCATTGCCCAAAGTGCCTACAATCACTGGACCCTGTATGAATGCCAATCCGCATCTTGATGGGAGGCATTTTCTTTTCACTTTTGATTTGGTCACTGAACTTATTTATTTCACGATGGATAGCTAAGGCAGATCGAATAGCTCGCTGAGGAGCATCCTCCAGAGCAATGGGGGCTCCAAAAAGGGCCATAATCCCATCACCAGTCAGTTCATTAACTGTTCCTTCATAGTCATGGACTTTGTGGATGAGGATTTCATAGACCTCATCCATCATGGAGTAGATTTCTTCTGAGCCAAGCTTTTCAGTAAGCGCTGGTAAACCCCTCCATGTCACAGAACATCACCGTGACCTGCTTCCGCTCTCCTTCAATCTTGTCTCTTTGTGCCAGGATTTTCTGAGTTAGGTCTTTAGGAAGGTATCGTTGAATTTTGGCAAGCTTTTCATCAAAGGAGAGTTCTTTGGAGATTGGCTTTGAGGGAAGGGTTAAGTTATGACCGCACTCACCACAGAATTTGTCGCTTGGAAGGTTCTCAAAGCCACACTGAGGACAGATCAATATGAAGTTTTGCCCCACATTCACTACAAAACTTTCTTGTCTTCTGGATTTTCAGTCTGACATTTCGGGCATTTCATTTTCCCTTCCTCAAGATTTGAAAAGATATTTTGTTATGAAATTATAGCCTTATCTTACAACCGATCCCTTGACTTTCGATATCTATTCCTTTATCCTGAAATTTAGGAGGTGGGTAAAATGCCGAACGTTACATTTCAAATCCCATCTGAAGTTAAAGAAATCTTGTCTAAGCACTCCGAAATCAGATGGGATAAATTCGTTGCAGATACCTTATGGAATTACGCTAAGAAGCTCCGCTTGTTGGACAAGATCGCTTCAAAAAGCAAACTCACCCATCAGAGTGCCAACAAATTGGATAAAGTCGTCAAAGCCAACCTATTGAAGCATTACAAAAGAACATAATGAGATTGGTGGTCGATACCAGTATCCTCATTTCTTCTCTCATCAAGCAATCCGTTACAAGAGAAATACTCCTCCTTCCCTTCATGAAATTTTACCTTCCTGAACATGCTCTCGAAGAAATAGAAGTCCACAAGCCTAAAATTAGCAGGTTGAGCGGGTTATCCTTCGATGAAATTGACATTCTCTTGAATTCGTTGTTGGATAATATTTCCATCGTACCTGCCCAAACCATCCGGCTTTATCTGAAAAAAGCGGAAAGGATTATTGGTGATATCGATCCCGGTGATATCCCTTTTGTAGCTTTGGCCCTCGCCGTTGAGAATGATGGTATATGGTCAAATGATAAACACTTTAAATCAATAAAGCAGATTAAGGTTTGGAAGACTTCAGATTTACTCATACACCTTAAGAGACCGTAAGGACAATAGAAACACACTTTATATCAACATGGTATGTAATTCATCGCGTTTTATTTCCAACCTCTCCACATGCCTTGGCTAGGAGAGACTCTCATTATGAAAGTGCACCTAGTTCTTTTTCGGCTTTCGCAACCCAGCCGTCGGCACCGCATTCTTTGAAGATTTCTATGGCTTTGCCGAGATTCTCCTGAGCTTTTAATCTATCCCCTTTTCGTTTAAACAACTCTGCGTTTAAAATTGTGAACCCGTCCGTA
>CAWFCJ010000039.1:0-7290 GCA_963814265.1 Sedimentisphaerales bacterium | reverse complement strand
GCAAATATAAAATCACTTTCTTCGATAAGTTGTGGCGACAATATATTGCTTTTATGATTTTTTATGTCGATCCCTCGGTCTTCGCAGGCTGTTACTGCCTCGGCACTTGCCGGCGCAGCACTCCATCTTCATAATGCCGGCGGATGAAATTTTATAGCCCATTCTGTCGAGTTGGTCAACTTCGCACTGCAATTTTTTAGCCAGATACTTGCGAAATATTCCTTCCGCCATAGCCGTTTATTGCAGGTATTGCCGGTGCAAACAAACAGAAATCTGACCGTCCGGATGCATGCCTCCAGGTCGGCTTGGGAGTACACACCTTTTCTTAATACTCTAATCCGGTTTTGCCTATCTTTACGACCGTACTGCTCTTTTTGTACTTGCGTGGCCCGGCATCTAACAACAGGTCGATTTGCACTGAAAACTGCGATAGAACCTGTTCCGGCTCTGTAGCTGGGTCCTGGCCTGTTATGTTCGCGCTTGGCATGTTACAGGGTAGTCGCTAGCCTCAGCAGTATTGAGGCTATGGGACTATCGGGGCAGCGGATGCCTATGGTACCATCTTTGTATAGGCTCTCGAAGACTTGCCGGTGCAGACTGCTTTGCTGTTTCTGTAAGTCCTGCTCGTCCAGTTCAAAGATGATGGTCAAAGGGCCGGGCCAGGCATTTTTCATCAATTTTCGAGCCTTTAGGCGCAATCGTGGGCACATACTTGGCGATTTCACTTTTTTGACCAATGTGCAGCGTGTACCGCTTGTCGGGCGTCCTTCCTTTTAGGTTATCGAGCTTGGCCAGCGAGTCTTCCTTTACTCTGCATGCAATTCCATACACGGTTTCAGTGGGAAATGCAAGTAGTGCGCCCCATCGACGAGCGCCGCAGCCTCCCTAATTCTGGCTATCTCAGGTTTATGGGGATCGAGCTTTATGACTTTTGTCTTCACCAGGGCTATGAGCATATACCAACGCACGATGAACGGCAAGGCAACTTCCCTGATTGTTCGCAGGATGGTCAAAAAATTGAAGTTGGACATACATTATTTGAGCAAATCTGGCTGAGGATTTGCTCAAATAATCCAGATCGGTGTCCAAGGCTGGCTTCTGATGGTTTGAAAAGCAAAGAAGCTGCCGCATTTTTGCTCTTCAAAGTATGTCCAACTTCGATTTTTTGGGAACTCATGATACACCTGTTTGGTTCTGGCTCGTCCGGTTTAGGAAGGACCGATAAAAAAGGACAGAAGATAAAGATGCATGATCGGGCACGAGAAATCCTGCAAAACACGACCGTTTTGCCTAAATATGCTAATCCGCCCAGACTAACATTGCCGATTACGATTGTGTAAGTGGAGTATTATTGAAGGGATTTAGGCTATGGAGGCTTTAGCAGAACAGCGGAAGTGTATTCGGACCAGCCTGTGCTGGCCCGTCAGTGTCTGGGTGCCGCAAGCGAACAGGTTTTTCAACGGTCGAAGTGCTAACATCAGCAAAGTTGGGGCTTTCATCACCGTTCCTATGACCACGCCGGTCCACGCAGGCAACGTCGTCGAGCTGAACTTCCCACGGACAGCAGGGTTGGCTGAGGAGAAAGGGCAGTTCGCTCGAATCAAGAAGGGCCGAGTAGTAAGAGTTGAGCGCAAGAGCATACTCAAAGACGCCTGCATCGGTTTGGGCATTGCGTTCGAGTAGGTGATCGGCAGCACCTTTGGCCTTTCGCCAAGCCGGTCGCAGATGGTCTGGGACGCCGAGTACACGGGGCAATGAAAAGGTAAAGACTGATGACGATGCGGTTCATCAGTCTTTTTTTCTGCTGATGAATCGTCTTGCGTCCGATTTTTGCAGCGTGGGTCGCATCAGTAGTCCTTGAGATGTCTCATCCATTCGGGCCATCGCTCCGGTTGAACCCCGCCGGCTTTGGTCCAAGCGTTTGCCGTGTTGAACTGGCGGTCCCATCTGAGCGTCCATAGCTCTTTCAGGCCAATCTTTCTGACAGAATAGTCCAGAAACGCAGCATTGATGGATCGCCGGTGCCGTTTATGCAGAAACGTTGTATCGAGTTCCTGCATCCACAAGGGAACCCACTCTGCTGGCCCTCGTAAGCGGGAGGCTGGTCAGTGTCCTTGACCCAGGCGCACCACCACCAGCTATCCAGGAACATCGGGATGCCGCCTGCACCGGTGACATTAGTAGTCCTCCAGAAGCTTGGGCAAATGCTCTTGGAGGGCCCTCCGACAACAATACTGCCGCTCTCGTCAGGTACAGCAAGCCAACTGTTGATGCCGTAGCTGCCGTACAGATAATCTGTGGTCAGCCCATCTGGACGCCGTAACTTCATCCTGCCCCAGGCAGAAGACCTGCCGCCTGCAAGGTTAGGGCCAGCGCTTCTCAAATTTACGAGAAGTTCGCCAAGAGGGTCAGCCAGTTTTGTGGCGGTAGGACAACACCGTATGTCCTCTGTGCCGCTGCAGCAAGCCCGCATCGTATACATCCAATGGCTCGGCGTAGCCAATCCCCAGAATTCCTGCTTAGGCAGATGCCCGTCGTAGTCGTCGGTATATATCTTGAAAATAGCAGCCCATTGCTTGAGGTTCGATTGACAGACGACCGCCCTGCCCTGTTCTCTGGCAGCCTGCAAGCTCGGCAGCAGTATCGCCATCAATAAGGCAATGATGGCAATCACCACCAAAAGCTCAATCAATGTAAAGCCTCGCTTCCGCTTTGGATGGTTTGTGCCTCTCATGGAGAAAAGCTTTCCAAAATAGGAGCGTTCGGGTCAGGTGATGCAACTCTTTGTGATCCTGGCCTCGCTCTTATTGATTATAGACGGGGTCACAGGCAAAGTGCAATTCCTTTTTGCCCCTTTTGGGCAAGATTTTTGTGCCTGGAGCTGGCTCCACCTTTTTAGTTGCCCTTTTGTGGACACAGCAGTAATCTATAGGTATTAAGGCTGAGGCTATCCGATGTTTTGCGGTGGCATAGTCTGCAGCCAAAACAGGGCAACGAATTATGCAAAAGAAAGGAACGTTGCTATGCGAAACAGAAGCGTTTTTCTCGCGGCCTTATTTGTAGGCATGGGCCTCTTGGCCGGAGGTTGTATGATTGCTGCTGTTGGGGTTAAGCCGCCGGCACGGTAGCCTACCTCAAGGGTGACCTGGAAGCGGTCGAGGCATCAGACATCAACACCGTTCATAAGGCCACGCTCAAGCCCTGGATGAGCTCGAGCTGGCGTTATCAGCAAATCCAAGGATTTGCTCTCAGCGGAGATCATCGCCCGCGATGCAGCGGACCAGAAGGTTACGATAAACCTCAAGGCAACCACAGAGAACACAACCAAGGTTTCCATCCGTATCGGCTTCTTCGGCAGCGAGACGAAATCCAGATTCATATACCAAAAGATACACGACAACCTTCGGCAGTGGCGCAGTGCGTAATGGTTGGCTAAACCTATTCGTGCTAAAATTTGCCGTGGAGGTGCCTTATGAAAACGTCTTCATTGACCCGGCGGTCGTTCATAAAAGAGACTTCGGCGAAATTGGCTGGCGCAGTCGTAGCTGCTACCGCGACCGGCTCTCTTTTTGCCAACGTAGGCAAAAAAGCTGACAAGCTCGCTATTCTTGGCGGCACTCCCGTGCGGACGAAGCCGTTTTCTTCGACCTGGCCTATTTTCGACCAGAACGAAGAGAAGGCCCTGCTCAAAGCTCTTCGCAGCCGAAACTGGTGCTGTTTGAAAGGCAACGCGGTTTACGACTTCGAGAAAGAGTTCGCGCAGGCGATGGGCGTGCCGTACTGCGTTCTGTCGAACGGAGGCACGACCGCACTGAGTGCGCTCTCTGCACTGCCTCGGCGTAGGGCCCGGTGATGAAGTTATCACCACGCCGAACACGTTCATCGCCACGATCAACGTGATATGCAATTTGCACGCGTTGCCGGTGTTTGTTGATATTGACCCGGACACCGGCTCGATCAATGCCGAGCTGATAGAAGATGCCATAACGGAACATACGAAAGTGATTCTGCCGGTTCATTTGGCCGGCTTTCCGGCAGATATTGAGAAAATCATGGCCGTCGCCAACAAGCATAAAATTCCGGTGGTCGAGGATGCGTGCCAGTCCGTATTCGCCGAAGTGAACGGCAAGAAGGTCGGCACGTTCGGCACTACCGGCTGCATCAGCTTTCAGGAGTGGAAATCTCTTGTCTGCGGCGAAGGTGGGGCCATTCTCGGAAGCGATGACGAGCTGATGCGAAGATGCGCGGCATTTGTCAACAACGGCAGAGACCCCAAGAAAGCCAAAAGCGGCTATCCTTACCCCGGCTCGAATCATCGGATGACCGAGTTCCAGGCGGCCATTCTCACGGAGCAATTCAAGCGCTTCAAGGAGCAAGACAAGATTCGTCAGGAAAATGGGAAATACCTGGAGCAGGAGCTGACCAAAATTCCCGGCCTTAAACCTCGAAAACGATACAGTGAAAAAACCAGATTCACATACGTCGACTTTTGAGCTGGATTACGATAAAGAGCGTTTCAACAATGTCTCTGCATCAAAGTTTGCCGAGGCCTTCGGGCTGAAGGCATCCCGGTTTCAGGCGGAGCAAGAAGATACGGAGAAGGCTGCCACAAAGAAGGAATGTTGGAAGAGCACCTGAATTCGCATGGATTTCAAGCAGCGTTTTCGAAGGCCCGGCTTGAAAAGTACAGAGAATCTTTACGACCTGCCGGTTATGGATAATGTCAAACCCAGCGGAAAAGAATGCTTTCGATGGAAAGTAAGATTGTCCTTCTGGGCCCCCGCAAAGATATGGACGACATCGTTGAAGCGGTCGTCAAGGTCGCCAAAAATACCGATAAACTGGCATAGCGTTGAAAGTCTCAGGCTGAAAGGCAGCGGGGCGGTTAGATTAGCGCGACATCGACCGGCTTATCGGGCGGCGTCTCGATGGCGACCAAGTCTTTGCCCAGGCGGAAGGATTCCTGAAGAGCAGAGGGATGCTTCTTGATTGCGCCGCGGACGTCAACTCGGTTGACGAACAAATTGGACACGTATTTCACTTCCAAGGCATCGAAATAGGATTTCATAGTCAGTCGGACGCTGTCAAACTGCCTTTTGCTCTTTGAGCCACCTACGGCGATAACCAGTGCTCTGCGGCGCGCGGACCGTTTTCAAACCGAGGCTTTTTGAAGACATTTTTATTCGCCCAGAGACACTGGCCGCGGTCGATGAGGATTTTCGCCTGGGCACAGACCGTCGCAAAGAATACCGGCGTGGCGAAAATCAGCCGATCCGCATCAAGCATTTTCTGTAAAACCTGCTGATAATCGTCCTGAACCCGGCATCTGCCGGTGCCGTAGCAGGAATTACATTCAACGCACGGCGCGATGTTCAGGTCGGCTATGCAGGATATTCAACCTGCACACCTGCCGACTCAGCCCTGCCAGGGCCTCGCGAAAGCAGGTCGCTATTGCCCTTGATCCTCGGGCTCGTCGAAATTCCCAGCACCTTTAAGGTCATATACGTCAGTTTGTACGAGGCAATCTTACATTTTGGTCAGCCCTAATTCAATTACTTTTTCGGCGGCACATCGGAGATTACTATTGTTGGCAACGCAAAGAAAAATTCAAGATTTCAAACACTATAGTGCCGATATATATCAATGAATTGAAAAGCGTGGCTCTGTAAGAGTGCCCATCTTACCAGGCTTTGCACACAAGTCAGATTGGGATTTGGGCAAAGGAACGTAAGACTTGAAAAGCAAATGGAAGGAGCCGCACAATTAAGGGGAGAGCTAACCAGGCTATCCCATTTTTTTTATTCCCCCCAATTTGTCTGGTAGACGATTTTGCCGCCGACGATGGTTGTGTGCACTGAGCAATCGTGCTTGACAGAACAAGATCAGCATCCTTGCCGGGTGCGATCGAGCCTTTTCTTTTTTCAATACCTAAAAGGCTGGCTGGGTTTTCGGTAACGGTTTTGATTGCAGTATCCAGCGGGCAACCGGTGAAGGTTACAAGTCTTTGTAACAGTTGACT
Source organism: Sedimentisphaerales bacterium (assembly GCA_963814265.1). GTDB lineage: Bacteria > Planctomycetota > Phycisphaerae > Sedimentisphaerales > Anaerobacaceae > JAFNGF01. The sequence goes on along the minus strand of CAWFCJ010000039.1, from coordinate 1,271 downwards.
CAGGCCAAGAGCCGTGCCGATAAGCGTGCCATCTTTGTACCGGGCTGCTCCATCTTTCGCTTCGTATTCGATACCATTGTAGAAATACTTGCCGTCAGGCAGGCCGGTCGCTTGCATGCCGTCGGTAATCGGTTGATGCGGCGGGCCAAGCAGATCGAAAACAAATCTCAGAACGGATGGATGTATGTGGACACCATCGCAGATGAGTTGAGCGGTTACGCTTCTCGTCTGGAAAATGGCAGGCAGCGGCCCCGGCGAGCGGTGGTGTAATGAGGGCATCGCGTTAAATAAATGTGTCACGTGCGAAATGCCGGCGTCGAAGCCATCGAGGGTTTGTTCGTATGTGGCGTTGGAGTGGCCGAAAGAGGCGACGATGCCGGAATCCACGAGATGCCGGATTAGGCGGATGTTGCCCGGCAACTCCGGTGCGATGGTCATCATCTTGAGATGGCCGTTGGTGACATCCCCAATCTTCTCAAGAAGCTGCAAGGCGGGTGCACATATACATTCAGGCCGGATCATTCCTCTTTTCTGGGGGGAGATAAATGGCCCCTCCAGGTGAATGCCGAGCAGATTAGCTCCGCCCAGGTCCCAACCGGCGTATTGAGCGGCAATCGCCAAATGCTGGTTTTCCTCGCCCGGAGTGAATACCGTCGTAGCGAGAAAACTGGTGGTGCCGAAGCGTGCACAAGTTTGTGATATGGTTTTGAGTGCATCGAGTGTCCCATCCAGTATATCGGCGCCCTGCGCCTTGAATGTGGATGTCTATGAATCCTGGGGCAATTGTTGGCCCTTGGCATCGAGAGTATTATCGCACCTGGCGGCGGAATCAATTTGGCCGATCCGGCTGATGATGCCGTCTTCGATAAGAACAGATGCTGTTTGGCTATTTCCGCAGCCAAACAACCTACAATTGGTAACAAGAAGTTCTTTATTCTTTGGCGCCATGCTTGCGTAATAGCTCGACGATGTCATTGTGCTGCTGCGTTTTAGCCATTGATAAGGCTGTCTGGCCGCTCTGGCTTTTAAGATTCACATCAGCACCTTTGGCCAGCAGCAGTTCTACCGTATCCTTGCGGCCTTGTGAGCTCGCCCAATGCAGGGCTGTCCAGCCGGTAGCACCGGCGGTAGCGTTCACGTCGGCGCCTTTACCGATGATAAGCTCGGCGACATCGCGGTAACCACCTCTGGCGGCATAGTGTAAAGGCGTCAGCAGCGACCCATCCATCACCTCGGTCAGAGCACCCCCGCCCAGAAGCAGCTCAGTCATA
>CAWFCJ010000038.1:0-155058 GCA_963814265.1 Sedimentisphaerales bacterium | reverse complement strand
GATCCACGAAAGGTTTTTCAAGTCTTCTGACCAGATTCCCAGAACCATCCTTTTTGATATGCGTCTTGTCTCACCTGGGAAGCCTTATAGACCCAATCTTAAGCCGGAGGTAGAAACCGGCAATCAAGAACAAAAAAGGTGACGGATACTAAAGCAGTTGCATTTTGAAGATATGTAAGGGGTTACTATGAAACGATTTATACAATTAATTCTGGTATTGTGTGGCAGTCTGGCCGGCTTTAATGCACTTCTGGCTTATTCAGCTAACCAGAACAGAACAAGCCAGGAGTTCCGCGAACAGTTTGTAAGGAGTTTTCCGCGGATTTCGCTGAACACCACGGTCGGCGATGCGATGATGCTGCGAATCCTTGTCGAAAGCTCGAATGCTAAACGAGGTATCGAAGTTGGATCAGCCACCGGCTTCGGCGCCATCAACATGGCAATCGCTTTCGAAACTGGTGGGCATCTCTACACGCTGGAAATGGATCCCAAAATGGTGAAAAAATGCAGAGAAAATGTGCAGAAGGTTGGCTTGCAGAATATTGTTACCTGCATAGAAGGGGATGCTCGCGAAACACTGGCGCAACTGGAGGGCCAGTTCGACTTTGCTTTTCTCAATGCGCAAAAGAGGATTATCTTAAATATCTCAAACTGATCGAGCCAAAATTAAAACCTGGCTACATGATCGTTGCCGACAATGTTATTCAATCTGCCAAAGCAATGCAGGATTTTCTTGATTACATACAAAATAACACCAAATACGACACAGTTATTATCCGAGCATCTATGGAGAAAAACGACGGTATGTCGATCAGTTACAAAATCAAGTAAGCCGGCCTCTATCACGTTCTGCACATAAAGAACTTACAGTTGAAAGTTTTAGGGCACGGCAACCAAAAACGCACAAGAATAGTGGAGGTGACTGATGACACGGCACTTCACAGCACAACTCTTGGCGACTGTCCTGGCAGTCACGCCGGTAATAGCGCAGCCTTCAACCTTTGATGATCTGCCCCGACTTATTCCAGGACGAACAGCAGCGGAAAATGCCTTGTGGATCGAAACCCCGCTTAGCGCTCGGTTTAACTCTTCTAAGCAGGTGGTTGTAGCCAACCTAAAAGGCCCGGCGATTATCACCATGATCCATTTTGCTATGCCGCAGGTGCTAAAACTGAACCGCGATGTGCTTGTGAAGGTCTACTGGGACGGCGAGACTTCCCCGAGCGTCGAATGTCCGCTGGTCGATTTCTTCTGTGACCCGGCGGGCTTGCGGGACCAAGTCAATACTGCCCTTGTGAATAAGCGGCGAGGTTTCAATTGCTATTTTCAGATGCCTTTCCGCCAGTCCGCCAAGATCGAGCTGGTCTATGATGGCCCCGTCGAGCCGGGCGAGGAGCTTTGGAAGATTATGCCCTGCTACAGCTACGTGATGTACCGCAGGGTGGACAAGCTACCGGAAGATGTCGGCTACTTCCACGCCCACTGGAAGCAGGAGGCCTTATTGCTTGGCCAGCAGGATTATGTAGCTTTGCAGGCGAAAGGCAGGGGCAAATTCGTCGGCTGGAATGTGACAATCCGCCGACCGGGCCGGTCTGGCTATCCGGTAGATGAGAATGAAAAATTCTATATCGACGGCGAAAAAACGCCCTCAGTTGAGTTTCAAGGTCTGGAAGATTCATTCGGCTTCAGTTGGGGTTTCCCGGAAACGGAGAGCATGTTCCCGCTGACCGGATACTTTCCATTTATGAAAGGGGCGTTCGGCTACCGGTTTTTCATCAACGATGCTATCAGCTTCGAGAAATCATTACGTGTAGCGATTGGTTTCGGGCCAACGAAGACCCCGTGTTCCGTAGAGAATTCGGTAAGCCAGGCAGCACACTGCAATTATCCAGCACGGTGTACTGGTATCAGGTTGAGCCGCATTCGCCTATGCCTGCTGCCGTCGATCGCGGCCTGCGCCGGAGATAGCTTTTTGGCCGGACAAAGAGCAATTGCCTACCGCCGAAACCTTAAAAAATCGCGGAGTTCGTCTACTGATGCTGTGTGGCCGGCCGCAGAAGGAAGTCATCTATGCAGAGACGGGCTTTGCCGCAGAGGCCAAATCCGGATACAACTGGGATGGGTGGAATCTGCCGGTGTATCATTGCCGAGCCGGCGACCAGGACCTGCAAATCGAACTTACTGTGCCAAAAGGCACAGAAGGCACTGTACGTGTCTATGTTATAGACCCGGACAACTTTCAGGGCGGCCGCAGGCAGACCGTAACCGTGGCTGGGCATCCGCTTGGCGTCATCGAGAACTTTCAGGAAGGTCGTTGGCTTGAGCAACGTATCACGCCCAAAGATTCAGGGGATGGCAGGATACTCGTCGAAGCCCACAACGATAGAGATGTCTCCAACTCCGTGATTTCGATCATTGAATGGGTGAAGGAGAAGTGAATCGGGCCTCGTTTTACCGAACCGGCCCTAAATTCTCATACCACTTGTATTCCACGCCTCATAGATTTTCCGCACGCCTCCAACTCGCAGTGGAGCTGCTGCAAGCGCTGCTGGCCGACCTGTTCTGCAGTAGCGGAGATTAGCGTATTCCAGATACCAGTCTGATATTCTTGTCCATAGCCCGTCGCCCGAGTCTCAAACCGTAGCCGGATAGAGAAAGCGTGCAGCGTCTCGCCGAGATCTCGCCACAACCCTGCGGCCTTGACCTTACGATCCATCCTGGCAAGCATCTTGTGCAGGGCCGTAAGCTCCGGACTTCTCGCGGCCCTTGATCTTATCTGGCGCTGCGATTTCTTCCTGAAGTAACGTCGAAGCACGGCCAACCACAGTGTGCCGCCAACGAGAGCCGTTAATGCAAGTGAACCGGCAAGGATATTGTGGTACTTGAATAGCCACCCGAACAGGCCAAAAAGGCCATACCAATACAAGGCATCCAGCAGTTGGCCAAGAGTACTGCCAAAACCCCCACCCAGGCGTCCCAACTGTTCAGCCGAACGCGCCCCCGCCAAATCCTGCTGCACCGTAGCTTCGACAATAACCCAGCGGTTTCGTTCACTATCCCAGGCTTCGGCCCAGGCATGGGCGTCCATATTCCGAGCGACCCATGATTCACTGGGGGCGTCTCTCTCAGTGACCAGGAAGCCGGTAACGTAGCGAGTTGGCACGCCGGCAAAACGTAACAGAATCGCGGCCCCGGAAGCAAAGTACTCACAATAGCCACTGGATTCCTCCAGCAAAAAGTGGGTCAGCGGCTCGACTGAGCTCGCCGAAGTCTTGTCCCGGTCAGGCGGGATATCTAAGCCGAGCGCGTACGTATAGTTGGTGTGAAAATAGTTGATGACGGCACCGATTTTCTCACTCGTTGTACTGCACCCGGCGAAAATTCTGCTGGCCAGTTGATATATGCGCGGGTCAAGGTCTCCGGGAACATCCAGCATCCGGAGACGGTAAACGCCGGCAGGAACCTTTTGATATGCTGATTCTGCGTAGCCAATCCGGTAGTTCAAACCGCTACGCGAATTCGGAGCATAAATAATACCGTTGTCGTCCAGTAACAGCAAATTGAGCGGCGCTCAAGAAAGGATGTTCCCAGGGGTGTGAACACGGCATCGGCCAATTGCGATTCATGCCGGATAGACATGTGCTTACACTGCGATGCCTCTGTCTCGTCCAGGCGAAAAACATTCGTTCTGCCCACGAAATACATGCCGAACAGCCTGTTGCGTTCGGGAAAGATTGCTTCTCGGTACGACAAATCGTACCATTCGGATTGACGGTACACCTCAAATGCTCTGGCCCGCAAGTAGCCCGGGCAGTCGTCGCTTATGATGGTCAGCGCGGGCGTTGGATCCTGATCGCCCTTGATTAACAGGATGCTCGACAGTCTCCCGCTGGTGGAAAAGCCAACACGTGATGCACCGTCTGCGATACTTTCGGCGACACGGCCTCTACCCAACCAAACCGGAAGGTAGTTGAGAACCTCTACGTGGCGATAGAGCACGGAACCTGCGATCCAGCCGCAATTTGCGGCGACCACCAATATTAGGCCGACAGTAAGCCGATGGAACGTGCGCCCATACGCTCTGGAATAGGCGTGCCCGTCGATTCACGGGCAGCCGCTATATAAAGCACCGCAAGAATGACCGAAAACAGCTCTGAGAGTCGAAATGCGATGTACATGTTGTCAAGCAAAAGGGCCTGTCCGGCAGAAATCACAGTGGCTACGTGAAACAATCCGAGCGAAGGTGGAAGCCGCTGCGGCGATCCGAGAAACAGTACTAGGATCATCGAAGCCAGGAAGTAGCGGGCTACTGTTTGCCAGGCGACGCCCGCCGCTTGTTCAGCAGTTGCGCGGGTGGTCGAGCTGGTAGAGGCCGCGTGAAGTGCAAAGATAATCGCCAGGACAAGCAAAAGAAATGACGTGACAACCTGTCTTTCTGGCTTTATATCCCAGGTAAATCGCCGCCGCAGACCCAAGAGGCCCAGCATACAAAGGATAGCCGGATACGCCATATCGCCGCAGACTCGCGCGGTTAGCACCGAGCTTGCCAAAATCATGATGATAGCGATGGCCTTTTGCATCTTCACAATCGTTTTGTCCTGCCCGTCAATATCTGGTCAGGTGACAGAAACTGGACGTCCCCGGTCCAGTTCATATTGTCTTTAGTTGCATCGGTCACAGGGGACTCGCCTATCAGCAAGACTCTTGTGCGGCAGCCAGCGGCGTCGGCCAGTTCCAGCAATTGCCGATATGCCGCGTCCCATTTCAGCAGAATGAAAAAGACCTCAGATACCTCGGAAAAATCGAAAATCGAAAATCTAAAATCTAAAATCCCCGCGTTCGGGCGACGGGTTGGTTCGAGGCCCGCCAGAATTTCATGTATTTCCTTGAGGCGCAGCCACCTGGGCCAGCCGGTAAACTGATGCAAATCCGGCCAGCGAGCAAGAAATCAATAAGACAATCACTATTGATTGAATAAGCCACAGAGGCACAAAGAGAGATGGCGGCCTCAACCAGTTCGTCGCCCGTGGCCCGTGACCCGAGCAATTTTCCATTGTCGATTTTCGATTGTCGATTTACAATCGGCAATGATACGGCGGTGTCTAACACCAGCGCCGACAAAATCGCGGTCGAAATCATCGTAGTACTCTTTGGTAGCCGGCACGGATAAGCGGGCCCAGGCACGGGCATCAATTCTGCGAGGGGAATCGCCCGGCAAAAAAGGCCGGTTCCCCAGGTATTCAGGCCAAGCACCTGTACGCCCGGCGAGTCTCTCGCCACCGGCGCAACGGGCCGGCTCAAACCTCTGGTTGGGATTTGAATCTCGTAAAAGGCAGGAAGAAACAATCAGGATTTCCTCCCAGCAACTCCGGGTCATCTCCCAAAACTAAACAGGTTAAAGGGAAAGGCGGATTGGCAAATCGGCTGCTTGATCCGATAGTGGCCGCGGCGATTAGGCCGTATTGTTATGGTCACCTCGATAGTGTCACCGTGCCCAGGCGAGAAACTATGGGCCCGTCTCCGATCTGCTCAATCGAGTCAGGCAGAGCACTAAATCTCAAAGAGAGGTTATAAGCCGGTAAGCGTCCGACGTTCTTCAGCACATACCTCAGCCGAACTATTTGGCCTGCCATAACAGAATCGGGATTAGCACCGGCACTTGTGCCGGTGGTAGCCCCTGCCGCCAGCGGCAGGGCTAATTGGATTTTGGGCCGCACAACAAAGCCGACAAGCAAAGCCATCAGGACGACCGAGACCAGCGCTGAAAGTGCCCCGAAGGCAGGAACAATCAGAGCGGCCAGAGCGACAAAGGCGGTTTCACGCAAGGACCACACTGCCGGCGTCAGTCAAGCCAAAACGTAATCTCGACATTTGCATTTTCAATTCGCGATTTTCGATTTACAAATCGGCAATCGACAATCGCCCTTCAAACCGGCACTTTGATATGGCTGACAATCTCCATAATAATCTGCTCGGCGGTATCGCCGCTGTGCCGCGTCTTAGAGGCCAAAAGAACGCGATGGGGCAATACGTAAGGCACAAGCCACAACACATCATCAGGAATGACAAAATCGCGATTTTGGAAGTACGCGCGGGCGGCTGCTTGAGTCAGCATCAGAGTCCGCGCGGGCTGACGCCCAGCTCGAGCCGATTATCGCGGCGGGTAGCGTGGATGATTTCAACGATATACGCCAGAATACCATCATCCACGTGAACGTTGGCGACCTCTTGCTGGATCAGCCGCAGTTGTTCAAGCTTAAGTACCGGCTGAATCCTATCGAGCGGCTCGCTGCTGGCATGAGAGTTGAGAATCTCGACCTCCACTTCCGCTGTCGGATAACCTATGGCAAGCCGGACCAGGAAACGGTCCAGTTGAGCTTCGGGCAACGGATAGGTGCCGTGGAACTCGATGGGGTTCTCCGTGGCAATCACCATAAACGGTTTCGGCAGCGGACGACGCTCACCTTCAATCGTCGCCTGATTCTCATTCATTGCCTCCAGCAGAGCCGACTGGGTTCTGGGCGAAGCACGGTTGATCTCATCGGCAAGTAAGATATTGCAGAAGATGGGGCCGGGATCGAACCTGAAATCTCCGCTAACTGGGTTGTAGATAGAAGAGCCCAGGATGTCCGCAGGCAATAGATCGGGCGTGAATTGTATCCGGCGAAACTTGGCGTCAACGCTTTTAGCCAATGCCTTGGCCAGGGTCGTCTTGCCCACGCCCGGCACATCTTCAATCAAAACAGACCCGCCAGCCAGCAGGGAGATAATCATTACGTCAATACACTCACTCTTACCGTAGATAACACTCTGCAGATTCTGCTTTAGGGCTGCCAATAGTGGGTTTTCCATCTGAGCGGCTGTCATATCCTGTCTCCCGAAGTAGAGTCTATTTTGGTTATACGCTCGGAGACACCGACGTAAATAAATACGCATCTGCGGTCAGTCAAGTTCTTATCCTCCTCCAAGATTGACTATCGGGACTCAACCGCAGAGAACGCCGAGAGCGCCGAGAAGAAATTGAAGTCGAAAAACTCTGCGATCTCTGCGGTCTCGGCGGTAAGAGAGGTGAAGGGGCATTTGAGACACCGCTACCGGCGGATCTGACGCAGCGAAAGCCATAGATGTCGTATCCAAAGCAGACATCCGCATAGCCGGGATCTTCGTTGTAACGATAACCGGAGCGACAGTTCTGCGCGCTGAATTTCCATGCCCCGCCGCGAACGACTTTGGTCTCGCCGGTCTTCGGCCCTCTGGGATTTTCCTTGGGAGCTTCCTGGTAGTAGTCCACTTTGTAGAAGTCGTTGCACCACTGCCAGACGTTGCCGTACATATCGTACAGTCCCCACGGATTGGGCAGCTTCTGACCTACCGGCTGAGGTTGTCCGCCGGAGTTCTTGTCAAACCAGGCATAATCCGTCAGTTTTGAGGGGTCATTCCCGAAGAAGTATGCTGTTTTGGTTCCTGCCCGACAGGCATATTCCCATTCCGCTTCCGTGGGCAGCCTGTATCCGTTTGCATCAAAATTACATTCCCAGGTTTTCAAATCATAGCAAGGCTGAAGCCCTTCCAAGCGAGAACGGGCATTGCAGTATCTTGCAGCATCGGACCAACGCACCTGCTCCACGGGATTTGTCCTGCCTTCCAACGGGAGGGATTTTCTCCCATGACTCTCTGGTATTGCTCCTGAGTCACCAGGTACTTGTCCATGTAGAATGAGCTTACAACAACCTCGTGAGGCGTTGCATCTACCTCATCCTCATCTCCCATCATGAACCGGCCGCCTGGAATCAGAACCATCACTAGCGCCGGACTTAGTCTTTATTTCGCTTGGGGCGTCGTCTGGCTCGCTCCGGCCACAGCCCGCAAGCACTGCTAAAGTCCCACATAGAACAAATACAGGAACAATATAATGGTTCATAATTCTGCGTTTCTAATCTCCAGAGTTCAACAGGACATCGCAATTTGTCATTCCCGCGCAAGCGGGAATCCACTCAACCGATGTGTTAATAGATTCCTGCTTCCGCAGGAATGACACCGCGAGTCGGTCAGTTTAAGTCGTATCTTCAATAATCAGCCCATATTTCGTAGCCATCAGGATTTCTAAGGCATTTCCTGCAACGCCTTCTGACCTCTTCTGCTATTTGAACAGCCTTGGGGTTGATTCACGCAACCATAACCTGCCTGCTGAGATAGTTTCCTTGTTAAGCTGTGAAACTGAGCAACAAGGGTGTCTTGCAGCTCCGCCCATTGCCCTCCATTTCTCGCTGAGATCCGAATAGGCTGGCAGGCTTTTCGGGTCTTTCTTGGCGGTAAGAGCTTTTGTCTTCTGAGCCAACTCGCCGGTATATTCCAGACTTTTGATATTATCTCTCTGCCTATTGTATTCCTGGACTATCTCCTGCGCTGTTGACTCCAAACTCGCAAGAAATGGTTTCAAGTCGGCGTGGGATTTCCTTGTCAGACTTAGAAACTCCATCATGCTTTTGGCAAAATCCAGGTATTCGTTGATTCTCTCCATGTGCCGGGTGACAAAGTAGACCATATCGTCTACGGCTCCCTCAACGTATTCTTTTCTCTGGACTTCTTCGCCGGCCTCAAAAACTGCCTGCATTGCCTCTGTACAGCCGCAGGTACAGGCGCGACGGATGCCTGCGCTACCCCTTCTATGATGGGTACGCAATTTCCGCCCCGGCAGGTCAAGTATAGCATCGCACATTTGCCTGCCCAGCGTTGCCTTGGCAATATCAACAGGAGTAGAAATCGACCGGGGCGTATTTTTCCCCTCCAGGAAATAGATCAGAGATTCTTCCTTTGGCAGTATTTTTTTACTGAGATGGTAGAACGTGTCCTGGCCACTAAACCAGACAGGGTAGACATAAGAACCAGCTACACCTCGCCAGATATTTCCTTTGGATTCTCTAAACGTAAAGGTAGTTTTCACGTCTGCTTCATACAATTGGGTAACCCATTTTGCAGGAAAGGGACTTTTCCAATTGATAGCCACATCCTTTTCCAGATAAGAGGGCTGCAACTGCTCTTTATGCCAGATGCCTGGCGCATCCAAGATGGCCAGGTAAATGCTCTGCCCGTCATTGTCAAAGTCAACAGATTTGATGAGGCGGGCCTGGCCCTGTCCATCTTCAAGCGCAAGCCTCATCTGTTGCTTTCCCTTCGGCCATGTGACGACCAGCATACTATTTTCTCCCTTCAGTAATCCTAAGAAAAGATTCTCCGAGGCAATGCTGAGTGTATTCACTGAAGGGTACTCTCTGGCGTCGAATATGAGATCGTCGCCAATAAAATCCGGCACTATACCATACTCAATTGGACCAGAAAGGCTTATGCCCTTGGTATTCTCAGCGGGTTTAATCTCGACAATCTCCGTCTTGCTGAACGAGAAAATGGCTGACACATTCTCTCTCGCCGCCTCGCCGGAGAAAGAGACTTCCAAAGCCGCTTCGTCACCCGTATTCTGCAATATCTTGCAACAAGTAATACTCGCCGGCGTTCTTTTGAGCTGAAGAGGGACAAATTCTATCTTCATTTGGCCTGCATGGACTTTTGGATAGATAATCACCTTTCCTTTTCTTGACCAGAACACGGCGGTTAAGTGCTCATTTTCTACTATCGCATCTCCATTGAAAGAGTATTCTCTTCCATAGTAGCCTGGGTCCGAAGAGGCGGCAGATGGGTTGGCTTCAAGCGTAAGAAGGTCGGCAGGAACAGGCCTCCAGTTGGTCCTATCTCGGATATCGACCGTATCCGCAAAAGGCGACTGCGTGTCCCAGATCACGGCGTTTGCTGCCTCTACTTTTCCCTGGGCTACTGACATCCTTGGGCTTGTCACCAGCAGCAAAACCACCGCCGTTATCCGTAGGAGCAATCCACAATTAAGTGTTCCCGCCGGGCGGGGTCCCCCAGAGCCTTGCTTAACCTTCATAGTGTACATCCCTTCCAAGTTTATCATACGTTTTCCAATAATTGTAAACTATATGGTCGTGGTAAGGCTACGCATATAAGGCATGCCAACTGCAAATCGCTGAAAAACATGCAAAAATCCCAAAGATTGAGAGCTTTTTTATTTGACATATCTCTGGCGTGCTGGTAAGCTATTTTTTCAAGGTATTGGTATCAAGGAGGACTTCAGAGTGTCCGATCAAGTGTGCTGCCAATGACGGTAGAGTGAAACCGTACTATTTTGGGCACGAAGTGAATCATCAGGTTTCGGAATAGGAGGAGAAGTCATGAACAGGTTCCTTTTGTTGGCTGCTGTGCTCGTCCTCGCACTGCCCGGTCCGACATTTGGGGCCATTGTCTATCCGGGCTCCCAAAATGTGACGCTTACATTAGATCCCCAATCAACCCCCCCGATCACGATGGCCTCCATGACCATTCACATTGCCGGCCAGACCGACCAACAGACTGGGGAATGGGACGATTTTCGGGTCGATCTACGGTGGGACTACGACATAATGGCAATGACGGGCATGTCCCATTTGGCTATTTACGCCCCAATGGGTACGACCCCAACAGGAATAGCGTACATGAGTATGATAGTCGGGGTTTTTGACATGAGCAGCATGCAGATGCCGTATGCGCTGAACTTGGCTGCCGGAGCCATCATTGGCCCAGATTCTCCTCTGACCAATGTCGGCTGGGCTGTCCTATCCGATTTGGGCGTCGGCCAATTTGGCGAAGACGGCGGCTATATCGGCCTGATGATGGATATCCCAGGCGGCAGCCCCCATTATGCTTGGCTGTGCATGTCAGAACAATGGGACATGGGTCTGCCCACCCATGGCGTCAGATTTCCCGGTTGGGCGTATGAGGACGTAGCCGGCCGCGGGATTGGCGCTGGTGCGATACCCGCACCGGCTGCCCTGGTTCTGGGCGGCCTCGGCATAGGGCTTGTCACCTGGCTGCGCAGACGCCGAGTGGTTTAACATATTCTATGCGACGTGCCATCCTTGTGGTTCTGGTTGTTGGGATACTTGCCAGCGTGGCCAATCCTTCGACTTCGCTCAGAGCTTGCCCTGAGCCTGCCGAAGGGACAGGCCTGGCTGGCCATCCCCTGCTGGGCGAGCATAACCCCTGCTTCCGCAGGGGCAGGCTTGCCCCCGCGCACGCGGGGGCGACCCTTGATCCCTCTCTATCTACATCTAATGAGACACTGCGAGAGGCAATCCTTCAAGCAGTTCGGGCGGCTTCGACCGGCGATAGTCTGCCGCCGCTAAAAGTTGACTACCCCCTGGATGAGGCTGTGTTCCCGCCGGATATGGCCGCCCCGACATTCGTGTGGAGCGACCCTGCTGCCGAGGCCGATACCTGGCTGATCGAGGTCGTGTCCGGCGATAGCAGCGACCACCTTTACGTCCTCACGCAAGGGGCGACGCCGCCACGGGCACGCGATGACGATCCAAGGACTCTCTCAAAGGCCGCAGCCGCCTATAAGCCACCAGCACCGATGTCACAAGCCTCGCCGATGGATGCCTGCCCCGGACACCTGGGAGCGGATAAAGAGCCTGTCAGGCGGCCAGGCCGCGACTGTGACGATCACAGGCTTCCATAGCGCAAACTTAGACCGAGCACTGTCGCGCGGGCGTTTCAAACTCAGCACCTCGGACGATGCCGTCGGGGCGCCGATCTTCTATCGCGATGTGCCGCTGCCGTTTCGCCACGTCCTCGAGAACCTCGAGTCCATCCGCTGGCGTCTGGGAGATGTCTCCTCGTACAAGCCGCCCACTCTGCTGACGGACATGAAGGTCTGCGGCAATTGCCATTCCTTCACGTCCGACGGCAAAACCCTAGCGATGGACGTCGACTACGGAAGCGACAAAGGCTCTTACGTCATCGCAGAGATCGAACGTCAGACCATCCTGGAGAAGAGCAAGGTGATCTCCTGGAGCGATTACCGCCGTGAGGACAAAGAGCCTACCTTTGGACTGCTGTCTCAGATCTCTCCTGACGGGCGGTACGTCATCAGCACGGTCAAGGACCGGTCCGTGTTCGCGGCGGTGGATGAGCTGTTTTATTCCCAGCGATTCTTCCCCGTCACGGGCATCCTGGTCGTCTACGACCGGCAGAACGAAGCAGTTCTTTCCGCTCCAGGGCGCCGACGACCGCCAGTATGTGCAGAGCAATCCCGTGTGGAGTCCCGACGGCAAGACGATCCTTTTTGCCCGCAGCAAGTGCTATAAGCTGCCCAACCTCAAAGACCCCTCCTCTGCACTTGTCACGCGGGAGGAAGTATCGGAGTTCTTCGAAGGCGGCAAGAAGTTCCGCTACGACATCTATCGCATCGCCTTCAATGACGGCAAAGGCGGTCAGCCCACCCCGCTGCCGGGGGCGTCCGACAACGGAAAGAGCAACTACTTCCCACGATTCTCTCCCGACGGAAAGTGGATCGTGTTCTGCCAGAGCGATACGTTCATGCTGCTGCGGCCCGACAGCACCCTTTACATCATGCCTCGGCCGGAGGCGCAACGCCCAGGAGGATGCGATGCAACTTCCCCGGCAAGATGAACTCCTGGCATAGCTGGTCGCCCAACGGCAGGTGGCTGGTCTTTGCCTCCAAGGCGGGCGGCCCCTTTACGCAGCTGTGGCTGACGCACATCGACGCCGACGGCAACGACACGCCCCCCGTGCTTTTGGAGCATTTTACGGCGGCGGACCGCGCCGCCAACATCCCGGAATTCGTCAATATCAGGCCGGAGCAGTTCGCCGAGATCCGCCAGGAGTTTGCAGACTACTACACCCATTACCGCGCTGGGACCTTCCATGAGCATCGCCACCAGTACGCCCAGGCCATCGAGGAATTCCAGAAGGCCCTGACGGAAGAGCCGAATCACGTTGAGTCGCTATACCTGCTGGCCTCGTGCCTGGCCCGGATCGATCGGGAGGAAGAAGCCATTCCCTACGCCCGCAAGGCCGCTGCCCTTATGCCCAACAGCACCACGATTGCACGGCTTGCTGGGAGCGCTGCTCAGCCACACCGGCCAGTACGGCGAGGCCCTGATGCACCTCGAGGCCGCCTACGCGGCAAACCCTGGGGACGTGTCCATTGCCAACAATCTGGCGTGGGTGCTGGCGACTTGCCCTGAAGCATACTCCGTGACGGGCCTCGTGCGGTCCAGTTAGCCGAGTGGGCCTGCAAGGCTACGGCATACAAGTCGCCCCCGCTGCTCGATACCCTGGCAGCCGCATACGCCGAAGCAGGTCGAGTTCGATAAGGCCGTGCGCACGACCTTACAGGCCATAGAAATCGTCCGCAACAATCCTAAGGCCTCCACGGCGACGTTAGAGTCGCGCCTGGAGCTTTACAGAGCCGGCAAAGCCTACCGCGAGAAGAAACCGTAGGGTGGGGCAAGCCCCACCATTTCTGCCTTAGACACGGATTTACACGGATTCACACTGTCATGCAACTGCTAATTTTCTTGCCGTGTTAATCAGTGTTAATCTGTGTCGAAACAAGCCTATTCCGGCCTCGGACAATCACCTGGAAGCTGCGCATCTTTCTTTTTCCAGTTGATCACGAGTCTATTCAAATCGCCGGTGAAAACACGGAACTTGTTGATGCCGCCCGAATCCTTGTGGTCGATGTCCGCACAGGGATCAAGAGTCGCGTCGCCGGCTTTCTTCTTCCAGTTGGCCACAATCAGATTCAGGTCACCGGTGAATACGCGGAACTTGTTGATGCCGCCCGAATCTTTGCCGTCGGCGTCACCATCGCACTGATAGCCGCTGCCGTTGGGCCGTGCACACCAGCAATCGGGCTTGCCAGAAGCTAACCAGTCACCGTAGGTCGAATATGTGCACGGGAAACAGCCCGGCTCAGTGAACAGGATAAACGACATATCCTCACTCATACCAACCTGGTCATACAGCTCTTGCCAGACCCATGTCGACGCACCGGTCGCATCTGTCACCATGTGCCCGGCTACGGCATCATCATTCCGGCTCGCATCATATAGGGCCTTGACCTGGTCTGCGCTAAGGGCGTAATTGTAGATTCGAACATCGTCAATCAGCCCGTTGAAGTACTCGTCATCTTCTGCTCCACGCACACCAACCGTCAGCTTGGCGACATTGCCAGTGCAAAACCCTTCTGCAGGTCAGCCGCAACATCGAATTGGCCGTCTACGTACATGCTGAACTTCTTTGTGCTGGAATCGTACACGCCGGTCAGCATGTACCACTGGTTGGCGTTGAGCTTCTGGTTTGTCTGCCATGCATTCCAGCCGACCCTGAAGTGGAATCTGCCGTCGTCGGTGAGCCACATCCCGAACCTGTTGCGGTCCCAGCCGTCGCGGTCGTACTCCATTATGGTCGCCAGCCGCCTGTGACTTCCCTCGCCCTTACCCACGCTGAGGTGGAGAATGAACCCGGGGCGAAATTCAGCCCTGTCGGGGAGTCAACCTTAACGTAGTCGCCCTTGCCGTCAAGGTCGAGCGCTCCACAAACATGCCCGCAGCAGGCCGCCCAGTTGGCGTCGCCGATGAGCGTGCCATCATTGTTGTTGCCGCTATCATCGCCGGCAATTAGGCCGGATGTCTCATCCAGCTTCCAATGCAGCACTTGCCCGGTTTGGCTTGTGGGCGTCTCCCACGTTGTACACTTGTGGTTTGTCCAGCCCCACGGATAGCCGACATCTTGCGGATTCTTGTAGACAGCCACTATGCTCAGCCAGTAGACGCTGTTGACACTCTTCTGGCAGAACCAGTTTTCTTTCGGCAGTTGCACCGAATAACGGAACACCGGCTCGCGTCTAACCGGTGGTGGCGGATAAATCAATATGGTGTACTCAGGATGCTTGTCGTAGCCAACCAGCACCTCGTCATAATCGTAGGCCTTGTACTCCCAGACCTTTTCGCGCGGATGGCTATACGGAACGGCAGAGGACGCCGGCACATCGGTCCAGACCGAGAGCAGGAAATAGTCGGGTTTGGCCGGCGGCGTCATTTGCTGACACTGGCACGCCTCATACTGATAGCCGATATACGAGCCCCACCAGACGATGGCCGTCACCGGAGTTATACGAGTGCACAGCCAGTCATCGGCTACGAGGCGCCGGATTTGTAGTTGCTCCTTCTGAGTCTCAGTGCTGAGCTCGAAGGCTAGGTCGATGGATTTGCCCTCCAACGGATGCCTCTGTGGGTATAGTAGTTCCTCCCACGGGCGAGAGATCGGCATTATTTCCGTACGCCAGACCGCATCATCGTTCCAGTGGTCCGCCGAGGTTTTCCAGCCGAACCGTGTCGCCTCGGTCATTGGTGCATGTACCAGTTGCGATTGAACAGCCAGCCAATAAATAGTGCCCTGCCGCTGGACAAATGCCTGGGAGCGGTCCATGTCAAAATCAAACTGCCAGCAGATAGTATCTGCGGAAGGCTCGTAAATTGGCTTGCACGGCACATACCAGCCTTCCTTCAACCTTTCAGCGTACTTGATGGCAGCAAACTCGCCGGATTTGAAATCTCGGCTCCACAGTAATTTGCCGGGCATACTGTAGCGTGTCGGACTCTGGCTGGCAGGGATATCCTCGTAAATGCCCAATTTGAAGACCACATTTTCCGGAAACCTCGCAGGCAGAATATCGTTGTACCACGAACCCCAAACGCGAATGTGCGTAATCGGCCCGGTGGTAGCACACTTGAAATCGTCGGCAAGAGCCTGCGGCGACCACGTTGGCGGTATATCGTCTGTCGCGTCCACATCCAGACCTGTTTCACTGAGATCCGGTTTCTGAGTCCACTTTGTGGCTGCTGTTGTCTCTATAGCCAAAGATTCCTCGTCTTCGTAGTGCGGCCAGTCACGGATGCCCGTGTACGCCTGCTCCCACTTGATGTAATTCGGATCGGTGTCAAGCTCAAAGGTCATATCGTAGCTCTGAATCTGGCCGCAGTACGTGCTGATAAGCTCCTCGATGCCAAAGTCGTTGGAAAAGGCTGTCGGGAACGGGCCCACCACTTGGAACCTTACCGCATCATCCATCCAGTGCTGCGGCCGGGTCTTCCATCCCCACTGCGGGTACGGAATTGTGATCGGCGGATAAATGGCCGTAATGCTAAGCCAGAAGACATCATCTGCCGTAGCCGAATCGACATACTTCTGCTGCCAGAAATACTCCCGCGCCTTCAGTTCCACATAATACTGGAAGCAGGTATCCGAAGGTTTCTCTGGAAATCTGTCGATGCCTGCCCACTCTTCGTGCACGCGGTCGGCTGGTATCTCCATCTGCCAGAGCAGCCTGCCCGGGTGACTGAACGGAGGCTTGACATCAGGATTGGCAGGGACATTTGACCAGAACGCTATTTGCCAGGCAACCGGCTTAGTGGCCGGCGGCCCGCGGCCAGTCCAACCTTCGTAAGAGCCCCACCAGTGAACAGAGGTTACGGGCATACTGCCCAGGCAGCGGAAATCATCCGCGACCATTTTCCAAACAGTATTCGGCGAGGGCACACCAGTGGGCTTGATGCAGAAAGATGGCTCGTTCCAGCCGCAATATAAAGGCGTTTTGGACATCGAGTCCCACTCGATGGGCGGCTGAGACCACTTCAGATGCTCCGCAGGCGGCTTAGGCTCTGGCGGCACCTCCACCTCTGGCAGAAAATAGTAATCCTCCGTCTCGCCAAACTCATAGCCGGCCGCAGGGCCGTCCCCGCCGGCGCGAGCGGCGGAAGTAACCATGCCCCATTGCTGCTCGGAAAGTGTTATTCGCATCCAGATGTGCTCTTCCGCCGGGACTGCCTGAGGCTGCCAGCAGGTGAATGCCGGCGTAGTAACGTCGTACGTGCCTGATGTTACAAACTGCAGCAGTTGATTCTGGACCGCCCACTCCTGAACCTGCGTCCCATCCGGACACAGCAGCACATCGTTCCAGTCGCCGTCGCGGTTCCAATCGAACCACACGTTCACATACAGAGGCGGCGGCTCAATCATCGCCAATGGCACAACCGTTACGCGGTAGATCAAAACTCGTCTGCCCACAGTACGGCAGAACCAGCGGCACCTGCACGCCATCGTCTGCTTTATCCAGGTCAGGGCTATCGCTCGGCGGCACAATGTTATTTGTCCCATCCTCGTCTGGGCCGACTATCTGCTTCGTTTTCGAGGCTGACGCCTCGCCCAAATAAGCTACCGCCATGGGCTGCCAATGGATCGGACCGTATGGCGGAGAACCAGCACTGGTACACAGTCGGATATTTCGCCTGCACGCCGGGCGGCCCGCCCTTAGGATACGCTGTCATCTGTACTCCAGCAGTGTTACTGCTGTCCGGAGCATCACCGAGGTCGCTCTTGGGCTCAGGCGGCTGCTCCTTGCCGGTAATCACAAACGCCAAATCCAGCGACTCGCGCGTCAGCGGATCCCGCAGCTCCTCCAGCCCGTGTCCGGCGAACCGTGCACAGCGTCATCCTCAAAATGCTCCTTTGATGTTTTCCAGCCGATATGCGTGCCGACCGGGTCTCGAATCCAAACTGAAAGGACCAGCCAGTAAATCCTGCCTTGCTGCTGAACATACGGGTCGGGAATATCTACAATGTCACACTGAAAAATCTGTTTATGGTCGTTCGCCCTACCTTGGCCGCCCATCATGAATCCCTGGTTGCCGCTTCCGAAGTAGCATAGGTCTGGAACTGGTCGGCCTTAAAGTCCCTCTCCCAGAGCAGCTTATCCGGGCTGACTGAAGCTGCCGGGCTTGCCGTCATCGGGCTTGTTGGACTAGATGCTTACACGGATACCGTGATTATCCCGATCTTGTCGCCCAGCCAGGAATACCAGAAGTGGATGTCTTCTACTGGGCCGGTTTCCGAGCATTTCCAGTCGTCCGCCAGAATGTTGGCGTACGTGACATCGACATCCCAGCCTTCGACATCTGGCAGTTGCGGGAAGTGCATCTTGTGCGGGTCGCCGCTCTGCCAGCCGCACTGACCCGGCCCTGGGCCGGTATCACCTGCGCGGATGGTGGCACCGGGCACGTCTTCATACGCCCATCCGTCGAATGTGGCGCATCTGGTCGTTTTCACCGATGTTAGACATGTTTGCCAGGTGCAGCCAGGCATGGTATTCGCTGCCTGGCAGAACCAGCCCGATATAGCCGCCCATTGCGCCAAATTCGCCATTGAGTATCTGCCCCCTCATGGCCTCAGAAAGGAGCACCGCCTGGCCGTTGTCAGCAGTAGGCGAATCGGGGCCGATCAATGCCCCGGCAGCGAGATTGAACGCCACCCCCATCCCCACCATATCTAGGCCAACCACCTCCCCCATCGCCATGCCCAAACCCATACCGCCAAGGATAGTCAACCTCGTCTTACCCAGCGTCATTGTCATTCCCGGCATTGCCATTTCGTACTCCAGGATGATGGTGAAGTCGTCCCACCTCTCGCTGGCCCCGGCAATGCTAATCATTGCCATCTCAGCCGGGGGAGCGGGCAGATTCGGACCGCCTTTCAACTGGAGCGTGACATTCTGCGATCCTGAGTAGACAATAGCCCCTTCGACTTTGCTCAGGGCAGGCCCAAAGATTAGACTTGAAATCGCCAGAATGGACACAACCGCCAAGAGTAGGAACCTGTTCATGACTTTATCCTCCACAAAAAGACATTTGACATTTACGGTACCAGCACAGTCAGGCTTTGTCAAGCAGAAACGGACCTAAAACTTAAAAAAAAGGTAACCGTTCACAGCGGTAAATCAGCGTTTTTATGTCATTGCGAGGCCTGCCTTGCAGGCCGTGGCAATCCCCTCATGGAACAACAGAGATTGCTTCGCGCAGTTTATCCTGAGCTTGCCGAAGGCCTCGCAATGACATCCATCGTTTGAGCGGCGACAAAGCACTAGAGTAGTTACTCTGAGTTCTTTGTGTTCTCTGTGGCAAAGAAATATTCCGGCTAAGAAAAACAATGCTTGCCGGCCCGGAAAGAGAATCGCCGAAACCGGAAAGGCAAGATTGAAATAGTGCCGGATTTTGCTATATTATGCCCATAAGAAATGGATTACACCCGAGCCGAACCCATTCGACTCGTCCCGACTTGTCGGGACTCGCTCAGGGCGGACGCAATGGTATTTGGGATGTTATTTCGAGGAAGATTTTAATATTATCGTGGAATCGAAAGGCTTGGTTGCATACCCAGGCGTTTAATAGGGAGAAATAAGTATGGTGTCCCCAGATTTCTGGTGCAGCGAGGCAGAATTGTTCAACTAAAGCGGCGCATGTCATGATAACCAGAAATACAAGTTTTGCCTAGTGGGTCAATTTGAAATGTAAAAAAATTTTATCTTGGTAAAAGCTTATCCCCTAAGTAAGATGCTGGTGTATGCGTAAGCGGTCAAGCAAAAAAGGTAAAATGGACTTGAATAAATTGGCGCCAGATATTGTCAGTCAAACAACTAATGAATCATGCCCTGAAATAGCACCTGATAATCTCAAAAATCCTGCTGCTGTAACCTTGGGGCGTCTTGGTGGGCTTAAAGGCGGGAAAGCCCGCGCTGCTAAATTGACAGAAGCAGAACGGTCTGAAATTGCCAAAAAAGCCGCAAGAAAAAGATGGGGCTACGAAGACTAATTTTTAATTGCCTCAATTTTTCGGCTTACGGTCTGGATACGTTGAAGGCATTGCAAGCTCATGTAAGTCTTCAGTAAAGTTAAAACTCATTTGTATTTGCACTCCATGAGGATTGTTATCATTATAGCTGTCGAGGTCTGTCTTTAATTGTTTGCAATCCCCCACTATATAACCACGTCTTTGTTGTAAAGATAGATGCATATGCTCTGGTTTAATGAGTTCAATATCAGACCATAACCAACCCTGTGTAGTTTTGAAAGCATGTTTTTTACGAACTCTTCGACTTTGAGGGTCAGTGAAATATTCATCTCTTAATGCTCTGGCGAGGTCATGAGCACATTGCTTAAGGGCATTTGCAGGAGAAGATTCCCACAAATTTTGTTTTATTGCCCATCTGGCAACTTCCACCAAATCCCATTCGTCTTTATTAGTTACATTAACATATTTCTTGACAATGTCTTGGCAATACTCCGCTTTTGTTCTCTTTAATGTTAACATTTTGACTACTCCATTTAATTTGTGCTTAATGTTATATTACATCCCCACCCATCCGTTAGGGCAGAACTTGCAACTATCTCTCTGATTTTAACAAGCATTTCTCGGTTCGCTTGATAGCCAATTTCACCTCTGTATTGAAGTTGACCAATAATTATGCCAGGGTGAATTTGAATTGTGTGGGCAAACTGAATAATGCGAGTTTTTGAATATAACGGGCTTACTCGCGTTATAAATGAATTTAATTTTTCTGCTGGCACAAGTTTCTCTGATGCTTCTATATCTGCCCTTCTTTCGACTTCGACTTTAGCAATAGAGGGCATTTGCCCTTCTCCACATAAATCATCATCTATCGATGCATCCTCATGGACAACATGATAGAACTCATGTAAAAGAGTAAACCAAAATGCGTCTATCCTGTCATACCTAAGAGATACAGCAATTACGGGAGAATTTTCATCTAACCATATTGTCGCTCCGTCTAATTTGCAGTTGGGCAAGGGTTCTATTACAAGAAATCTAATTCCATAATCACCAAGAATCTTTGATACGTGCCTCGCTTCTTCTGGAAAGGCCGCTAATTCTCGCAATCTTAATGCTGCTTGATTAAGATTTGATTTCCTAAAAGACGAAATTTGAATAGATTTGGCTAATTGTTTGGCGCGAAAACACCAAGCTTTTTGGTTTATTGTCAAGTTTTGGGGGCCGGAAGGTCTTCGTGTAGCCATGTTTATTTGAGGTTCTTCGTCCAGAGAATTTACTTCAAAAAATCGACATAACATTTGTTCTTGCTCTTCAATATTGTCGGATTGTTTAATCCATAATCTCCTCTGCATATCTTTAATCGGAGCATAAGCGTAGAGTTTTGCTCGCTTCTGCACTGGGTCGGGGTTGGCCTTTGCCAGTGATAATCGATATGTGGCTTCCATACTTACCCATTTCTCTGGCGTTGTACCAAATGCCGCCGCAAGCACAATCGCCATATCAGGGGTTATGGCTCTTTTCCCCTGAATAATCTGATTGACTGTTGGTAAAGGCCGTTTCAATATCCGCGCCAAATCATCCTGCGTCCAACCACGGTCTTGAAGCAATTTACGTATCTCCTTGCCAGGAGATGCTACTGATTCATCTTCTTGTGTCATACATAGTTCCCCTTGAAATATGCGCAATTTTACCTTGACCTCCGCATTTTGTCAATATATATTCTTTAGTTAAAAGCATACTTTTTGCTTGCATTATCTTGACCGCTCAAGTATATTGGTCAGTATGAATATGGTGAGATCTGGGGGCACCGTTTTTTAGTTCTAAGTTTTAAGTTCTCAGTTTTGAGTTGTAACAACAAACAACAAACTCTGAACAATGAACAAGAAAATCTGCCTCAGCAATCTACCTCAAGGCTGTGCTCCATGGAGTCAGCTTTATAGAAGGGCGATAAGCCCTTGTGGTCGATGGCGTTGCATTCTGAAAAAGCCTGTCCTGAGCACAGCCGAAGGGCTCGCTTTGAGATGAATGTTCGCCAAGAACACGAACCTGACTACATCTCTGTGCTCTCTTCCAGCCTTCGCAGCCGCTTCGGCGGAGTAGGCGTGCCGCTCTGTTGCAAATAAAAAACAGTGTCAATCTGCGTAAATCCGTGTCAAAGACTTTTTTGCTTTTTCGTGGCTATATCTGGCTGTGTAATCCGTGGCCAAACCCCAAACAGATAATTCCCCATGCCTCCCAGTTTGACAAAATGTTAATTTGTAAAAAGTGACAAATTTTTGTCAATTTCTACTCAAAAGCGCGCGTTTTTGCAAATTTCCGCTAATTTCTGTGCATTTCTGTGCATTTTTCATGCTTTTTTACCCTGTTTTTTCTTGCCTATTTTACCTATTCCACACAGTATGACTTCTAAACCGCGTTCTTGAACGGATATTGGCTATGGTCTCTGAAAAATAGCCGAAAAATGCCATTTTTATTAAATTCCGGATAATTCAAATTCTGAGTCGTGTTAATCTGGGTTGACATCTTTACCGCAACGCAGAATCCTTTTCGATCACCTTTTTTAGACACGGATTTACACGGATTCACACTGTCTAATCCGTGAAACCTGTGCCTATTTTTCCTGGTCAGTTGCAATCCAGCACCCGATTTGGTACTCTAAAACCGTTGAATAATTTGGAGGCTAAAGTATGGCTAACCAACTCAATCGTCGGCAGTTTATGCGTAATAGCGTGTCGGCCGTCGCGGCGACGGGTAGTACTGCCTCGGCGATCATAGTCTCTGCCATAAGATCAACCAGCAAATGTAGCTTACTTTTGTCTAGTTTCACTGCTTCACGGCAGCCATTTAGAAACTGAAAGAGTTTTGCCTCGTCCCATGCCGGCTTGATATGCTCGCAACCAATACTGCCCACACACTCTAAGATAGATTTCTCTTGCAGGTCCGCTGCAACTGTCTTTGGGTGCTCAAAGTCAGAGACCAGCCTCCACTTGCAACTTCTTGATACATCAGAGCCTGCTAAATACGCCCGACAGGATTCGAACCTGCGACCTCCGGTTTAGGAAACCGATGCTCTATCCTACTGAGCTACGGGCGCCTGAAATCTTAACCGTCTGTAGCATAAAAACTCCCGGTTCATCTTGTCAACTCCCAAAACGCTCAAAACCAGCAGAAAGGGCAAACCACTTCACTATCTTCTTGCTTGGGTGCCAACACGGTGTCGACGAATATGTAGCAACCGTTGTAAATGAGATACGATTAGTGTTGACAAACACTTACGATAACTGGCCAAGAATCAAGCTAACGCCGAAAAGGACCATTTCAGGCCGCAACCGTGCGCGAGCACTGACCAATCCACAGGATTTCAATGCTTGAAATGTCCACTTCTTTCTGGCATAATGGTGCTGCGGCGCAGATATCCGAGGATTTCGAGCTATGACTGCCTATGCTTGCTCATGGCCATGCGCTTAGCTTGCGGGTTTGGTGTGGAAAGTCTCTATGAGCGATGTCACACGAATACTGAATGCCATAGAACAGGGGGACGCCAAAGCTGCGGACGAACTGCTGCCGCTGGTCTACGAGCAGCTACGGCTTTTGGCTGCTCAAAAGCTTTCTCGCGAGCTGCCGGGCCAGACGTTACAGGCGACTGCTCTGGTCCATGAAGCTTACCTGCGTCTGGTTGGTGCGGAAGCCCAGAGCTGGAAGAGTCGCGGCCACTTCTTCGCAGCCGCCGCTGAGGCCATGCGCAGGATTCTTGTTGAGAATGCTCGCCGGAAAAAGAGCGCCAAGTGCGGAGGCGGCCACCTACGAATCGATCTTGACAGTGTAGCAGCAGCCGCTGAAGAAAAGTCTGACGAGCTTATTGCTCTGGACGAAGCACTGACAAAACTTACTGCCCAAGATTCTATGAAAGCCAATTTGGTGAAACTTCGCTTTTTCACAGGCTTGAGTATCGATCAGGCGGCGGAGGTGCTGGGTATCTCCCGTGCCACAGCGATTCGACACTGGTCCTTCGCCCGGGCCTGGCTTTTCGACCAGATCAAGAAAGGCGGCTGAGTAATTCCACCCTGCTTTATTTCTTCTTACTTTTCTTGATTTTTCTTGAGCCGGTTTTGGCCTGAATTTCGCATTATAGTATGGGGGCAAACTAAAAAGGAGGCCAGTGTGGAGCCTGGACTTAAAGATATTGAGCCGATCTATCACGCGGCGCTTGAAAAGGAGGCTGGGCGGGAGCGATCAGCATATCTGGATGCTGCTTGCGGCCAAAATGCCACCCTACGAGCGGGTGTCGAGGCCTTGCTCAGGGCCAATGAGCAAGCTGGTGACTTCCTTGAGACGCCCGCTTTAGGTGCACAGATAATCCTCGACACTTCACCTTTGACCGAGGGGCCTGGCACGGTCATCGGGCGGTACAAGCTCTTAGAGAAGATCGGCGAAGGCGGTATGGCGGTCGTCTATATGGCTGAGCAGCAAGAGCCGATCCGCCGAAAAGTCGCCCTGAAAATCATCAAATTGGGCATGGACACCAGGCAGGTCATCGCCCGTTTCGAGGTCGAAGCGACAGGCCCTGGCGATGATGGACCATCCCAATATCGCCAAGGTCCTCGATGCCGGGGCCACGGAAACTGGCCGGCCGTACTTCGTGATGGAGCTGGTCAAGGGCGTTTCGATCACCGAATACTGCGACCGGAATAACCTGAGCACCAAGGAGCGGCTTGGACTTGTTTATCCAGGTCTGCAATGCCGTCCAGCACGCCCACCAGAAGGGCATTATCCACCGCGATATCAAGCCCTCCAATGTCATGGTCACGCACCATGATGGCAAGCCGGTCCCCAAGGTCATCGACTTCGGCATTGCCAAGGCCATCAACCAGCGACTGACGGAAAAGACGCTGTTTACCCGCTACGCCCACATCATCGGCACGCCTGCCTACATGAGTCCGGAGCAGGCGGAGCTGAGCGACCTGGACATCGATACCCGCACCGACATCTACTCGCTCGGCGTCCTGCTCTATGAATTGCTCACCGGAACGACGCCCTTCAGTGAAGAGGAGCTTCGCAAGGCCGGCTACATCGAGATGCAGCGGGTCATCCGGGAGCAGGAACCTGCCAAGCCTTCCACCAAACTCACACGCTGGGCGAGATTCTGACCGAGGTGGCGAAGCACCGCAGCGCCACGCCTGACGTGCTCAGGAAAGCCGTTCGTGGCGACCTCGACTGGATTGTGATGAAGTCTCTGGAGAAGGACCGTGCCCGGCGATACGAGACAGCGAATGGCCTCGCCCTGGACGTCCAGCGGCATCTGGAACATGAGCCGGTCATCGCCGAGGCACCCAGCACAACGTATCGCCTGCACAAGTTCCTCCGCAGACACCGCTCCCAGGCCATTGCTGCCCTGTCCATGTCGCTACTTGGGGGCGCATTGATCGTGGTATTCTCGCTCTGGAGTCACAGTCGATACGAGTTCGCGGAGGCCGAAGCTTCGCGACATAAGAGCATCCTGTCTCAGGCCCGCGCAGTCTACCATGACAAAGTATGGAGCGGCCCTTGAGATTCTCGAACCTGTCCTTGGTAGTAAGTATGTGGGAGCCGAAGCCCGCCTGCTCCAAGATCAAATTCAAAAGGCTGTTCGTGGGCGAATAGGCGACTGCACGCGCGAGATCGAGGCCGACCCGCAGAATGCAACCGCCTATTCCCATCGTGCTCAGTACTATGCTTATCTGGACGACCGGGCAAACGCGAATGCGGACATGAGGCGGTGGTCAGCCATCCTCAGCGAGGGGTTCGGATTTGCAGTTCGGCACGCCGCGGAACCTCAGGCGTGTCATCAACGGTCCATTCGGTTATCAAATCGTCTTCTCTGCAGAGAGACCTGTAAATGAGATTCCAGTAGTGTCTGTTGCCTTTGGGCAGAAGGGAAGGTGGGAAATGAAGCTGTTTGAGATTCCAGTGTTCGTAGCATCATTGTTTGGGCTTGGTTTTCTTTCTGGTCTCTGACTCGCCGGCCGCGTATGCGGATTTCACCTTCGGCGAGCCGGTGAACATCCAATCTGATTTCCCGTTCCTCGACCCAGCGACCGAATGGATCAACTGTTTCTCTGCGGATGGGCTGGAAGTGTACTTCGAATCGTCGGGGGCCGACCTGGCGGATATGGCCTGGTGGACCTCTGGGTATGCAAACGGGCCTCGGTCGAGGACGACTGGGGTGCTCCGGAGAATCTCGGGCCTCTTGTCAATAGTGCGGACGTGGGATATGGACGCATTCATCTCCGCCGATGGTCTGGAGCTCTATTTCCACTCCGGCCGGCCCGGAGGGTACGGCGCAGGCTGATCTCTATGTGACCCGGCGTGCGACCCGAACCAGCCCTTGGGAGGCGGCGACCAATCTGGGCCCGAAGGTGAACAGTTCGTACGACGAATTTGTCCCTGCGGTGTCGCCGGATGGCTTGGAACTCTACTTCAGTTCGATCCGCCCGGGCGGATATGGCAGTTTTGATTTCTACGTCAGCAAGCGTGCGACCCCGAACGATCCCTGGGGCGACCCGGTCAATGTCGGCCCGGCGGTGAATAGTCCCGGCGCGGACGCCTGGCGCCTCGCTCTCACCCGATGGGCTGTTGATGTTCTTCGCGAGCGACCGCCCCGGGGGGTTCGGCCCGTGGGGGGACGGCTATGTGGCGAGACGGGCCAGCCGCTCTGCTCCTTGGCAGCCGGCGGTAAATCTGGGACCCATTGTCAACGCAACGACCTGGAATGGGCCCATCGGTGAGTGCCGATGGCTCCACCCTGTACATCCTCTGCGACCCCAACGACGCTATGACGATTGGACTTACAAAGCGCCGATCCTCCCCATCGTGGACTTCAACGGCGACGGCAAGGTGGACCTCGTGGATCTGGTGTGCTGATCGACAACTGGGGCACTGACAAGTCGCTCTATGACATCGGGCCCACTCCCTTGGGCGACGGCATCGTAGACTCTAAGGATTTTATGGTGCTAGCGCGGTACGGTGCTATGCTCGCCGGCGACGTCAACTACGACGGCGTAGTGGATTTCTTTGACCTTGTAGAACTCGCCAAGAATTGGCTCCGGCAACAACCTTGAGTCTGGCAGTTTCTGGTTCGGCTCTCAAATTGACAATTGACAATTGTAAACCTGTCCCTTCGGCACGCTCAGGGCAAGTTCTGAGCACGATCGAAGGATTGAAAATTGCTGAACCGGGCAGTAACGCCGTGACCGCACTGTTTTTTGCCACAGACGCCGTCCCTTCGGCAAGCTCAGGGCAGGCTCTGAGCCCAGTCGAAGGAGAGCACAGAGAACTCAGAGCAACCATTCTATGTTTTTACCTCTGTGAACTCGGTGTCCTTTGTGGCTCTTCGCGGAAAGGGCTGTTTCTGGGCGTGACCAGCTTGAGCTGGCAACTTGCCGGCGTTTCATAGCCAAACCAAAACTGAGGATGACTCAGGCAAATTGAGGATTGCCTGGCCTGTGTCCTGCGGATATTATATGGCATTATCCTGAATCAGGTACGCGCCAGGTCCTGTCAGAGCGAAGGTTGCTTAACGTTATACCAGAGGGTTGTATTATGACAAGAAAAGGAATCACTCGGCGTCAATTCATTAAGAGCACCGCTGCCGGGGGCAGTACTCTAATGTTCAGGCTCCCCAACCCTGAGGTTCGAGGGTAAGTATCGAACCGTGAACTCATCGCCAATCTGGACTTGATCATAGAGCTTTCTATTGGATATCCGGCATGCAACGGTAGGCGTAGAGCCATCGGGAAGCTGCGCCACAAACTCGTAGGCAACATGATAGTGGTTGGCCTTGCCACCCCACCTGCTCCACCAGCGCCCGATCACTACCGCTTGCGCCGTCCGGCCTTCCCGGGCCAGCCGTTTGCGTCGTCGGTAGCCCACGACGAACATGGCCGCCCCAGCTACGGCCGTTACCATGCCCCCTGCCCCCGTGATTGCCCGGCGCAGGTGCGGATCTTCGGGGTGTCTCCTGGTGCGCTGCATCGGAGCAATCAGAACAACAGCGAGCAATACTACCCCAGCTATGAAAAGACTTACCCCCGTACCAAGATACAACGTTGGGGATGTGACGCCAATCAGCTTGCCTGGAGGCTTATATTCTCCTTCACGTCTGAGCATCGTTCTCTCCTTACTCAAACAGGTGTCATCGACTTTGGCCAAAGGCGACAGAATGCCTTTACGAGTCTCACCCACCAGTCCACGAAGCGCTCGCCGAACAGCCCGGCACGGGTGCCGAGGAGTAACGAGGTCCCAATCGCTTTTTCTTCCTCGCTTGTCATCTCGACCTGTGGACAGTTTCGCCGACCGCGAGAAGTCCATTCGCTTCGCCGTGCAGGGCGGCTTGGTAGACGCGGTTGTGATAGGCTTCAAGAGTGCTGCGGAAATAGATGAGGCTATTCTGCGTATAAATCGCGCTCTTGCCGAGACCGAAAGCTAAACGGCAGCCGGTGAGTCATAATTCCTCTTCTATTGCTGGGCGTAAGCGTCACCGGAAAGACGAATTCCCAGATACGGAGACTCTGGGGCGTTCGTCTGAAACAGTATGGTCATCGAATATCTGCCCACCGGTGCGTCCGGTCTCGGATAGAAGACAAATGGGACCGTTTTAGAGCTGCTGGCGGGAACGTCGAAATCCCTAAACAGATCGCCCGTATCCGGATGCTCATAGTAGAAAACGTCCCAGTATCCAAGATTGACCGCCTCCCCGTCGACCGAGAATCGTCCCTTCTTGAAGCTTACCTTCAACGGCCTGCGTCCGGCATTGTTGAAAACGATGTATCGGCGAGATTTTGTCCCTCTTGCGACACGGTCATAATCCAGGTATGATGTGTCCAAGTGCAACATAGGCACGTCGCCGGTCGGCTTCGGCCTGAGCGTCAGCGTCGGGTCGCCGAATAGATGAACCGGCAGCGACGATAGGTCATTCTCGTACATCTGGCCAAATGTCACCCCCAACCCCAACGGGATGTAGTCTTTGAGGAACTCCACAGACGTCGCGCCGACGGCCATTGCCACAGTGCTATTGGCCATGACCACCAAGCTGCCGCCGCTGAACAGATACGAGCCCGCCAGGTAATAGTCTCTCGTGAAATCACCATTGGAACAGGATGCCATAACGGTGAACAGCACTTTGGGCTGTGCCTGGATCACCTCACTGGAGTAGACGCTGGTGGACCCGCCCAGCCACTGACTGGTCGCGCTGCCGTGAATGTTCACGAAGACGAATTCGTAGTCGCTCGACAGCTCCGCAAGATAGGCCTGCTTCTGCGTTTCCAGATCGGCGTCATAAATCGAATTGACATCTTCGTCGGACTGGTAAAGGCCGGTGTAATCGTTAATCTGCCCGACGAGATGGTCGTAATCCGCATGGCTCATTCCGTTCTGGTTGATGGCGATAGAGCCGAAATACAGCATCCGTCGACGGTACGTGAGTTTGCCGGTTCGGTATTGGTGATTTGTGTCAAGATATCGCTTCAACAGCATTATGCCTTCGTCTCCGCCCACCGGCGGTTTTATCCTGCCGATCCAGATGTCCCTCATCGTGACATCCGTTTCCAGGCTGTAATACTCGCGCTCGAACCTGCCGTCCCCGTCCGAATCGACGAACTTATCACTCAAGTCCTGATAGTACCAGTCGGTAGGCATCACGTCCGCATCGCGAAATTCAGAATAGGCGGTCGGAATCTCTCCTATGAGAATCGCGCCGACTAAGCCGCTTCGAGTGTACCTTTTCATGAGCAGACCTTTGACGTCGGCGGCGTCGCGCCAGTCATCTGGATAAACGAACACATCGACGCCCAGGTCGTTCGTAATGTCTGCTGCCAGCCTGTTGATTTCGCCCGCCGCACCGGCATACGTGCCCGAATCGACAATGATCGCCACGGAGCTTTCTCTATGCGACCATCGCGACGCAAAGATCGCAAAATCCAGGCCGTCGACAACACCATCGAAGCTGAGGTCTGCCTCGCAGCCACCCGGCCGGCCGGTCCACAGCCAGTCATTGACGAATCCGTCCAGGTCGAGGTAGTCAAGCGGCGCTGCGCCGTCGTCGAACAGAGCGGGGCCGTCGGCGTATCTATTGGCGAGGTCGCTCGTACCATCTGCCCGGATATGCCCGGCGACGCTTGGCCAAGCCGGCCAGACCACCAGCAGAGCCGAAACTACCAGTAATCCTGCCATCTTCATCCCAGCAACACACGCTAAAAAAGGACGATAATATTCTACACTTTTAGAGTCGGATAATCAAGGCCAATAGTAAATAATCAGGGCAAAACCGTCACGGATGACTCAGGATGGGCTGGGTATTGCGATCGGATGCAATACCTCGTATCATAGGACATCCCCGCTTTCGCGGGGACGGGCTTGCCCCTGCGGAAGCAGGGGATGCTGAAGCACAGGCTATTAGGTCAAATGGCGAATTGGTGCAAGACTAGGCCCATACTTGCAGAAAGGAGCATTGGCATGAGAAAGTCACCTGTACTAATAGCGGTATTTATCGCCGTTATCTTTGGATCCAAAAGCATTTCCGCACGTGAAGGACATGTCTCAAAGACAGGGAGCGATTCGGCTTCCGGCAGTCACGCTCAACCATATCTGACCATCAACAAGGCCGCGTCCGTCGCGCAGCCCGGAGATACCGTGATTGTTCACGCCGGAACGTATCGCGAATGGGTCAAGCCCATCCGTGGCGGCACCGATGATAGCAAACGCATCACCTACCGAGCGGCGCCCGGCGAGGAAGTCTTCGTCAAAGGTTCCGAGCGTATCACCTCTTGGAAACCCGAGGTTGGCGGCGTTTGGAAAGTCGAACTGCCGAACTCATTCTTCGGCGAATACAATCCCTACGCGCTGACGGTTTCCGGCGGCTGGCTCAATTACGGCCAGTGGCATCATCGCGGAGACGTCTATCTCAATGGCGAGGCCTTCTACGAGAAAAAGACAGCACAGGAAGTGACGACAGGCCGAGCACACCTGGTTTTGCCAGGTGGATGAGAACGTGACGACGCATCTGGGCGAACTTCGGCAAGGCGAATCCCAACACGGAACTGACCGAGATCAACGTCCGCGAGAGTCATTTTCATGCCTGAAATCACCGGCTTGAAATACATCACCGTTGACGGCTTTCATTTCATGCACGCGGCTGCGAACTGGGCGCCGCCGGGTTTGGACCTGCAAATGGGCGCTGTCGGCCCGCGGATGGGCAAAGTACTGGATCATCGAGAATTGCACGATCACCAACGCCCGCTGCGTTGGCATCATTCTGGGACATGCGCCGGGCGTTGACTACAGGGACATCGACGCCTTTGGAGACCACATCATCCGCAACAACGTCATCCGGCGGTGCGGACAGGCGGGCATCGCCGGCCAGAAAGGGGCCACCCGCTCACTGATCAGCGGCAATCTCATCGAAGACACCAACTACCGCAAGGAGTTCGGCGGGTGGGAAACGGCCGCCATCAAGTTTCACAATAGCGTGGATACCGTCATCAGCGGCAATCTGATCCGGGGTGTCTATCGACAGGAGCAGGGGGCTTTTGGGATTTGGATGGACTTCGGCAACCAGGGCACCCGGATCACCCGCAACATCATCTACAACACCGAAGCCGCCACCATTTTCCTGGAGATGGACCACGGCCCCACTCTTGTCGATAACAACATCCTGATCGGACAGCCGGTCAGGAGCAATTCCGAGGCCACGGTGTTCGCCCACAATCTGTTTGTCGATTGCGGGTACGATTACAGCCCCGACACCGAACGCCGTTCCGAGTACTACAAGCCGCATACGACACAAATGGCCGGACGCAAATCCGGCACCGCCCAGGACGACAAGTGGTTCAACAATATCTTCGTCCGACAGGGACTCGATCAAGTGAAAACAGCCCCAGGCTATGCATCGGATTACAACGTCTTTCTGGAAGGGGCCAAGAAGAGCTCCTTCGGCGATGAGAACAGCGTGGTCGACCCTTATGTCACGGGATTGACCATCAAAGATCATCCACGAGGAGCCACGATCACGTTCTCCGTGAATGATGCGCCGTTCCAGGTGAAAGGGCCGCGGGTCAATGCTGAGTTGGTCGGTGTCTTTCCGACCGTCGGCCAAACGATTGAGGACCGTTACGGCAACCCTATTGAAGTGGACGCCGACATCAACGGCAAAAAGTATACACGACCAATCGCCGGCCCACTCGCAGACCTCAAGAACGGGCTCAACACGATCGCTTGGCCGGTCGAGCAGCATCAGCAAAGATGATGCTGTGTCACCATAATCTGTCTTGGATTTCTCCCATATATGTGGTACAAAGGCTTCTGCAAAATTGCAGGTTAGGCATACTTTGACAGGAAAAAACGGTTTTTGTTTTTTCCTCGTCAAACAGTAAGCTGCTCTCTGACAAATAGTTAGGCGATTATTTAAGAAAATCAAAACCGGATTTCCTTAAATAATATATGCCTAACCTGCAATTTTGCAGAGCTCATTGTGGTACACTAAGACCAGGCGACACTTGGTCGGTATGTCCATGATTGGCTCGTTTGAGAGGATGTGCGATGGACCGTCCAGACGAGGCCGAGAAGTAGTAACATCATTTTTGTGAGGTATGAGTATGAGTGGAAAAACCGGAAAAACGTCACGACGTCAGTTTCTGAAAACAGCGACTGGGACCGTTGCGGCATTTACGATTGTGCCGCGCCACGTGTTGGGGCAGGGGACGACCCCGCCGAGTGAAAAACTGAATATCGCCGGCATCGGCGCCGGCGGCATGGGGGGCGGCGACATCGATGCCGTGTCTGGCGGCAACAACATCGTTGCCCTGTGCGACGTTGACCTGCGGCGCGCCTCCGCAATCAAGAAGTTTCCCGAGGCCAAGGTGTACCGCGATTTCCGCAAGATGTTCGACGAGATGGAGAAGAAGATCGATGCGGTGGTCGTCGGCACGCCCGACCATACCCACGCCGTGGCGGCCATGGCCGCCATCAAGCGGGGCAAGCACGTTTACTGCGAGAAGCCTCTGGCCCACTCCGTCGGCGAGGTCCGCGCCCTCATGAAGGCCGCCCAGGAGTACAAGGTGGTGACCCAACTGGGAAACCAGGGCCACTCCTTTGAGACCATCCGCATGTTCTGCGAGTGGATCTGGGACGGCGCCATCGGCAACGTCCACACGATCCACTGCGGCTGCTCGGCCGTCAACTCCGGCATCGACGCGCTGCCGCGTACTGAGCGAGAAGCACGACGTTCCGCCCGAACTGGACTGGGACCTCTGGCTCGGTCCGGCCAAGGAGCGGCCGTACCATCCCGCCTACCTGCCGGGAGCGTGGCGCGGCTGGGTGCCGTTCGGCAACGGCACGCTCGGCGACTGGGTCTGCCACGTAGTCGACCCCGTCTTCTGGGCCCTCGACTTGGGCACCCCAGCACCATAGTGGCCCAGGCCAATGACTACGACCCGAAGACACAGGGCGACGCCTACCCGAAGGGCGACATCATAACCTTCGAGTTCCCGGCCAAGGGCAATCGCGGGCCCATCACCCTCATCTGGCACAGCGGCACCGAGAAGATTCCGCGGGCGAAGGAACTGGAGCCGGACCGAAAGGGCATCGATACGGGGGCCTACGTCTACGGCGACAAGGGCGTCATCATGTACGGCTCGCACGGCGCCGGCGGCGTCCGGATCATCCCCGAGACGGCGATGAAGGCCTACAAGCTGCCGGAGAAGAAGATCCCCAGGGTCAAGGGGCATCACGACGACTGGCTCCAGGCCATCCGCGAAGGCCGCAAGGCGGGGTCCGACTTCTCCTACGGCGGCCCGCTGACGGAAATCGCCATGGTGGGCGTCATCGCCCTGAAGATGCCGGGCACGAAACTGGAGTGGGACGCCCAGGCCATGCGGTTCACGAACTGCCCCGAGGCCAACGAGTTCCTCAACCCGCCATATCGGACAGGGCTGGACGCTGTAGTTCCCGTTGGGGTGTAGGGGACGGTTGGGTACGGTTGGAGGCGGCATACGTCTGCCTGGGTGCAGGGACTCTTGCAGGGTAGCCCCGTTTTACAGGCTATTGCGCACGGTGAAAAAATTCACAATCATCTTTGTCTTTGTGCTATCGCATACTGGTTCGCCCTCGGTTGTATGGGCTGACTTAAACGTGACCTTTGACATTAATACGACCGAAGACAGAGCACCAATTAGCCCCTATATCTACGGCTCTAATTCTACACTCGGTGAAACTGAGAATTTGGCATCAAAACGAATTGGCGGCAATCGCCTAACCGGATACAACTGGGAAAACAACTATTCAAATGCCGGCGCAGATTGGTACCATCAAAGCGACCAGTATCTCGTCCGTGACCTGCCGGCACAGCAAAGGGGGATTCCGGGAATCGTTCTGACCAACTTTCAGGATTCTTGCA
The DNA here is from genome assembly GCA_963814265.1 of Sedimentisphaerales bacterium. Classification (GTDB taxonomy): domain Bacteria; phylum Planctomycetota; class Phycisphaerae; order Sedimentisphaerales; family Anaerobacaceae; genus JAFNGF01. Next base: position 121,088 of record CAWFCJ010000038.1, on the reverse strand, counting down.
TAAAGTCCGGTATGTATTCTCTCGTCACGCTCCAAATGGCCGGCTATGTCTCAGCCGACAAGGACGGCACTATAACACAGCAACAAACGGCTCCTTCTTCCCGATGGAAAGAGATTGTCTATGCAAAGCCAACCCCATTTTGTAATCCTCCGGGCCAGCCGGACTTAACCGACAATTACGTGTACATGGATGAGTGCGTTAATTTTCTCGTGTCTCGATACGGCAACGCCTCTACACCAACAGGCGTTAAGGCCTACTCGCTCGATAACGAACCCGCGTTATGGCCCAGCACGCATCCCAGAATTCACCCCAAGAAGACCGAATGTCGTGAACTCATTGACAAATCTGTTGCTCTGGCTTCGGCAGTAAAGAACGTTGACCCCTCTGCCCAAATCTTCGGCCCAGCGGCTTATGGTTTTAGCGAGTTCGAGAGTCTTCAGAGTGCACCAGATTGGCCCAGCGTCAAAACAGGATATGGCTGGTTCATTGATTATTATCTTGACCAGATGAAGCGGGATTCAGAATCACAGAGAAGAAGACTGCTCGACGTCCTTGATTTGCACTGGTATCCGGAGGCAAAAGGCGGCGGCAATAGAATAACAGATTCGCTGCCCTCCTACTCCAGAGCGAATGCTGATGCACGAATGCAGGCACCAAGAACGCTGTGGGACCCTGATTATATTGAAGATAGTTGGATAGGCCAGTGGCGTAAGAGTTACTTACCTCTTTTGCCGAAAATACGGAATTCCATCGCCGCTTATTACCCCGGCACTGCTCTTGCTGTCACTGAATTCACCTACGGCGCTCCCGAGCATTTTTCCGGCGGTATTGCGATGGCTGATGTGCTTGGCATCTTCGGCAAATACGGCCTCTACCTGACCGCCTACTGGGGTTCCGAAGGCGCTTATGTAAGTGCCGCCTACAAAATATATAGAGACTACGACGGCGACAAATCTGCTTTTGGTGATACCAGGGTCAAAGCCGCAATGAGTGATAAGCAGAACAGCTCCATTTATGCTTCGGTATCCGGTGATAATGACTCCAAATTGCATCTTATAGTAGTGAATAAGAATTTTGATTACCCGATAAATGCGGCATTTAATATGAACAGTCTGCGGCAATATGTTTCCGCAAAAGTATGGGCTTTTAATAGCAGCAGTTCCGATATATCTGAAATCTCACCCGTCCAGCAAATCACCAACAATTCATTCTCTTACAGCGTCGGTCCTCTTACAGTCTGCCATATCGTTCTTGAGGCACAGGCGCTATGTCCGCCAGGTGACATCAGCAGCGATTGCATAGTTGATTGGGAAGACTTGATGCTCCTCAGTCAGCAGTGGCTCAAGCCGGACGGAACAGCCAACATAGATGGTTCAAACGGCATAAACATGCTTGATTTTGCCCTGCTGGCTGAGGACTGGCTTGACTAATCGCTCGAGCTGCCGACTCGTCTATGGGGTCCAGCCTTGTCGATAGGGCAGCCGAATGGGCTCGTTGGTTTTCGGGACGTTTGTAACCTTCGTCAAATTGACCGATTCGTTGCGTCATTCCTGCGAAAGCAGGAATCCATATGGTAGAGTCAAAATAGTTGAGAAATCAAATCCCGGATAGACGTTAAACGGTTGTCTTTAAGTAGGTTAACTAAGACATATTTTGTTGCCCGGAATACAGGGATCTTCTTGACAGTCAGGGGGGCGTACTAGTACGGTATGTGGTTTCGTGAACATGAGCTCAAGTACGAAGATAATGTAGCGTAGCTGATGAGGTACCGAATTCCAGACGAGACCGTGCGACGGTTGCCAGTTTACCTGCGGGGACTGCTATTCCTATCAAACCAGAAGCAGTGCATATCCAGCCGAAATTTGGCGGATTTCCTGAGCGTCAACGACTCGCAGATAAGAAGTGATAACTATTGATATCGCTATGGAGCTTGCTCGCTTACCATACTATATTTAGACAGAGGTCGAAGATGAGTGTAAAGAGGATCAACAAGGATATTTTCACAAGCTTCATTGACAAGCTTATTAAAGGCCAGAATGCCATAGGCGTTCAGGCCAACGGCGACAGATTCGACTTTGCCCCATTAGACTCGACAAAAGACCTGCGGCTTGATTACGATCGTACACAACAGCCGCCGAAGAAGTACTTCTTGCCGCCTGTGGAAACACTGCTGACGTACGACATCGGAACAGGCTATAAGTCGGTCTTTGACGACGCCAAGTTTGTCCTGCTGGGCGTTCATCCTTACGACATGGTCGCCATAAACCAGATGGACAGGATTTTTAGCCAGAACAACTACGATGCCCATTATATGAGAAGGCGAAACAACGCTACTATTATCGCGTCCGATGTAGTGACGCCATCGAAGAATGTTTTTGCCGGTTCGATGGGCACTGCTGTCGTCAAAGAAGGTTTTGACATACTTATTACCGACATTGGCGATGCTTATCTGGCTGAAATCGCTTCCAAAAAAGGCCAAGAGCTGGTAGCAAAAGCCGATGGACTTGTCGCCGCCACGAAATCGGATTTGAAGAAAAGGCAGAACGTATGGGCCAAAACCAAAGCAGGTTGAACAAGCATCAGTTGAAGTGCAAGCCCTGCGATATACCCAGGCTCTTGGATAAGGCATACAACCATCCGGTTTGGCAGGAGAAAGCTGAGACGTGCTTTAGCTGCGGCTCGTGTAACCTTGTCTGCCCGACGTGTTATTGTTTCAACGTGCAGGATTATGTGAATTGGGACTTGAAAAGCGGCAAGCGCGAGAGAGCGTGGGATGGCTGTCTGCTCGATGGTTTTGCCAAAGTAGCTGGCGGACACGACTTCAGAAAGAATCGGGCCGATCGCTTCCGGCATCGTCTCTACAGGAAAGGCAAATATGTGCCGGCGAAAATAGGCGGGGAAATCGCCTGTGTCGGATGCGGACGATGTATAGACGCCTGTCTGCCAGATATAGCAAATCCTGTTAATGTCTATAACAGACTCGTTGATGACTTAGGGTAAGAGTGAAACGAAAAGGTTGTTTTGATTCAGGCTGAAAATATGGAGTTTTAGTGATGTCTAAGCCAAGTACTATTGAAAAGGATGTTTACTTGCCGCAGTTAGCTGAGATCGAGAAGAGGCGGCTTATGAACGCCACTGAGATGTATCTGCGTCTGACGATGGACGAGGGGATTTTCGACTATGCTCCGGGTCAGTTTGTCGAGGTCTCAGTGCCGGGGATCGGCGAAGCGCCGATTACAATTTCGTCATCGCCGACCCAGAAAGACTACTTTGAGCTTGTGGTACGTAGGATTGGCAATGTTACAAATGCCATTCATAGGTTAAGGCTCGGCGACAAGGTCGGCATCCGAGGCCCCTACGGCAACGGCGCCTATCCGGTGGAAGAAGCCAGGGGCAGGAACCTTGTCTTTATATGCGGCGGCATCGGACTGGTTCCACAAAGGTCTTTTGTTAATTATGTTCTGGATAACCGCGACGATTACGGCGAGATCACGGTCCTTCTGGGCACAAAGTGCATGGCTCAGCGATTCTTTCAATCCGAGCTTGACGGCTGGTCGCACAGGAAGGACATCCATTTTATGGAAACCGTTGACGAGGCGGACGACTGCTGGCAGGGAAACGTAGGCGTCGTGACAACCCTGATCCCTAGAATCGAGAAGGAACTTACCTCGTCGCTTTTATTTATTTGTGGTCCGCCGGTTATGTACAAGTTCGTCCTGCTCGCTCTGGACGAAGCAAAGGTGCCTCATGAGAACATCTTTCTCAATCTTGAAAGGAAAATGAAATGCGGCGTCGGCAAGTGCGGACACTGCCAGATAAACAACTTATATGTATGCATCGACGGGCCGGTGTTTCGTTATTCAGATCTGGCTGTTGCGCCGGAGGCAATATAAATGGATAGGCTAAAGGTAGCGGTTTTTGATTTTGCGTGCTGTGAAGGCTGCCAGTTGCAGATCGTCAATCTCGAAGAGGAGATTCTTGATCTGATTGACGCGGTTAATGTCGTCGAATGGCGTGAGGCGATGAGCGAAAGCAGCCGGGAATACGATATAGCCATCATTGAGGGTTCAATCACAAGGGCTGAAGACGAAAAACGTTTTGAGATTATCCGGACAAGGGCAAAAACCCTGATTGCTCTCGGCGCCTGCGCTACAATCGGCGGCGTAAACAAGCTCAAGAACAATTTTGACCTGACGGATGTCAAACAATGCGTATATGGCAAGTCGGCAAATATGCCGCATCTTGATACCGCGCCTACAAAGGCGGTCGACGAGGTGGTCAAGGTAGACTACAAAATTCATGGCTGTCCCATAGACAGAAAAGAATTCACTTATGTGGTTCGCTGTCTGCTTATGGGTAAGCGGCCGGAGATACCGGAGTATCCGGTCTGCGTCGAATGCAAGGCCAAAGGCAATCCCTGCCTTTGGGATTATGGGCAGGTCTGTCTGGGGCCTGTTATAAGGGCCGGCTGCGGGGCAAGATGCCCGTCATCGGGTTTCAGATGTTTCGGCTGCCGCGGCTACATAGACAACCCGAACGTAAACGCGGCAAAGGATGTCATCGAAAGATACCAGTTAACTGTGGATGCTTTGAAGAGCAAAATGGTTCTTTTTGGAAGTGGTCAAGGGCCTACAAATGCATAACGATGTCAATATCAACGTTCATCATGTAACGCGTGTTGAGGGGCACGGAAATATCGTCGTAAACGTCACTGACGGCAGGATTGAAACGCTGCAATGGCAGGTGCCCGAGGCCCCTCGGTTCTTTGAGGCGATGGTCAGAGGACGAAGCTACGAAGACATTCAGACTATTGTCTCCAGAATATGTGGGATTTGCTCGATTACACATTCGCTGGCTTCGACCAAGGCCGTCGAAAGTGCGCTCGACCTGCAGGTCTCGGAGCAAACCGATAAAATTCGGATACTGATGCATTACTCCGAGCAGCTTCAGAGCCATATTCTCCACGTTGGGTATCTTGCGGCACCTGATTTTTTCGGCGTGCCCTCGGTTGTGCCGCTTGTTGCCATAGCAGCGGATGTCGTCAAAACCGTCGTTAGAGTCCATAGAGTCGCAAACGAATGGTCGGACCTGCTTGCTGGCAGAACGACACACCCGGTTACGCTCAGGCCGGGCGGTCTGACGCGCATACCGACCGAGAAGCAACTGCGGCAGCTAAAAAAGACCCTCAAAGATACGGTGCCTGACCTCAAGGTGATTGCAGATGCGGTTTTAAGCGTCGCTCCAAATATACCGAGGTTCGAGCGCCAGACCGAATACGTATCACTCAAGCAGACTAAACCTCCTGCATATACATTCTATCACGGAGGCGTTACATCCACCGACAATAACGGTCAGGTCATCCCGATCGAAAGATGGCACGAGGTGACCAATGAGTACGTTTGCCCGCAGTCGACAGCCAAGTGGACAAAGTGGCACCGGGACTGTTATGCCGTGGGGGCGTTGGCTCGCTTTAATAACAACGGCGAGCTTCTTTCGCCGATGGGCAAGGATGCCGCCAAGATGTTCGGCCTGAAAAAGGGCTGCTGCAACCCGTTTATGAACACGGTCGCCCAGCTTGTCGAATGCTTCCACGTTGTCGAGGCAAGCATCGCCCTGATAGACGAGCTACTGACAAAAGGGCTTAAAGAGGAGAAGGTTTCAATCGCCGCCAAGGCGGGCAAGGGCGTCGGCTGTGTAGAGGCGCCGCGAGGCATATTATTCCACGAGTATGAGTTTGACAAAAACGGCAACTGTGTTGCAGCCGATATTTGCATCCCGACGAACCAGAACCACGCCAACATTCAGAGAGATTTTGAGAAATTTTTGCCGGAGATCCTTGGCCAAAGTGAGAATGAGATTCGGCTGAAACTGGAAATGCTCGTGCGTTCTTACGATCCCTGCATATCGTGTTCGACGCACATGCTCAATGTGCAGTTTGTAAGGTGACTCGGCACACCCGCAAAAAAGATGTCGTCCTCGGGCTTGGCAATCCCCTGATGTCGGATGAAGGTGTCGGCGTTCATCTGATAGAGCGACTGTCGGCGCTAAAAAAGAGTTTTCCGCATGTCGATTTTATCGACGCCGGCACGGCTGGAATGTCCATACTGCATCTTATCGCAAACCGCAGAAAGGCAATCATCATTGATTGTGCAAATATGCAGACCGCCCCCGGCACAATCAGAAGATTCGGCCCCCACCAGGTAAAAACCGTAAAAACACTGAGGCACTACTCTTGTCACGAGGCCGACATCCTGCGGATAATAGACCTTTGCCGGCAGCTTGGCCAATCGCCAGATGAGATTGTTTTCTTCGGCATTGAGCCGCAGACCATCGCGCCCGGCCAGGCACTAAGCCAGACACTCGCTGACAGGTTAGATGATTACGTTGACGTCGTCTGCAAAGAGCTTACCGGATGGACCAGACAAAGTTGCTCTTGAACGCCTACTATGAAGTTCTATACCAGCGGCTGGAAGCTAATAAGGCTCTGCTGGCGGGCAAAATTGAACACCTGCTCAAACAAGAGATCGCAAAGCGCAGCTTTGCCGATTTCTCCGCAGGACACCTTACGGCGGATGATGACAAGTTCGCCGCGTATCGTGACGCATGCCTGGCCTTTGTCGATGAGCGGATAGAAACCTACAATCCGATTGGCATTCAATATACCTTTGACCGGCTCGGCGAAGGAAGTCTTAGAGCTGGAGCTGCAGCTTAACTGGTACGACAGCCGGGCTGAATTTCAAGCTCTTGTGCAGGTCGCCAGAGACGCCGTTCTGAGCGTAGCGAAGAATCAGGCTGAAGCTGAAATGACGCAAGAAAGACTCAAAGAATTGGCTGATGAGCTGATTGGCGAGGTTGGGGCATTTCCTGACAAGAGTATAATTTGCGCGTATGAGATTGAGCCGGCACTCAATAAGCTACCAGATTACATAGTCGGGCAGGCAATCGAAGAAGTCCTGCGCTGAATTCCTAATGATATTTTGGCTTGCATTTTTTCCGCTGCCAGTTATTCTTATAACAAAGATTTAATGTTAAGGAGGTTTACCATGAGAAATATAACACGTCGAGAATTTATCAAAAGTACTGCTTCTGCCGGTGTTGCGTTGACGCTGGCCGGCCCATATTCGCGAGTGCGAGGTGCAAATGACGCCATTCGCGTGGCTGTCGTGGGCATCAACGGTCGGGGCGGCTCGCACATCAGCGCATTCGGGAACATGGAAGGAGTGCGGGTCGCGGCCTTGTGCGACGTGGACAAAAGGTCCTGGACAGCATGGCCAAGCCGTTCAAAGAAGCAACGAGAAAGTGGACACATACGTCGATATCCGCAAGCTGCTGGACGACAAGAACATCGACGCCATCTCCATCGCGACGCCGAACCACTGGCACTCGCTGGCGCACGATCTGGGCCTGCCAGGCGGGCAAAGACGTCTACGTGGAGAAGCCGTGCAGCCACAACGTCTTCGAGGGCCGTAAGTGCGTCGAGGCCGCCCGCAAATACAAGCGGATCGTGCAGCACGGCACGCAGAGCCGTTCCAGCAGCGAGCTGGGCCAAGCAGGTGGCGGCCATCGCCAGCGGCAAGTACGGCAAGCTGCTGGTCTCCAAGGCCTGCGGCCTCCAAGAACGGGTCAGGGCGATGGAGCATCGGCTTTAAGCCGATCAAGGAGCCGCCGGAGAACCTGGACTTCAATATCTGGCTCGGCCCGGCGCCGAAGCAGCCGTACCACGAGAACCTAGTCCACTACAACTGGCACTGGTTCTGGGACTTCGGCAACGGCGAGATCGGCAACCAGGGCGTCCACCAGATGGACATCGCCCGCTGGGCGATTCCCGGCGGCGACCCTGCCCAAGAGCGTGATCAGCATGGGCGGCCGCTGGGTGAACTCGACGCCAGGTCATCCGCCCTTCACCGACCAGGCCCAGACGCCCAACTGCCAGTTGACCATCATGGACTTTGGCGGGCCGCTGCTCGTGTTCGAGGTCATCGGTTTGGTCGAGAGGGCAGGCCTCGATGGCAAGAAGTATCCGAGCAAAGTGGACAACGAGTTCTACCTGGAGGCAGGGGTGATCAGGGACGGCAAGTTCTATCCCAAGGGCTCCGACAAGGCCGAAGACCTTGTGGACGTCGATGTCCAGATGAGGTCCCGGGCGACAACTTCGCGAACTTCATCCACGCCGTGCGGACCCGCAAGTCGCAGCGACCTCAACGCCGACATCGCCGAAGGCGCATCTATCCGCCGCGTGCTGCCACCTGGGCAATATCTCCTACCGCCTCGGCCAGCAGGTCGCCGGCACGACCAGGCCCGATGTGCTCGGCAAGCACGAGGAAATCGCCAAATCCTGGGAGACAATCATGCAGACCGTCAAAGGCACGCTGGGCCTCGATTTGTCCAAGAGCACCTACCAGCTCGGGCCGATGCTGAAGTTCGACCCGAAGGCGGAGAGGTTCGTGGGCAATCCGCAAGGCCGATTTGCTGCTGACGCGGCCGTATCGCAAGCCGTTTATCGTTCCGCAGAAAGTCTGAAATGTGAATCGGGACTCGTGCAGTGTGAATCGAACCACGAATCACCAACCACGAACCACGAAGAAGCGTGAAAAAGGGAGGCCGTTATGGAATATAAAAACTTAAAACTAAAAGCGAAAAAACTTCTGGCGGTAATGTTTGTTGGTTTTGCACTTTGCGCTTTTAGCTTTCAGTTTGTATGCTACGCGCAGAAGGCTGCGCAGGCGTGGAAGGTGCACGACCGTGAACGTCCCTGTCCGCCGGTAGTAACTCCGCCGCAGCAATTCGGTCAGCCGCCTTCGGATGCGATTATCCTATTCGATGGCAAAGATACCTCGCAATGGGAAATAGATAGACAGGAAGGCGGCGACATTAAGTGGAAAGTCGAGAACGGATACATGGAAATTGCCAAGAAAGCAGGAGGAATCCGCACGAAAAAATCGTTCGGCAACTGCCAGTTGCACATCGAATGGTGGGTACCCGCCGATGTTGATCCGAAGGTAACCGACCAGAGCCGCAGTAACAGCGGCGTGTTCCTTATGGGCAGGTACGAGATACAGGTGCTCGACTCCTACACGGCGGACAACTATAAGGATAACAGGACCTATGCTGATGGTCAGGCTTCCGGCATCTATGGCCAGTATCCGCCATTGGTCAACGCCTGCCGTAAGGGTGGCGAGTGGCAGAGCTACGACATCATCTTCCTGCGTCCTCTATTTGATGATAAAGGCAACTGTATACGCAAAGCACGCATCACCGTCATTCACAACGGCGTTGTCGTGCAGAACAACGTTGAGCTCCAGGGTGCCACCGCGCATAAGACAATAGCAAAGTACAGTCCTCACGGCGATGGACCGATCTCATTGCAGGACCACGGCAATCCGGTTCGCTTCCGCAATATCTGGATTCGCGGGCTGCCCGAACAACCATATTCGGTTACTGAGTGATGACTTGGCGGGCGAATTGCGAAGCGCAAAAGACAAGACATGATTGCACGCTTCATTGTTTGCGCGGCCTGTCTGGGGTTTTTACCGTCCGCATCTGCTCTGGGGCAGGACGGCTGGTCGATGCTCGCGCACGATCCGGCGCGAACCGGTGCGACCACCGCCGAAATCCGCCCGCCGTTTGAGCGCAAGTGGTATCGTTTGTTTGCCGACGAGGGCTTGATGGCGGGCGTGCAGCCGATCGTCGCGGACGGCAAGGTTTTCGTTGGCACGATGGCTGGTACGCTACACGCCATCGACAGCGACACGGGCAGAGACCTCTGGACGTTTAAGACTGCAGGGGCAATCCTTCATACCTGCGCCGTAGCCGGGGGCAAAGTCTTCTTCGGAAATGCCGAGGGAAAAATCTACGCCCTAAATCTCACCGACGGCACACCTGCCTGGTCCGTTCAAATTGGCCCAGCGGTATGGAACGCCCCTCTTGTACATGAGGGCATTGTCATCGTCGGTAGCCGTGACGGCAGGGCTTTATGCCATCGAGGCTGACAGCGGCGCAATTAAATGGACGGCACTAACGGGCGGACCGCTGCTATCCAGTCCGGCCCTTGACGCAAAAATGGGCAGGGTATTACGCGGCAGTGAGGATATGCACGTCTATGCATTTGATTTTGCCAGCGGCAAGAATAGTCTGGCGGAGCGACAAACTGCCCGGCGTGAGTTTTCGCGGGTATCATCCTGTAGTCGCGCCCGATGGTTCGGTGATGGTTACCGTGACGCCCGCCTTTCGCTGGATTCGATTCGAGCCTATCCTGCTGGATATGGTCAAGGAAATCTTCGGAGACTTTGCCAGTTGGCGCCACAACAAAGAGGAGAATGAGCGGCTGCGGCAGGAAAATTTCAAGCTGATGGAAAAGCCCGGCACATACGAAGCACAGCTTGGTTACATCCGCAAGCGGCTGACCGAGCAGCCGGTCTACCAGACGTTCTTTGTTCTCGACCGCCAGACGGGCAAGCAGAAGTTTGTCGCTCCGATAGTGTACGCCGAGAGCATGAACGGCACCGGCGCACCGCCCATCGTCACCCCTGACGGCAAAGTGATTGTCAAGTTCCAGGCGCTGTTGCGCAGCCGATACCAACATTACTCGCCGTTTCTGAACGTGGGCTATCTCGATACTGCCACCGGCCACATCACGCCGATTATGGACCAGTCGCGGACTTATGGCTGGCACGACAGTCTGCTGCTGGTGCACGATGAGCAGTGCCAGCTTAGCGTCGCCGGGCGCGTGCTTATCAACACCCATCAGGACAACGTCAATGCGATGGATCTGGACACGCTCGCAGGCTATCCGGAGCCGTTTTGCCGCAATATCCACGAGCCTCAGCCGGGCGAAGCGGTCGGCTATTTGGGCCAGCATTTCTCGCGCGGGCAAACTCTTCCTGTCGGCAAGGAATGGCTCGCACGAGGCACGGCCGTCTATGGCGGCGGCTCGGTGATCGACATCCCGTCTCCATCGCCGGCGACAGCTTCTATTATATCCCAACCCACGAAATCAACGCGGGTGCGGCCCTGATCGCATACAAGATGGACGCCGGACGGGCAAGGCGGGCAGGATCTGCCCGCCGGATGCCAAGCCCGTCTCAGCCAGCGAGATTTGACCGATGACGAATGGAAAAAGTCCAGAAAATGCCCTGGGACTGGGACACGCTGGGAATGCCCCGGCTGAATCATGTGCTCAAAGGCTTTCCCGGTAAAGTTCCTGGCATTTTTGACCAGCGGCAGCTCCGAATGAATTTGGGGGCTAACCGGTTAACCCCGCCATCACTATGGCGAGTTCCTCGACCGCTTCATCTGGGAAGTGCCCAGCGGCGGATGCCGGACAATAGCGCGTGTGAAGACCTCAAACAAAAGTTGTCTTCTTGCGTCCGGGAGCTGATCTCGAAGGGTTGGCAGCCCTGGGTGTTTCCCTCGGGCAAACATCCGCGCGAGGCCTACCGATTCTTCACCGAGCCTACCGAAACACTCTATACGCTGGCACGGGCGTACAATTATCTGGATAGCGATCTTCAGCGGCAGGTTAAGGACTACATTTCGCGGGATAGTTCTGCCGGCGGTCCTTTAGCGGGGCCGATCGGCAGGCGCAGTTACGACCCAGGCGAAGGGCCGTCCGCACACTGTATGATGTCCCCGTCGAGAAATTGTTCCGAGTAGCCGATGACATCACGCGAAGCGACGTGGCCCGGCTTTATCCGCTTTGGCTGTGGGCGCACACCAGCGGGGATTGGAGCCACATCGAGCGCGACTGGAGTGACCTGCGGGACCTCGTTGACCAAGCACCAAACAAAATGGAGGAGGACTGCCGTAATGGCTATGTTGCCGGGCTGATCGCCTACTGTCGGCTGGCTGCCAAAATGAATGATGACGGCGCGGTGGAAAAAGGCCTGGCCGTTACACGCCAGGCGCTACGCGAGCGATTGGCCTATGAATTCGCCCACACGCAGGGCGGCGTGATTACTCAGGTGCCCGTCCTTCGCTCCATTTTTGGCCGATGGAGACATCTGACGCCTGAGGTCGGCAGACTCTGCACCGAATATGCCGGTGATACTCACAGGAACCTAATAGATGTCTACGTTGACTATCATCGCCCGACCTGGCCGCTGGCGTGGAACGTGGAGCTGATGTGGCGAAATGAGTGTCCCTTTGCATTTCCTACGATGTCGGCTGAAATCTTCGCCGCGAGGGCGTTAATTCTTCGTGAATCGCCTGATAAGCTCCAGCGATTTCTTGACATCCCGTGGTGCAAAGCGGACCTATTTTACATCCAGAAACTCGTCTTTTGCATCGAATCTCACGGCATCTTGCCAACTGGCCAGGCAAGCCCCCCTACTTGAGCCATTGCCGACAGAAGGCAGCCAAATCATGGCGCAGAAATCCTTGCTGTTTGCGCTATGTCAGGATATAATAGATTGTTGTTTCATGACTGTCGGAGAATGTTATGGCAGAACAGATGAAGAAAGAAGATGCCCATCAACTTGTAGATCGGATGCCGGAGAATGCGAGCTGGGACGACCTGATCAATGAAATCTATGTCCGTCAGGTCATCGAGCAAGGCCTGGCTGACAGTAAGGCTGGACGAACCACGGACGTGCAAGAGGTCAGGAAAAGGTACGGCCTGCAGAGATGAAGGTCTACTGGACGGACACAGCACAGCGCCATCTTGATGCGATCCATAGTTATATTGCGCGAGATTCGCCGGTGTACGCCAAACGAATGGTTGACCGTTTGACCGGGCGGTCCCAGCAGATCTCTGAATTTCCCCTCTCAGGGCGGATCGTCCCCGAGTATCAGATGAATCAGATTCGCGAAGTCATTGAGGGCCCCTACCGGATCATCTACTACATCAAGCCTGGCCAGATTGATGTGCTCGCTGTGATTCATGGAGCGCAGAATATCCCATAATTCCTTCACACCGGACCGGCATACTGGTTTCTCTGAGCACGGACTTACCGAGCCTGCGCGGTAAGCCACTGTTGGCAAAAGGCGGCGAGGTCCTGCCCATCAATTCGGTTATCGTCAATCAAATCTGCCCTTAAAGGATTCTGGTTTTTCTGCCATTCGGCGGCGAGAGCGCCATAATCGAGGAAATTCACAATTCCATCGCCGTTGCAGTCCGCTGAGCCGACAAGCGGGCCGATTTCGCCGAAGATGCCGAAGTATGAGCCGTCTCTGGCCGTCACTTTGCCAGACGGCGACAAATTGGCCGATTTGGCTCATAGCAACCGCTGGGTTTCTCTGGTCGCCAGTTACATACGTGTTAATCTGAAATTCGTCGCCGACGAGGCTGCCAGAGCTATCGAACCGCCGGCCAAAGACGTCCCTTTCACTGGTCTCAGGACCGATTTGACCGTTCCATACGATCACGAACTCGCTGGCGCTATTGATCGCAACTCGCGGATTCTGCTGAGCGCCGGCGCGGGTTGCGTTCACGATGAATTGGTCGCCGACTGGTGTGCCGTCCGGCTCGAACAGGCGGGCGTGAATATCGTCGTCGCCGGCACGGTTCGGGTCGCCGTCCCAAGCGACCACAAAATGCCCGCTGACATCCGTTGCGATAGAAGGCTGTGTAATCGAGTTGAAACTGATTGTGTTTACTGCAAAAGGTTCTGTCCCGGCAGAACCGTCGGCATTGTAGAGCCGAGCCACTATTGAATTCTTGCTGGCTTCTTTCATCCACACCACCGTAAAGTTGCCGTCGCTATCCATCGCTACGGCCGAGTAGCGGCAGGTTGCGAGTTGGCTGTTAACCGTAAATTCCGGTCCAATAGTCGAGCCTGAGGCATCATACAACTGGCCGCATATCGACGTCTTATTAGGGTCTTGTGCGATGTTTTGACTCTCCCAAGCGACCACAAAATGCCCGCGCACATTCATTGCCACGGCTGGGGAAAGTTGCTGCCTATCGGCGTAGTTGTTGACCTGGAATTCGGCACCGAGAGGTTTGCCGTTCGGGTCGAATCGCTGGGCAAAAACATCTTCATCGCTCAGCCCGGGTCCCTGCCAAACGACGACGAAATTGCCTGCCGCATCCATTGCTACGGTTGGGCTTGCCTGGTTTCCGGACGTGGTGGTATTGATTTGAAATTCGCTGCCCAGCGGTCCGCCGGTCGCGCTAAATCGCTGGCCAAAAATGCTGCCTGAGTCGCCGTCCTGGCGGTAGCTGTTCCAGACCACCACGAAAGCTCCCTGTCCATCCATTGCCACAGCCGCGTCTTTTTGGTCCCAGGTTGTGTGCGTGTTGACCTGAAATTCAGCGCTGCAAACTGAGGCGAACATCGGGGTGATAGCCAGATTTATAAGAAATGCCCTTATCATTGGTTTCTACCCTCCATACCTGCTGTAAAGCCAGCTTTTAAGCCGGCTTTGTTATGCTAAAATCCTCGTAAAATTGGGCTTGCTGGCCAATTTGAAGGTGATTGTACGGCATTTGCCCTTTCTGTCCAGAAAAATCCCTTGATTTTGGCAACCGTTCACGCAGACAATAAGGCGTTTTCTGTGTCATTGCGAGGCCTTTAGGCCGAAGCAATCTTGAAAGCGAGCGATTTTAGATTGCTTCGCTTCGCTCGCGATGACGAAAATGCGGTTCTTGCGTGAACGCTTACGATTTTGAATCTTGGCCGGGTGCGAACAATATGTTGGTGCTACGCGTAAATAAACAAATAGGAAAAAACAAAAAATAATTAAAAAAACCTTGACGCTGTGTCGATACCGTAATAGAATCTAATCAGGAAGGTGAGTTGGGAGCGTAATAGCCCAGCAGAAAGGGTAGACCGGAATTTTGAGAGAAGTGTTGATAACATTTGTTTTTTGGCTTAGAACTGCTCACGGATAAGCCTTTATCAAGGGATTAGAACAACCGCTGGCAGTTTTGAGCAGCGGTTTTTTTGTTGCTCTTTTTTAAGTTTATAGTTATAACCGACCTCATAGATAGTTTTGAGTTTTTAGTGTGGAGTTTTGAGTTGTTTTTGGCTCAAAACTAAAAACTCAGAACTTAAAACTCAGTTGTTCGGGCTCGTAGCTCAGTTGGTTAGAGCGCACGCCTGATAAGCGTGAGGTCGGTAGTCCGAATCTACCCGGGCCCAGTGGCCTTTGGCTGAAGGCCAAAGGAAATTCGAAATCCTAAGCACTAAATCCTAAAAATTAGGATTTAGATATTAGAATTTAGGATTTCCCGCGAAGCGGGTCCCGGGGACGTAGCTCAACTGGGAGAGCGCCGGCTTTGCAAGCCGGAGGTTGCCGGTTCGATCCCGGTCGTCTCCATTTCGTGAATCGTGGATAGTGAATCGGGTTTCGAATCACGAGGCACGAACTACGATTCACGGGCATGTTCTTTGACAAGTAAATATGCGGATGCGTGGGATACACTCCCAATGAGTTTTTCGCTGCAAAGCGAAGAACTTGTTAATATGAGCGCTCATTAGGCGACTTGACAAACCTGTCAATCAAAGATTGATATGGTCAAGTTACTAAGGGTGCATGGGGGATGTCTAGGCGTCGAGAGGCGATGAAGGACGTGGCAGGCTGCGATAAGCCCGGGGCAGGTGCCGAGCAACCGTTAATCCCGGGATGTCCGAATGGGGAAACCCGGCGGGACTGGGCAACCAGATTCCTGTCATCTACTGGCTGAATGCATAGGCCGTACGAAGCGAACGCAGGGAACTGAAACATCTCAGTACCTGCAGGAAAAGAAATCAACCGAGACTCCGTCAGTAGCGGCGAGCGAAAGCGGATCAGCCCAAACCGAGAAGCTTGCTTCTCGGGGTTGCGGGCGCCGGTAAGCAGTTACAAAGGCATCGCTAGCAGAACCGTCTGGAAAGCGGAACCATAGAAGGTGATAGTCCTGTATGCGAAAGCGAGAGCCCTGCGTTATGCCGGCGTTCCAGAGTAGCACGGAGCTCGTGGAACTCTGTGTGAAGCTGGGGGGACCACCCTCCAAGGCTAAGTACTCCTCGACGACCGATAGTGGACAAGTAAGGCGACTGAACGATGAAAAGAACCCCTATTAGGGGAGTTAAAAGTACCTGAAACCATATACCTACAAGCTGTAGGAGCCCTATGATCCCGACTTCGGCGGGATAATGGGTGACCGCGTGCCTTTTGCATAATGAACCGGCGAGTTACCGTCTGTGGCAAGGTTAAGCACTTCAGGTGCGGAGCCGTAGCGAAAGCGAGTCTGAATAGGGCGATCTAGTCGCAGGCGGTAGACGCGAAACCACGTGATCTACCCATGGCCAGGTTGAAGGGGATGTAAAAATCCCTGGAGGACCGAACCCATTAACGTTGAAAAGTTATGGGATGAGCTGTGGGGAGGAGTGAAAGTCTAATCAAACGTGGAGATATCTCGTTCTCTCCGAAATAGCTTTTGGGCTAGCCTTGAGCAACTACTTTGCGGGGGTAGAGCTACTGAATGGGGATAGGGGGCCACCAGCCTACCTACCTCAACCAAACTCCGAATACCGTAACGACTATCTCGGGAGTCAGACTGTGGGGGATAACCTTCATGGTCGAGAGGGAAACAACCCAGATCGCCAGCTAAGGTCCCGAAGTTCTGCTAAGTTCTAAAGGAAGTTGAATTGCTGTGACAGCCAGGATGTTGGCTTAGAAGCAGCCACCATTTAAAAAGTGCGTAATAGCTTACTGGTCGAGCAGTTTGGCGCCGATAATGATCGGGAATAAGCAGGACACCGAAGCTGCGGATTCGCGTGCGGCTTGCGTGCGCACGTGGGTGGTAGGAGAGCGTTGCTGTCAGCGTTGAAGCCGTACGGTAACGAGCGGTGGAGCGGCAGCAAGTGATTATGCCGGTATGAGTAACGATAAAACAGGTGAGAATCCTGTTCGCCGAAAGCCTAAGGTTTCCTGGGGAAGGTAAATCCGCCCAGGGTTAGTCGGACCCTTAGTCGAGGCCGAAAGGCGTAGACGATGGACAGCAGGTTAATATTCCTGCACTATGTACCGAAGGTTATGACTGTGGGAGTGACGCAGTGGCAAAGGCTGGAAGCTGATTAGTCGTGGCTATCGTGCCGGAGGCGTCGTCGGTAGGCAAATCCGCCGGCATAAAGCCGCTGAAGGATCGCGAGGCCGATTTAAGATGCCGAAGTGGCTGGAGTCAGTTGCCAAGAAAAACCTCTAGCAGGACGACGGTGCATATCCGTACTAAAACTGACACAGGTAGGCGAGGAGAATATCCTAAGGCGCTCGAGAGAACCGTCCTTAAGGAACTAGGCAATTTGACCCCGTAAGTTCGCGATAAGGGGTCCCTCCAGGTGCGTTTGATTTCAATTGAGCGCATGCTGAGGGCGCAGAGAAGTGGCTCTGGCGACTGTTTATCAAAAACACAGTTCTGTGCTAACTCGTAAAGAGGATGTATACAGAATGACGCCTGCTCGGTGCCGGAAGGTTAAGGAAGGCGGTTAGCCGCCTTCGGGGGTGAAGCTGGCAACCGAAGCCCCGGTAAACGGCGGCCGTAACTATGACGGTCCTAAGGTAGCGAAGTTCCTTGTCGGGTAAGTTCCGACGTGCATGAACCGCGTAACGACTGGAGCACTGTCTCAAGGACCGACTCGGTGAAATTGTAGTTGCGGTGAAGATACCGCATACCCGCGGCAAGACGGAAAGACCCCGTGAACCTTTACTGTAGCCTGGTATTGATGCCTGGCATATCATGCGTAGGATAGGTGGGAGGCGTTGAAGCTCCGATTCCGGCCGGGGCAGAGCCAACGTTGAAATACCACCCTTGCTATGTTAGTCACCTAACCGCGACCCGTGAATCCGGGCGTGGGACAGTGCTAGGTGGGCAGTTTGACTGGGGCGGTCTCCTCCCAAAAAGTAACGGAGGAGTTCAAAGGTACCCTCAGCGCGGTTGGCAATCGCGCGTAGAGCGTAAGGGTATAAGTGTGCTTAACTGCGAGACTCATAGGTCGAGCAGATGCGAAAGCAGGACCTAGTGATCCGGTGATTCCGTGTGGAAGGGTCATCGCTCAACAGATAAAAGGTACTCCGGGGATAACAGGCTGATCTCCCCCGAGCGTTCATAGCGGCGGGGAGGTTTGGCACCTCGATGTCGGCCCATCACATCCTGGGGCTGAAGGCGGTCCCAAGGGTTCGGCTGTTCGCCGATTAAAGTGGTACGCGAGCTGGGTTCAGACCGGCGTGAGCCAGGTCGGTCCCTATCTGCCGTGGGCGTAGGAATCTTGAGGGGATGTTTCCTTAGTACGAGAGGATTGGGAAGCACCGACCTCTGGTGTACCGGTTGTCCTGCTAAGGGCACCGCCGGGTAGCTATGTCGGGAAAGGATAACCGCTGAAAGCATCTAAGCGGGAAGCCCACCCCAAGATGAGGATTCCATTCCGACTTCGGGCGGATGAAGAGCCCTGATAGACCACCAGGTTGATAGGCCGGGTGTGTAAGGCGAGAAATCGCTTCAGCTAACCGGTACTAACGCTCGACTACTTGACCATATCAATCATTGGTTGATAGGTTGTCATTCCTGCGCAAGCAGGAATCCAGACCGTCGTTGATGCCGCTCATATTCGCATCCGCATATTTTTTATCAGAAGTCAGAAGACGGAAGTCAGAGGTCGGAATAATCTGACTTCTGTTGTCTGATATCTGTTTTCTGAATTTATCAGGCTTTGCCTGATAAAACAAGCTTCCTGGTGACCATACGTACGGGGAAACGCCTGATCCCATTCCGAACTCAGAAGCTAAGCCCGTGCGGCCGATGGTAGTCCTTCGGGGCGAGAGTAGGTCATCGCCAGGAATTATAAAGGCCGGTTCCCAAAAAGAGCCGGCCTTTGCCTTTGCTCAGGACCTTGCTTAGTAGAATTGTGGAAGTAACTGGAATGTAGATACTACTCGCCGTAAGGACGGAAATCACTCTTCACCAAAATCATTTGAAGACGTAAGCTCTGACCAGGATGACCATTTATTGATCACATCAGTGTCAAAAGAGCAGTTATAAGATCCAAGCGTCTGGTTGATGGCAGATAAGTGGAACAAAAGAAAGAGGGTGTCGCTTGGAACACGCAAGGATGTGCTTCTGCGCTGTTCTTTTCGCTGTACCTGGCCAGGTTGTCTGAATCTGGCAGCTGATCTCCACCATTTAATATTGCGATCGAAAGGTGGTAGAGACGCGCACGACAACCTAATCGGGCTTTGCCGACCATGTCATAAGCGTGTTCACTACGATAACTGCCAAATATATGATGCTGAACTAGACCGGTGGCTTAAACCACTTGATGCGGCTAAGTGCTGGCTCGCTCGACAAATGCAGCACTGTCCAGTCCGACTGGACGAGGTGAGACGAAGCATCCTCTTTGAAGAAGTTGAGCATGCGATAGAATCTACTGAGAGCATGATTCATCACAGCCAAGCCATATACAACAGCTATCACTGGTCTGCTTATGAGGTTTTCCTCAAGGCCGCTTGGGGTTATCTGAGCGATAACTCGCAAGTCAACAGTAGGTTGGGTGCCATCCTCTTATTGAAGATGGTTCAACTGTACCGAAGACGCCCAGGTCAGGCGTTTCAAAAGGCTGCACGAAGGAAACTTGTTCAGTTGAAGTCGTTGCTGCCATCGCTAGGCAAATCTGACCACGTATCCTGGATGCGAGGTGTCGTGGGATATGAAGAGGCCTATATGCGATTTCTCGAGGCCGCTGGTAACAAGAGCACAGAGAAGCTTTTCGAAAGTTCAGCGGAACTCGAGCAGCACTGCGGTCGTCGAATCGGTCACCTGGTGAGCAAAGCGCAGATGGCTGTTTCAGGTATTCGGGGCACATCGGGCATAGGCGCAGACCTGGAAAAGCAAAGAGTAAAACTTTTGACGGCGCAAAATGAGATGGCATCGATTGAGGGGCCGCTTTCAGAGTCTTGGGTAAACCTCTCTATTCCCGTACATCTAGCATATATCGATCTGGTCCAACAAAGGTATGACGAGGTTATTCACGCAATGGTCCCGATGGCCAAGAAAGGTGTCGGGGCGGCGCTATGGTATTCTGGTATTGCCAAAATCCGCAGCGGAGAGGAGGAGAACAGGCTTGCTGACTTAGAGCGGGCGCCCCGGAGGTATTACCAAGACTGCGTCACGGAACACAGGACAGCCCTGCTAGTAGGTTTCGGAGATGCCCATGCACTTTCAGATAACCACACAGATGCCAAAGCAGCGTATGCAGAAGCGGTTCGGCAGCCGGCAAATATGGACAATCAGGAAGCAATAAAAATAGCCCGCAGGCGGTTAGACGCCATGTCTCTCGGTCGTGTAATTCGTAGTCATGACGACATCTATTTTGGATAGTGAACTCAAATTGGGGGAAAATCGCGAGACAGAAGGTAAGATTGTCAGGCCGATGGTAGCCCGATAGGCAAATCAAAAATCAAAATGCAAAAGTAAAAATTGTAAAGGCGGTATTTTTCTATGCGGGGCGAGTCCGCCTTCGCTCTCTTATGGTGAACTTCGGCGGGCAAAATCCGGCCATCGCCAGGATACTTCGACAAAGTTTACCCTGAGCGTAGCCGAATGGGGTAAGTACAAGTTTATAAAGGCCGAGTGTTAAACCACTCGGCCTTTTCCCTATAAAACCACCAAAATTATTTGAATTACAATCACTATGTGTTTATAATATAAAGAAAAGATAGCTCTTGTTTTGTTAATTTTAGAGGTTTTTTATGAGCGGTATTCAATTTGTTATTGACGACAAAGGTACTAAATCTGCTGTCATCATTGATCTAAATAAGTATGCCGATTTGTGGGAAGATTTTTATGACTGTTTAATTGCGCATCAGAGACGTAAAGAGCCTCGCGAATCGCTTCACTCAGTGAAAAGACAGTTGTGTCGTGCGGGAAAATTGAATGGCTGAATATAGCATAAAGTTTGCGCGCTCCGCACGAAAAGAATTAGAAGTTCTGGACGCTGCAATTGTTAACAGGATATTCCCAAAAATTGAAAGCTTGTCTGGAAATCCGAGACCTCACAACTGTGTTAAATTGAAAGGCGGAAAAAATCTATGGCGTGTTAGAATTGGTGTTTATCGTATCATTTACAATATCAATGATGACAAGAAACTCGTTGATATAATTGCCATAAGACATCGCAAAGACGCATACAGATAAAATACCTTCCGAAAGGGTGTAGGCAAGTCCGTGTGGCCGATGGTAGTCGCAATCTGAGTCGCATCTCGTATTAAGCCTACCCACTTCTCACTATGGTTGCCAGATCAATTCGTCCAGGCGCTCAGGCGGGACCATTTCGACGTGGCCATCCAAAAATCCGATTACGTAACCTCTATTCGCGTACCCTCTGTGTTCGGGGGGCTCTTCGGGCAAGAGTTCCCGACCGCCTGACGGAGGGCTTCCGAACCGCGCTTCGAATACGAGCACGACTCGATGTGGCTGGTCGATGTCGGATCGTTGCCGGCCGCCTAAGTGGACGTTCATCGCCCAGGCCCGCCCAGCCTGCGGGTCAAAAGCTGATCTGAGGATGCTTTCGTCGTGGCCCAGGTACGGCGGGAGCACATCAGGCCAGTTGTCAGCCGGCGGGAATCTCCCATCATGCTCATCGCAGTACATAATCATCGCCAGGCACAACTGCTTGGCGTGATTCATGGTCGCCGCGGTTCTGGCTTGGCTTCGGGCGATGGTTAGTGCCGGTGTCAAGATAGCAATCAGGATGCACATCATCGGCACCAGAACCAGGGTGATTGTCGAGACCACAATGCCGGCGACGGCCAGGCCTTGGCCTTTCAGTTGCCCCGCGCTTTTGCTGATGGAGACAAGCCCAACAATTCCCAGGATTACCCCTGCGATGCTGGCAATACCACACGACACAAAACCACAAATGCCCAGAACCAAGCTTGCTATGGCTAGGCCCGATGTTTTAGCTGCGACCAATGCCTCGGCCCGCGATTGCACTTCATCCATTTTTTGACCTCCGAATAGAAAGACGCACATCAATGACACCAGCCGGACCATCCAGCCCGCGCTATTATAATCCTATGCATAATCCTTTTCACTGTCAATGTTGCTTCGCGGCAAGTCCCGATATGTGAACTTTCGCACTTTTCATAATTGACTATGCAGCCGGAGCAAGGGCATCAATAAAGAACTCGATAATTCGCGCAGGTACGGTATGATTGCCGAACATCACTATAATTCGTTTCCGCCACAGCACACGCCGCAACGCGGCCAATGCATCCTGAAAGCTCGGACAACTCTTCGAGGGATACCACGGTATGACCGGCAGTCTGGTCTTCCCATAGCCATACTGGATATACCACGTCCAGACCACCGAATAGAGCCACAGGCTTATGACCGCCGCACGCTCTGGCCCTTCGCCTTTCCAGGTCTGCGGCTCTTCGCTGCCCAGAGACTGTTTGGTATTCTTGAACGTATCCTCGATGCTCCAGCGACCGGCAAAACCGCCGATAACCTCGGCGGGCGTCAGGTTCAGATCGGTTGTAAAGAAAAAGTCGTCCTTTTCCTTGCCCGCAGGATCCCGGCTTATTACCAGCAATACCGGAGTATGAGAAACCTTGTACCAGATGACCACCTTGGAATACACCAGCCGGCACTTGGTTTTGCCTCGTTCCCGAGTCTTTACACGGCGCCAGGATTTTACCCGCGAAGCTATTTGAGTCGGTGTTCCCAGCCGCTTGCCTCGTTTTGGTTTTGGCCCTCTTCGATGTTTTCGTTTCTTCGTGGGCAATGCGTAAATGGCCGCATCGCGTCGCATGCGGCTGGTAATATGGGTATAGAGCAGGCCGCATCCGGCAAGAGTGGCATAAAAGCCGTCTGCAGAGGTCATAAAGTGTCTTTCTGGAAACCAACTCTTTACCTCTGCAAGCATCTGTTGGGCAAGTTCTATAAGGCCGGAGCCATTTTTGCGGTGCAGCCTCATATTGATGGGCAATCCCAGCGGCTCGCCGCCCCAGGGAGGAATTACCCGCAGCGTCAGCACCACAAGGTTGAGTCCCCAACAATGAATGACGTGGGAGGCGGTGGACAGTATTGGGTCTCTCCACCAGCCGGCGCTTCGATGTTTCGGCCTGTGTGGTGGAAAATGGTATCGTCCAAATCTATCCATATCATACCAGCAGGATAAAACAGTCCGATGAGCAGCTGCGCCAAGAGTTTCCACAGGTGAGCAGGCAGCCAGCGGGACTTTGGAAACAGGCGATGATAGGCGTCGTGCGGGCGCTTGCCTTTGGGTTCCGCGAACGGCAGGATGCCGGTGATGGTTCGGCGTGCGGTGCACAGTATCCAGCCGGTAATCAGGTTGATGAAGATATGAACTGTCGGTTGGGTAAAGACAGTCGAAAAACTCAAGATTATGGCTTCCCATGCCGATGTAAGAGTAACAGTACTCATATTGGCCTCCGTGAAATAGGTTTGTCATTACCCATTTCATCGGCAGGCCATTTTTATTTTTACAGTTTTTCATGATGAACCAAAAAAGTGCGAAAGTTCACGATATGAGACATCGGGATAAAATCCGGTCGTCGGCAGGATACTTCGATAGGCTAAGTACAAGTTTACAAACACCGAGTGTCAAAAATACCCGGCTTTGTTCTTTTGCCATTTCTAAAATGATCTTACCAAGTAAGCTTGACGATAATGATATTAGCAATATAATATAATTATGGATGAAATAAAGTTTAGCTGGGATGCCGAAAAGTCTAGGCAAAATATCAAAAAACACAAAGTTTCTTTTGAAGAAGCAGCGACGGTATTTTTCGATGAGAATGCACGGTTGATACATGACCCCGAACACTCGGAACATGAGGAAAGATTCGTTTTACTCGGGTTGAGTTCACGCTTGAGACTGCTGGCAGTTTGTCATTGCTATCGCAGGAAAGAACAAGTCGTTCGCATAATTTCGGCACGTAGGACGAATAACCGCGAAAAAAATCAGTATGGAAGGTTTCTATGAGAAAAGAATATGATTTTTCCAAATCGGTCAAGAATCCTTATGCAAAAAAACTAAAAAAGCAGGTGACTCTCCGTTTAGGAATTGATGTGCTTGAGTACTTTAGAAGATTGGCTCAAGAGACGGGGATTCCTTACCAGAACTTGATCAACCTTTATCTAAAAGATTGTGCCCATTCAGGTAAAAAGCTGTCCTTAAAATGGGCATCGTAAGGGACTGAGACAACCTGGTTAAGGCCTTCAATCCTTTAATTGCTAAGATAGAGTTAACAGGCTGATGATAGTCGCTTTGCGGCGATCCCCCTTAGCTAAGGCTTCGGCGGACAGCGAGTAGGTCATCGCCCTCTTCGACCTGCCAACGATGAAACTTGCCTGCATATATCCTGAACAAGACCTGCTCAAAGTGTGGTAGAATGCCTGCATGGTCAGTAAACAGACAAGCATAGATGCGTTTCTACCTACGGCCAGCGACCAAATGCGCCGGCGGGGATGGGAGCAGGCGGATATCATCCTTATCACCGGCGATGCATACGTTGACCATCCATCGTTCGGCGTAGCGATGATTGGGCGATGGCTGGAAAAACTCGGCTACCGAGTCGCAGTACTCGCTCAGCCGGATTGGCGCAGCGTCGATGCCTTTCGGTCGCTTGGCCCGCCGAGACTATTCTGGGGCATAACCAGCGGTTGTATTGATTCCCGGCTCAACGATTATGCCTCGATGGGCCATCGCAGAAAACGGGACGTCTATAGCCCGGGTGGCTGTTTGGGCCTGCGACCAGATCGGCCATTATTGGCTTACTCTGCAAGGGCACGCCAGGCTTATAAAGATGTCCCAATTATCCTCGGCGGCCTCGAAGCGAGCCTACGGCGCCTCGTGCATTATGACTATATCGAAGATAAGCTCAGGCGCTCTATTCTGGTTGATGCCAAGGCGGACCTGCTTATCTATGGTATGGCTGAACGGGCTATCGCCGAGATCGCAAAGAGGCTGGATGCCGGCGAAAAAATTGAAGACCTGACCGATATTCCCGGCACAGTATATACACTTCGCCAAAACGTGCCGGCGCCAAATGGAGCGGTGCATCTGCCCCCACTATCGCAGCAGCAGGCCGACCGAAGTCTGGTAATGTCGGCACAGAAACAGTACCAGGCGCAGGCTCACCCAGCAGGTCTGCCCGTAGTGCAAGAGCAGGACCCAGGAACGATTGTAGTTATACCGCCAGCAGAGCCTCTGACGACGCAAGAGCTGGATGCCTTATATGACCTGCCTTTTACTCGCTATTGGCACCCTCATTATGACGGGCAGGGTGGCGTGCCGGCACTTGAGCCGGTGCAGTTTTCTCTCACTACGCATCGCGGCTGCTTTGGCGGCTGCTCATTTTGCTCTCTCTCCTTGCATCAAGGTAAGCAAATCAGTTCACGCTCGGTCGATTCACTTCTATCTGAGGCTGATAGATTGCGTTCCCACCAGAGTTTCCGCGGTACTATCAGCGATATAGGCGGCCCAACCGCGAATATGTATGGTATGCGATGCAGCCGACAGCACATTTGCGGCGGGATAAGCTGCCTGTTTCCTTCCCTCTGCAAGCATTTGCAGCTTGATGTAAGCCCGCTAATAAAAATGATGGAGTCTTTGCTGCGATGGAAAAAGCAAACCAAAGTATATGTTGCATCGGGCATTCGCCACGATTTGGCTATTGGGAATAAGGAATATGTCGAGCTTTTAACACGCTATTTTGTCGGGGGACATCTGAAGGTCGCGCCGGAGCACTACTGCCCCCATGTTCTGGATTTAATGGGCAAGCCGCATTTTGAGGTGTTTGAGGAGTTTGAGGCTCAGTTTCAGCAGGCATCCAGGCAGGCCGGTAAAAAACAATACCTTGTGCCCTACTTTATAAGCTCCCATCCTGGCTGCACCGTCGAGGACGCGGTAAAATTGACCGAGTATTTGGTACGGCGGTCGTGGCGTCCACAGCAAGTCCAGGACTTTATTCCCATTCCGCTGACGCCGGCTGCAGCTATGTATGTATCGGGCCTGGATACAACGGGCAAGAAGACTTACATTCCACGCGGACGCAAAGAAAAAAGCCTGCAAGCGGGATTACTGCAATATTATCATCCGAAATATAAGAAAATCGTTACCGAGTTCCTCCGTTCGCAGCATCGGCGGGATCTGCTGACTAAAATCGCTCCCTTTTGGCGGTGAAAAACGCCAATCACAAGTTGTACAGTTTAGCCATATATTCGTGTGGCTTGAACTTGTACTGACACTGATCAAGTGCTGTGCCTAAGATTTCAATCTTGTCCAGCTCTGCCTGTCCCATGCCGGCTTCATTCATAGCCCTAAGGTACAAAATCCGGTTCGGGTCAAATCCCATAATCTTGGTTGCTACGGTGTCTGCTGCGAGCGGGTCGAGGCTGGCCAGCGCGACCCTTGAGTCAACAGGCGTTCCATGAGTTGGGCCGTTGCCCTCCATTGCCTCGAAGCCATCGATGACCGCCAAATCGGGATATATCTCCTGCGCGAGGTGGAACATATTGAAGTGGCAAAAGTTGTTTATAATATTTTCGCCGGTATGAAGAGACCACTTGTCATTTCTGCTGTAATCGTTCAGTGGCGCCACCAGCAAAACGTTTTTCAGCGATAGTGTCACCAGCACCCGGTCGTGGGTTTTCATTCTGGCGGCCGAAATAATGTAGGTATTTGTGTCCAGGAAAGCGGAAATAATCCGAACGGGCAACGGCTTGTGACCTTCACCGAAAACGTAGCGGTATTCATACGATGGATTTTCGTTAAGATCAACAAGCTTCACGTTGTACTCTTTCTCCAGCCCCAAGTACCCATAGTTTTTGAAGCCTTCGGGCGTCCGTTTTTTCATAGCAGTTGATTCGCCGATGATTATTTGTTGCTTGTAGTGCGGCGTGAGGAAATCCAGGATAGCCCTGACAGCATCTACATGCGTCGCGCAGAGCGGGATTTCGCAGGATACGAAGTTTGGCTTAATCAAAATCTTCTTGCCGCCGATAGATGACAGGATTTGATCTTCGATCTTTTTTAGCGCCTGGTAAACAATTTCACGCCGGTCGTTGCCCTTGATGAGTGCGACCTTAGCAGGCGGCGCCTGTTTCTGGTATAAGCGGCCCCTTGCGCAAGCGGGCTGCCCGGCGCAGCATAACTAACGGTCGGGCCAGAAATTCCCGCCCAAAACTCAGGCCGAGAGTCCCCGCAGCAAATCCCTTGAGGATGTCACGCCTGCTCAGGCTATACTTGTGATTTGCCATTGCCGTTCCTTGTTTTTCTATCCGCACCTATGTTCCTCTTACCCGCATCCGGACGGAGTACAGAGAACTCCGAGCTGTAATAAATAGCGTCCTTTTGTCTTTGCCGCCGAAGGTGACATTGGCCGGCGTCTCAGGAATCTGGATCGTCTCGATCTTCTCGCCCTTTGAGTTGTACACTGCTACGACATCCGCTGTAAGATAAATGTCGCCCTGCACATCCATCGTCATACCATCTGAGCCTTCGGGGGCGAAAAGTTTTTTATTCGACAGTGTTCCATCTCTGTTGATGTCGTATACAAAGGTTTTCTTGTCACCGTGATCGGCTACGTACAATCTCTTGCCATCGGGCGTACCTATGACCCCGTTGGGCCTGACCAGGTCGGCGATCACGCGGATAAGTCTCTTGCGGTCCGGCGAGAGATAGTAAACATGTTCGCCATCCTGCTCCATACCGTCTCTACTGCCGTAGCGAGGGTCGGTAAAGTAGACGCCTCCTGCCCGATCGATCCAGAGGTCGTTGAGGCTATTAAACTGCTTGTCCTGGTACTTATCAGCCAACACTGTCACGTTAGCGCTTGGGTCGATCGACACTAACCGACGGCCAGTCCCCTCGCAGGCCAGAAGGTTTCCCTTCCTGTCAAAGTACAGGCCGTTCGCACCGCCTGAGTTCTCGCGGAAGGTTGACAGCTTGCCGTCCCATGACCATTTATGAATCCGATTGTTTGGGATGTCGGAAAAGAATATATTGCCCTGAGAGTCAGCCGCCGGCCCTTCGGTGAACTTAAAGCCGCCGGCAAGTTTTTCCACCTTAGCGCCAACGGCTACAACTGGACTTGGTTTTACGGCACTGAAGCTGACTGTCGTGATTGCCAAGACAAATGCGGCCAAATAATACCATTTCCTGTTCATTTTGAATCTCCTTACATCACAGTATCTTTTTGATATTTAGCCCCGCGTTTTACGCGGGGTTTCTTCACGCCATATTTAGCCCCGCAATTCATTGCGGGGTTTTCTCTTTAAGTACCGCATAAGCATGCGCACATAATGCCCGCGAAGGTCACGGGCATATTCTTTCAGAATCTTTTCGCCCAGACCCTCATAATCTCCGCAACGATACAACGCCTGTGCCAAGAATAGTTCGCGGAGTGAGCAGTTTCTTGTGCTGGTGTCGGCAGAACTATCTGGCGTCCCACGCTTAGCCTGCTCAATATCCGCAAAAGCATAACCGGTCATGCCCGGCTTTTTCAGAAGTTCAGCCAGTGGTTTAGCCGCTGCCGGACAGGTGAGCGTCTCCATCGCCGTCGCCACGGCTCGGAAGTGCGAAAACTCGCTTTTGACATCTAATTGCCCCAGTTTCTCCACAACGACATCAACGGCTCGCCCGTCACCGGTGCGACCCAGAGCAATTATTAAACTATCCAACGGACTCATGCTCGCTCCGAACTGGCCCATGCCGGTAAAATTCCAGCCCCTGTCCCAATCTTTAGCCTTGACCGCCGCCAGCAAGGTATCCACACCAGTAGCGTCACCGAATATTGCCAGGATGTGGGCGTAAATCAGCTTCGCATCCTCGCTATCGGCACTTTGGTAAGCCTTTCTAAGAAGCGGCAAGGCCTGCTCTGGCTGGGCAAAAATTACCTCCAGCCCATCGAAATTTTTGCTTACTGTTTCTACCGCCTTTTCAACCTGCTCTTTCGGCAGCACAAATGTGTCCTGATGATCGAGCACCTCTTTGGGCAAATTGCCTTTTTCGACAAGGTGTTTTTGCAGAGACTTGATGTCGATGTCACGAAGGTCTTTCTCGCTTTTTACAGCCATCGCTGCTGCGATGCCGGCTGCGTAGCCCTGGTTCTGAACATCAGCCTGCATACGGATAACCGGCATCACATCGCGGTTGGCACTCACGCCCAACCCCGTGACCAAAATGCCCTCCAGACCCTTGGGCAGCAGACAGCGATATGGCACGTATGCGGTAATAACCTCTCTATCCGGCGGCCTCACCAGAAACATTGGGTGTATCGTAAAGCCGTGCGTATCGAAGTTACTCCTGGCTAAAACTATAGTGTCCGCAAAGGTACGCCCCAGAAACACGTCCAGCGGCGAGAGCACAAAGTCACCGACTATCCGCCGTCTCTCGCGCGTATCTATCAACTGGCCCAGATCGTAGGCGTCCTGGTACTTTTTCTTGGCAACGACAAATGCGTGCCAGACATCGACAACATCGGTGTCGTCGATAAAAGTCCAGTCGGTGTTCGTGTACCTGGCGCCTATTTCTTGGGGCGGAAGTCCTGCGCCCTGGACCGCAAGGCCGTGGCCATTTGTGTGAACACAACTGGCACCGGCAGCAACCGCTATGTCGGCATTTCCGGTCGAATCAATGACGACTTTAGCAAGTACTACTCCGCGTCCATCCGGCGTGGCTATAACCACACCCTTTACTCGCCCACCTTCTACTAATGCGCCGCAGCCCAGCACGCCGAACCATATATCCGCGCCGGCTTTACGCAGCTCTCGCCGATACCATTCCATCTTCAATTCGCTGTTCCAGGCCTCTCCCTTGCCGCTGTCGCCTTCACCGCTGCCTCCGAACTCTGCCAAACCCTGGTCAATTTCCTTAGTAAAACCTTCACGGTAACCGTAGTAATATTTTCCAATAAGGCCGAGCGTCCCCACCCCACCGAGGCCGTGCAGATATTCAATGACAAGCGTTCTGGCCCCCTGCCGGGCGGCAGCGATGCCGGCGGGCGCACCGCCCGTGCCGCCGCCAACGACAACAACATCGTACTGCCCTACCACGGGCACCACCCGCGCCGCGGCAATAACACTTCCGAGCTCACCTTGCGCCGGACGGAGCCAGGCTAAGTTCTCTTGAATCTCTCCCAAAATGGCCGCCTTGACTGAATTGCCGGGCAGCCTCACATCACTTACTTTCCCGATAGAGCCGGCCTCGGAAGCAGCGGCAGCACCAATCCGGCTGCCAACTTTCATAAGCTCCAAAGGCCGAAGCAATTTGTCCGCAGCATCGCGTGACACATCTGCGCAGCCGCCCACCACAAACACGCGACTAACGCTGGCAGGTCGAAACACATCTATGTCAATTTTTTCTGCCCCCGGCCAAACGCCGGGCAAGCTCTTCTTGCCCTTCATCGGATCAGGCGGCACCTGAAAGAGCGCCTCTGAATCGTCGCCCTGCTTCGGATGCCAGGTTTTGTCCCGGGCAATCTGTTCAGCCTTAGCAAAGGACGCAACAGAACCGTCCGCCATCGGAATCTTCAAAGTGTATTCTATGACCTGGTAGCCGGCACCGGGCTGGTCAATAGCGGCGTCGGCATTTTGCGTGCCGAGACTCCTTCACTTTTTACGGCCTCACCCCCGACAACCACTCGCTTAAAAGTCTGCGGCCCCATTGGATACGGGCGAAACATCGCGCCTGCCATCCTCGCCACGCTTGCTCGCGGCGTTGCATCAATAATGACCTTGGCCTTGACCGCCTGCCGGCCTGACCGGTTAGCCATAATGACGCCCGCGAGTTTTCCTTTTCCATCGTAAAGTACATCTGTCGCATAACAGCCGAACAAGAATTCAACGCCCGCTTGTAGCAGCGCCTCATCCAGCGTGCGCTTAATGTGCATCGGCGTCGCAGGAAAACGATAAGTTTGGCTTGCACCTTTCAGCCGTCGCGCGGCAGCGAGTTTTTCCGCAAAGAGTTTTTCAGCCAGCAGCGAATCAGGCTTTTCGCCTGGCTTAAGCCACAGCCGATACGTGCTGCACAAATCCTCGCCCAGATACGGCCGGTCCGCCGCCAGAAAAACTTTTGCACCTTGTTGTGCTGCTGCCACAGCCGCAGCCACGCCCCCTGAAGTCCCGCCAACAACCACCACATCAACATCGTAAGCAACAGGGATATTCCGGGCCGGATTCATTGACCCAGGCTGCAGGCTGGCGATTTTGCATCTGCAGCGCCAAATCTCGATTTTTAGCGAACCTGCCTGCCAAAAAGCGACACAAACTACTACTGCGACAAAGCTTATACCAAGCGATTTGGCCATCCGTAAGCCCCTTCTTTGGTTATTTGGCTGCCACACGGGCATTTTCCCATCGCCGCCATTGAACCGATGCCAACATTATCTTTGCCTGCCATTTGTTTGCAACCAAATTCCCTTCGTGCCGCAGTGGCGCTGCCGGGTTCGGGCAAATAGTGCCTGCCCAAGCTTGACACGGGCTATTTTGAGTCTAAAATCACCGCCTATGGCTGATTCAGCCCCACCCAAAAAGAAGAAAAAGCACAACCTCTTCACAGATTGGCTCACATACCTTGCCCTGCGAGTTATTGTGGTTTTTCTCTACATATTCGATGTCCAGACTAACCTGAACACAGCTTGCTTTCTCGGCAGACTGCTGTGGAAATACTATCACCGCGGGCGTAAACGGGCTTTAGACAACCTCCGCGAAAGCTTTCCCGAAAAAGACGAGCAATGGATCTGGCGGACAGGCCAGCGAAGCTTTGAGCATATCGCCATGCTGGCGATTGACGTATTGTTCACACCGCGCCTGGTGAGAAAATCAAACTGGCGGCAGTTACTCCCACTTCAAAAACGCCGAACGGGCAAAATGGCTGATGAAAGAGGGCAAAGGCCTGATTATGGTTACCGGCCACTACGGCAACTTTGAAATCATGGGCTACATGATGGGACTGTTCGGCTTCAACATCTACAGCATCGCCCGGCCGTTAGATAACCGCTTTATTAACAAGCACTTATACGGAGTCCGGCAGGCGGGTCGGGCAAAGAATCATAGATAAAAAAGGCGCGGCGGAGCTTATGCCCCAACTAATCTCAAGCGGCGCCACAATAGGCTTCATAGCCGACCAGGATGCCGGCAAAAAGGGCATTTTCGTTGACTTCTTCGGCCGTAAAGCCAGTACCTACAAGAGCATAGGCACTGCTGGCTATCACTAATAACATCCCCATCGTAGTGGGCTACTGCCGAAGAATCGACAGCCGATTCTTCTTTGAAATGGGGGTAAACCGCATCATTTTCCCGCAGGAATGGGCTGAAAAAGACGATCCTTTGACCTGGGTTACAGCCGAATATACCAGCGCAATCGAGGAATTCGTGCAGGAAGACCCCACCCAATACTGGTGGCTGCACCGCCGATGGAAACACCGCCCAAAAACTGAGAAATCCTGAATTTCAATTGCTGTGCTCATCCCGGAAACCGGCCCTTTCAGATCATGCTACCAAGCCGGCGGTAGCATCTCTGTCGAGCCGGAAAAAACAGAATTTTTTCAATTTTTCCCTTGACATTTATGTTACAAATGTAACAATTGTAATTGTTACGGTCGTAATACTAAGGAGATCAGAATGAGAAAGCCGCCCAGGATTTCAGAGGCTGAATGGGAAGTTATGAAGGTCTTTTGGAAGAAGAAGTCTCCGCGAACCGCAAACGATGTTGTTAAAACCTTGGCCGGCAAGACGCCGTGGAAGCGAGAGACGATAAGGACTCTGATCAATCGGCTGGTTCAGAAAAAGGCTCTGGGCTTTGAAAAAAAGGGAAGGCAATACTACTATTCTGCTCTGGTGACAGAGTCACAATGTGTCCTGGAAGAAACCAAGACCTTTCTCAAGCGATTCCATGGCGGTTCAATCGAACCGATGCTCACCCACTTTGTTCAACAAGAGAGTCTGTCCCCTGAAAGGATTGCCCGGCTCAGAGAAATCCTCGACCAGGCAGCGGAGCAGCAGAAAACAAGAGGCGAAAAGTCGCCATAGCGGAGGGCTTAGATATGGGAGCCTTGAATATACAGTTGTCACCATTTCTCGAATGGCTGGTTAAGACCACCATTGAAGGCAGCGTGCTGATCGGACTGATTCTGCTGGTCAAGGTCATCCTGCGGGACAGGCTGCCGATTCGCTGGCACTATTGGCTCTGGGTCTTACTGCTGATACGTCTGGTGATGCCCTGGGCGCCAAAAACCAAGCTAAGCGCTTTCAACTTCATTCCGCACAGTTTTGAGCTGAAGCAGATGCAATTAGCGCTGCAAGCTGAGAAGAGAATTCGCCCGGCTGTAGAATCTGCGGTTGATCAAACAAAAGAAGCCGGTCCTGTGACTCCAACGATAGCTGACACAAATGTCCCCAAGTTAGTGACACCGCTTGAACCAACACCACAAGGAGAAGCGGTGCAAAAGCCTGCTCCTGTAAGGACGGTCCCCATCAAGCAAGAAAAATGGGGCCAGACTGTCTTTGTTAGGTTTTGCAGTACCCTGCCTTTTGTCTGGCTGATAGGCGCTGCGGGGCTGGCGGCTTTTATCCTGGCGAGAAATTTCAAGCTCTGGCGGATGGTCAAACGCGAGCGGCCCATTACCGATTCGCAGATTCTTGAGCTTCTGGAAGATTGCAAGATGCAAATGGGCATCCAGACCATCGTGGGCGTGGTAGTAACCGACAAGGTCAAAGGGCCGGCTCTTTTTGGATTTATTCGGCCGCGATTGCTGTTGCCGGAAGGGCTAATCGAAGACCTGGGCCTCGATGAGCTATACTACGTTTTCATCCATGAGCTTTGCCATCTCAAGCGGCGTGACGTCTATCTGGGCTGGCTGATTTCACTGCTGCAGATTCTGCACTGGTTTAATCCGCTGATGTGGTTTGCCTTTCATCGGATGCGGCTGGACCGCGAGTTTGCCTGCGATGCTTTGGCGGTTTCCACGATGAATGCAGAAGAAACGCCGGTCTATGGCAGAACCATTCTCAATCTCCTGGAAAGATTTTCGCAAGTTAGTTACGTGCCCTCGATAGCGGGCATATTAGAAGATTCATCTCAAATTGAAAGGAGGATCAAAATGATTGCCAAATCCAAAAAGACTTCGCCCGTGCAATGGGCAGCAGCCGTACTGATTTTTGCAGTGCTTGCCGGCGTAGGCCTGACCGATGCGTATCCGGCGCCCCCGCCCTTCAATTTCGGCACTCCCACGAATCTTGGGCCAAATGTCAACAGTTCGTCTGACGATTGGCCGACGAATATCTCGGCTGACGGTTGTAGCCTCTATTTGGGTTCCAATCGGCCCGGAGGGTACGGTACTTATGACGTATATGTGGTGACGAGGGGAAGCAAGGATCATGCGTGGGGACCGGCGGTCAATCCTCGGGCTGAACGTGAACACCGGGCGTACTGCAGGCGCGTGTCTTTTCGGCCGATGGCCTATCGCTCTACTTCGCTTCTACTCGGCCCGGTGGCTTCGGTAGTGATGACCTATGGGTGACGACGCGGGCAACTCTATCCGACCTCTGGGGTCCACCGGTAAATCTCGGCCCAACTCTTAACAGTTGGAGTTCGGACTATGTACCCGAGCATCTCGGCTGACGGCCTGTCGCTCTACTTTGCCTCCAATCGGTCTGGTGGCTACGGTGGTTACGACCTATGGGTTACGACACGGACAAATCTTTCCGCCCCCTGGGGTCCACCGGTAAACCTCGGCTCGACTGTCAACAGTTCGAGCGGTGACTACCAGCCAAGCATCTCGCCTGACGGGTTGTCGCTTTTTTTTGCTTCCCCTCGGCCGGGCGGATTCGGTCCGGACGACATATATGTGACGACCCGGACCACCATCCACGACACCTGGGGTACACCGGTGAATCTTGGCCCACCGGTCAACACTTCGGCTGACGACTGGTCCCCGAGCATCTCGGCCGATGGATCCACCATGTATTTTGCTTCCACTCGGCCCGGCGGGCACGGTGCCGGCGACATCTGGCAGGTGCCGATCCTTCCTGGTCCGGCTTGTGGTGATGCTCAGCATCCATATCCGGCGGCTGATTTGAACAAGGACTGCCGCGTTGATTTTGCGGACTTGGCTGTGCTGGTGGCCCACTGGCTGGAATGTACCGCACCAGAGTGCGATTAAAACCGGAGAACCCGGCAATAAAACCCCCTGCATAAAGCAGGGGGCTAACCGGGCGAACCCGGCGATAAATTGGCGAGGGGAACCCCGCAATAAGACCCCCTGCTAAAACAGGGGGCTAAACAGGGATGCCCTTTGATTTAATCTCGTCGCCGACAAAAGTGCCTTGGCCTTTTGAGGCAAACTCCTCCTCGGTGTACGGAAGAGCCTCTATCGGCTCGAATATTCTTGCTTTTGCAAGAGCAAGGCCAATAAGCTCCAAACGCTGTAATAGATTCATATCTTTGAAATT
Source organism: Sedimentisphaerales bacterium (assembly GCA_963814265.1). Classification (GTDB taxonomy): domain Bacteria; phylum Planctomycetota; class Phycisphaerae; order Sedimentisphaerales; family Anaerobacaceae; genus JAFNGF01. Next base: position 85,693 of record CAWFCJ010000038.1, on the reverse strand, counting down.
CTCGGAAAGCACCGCTACATCAATATCACTGTCTTCTTGTGCTTTTGTCGATGCACAGGAGCCAAAAAGAATGATTCGACTGACTTTAATACCCTGTGCTTGAAGTGCAGATTTAAATTTCTCTAATGTTTTAGTGATTTTCTTATCCATTGAAAAGCCTCTTTAGTTTTGTTGAGGTAAGTTGTTGCCGCTTTTTTGTCATAACTACTTTTAAGATTACTAAAATCTTCTGGATAACGTGTGGGAATACTAACATCGCTCAATTCGCTCAGGAAAACAAACATCTCTTCAGGAGGTTCAAGACCGCTCAGTTTTACAAGATACCTCAAATTGTGCGTTTTAGGAGGTATTTTGCCTGTAATTTCTCCCACCTTGGCCTTCAATATCTTCTCAATGGCAAGATGGCACATAAAAATAGTGTAAATATACCTGCCTGTGTTTAACATCTGTTCGGCAGTAGCCAAATCATATTGAGCAGATTCTAACCAGTTCTTAACTTCCTTTTTCATTTATTGTAACTTAAAAGGGCACATTTAGTTTTTCAATCCTGATTATCAAGATTCGTCTTTTTTTGAACAGTTTAATTATTTGTACTGTCTATTTTCATTTTCGTTCTTTAACTCTTAGCGGAGCCAATAAGTTATGTCGTTTGTAATGATAAAACCGAGCCAGCTCTCTCCGCCTGCTTTTGCGCTTTATCAAATGCAGCGCCCATCCGGGATAGCGGCGGTCGCAGGCTTGCCGCAACCGCACGTACAAAAATGTCCGAACCTGTGGAACCGTCAACGCCGGCGTATACTTTTTTCCCCCGCCGTGTTTCCAAAATCAAAAACCATAGTGCGATGAGCGAGAGCGTTTGATGATGATACCAACCTGCCCAAGTACGAACTTCATAATCGGAAAGCCCAGCTTCGCTTTTGGCCCGCTTGAGACAATCTTCTATACGATGTTCAGCCTTTACAACACGTGCCAGCTCATCCAAAGCAGTATCAGCAGGTGCATTGGAAAGATAATAGTCATACTTGACGTTGCCGCTCTCATCCGCAGATCGCGTCACCACCAAAAGTTCTTCTGTGCAATCATCCCAGCCTCGTTCTGTACGGGCGACCACACGCCTCTTAACAATCTCTGTAATCAGCGGTCTTTTTTCACCATCCCGAACATCGATTTTCGTCCATACATTGCCTGCCAGCGAATCACGCCATATATCAACACGCCTAAAAGGCTGTTTCGCAGGTTGACCTCGACCACCATAAGCAGGCGGCTTGCTCTCAAGGTCACGAATGCTGGTATTGGACGGAACCGCCAGAAGATACTGTTCGCCCAAAGCCCGCAAATCCCTTCTAAAACCGCTCGAACGACCCATTTCATCATCCCCGGCTATCCAGCTGTGAGGCAGATAGTTGCCGTTGTCTTTCAGCATATCCAATGCCAGTTCATGGCGAGTCTGATAGCGAATATTTTTAGGCACGCCGCATTTCTTTCGTCGAGCCTTGTCGTTGGCCCACTGGCGGGAAAGATAAATACGTGTATCCACCAACGCATGTTCTTTGCGAGAGGCATAGCCCATGTAGATACCAACTTGGCCGTTGTCCACTTTGCCAAGCCGACCCAGCCACTGACGCTGCACGCCTACCGAATCATTGCCGCACTTTTTATGCCCCGACGGATCAAAGACAATGACGCCATCCTCTTCGCCAAGTTCGATGCCAGCCTGCCGTGACCAATTCTTCCACCAGCGGCTGATGATCCCATGGCGCCGTGCCTACGAATTGCTGCAGCGCCCGGCGATCCCGATCGTAGCGGTAGGCAATCGACTCAACATTCTTTCTTTCCAGATCCGACAACAGGCCGCAAATATATATCTGGGCATTTTGCTTTGGCTCCGGCCTGCCCAAAGAGGCTATAAACGGTTGGACAAATTGTTCCAGTCGCTTCAGCATGCCATCGGCCACCTCCGGCTTGATGTCCGCTTCCTGAAGAATTTCGCGTTTTCGTATTTCAAATCGTCGCTCCATGACATTTCCTTTCCATTGGGACCATTCCCATGGAAAGATAGTCGTATAAAGACTTACAAGACTTTAATGAAAATAGACAGTACAATTATAAACGATTCTTGCCCGAGTGCAAGTCACATCCCAGCGGCGTTCGTGGTACGATTTAGCGTAAGATAACCCCTGCGTAAAGCAGGGGGCTAAACGCGGACGCCAGCAATGAGCACAACATATTCGCCTTTGGGAGATTCCTCGAAGTCGCGCTAATAACTGCGATAATCGGGCACGCCTAACGGATTCAAAAACCTTGGTCAATTCCTTAGCAAGGGCAGCCGGGCGGTCGCCAAAAACATCCAGAGCATCCTGCAAAAAGCTCCGCAGCCGATATGGACTTTCATAATAAATAAGTGTGTGCGGTGAATCTTTATCCACAGCCAAAAACTTCTTGCGCTTGCTGCCGGTGCGGGGCGGAAAGCCACGAAAAGTAAAGCTATGCGTGGGCAGGCCGGACAAAATTAGAGCCATCACAAAAGCGGTAGCACCAGGAATCATCGTCACCTCGAAGGCCCGCCTCGATAGCCGAACGAACCAAAACGAAGCCCGGATCGGAGATGCCGGGCGTGCCGGAATTTGTCACTAAAGCGACCGATTTGCCATCTTTAAGTAAGGCGACGATTTTCTTAGCGACACGGTTTTCGTTATGCTCGTAGAAGGAGATTTGTGGCTTTTTGATATCGAAATGTTTGAGCAACAGGCCGGTCTTGCGGGTGTCTTCACTGGCGATGCAATCGACCTGGCGAAGCGTATCCAGCGCCCGCAGAGAAATGTCAGCAAGGTTGCCGATGGGTGTAGCCACTAGATAAAGCATAGTCTGGCCCGCAGTTTTGAGTTATGAGTTTTGAGTTATAAGTTGCCAACTGAGAACTCAAAACTAAGAACTGAGAACTAAGCCTTGCGGGACTTTACGTATAGTCCTTTGCGTCTTTTAGCGAGTATTTTTCGCCCGCCTTTGGTTCGCCTGCGGGTCCGGAAGCCGCAGGTTCGTATCTTTTTTCTCGTGCTTTTTCGAGGATTTTCCATATTATGCTCGTTCCGCTTGCGTTCTTAGATGTTCTTTTGCCTTCTGCAATTTCTGTGAAAAGTCACCGTTTTTAAACTGCGAGGTCCATTTCCTGATGGTAATCCAGCCGCCAAACCGGATCAGGCGGTTACGCCAGGTCGCGATACCACCGCCTCCACCCCAATTCAAGATTGTGCAAGAACAAAACCAGACCGGGGAAAGAAAATATGCTTGCAGCAATCAAGAACATATATTTGAACTGATAGAACCTGCCCATAATCTGTCTTGACAGATCGCTGCATCTGCTTCGGCGCTCATTGGCTCATCAGGCTCGAACAAAGGAAAGTTGCCGTCATAATATTCCCAGCCGACATCGTCGGTCGGGTAAATCCTGTTTTGTCGGGCAAGTCTGTGTCTCAACTGCGTTCCAGGCAGAGGAACCGGCAGCAAAACCTGCACAGTGTCAATCTTGGCCTTCTTGATAAATCTCCTAAAATGTTTCACCCGCTCTTCGACCGGCATATTGAAATCCACGCCTTCTGTTTTCGGATAGCCAAAGATGAACATCCCATGCACCAGAAATCCAAATTTGTGATATATCCTTGTCAGCGACAGCATATCTTCGGCTCTGACGCGCTTGTTCATGGCCGCTAACTCTTCTTCGATCGGCGATTCAAAACCGATGGCTACCGTCCTGATACCCGCCTGCTGCATAGCCGCCAGCAGCTCAGGGTCTCTGGCTTTATCCAATCTTATCTGAACCGTTATAACCAGCTTCCTGTTTATGCCCTTTTGGTAATCCCTGAGCATATTACAGAATCGTATCGTCTCATCCCGCTGCTGCCCGAAGAGGTCGTCAACGATAAAGAAGTGCCTGGCGCTGCGAGTCTCCACAAGAAAGCTGATATGCTCAAGCAGCCGCTCGGGCGAGGCGTATCTTGGCTTACCCTTGACGGTGCAGAACTCGCAGGCCATTGCGCAGCCGCGCGTCCTTTCGACAGGATAAATGTTTGATCTTCGCGTAGCGAACTAACGAAAAATCAGGCAACGGCAGTTTGTCAAAATCGGTCAGCGGCTCTCTTGGCGGCGTGCAAACGACCCGGCCATCGCTCAGGTAGGCAATGCCTTTAATCTCGGCTTACATCTCGTTTGCCTTCCACCGCCCGCAGAAGCTCTCTAATTGTCTCTTCTGCCTCGCCAATAACCACATAGTCGATGCCGCTGTGCAACGCCTCGGCTATATTTTCTTCAGCAAAATGCTGGCCACCGGCGATAGTGACAATGCCCTTATCTTTGTAAAAGCGCGCTAATTTGTAGAGTCTGGGTATGGTGCTGGTCAAGCCTCCGTAGAATCCAACAACATCCGCGGGTCTGTGTCGCTGCAGAAACTCGTGGTCGGCACCAGTCAATTTGTGCCTGGGACCGTATCTGCGAAGGTTATTTTCATCTATAACCTCAGCATCCCACCCTTCCATTTCATTCACGGCGGTAGCCACGCATACCGGCCCCAGAGCGGTGGTCGTTCGGGCGATGCGCGAATAAATGTTAAACGCCGGATAAGCCGGAATAACAACTCTTAACCTATGCCTCTTTTTTGACGAATCAAACATATCAACAAACCTCGTGTCGAATCATAACGTCTTTTGCAGCCGTTGCAAGTCTTTCCCGTCGCCGTTCCGGCGACGGCTAAACTATTCTTCCAGTTCGTACAGGATAAGTGCCGAGGCGACTACGGCAGCGGTCTCAGTTCGCAGAATTCGCTTTCCTATACTCACAGATAGGGCGCCTTTTTCACAGGCGGCAGTGATTTCCTCATCCGAGAATCCGCCTTCCGGGCCGATAAGCAAAGCAATGGCAACCGATTCAGCACGGCCGGCTTGCAGAATCTCTCGCAAAGTCGGACCGGTCGTCTGCGGACAGGCGATGAGGCGGCGGTCAAAGGTGCCGAGTCCGCCTAAGGCATCGGCAAAGTTGACGGCACATTCAAGCTGCGGGATTCGGCCTCGGCCTGACTGTTCAGCAGATTCGGTAACGATGGTTTTCCAGCGGGCAAGTCTTGCCGGCGTAATAGTGTCCGTGCGGCGGACGATACTCCGCTCTGTGACGATGGGCACAAAGCGTGTAACGCCCACCTCGGTACACTTCTGCAGGACCCACTCGAACTTATCGCGGGCAAGAAGAGCCTGGTAGAGCGTTATCTGCGTGCGAGGTTCGCCCTGAGCCAGTCGTTTATCTATTACTTGGCCCGCTGCCCGCTGCCGGGCCAAGTCGGTTATCGCCACAACATATTCACAGCCGGTGTTATCGAGCACGATAATCTCGTCGCCTGGCGCCATCCGCAGGACACTGCGAATCTGGTGGGCCTGCTGGCCGGTGAGGACTACCTGCCCGCCGCGTAAGTTTTCGCCCGAAATAAAAAAACGATGCATCACATCCCAGATTACAAACCCGTGGTGAAACCACGGGCTAAATATCCTTCGACCCGGCTCAGGACGGGTTTAGCCCCACGTTATACGTGGGGTTGTATTTTGTTGACGACATTAAGGCAAAATCTATTTACAATTTTATACGGTGACTACTCATTCTACAAATCAAAAACGAGCTTATCTTTATGCCCTGATTGCGGTTTTCTTCTGGGCGACTATCGCTTCTGCTTTCAAGGTCTCTTTGGGCTATTTGCCCGTTTTGCCGCTTTTGCTTTACGCCTCGATTACATCAGCAACGGTGCTTTTTGCTTATTTGCTGTTTGCCGGGAAGCTGAAACTGTTGAAGGGACTCTCCCCAGGCGATTACTTACGCTCTGCCCTATTGGGATTTCTGAACCCCTTCCTGTATTACATAATTCTCATTAGAGCCTACGACATGCTGCGCGCCCAGGAAGCGATGACGATAAACTGGAGCTGGCCGATGACGCTCGTTTTATTATCAATTCCTTTGCTGCATCAGAGGATCAAGTTAAGAAACATCCTGGCGATAGCAGTCAGCTTTCTCGGGGTTTATACCATCGCCACCGGCGGCGACATTCTCGGATTCAGGTTCAGCAATCCCACCGGCGTAATACTGGCGCTAGTCAGCACCCTAATCTGGACTACATTCTGGATCTATAATGTCAGAGATAAACGCGACGAGGCGGTCAGGTTATTCCTGAATTTCGCATTTGGCTCTGCCTATGCCCTTCTGGCATTTTGCCCGATGTTGCTCTCCGCGGCGGTAGAAGTCCCAAATGTCAAAGGTATTCTGGGCGCAGTTTACGTTGGATTATTTGAAATGGGGATTACCTTCCTGGTTTGGCTAAAAGCACTAAAATTAGCCAAAACAACCGCCCACGTAGCAAACCTGCTTTACCTGGCTCCTTTTTTTTCGCTGGTGCTGATTTCTCTGGTGGTGGGCGAAAAAATTCTGCCCTCGACAATAATAGGATTGCTGTTCATTGTAACAGGTATAATACTACAAAGGTTCTGGAGTTAGTATTGGATTGGAGCGGCAAAGAATATATGAACGGAGGTGTGCAGAATGTGGACAAACAAGAAACGCCTATTAGTAGCGGGCTGCATATCGGCTGGATTGGTAGCAGCGGCTATGAGCAGTGCAATGTCAGGTAAGCCAGCAAAAAACGAATCGCAAGGTCTTGCTGAAGCCCAGGCAAAAATCGCCAGCGTGCTGCAAGAGATGTCCAAAAAAGAGCAGTCAGCGATGTGGAACGTCACGCCGGAGGACGGCAGATTGCTGCGACTGCTCACAGAAGCCGTCGGCGCTAAGAACGTGGTGGAGATCGGCACCTCCAACGGCTACTCAGCGATCTGGTTCTGCCTGGCTCTGCGGGCTACGGGCGGCAAACTAACCACGCACGAGATCGATGCCCGTCGCATTGGGCTGGCCCGGGAAAACTTTAAGCAGGCAGGCGTCAGTGATATTGTCACGCTGGTTGAGGGCGACGCCCACCAGACAGTCACCAAGCTCAAAGAGCCTATCGACATCCTCTTTTTGGACGCCGATAAGGCCGGCTACCTGGATTATCTGAACAAGCTGCTGCCGTTGGTTCGGCCTGGCGGATTGATCCTGGCTCACAATACCAGTGACCTCGGCTCGATGATGCAGGACTATCTTAAGGCCGTTACCACCAACCCGGAATTAGAAACGATTTTTTTGCACGAGGAAGACATGGGCATTGGCGTGACACTAAAAAAACGCGAATAAAGAGGACTTTCTCCAAAAAGATTGATACGAAAATAAATAAGAATTATGTGAAAATATGGTATAATAAAAGCAATGGAATACAAAATAAAATTTAAGCCAGGAGCTATAAAGGACTGTAAGTCAATAGATAAGAAAAGATTAAAACTAATATTCACAAAAATCGAATTGTATCAAATAACTTGCAGGGCGATGTTAAAAAATTAACCAATTTCACACCGGAATATCGCCTTCGGGTTGGAGATTACAGAGTTCTTTTTGAAACGGATAAAGACGAAATAATTATCTACAGAATAACGCATCGAAAAGAAGTATACAGATGAGGATGTCACGATATGATGAAATTTCATGCTAATATATTGAAAAAAAATGGTGAAAACGAGTTTGTTGTAATTCCTTACGAGGAATTTGTGAAAATTCAAGAAGAACTTGATGATTATGAATCCCTAAAGGCTCTTCGTGAGGCAAAAGCAAAAGAGGCTGATGTAGATACTACTTCATCTGACCAAGTAAACAAAGAATTGGGCCTTGAATAAATGTAGGATGTGCACGACCCGACCGAGCTCTCCAGTGCCGGTAGGATGGGCTTTACCCCATGCGATTTGTCGGCTGCGCTTCATGACAAAACGATAAGATTATAGTTAGAATTGCGATGAGGCGTAGCGGTGCACGAGAAAAGATTCACGCAATACGCAATGCGAGATAGGAGACTTGATTGCCAGAACCGCCGGCTGCATTCGTACACCCATACGCGGCAGCGGTCAGCTTGATGTGATGCGGAAACTATATAGACAACAGTTAGATGGAGACATACCAGATGCCAGAAACCATATCGGAGAATAGAGGCGCTGCCCCTGAGGACTCTTGTGCTCTTACTTTTGGCGCTGAACTGCCTCATTTGTGCAATTACGGGGCTGAACTTCTGGAACGCCCGCGAGAATTTTCCTTCGTGGTTCGGGCCAGCGTTCCTTCTGGGTATCGTGTTATTGATCTGCATCATCTGCTTCTATATCTGGCAGTTGCCCCGAACGCTGGAGCTCAACAAGCGTCCCACCAGATACGAGGCAGGTGCGATCTGGTCGCTTTTGGTGCTGTCAGTCTTATGCACCTCAGCCTTGCACCAGTTCTACCCCTTTCGGCCTGATTTGATTACGTTTTGGCCAGAGATACCGGCTCAATTCAATATCCTGAAGTACAATTTCATACTCACTACAGGCTCTCTCTTAATAATCATCATCCTGGCTATCCTGTATTACCTCAACCGTAGGAGCCAAGCAGTGACGGGACTTGTTATCCTTGCTGCTATCATGCTCGTGCCGAACGATAATTGCCCCAATGACTTCAACCTGCCTTGGATACAATGGGTCGGGGCCTCACCGCTGATGTTTATGCCAAACTCCGTTGTTCTACTAATCGGATACTGCGGCTTGCACGGCATTTGGCCGCGTGTTGGCGTACTCCTCATAGCAGCGATCAATGCGGGCGTCTTCCTGCTGGGTCTTGGACATTTAACCAAAGTCATCTGGTGAATATCGCAGGCTTGTGCTTCGTCTCACTTTTCTAAATCGTAGAACGAGGTTTTGCGCAAATTGCTGGAAGGAATCATCTTGCCGTGGTCTCTGGGGCTGTAGATTTTCTTTAGATTTTCCAATCGGCCAAGCTTTTCGAGGCGTTCATAAATCTTGAACCAGCCGCAGTCCTTTTCAGGGTCAATCTCACATTTTCCATCGGCAGTTCCGCCGCAGGGACCATTGAGCAGCTCCTTGGCGCAGGAGGTAATAGGACAAATGCCGCCGGTGTAATCCAGAGCACAGTCTCCGCAGGCCTGGCAGCGTTCATCTGCCGGCCAGAGTCCTTGCAATCCGCCCAGAGAGATAGTGTTGTGCGCCGGATGCACAACAGTATCCACAACTTTGGCTACCGCCTGGACGCCGATGCCGCAGGTCAGCGCCAGGATAGAATCCGCCTGCTTGAGTTTATCGCGCTGCGTGGCGAGTCTTGTTGCCACAAGCAATTTATTGCAAAGAAAATCTACCAGAACTTCACCGGCGATGTTCTTGCCCGCTCTCTGCAGTTCGGCTTTAATTTCGCAAAGGGCTTTTTGTCCGCCCGTCTGGCAAACCTCGGCACAGCCGTTGCAGGCCAGCAAAAAGATATTCTTTTCCTGGCCGAGCGACTGGAGGACTTCGTCTATGGGCTTATTTTCTGTGTACAGCATCTTCGATTTCCTTTACGACGGTATCAATGATTTCAGGAATTTTCTGCTCAACTTCATCCGTTAATTCCAAACCGTAGCCGACTTCGGCTGGTTCCACTCCAATTATTACAATTCCATCAGGCAGACAGTTGAGCCTTTCAGCGACAGCTAAGGCATCAATCAGGCCGACCTGGTGCAGGCTGATTTTAGAGCCATCTTGCCCGGCGAGGATTTCAGCTAACTTGTCTTTTTCGCCGGCCTGAAACTCGGCTCTATAAATCGTGCCGGGCGTTCGGCCGGCTTTCAGTGCATCAATTACTATCAATTTCTCTGCGTTTTTCGCGGCCAAAAGAGCATCCAGCACCGCGGTTCCGCCATCAACAACCTCCACATCCGCGGGTAAACCGGCGGTGAAACCGCTGGCTAAATATTTAGCCCCGTGTTTCACACGGGGTCCCATCAGCAATAGTCGAGCGACATGCACGCCGACACCTTCGTCCCTGAGCAGAATATTGCCCAAGCCCAGAACCAAAATTCGCTTGCTCCGGTCCGCCTTTGGCGGATCCCGCTCTGCCATAGGGCGGACTACCGAAGACTCGCAGTCTGTCTTCTGCCTTCTGCCTTCTGCCTTCTGTCTTCTGTCTTCTGTGCCTCAAACAACCTTGAATACTCCTAACGTGTTCTCTCCGGCGTCAAGTAAATGCACCGAGCAGGCCAGGCAGGGATCGAACGAGCGTACAATCCGCACCAGTTCAAACGGATTATCTTTATCCTTGACCTTCGTACCGATTATTGCCTGCTCGACTGCTCCGGGCTGGTCGTTGTCATCTCTCGGCGAAGCGTTCCAAGCAGTCGGCGTAATTACCTGATAGCGGTCAATTCTCTTTCCCTTGATAGTGATCCAGTGCCCGACAGAACCCCGCGCAGCCTCCGCAAGACCGGCGCCGCTAGCCTCATCAGGGATTTCGCTCGCGACGATAGTCGCCTGCCCGGGCTTTAGCTGCTGTAGCCAATCGACCATAGCCTCGCCAATCAGTTTAGCCTCTAACGCCCTGGCCGCGTGTCGGCCAAGCACCGAGAACAAAGCGTCAACGTCCGCGCCAAGCTCCGCAAGTGCAGAATCAACCAGTTGCTTTGTTTTTGCGTCACCTTGAACATAATTGCCCACCATCCGCGCCAAAGGCCCTACCTCGCAGACCTTGCCCTTGTATCGGGGCGACTTCAGGAACGAATAGGCTTGTTTTTTCGCCAGGTTCGGGCCTAGTTTCTCCCTGGGCGGGATTCTTGCCCGAATCGCAGTCCGCATACCAGGAATGTTTCACGTGCTCGGTGATATTTTCTTTGGCAAACGGCTCGACCTTCAAATCAGGACAAATTATGCCGCTTTTGAAAAGTTTGCCGGTCGGTAAATCAAAGCCTCCATAGCAAAGGAGTCTTTTGCAGCCTGTGCCGATCCCAAAATAATCATCGTAGCTTTTGGCAACGGCTAAGACGTCAGGGATGTAGACATTGTCAACAAAGTCTTTTATCTCGTTCAATCGCCAAAGAAAATTGGTTATCTTATCTTCGGTGGGCTTTTCGGTGACGCCTCCGGGAACTATGCCCACCTCGTGGGGCATTTTTCCGCCGAAGATCGAGAGCATCTTGTGACATTTGCGCCGCATATCCAGAGCCGTCACATAGTGATTTACTAATTCGGCGTTCGCCTTGCCGGATATTCGATAGTCACCCTCGTAGCGCGGCACAAATGGATAAAGCTCGCCCAAAGCACCGACGGCATCCACGTAATCCAGGGCTGCCAGATGATAGAAATGCAGAATATGCGACTGGAGGAAATCAGAGCCAGATATAAGAGTGCGAATGAGCTTGGCGTTATCAGGGATTTTGTCGCTCAAACCAAAAGCGTCGTCGAGACACATCGCCGAATTCATTGAAGACGTAGGCAGGGTAAGTTTGACCAACAAACCTACATTCACTTCGTTCCGTAAATTTGGGCCTCACTCAGCGATTTATTTCACTTAAAATTTCCCGTGTGGGGTCAACTTTATTTAAGGTATAAAAATGTAGTCCCGGCGAGCCGCCTTTAAGCAGGTCTTTACACTGCTGAACAGCGAACTCTACGCCCGTTTTGTAAGTGCTTTCTGCATCACCCTCCAATGGTTTAAAAATATCATGAACCTTTTGAGGGATAGTCGCGCCGCAGGTATTACAGAATCTCAGCAAAGTCTGGTAATCCGTAATTGGCAAAATCCCTGGAATAATGGGCACATTCACTCCTGTTTTTCTTATCCTGTCTGAATATGCAAAATAGTCCTTGTTATCAAAGAAAATCTGGGTAATTACAAATTCACCGCCGGAGTCAATCTTAATCTTCAAATATTTAGAATCGGTTTCCTTGTCCTGGCAATTGATGTGTCCTTCGGGAAAGCCGGCCACACCGATACTAAAGAAACCACCAAAACTGCGAATCAGCTCGATCAACTGATAACAATACTCAAAGCCATCTGGAGCAGGTTTCCAGTCTTTTTCGCCTTCGGGCACATCCCCGCGAAGAGCAAGGATATTACGAATATTCCTTTTTTTCATCTCTGCGATAATGGCCTTTAGTTCATTCTTACTATGCCCCACACAGGTGAGATGGTGCATTACCGGAACATTAAAGCGCTTCTGCATCTCATCCACAATTTCCATGGTCAGCGCACGCGTAGAGCCGCCCGCCCCATAAGTTACCGAAAACCAATCGGGCTTTAACTCGGCAAAAACACCAGCCGTTTCAAAAAGCTTTATTTTCCCCTTTTCAGTTTTGGGTGGGAAAAACTCAAATGAATAGGTGCGCTTTTTCTCCTTCAAAATATCCGCTATTTTTCTCATCATTTAGCCCTTTCTGTTATTTTAGCAAATGTTTCCTTACTTCTTCGTAGTCATCCAACGCCGTTTTAGCTCAAAAATTTTCAGACAGCCAACCGATAGCCTTTTTCAGAACCTGTTATTCTGACTTATGTCAAGGCCTTTTTAAGCTTCATCATATATTGTCCCCTTATTTTCTCTATAGCGCAGACCCCGTTGGAGTATTCTGTTTCTCTAATGGGGCAGACCTTTTCGCCGACTCCACGGTATTATAAAGAAGCATCGTTATCGTCATTGGGCCTACTCCGCCGGGCACGGGTGTAATAAGCGAGGCCTTCTCCTTCACCTGCTCAAAATCAACGTCGCCAACAAGGCGAAAACCCTGCTTTTTCGTTGCATCCTCAATGCGATTGACGCCGACATCAATCACCACCGCACCTTCTTTTACCATATCAGCGGTAATAGTGTTTGGCCGACCAGCGGCAGCGATGACGATATCCGCCTGCCGGGTGTGATAAGCAAGGTCTTTAGTGCGAGTATGGCAGACCGTGACGGTGGCATTTCCGATTGCGCTCTTTCTGGATAAGCATATTCGCCAGGGGCTTACCCACGATGTTGCTTCTGCCCACGATTACCACGTTTGCCCCTTCAATGGTTACGCCGCTGCGAATAAGCAATTGAATAACCCCGTGCGGCGTGCAGGGCAGAAATGCCTTCTCACCCACCACCATTTTTCCCACATTCATCGGATGAAAACCATCGACATCCTTGGCAGGATCAATCGCCAGAAGGACCTCGGCTTCATTAAGCCCCTTCGGCAAAGGCAACTGGACCAGAATCCCGTGGATTTTCGGGTCTTTGTTCATCTTCTTGACCAGTGATATCAACTCCTTCTGCGAAGTATCAGCAGCCAGGCGTTTATTGTCGGAATAAATCCCTATCTCTTCGCAGGCACGCTCTTTAGCTGTAACATACGACTTTGAAGCCGGGTCTTCACCAACCAAGATAACTCCAAGGCCCGGCACAATACCCTGCTCTTTTAGCTTGGCCACCTCGTCTTTTAGCTCTTCCCGCATATCGGCTGCCACCTGTTTGCCATCTATTATTTGTGCCGTCATCGTCTCATCGCTCCTTAAGATATGAAAACCCGCCAATGAACCTGTCCTGAGCCAGGTCGAAGGATTGGCGGGCTAAATATATCAGAAGTTTTCGGTTTTGAGTTCCTGCGAAGGCGGGTCTTTTTTGCGTAATTGTTCCCAGCGCATTAGTTCCGAACCTTGCCCAAGGTGCTGCCCTGGTCGATCTCGGTCATCTCGCGGTCTTCGCGTTCGACAACTACCTGTCACGGATTGGCGATGTCGACGGCCTTCTCCTGAGGGATCACCACGACTCCATCGTCGTCGCCCACTATCCAGTCGCCGGTGCGAATATGCTGGCCGCCGATTTTTATCGGCACGCCGATCATGCCCTGGCCTTTGGGTTCGCCGGCAACGGGAGTTATCAGTTTGGCAAAGGCTGGGAACTTCATCTGCCGGATATTGGCGACGTCTCGAATCGCACCATTGATAACCACGCCGGCTAACTTTCGCTGCAGGCAGCTCTTGGTGGCTTTTTCACCCCAGACCGCAGGCGGCATCCCGCCCGCATCTATAACGATTACCTGCCCCGCCTCAGCCACGTCTATCGCTTCGACGGGCTTACTCCAGTCGCCCGGATAAGTCCAGACGGTAAGTGCCCGGCCCACCATTTTCACTCCGTGCACTATGGGTTTTATGCCGGCTAATTCGCCCGTATTGTGCAGGGCTTCAGTAACATCGGCGGCGGAAGTTTTTGCCAGGACCTCGGCGATGCCCTTCTCGTCGCCGCGCTTAAAAAAAGTCGTCGCCACCGGGACGCCCGTAGCGATAACCTTCTTTAGAGTCTGCGTCGCTGCCTTTGCATCGGGCGATTTAGTGATCGCGCCGCCGACAATTATTATCGTGGCACCGGCTCGAATTGCATCTACAGCCGTCTCGGAGTTTATGCCGCCCGCAACCGCGACCGGAATACTGACCGCCGAGGCAACCGCTTTTAGATCGTCAAAAGGCATCTCGCCCCGCATCTGCATATCTATCGGCGTGTGCACACAAACCGAAAACGCCCCCATCCGTTCGACTTCTTTTGCCCGCTGCGCTATTTGGTCTCTACCTTGCAGTCCCAGCAGGTCAACGGCAATCTTCGCGTCATAGCGGCGGGCAGCCTCGATACATTCGGTTATCGTGGCGTCCGAGGCCGGCGCGAGAACGTGGATAATTTCGGCGCCGGCTTTAGCTGCACATTCGGCCTCCAGGCGACCGGCATCAATTATTTTCATGTCGGCGACTATTGGCACACTGGGAAACTCCCGCCGCAAAGCGCGAACGGCATCCAGGCCTTCGCTCTTTATCAGCGGCGTGCCGGCCTCCAGCCAATCCGCGCCCCCGCCACCGCTTCTTTGGCGACCTTCAACGCACGGGCAAGGTTTTCGTGATCCAGAGCTAACTGCAATACTGGCTGCATCGCCATCAATTTCCGATTTTCAATTGTCAATTGTCAATTTAGAAAAGGCCCTGCACTTTTCCGGTTGCTACGTCTACATCAATACGGCGAAACGCAGGGTCTGAACTGGTCCCAGGCATCAATTTAATTGCCCCCGCTACCGGCACGATAAAGCCGGCGCCTTTATAAATCAGAATGTCGCGGATGGGAAGCTCCCAGCCGGTCGGCCTACCCTTTATGTCCGGATCGTGCGACAAACTCAGGTGGGTCTTGACCATACAAGTGCCCAGCTTTTGGGCCTGCGGGTCGTTCTCGAATGCCTTTGCCTTTTCAAGTGCTACATCGCGTGTAAGTCACTCCGTCTGCTCCATACACCTCTTTAGCGACCATTTCAATCCGCTTTCTCAGCGGCGTATCCAGCTCGTACAAAAACTTAAATCGGCTCTTTTCGCTGCAAGCCTGAACCACTGCCTCTGCCAGCTCGATTGCTCCGTCGCCGCCCTTGAGCCAGTGCTCTGAAACCGCCGCCAGTGCGCCATTCTGCTCGGCGACTTTTCGTACAAGCTTTATTTCGGCCTTGGTGTCGGTATGGAAGCTGTTTATACAAACGACCGGACGGACGCCACTCTTTTTAACGGTCTGGATATGAGCGATAAGATTTTCGCAGCCCTTTTCCACGAGCTGCAGGTTTTCTTTTGTATATTCCTCAGCCAGCGGTATGCCCGGCTTGACGGTCGGGCCACCGCCGTGCATCTTCAGTGCGCGGACAGTAGCAACAATAACCACCGTGTTGGGCACCAGCCCGGACATGCGACACTTTATGTTCCAGAATTTTTCAAAACCAATATCGGCCCCGAAACCGCTCTCGGTTACGTGATACTCGCCCAATCTTGTTCCCAGCATATCGGCTATGATAGAGCTCTGGCCAACCGCGATGTTGGCAAATGGACCGGCGTGCACGAATACCGGCTGACCTTCAATGGTCTGCAACAAGTTCGGGTTGATGGCATCGACCATCCACGCGGTCATAGCGCCATCAACCTCAAGGTCAGCGGTAGTGACTTCTTTGCCTTTCCTGTTGTAGGCGACAACGATTTTAGCTATGCGCTGGCGCAGGTCTTTCAAGTCCCTGGCAACTGCTAATATTGCCATAAGCTCACTGGAGACAGTGATTTGAAAGCCCGAGTCCATCTCATAGCCGTCCATTTTCTCGCCCCGGCCGATCCTGATGTTGCGCAGCGCCTGAGCGCAAAAATCCATCGCCCAGAGCATCTGGATACGCTCCGGATCGATATCCAGCCGCTTAAGGCCTGATTTTGCCAGACGCGCGTCGTCATAGTTTCTCTCGTGCTGTAGCCGCGAAGTTAGCGCTACCATAGCCAGGTTGTGGGCATTCGTGACACAGTCGATGTCACCTGTGAGCCGAATAGAAAACGGCGTCAAAGGTATGCACTGGGCTAGGCCTCCGCCGGCTGCCGAACCTTTTATGTTGAAGGTCGGCCCACCGCTGGGCTGACGGATTGCGCCGACCACTCGCTTGCCAAGTTTGCCAAGACCTTCCAGCAGGCCCATTGTAGTTGTCGTTTTGCCCTCGCCCAACGGTGTCGGCGTAATAGCCGTAACGTTAATGTACTTTCCCTGCGGAATATCTTTTAGCCGGGCATACGCCTTCTGATAATCTACCTTAGCCAACTGTCTGCCCATCGGAATCAACTCATCTTCTCGTAGGCCCATCTCGGCAGCCAATTGGCTGACAGGCTTGATTCTTTCCTCGGCCGCTTCTGCAATCTGCCAGTCCTTCATCTTTGTCGGGTCAAGTTTCATAGCTTTTTCCTTCCTTCCAGCAGTTATCATTGAATGCCACTGAAAGATACACAACACACCTTGATCGTGGCGGGCTATTATACTGGAAGTACACCCAAATAAAAAATTGAAAAATTGACAATTGAAAGCTGACAGTTGAAAATTGACTATGTTTTGAGTGTGTGACTAATTTCTCTGGCAGTGTATAACACTATTGTTGAAAGGATCTTATCTGCAACTGTCATTGCGAGGGAGCGAAGCGACCGAAGCAATCTCTTGCACCGATAGCCTTGAGATTGCCACGCCCCGACAAGTCGGGGCTCGCAATGACACGGGCCTGCCATAAAACCTGGTCACACACTATTTTGAGCGGGCAATTAAATTTTGTCCCCAAGGGCGAGCTGCTTAGTGATGAGAGGTTAGAGCTATGGCTGGATTTTTGAGCCCCTGTGAAATCTGCCAGAAAGTTGAGGAAACATCGAAGCAGAAGGCTTCGCTGCCGATGAGAAGCCTTATTGTCCTCGGTATCCTCGCCGGAGTCTATATCGGTTTCGGGGCGGAGCTGTCTACTATGGTAACCCACGACCTTGCCAAATATATGGGCGTTGGCTTTTCAAAGTTCATCGCCGGAAGTGTATTCAGCGTCGGCCTAATGCTCGTAGTGATCGGTGGGGCCGAGCTTTTCACCGGGAACTGTCTGATGTTAGGTTGTAGGATGCAGCGCAATATCAAGACCGGAGAACTCCTGCGTAATTGGAGCATCGTATATCTGGCGAACTTTGCCGGGTCGCTTCTGCTGGTGGCGATTATGTATTACTCAGGTCTGTGGAAGCTGGGACAACTCGGCGTTGGGGCAGAGGCTTTGAAGATCGCTAACGCTAAGGTGAATCTGCCTTTTGTTGAGGCCTTGTGCCGAGGTATCGGCTGCAACTGGCTGGTGTGTCTGGCGGTGTGGCTGGCAGTAGCAGGCCAGGACATCGGGGGCAAAATTTTGGGCATTTACTTCCCGATTATGGCCTTTGTCGCAAGTGGTTTTGAGCACAGCATCGCCAATATGTACTTCATTCCGATGGGGCTGATGTTGAAAGCGAATCAGGCCGTGGTTAGCACAGCGGGGCTTTCAGGGAATTTGGCAGAACTAACCTGGAGCTCCTTCTTGCTGCACAACCTTTTGCCCGTAACGATTGGCAATATCGTGGGCGGCGGACTTTTCGTAGCAGGCGCTTATTGCTTGGCGTTCCGTCGCAGCAAAAATTAAACCCGGTCCTCACTTGTCTACCGTCTTGTAGACCTTCAGATAAGAGTCCGAGTATATTTGCTTATTCATCAGCATGTCACTTGTGGCGACAACGTTCATCAGGTCCTCATCCAGCACATCGGCAATTGCCGAATCCAGGCCGTGCGACATAGCCATAGCCAGAAACACGCGATTTATCAAGCTTCGTTCGCTTGCCCCCTGAGAAATGTTTGACAGGCCCACCGTTATATGCGGCGGCGGATCCGACAGAAACCTTATCTGGTCCATCGCCGTTAAGATATTGCCGGGCTGAACCTGAGCGTTCGGAACCTTGACGGGCAATACGATGGGGTCAATAAACAGCCGCTGAGCATCGAAGCCCTTCTCCATCGCCTTTGTCACGATTTCCGCCGCTATGGCTACGCGAGTGTCGGTGTCTTGCGGCACTCCGTTTTTGTCCATAGTAAGTGCGATGATGCCGGCCTTTGGCCCAGCCTGGTTGGCCATCTCAATATATCTATCCAGAATCTCTTCGTCCGTTTTCTTATTCAGGGGCGTCGAATTCAGAAGAACTCCATTTTCGGCGTTAATTACCTTAAGCCCGGCGGCGATCACGTTGGGCTTTTGCGAATCAAGGCACAGCGGCGTCGGGCAGGCCTGCTGAATAGTCTCGACAAGCCATTGCATCGTACCTTCCTGATCCGCGGCGGCAGTACCCACATTTACATCCAGATACGAAGCTCCGGCGTCCGTTTGCTTTTTGGCCAGGTCCTTAATGACCTTCCTGTCTTTTTCCTGGATGGCCTCCTTGACATCCTTGAACATTCCATTGATTCTTTCCGCAATCAATATCATACGAAAGCTTCCCTAATAAAGTGCCTAAAATGTGGAGTGCCTAAAGTGCCTAAAATTTGCTCACTTTAGGCACTTTAGCTCACTTTAGGCAGTTTGTGCCTGTCGCCTATGCCCAGATTTGGTTTATGAAGTTTTTAGCAACATCTACGGCTTTTGGATGGCGCATCCGAATAATGTCGGCGCCCGCCTGAAGCAGACAGACGGCGGTAGCGGCCTCCCACATTGGGCCGCGATTCTCAGCCGGCCCCCAGGTGGGAGCATCGGCCAGTTTTGCCTCTTTGGCTCGCCAAGATTCGTAGCCGACGTCACAAATAACCGGCATCGCCATCATTTTATCGCCGGTGAGGGCAGCCAGCCGCTGGCGCTCCTGAATCGAATAGGCGTATTCTACGCCGTAGCCCAGTGCACCTGTAGCCTGGAACATCACGATTCTTTCCAGCGGAAAGCCCATATCGCAAGCCAAAATGTTAATCTGCTTGGCGATATTGATATCCAAAGGCGCCTCGGCGATAAGAAAATGCCCGTCAGCCAGTGCGATAGCGGTCAGCGATTTGTAATTATCCTGCTTGATGGTTCCAAGCAGACACTTTTCGCCCTTGGCGGCGCCGCTGACCTTAGGCATAACTGCGTTGTCCTTTTCGTCGTTTCCACATCCCCAGAGCATCAGCGGAACGCCGACCGCCGCCAGCACCTGCTCGGTGACTTTCACGGCGTGAGCGGCGTCCTTATTTTGCCTATCAGGATGAATGCCCTCGAACTTCAGGCAGATTAGTTCTGCGCCAAATTCCTGGACGCACTTTTTGGCCCAATCGCAGGGGCTGTCGAAAACGCTTTTATATTGATTGGCCAGTGCATCGGGCCAATCTTGTGGTTGGCTGTCGAGAACATCCATAGCGATAACCGGTTTTTCGCCGGCGTCATCAAATGAGCCGCCATAAACAACATTTTTTGCTCCGCCCACTGTAATCGTTTTTGTTCTTGTGCCGCCTTGGGCGCTCACGGCGCCAAGCGTAATTCGGTTAACCTGACCGGTAAAGCTATCTGCAACCTGCGGAACCGGCATATTAGACCTCCAAAAACCCGTCATCGTTCGTGGTTCGTGATTCGTGATTCGTGGTTCGATTCACTATCCACCATTCACGAACAACGAATCACTCCATCGGCTTGCCTGTACAAGAGCAAACGGTAGGATTTGAACTTCTTGAAGTTCTCGCCCGTTTTTGCCCCGCTGAAATACTTCTCACTAATCCTGGATATCCTCTTTCGGTACAGGAACTTCAGACATCTTGACATCAGAGGATACCGATCATTCAAGAATTGCTGTACCAAGTCTACACTGGGTTTGACTACTTCATTAAGCGCATCATTGGCGATATCCAGAGTCGGCGCGGTTTGCTCAGTTATGTCCAATTCCTCGACAATTTTAAGGGGATACTGTGACACAATGCTGTAAAAAGTCTTTAGCCGATGTCCGCCCGGCAGCAGACTTCTATCCGCAGTTTCCCTTTTGAAAATATCACAAATCAAGATGTGGCCGCCTCTGTTCAAAAGCCCAAGCGTCTTGCCCAGCGCCTGCTCGGGTTTGATATATTGAAAACTCTCACTGAACAGAATCAGATCGTAGCGATTGTCCGTTTCCAGCTCTTCATAGAAACACTCAAAGACATGACTCTTAGCACCCAATAGTTGGCGCACTTGGCTGCTAAGATAGGGGCTCGGAGAAACACAGTCCACCTGATATCCCGCGTCCAGCAGCATCTTAGCTATCTGGCCGGAGCCACAGCCAACATCCAAAACGCTGTTTACACCGGCCGGGATGTGTGAAATGAGGAACCTGGCGTAATTCTCCTGCGCCAGACGCAAGTTGGCTATGTCCACCTCCAGGTCGCTGGTCCAATACCCGTAGTGAAGGTGCCGCGACTTCAAGAAATACTTGCTGCAGATCGCCCCGATCTCGACCCCTATGCTGCGCGAAACTACTTTCTTTGATTTACGCATATCGAATCCCCATTATTTTCTGTTCAGTCATCCTTCGCACAGCTAAAAGAGCCGGGCTATTGGGGTCGAGCTCAAAAATGGTCCTGCCCTGGATAGACGCATCCAGAACAGACTGGTCCATCGGCACGCACCCCAGCGTTTCTATGCCGTCTAATCTTGGCTCGCAGCCCGCAGCACCTTCAACCTTGTTCCACACAACGCTGCTTTCTTTTACCACGATGGGCAATTGTTTGGCAAGGGCAAAAATCCTTTGGGCAGTAATCGCTCCGAGCGAAGTCGCCTCCGTCACAATGCAAAGTAGGTCCACATTATTTGTTGTTCGACGGGATAGGTGCTCCATTCCGGCCTCATTGTCTATAATCACAAGCTGATATTGCGAACTTAATTTATCCAGAAACTGTCGCAGCAGATTGTTTGCCGCACAGTAGCAGCCCGGTCCTTCCGGCCGGCCCATAGTAAGCAAATCGAATCCGGACGCCTCGGTAATCGCCTGCTGGATGCCATATTCAAACGCCCGCAGCTTATCCGTACCTGCGCTGACGGCGGATTTTGCCCGTGCATCCTCACGGATTTCGGCGATAGTGCCGGCTGGTTCAACACCTAACGTTAGGCCCAGGCATGAATTCGCATCGGCATCGACCGCCAGTATCGGGCCCGCCGCCCGCTCGCAAAGGAGCCTAACAATCATAGCGGCTATGGTAGTTTTGCCCGAACCACCTTTGCCACTTATAGCTATCGTTGTTGTCATACTCATCACGCACGACGCATTACAGTCTCAGCCACCGATGGGAACAGCGATAAATCGGTGTGAGGCAAGAAGCACGCCTTTATGAACTCATCCATATAGCGTGGATGACTCATCAAATCAAAATAGGTCATACTTTCAGCAATTTTTCCAGCGGCTTTCAGAGCCTTTCGACTCAACAAGACAGTTTTTGCTCCGGCGATCGATGTGTTTCCGACAAACTGGATTTTCTCCAGAGGCACGTCAGGCAACATTCCAATAGTGATCGCGTGCCGCACGTCCAGAAAGTTTCCGAAGCCGCCGGCAACGTAAATCGCATCCAAATCCGCCAGCTTTGTCTGCGTCGATTCCATAAGCACCCGAATAGCGGCAAAAACGCCGGCCTTGGAGCGAACAAGGTTGTCGATGTCCGGCTGCGTAATTACAATCTCACGATGTTCGTTGCCTGCCGGCACTAATTGGAACTGCCGGCCTTCGTCGCCTTCGGTCATCTTGGAATGACCGTTTGGGTTGAATCTGCCGGTCCGATCTATGACTCCATTCGTAAATAGCTCGGCAAGAGTATCAAGAAGCCCTGAGCCGCAAATGCCCGCCGGGTGAGTGTTGCTGATAGTCTTGAACTGGACAGAGCCATCGTCGCAAATGCTTAGTTTTTCGATGGCCCCGGCTCCTGCTCTCATGCCGTGCTTGACTCCGCTTCCTTCGAAGGCGGGGCCTGCCGAACTGGAGGCACAAACCGTCCAGTCTTTATTGCCCAGAACCACTTCGCCGTTTGTGCCGATATCAATAAAAAGGCAGATTCCCTTCTTGGTGAAAATCCGGGTAGTCAATACACCTCCCACGATGTCACTACCCACGTATGCAGCCACGCTGGGCAGGCAATATAACAGGCCGCGCTTATTGATCTGGATGCCGACTTCCGCCGCCCGAATTGGCGGGATAAAAGCGGCAGAAGCAATATAAGGCTCTCGGCGTATCCGCGTGGGATCAAGATTGAGCAAAAAATGAATCATCGCCGTGTTGCCGGCGCATATAACCGTGGTTATATCCTGCAAATCGATCCCTGCTCTGCTCGGGACAGGCCTTTTGCCTGGCGGCTAATGTCACGATCAGATTATTCACATCGTGCACAATGCGGTTCTGCATCTCGTCAAACGCATTATTTTCCTCTGCATAGATGATTCGCCGGATGTAATCCTCGCCAAAATTTATCTGGCTGTTGTATGTAGCCTCGGCATCCAGAGTCCTGGCATTTGTCAGATCGACCAAGTGCGCCACGACAGTGGTTGTACCCAGATCGACGGCGACGGCAAAATTTCTGGTACTGTGATTGCCCGGCTCGACCTCGATGACTTCGGTGGTTCCGCCTCGCCGGCCAATAGTACGGTGGCTTTATAGCCTGAATCCTGCAGCACACGGGGAATTTTTTGAAGGATGCGAAAGCCGGTCTGCATTATGGGAGCATCAATTTTCTCTCGGATAGCCAAATACAGTCGCTCGTGGTCGGCGGTGTGGTCCTGAACAGTCGGCGGCGTCATTTCCAGATATAGTTTTTGCACCAGCGGATCGAACGGAAAAATTCCTGCCTGCACCTCACCGGCAAGCTCGCTGAACCGGCGGGTATCGGCATCCATAAGGATTTGACTGGTTTCCAAGGCGTGGAACTTTGGAACGGTCACAATCATATCGGAAAGTATCCTGGTCTGACAGGCCAGGACCATATTTTCGCGGGTTTCATCAGGCGTAAGCAAAGTAGTGGGCCTGGCCTGAAATTGTCCCTGGTCGATGATTACTTTGCACTTGCCGCAATATCCGTCGCCGCCGCAGATGCTGCTCAGGTAAATGCCGGCCTTGTGAGCCGCATCCAGCAGTATTGTCCCGCCGGCAACTTCGGTCTTCAGACCGCTCGGCTCAAAACGGATCGTATATTTTTTCTTCTTGGTCTTCTTCCATTCCCGTATTGCGTATTGCGTATATCGTACTTGCGTCAGACTTCCTACGCACAGACGCAATACTGCACCACGCACGACGAATCATTTCCACACTTCCTTCAGGTACTTGGGCAGCATCGAGCACTTCTCGCGGCCCGACCATAACCTCCCAGTTCGTGGCCTCTTCGAGCTTGCCGCTCATCACCGCGACATAGCCGGGGATTATCAACTTGCGGTGCTTGACCAGCTTGCCACGTCGTGCTTGGCCATCGCGTCAGCCACCGTTTTTTCGTTGAGCTTGTCGCCGGAATAAGCCGTCAGCACGCTGGTGCCCTCGGTATCGACCACGAGGATATAGCTGGGCACTCTGCTGGCCTCCACGTCCGATTCCACGGTGTAGTACGTCAGAGAGAAGTTCGTCGTGAACATCAGCGGGGAGTTCTCGTCCGGCTCGCCGATCGCATAGACCTTCGGCTCCACCTGGACGGGCTTCTGCGGGTCGGTGTAGATATTCATCACCGCCGTGAGCATGGGCAAAAGGCCCACGGCTCGACCGTGTCGACCACCACGATGCCCGAGTACTTGCAGATCAGACTGCATGGCCGCCGCCGTCTGCTGTCCGCGTCGCCGTCCGCCGACAAACGACATTGTCGGATAGCCCAACGGCCTGAAGACCTTCTTCAGCGACAGAACTCGCATCCGGACAGATCATATAGCTGGTCCCGCAAGCTCGGCGCGTCGCAGGATCAGCACGATATCCTCGACTCCTTCAGCCTTGATCTTTTCGGTGAGCTCGGCGAGGTCCTCGATAGAATCGGCTTTTGCCACGAGCGGGCAGCCGGTCTCCTTGGCGATTTTCGCCATCGCTTCGGCCGTATTCGGCGTCGCCCCGGCCAGCAGAGGCAGCGGATCTCCTTCGCACGCCGCTTCGCGGCCGCCGCCATCGCTTTCAGGCGAATCGCGTCACCAGGATCAGGGCAAGGCCGCTCGCCGTCCTTGACCGCCGGCACAGGCCTGGGCAAACGATC
The DNA here is from genome assembly GCA_963814265.1 of Sedimentisphaerales bacterium. Lineage (GTDB taxonomy): Bacteria > Planctomycetota > Phycisphaerae > Sedimentisphaerales > Anaerobacaceae > JAFNGF01. The sequence goes on along the minus strand of CAWFCJ010000038.1, from coordinate 61,287 downwards.
CGGCGAGCCGCTGTCGTTGACGACCGCTATGGCTTTGATCGCCGATCTTTGTGCCCACCCGCTCGAACTGCAGTGCATTGACACTCTTGATGCGCTCTTGCAAGTGCCTGCCCGTCAGCTTGTCCGAGACGGTCACCGCCAGACCGTGGGATTGTGGAATTTCTCTTCGTGCCGGAACATCACGGTCTCCTGTCCGATCTGCACCTGAGCTCTCCCGCGCCGAAGACGATCTTGCGCATCGGCGGAGCCGCGGCCGCGGCGAGTTTCTGCTTGGCCTCCTCGCGAAACATCCGGGCAATCCTCCAGCTTGGCCCGCTTCTGAGCCAGTGCATGGCAAAAGCCAGGCACGTCGGCATGCCGCACTTCTTACAGTTGGTTTTCGGCAGCAGCTTGAATATTTCCAATCCGGTCAAGGCCATAACATTTTTCCTTTACTGTTAGCGTGAAGTCTTCAGCTTACAGTTATTCTTTTCACGCTTGCTTTACGCTGACTTAGAACATCGGGTCCATAGTCGCCACGGGATGCCCGGCCTTGGTGATAAACGCCAGAACCTCTTCTTCGGTCGTTGCGGCGGTCTCGTCGGCGATCTTGGCGAGGAACTCTTCGCCGCCAAGCCCAAGCTCCTCTGCTCTTTTGACGAAGGCGTCCTTGATTTCTTCTTTGAGCATCGTGGGCATCCAGACGATCCGTCGGATTCCGCCCTCGGCGGCGATGAATTTCTTCGAGTTGATGTAGTGCTTGGAATGGCCGATGAAGCCCGGCGTCTGCTGTCCGCCGCCCACCGTGCCGGCCAGCGTCGAGAACTTCATTCCGCACGGCGTCATCTCGGCGAATTCCCTGTTGACAATCATTATCCCGCCGGTCGAAGGCAGCACCGCCGCGATGCACTCGAAGCAGCCGCAGGAAGTCATCGGATCGACAATCATGCTGTACTGGCTCATTCGCTCGATGTTGCCGCCGCTTGCTGTTGACGACAAATGCGTTGACCTTGTCCCACTGGCCGATCGTCGGCTCGATGCAGTTGCCCTTCGAGATAGGCTGGTTCGGCCCCGAGGGCGTTATCTCGTAAGCGGCCCGGCAGTCGAGCCAGCTATAGGCCCCGCACAAGCCGGGCCGTTCCGGCGAAACGACGCACACGTGGTTCGGAGCAAAACTCTGGCACAGTGTACAGGAGTAGAAGGTCTCCACGTCTTCATCCGGTCATGCCTGCCAAGCCGTTCATCCCGCTCGGCGTACACCTTGCGGGCCTGCTCACGCAGCTCCAACCTCTTTCCTCGTCCGTGTATATCTTGACCTGCACCTTGTCTACGATGCTCGAATACTCATCGTGATACTTGGCGTGCAGGAGTTTGCCGATATGCTCGAGCTTGAAGCCCGCCTTGGCGGCGTCTTTGCTGATTCGCATCCAGTTGATGTCCCGCTGGCCCATGTGCCAGATTCCCTGCGCCTCGTTCAGGAACGTATGGATCTGCCGCTCCAGCACCGGCTCAAAATCCGCCTGCATTTTTCTGCCCGCCACCTCAATGACGATTCCCAGCGGCAGCTTTCCGCCCTCCTCGACCGAATCGCTGTCCGGGCCCATGACTTCAACCTTGCCGTCCTCGACCTCGCTGATATCCACGCATTCGAAGCCATTCAAAGGCGGGTGTTCTCTGGCCGCCGAACTCGCAGTGCATGTCTTCCTTGCGGATCCGCTCGCCCTCAAAGGCGGGACTGTACGGCGACCGGGATGGGTATTTCCGTGATCTTTATCTTCAGGCCGCGAACTTCGATGGCCTTCTCCACGATCTGGTCGTGCGGGATTCTGGACACCACGTGCTCGTAGGTGCAGACGCCGGTGGGCAAAATCTCCGGGATGTCCGAATCGGCGATCGTCGGGAAGCCGTAGTTGATCGCCCCGGCGGCGGTCGCATACCACTCATCGGTCACTTCGCCAAGAGCCAGAACAAAGGCAAAAATCCTGTTTTTGTTGTAGAGCAGGTTGCGTCGGAAATCGCCGGCTTGAACGCCGCCGAAGCTCAGCGCCGCCCGGCTGGCAAAGCCGAGCGAATAGACCGCGGAGGTAATTTCCCTGCCGAAAGGCACCAGGCGCGTCTCCCATCCCAACTGCACGCCGCCTTCGACAAGTTGCTCGGCGAAACGTAGTGCCGTTATTGTGCGCGTGCATGAAAACGTACAGGCAGCGTTGCTGCAGTTTGCGGGCGATGTCACCGCCGTTTCAACATCCGGCGCGGCGCCGACTACGGCCGCAAATCCGGGGCGGTGCCATCGACAAACTGGATGCCTCGCTCGCGCAGGATCACGTCGTCCGCCGCGCCGAGCCAGATGTCATTGACCGGATTAGGCCCGATTAGGTATTTGCACGCCTCGATAATCTCCTCCGCAAACAGTGTTGCCATGCCCGCGTCGAGAGCCGGCCCGAAGTAAGGCATCCACAAGTCATCATCGACCGGCGGGGGCAATAAATCCTTGATCTCCTGCCATCACCTCTTCGAAATCGCCGAGTTTTTCGACCGCCATGCCGGTCATGGAATATATGATCGGCATGTAATAGCCGGTGTTCGGAAACTCGACCGGGCAGTCTTTGCCCTTTTCCCTGATAGCACGTGACAGAATATCTTCGGCCTGTTTCACTATCTTATGAGCACCGCGTATCGCCGCTGAAGCGATGATTTTCGACATAATCTAACCTTTCCTCGATGAGAATCCAGTTTTCATTCCACGGCCAACGACCGTCGGTCCGCCATGTCGTAGAGCTTTCGCTCTTTCTCGACGTTTATTCCCAGGGCATCGCGTTTGCTTTCGATGTGTCGCAGCATCATTTCGGCGGCCTTAAGCGGATCAGATTCGACGGCCCACCGTCCGCCCAGGTCTTTCTCAATTCCGCCGAACAAATAGTCACTGACGTTTTTACTGCCGGCAATCGGCAGTAATTCCTTAGCGAAAACTACCAACACGCCGCTGGCCACAAAATACTGCCCGATAGAAATCGCCTTTTCGGTAATCGACTCCAGGCATGCCCCCGCCACGGGCACCTCGGATATATCTTCGCCCAGGCCGCCCTCGCGCACGATCTCGCTGCACGCCACCAGCAGGCGGCTGTTGTCAACGCAACTGCCGCAGACTAATACCGGCGAAATGCCCACCGCTTCGCAGACCTCCCGTAGGCCGGGCCCGGCCAGTTCGAGTGCTTCTTTGGGTTTGGCCAGACCTATTTTGCCGCACGCGATCGTCGCGCAGCCAGTCGTCAGCACCAGGACATCACGCTTAATCAACTCCTTCGCCAGGGTCGTGTGCGTATAGTCCTGCTGGACTTTGGGGTTGGTACAGCCGACTATACCCACGACGCCGCGGATTCGGCCATTTATGATATTGTCATTGAGCGGCCGGTAACTCGCCCGGAAATCGCCCGCCCAATATGTAATTGATAGACTCGTGGCTAAAGCCGACCACCGCCTTGGACTTTTGCGTTCGGGATAGTAACCTCGCCGCGATTCTTGTAGTTGTCGATAGCCATCCCGACTATCTCTTTGGCTGTGCTAAGCCCGGATTTTTCGTCCATCGGGATATGCTCAACGCCGAGGATTCTTGCCTTGTCGGAGGTGGTAATCAGCTTGGTGTGGAAGCACCTGGCGATTTCCGCCAGCCCCTGCATTACGCACTGCACGTCGACGGCCATCAGCTCGACCGCTCCGGTGGCAATTGCCAGCTCCTGAGAGAGAAAGTTGCCGGCGATGGGCACTCCATGCCGCATCAGCAGCTCGTTGGCGGTACAGCAAATTCCCGCCACGTTGATTCCTTTGGCGCCGGCGTTTTTGGCTGCAGTTAGCAGGTCTTCATTCTGTGCGGCAGCCACCACCATCTCCGAGAGAATTGGTTCATGCCCGTGAACGATGATATTTACCTCGTTCTTCTTCAGGACGCCCAGGTTCACTTCGCCTCGGCCTGGATAGGGCGTGCCGAAAAGAACATCCTGCAGTTCGGTAGCCAGCATCGACCCGCCCCAGCCATCGGCAAGGGCAGTTCTACTGGCGTGCATTATGAGGCTCTTATAATCCTGATCAACGCCCATTGTGGTTCTGTGTAGGGCCTCAACCACCTCCCGGTCGACCGCCCGCGGCGTTATATCGAGTTTTTCCCAGATTTCCTGGCGCGGTTTCGGCGCCCGGCGGGCCATTATCTGAGTGCCTTCTGCCTTACCGAACTCCTCCAGCGCAATTCGCCCGACATCGGCGGCAATCTCGCTTGCAGACCGGTCTTTGGTCTGGACGCCCATCTCTTGAGCCAGCTTATAGAGCTTCAATGTGTCCTTGAGCTGGTAGCCCGGCGCCTCACCTTTGGCTGCCGCCAGAAATACTTCGGCAACGCCTCGACCATGATCACTGTGGGCGCTGCAGCCAGCAGCGACTGCCCGCAGAAAGTTCCGCGCCACAATCGTATCGGCGTCGGCGCCACAAACCCCAAGTTGTGGTCCCTCGCCAAACGGATCAATCCGGCACGGCCCCATCGTACAAATCCGGCAGCAGAGGCCGAGTCTACCAAAGCCGCACTGCGGCGACTGAGCATCAAGCCTGTCCCAGGCGTTCTTCTGGCCGGATTTGGCCATGTGGTCTATCATCTTCTGTGCTGCTTTATCACTGCTACGCTTCTTTGCATCCATGAAAATCTCCATTCATCAAAACCAGCGTATAGCGCGGAACGTAGAGTTTCCTATCCGCTGTACGCTATACGCTGAACGCTGCACGCTGTTTGTAATCTCCTGCATTTTGGACAGAGGCGCAAACGCTTGCGAAACTCTCGCCAGTAGGGTGGGACTTGCCCCACCACTTTCTTCGGTTGGGGAAGGTGGGCTAAAGCCCACCCTACAGCTTGTTCACATACCTGTGCGCTGAGAATAGGCGCTCCACATTGCTTACAGACAAGCAACTTAGTGCGCGATTTGAAGGGCGATATTTCCACCTCTTGCTCATCTTTGTGAACTCTGACTTCGATAGTTCCGACCGGGCAAACGGCTGCGCACGCCCCACAGCAGATGCAGTCCTGCGAAGGCTGGCGAAAAGGCGCAGCCACCGTTCGGTCTGCCCCACGCCCGGCAAATCCGATAGCAGACTTGCCGATTATCTGCTCACATACACGAACGCACAAGCCGCATAAAATGCAATTTCGCAGACTCTCGGTGACCGTTGGCCAGCGTGTTCCTTTGACGCCCATCCGCTGAGCCAATTCTTTCAACTCGCCGCTGTCGGGCGACCGGGCCAACAGCAGCTCCATCACGCCCAGACGAGCCTGCCGAGCACGTTCGCTTTCGATGTAAACAACAATATCCTGCCGCACCGGATAATTGCAGGCGGTAACCAGTTGCCGCCGGTCTCCACGGTCAAGTTCTACCATGCAAAGCCGACAAGAAGCTTCGCAGGAAAGCGCCGGGTGATAGCAGAGAGTCGGAATCCAGATGCCGGCATATTTGGCGGCATCCAGAACCGTCGCCCCTCTTTCTACCTCAACGCTATGTCCATCTATGATTACCGTAGGCACTATTTACCCCTTCGTATTTCGTATGTCGTATGTCGTAGGTCGATATGCAATATACGATATACGACATACGAGATACCACATACAATTCTTCATACTTTTAGCACTGCGGTGAAGGGACATTTCTCCCAGCACGTTCCGCAGCGAGTGCATTTTTGCTGGTCGATTACATGCGGAGCTTTCCTTTCGCCCGTAATCGCATCGACCGGACAATTCTTCGAGACATATACCGCAGCCTTTGCAGGCTTCGGCGTCGATCTGGTAGATAAAAAGCCCCCGACACTCTTTAGCCGGGCAGCGGCGATCCAGAATGTGCGCATCATATTCGTCACGGAAATACCGTATGGTGGAAAGAACCGGGTTTGCCGCCGTTGCACCGAGGGCACAAAGAGCTGTTCCGGAGAGAATCTCTGCCAGGTCGTTGAGTTTCTCTACGTCGCCCACTTGTCCATCTCCCTTGCTGATGCGTTGGAGGATATGCCGCATCTGGGCCAGGCCTTCACGACAAGGAGTACACTTGCCGCAGGATTCGGCGAGGAGAAAATCGGTGAAATATCTGGCGACGTTGACCATACAGGTGTCCTCGTCCATGACGATAAGGCCGCCTGAACCCATCATAGAGCCGAGCTTTGTCAGCTCCTCGTAGTCCACGCGGGCATCGAGATGCTCGGCAGGTATGCATCCGCCGGATGGGCCTCCGGTCTGCACCGCCTTAAACTTTTTGCCGTCGCGCATTCCGCCGCCGATTTCATAAATTATTCGCCGCAGAGTAATGCCCATCGGGACTTCTACCAGGCCGCTATTAGCGATCTTGCCGACTAGGCTGAATATTTTGGTCCCTTTGGACTTTTCCGTTCCGATTCCGGCGAACCATTTCCCGCCTCGGTTTATGATATGCGGGACGGTTGCCCAGGTTTCGACATTGTTAAGGTTGGTGGGCTTTCCCCACAGGCCGCTCTCGACCGTATGGACATATTTCGCTCGCGGCTCACCAGTTCGGCCTTCCAGCGAGGCCATAAGCGCGGTGGACTCGCCGCAGACAAATGCCCCACCGCCGCGATTGATACGGATATCGAAAGAAAAAGAAGTGCCCAGGACATTCTGCCCGACAAAACCCAGTTGCTTAGCTTGTTCGATCGCCTCCTTCAGGCGTTCAACCGAAAGCGGGTATTCGTTTCGCACATAAATATATCCCTGCGAGGAGCCGATAGCGTAAGCTCCGATGATCATTCCCTCGATGATTGAGTGGGGATTTCCCTCCATGACGGCACGGTCCATGAAAGCGCCTGGATCGCCCTCATCACCGTTGCCGATGACATATTTGGGGGCACCTTCGGCCTGCCGACAGGAGCGCCATTTTTTTGCGGTTGGAAAGCCTCCGCCACCCCGACCTCGAAGTCCCGCCACTTCCACCTCTGCGATAACCTCTTCCGGTGTCATCCCCTGCTTTGGATTCCCGCGGAGCGGGGTCCCTCGCAGGGGCAGGCTTGCCCCCGCGCAGGCGGGGGTCAGCACTTTCACTAAAGCGCTATATCCTCCTTCAGCGATGTAGTCGGTGATTTTGGTTGGGTCAATCCGCCCATTCTGTGACAATACGATCCGCTGCTGAACCTTGTAGAAAGGTATTTCTTCAGCCGCTTCGAACTTTTTGCCGGTTTGCGGATCTTGATACAGCAGTCTGGGCACCACCCTTCCGCCGAGAACGGTTTCACGGAATATTTCATCCACGTCCGGCTCTTCAACCTGCTGGTAGAAGATATCGCCTGGCTGCACCAGAACGATTGGCCCGCACGCACATAGCCCGTGGCAGCCAACGGCTTTGGCTTGAACCTGTACATCGGCCTGTGACTGCTTCACAGCGGCACAGAAAAGATCGTACAACTTAGGAGCGCCTTTTGCTACGCAGCCTGGACCGATACAGACATGTATAGACCTTCCTGACGGGACACGTAGGCTGAGCAGTTCCTCCCGCATACGCTGCAAGTCGGAAAAACTACTGAGCCGCTTACTGGCAAGCACCGTCATGGTTCAGCCTCCTTGTCGGCAACGGTCTCATTCGCAGCCAGCTCATAAAGAACCTCCAGAGCCAACGCAGGACTGACACCGTCGTAATATTTGCCATCCACCACCATCACCGGTGCCACCGCACAAGCTCCCATGCAATTGACCACTTGGAAGGTAAATAGCCCATCGCGGGTAGTGCCGCCCGGAGCAACCTTGAATTCGTTACTGATGGCCTGGGAAATCCTGGGTGAACCTTTTAGATAGCACACCGTGCCCATGCACAGCGTTACCTCATGTGCGCCCTTCGGCGTGAGACGAAACGACGCATAAAATGTCGCCACCGCGTATAAACGCGTAAGCGGCACGTTCAGCCGCTTTGCCAAAGCCCGTAGACTGTCGGGCGGCAGATAACCACACTCAGCCTGCAAATCCTGCATCATGGGTATCAGCATCCCGACATCTCGGTCGTAGCGGTCAACAATCTGCTCTATCAGCGAACTATCCTGGCTCATCGTTGAAATTCCGAACCGTCACGACAAGCCCGCCATACGCCTGGCGGGCAAGCTGCTGGGCGGCGAGCCGGCGCTTGTCGGCGGTCAATTCTTTTTCGCTGAGTAGCTTCAGCGCCTTTGTGGGGCAGGCCTCGACACAGGCCGGCTCTTTGCCCGCTTTGGTCCGCTCAATGCAAAGGTCGCACTTAACTACCGCTTTGCCGTCACTGGAGATGTCGATGACGCCGAAAGGACAAACGACAATGCAATACTTACATCCGATACACCTGCCTTGCTCAATCAGTACGGGACTATCAGCTTTGTGCCGGTATATTGCCCCTGTCGGACAGACAGCGATGCAAGGCGCATCCTCACAGTGCCGGCACTGCATCGGCACCGCGAACTGGCCTGCCGCCTCGACTGTCACCCTTTTTTGTGGTTTCGGATGCTCCACCACCGCTTCTTCAAGCCGACCGGACGCAGAATGTGCTACCGCGCAGGCTATCTCGCAACTTTTGCAGGCCAAACACCTTCCAATATCTACCGCTATCACTTTACGCATGTTCATCTCCGGGCGAAATCAAGTCCGCCAACGCATCCTTCGCCTGACGCAACTGCCGCACAAATTCTGTGTCGGCTTTTGTCACCGGCTTACGCTCAATATCTGCCTGCTGCACGGACCGGCTATAGCTCAGACTCGCCAGCAGAGGTATATCTTTCAACTGAGACCTTATGATGCCGGTCTGAGCAGCCTCGGTAATCTTGTTAGCGATTGCCGCGACGTGTTTGATGCCCAGGTCTTTGGCCATTTCTGCCACGTTATTAGCCGTCTCGATGCTTCTGCCGCCCGGCTCGACAACCACCACCAGCGCGTTGATACCCTGGATGCTGGCCCTACCCATAGACTCAACGCCGGCAGCCAAATCCACCAGGACCAGCTCCTCCCGCTGCAGTATGGTGTGGGTCAGCAGAGCTTTCAGAAACGCTCCTTCAGGACAGGCGCAACCGGCGCCAGCCCGCGTTATGGCCCCCAAAACCAGCAATTTTACCCCGTCAAGCTCCAGGCAGTACTTCTCCGGCAGGTCGCTAACCTTCGGATTGAGCCTGAAATATGCGCCCACCGCATCTTTTCGTGTGCCGCTACGCTCGGCGATCAACTCTTTCATCTGGATAAGCGGCACAGGCGTCTGCTCGGCGGGTACACCAAAAGCTAAAGCCAGATTGGCGTTTGGATCGGCATCGATTGCCAGAACGTCAAAACCGTCCTGGGCAAATAATTGTGCCCAGACCGCACAGACCGTTGTTTTGCCCACGCCCCCTTTGCCGCCAATTGCTATCTTCAGACCCTGCATTATGGATATAACAACGACTTTCTACCAAGAATATACTACCGCCAAGGTTGCCCGGCGTAAAACCGACGCGGCCCAAAAAGGCCAGTTTAATGCCCGACAGTGAGATGAGCAAGCTCCCTTGGCAAAAACCAGGGCAATCGCAAAGTCCGGAAAAAGGAACCATCAAGGCCGGTGACCATCTCTGGAAACCGCTCTGTTGCAGTTGAGAACAGCGATTTCATATAAGCTCGATTCTTGCCCTTCGGCCGTTTGGGCGACTTTGCGATTGCCCTGGCAAAAACTTTGCCCAGCATTACCTACACCGTGCGCAAAAAAGTTCTTTCCCATCAAGCGTAGCGTAGGGTGGGCTTTAGCCCACCAATAAGGTCATGGTGGGGCAAGCCCCACCCTACTTAGACCGCTTGTACCAGCGCCTCTACAGCTATGTTGACCGCTGCTTGAAGCGCATCCAGCGGTAACTGAGCTGCTGCGGTTTGGTCGAACAATATCGACGCGCGGGCGGGAAATTCCTCATCGGCTCGCCAGACAACAGCGGTTATCGGGATACGCGGCAATACATACAACTGCACCGAAGCATCGCCAAATTCGCACCGTTTGGCATCAAATTGCTTAGCTGCTTCGTATAGCTGGTCAGGCTGACTGCCGAATGTCCGCTCTAATTTGTCCGTGGGAAGACTGTGCGGGCCGCGGAAGAAAAACTGTCCGCCGGGCAGCGACTCGGCTGTGACCAGTTTATCGGCAGCCGGCAGATCCTTGGCATTTATCAAGTACGCAAGGATGCAAAGCTGCTGGATAAATCCTGCTGGCGGCGAACCTGGCTCAGCAGGAAAAATCTCCCTGTCCGCAAGATTGACCACGTAGTTACTTCTCAGCAGAGTGACAATGTAGCAGTCGGGGTCAGTCAGATACCGGCAGTTCGCCCTTTTGGCGGTTGCCTGCCCGCTGAGGTTCTCAAGCTGTTCCCAAAGTTTCTCGTGAACCATTTTCAGTGCAGGTTTTATTCAAATCAGGTTGGCAGTCGCCGTGCCGGCGACTGCTAAACAAAGAAGCTACTCGTGTCCTCCGCCCTTTAGCATTTCTATTGCGTGAGGCAAAACATCCAGAATTACCCCCAGTGACTCTTTAACCGCTTTTGGGCTGCCCGGCAGATTGATTATGAGCGTACTTTGGCGGACGCCGGCTACTGCCCGCGAAAGCATGGCATTTTTCGTTTTTTTGCGTCCTTCCAGCCGGATGGCTTCAGCCAGGCCGGGAGCCATCCTGTCGCACACCGCAGCAGTCGCTTCCGGCGTAACGTCACGAGGGCCAAGGCCCGTGCCGCCAGTGGTAAAGACAATATTCACCTTTAGCACATCGGCAAAATGTATAAGCTCATTTTGGATGTCACTCCGCTCGTCCGGAACGATTTTATGTTCGCAGATCTCAAATCTGTCTGCCGGCAGCATACCCCTGATGGTCTGGCCGCTTATGTCTTGTCTTTTTTGAGCGGCACAACTGTCACTTACCGTGAGTATCGCTACTTTGATCATTTGAATTCAGTACTTCTATGGTATCGCCGACCTTGATTTGGCCGGACTTTATTACTTTTGCAAATGCCCCGTCTCGCGGCATAATACAATTGCCGATTTGCTGGAAAATCGCACACCGGTTGTGACACTTTTTGCCGAGCTGGGTGATTTCAACCTCAGCTTCCCGGCCGAGCCTGAGCCTACTGCCCAGCACAAGATTCCTCAGGTCGATTCCTTCTGTGGTAATATTCTCTGCGAAATCTCCTGATTTTACTTGGGTGCCTTTTGCTCTGATCTTTTCGATGGATTCTTCCGCCAGCAGACTGATTTGTCTGTGCCAATTGCCCGCGTGGGCGTCGCCTTCTATGCCAAAACCGGCTTTGGCCTGAGCAGCGGGTATGTTATGCTTGCTTATGCCGCGGGTTTTGGAGACAGATATTGCCTTAATCCTGCCTTTTATAGTGACCACTCTTGCCCCCGGCTTTTTCCAGCAACTTTATCTGGCTTACGACCATATCTTTGCCCTTATACTTTAGCATATCGTAAATCGTCAGGCACGCGACACTTACACCGCACAGGGCCTCCATCTCAACTCCGGTTTTGCCTGTCGATTTAACCGTCACATTTACGCAGACGGATTTTGTCTGCTCGTCGGCAGCAAAGTCAACTTTCACCGCCTCAATGCCGATCGGGTGACACATAGGAATCAACGAGGCTGTCGCCTTGACCGCATTTATGGCGGCAATTTTGGCCGTCTCAAGAACGTTGCCTTTCGGACATTCTCCCTCCTGTAAGACCTTAAACAATTCTCCGCCAAGCATAACACAGCCGGTTGCCGTAGCCGTTCTGACGGTAATAGCCTTGTCGCTTATGTCAATCATTCCATCTGATTCCGGCACTTTTTAGCCTCCAATCTGGCTCATAATCCTATTTCTGCAAGAGGTCCCGCTCATCGGTTTCTTTGCCGCAGCTTCACGTATGGAGCCCGCAATGTCATTGAAATCGACGCGTACCTCTTTGTCTGAAAAAAGACAGGGCAAAAGGCGCCCATCAGCGGTAAGCCTAAGTCTATTGCACTTACTGCATTCCGGCGGACGGTCAGTCCGTAGCGCCTGCTCAGACCGGCCCTATCATAGAGCGAAAACCGCATAATTGTCTGAAGCTGCAAATCCTGCTGCCGGCAAAATGCCGCCATCCGCTCGATATCTTCTTCGGTGGTGTCATCGAGCACGACCATATTAATCTTTATCGCCGTGAATTTCACCTTCAAAGCAGTGTCGACCCCCGCAAGCACCTGGTGCAAATCTCCCCCGCCGGTAATTCGGCGGTATCTTTCGGCATCGAGCGAAACTATCGAGACATTCAGCCGAGCCAGGCCATTTTGTTTTAGCTGTTCGGCCTTGGCGGCGAGCCGTGAGCCGTTTGTCGTCATACATACCTGTTCGATGCCCTGGATAGCAGCAAGTCTTGCCACCAGATGCTCAACGTCCTTTCGCAGCAAAGGTTCGCCGCCGGTCAGGCGGACTTTCCTTATGCCCATTCCGGCAGCAACTTCCGTCAGTGACTCAATCTGCTCGTACGAGATAATGTCGCTGGGGTCTTTGTGCACAAAAGGTTTCGTCCGGCACGCAGTATATGCAGCGGTAGTTGCAGCGGTTGGTTACCGATATTCGCAGGTAATCAATCTTGCGGTTAAATCTGTCTAACAGCAACCGTGGCTCCCTTTTCAATTTCAGTCACGCCGGCAGGCACGCATAGCAGCCCATCCGCTTCGCACAGGGCGTTGATGTGCGCCGAACCATGATACTCAAGGGCTGCAATCTTACCATTTTCTCTAAGAACGACCGGCAGCCAAGAGTCTCTCTCTGTCGCTTTTCTTGTTATTGTCTTTTCCAGTTGCCCACGAGAAGAAGTCGGCTTGAAATCGTGTCCCATCATCTTGTACAGGAAAGGCTCGACCAACAGCTCGAACATAACGAAGGCCGATACCGGATTGCCGGGCAAGCCGAAGCAAAAGGCTTTGTCCGAAACACCAAAAACTGTAGGACGGCCCGGCTTTACCGCAACCCTCTCGAACAGAATTTTGACGCCGTTTTCTTTGAGAATGTCACGCACCAGATCATAATCGCCCACCGAAACGCCGGCGGATATAATCACAACGTCATTTTCAGCCATTGCTTTTTTAAGTACGGCACTTATCACTTCCTTCGTGTCGGCAACAATTCCATAGTTTGTCGGTATAGCCGAAGCGCCTGCGACCTGGGCGGCCAACTGAAGGCTGTTGCTGTTCCTGATCTGGTAAGGCGTTGGCTTTTGGTCAGGCTCGACCAATTCATCGCCCGTCGCAATAATGCCAACCTTCGGCGCAATTGTTACCAGAGGTCTTGCGCAGCCGCAGCTTGCCAGCACCGCGATGTGCTGTGCCTTGAGCAGCACACCTGCCCGGAGGATAACATCACCTTTTTTGACATCTTCGCCTTTGGCGGTGATATTACCTAGTGGCACGGCCATCTTGGCTGTGTTTTCACGGGCTGGAAGCCCGTGCCACCGAATCTTGCTATGGGCAACGGATTCGGTATGCTCAATCATAATCACGCAATCGGCACCTTCGGGCACTACGGCACCAGTCATAATCTTGCGCACTGATTCTTGCCAATTGTTTTTTCCGGCATCACACCGGCTGGTATTGTCTCAACTACCGTAAGCTCGTTTGTCAGGTCTGCCCGCCGACAGGCAAAACCATCCATCACCGATTTGTTAAAGGGCGGCATATCTGTATCGCAGACAACATCCTCCGCCAGCGCTCGATTAAAAGCCCGACCAAGCTCCACACGTTCGCTGCCAAGCTGACGCGCGGAACTAATCACGATTTGGAGAGCCTCATTAAATTTGAGCATCGCTTCTTTTTTGCCACAGAGAGCACAGAGAACTCAGAGCAATTTTTTTTGTATCTCTGTGTCCTCTGTGGCTCTTTTTGTTTATTACAAGACGATTTTCTCGCCGGCTGCATCGAACCGGGCTGCTTTGCCCTGGCGCAGACTGAGCATACCCATCTGCAGAGCCGTCTGCACATGATAGGCGAGGTCCATCGGGCTGAGCGTTTCTTTATTACGCTGTCGACAGCAATCAAGAAAATTCCGCCAATATCCGACGAAATCCTCGCCATGCTCGATGGCAAACCGCTGCGGCTTCTTCTTCGACCCCTCGGCAGGGACAAAGACGATCTCGTTATTCTCGATCGTGAGAGTGCCTTCCCAGCCGCGAATCACAGGCAACCGCTGCCCGGAACCGCGACTGCCTATGCCTGGATAGTCGTTGCCTTGCGTTCCGAGCACGGCAACGGTGATACTCTCCGGATAATCTATGAGCATATTGAATGTGTCGGGCACTTCCCGCTCCTGGTAGCGGAATTTGCCGCCCGTCGCCACGACCGTACTGGGCATCGTGACACCCAGCATGGATATCACTGGCGTCAGGGTGTGCGGAAAAAGGTCAGTGGACGGCCCGCCCGCATAGTCCTCGTACATCCGCCAGCGGAAGAACCGGCTGACATCAAAAGGCTGCTTCGGCGCATCGCCCAGAAAAGCCTCCCAGTTCAATTCCGCCCCGGCTTTGGCGTTCGGGTCATCTATCGACATACCACGCTCGCCCCAATCGCCGACGCGGAAATAGCCACATTCAGCGTGAATCGGCTGCCCGATCAGGCCATCCGCAATTAGCTTTTTCATCTGCTGCCAGGCCGAGTCGGACATGCCCTGCGTGCCGAGCTGAAAAACTCGGCCGGTCTTTTTCACTTCTGCCGCCAGGCGTTTAGTCAGCTCAAACTGCCGCCAGTGCGTCACCGGCTTCTCGCAATAAACATCTTTGCCGGCCGCAACTGCGTCAATAGCCTGATAGCCGTGATGATGATCTGGCGTAGAGATGCAGACCACATCGACGTTCGGATCCGCCAACAGTTCGTGATAATCCGCGTAGGCCTTAGCGCCATAGCCTTGTGCGCGCTGCTGCAATCGCGGCCGATAGACATCGGAGGCAGCCACGATGTCCACAGCCGCTTTCGCCTGCGTTTTTAGCCAGTGAACTGCCTGAAAATGGGCGCCGCTTCGGCCACCGCAGCCGATAAAGCCCACGCCGATCCGCTCGTTGGCGCCCCATACGCGCTGCGCCGATGTCCCTGCCAGCACGTATGCCGCCGCCGCAGTACCGGTCCGGTTAATAAACTGACGACGAGTTAATGCGTGCCGCTTGTTCTTGGCTCTTTTTTCCAACATAATCCTTCCCCTTATTTATCTGTGTTTTTTGAAACTGACCATCCAACCCATCGGCTGTATACCTTTTCGATCTGTTCCGGGCTTACCTGGCCGTCCCACAACGCCACGCCGTACCTTAGCATCAATGGCTCGCCCGTCTTTATCCTGAGCGGCTCTTTGTGCAGAGCCAGCGTGGCCGATATGTACGCAAACGGTTTTTCCATCGTAAACCACGTCGCTGGGTGGCGCACGTTGTCCGGATAATCAAACATTGCCACTGTCACAACCTTGCCATCTGCTTTGGCAACGTAGGTGCACCATTTGGCCCGTTTGTCGTTTGTATTCTCCACGCCGGTCTGACCGTGTGCATTTATGAACTGGCCGCCCGCATCCATCGATTCTAAAAATCGCATTCCCAGGCCAAAGTACGGACTGCCCGTCAGTGTAATAAATTCCTTACCCGCAGGCGGCGACAGCTTGACAGCCCAGTTCAGAACGGTAGCATTCTGCTCTTTCATCCGGCAGACCTTAATCGTTCGCAGCTCCTTAGCCAGGATTTCATCGGTTTTGGGATTGACCCACTCTAATTGCTCGTCAAAACCTGCTGATTCCGCATTATTTGCGTCACCGGCCTTGGCATAATGGGCGAACGCCAGATGCCGTTGTCTGCCCGGCTGCTGCTGTTCCTCCCAAAAGTTGACGCCATCCACCGCGACGGCAAACATCAAGGCGTGATGATGCAGATGGTCTGCCGGCGCATCCCGCAGGATATTGACACCAGCCGGGGTGAACAACTCCTGAACGTACGGTTTATAAGGAACACCCTCATACCGATACCGGAGCAGCACACGGTCGCCTGCACGAACCACAAGAGCACCGTCGTCCGCCGTAACCCCAATCGACCGGCTAGGATACGTCACGCAACTGCAAACAAAAATGATTGGCAAAAAAATCGTAAGAACACTCAGAACCGATATGCGTTTTTCTCTGGCCATAACCATTTTCCTTTCAACTGGTGTACGCAACAGTCCCGGACTGGTCAACTTCGTAGCCCCACTTCTTTATGTACTCCCACCCGGGCAAAAAATCGTCCTTTGTCTGTTTTAGCTTTTCGCAGAGAATACTGTCCAGCCGGCTCTGCAATTCGCTGTGCTCAGGCTTACTGCACAGATTATTAAGCTGATACGGGTCTTTTTCATTATCATAAAGCAGCCACGGACCTTTCAGGTCGCGGACATAAGTATAACGCTTTGTGCGTATGCCGCGATATTCTTTGCCCCCGTTCGTTCTTTTCCACTGGCCAAAAGGTGACGGGCAACTGATTAGTGCGGCATTGTCAACGGCCTTTTTGCTGCCGGTCACAACGCCGGAAAAATCGGTCCCTTCCACGGTATCTGGCACATCAAGACCGCTTAGACCCAGAAGTGTCGGCATAATATCAGGCGTATTGATCGGCATATCAACTGTCCGCCCTTGCCGGCCAAGTGCCAGCGGATAGCGCACAAGAAGTGGAACCAGAATGGACTCGTCCCAGGGTCTTTGCTTATTTTGCTCGCCGTGCGAAAAGAGCATGTCCCCATGGTCGGAGGTAAAGACAAAAAGGGTCTCATTTTCCAGATTAAGCTCCCGCAGCGTCCCAAGGACCCATCCGATGCAGTCATCCAGCGCAGCGATGTGGGCGTAATATCCAGCCAGAGCTTTTTGCGCCGAATCCCGATACTGTGAAGGGACATTATCCGGTAAGACTAATTTCTTTTGCTCGAAAAGTCCCCTGTATTTAGCAGGAGCGGTGTGATATGGGTCGTGCGGCGGGCCCCACGAAAGAAAAAGAGCAAAGGGTTTGCCGCCCGCATGCTCACGAATGTACTGCTGGGCCTGGCGGGTCTGGGCGATGGCATCGTAGCCTTCCCATTTGAGCAAAACAATCTCATCGCCGTAATAGAAAGAGTTGTTATAGTCGTGTGTGCAGCCCATTGCCCGCCAGAATTTAAAGCCCTGGCGTCTGTCTTTCGGAATGAACGCACCTCTATCGCGCCCGTCTAAATGCCATTTGCCGATATAGGCGGTTTCGTAGCCGGCTTGGTTATACGCCTGGGCGATGGACACAGCATGGTTGTTCAATCGCACATCGTTCAAGAAAACGCCATGCGTAAGCGGGTATCTGCCCGTCATCAAACTCGCCCTATACGGGCAGCACACAGGACAGCAGGACACCGCGTGACTGAAGCTGATGCTTTCGGCTGCGAGCTTGTCAAGGTTCGGCGTCCTGACCCCTGCTGTTGCAGGGGCAGGCTTGCCCCCGTGAAAACGGGGGTCCGGATTGCCGGCATAACCAGTCGCCTGGGCACGCCATTGATCGGCGAAGATATAAACGAGATTTGGCTTCTTGCTTGCGTGAGTAGGCGAACGCGCCACCCAGGCTCTTAGCCCCGGCCAGTGGCCGGGTACCCCCGCCGAGAGGCGGGGGCTAACAGGACTGCGCCTGCCGCCTGCAGAAATTGTCTTCTTGTGCTGGCTTTTTTCACAGAATTTGCCTGCGCCATTTCAGGACCGACCCGGCATTACAATAGGGCTTTGAGGTACTTGAGGCTTCGCTCAGCCTGGTCTATCGTGCCGCACTCGACGCTCAGCACGATGTCACGCGGTGCAGCTTTACAAACCGAAATCACCTTTTTCCAGTCTATGACGCCTTCGCCGCAGGCACAACCGGCGGGAGTACCTGTAACCTTGCCACGTTCGGCCTTGGAATGCTGGATGGAAATATCCTTGGCATGCACGTGGACTAACCTATTCTTAACGCGCCTCAGCCATGCGATAGGGTCGTGACCCGCAAGATAACTATTGCCCGTATCAAAATTGACGCCGATCGCGGGCGATTTTACCAGCTTGCAAATACGGTCAAGACCCGCCGGCGATTTGCTGTACTGCTGGTGCGGCTCGATGCCGATCATAATCCCGCGAGGCTCGGCAACCGCCGCCGCTTCGGTCAGCGTGTACTTCATCAAAACGTGGTCTTCCTCTTCGGTCGTCCAGGGAGGCTTTGGGCCTTCGTCGGTATTGACGACCAGTGCCCCGCACTCGGCTGCGAAGCGAATCGCCTGCTTGAGATAGTTGCCGCTTATATCGGGCCTGCAAAGTGCGGTGTGCGCGGATAGGCCGGAGAGTTTTACGCCGGCTTTTTCGCACGCCCGCTTGATACGGTACGGATCGTCCAGCATCGAGACGGTCATATAGTAGCCGGCTTCGCTCATCAGCTCGCGGCCCCAGTGCACCCACGGCTCAACGTATTTATAGCCCAGCTTGGCTGCCTTTTCGATGCCCCACTCAAAGGGCTTATCCGCATGCCGTACAAACTCCAGATTCACTCCAACATGTACTTTTGCCATTTGACAACCTCCTTTTTTTGCCACAGAGAGCACAGAGAACTCAGAGCAAATATCGTATTTTTTTCTCTGTGACCTCTGTGTCCTCTGTGGCTTGTTCATTACATAAGCTGCCTTAGATAGTCAATTACGCCAGCGAGGCGGTCCATCGTCAAGAATAACACCGACAAGGCCGCGATAATCCACATAGTCGGCTTGACGTCTCTTGCCCTGCCCGAAATAGTCTTCATAAGCACGAATGAGATAAAGCCAAACGCCAGGCCTCTACTGATGCTGTAACTAAGGGCGATCATCACCATAATAATAAATGCCGGCAGGGCCTCTTCAAGGTTGGCAAAATCGATGCGTTTTATCTCCTTCATCATAAATAGGCCGACCATAACCAGAGCCGGCGCGGCGGCATATTTGGGCACGATCCCGACAACCGGAACGAACAATAGCGCAAGCGCGAAGCAGACGCCTGTAACTACCGCCGTCAAGCCTGTCCGCCCGCCCTCTTCGATGCCGGCGGCGGACTCGATGTATGATGAGATGCTGGATGTGCCCAGCGCAGCACCGAACATGCTCGCCCCCGCGTCGATTGCCAGCAGCCGGTCAAGGCCCGTGATCTTGCCGTCCTTATCAACCATACCAGCCTCATGGCAGCAGGCCACCAGCGTGCCAATGCTATCGAACATATCCATGAACATCAGCGCAAAGACGCTTCCAAACAGACTCCACTTCAGCGCCCCTAAGATATCAAGCTGAAATGCGACAGGACTGATGTCGAGATTCGAGGACAGTATTTGCGACGGTCTGGACACATAGCCGAAAATCACTGCCAGGACCGTCGAAAACAATATTCCGATCAGCAACGCACCTTTTATCTTCCTGACCTGTAGAAAAGCCATAAGCAGCAGACCTGCCAGCCCGATCAGGACAGTCCCCGTCAGAGGCCCTGCGGCGACGAGGGTCTCTTCGCTATTCACGATCACGCCCAAATCCACCAGGCCGATGAACGTGATATACAAGCCTATGCCGACCGATATGGCCGACACCAGACTGACGGGGATGGCCTCGACCAGCCGCTTCCGCAAACCCAGCAGCGTAAGCAAAAACGCCAGCAGCCCTGAGAGAAACACAATCCCCAGGCCCGTCTGCCAAGTTACCTCGCCCGCCTTGACGAGGCTGTAGGCGAGAAAGGCGTTGAGTCCCATACCCGGGGCCATCGCGATAGGAGCGTTTGCCGCAAGGCCAGTGAGAATGGTGATGACAGCGCTGACCAAGCAGGTGACGATGATCAGTGAGTGCTTGTCCATACCCGCCGCGCTGAGAATGGCCGGATTGACAAAAATGATATAGGCCATCGTAAGAAATGTCGTCACTCCCGCTACAAATTCAATCCTGACGTTTGTATGTTTCTGTTCAAGCTGAAAATATCTGCTGAACATTCTTCTCCTTCAAGCAAGTTACATCCTTTCCCGGCTTTGGCAATGCTTACTGAACGCTGTACGCTATACGCTAAGAATGCGAGCGAGAGGAGTCGAACCTCCACGTCCCAAAGGACACAAGGTCCTAAGCCTTGCGCGTCTGCCAATTCCGCCACGCTCGCTCATCGTATTTCGTATGTCGTATGTCGTATGTCGTATGTCGCTATTCGGTCTTCCGTCTTCCGTCTTCTGTCATCTGTCATCTGTCATCTGTTTTCCGTCTTCTGTCTCCTGTTCCCTGCCTATCTTTTCAATCCGTTTTTCAGCCTTCTGCAAAACCGTCCGGCAGTGTGCGATCAAGGCCATTCCTCTTTCGTACTGCTGCAGGCTATTCTCCAGCGGAATCTCGCCCTGCTCGATTTTTTCCACAATGCTGGTGAGCTGCCTTATCGCCTCTTCAAAGCTGAGCTTGGTTATATCGTCTTTTTGCTTTTTTTCTGCCATCTTTTCGACCTTGACTTCGCCATAAGTGTTCACGGAAGCAAACCAGAGTTTCTGTGTCATTGCGAGGCCTTTAGGCCGAAGCAATCTCAAACCTTCGCAAGAGGGGATTGCCGCGCTCGGCTTCGCCTCGCTCGCAATGACACAAAAAGGTCCAAATTCAACATATTAGGCCCTGAACGCTTACACTTCGCCTTCTTGCTGTTACCTTTTTACATTTCCACTGGCGCAGTTTCAATCAAATAATTTTCGCGAATCTCTTGCCCAGCCGGACCGGCTGAAGTATAATTACATAAGACGCATTTTCTGGCGGAATACAGCATCTCAAAACTGAAAAATGGCGGTCAAAGAACTCCTTTGATGGAGGCGAGCCGACCGTGCAAAAAAAGGCCTTTACGCTTATTGAGCTTTTGATCGTGATAGCCATTATCGCGATACTGATGGCGATTTTGCTGCCCACTTTGCAGCGTGTAAGAAGACAGGCAAAAGCCGTTGGCTGCCAATCGAACCTGAGACAGTGGGGCACTCACTGGGCGATGCGTACGGGCGAAAACGATGGCTATTTTCCAGGCTGCGGGCCGGAGAAGGAATACTGGTGGCACCAAGTTAAGGAAGATTTGCCTTGGAATGCTGGCCACGGTTGGGGCCTGGGCTGGTACGGCTCTCCCTATCACGAACCGGATTGGTACAAAAGCAGTGAAGGTATATGGTGTTGTCCGATGGCCACAAAACTTGCAAATCCAGGTGGCGCGCCGTATGGACCTGGCGGAACGTTCTTGGCCTGGGGAAGATGGTGGCCCAAAGGTCAACACCCGTGGGATATGTACGGCAGCTATGGCATCAACGGCTACACTTTGTGGCCCTACTGGACCGAGGAAGCGGAGTTGCGTTTTGCAGATACCGTAGTTCCCTATTGCTGGAGCAGCCCTCATGTCAAGGGTGCAAGTAATGTACCGATGCAACTGGATAGCTCCATGTGGGACGGCGGGTGGCCCCGGGACGCGGCCAAGCCTCCACCATGTGACGCCATACCGACCGAAGGTGCCCGACCTGCACCTGTTCCGCGAGAGGCTCATGAATTTGGGACCTATGGGGACGTTCCTTCGTGCATCAATCGGCACGATGGGTACGTGAACGGGCTTTTTTTCGACTGGTCGGTGAGAAAGGTCGGCCTAAAGGAGCTGTGGACCCTGAAGTGGCATCGCCAATACAACACGGCAGGCCCGTGGACCAAAGCCGGCGGCGTAAAACCCGAAGACTGGCCCCAGTGGATGAGACACTTCAAGGACTACTGAGCTGGCAATTCTCTCGCTTGCACTTATCCGTTACGGCGCTTTCAATCGTGTTTCGGTCCGCAAGCTCCGTGATAAGATGCCCTCCGATTTGAATGTCGTCCAGAGTCCTTACCAGCAGGCCAGTCTGTTTATTTGTGGTAATGCTGTAGCCGCGCTGCAAAACCGATTTCGGATTTAAGCCAGCCAGACGATTCGCCTGGGCGGTAAGCTGCATCTTCAAGTCGGCGAGAATTTTGCTTACCGCTACGCTGCCCCGATTGAGCAAATTGTTCAAATCAATTGTTCTTTTCGCCAACAGGCGATGCGGCTCAATCCTGACAATCTGCTGATAAAAAAGGTAAAGCCTATCCCGAAGCCCGGCAAGCAGAGCCTTTGTCGAGCTGGCCAGAGTAGTGCTTAGCTCGTCTAATTGTTGTTCACGGTTGCGAACCGGCAAAAATGGATTTCTAAAAACAGCGCTTGCCAGAATGGTCCGCAAACTTTCCCGGCAAAGCTCAAGCGTGGTTTTTGTCTGTGAGCTTAATCTTTTTGCAAAATACGCCAACTGCCCCAGAACTTCCTGCACATCGGGAACCGCGACGACGCCCGCTTTGGTAGGCGTGGACGCCCTTGCATCGGCAACAAAATCCGCCACTGTGAAATCTACTTCGTGCCCGACCGCGCTTATGATGGGGATTTGCGAATCGAAAATCGCCCTGGCAAGAACTTCTTCGTTGAAGGCCCACAAATCCTCCAGCGACCCGCCGCCCCGACCGACAATCAGAAGATCGAGCCGGAACTGCCTATTGCGCCTGTTTATGTCTCTGATAGCTGCTGCGATTTCCTGAGCTGCGTCTTCGCCCTGCACCGGCACGGGATACAGAAACAGCTTGACGCACGGCCAGCGATTCCAGATGCTGTCCTTTATATCGTGCACCGCCGCCCCCGATTCACTGGTCAATATCCCGATCCTTTCTGGATACTTTGGGATGGGCTTTTTGTGCTCCTCATCAAAAAGCCCTTCAGCCTGGAGCTTTCTCACCATCTGCTCGAAGGCTAATTGCAGCGCCCCCACGCCGGCAGGGGTCATCGACTCAACATAGAACTGGTATCTGCCCTGCGGAGAATAAACGTCGATGTGACCTTCGGCGATTACGGCCAGTCCGTTTTCGGGCTTAAATTTTACCTTCCTGAAGTCGTCGCTCCACATAACACAAGGGAGTCTGGAGTATTCATCCTTCAGCGAAAAGTAACAGTGCCCTTTATGGTGCAGCTTCCAATCGGTAATCTGGCCCGTAACGGTCATCCAGCCAGGCAGATTATTTTCCAGAATCTCCTTGACCAGCGAGTTAACCTGGCTGACCGTATATATTCTCGGTTTTCCTTTTATTTCTACCATGAGAACCTTGTCCTGCCTTTTGTTCTCTAATGATTGTAAATCAAATCAGCCCCATCATCAATGCACAATCCTCGGCCCAAGGACAGACGGCTACCCCCTCGCAATTTAATTGGGAGCGGGTATTTTCATGGTATCTGCTGATACTATTTCAAAATGGGTCGCAAAGATAAAGCCATTCCTATATTTTGGGAATCGCGCTTTGCAGGAACCCTTTCGATATTTAACCTTGACTAAGCCCATTGTTTGTGCAAAATGTATGTTTAGGACATCAATTGTCTGTGAGGGTTTATCCAAAATGGGAAAAGAGAAAAAACGACCTGACAGGCAGAAGGAATTCGAGAGTTTCGCTAAACGCAAACCAGAGCTGACGGTGCTTACAGACCACGCTCTAAAAACCCACGAGGGCTCCGCCGACACATTCAATCTACGCTTCAAGGTCGGTCCTATCTACGATATCATCCGTTATCGGGGAACCCAAACCCCGATGGCTATGTTGATCTCCGGCGGCTGGGGCACAGGCAAAACCTCGGCGATGCGATGGCTGGACGGCCTGCTAAATATCTGGAACCAAATGGGAAGAGCCGAGGACATTAAAGTCCGGCCTGTCTGGTTCTACCCCTGGAAATACGACAACAAGGAAGATGTATGGCGCGGACTGATTGCGGAGGTCGTTATCAACAGCATAGATGTAAAGGGAGCCACGCTACAAACCGTCAAGGATGCCGCCAGGCGGTTCGGCCTATTTCTGGGCAAGAGCTTTCTGCAGATTCTGGCGTCAATTAAGCTTACCGCCAAGACCCCGGGCGGCCGGAACCCGAAATTGATTTGGCCGGCATAAAAGAGATTCTTGCTGAATATCAGGAGGCCGCACATCCGGAAAAGGCGTATCTTAATGAGTTTGAAAGTTCGCTGGAGACGTGGGTGAAAAATACGCTGGGCAAAAACGAGCGGATGGTCATCTTCATTGACGACCTTGACCGTTGTATGCCCGAGATTGCCCTGCAGGTGTTCGAGGCGCTGAAGCTCTATCTTAATATCGAGAAGCTAATCTTTGTCCTCGGCGTTCATAAGAAAGTCATTGACCAACTGGTTAAGAAGCACTACAAGGAGCTCGGCCTGGATGAGGAGAAAAGCAAAGACTATCTTGCCAAGATGTTCCAGGTTGAGGTCGCCCTTAAGCCGACTGAGAAGCAGATAAGCGATTTTCTCGATCAGCAACTCGTGCGGATTCCGTACTGGGCAGAGCAACTGTCGGAAACAGAACAACAGATTTTCCGCGACCTTGTCTTGGAATTTGCCGGCCGGAACCCCCGAGAGGTCAAACGCCTTCTGAATAGCGCTCTATGACAGGCGCCGGCGCAATGATGATGAGAACTGCTCAGGAGACCCACAGTGGCTAAGAAGCAAAATAGTGCCAGAGTTGGATTAGAATTCAGGCAGGGCCTTCAGCTTTTCTTCGTGCGAAAGATCCTCGATGAAAGATACACGATGGCCTCCGAAGCCGGCAGTAACCGCGGAATTGATTTCTTCGTCCAATGGTCAAATATCGTCTGCCAGGGCACAAAAAAAGACAAGAAGTTCCCCCTTACGATAAAAGTCCCTCCGGGCTTTGATAAGCCCTGGCAGATTAAAACTGAGTCATCTGCCTTCCAAGAGGTTGGAGGAAAACGAATTCCGCTTCGTGTGGAAGAGGGCGAGAGAATAGCAGCCCTTTCTTTTGTACCAGATCAGTATCGTGACGCATACCGGCCACTTCTCGAAAATGCCAAATTCGCAGGTCTTTTTTATCTAATGTCCGATGACAACCTTGGGCGATTGATGCAGATTCCTTACCCAGCCGAAGTCGCTGAGATTAGCGTTGTTATTGGGACAACTAAGGATGCCGGTATCGCGCGTGAGGCTATGGCACGACAACTCAAAAGGAAACCGGATGAGGTGATCGAAGATGACTACAAAAATATCACGGCATTAGACTTTTCCGGCTCGGAGATTTCCAACCTTGATCCTCTAACAGGACTTACAGACCTGCAAAGGGTTTACCTTTCCAGGACCCAGGTAAGCGACATCGAGCCGCTAAAAGGACTTACAAACCTGCAAGAGCTTTCCCTTTCCGGCACGCAGGTAAGCGACATCGAACCGCTAAAAGGACTTACAAAGCTGCAAGAGCTTTCCCTTTCCGGCACGCAGGTAAAGGACATCGAGCCGCTAAAAGGACTTACAAACCTGCAAGAGCTTTCCCTTTCCGGCACGCAGGTAAGCGACATCGAACCGCTAAAAGGACTTACAAACCTGCAAATGCTCGACCTTTCCGGCACGCAGGTAAAGGACATCGAAGCGCAAAAAAGGACTTACAAACCTGCAAATGCTTTGGCTTACCCGCACGCAGGTAAGCGACATCGAACCGCTAAAAGGACTTACAAACCTGCAAGGGCTTTACCTTTCCGGCACGCAGGTAAGCGACATCGAGGCGCTAAAAGGACTTACAAACCTGCAGTTGCTTAACCTTAGCGGCACGCAGGTAAGTGATAAGCAAATAGCGGAGATAAAGAAGGCGTTGCCCAACCTGAGGATTCAACGTTAACGGCGGCGTGCGAATTGCGCACCCCGTATAAAAACCCCACAATAACCCCTTCAGTCGAGGCGGTGCCAAACGGGCTATGTTTACGGTCTGGCAACTGTCCCAAATCCCCCCGGTTGAGCAATTTTTGCCCGATTGTGGTTCCCTGGTCTGCGAAACTGCAACAATTTGGGTATGGAAGAACCTGCGAGAGTCGTTGGGACAGTGGTAAGACACAGTTTCGGCTTGAACGCGGGGCTTGAATTTGATAAAATAGGTGCAGAAAAAACGGCAACCGGCTCGACCGCCGGTGCCTGCTTCCGCAGGCACGAGTTTTCCCCGCGCAGGCGGGGTTCACGGTCCGGAGGAAGGTGAAAATGAGTACTTGGCTTGAAACTTTGGGCGTCATTCTGATATGCCTTTGCGGCATTGCCCTCGGTAGGCTCTTTTCAAGTCTTCCAAAACCTTACTGGTCACTGGGCTATGTTCTGTCCTCAGCGCTAATCGCTGTCTTACTTCTGGCCAGGCATAACGATTCGCTTGGGCTTGGCGCCGTTCTATCCTGGATCAGCGCCAGTCGGGCAAAATTTGTAATATTGTCGCTGGCGGCTACGATGGGATTGACCACGCCGCTATCGCGTCTGCCGGGCAAATCCGAGAAGCTGCTGGTCGCCATCGTGATGGCGGTGGTTGTGGGCTGGTTTTCCATACTACCTTTTCTCGCCCCTGCTCTGCTTAGAGGCCGGCTGGCAAATCTTTCCACAAGGTTCGATTCGGACGGCGTTTGTTGGCAGGCGACAAGCTACACTTGTGGGCCGGCTGCCGCGGTCACAGCCCTTGCCAAATTAGGCCTATCTGCCAACGAAGGAGAAATAGCGCTACTGGCTCACTGCAGTCCGGTAACTGGGACTCTGCCGGCTTGTCTCTGTGCGGCCCTTGCGGACCGCTACGGCGGGCAGGGTCTGCGGTGCCAGTACCGCCATTTCGACTCCATCAGTCAGCTCAATGAGGGGGGCATCACTCTGGCTATAGTAAGAGACGCATTTATGCTGGATCACTGCGTAGCGGTACTTGAAGTCTCCGACCGCACCGTTACTGTCGCCGATCCGATGGCTGGACTAAGTGCCATACCGCGTAAGCAATTCGAGAAAACCTGGCGATTCTCCGGCGTAGTGCTCAATCGTGACGGCTAATGCAGACCAGCACAGGTGCATGCGACTGCTCAAAACAGAGCCGCGACTCCCCGCTTTCGCGGGGACAGGCTTGCCCCTGCGAAGGCAGGGGGAGCGGCAGGTCCTCCTGGGCAAGACTATATTTCCGTCTGACCCACCGGTTTTTGCATCCGCTGTGACATAAGGTTGTCACCGAGCATCGAATAAGTTTTTGGCTGGGCGAGGGCAAATAGCCAGAATGTAAAGCCAAGATACAGGAATTATAAGCCCGGTTGTGAGGCAAAAAAGCCCGGCGGGGCTAAATTACGGGGGGTGGCCCTGCCGGGCCAACCTTGTCGTGTTGTGTGGCGCGTAGCGCCTATTCCGCAGAAAGCTTTGGCAGGACGCAATTCAGTCACCTTTAACAACAACTTTAAGAACAACAAAAACTGCGAATTCGCCTTCGACTGGTACGCTGATGGTGCCCGCCCGGCACTTGCCGCGGGCCACGGGCTGGCCAAATAAGTCCTGCGGGTCCATAAGACAAAAACTCTCACCATCGGCTAAAAACGGTTCAGCTTTGAGGTCCACTTGTTCCGCCCTATCCCAATTGTAGATTACCAGATATGCGCGGTTTCGGTCGAACCGATTGGGCAGGAGCACAGTTCTTGTCCCTGCTGGGCGTTTTTCGCCCTTTTTGATAACGAGATTGCCGCTCTGCGCGACTTGCTTGTACTTGGCAATATCCAGTTCGCCGTTGACTATTATGTTATCGCTGACTTGGCAGTTTTCATTGTACGGGGCGTTGTAACCGATTCTCATGCCGACATCGTAGAGATAATTTCTGGCAACACGGATGTCACGGCTCGGCCTGCCGCCGCCGATCAGAAACGGGCCTTTGCCGTAACAAATGTTTTCCTCGACCAAGTAGTTATCCACATACGCACGCTCGGAACCGTACGCGTGCATAGTGTAGGTGCCATCGTATCGGCAGGTCATTATGCAGTTGGCGATTGTCTTAACGCCGTCTTTATTCTGCGTGTAAATGCAATGCCCGTGCCCGCGGTCGGTACCCAGCCAGCCGTTATCATAGATTATGCAGCCATATATCTCCGGGTCGATTTCGCCCTGCCAGCAACTTATGCCCTGATTGCAGTTGTGGATGATCAGATTTATGTACTTGCAGTTTCTTCCGCCGTGCGTATGCAGACCGCCCCAGGGACGTTTGAGGTCTTCCGGGCTTGAGCCTGGGCTGACCGGCTTTTCCGGCTGCGGCTCAGAAACAAATATCTCCAGTTCACGAACCCAGACATAAGCCGAAGGACTTTGCACGGACAGTCCACCATCAATTCTGGCCCGGCTTGCGGGCGCGGGCCGAATATGGATGGGGGCTTCTTCTGTACCCACCAGGCGGATTTCAAAAAGCTCTTGGGGGCGCCGTTTGTATGTGCCATCGAGCAGAAGAATTGTATCGCCTGGAGCGACTTTCTGCTGCCCGCCTAAAGCCGAGGCGATATCCCAGGGTGCTTCTTTTGTGCCCGGATTTGCCGGCTTACCGGCAGGTCCTACATACCACTGGTCTGCCAAGCTGAGCTGCGCTGGCGATGCCACAAAAAGCAAAAGCAGAGCAATCCAGCCTCGCATCGAAAGTACCCCTGTTTTCATTCTATGCGCTTCCTATAAAGCCTAGTCTGCAGGGCACTCTTCCAGGCAGTCCAGTTTGAATCGCTTAGCTCATTGTCAATAGCCGATGCGACCTGATTGAGCTTGGCATCCAGGTCGTCAATAAAATAGACCATAAAGGCTTCGGGTGTGGCCGGCAGCTTGGGCGAGCCGAACTCATATTCGCCGTGATGCGACAAAATAATATGCCCCAAGGCATCCAAAATCGCCTTGTCAACTGGTGTGCCGTTGGCTGTCAGGCAATCAGCCTTGCGATTTACCAACAGCAGGGTCTGCGCAATGTGCCCGATTAACTGTCCCGCATCGGTATATGAAAAGGCCAACTCGTATGATAGCTCCTCGGTTTTGCCCATATCGTGCAGGAAAATCCCCGCCAGGACTAAATCGGCCTGCACCTGAGGATACAACGGCAGTACAGCGACACCCACCCGCAGCATATTATGCGTGTGCTCCAGCAGCCCGCCGATATAGTCATGATGCAACTTCACGCCACCAGGTGCGCTGCAGAATTTCTCCATCAGCTCAGCGTCATCCAGGAATTCACCTACCAGCGCATTTAGCTGCGGGTTCTTTATCCGCGCGACAATCTGTTTTACATCCTTGAACATCTGCTCGACATCTTTATCCGTGTGGGCGAGAAAATCCTCCAGGCACACTTTGCTCGGATCAATAATGCTGACGTTGTTGATGACGATTTGCAGGCTGTTTTGATAGAGCTCGCTTCTTCCCTGGATATGGATAAAGCCCGGCATGGGCAGCGCTTTATAGACTGTCTCGGTCGCCTGCCACATCCGGCCGTTCAACTGCCCGGTCTTGTCGGCAAGGAACATCGCGATATACAGATCGCCTCGCGTTGTGCTTCGCAGAATCGGCTCTTTGACCATATATATGTCATCTATTGCCTCACCCGGCTTAATTTGATTGACGAATTTATGCGCCATTACTCAGTCCTTTCAATGCGTTCATCTGCGCCCAATCATATTCGGCGGCACCGGTCTCCGCAAGCGGCGATTGCCCGTCCAAAAACCTTTCTTGCGGGTGTTTGCCACGCCCGGCCACCGGCAGATTCCCCTTGCAAGCGTCTGGATTTTAGACTATAAACGTGCACTACGATAGGCTTAGATTTAACCAAGCACAAGTCACGAACGACGAGGCACGATAGATGAGATACAGCCGGATGTTCATACCAACAGTCAAGGAAGCACCAGCAGATGCGGAGATAACCAGCCATAAGTTGATGATTCGGGCAGGACTTATCCGCAGGGTCGCCAGCGGCACATATACATATCTTCCGCTCGGCTGGCGAAGCCTGCTGAAAATCATAGCTATCGTCCGCGAAGAGATGAATAGAGCCGGCGCCCAGGAGATCCTAGTGCCCTCTATGCAGCCGCTTGAGCTGTGGGATAAGACCGGGCGCAGCGTTGACTACGGCCCGACGATGTTCCGCCTTCAGGACAGGCACGGAAAAGGCAGCGTTCTTGGCCCGACCGCCGAAGAGGTCTTCACCACGCTTGCCGCCGGCGAGATAAAGTCCTACAAGCAGTTGCCGGTCAACCTTTATCAGATAAGCCCTAAATTCCGTGACGAATTCCGCCCCCGCTTTGGCCCTATCCGCTCCCGCGAATTCATAATGAAAGATGCCTACAGCTTCGATGCCGACGCGCAAGGCCTGGCGAAATCCTATCAGGCAATGTACGACGCCTACTGCCGGATTTTCAAACGCTGCGGCCTGGAATATGTGATCGTACAGGCCGAAGTCGGCGAGATGGGCGGCTCCGGCTCGCACCAATTCACTGTCCCCTGCGAGTCCGGCGAAGATACAATCGTTTACACCGAAGACGGCTATGCAGCCAACCTCGAGAGGGCTGGCGTCGATCCGTTGCTGAAGGAGAAGGCCCCCAACGAAATCCCTGCGATCCAGAATGTCCACACGCCCGGCACCGGCTCAATCGAAGCCGTCTGCGCATTTCTAAGACCCAGCCGAAAGATATGATAAAAACGCTCATATTTGCTGCCGGAGATGGTGCAATTGCGGCGTTAGTGCGAGGCGACCACGAAATCAATAACGAAAAGCTCAGCCAAACTATCGGCGGCAAGCACCTTGAATTAGCGGACCTGACCACTATCGAAAAAGTTACCGGCGCCAAGGTTGGTTTTGCCGGGCCCATCGGAATGGACGATAAGGTCTCTAAAATGGTCGTCGACTATGCAGTCGCTGCGATGGCGGTAGGCATCACCGGCGCCAATAAGACCGACTATCACACGAAAAATGTTGTGCCGGGCAGAGATTTTCCGCTGCAAGGCCAAAATATCACTGTTGCCGACATCCGCTACGCCGTGCAAGGCGACACCTATAACGGCAAAAAACTGTTATTCAAAAAGGGCATTGAAGTCGGCCAGGTCTTCAAATTGGGGACTAAATACAGCGAAAAATTAGGCGCAAAATTCCTGGATGAAAATGGGGCCGAAAAACCCTGCCTAATGGGCTGCTACGGCATCGGCATAAACCGAATCCTGGCCTCGGCTATCGAGCTCGGCAACGATCAGAACGGCATAATCTGGCCGATAAGCATCGCGCCTGTCGAGGTCATCATCACCTGCGCCAATCAAGAGGACAACCGGGTAGCAGATGCCGCCGAAAAAATCTATCAGCAATTGCTTTCAGCCGGCATCGACGTATTGCTGGACGACCGGCCGATTCACGGCGGCGCCAAATTCAAGGACGCCGACCTTATCGGCATACCGATAAGGGTCACTGTGGGCAAAAAGTCCCTGGCTGAGGGAAAGGTCGAAATCAAGCTGCGGGCAGAATCCCAAAGCAAAAAAGTCTCAGTGGAAAGCGCAGCAAATAAAGTAATCGAGCTGGTCAACTCACTGAAACAAAAATTACACGTTTAGCCGTCGCCGGCACTCGTCTCGGCGGAGCGCCGAGCAGTAGCCGGACGGCGACTGGTATACCCAAATTCGGGAAGGAGAAAAGCAATGAGCAAAAACACAATTTCCAGACGCACCTTTATTCGCAATACTTCGCTGGCGGCTGCGGGCACAATCGCCGGAGCACTGGCCGGCAAAACCGCGGCTCTTACTATAGCCGAGGTAGAGGCATCGTCAAAAATGGGCGAATTAACCAGTCGGTCAGCAGGTGGTGCTACAACAAGTTCTCACTTGATGAACTCTGCACGGTCGCCAAGAAGATGGGCATGACCGCCATCGACCTATTGGGACCGAACGATTTTCCGACCCTTAAAAAGCACGGCATGATCTGCTCAATGATAAGTACGCACAGCCTTCCCAAGGGTCTGAACGATAAGAAGAATCACGCCGGCTGTATCGCCAGTATCCGCTCAGCGATTGACGCCGCCGCCGAATATGGCTTCCCAAACGTTATTAGCTTCTCCGGAAATAGAGCCGGCATCCCTGACGACGTCGGCATAGAAAACGCAGTCGAGGGCCTCAAACAAATCGCCGGATACGCCGAGCAGAAAAAGGTCAACATCTGCCTGGAATATCTTAATAGCAAAGTCAACCACAAAGACTATATGTTTGATAAGACAAGCTGGGGCGTGGCGGTCTGCAAAAAAGTCGGCTCGGACCGCATCAAAATCCTCTACGACATTTATCACGCCCAGATAATGGAGGGCGACATAATTCGCACGATCCGCGACAACAAGGACTACATCGGGCATTACCATACCGGCGGCAATCCGGGCCGGAACGAAATCGACGACACGCAGGAGCTATATTATCCGGCCATTATGAAGGCTATCGCCGAGACCGGCTTTAAGGGTTACGTCGCGCACGAGTTTGTCCCGAAACGCGACCCGCTGGAGTCGCTGGCCTATGCAGTGCGCATCTGCGATGTATAACCATAAACTAAAAACTCAAAACTAAAAACTCAAAACTTTGGGATGTGGCAGTTACAAGACCCTAAGCCGGTGAAACTGATAATCGGAATTCTGGCAGCGGATCATAAATGCCTGCACGCAGCAATGGAGGCAGCCGAGGACAAAATCGGCAAAATCGACCTTGTAAGTGACGTTTGGCCATTTACCCAAACTGATTATTATAAGGATCAGACCGGCCCAAATATCCTGAGGCAATTTGTAAGTATTGAACGGCTAATCGAGCCTGGCCAATTGGCTAAGACCAAACTCAAGACAAATAAGCTCGAAAAAAGATTGGCGTCCAGGTTGCGCTTGCCGCTTCCCAGACCGGTGAACTTAGACCCGGGCATAATCGAGGCTTCTAAGCTGATCTTGGCCTCAACCAAAAACTATTCGCATCGTATATATATCGGCAAGAAAATTTATGCCGAGGTGACACTAACTTTCGATAAAGGCTCCTGGTGTCCGCTGCCTTACACGTATCCCGATTACAGACAACAGTGCTATTTCGATTTCTTCGAGAAAGTAAGGACGCTATTGCTGGAGCAACTGAAACACCAGGCGCGATAAGAAGGTGGAAATCTTGACTTTACTGGCAGTCATCTTGATTGTCGGCTCATTCGCAATGTCGGCCATATTGACCGCAGTCGCCAAGAAGATAGCGGAACGCGCCAATTTTGTTGCGCATCCGACGGCTGATAGATACCACCGGAGCGTTGTCCCTTTGGGCGGCGGAATCGCTATCTTTGCCACACTTTCAATTGTCCTGGTGTCTGCGGTGGCGGCAGTTAGATTTCTCATTGCTCCCAGCCACCTTCGTTGGCTTACCGAACGCACCGGCGTGGAACCTACTCATTTCCTGGCTAAGACCGACCAACTGGCGATTATATGGCTCTGCGCATTTGCTCTATTTTTGCTGGGCCTGTGGGACGACAAAAAGCGTCTTGGACCGTTGTTCAAACTTGCCGTGCAGTTTGCGGTAGCGATAGTTGCCGCTGCGTTTGGCCAGGTTAGGGTTGAGCTTTTCATCCAGAACATGGCAGTAACTTCTGCGCTTTCAGCCTGCTGGATAGTCTTGATTATTAACGCCTTCAACTTTCTGGATAATATGGATGGCGCCGCCGCCGGCATCGCGCTCATAGCCAGCAGCATTTTATTCACCGCCGCTGCGACCAGCGGCCAGATTCTTGTCGGGGGCCTGGCACTAGTTTTCATCGGGGCGATGTTGGGCTTTCTGGTATTTAACTTTCCGCCTGCGAAAATCTTTATGGGCGACGCAGGCTCATTAGTTGTGGGCTTTTTCGTCGCGCTTTTGACTTTGCGGACAACGTACTATCACCAAACACAGAGCGGCGCATGGTACTCGGTTTTGATGCCGGTGGTTGTGATGGCGGTGCCGCTATATGATTTTGTCAGCGTTACGCTGCTGCGGATAAGCCAGGGCAAAAGCCCGCTGGTCGGTGACACGCAGCACTTTTCGCATCGGCTAAGAAGACGGGGACTGACCGAGACTCAGACGGTTCTGACGTTGTACCTAACCACGCTCTGCACGGGCCTAGGAGCGACTTTCCTTTACCAGGTCAACCTATCCGGTGCGATCCTGATACTCGTTCAGACCATTATGGTCCTTTGCATTATCGCCATATTGGAAGCCGGCGCCAAAGATGACGACAACCGCAGTTAACGTAAACACATCAAAAAACAAAAGGCGGGCGATCTTTGAGTTCATTTTGCTCGGCGTCTGTCTCAGCGTGGTTGCGCTTCGCGCCACCATTACCGAAAGCCCAACGATACAGTCAACGACCCTGCCGAGCAATGTGGGCGACATCGTCTACAGCCTATCTGTCTCGGCGGTGCTGATATTGGCCCTGGCGGTTTGGCTTTTGGCAGGTTTTCTAAGCGGCAGATTTGTGTACCGTTTGACCGGCATCGAATTGGGGCTGGCCCTATTCTGCGGAGCCGCTACTATCGCCTGCTTTACGGCAGAAGATAAGCGTCTGGCAATCGCCAATGTCGCCACAGCATTGGCCACTGTGTTTATGGCTATCCTTCTGGTGCAGATATTGGACAGCCGGGCAAAAGTCAGGCTGGCGCTTGCTGTTATTGCCGCGCTGGGCGTTGTGTCAGCTTATCAGTGTGCTGAGCAACTCTTCGTCAGCAATCAGATGACCATTGAGCAATACGAGCAATCTCCGCAGACTATCCTTGAGCCGATGGGCATAGAACCGGGCTCTTTGCAGCAATTTCTTTTTGAACATCGGCTTTATTCCGGAGGCGCCCGCGGATTCTTCACCACCCGGAACTCTGTCGGCTCATTCGCACTACTGGCGTGCTTTGCCGCTGCCGCACTATGTATCGCAAAGTCCGAAGAAGAAAAACCCCACGTTAAACGTGGGGCTAAATATCTAGCCCCGCCTTTCAGGCGGGGTCTTCCAAATACGCATCTTTTGTGCTGTGGCATCGCTACGTCAGCCGTCATCTTCGGCTTTGTTATCATACGAAGCAAGGGCGCAATCATCGGCCTACTGTTTGGCGGAGCCCTTTTTGTTGCGATTCTGCGCTTCGGCGATTGGATAACGCGTCACAGAAAAGCCATACTTATCACCTGCTTATCGCTGGCCGCCGCAGGAACCGTGGTGATTGCCTCCTACGGATTGACTCATGGTCGATTGCCCGGCGGCAATCCTATGCTGGTCAGATGGCAGTACTGGCAGGCATCGGCGAAAATGTACGGCGACCACCCACTCACAGGCGTTGGGCCGGGCAACTTTTCGCAGTGTTATCCGCGATATAAACCCGCCGAAGCACTGGAATCCGTTGCAGACCCGCATAATTTTGTGCTCAGCATTTTGACCGAATACGGTCCATTCGGCCTGATCGGATTCTTAGCTATGGTATTTATACCTCTGTGGAAAGTCATTTCGTCCCGGCGCGATGTCACGCCGGAGACTGTCGAGCATCAGCCGGCCTTCAGAACGCTGGCTATAGTGCTGTTAATAATCATATCGGCTGCACTGCTGCTTATCAGACCAATAGCTATGCCCGCGACATCCAGCGGTTCGCTTGACGTAATGATTTATGTAGTGGTGACATTGTATGTTACGCCCGTGTTCGTGTTTATTGTCGGCTTTTTGCTTTTGACGACACCTTCACGCAATACGCAGTACGCAATACGCAATACGAACATAGTCGGCCCTGCCCTTTTTTGTGCGGCAGTAGCGCTTTTGCTTCATAACTTGATAGATTTTGCCATTTTTGAGCCGGGCGTATTTACTACGTTTTGGGCGATGATAGCATGCCTGATTGCCGAAGATTCTTTTCAGCACGGCCAACGGAAGTCTGTTCTAAAATCGACGCCTGCTGCTAAGATAGCAGCCGTGGCAGCAGCAATAGTAGTAATTGGAGCTTATCTGAATTATGCCCTTATCCCGGCAGTTACAAGCACCGCTAAAATACAGCAGGCAAACAAAGCCACTTCGGCTGGCTTGTTCGAGCTCGCCCACAACCTCTTGGATAAGGCAGCGGCGGATGATCCTTTAAGCCCCACCGCGTCATATATGAATGGGCGATTATATCTGCACCATTTCGAGACAACGGGGGGCAAAAATCCGGATTTGCTGCTGCAGGCGGAAAAGCACCTGCAAACCGCGATCCGGCGCAATAAACAAAGCTTCAAATATTTTGAGCACCTGGCGCAGGTCTACGGCCTACTGGCAGAAATCTCGCAGGGCCAGGCTAAGCAGCAATATCTGGATAAAGCGTTCGAGAATATGTCCCTTGCCATTGAGCGTTATCCCGGCTGCGAACGACTGCGATTCAAACTGGCACAAATTGCCGAGCAGTTGGGCAAGACCGACATCGCTATAGAGCAATACAAAGAGGCGATAAGAATTGAAGACAGTTACCGTGCTCAATTCAGGATAATGTATCCGCAGCGGAAAGAAATTGTCAGCCGACTTGGCCAAGAAAAATATGATTTTGCCCTTACGCGGATAAAAGAACTTTCAAAAGAACCTCGTATTTAGCCCCTGGTTTCACCAGGGGTTCATTTCGCAATGCGGTCGCCGACGCATGCGCGTCAAGTTATATTTGCCATTACCGCATCGGGAATGTCGAAGTTGGAAAAGGCGTTTTGCACGTCTTCGTGATCCTCTAAGTCCTCCATAAGAGAAATGATTTTCTTGGCGGTCGCCGCATCGCCGACCGGCACCGTGTTCTGCGGCACCATCGAAACTTCAGCTACCTCGGTAGGTATGTTTTTTTCTTTCAAGGTCTTCTTGAGTTCTTCGTAGACGTGCGGCTCACAGGTTATTTCATAGACTCCGCCGGTGTTTTGCATATTGTCCGCGCCTGTCGCCATGGCAATTTCCAGTAGCGCATCTTCGTCGGTCTCGGTGGTTCGGACGGTAATGAGTCCCTTTTTGCCGAACATCCAGTTGACGCATCCAGCCGTTCCCAGCGAGCCGCCATGTCTCTCAAAAAGTCTTTTGATTTCCGGCGTGGTTCGGTTGCGATTGTCGGTCAACACGTCGACCATTATAGCCACGCCGCCCGGGCCGTAACCCTCGTAAAGCACCTGTTCAAAATGAACGCCCTCAACCTCTCCGGTTCCTTTCTTGACGGCCTTTTCGATGGTGTCCTTCGGCATATTGGCGGCTTTGGCCTTGTCAATAGCATATCGCAAAGAAAGGTTCGCCGAGGGGTCGCCGCCACCGCTTTTGGCCGCCACTATTATCATTCGGGATAGTTTGCTCCATACCTTGCCGCGCTTTGCGTCAAGCGCCGCCTTTTTATATTTTATTCCCGCCCAATGTGAGTGACCTGACATACGCGCTCCTTATTCAATCTCAAAAACTAAACACGCCAATTATACCTTATTTGCCCCAGCGAGGTAAAATTTTTTCCACCTACCTATGTCAGCCAACGTCAACTTTCAGCCCGACAGCATCATCACTTCAAAGCCCAATTGTAGGGACAACCGATGAGCCAGTAGTCAGAAAGCTGGGATAGGTCCTCAAAATCAACATCATTGTCACCGTCCAGGTCAGCAGGTAGGCCGCTTCCGCTAAGGAACCATTGCTCGGCAAACCTTGCAAAGTCGTCAAATTCAACTATACATACAGGTCCGCCGGGCCAGAATCCGCCGAGCAGTTCATACTTTCCGCCGCTGCTATAGTCGGCATCAGGCTGACCGATTGTGCCTGTGAGAACGTACGGCCCACCGCTGCTCGTCCCGCCGCCACCGTCTATCGTGTGCCGGTCAATCTGATAGGGTCCTGCTGCAAAGGTTCCTGAAGCGTAGGCTACGCCCACCAGATGCGCGCCAAGCATCACCAACCACACCTTCTTCGCCACGATAAAACTCGCTCGTCTCATTGCTGCACCCCCTTTGCTGAAGCCAATTGTGGTTGCTGCATTCTCGACTCCAGAGCATCTATTCTTTGCTTAAGTAACTCATTTTCTGCTCTTAGCTCTTTGATCGCATTTACCATCGCCCAAATAATCGGGTCATTGTTGACCATAAGGTAACCATTGGAATTTTCTTCTACCGCCTCGGGGATAACACCCTGGACGTCCTGGGCAACAAGTCCTACATACTCCTTATCGGCAGCCAGGTTCATGTCATTATCCGAGGTGTATTTGTATTTTACCGGATTAAGGTGACTCACCTCAGACAGCCCCCTCTGGTAACTGCCATGAACGTCTTTGAGCCTGATGTCCGAGAAGGTAGACCAACTGCCTCCACCGGTTTTGGCAGCCGAGCCATTTACAGCAAGCGTATAACCGGCTGGAGCGGCAGTGTTGATACCTACCATTTTTGTGTCAAACTCTCCGTAGATCAGCGGAGTGCCCGAACTATTGTGGATGTAGAGTTTGTTCGAGCCTGTCTCGCCAGATCCCGCGCTGTAGCCTAAAAAGACATTACCACTACCTGTGGCATTCGGGTAGCCCCAGCCGGCCTTATAACCAACTGCTGTATTGTTGCTGCCTGTGGTTAGGAAGCAAAGGGCATAGGCACCCAGTGCTGAATTCTGGTTGCCTGTGGTGTTGTTGGCAAGAGCACCATCGCCCATTGCTGAATTGTCGTTGCCTGTGGTGTTGCTTCGAAGTGTATCACGGCCCATTGCTGAATTATGGCCGCCTATGGTGTTCGCGGAAAGAGCACCACTACCCATTGCTGAATTTAAGCTGCCTGTGGTGTTATGGACAAGAGCATTATCGCCCATTGCTGAATTGTCAGTGCCCGTGGTGTTTTCGTAAAGAGCAACGTGACCCACTGCTGAATTGGCAAAGCCTGTAGTGTTTTTGTTAAGAGCCATATAACCCATCGCTGAATTGCCTGCTCCTGTAGTGTTGCTTACTCCCACATATCGACCTACGAAAATATTATCTGGTGCAGGATTAGCAAGAACAGTATACCCATCTATTTTATAGCTCTCGCCAGAATTTATGTGTCCGGCAACGTCCAGCTTATTAGTCGGACTTGTCGTCCCAATGCCAACGTTGCCGTCGTTTGTTATCCTCATTCTCTCATTGGCCAAGGGATCACCGGCGGCCACCTTACCTGCTACTCCGTAGAACGCAATGCCATCCATGGACATGGTAATGGCCCTGTATCCGTAGCTGTCGTGTGTGTTTCCCACCACAACGCCATGGACGCTGTCCGTGCGGGCGCGGACATTGCTGCCCAGTACCAGCATAGCCGAGGAGTGACAGGATCCCAGGTAGTTATACTGGCCAATCCTGCATTCACCCCCCCGCTCCAGGACAGGTCAAGCCGTTCGGCAGGGTTCGTGAGGCCGGGCCCGATGCCGACGTTGCCCAAATTGAAAAACGTTTTTCCGCCAGCGTCGCCCGCCGCACGGCCGCCGGAACTGCCCAGGCCCAACGAGTCGTAAATACCCAGCGTTGGCCCGGTTGGTCCCTGGGCCCCTTGTGCACCTGGAGGTCCCTGCGCCCCTTGAAGGCCTGTCGCACCCACAGGACCCTGCGGACCGATAGCTCCTGGGTCACCTTTATCACCTTTAGACCCTTGCGGCCCAACAGGCCCGGTTGAACCTGTATCGCCCTTATCACCTTTGTCTCCCTTTAGTCCTTGTGGACCTGCTGGACCCACTGGCCCAGCGTCGCCTTTATCGCCTTTGAGACCTTCAGGTCCTGCTGGTCCTGCATCACCCTTGTCGCCCTTTGGCCCCTGAGGCCCGGTATCACCTTTAGGCCCTTGTTCACCTTGCAGGCCCTGAAGTCCAGGAGGCCCCGCAGGTCCGGTGTCACCGGTGTCACCATTATCTCCCTTGGCTCCTTGCAGACCTATCTCGCCCTGAGGGCCTTGAGTCCCTGGATCACCTTTGTCACCTTTAGGGCCTTGTACTCCCTGCGGTCCAGGCGTGCCGGATGCCGCGTAAAGTGCATACGGCGTGGGCTTAACCTGCTGCCGGGGGCTGAGCAACGTGTATTCGTTTGGGTCGCCCAAGTCACCGGCTCTTGCCGCAATTTCCAGCCAGCGGTCATTGCCATCAAATATGCCGCTGCCGAAATCCAGTGACACCGTGAAGTACCCATCGATGATGTCAAGGTCGTTCACCTCGATGGTGCTGCCTCGCTGGATACCCGCATCGGCTTTGTCGTAGAGTCTAAACTGGAAATCGTAGAGGCCATCAGCAACGTTGTTAGCGTCAATGAGCCGGCCCTGGTAAGTAAATGCTGTGCCTATCGGAGCTGCCTCAGCTATGCTGGTTTGGCCCACAGCCATAACTAACGAAAAGACTACAAATACCGAGGCTCTCGCTTTCATCTTCGTGCCCTTTCAGGAACTGTTCTTGTTTAGTTGCACGATTTATGCGCAGTTACAATTTTGTTGGCAAAAAATCCACAGAATCGGACTAAGAAATCGCATACTCCCTTTATCTCCGAGCTTTGCAAACGATTAACCGCACGATAATTATATCATTTTCGGGTGAGCTGAGTCAACAGCGCTGACTCCAGAATGGCCAAATAGCGGTGCTCGGTTTGTGCGAAAAAAACGTTGACCAATGAACTTTCCTGCCACAGAATCGTAGACACTGTAATCAAAAACGGCTTGTGGGACGCTGAAGTGTAAACAGTGTATTGTGCCCATAATCGTGATTAGCTTAGGAATCTGGAGGTCTAAAAGATGCTACTGGTTACTACAAAAGAAAGAAACGCCTCGCGTTGTATGGCAATTTCAATTCTCCTTTCCTTTTTGCTGCTTATTCCGCTGCTGCCAACTTTTGGCCAAGATACAGACAGCATTAACACCCTGCGTCGGATGGGTAAAGCCTTTGCCGAGATCGCGGAGAAGGCCTCGCCGGCGGTGGTTGGGATCAAGGCTGAAAAGACCGTCACATCTGAGTATCCGACCATGGAGGACTGGCCGTTCGGTAGTCCATCTGACCCATTCGGCGATGACCTATTTGACCGCTTCTTCCGTCGGCGTGCGCCCAGCCGCCCCTCACCCGAGCGTAAGTATCAGCAGTCGGTTCAGGGCTCCGGCTTTATTATCACTGCCGACGGGTACATCCTTACAAGCAATCACCTTGTCGAGGATGCCACCAAAGTCACGGTCAAGGTCGGAGAAAAGCCGGAAGTTGAGGCAAAAGTTGTCGGTACGGACCCAGAATCTGATGTCGCTGTCGTAAGAATCGAAGGCGAAAACTTTCCGCATCTACAACTGGCCGATTCCGACGCTCTGAGCGTGGGCGAATGGGTCGTTGCCATCGGCAATCCGTTCGGCTTGAGTCATACCGTCACAGCCGGCATCGTAAGCGCCAAGGGCAGAAGCGGCTTCGGCATGAACAGCTACGAAGACTTTATCCAGACCGATGCTGCAATAAATCCCGGCAATTCAGGCGGACCATTGCTTAATCTTGATGGAAAGGCAGTTGGAATTAACACCTTCATCATCAGCCGCACCGGCGGGTTTATGGGTGTCGGCTTTGCAGTCCCCATTAATATGGCTAAAGAAATATATGAGCAACTTGTTAAGGGAGGTAAAGTTGTCCGAGGTTACCTGGGTATAACATATAAAGAGCTGACTCCCGACTTGGCCGCGTCTCTCGGCTTAGAGGAAGACACCAAAGGTGTTGCTATAAATGAGGTTATGGACGGTTCGCCTGCGGAAAAAGCGGGCCTGAAACGCTATGATGTCATCGTCGAGTTTGAAGGCCAGCCGGTTGAAAAAGGCACTGAGTTCCTTAATCGCGTTTCCAAGCTTGAGCCGGGCAGCAAAGTGCACATAGTCGTGCTGCGCGACGGCAAACGCGAAAAGGCTACCGTTACTCTCGGGACACGTCCGCCACGCGAGGAACTCACCGGCAAGCCCTCAGACACGACCGAGGAGTTAGGCCTTGCCGTACAGACACTTACAGACGAATTGGCACGACGCCTTGGCTACGAAAACCAGACCGGCGTGCTAATCACGCGGGTCGAGTCCGGCTCGGAAGCGGCGCGCAGGGGCATATCGCCCGGCATGGTAATTCTGGAGGTCAACCGTGAGCCGATCAAAGATACAAAGGAGTTCTACCAGGCGGTGGAGAAAAGTGCCAAGAAGGGCACAGTTCTGCTGCTAATAAGTGACGGACGCAGTACTTCTTTGATTCCCTTGAGGCTGCCGAAGAAATAAAGAGCTACAACCTTCTTCATATAAACGAGTTAGCCCCGCCACGAGCGGGGCTCGTTTTTTTACGCCCATTGCCTTCTGACCGCAAAATGGCGCAGTTTGCCGCGGTTTTCTTGCAGTATCGGCCTGCAAGATGTAAAGTGGGCAGCAGCTTATCGGAGCAGTGGCCGAGTGGCTTAAGGCGACGGTCTTGAAAACCGTTTCATCCTTTCGGGTGACGGGGGTTCGAATCCCTCCTGCTCCGGTTGGCCTTTGGCCAGCAGAGCAGTTGAGCATTCGAACAGTGGAGCAGGTGAAAATGCGAAACTGCGGTCAACTGCTCTACTTTCTACTGCTCGGGTTTGGGTCTAGGATCGAAAGTCATAATCCTACTCCCGTGGTTGTTAGAGTCTTGTGAATAGCGATTCGTGAATTGTATGCCTGAATTTATACCAATTTTGGCCTGGTTCAAAAATGGCTGATTTTGGGTAACAGTAGTGAGAGAATGAGCACCATTGCTAAGGATTGGCAATAACTACGGTGTCAGGTCCTTTCTATCGATAGGCCCAAGACAGGATGCCAACGATGTTCCTTTGGGGAAAAATGTGTTTGTTGAGGTGCAGATGTGTCGATAATTTGAGTAACCATACCGACTCCTTTCGATTTGTTAAAACAGTTGGTTACTCTTCTTATCGGCAGGAGTCGGTGATCTTATCGCATACACCCCCTCGAACTGTTACCCTGAACTGAACCAGGCCCAAGAGTGTAGTCAAAAGTGTAGCACAGCATTTGCCGAGGTGGATTACACAGGAATGATTTTCCGCAAACCATTTCTCTTATAAGGGCTTGGAGAAATGGGCGGTAGAGGACTTGAACCTCTGACCTCCTGCGTGTCGAGCAGTGCTCTAGCCACCTGAGCTAACCGCCCTAATAGGTTCCAGAAAAGGAACCTATACAAAATAGCGAAATAAGATCGCCTCTTACTTTACACAAAATAGCACAATCCTGCAAGAAAATTAAGGGTAAACTCTGCGATTTTGGTTCTGGTAAACAATTGACACATCACTCAGAACAGATTAGAGTTTCACGGAAAGGTCCACTGTGGCGTTTTGTTGCTGTAAGTATGGTTTGCCATTCTAGGCAGAAAATGAAACG
This sequence comes from Sedimentisphaerales bacterium, assembly GCA_963814265.1. Classification (GTDB taxonomy): domain Bacteria; phylum Planctomycetota; class Phycisphaerae; order Sedimentisphaerales; family Anaerobacaceae; genus JAFNGF01. The sequence continues at coordinate 18,134 of CAWFCJ010000038.1, read as the reverse complement.
GAGGCTACTATGAAAAAGATGAATCAGTCAATCGCAGGGATTGTGGGTTGTGTGATTCTGATCAGCGCCACTTGTGTCTTCGCCCAGGATTGGCCTCAGTGGCGAGGGCCCAATCGGGACGGAAAGGTGACCGGGTTCACCGCGCCCCAGACCTGGCCCAAGGAGCTGACGCAGAAGTGGAAAACGACGGTGGGCTCGGGCGATGCAACGCCCGCCCTGGTGGGCGACAAGCTCTATGTCTTTGCGCGGCAGGGCGAGGATGAGGTCACCCTGTGCCTGGATGCGGCAGACGGAAAAGAACTGTGGCGAGACAAGTACGCGGCGCAGGCCGTGACCGGAGCGGCCGCCCGACACCCGGGGCCCAGAAGCTCGCCCGCGGTGGCGGAGGGAAAGGTCGTCACGCTGGGCGTGGGCGGGGTCCTCTCCTGTCTGGACGCCAGCGGCAAGGTCCTATGGCGCAAGGACGAGTTCCCCAAGGTCGTGCCCAAGTTCTTCACGGCCATGTCGCCGATCATCGTGGACGGGATGGGCATCGCACAACTCGGCGGAAAGGACAACGGCGCGATCATGGCGTTCGACCTGGCCACCGGCAACGAGAAGTGGAAATGGGCCGGCGAAGGCCCGGAGTATGCCTCGCCCGTCCTGATGACGGTGGAGGGCACGAAACAGATCGTGACGCTGACGGAGAAGAGCATCGTGGGCATCGCCGTAGCCGATGGGAAGCTCCTGTGGCAACTGCCGTTCGTGCCCCAGAGGATGGCTTACAACGCCGCCACGCCGATCGTCGATGGGCAAACGGTGATCTACACGGGGCAGGGCCGGGGCACCAAGGCCGTGAAGATCGAAAAGCAGGGCGACGGCTTTGCCGCCAAAGAGCTCTGGAGCAACGCGGAGCTCGCCGCGCAGTTCAACACGCCGGTGCTCAAGGACGGCCTGCTCTTCGGCCTCTCCAACCGCGGCAACCTCTTCTGCCTGAACGCCCAGACCGGCCAGACGGCCTGGACCGACACGAACCCGCTCGGCGGTTTCGGCGCAATTGTCGACGCCGGCTCGGTCCTGCTCGCCCTGCCCGAGAACCCCGAACTGATCGTCTTCAAGCCCGACGGCAAGGAGTACGCGAGGTGGCACGATATAAGGTGGCCGACACGCCGACCTACGCGCATCCGGTAATCGCCGGCAACCGCATATTCGTCAGAGACCAGGATTCGGTGACGTTGTGGACGATCCAGTGAGGCCATTTACGCGGGGCATGGACTCAAACATAAGGGTCAGGGATCAGGGGTCAGGGTTAGTATCCTGACCCCTTAACTTTGCGCCATGGCGACTGCGCACACATATCTGCGGCAGATATTAACCACTGATGTCACACCTACTGAACCTATACCGCTGGCAACGATTTCTTCAACTCTGTCCTGAGCCGGGTCGAAGGAAACGTGAAATATCCGGGCTGACAATTACGTCTTATCTTTGTGAATGAGACAGTATGCTGCAAAGCACCATTGAGTAAAAAGGGGCAAGAGTAATGAGTTCTGAGCAGATGAGAGTAGAGCTTGAGTCCTTTGTCAACAAAGGTTTGAAGGAAGGCTGGCGCGGCTGGCCGCTGAAGAGTCAGCCCCCCTGCCAGTCTGCCACAGAATCTGGCCCGTCTGGCAATCCACTGCGATCTTTAACCAGTGAACGAAAGTGCCTAAAGTGAGGTAAAGTTGTCGCGATTTATCGGGACAGGCACTTTAACCAAGCCGATAGGGAAAAACCGGAGATCGGAGAATCAGATGAATCGCAGAACATTCTTAAAGACCGTGCCGGCTTTCACCGTGCTGGCGGCACAGCGTCCAGCTTCGCCAGGACGCCGGCACAGCGTCCGGCTCCGCCCAGGACCTGCAGCCGATCACGCTTGTGAAACCCCAGACGGACGGCGGCAAGAGCGTGCTGGCGGCCCTGAAGGAAAGAAGGACTATCCGCAACATCAGCGAGGAGAAACTTCCCCCACAGGTGCTGTCTAATCTTCTCTGGGCAGCATTCGGGGTGAACCGGGAGAAGGCGTCATTTGGAAAGCCGGGAAGAACAGCCGCATCGGCCAGTAACTCGCAGGAAATCGACCTTTACGTTGCCATGCCCGAAGGGGTCTACCTCTATGAGGCGGTTGCTCACCGTCTGACTCCCGTTGTCCGCGGGGACTTTCGCGCCAGGTCCGGCCGGGGTGCCGCGGCAACGGCTCCCGTGAATATCTTCTACGTCGTGGACCTCGCCAGATACGTTATGGGACCTGGGCAGCCGGACCGAAGCATCGGGGACCAGGAGGTTCAGAAGTCATATTATTACGTCGCTACGGGTCTGATTGCCGAAAACGTATATTTGTTCGCGGCCTCGCAAGGCTTGGCCGCCTGGTTCCACAATTGCAATAGGGAGAACGCAGCGAGGGAGTTCAAGTTGCGGCCTGAACAGCGTGTGCTCTTTGCCCAGACAATGGGTTATCCCGCTTAACATCAACACTTTTGTCTTCGCTTGGCTCGGCAACGCCCCGCGGGGGATTCTTCGTCGCTTCGTTAAAGATCAGGACGTGATTGAGTTCTACAGTATTTATTTGCCGTTCGAGGTGAGCCTGGGTATATTCACGGTGATTCAGGGCAGAGATTAGGAGAACAGAGATGAAGCAGAAACAAGGGGAACCTCAGACCAGTAAAATATCTCGCCGCGAACTCGTTAAAGCCGGTGTAGCGACTGCGATTGCCGCCTCGTCGTGGGATCGCGTCCTGGGGGCAAACGAACGAATAGGTATTGGCATGATCGGCTACGGCTTGGTCGGCCGAATCCACACGCGAAATTTCAAAGCCCAGCCCGATGTGAACATTGTCGGCGTGGCGGAAGCATATCTTCCGCGCTTAGAGGCGGCTGCAGAGCTGATCGGCGGCAACGTCACAAAATACCGTGACTTCCGCAAAATGCTGGACAACAAAGATATCGATGCCGTGGTTATTTCTACTCCTGATCACTGGCACGCACTAATGACTATGATGGCGTGCGCAGCGGGTAAGGACGTCTATGTTGAAAAGCCGCTGACGCTGTTTGTGCGAGAAGGACGGTGGATGATCGACGTCGCCAAGCGCTATAAGCGGGTGATTCAGGTGGGCGTGCAGAACCGCGCCGCGCCGAACTTCCAGCGGGCCCGCGAGTTCGTGCAGCAGGGCAAGCTCGGCCAGATCGTAGCCGTGCAGGATAGCTACTACCGCAACCTTATGCCCGGTTTCGGCAATCCGCCGGACCAAGAACCGCCCAAAGAGCTGGATTGGGATTTATGGCTGGGACCCGCGCCCGCGCGGGCGTACAACCCCAATCGCGGGATATACCACTTCCGCTGGATATGGGACTACGCCGGCGGGCAGATGACGAATCTTGGGCAACACTCGCTCGACATTGTGCAGTGGTTCACGGGCGTCAATGCACCCAAGTCGGTCTACAGCACCGGCGGGCGGTTCTACCTGAAGGACAACATGGAGACGCCCGACAGCCAGGATGTACTGATTGACTACCCCGGCTCTGCCAGGGCACAGCCCGGCTCCGCCGAGGCGACGCCCGGCTTCACGGGCGTCTGCCAGTACCGCGAGGCCACGCAGGGACGCGAGGGCCTGGGGATGGGCGGCGTCGTGTTCTACGGGACGCGCGGCATGATGACAGTGGGCCGCGCCGGCTACGAGGTGTTCCCGGATCGAAAGGCCAATCCCTTCAACACGATGGCTGCCATTCTGGGGGGGCATCCGGCGGGCGGGCCGCAGCCCGTGCCGGAGCCGAAAGACCAGTTCTGGACCGAAAAGAAGAAGGACGCCACCGGCGACGGCGCGAGGGATTATGTCCTGCATGCGCGAAATTTCCTCGAATGTATTCGCTCGCGCCGGCAGCCCGTCGCAGATATAGAGAGCGCGCACGCCGTGGCAACAACCTGTCACCTGGCCAATATCTCACTGAGGGTCGGGCGTAAGGTCGCCTGGGACGCCGAAAAGGAGCAGATTATGGGTGACGCTGAAGCCGCTGCGATGCTGGAGCGTCCTTACCGCCAGCCGTGGGATAAAGAACTGCGAAGCCTTAATGTTACTTAAACTGACCGATTTTCGATAGTACACTGACATAAGTGCTTATGCAATAAAATGATATTGCATTTTGTCATTCCCGCGCAAGCGGGAATCCACTCAATCGATATGTTAATGGATTCCTGCTTTCGCAGGAATGACACGGTGAATCGCTAAGTTTGCGAATGTTACGTGAGCTCGTCTCGGCGGAGCGCCGAGCCGTAGCCGGATAGAAACTATGAACCGTCGAGAATTGCTTTTTTCGATTGCAGGAAGTGTGGCTGCATCATCGCTTTTGGCGCAGCGCTGGGTTCAGCCCGCCAAAAGAAGACCAAACTGGGAATCGTGAAGTTCTCGTACAACCTGCGCCTAACGGCAGAACGCTCGGGGCGTATAAAGGGCCAGATCAGCGACCCTCTGAACTTCCTTGAGCACTGTCACCAGATTGGCGCCGGCGGGATCCAGATGGATATTGGCGTTCGAGAGCAGGCATACATCGGCAAACTCCGCGAAAAAGCTGAAGGTTACGGCATGTTCGTGGAGGCCTCCGCCGGGCTGCCGGCAGACCAGAGCACTATCGAAAGGTATGAGGCAGTCGTTCGCACAGCCCGCCACGCTGGGGCGAAGGTCATCTGCGTCGCCATAGGTGGGCGGCGGTACGAACAGTTTGATAAGGCTGAACAATTCAAGGCCTTTAAGGAACGTTCGTGGAAGTCGGTGCAGTTAGCTGAGCCGGTCGCCGCCAAGCATCATATCCGCCTGGCTATCGAGAACCACAAAGATTGGCGCGTGCCTGAAATGCTGGACATGCTAAATCACATCAGCAGCGAATATGTTGGCGTGTGCGTCGATACGGGCAATAGTTTCGCCCTTTTAGAAGACCCGATGGCGGTCGTAGAGGCGTACGCCCCTTATGCCTTTGCCACCCATCTGAAGGATATGGCGGTCGCCGAGTACGAAGACGGCTTTTTACTTGCCGATGTTCCGCTGGGCCAGGGCCTGCTCGATCTATCGAGAATGACCCAGATTTTGCGGAAGGGGCGACCTGAGATCAACTTCAGCCTTGAGATGGCAACGCGTGACCCCCTGAAGGTGCCTTGCCTGACGGAGAAATACTGGGCGACATTCAAAGAAGTCGCCGGCCGCGATTTGGCTCGAACCCTCAGCTACGTCCGGGCTAACGCGAAGCCTTCGCACCTTCCAAAGGTAAGCCACCTGCCGCTCGATGAGCAAATAAGGCTTGAAGAGGAAAACATTGAAAGAAGTCTGGACTTTGCAGGGAAACACTTGAACCTATAGCAAGTCGGTTGTCAGGAGAAACAATTATGACCGAACTGAAAACCAAATATTCTGAGGTGATATCCAGGCGTGTGTTTTGCCGGTCGGCGATTACCGCGGCTGCGGCGATCTACTTCGCCAAGGCATCCGCTGAGGCGTCGGAGAAAAAGAATACGGTCAAATTCTACAAGAACTTGGCTCCCGGCCACATCGGGGTAAAAGCCGATCAGCGGCAGGCCGTTAGCCCGCTTTAGAGAATCAACAATAATGAGAACGCAATTGAAGACTCTGATTAGTATTACACCATGGCTTATCGGCGTTCTGCTCTCCACTGCCGCGATGTTTCTGTGTTGGGAGTTGGGCAACGAGACAGCCAGCCTATTAGGGGGCGAGCCAGGAATATGGGCTCGTGTGGGTAAGGGGTCAGTCATCGGTTTGGTTATAGCTGGTCTGCAATGGCCCATCGTTCGGGCTGCTGGTGTGCGCCCTTCACGGTTTATTGCGTTAAGCGGTGTCGGCTTTGCAGTAGGTTATCCTCTTGGACAGACCATCCAGGGCATCATGATTCTGGATTGGAGGTTGCAATGGATGCACTGGATGGGATATGGATCGGCGATTGCCACATTCGGGTTGTCTCTGGGTATGCCACAGTGGTGGGTGTTCCGTCGGCACATGCTGCGCAAGCCTGTGGATCGTGTTTAGCATGGTAGGATGGATGCTGACAGGTACGGCCTGGATTGTCTTCGGTGTTCGCTCTGGGGAGGCTGCTATCGTGTACGGTATTGTGACTGGACTGGGCCTTGTGGGGCTTGTCCATTCTCAGCCCCCGACGCAAAGCGCAAAGGGGTCATAAAGGGGTCAGTTGATGATACTGTAACAACCCCTTGACCCAAAAGAAATAGCAGAAGCAGTTTGGGTTCGTTCGCCGCGAGGCGAGGTCTGGCAGCCGCCAGGCAATTACGCGAGAATCCAGAGAAGTATGCACTGAATTTGGGTTCCCGCAAAGTGGGGTTCTTCAAACCTGAATCGGAGAAACAGACATGACCGAACTAAGAACGAAACAAACCGGGGCGATTTCGAGGCGGACGTTTTGCCGGTCGGCGATTACCGCAGCCGCAACGCTCCACTTTGCACAGGCCTCCGCCCAGGCGTCGCAGGACAAGAATGGAGTCAAATTCTACAAGAACTTGGCGCCCGGCCACATCGGCGTGAAAGCCGATCAGCGGCAGGCCCTGGAGTACGCGGTGAAATATGGTTTCGAGGGCATCGCCCCAAGTCCAGGCGAATTTGAAAACAAGTCCGCGGCAGAGATTCGCGAATGGATGGCAGACTATGAAAGAAAAGGGCGTTCGATATGGCACCGCCGGCCTGTCGGTCGAGTTTCGCAGGGACGAAGACGGCTTTGCGAAGGACTCTGACGCGGCTGCCCAAGGCAGGCAGGCATCTTGAAGCAATTGGGCGTGAATCGTATGGCGACCTGGATTTCGCCCGGCCACAACGAGCTGACTTACCTGCAGAATTTCGAACTGCATAAAAAACGCCTCGGCGAAGTGGCGAAGGTGCTTGAAGACAACGACATCCGGCTGGGTCTGGAATTCGTAGGGCCCAGGACCTCCCGACAGCGATACCGTTTTGCCTTTCATCTGCACTCAGCTCGATATGATGGAGCTGGCCGAGGCAATCGGCACGCCAAACGTGGGGCTTCTGCTGGATAGCTGGCATTGGTACACCTCACACGGGACGGTCGAAGAGCTGCTTCAGTTATCGAACAAGGACGTCGTCCACGTTCATGTCAACGATGCCCCGTCGGGCATACCTGTCGATGAACAGATCGACAACCGGCGCAAACTTCCAGTCGCCACGGGAGTGATCGATCTGAAGGGATTTATCAACGCCCTATTAAAAATCGGTTACGATGGTCCAGTGGAGTGCGAACCCTTCGATCAAGAACTCCGCAAGATGCAGCAGGACGCAGTACTGCAGAAGACCATCGAATCGCTCAACCGCCTGTGGGAGCTGATCACGGGGGCCGCTTGATCGCTGATCGTCATACAGGCACAAAGTGACAAAGGCACAGAGGCACAGAGTAACCCTATGCCTGTGCTACGTCTATTTCATGCTTCTTCTGTCCAGTTTTGAATCGTACCTTCTGCCCATCTTGGCTCTTATGTGGACTTTGAGAGAAGCCCGTTTGGGCAGTGTCTGTATCAACTTGTGTTGCCTGTCGCTTATTTTTCTCATACACAAACCAGACCAGGAGAAAATTAAGTGCAGCGACCCAATCCGGTCAATAAAGGAATCCCGCTATCGGTCCGCACACCATCATGAGCAGCGTGGGCACCAGCAGTATAAGACCGGCGATATTGGCCGCAAACCCCTTTTCCAGCTCCAGATAGAAAGGAAAGGCGTACCACGAACCCTGCCCCATAAGAAGAATAAGCATCGCCACCACAACCGCCATGGCAAAATTCCTGTCCCGGAAAAAGCTGAGGTTGATTAAAGGCGATTTAGCCCTTCTTTCGTTAAATATGAAACCAGCCCACGCCGCCACCGAGACAGCGATGCTTACCAGTATTACCCAGGACAGCCACCCGATATTGGTTCCCATATTCAAGAAGAAAATAAAACTGACCAGGGCTACCAGAAGCAGGCTGGCTCCCGGCAGGTCAAATCGCCCCTTGACCAATTCACCGCTGTCCCGGGGCAATATGGCAAAAGCTAATATGATAGCTACTATACCCACAGGTATATTGACAAAGAATATCCAGTGCCAGCTATAGAACTGGGACAGAAAACCGCCGAGAGGTGTGCCGGCGGCCAGGCCGACTGCAGCGGAGGTGGTAAGTATGCCGAAGGCAGTGCCGCGGATTTTTTCCGGCAGGTATCTAACCACCATGGCGCCACCGATTGCCTGCAGCATAGCAGCTCCAACCCCCTGAAGTACACGGAAACCGATGAGCAGATATATGGTTGAAGATAATCCGCACGACAGCGAACCAATGGTAAAGATGGCAAAGCCGGCGACATAGATTTTTTTGTAACCACGAATATCGGCCACCCTGCCGAAGGTGATAAGTGTGCTCGAGAGAATAAGCAGGTAGGCTATTGCCACCCAGGAAACAGTCGCCACGTCAGACTGAAAATATTTTGAAATTGAAGGCAGCGAGATATTAACGATAGTCGTATCCAGAGCTCCCATAAACGAGGCGAGCGAAATTAGAAGCAGAATGAGCCACTGATGGGAACTCTTTGCGGAATGATTAGCCGGATTCATGAGAAAAGCCAATACTCTTAAACCAACTCAATATAAACTACTCAATCGAATTTTGCAATGTCCTTATACTAGCAGGGCATCGTCGATACCGCAGCATACTTCTTTGACTGGCCTGTTATCCTGACTATATAATGCAGACGAAAATTGTGCACCAATTATATGAACACCAAATATTAAATGAGGAAAGATACTATGACACAAGAGGTCTATAACAAACTGGCTGATGCGCTTAATGCCCGCAGCATGACATATCCCTCGGTACCTTGTGATGAGTTCTACGCTCTGGCTGAAGAGCTTTTTACACCCGAGCAGGCGGAGATTGCCTCAAACATGCCCGTCAATCCGGTGTCGGCTGAGGAACTGGCCAGCAAGATGAAAGGGGCTGATGCCGCTAAGTTAAGAAAGCAACTGGATGAAATGGCGGATAGAGGCCTGGTGCGGGTCAAAGAAAGCGACGGCAAGAAATCGTACGAACTCATGCCATTTGTTCCGGGCATCATCGAATTGCAGTTCATGGAGGCCAGTTGGACGAACGCACCAAGCGTTTGGCGCAGCTCTTAAAAAACTATGCCAAAGCGTTGAAAAACATAATGCTGACAATCGCTCCACCACCTGCCGCCGCCGATACGGCTCCGGTTAGAAAAATCTCTGTGGAAGAGGAAATCCATGACCGGTCTACGGTTTTGCCTTATGACGAGGTGATGAAACTGATTGATAAAACAGAGTATATCGCTGCCGGCACTTGCGTCTGCCGGCATCAGGGTGACCTGCTGGACAGGCCCTGTGACAAACCAAAAGATAACCTGTGCATGATTTTCGGTCCATCGGCACAGTTCGCCCAAAGTCACGGCTTCGTCCGACCTGCTTTCCAAGGAGGAAGCCCGACAGAGAATTGACGAGGCGGAGAAAGCCGGCCTGGTCCATAACTATGCCAACAGCCAGGACAGATACATCGACCTGCTGTGCAACTGCTGTGGCTGCCACTGCCTTATATTACGAGGCGCCAAGCGCCACCCGGTACCCAGTCAGGCCGTTATCGCCAACTGGGTTATCACCATAGACGACGATGCCTGCAGTCGGCTGCGGCGCCTGCATCGACCGGTGCTGGATGGAAGCCTTGAAAATGGATGGTGAGTTGGCGGTGCGCGATTTCAACCGATGTATCGGCTGCGGTATTTGCCGCTATGTGTGCCCCACCGACGCCATGAAACTGGTAGCGCAGAGAAAAAGCCGCGGTTAAAAGCTAAAAACAACTCCGCTCGCTGTACCTCATACATTTGCTCCCAATACCCGCCTTGCCATATCTATGTTTTTCCCATTGTGGCTTATCACGGCAAGGCTCTGATAAAATTAAGCACTAGACTGAGACAGAGGTGAACCATGAATCTGGCAAGGCTGATGGAAGATAATGTGGCAAGGTTCGGCGAATATGACTTTGTCTACTTCGACGGGCAGTGGCATACCAATGTTGAAATGAACCGCATGGCTAACCGGCTGGGCAATGCCCTGAAAAGCCTGGGCATTAAGAAAGGAGACCGGGTAGGTGTGCAATTGCTGAACTGCCCCCAGCTAATACAGTCATTTTTCGCTGCTTTTAAAATCGGCGCCACATTGGTGCCGGTGAACCCGGCGCTGCGCGCCGACGAACTCGCCTATATCTATCAGGATGCCGGCATGAAAGCCCTGATCAGCAGCCCGGACGGCATCGACAGGATAAGAGAAGCTCGCCGCCAAGCACCCGCGCTGAAGAACGTAATCTTGATTGGCGACGAAATCCCGGATGATGCCATATCCTACGACAAAATCACTAAGCAGGCTTCGGATGAGCTGGTAATGGAGGATACGGACAACGACGATGTGGCCGTCATACTCTACACCGCCGGTACCACGGGAAGACCAAAGGGAGTGATGCTGACACATTACAACTGGTACACCCACGTTTCCGGATATTACGAGCTGGTCTTACTGGATACCAGAGGCGTGGCTGTGAAAGGGACGATTCGTGAGCCGGATGCCAGACGTGGCAAAACGGTTAAAAAAGAGGTGGAGGTTTTTGGTGTAAACCGGAATCGCGTCTCTCTAATTACTCTGCCTCTGTTCCACGGTTACGGCATATTCGCTGTAAATCTCGAGTTCCTGACGGGCGGAAAGCTGGTCCTGCTGAGACGGTGGGATACCGAAGAGGCGATGAAGTCCATTGAACAATTCAAGGTCACCGAATTTCGCGGTGTGCCGACCATGTATATCCAGATGCTTAATTATCCCGATGCCGGGAAATACGATTTGAGCTCCTTGCAGACCTGCATCTGCGGCTCGGCACCCATGCCGCTGGAGGTAGCCCGCCGGTGGAAAGAGAGATACGGCATCGATATCTGGGAAGGCTACGGGCTGACCGAAGCCACCACCGTCAACTGCGGTAATGTAGCCGGAAAACGGCCGCCCAAGTACGGCTCCATCGGCAAATGTTATCAGAAATGCAATACCATCAAGATATTCGACCAGAACGATAAGGAGCTTCCGCCCGGGGCAAATAGGCGAGATAGTTATCAAAGGCCCAGGAGTCATGAAGGGCTACTGGAACAAACCTGAGGAAACGGCAGCCGTGCTTCGTAACGGCTGGCTCCACACCGGTGATATAGGCTATACCGATGAAGACGGCTATATTTATCTCACCGAGCGAAAGAAGGACCTTATCATCCGCGGCGGTGAAAACGTCTACCCCAAAGAAGTAGAGGACGTTCTTCACCGGCACCCGCAGGTGCTGGAAGCCGGAGTCATTGGCATCCCCGACCCGGTTTACGGCGAGGAGGTAAAAGCCTTTGTCGTCCTCAAGACCGCAGGTGCGGCCTGTGAAGCGGAGCTAATAGATTTCTGCAAGCAGCATTTGCCCACTTATAAAAGGCCCAAATCAATCCGGCTTATGGACTCATTGCCCAAGAGCGCCGTGGGCAAGATACTGAGACGAGAGCTTAGAAAAATCGATTAAGTACCACCTCCGATAATCGAGTAAAGCTACTAGCTGTCCTCTATTGACACCTGCTGTCGAAGCCAATACAATCTCTTACTAAAGGAGGTGGTATCATGAGCGCGACTGCTAATCCAATGTTGATGGTTTAATGAAAAACACTGGTGGCAGATAGCCTTGCGAGGGTTCATAGCGCTGATATTCGGCATTATGGTCCTCGCCTGGCCTGGAGTCAGCCTATTCATCCTTGCCATTATCTTCGGCGCCTACGTTTTCGTGGACGGCATCTTCACCCTGGTGGCTGCGGTTAACTACAAAGCCGGAGCCGGAAGGCGTACCTGGCTATTCATCCGGGGCATCGCCGGCATCATTGTCGGTCTCATTACCTTTTTCTGGCCGGCAATTACAGCCTTAGCCTTAGTCATGCTAATAGCCGCCTGGGCACTGGTCACCGGAGTTATGGAGTTGGTTTTTGCTTTCAGGGCGAACCAGAACACCGCTATCAGATGGATGTTCGCTATCAGCGGTATCCTTTCTTTAATTCTTGGAGCCCTGATGCTGGCACAGCCCTATAATCGGAGCGCTGGTTATTGTATGGATAATCGGAGCTTACGCTGTACTGGCCGGCATACTGCTCATCATTCTCGGCTTCAGACTGCGCAGCGTCAAGGCAAGCTAAAGAGACATAGTTTCTGCGCTAGCTAAATAGGAGCAAAAGAGGCGGCGTTTTGCGGATTAGTCTGTCATTGACTGATTCCAGCTTTGCATCAGATATTTGAAACTCATACCTTCGTTTTAGGCATAGATTAATATAAATAACATATGTTTAAAAAAGTCTAAATACCCTTCGTAGCAACCAGATAATGATGAGAATGACTGCAATGACAAGTGCGATATGGATTAGCCAGCCTAAACCGGGTAGTAGCGAGAAAACCCAGCAGCCACAAAACTAATAGAATAATACCGATAATTAATAAGATATTCATGGTGTCCTCCTTTTTAATAAATAAACTTTTAAGTTGAAATCCTTGTTAGATGGTCTGGTCTTCATTTATGGCTTTTATTGCACTATAAATTTTTCAGCCAACTCGTTTTATTTTTTTCCTTGTACTCTTTTAGGGGCTTGTAATGCTTAATAATTTCTCTGATAGCTTCCTCGTTGTTTTTCTTCTTGTGTTCGATTCTGTAAACCTCAACAATCCTGTCCTCTTCGTCTGATAATTCGATTTGAACTCTTACTCCCATGCTATTTACCTCCTGTAATTACTATTAGATAAATAATAGCAACATAAACATATAATAGTTATATAATCGGGGTGGGATATATTAAATACTTATGATATTTGGCGGTTTCTCCCGCTGGTCGATTGATGAAATAGACTATTTTGAAGTGTTTGATTGGAGATCGAAAGGTATAAATAGTTATTGATAAGCTGCAGTGATTTTATGATGCGGTTGACACGTATAAGCGGTGTAGGCCCGTTGTGCTGCCATTCAATAATGCTACTCTTCAGGTCTTTTTGGGTATCAACCACAAAATGGAACACCTTGAAACTATGATCGGAGTAATTCTCATTGTGCCCTTTATTTCAAGTATGTATAATGCCAAGCAGGTAAGCTAAAATCATGAGCAAGAAGCAGAATAATCCATCAAAGACCAATTTAGTCACGAATAGCAAGGCCTCCAAAGCAACTATCTCATTGCTAATCGCCGATCTTGCGAGTAAAGATGGGATAGTACGTGTGAAGGCACGTCAGCAGCTTGTTGATTACCGGAGGCGCTCCATAGCTCCGTTGATAAAAGCACTGTCGAATGAGAACTGCTGGGTACGGTGGGAAGCAGCTAAATCCCTGAGCCAGATCGGCAGTTCTTCCTCAATCCAAGCACTGCTAAAAGCCTTAGAAGATAAGATGTTTGATGTTCGTTGGTTGGCTGCTGAGGGATTAATTCGGATAGGACGCAAGGCGATAGTCCCGATACTAAAGGCGTTAGTCAAGAATTCGAATTCATTCTGGCTATGTGAGGGTATCCATCATGTACTACACGATATGAACAAGGGGAATCTTGGCACGGTACTGAGGCCGGTCTTACTAGCACTTGAGGACACGGGGCAATCGTTACAAGTCCCTCTAGCGGCACGGGCAGCCCTGGATGCCTTAACAAAAAAAGCCTAGTCAAATCAACAATTCACTATTTAAAATTAGCATCTTCGTAGTGAATTAACCAATCACGACTCAGTAAACCATGTGGTGATACAACAAATCGCTATCAGTTCTTGCACCTACCCTCCCACAGCGGCAGTTCGCTGTAAAACCAGTTACTCCTGTACCTTTCCTAATAACGAAGAATACATTTTGACAGCGAGCGAATCGTGATAGTAACATAATGACAGTGGTTAGATGTCGCAGGAGGTAAAGGCCATGCGGATTAGTATTCTGCCAAAAAGTTCTTTGGGTAGATGGTCGGTCGGCCTAGCTGCCGCCTTCATTCTGCTCTCCATATTGTTCGCGGTCTTGACCAGGTTGGGTGGGGAACCCGGTCCATTTGCTCTTATCTTTATAGCAAACGTTGCCATTGGTATCTCATTCATAGCTGCTTTTATAACTGGGCTCATCAGTATGATAAAGAGCAAGGAGCGGTCTATTCTCGTTTTTTTAGCTGTGCTAGTAGGCTTTTGCGCTTTGTTTTTCTTCCTTGGTGAATTCCTATGCACCCATTAACAACCACGCTTTTTAATCCACATAATATCCACCTGCATAATTCATCGCATCCCTTATTAAGTCTTTAGATTTCCCTTTATTAACCAATGAATCTCAGCAAAAAAACAACTCTTATATTGCCCTGGCCTCAACCTGAAACCTTCAAATGGAAATGGAATAGGTAAGGTTAATATGGCTAGCGTTTTAATTATGTATGGGTAAACTTATATTAACCTTGTTCTTTGTTCTAAATACTATTTCAGTGTGGGTAAATATATTATAAGCTCCTATAAGCGTAATAAAACGCACTATTCTATAGTTATCAGTTATCTGTTAGACGAGCTACTTTGCCTATGTTATTACCTTGTGCATCTATGACTTCCTTGTTGAATAATTTCCTAGCGTTCATTTCAACCCCCTTCCAATGGATGTTCTGACTACGAAATATATATGACTGGAATTTAAGGGGATCCCATAATGACTTGCCAATAGGCCCATCCCCAGTCGTTTACTGCCTCCAACCTGTACAGTTTAGTTTGTCCTGAGGGTACTGTGACCACTGTGCTACCTGTTGGGTTAACAGGACCTATATCAGGCTGGATGACTATCTGTGTGGCGTTTGACACATTCCAGTTAAGTTGCCACGAAGTACCTCCGAGATGGCTGGCGGTGAAGCTGATAACAGGATTACTAGCTGTAGTTTGTGGCGGTGGTGCTGGCGCTGAGACGATAATAATCGCCGATGATCTGATAACGGTACCAGCAGAGTTGGTGGCACTTATAGTATAAACAGTGGATTTAGCCGGTGATACTACCCTGGTCCCCGCAACATTAACCTGACCTATACCCTGGTCTATACTCACCGATGTAGCTCCAGTAACATTCCACAACAGAGTTGATGTGCCACCGGAATTAATGGTAGATGGATTACTGCTAAATTCTATGATAACCGGTGGCGTTCCTACCGGTGGGATAGGATTTGGTGACGGGGCTGGAAATGTAAAACAACCCGGGATGAGAATCAGTAATAATAATAGTGATAGAGAAAGAAAAACTAACCTTTTCAATGTATGTACCTCCTAAAATATATTGCCCATGCGTGAGGGAACATGTCTTCTATTGAGGCATGTTATAGCACGTAATTTCAAAGACGATTTGACTCGATACGCATCATTGGGCGTGAGAACATGGAGGCGTTGCCATCCTGTACCTTCGCCCCGTGTCCATAGGTTAGTGACGGTCTGCGAACCAGCGGCAGTGAAGGTGATGCTCTCCGCAGCAGTAGCACCATCGCTTCTCTCCCACCTGTAAGTAACTGTGCCAGGACCATTGGCGGCGATAGTTCCCCAAAAGTGAATGGTCTTGGGACAGGACCGGTGAATGGGTACTGATCAACACCCACAATGATGCCTGTCACCAATGATCCACCACCACAGTTGAGTGTGTAATATACTGGATTCGATGCTGCATCATTGGGAGTCAAAACGTGGATACGATGCCAACCGGAAGCCGATCCACTCAATTCCCACTGCCATGTTGTTGTTTTTGTACCAGCTTCGTAAAAGGTGATGCTTTGGATATCACTATATCCGCCATCGCTTCTTTCCCACCTGTAAGTAACTGTGCCAGGACCATTGGCAGTGATAGTAGCGTAAAAGGTGAAGGTTTTGGGACAAGCACCGGTGAAGGTTGATGGCGAAGTATTGGCTATAACACTGGTTACCGCGAATGGGATAGGCGCAGGGGGGATGGTGGTGCTGAGTTGACAATAGTCACCGCTGATCTGGTAACGGTACCAGCAGAGTTGGTGGCACTTATAGTATAAACAGTGGATGTAGCCGGTGATACTACCCTGGTCCCCGCAACATTAACCTGACCTATACCCTGGTCTATACTCACCGATGTAGCTCCAGTAACATTCCACAACAGAGTTGACGTGCCACCGGAATTAATCGCAGATGGATTACTGCTAAATTCCATGATAACCGGTGGCGTTCCGTGCCGGGGCTGGAACTGTAATACAACCCGGGATGAGAATCAGCATAATAGTAGTGATAAAGAAAGAAAAACAAACCTTTTCAATTTATGTACCTCCTAAAATATTTGCCTGCGACATCGACACGTCCTTAATCTTTGTATTGTTAACAGTTGTCTAAAACTTCTTATACGTTACGTTAAATACTCTAACCTCCTCTTAAACCTTTTCTTATTGATTGCTGCCTGTTATTGAGACGTGTCAGTCACTAATAGCAATTACAAAAATCTTATCATGCGAGATATGGATTAGTAATATAATAAGAAGGCAGAAAGTTAAATAGTTATGACATTTTTAACGAAGGAGCAGGCTCTGGTCTAAGTCTTTTGGGGAAATACACTCGTCAGGAATAATTAACCTGATAGAAGTACTGATTCAGATAGAACGTTACACGCGAAATTTGTTGGATGCTCTCATCCCTCACGATGTACTAAAGGCAGGCTAAAGTAGAAGGTAGAGCCTTTCTCAGGCGCTGATTCAACCCAGATTTTTCCGCCGTGAGCTTCCACCAGGCGGTGGCACACCATGAGTCCTAATCCGCTTCCTTTAATCTTACCGGATTGATCTAACCCCAACCGCTCAAAAGAATGAAAAAGCCTGGACTGATCCGCTGCAGATATACCGCTACCCTGATCTCTGACACCGATAACGAGACAATCCGGCTCCTGCCTGGCGAAGACCTTTATCTTGCTTCCAGCGGGCGAATACTTAACCGCATTTTGTACCAAATTGTATAATATCCGCCTGACTCGTAACGTATCGCCTTCTACCGGCGGTATCTCTCGGGGAAAATCCAGTATAAACTGGTACGCAGATTGCCCTTTGAATTCCTTAACCACATCCTTTGCCAGCGTCTCAATTCTCATTGGCTCGGGGTAGAGCAACAACCGTTTGGCCTGCGTGCGGGAAAGTTCAAGCAGATTCTCTAGAATGTGAGACAACGATTCAGCCTCGCAAAGGGCATCGTTAAGAAGTTCGTTTATCTCATCCTGAGGAAGGAGTTCACCCTTGCTCAGGACTGTATCGAGGCCCCCTATAATAACCGTCAGCGGTGTGCGCATTTCGTGTGATACCATGCCGATGAACTCGTCTTTCAAATGGTCTAATTCTGTGCGCCCGGTGACGTCACGGATAACGGCCAGCGTCCCTATTACCTTGCCGTCCTTGTCTTTTATCGTGCTTACTGATGACTGAACATATAACCGCACTCCATCTCGCTTTATATGTATATTGTCTCCTGACCAAAACCCTCTTGTTTCCAATGCTTGTACTGAAGCCTGCTCATCTTCGGGTTTCAACCAGAGATATTGATAAAGTTCCCCTACAGGCTGTCCAGACGCCTCCTCCTCACTTAAGCCATACAGTCGTTCTGCACCTTTATTCCAGTAATTTACTATGCGCTTATTATCAATGACAACTACCGCATCACTAATCTGGTCGAGCACCTCTGCATGAAATCTCAGCTGCCTTTCAATCTGTTTGCGTGCTGTTATATCGCGGATATTGCACTGGATAACGCGGGAATGATTGACTTTATATATATTGGATACAAATTCAACCTGGATTTCACGTTTGTCCCTGGTTTCAAGTGGTAAATTCTCATAACGTACGTAATCTTTCTCCTGCAATTCTCGATAGGCGGTTTTACTTGCCTCAACGTCTTTGAATGGTCCTATCTCCCAAAGCCTCTTTCCTATAAATTCCTTGTAGGGATATCCCAACATGTCCATTAGAAACGGATTGACATCTGTTATTTGACCAGTTTCTGCATCGAGAATCAATATCCCATCCTGTGCTGTTTCAAAAAGGCGTCTATAG
>CAWFCJ010000037.1:0-477928 GCA_963814265.1 Sedimentisphaerales bacterium | reverse complement strand
AAGCGATGGGCAAATCGAAGGCAGGGCCGGCTTTTTTCACGTCCGCTGGGGCGAGGTTTATTACACACTGTGTTCTGGGATATTTGTAGCCGCAGTTGACGATTGCGCTTTTGACCCTTTCGGTGCTTTCTTTTACCGCCGCGTCGGGCAGTCCTACGATGATAGACTTTTCGAGCCCACCCCGCGCAACGTCAACTTCAACCTCACAGATTATGCCTTCGATTCCCTCAAGCGTAACACTGTGAAGCCTGGCTAACATACTCTGATTTCCTTCGTTTCTGCAAAAGAATATCAGATGATGAGAATTAAGTCAAACCGCATAGAGAATTTACAGTGGGCAAAAAAATCTTAAAAAATTTTTTCTCACGATATTCTCATCCGTAGCTTGGTAAGCTTGTGCTTGATAATTCGATGAATAAGGGCGAAGACCATGCGTGCCAGGGATAAGATTGCAGTCTTACTGTTGGTCGGCATCTGTTACGGCTTATTGTTTTACAAGATTCATAATTTGGGGGGCGCCATTTCCCGGGCTTTGCCGCAAAGATATTACGAACTTCTGTTGAATATGAGCTTCACTGCACATAATGATGACATCCAATTGCGTGTTGCACTTCCACCGGAGACAGACCGCCAGATAGTCAGGGAGGAGTTTTTCGGATCGCCGGACTTTGCGTTCCATATCAACCGCGAGGGGGCAAATCGGTGGGGGATTTGGCAGAGAAGCAATGCAACGGGCTTTTATGCCCTGGTCTACTCTGGAACAGTACGCGCAGAAGCAAGGAGGTACAAATTACCGCCGCGAATAGACTCGCCCAAGCGGGTTCCAGCGGAGGTGGAATCCTATCTTCTTCCTTCCGAATACATTCAGGCGGATTCAGCCGAGCTCAAGAAGCCTTTTCGGACAATTAGTGCCTGCTTCGGACCGTGGGAATGCAGTTGCCGTAGTCCGCGCTGCCTTTGACTATACTTCGAAGGTGATCCGATCCGTTGACCTTAAAGGCACAACTGATGCGATAACAACACTGCGTCTGGGTGAAGCATCGTGTGGTGGAAAGTCTAGGCTTTTCGCGGCCCTTTGCAGAGCGGGGGGCATACCGGCACGACTTGTAGGTGGTTTGATCCTGAAAGATGGGACCTGGCGTTCGAGCCATATTTGGGCGGAGGCGTGGATCGCTGGAAGATGGGTTCCATTCTGTCCATTAAATGGATATTTTGCCGAGATTCCTTCACACTATCTGATCCTTTATTATGGAGACCAACCTCTACTAACTCACAGTGTGGACATTAACTTCAACTACTACTTCCACGGCAAGAAGGTGCTGGCCCCGCCGTCAGAGGCGATGCAAGCAGCTAAAAAGTTTCCGGCCGGAACACTGAGCCTGTGGTGGGCATTCGAGCAGGTTCGAATACCGCTTAATCTGCTGAAGATTATACTGATGATTCCGTTTGGAGCGTTGGTTGTCGTATTGGCACGGAACGTAATTGGAATAGAGACGTTCGGAACGTTCATGCCCGCGCTGATGGCGGTGGCGTTCAGGGATACCGGGCTTGCCTGGGGTCTGATGCTCTTCCTGGCTATCCTATTGTTTGGCGGAATTATCCGGTGTGCGTCTGCAGTGGTTTCGGTTATTGCATACACCGAAGCTTGGAATCCTCATGACGGCTACTGTCACGTTCATAATGGCTGCTACCCTCTTAGGTGTTGCGACGGGCCAGGTCTTGCCCACAAGGGTGAGCACTTTTCCGCTGATGATACTGACTCTGACCGTGGAGCGTTTAGCCATCATTTGGGAGGAAGAGGGTTTGGGAAGAGCTATCAAGGTTGTTGCTGGAACTGTGATAGTGATCGCAGGGGCATTTGCGGTAATGAATTGGCAATCGCTTCAGATTATTGTGGTTACTTTTCCGGAGACACTGCTGCTGGTTGTGGCTGCATTCGTGATTGTCGGCAGGTGGACCGGCATGAGATTTGGTGAGTACATGCGTTTTCGAGAGTTGATATTCAGGAAGAGCCAATAACCATGTTCAAACTCTTTTCCAGAGTTATGCATCTCGGTGATGATGTGCTCGGCATCAATGCTCGCAACCTGGATTTCATTTATAAGCTCAACCGCAGGAAATATTTTCCCACGGTCGATGACAAACTTATCGCAAAAGAAATACTCAACGCCGCTGGCGTGCCGATTCCGCCTACGCTGACCATTTTTCGCAGCCATTGGGAGCTGAAAGACATAGAAGTGCGAATCGGGGCTCTTGACGGTTTTGCTGCTAAACCGGCGCAGGGATTTGGTGGGCGTGGGATACTGCTGGCTCGCCGGGACTTTGCAGGCAGATTGACTACTATCGGCCAAACCGGCTGGACTCCTTTTGGCATAGAGGACCTAAAAACACACATTAGCTATATCCTCTCCGGCCTATTCTCCTTAGAGAAACTCTCGGATAGGGCTTTTCTGGAACAGCTTCTGGAACCAGAAGATATTCTGGCAGGGCTGTGCTACAGAGGTGTTCCAGATATCAGGGTGATCATGTGTCAAGGTCGGCCGGCAATGGCAATGACACGAGTGCCTACTCAACGGTCTCGCGGACGGTCAAATCTCCATCAGGGCGCTTTTGCGTTTGGTATTGATATGGAGACAGGTCAGACAACTTACGCCGTCCTGGGCAGCCAAAACATCACCAAGCACCCTGATACTGGCCGACCCCTTCCCAGGGTAAAGATACCTGCCTGGAAAGATGTGCTGGAAATATCCGCCAGGGCCGCCAGATGCGTTGAGCTGGGTTATGTGGGTGTCGATATCGTCATAGATAAACGTCGCGGGCCTGTCGTTATTGAGCTTAATGCCAGGCCAGGGCTTACTATTCAACTGGCCAACAGAGAAGGGTTGGCAAAGAAACTATACGAGGCTGAAAAACCTTGAGACAGAATCGCAAAGACCATCTGTTTATTGGCGGGGTAGCGTGTTTTGTGGTTGTGGCTTCTCTTGTCGCCTGGCGCCTATGCAGCAACAACGGTCCGCATGATATTGTCCCGGTCGAGGATGTTATAGTATTGACGGAACTCAAACCAGGACAGCGGGCAGAGTCACAGCAGGACAAACGATACATCGACACGCCGGACGCCTCTAAAGCAGCCAAATTCATGCTGGATGAAGACTCCATTGAAACGAGTAACCCCATTCTTGCCAAAGCAATCCGCCTGAAGCGCGACGGGAAACTGACGCAGGCGATAGACATATTGAAAGCCGGTCTGATACAACAGCCGGAGAACGACGAGGTTATGACTGAGCTGGGCTCTGCGTTGACTTTGGCCGAAAAGCTGGATGAAGCGATAAGTGTCCTGTCAAGGGCTATCGAATTAGACCCCAACAATGCCCGCTCCCACTGCAATCTCGGTGTCGCAAGGTCGTTATCCGGCGACCCCGTCGGCGCGATAGAATCCTATAAGTGCGCAATAGAAATAAAGCCCACATATACCCGCGCCATTTACAATCTCGGTGTTATCTATCTAAGAACGGAAAATCTTCAGGCTGCCGAGGATTACTTCAGGCGGGCAACAAAAGCGGGCGCTGGCGAGACTGAAGCAAAGGCCTATTTTCAGTTGGGTTTTGTGCTTTCTCGGAGCAGCCGGACCGACGATTCCATAGCCGCTTATCGCCAGGCAATTCTGTTGAAGCCCGACTACATCGAGGCCAGAATCAACCTATCATTAGCGCTCGATGACCGCGGCGAGATCGACAGTGCGATTGTGGAGATGGAAAAGGCTGCCCGTCTGAATCCGCAGGCATCTGCCGTTCACTTCAATTTAGGGCGATTATATTCCAAGTCTGGCAGGCTCAAGGATGCGGCGTCGAGCTACACCCGCGCGGCTTAAGCGGATCCGAATATGGCGAAGGTATTTTTCAACCTCGCAGTGGTTTCCGGAAAGCTGGGCAATCAGGACACGGCAATTTCAGCCTATGAAAGGGTTCTGGCGCTCGAACCGGAAAATACGAAGGCACTGATGTATCTGGGCCGCATTTATAAAGAGCGAAAAGAGACCGCAAAAGCTGAGTATTTCCTTAAGCGAACTATTGCGGTTGACCCCCGGCTTGCTGAGGCGTGGAACAGCTTGGGCGTCCTATACGCGGACCAGCACCGTTATGCGGAGGCTTTGAAGTACTATAACGAAGCTATTCGGATTAATCCTGAGTCGATACCAGCCCGGTTCAACCGGGCGATAGCTCTATCGAACCTCGGAAATGGCAATGAGGCGGCGGCAGCCTTCAGGGATGTCCTCGACAGGGATCCCACTCGTCTGCCTGCCCGCGAACGCCTGGGTATGCTGTATGCAAACCTGGGCGAAAAAGATCAGGCTGTCTCCGAAGCGATAAAACTGGAAAAACTTGCCCCGACAGATGCAAATGCCGTCTCAGCTATCGCATACATCTACTCTCGAATCGGCCGTACCGCCGAGGCCATACCGTGGCTCCAAAAGCTGATCCAGTTGGAACCCGGAAACACTACCGCTAGATACAAACTCACGGAGGCAAAACGGGAATTAGAAAAACTCACCGCGAACAAAAAGTGACTACACATAGCGTTTCCAGGAGTAAAATACGCCCCGGCGAGCGATAAGACGCTATCGCTCGGCGGCTTTTCTTCGGTGGTGCTCAGATGCGTGTACTGCTAATAGAAGACTATCGCCCTTTGCAGCAGTCCCTTACAAAGGGACTGCGCGAGGCAGGCTTTGCGGTGGATACCACGCTCGATGGGCAAGAAGGTCTGTGGTATGCGATGAGCAATGATTACGACGTAATCATTCTCGACCTGATGCTGCCCGCCATGGACGGCCTGAGCCTTCTCAAGAGGCTAAGGGCTGAAGGCAAACAAAACCACGTATTGATTCTGACCGCCAAGGACACTTTACAAGACCGCATAAAGGGCTTGAACCTCGGCGCCGACGACTATTTGGTAAAGCCCTTTTCTTTCGAAGAGTTGTTGGCACGAGTCCTGCGCGTTAGTGCGCCGAAGCTATCGGGAGAAAAACCCCGAGATCAAAGTCCAGAATCTGCGGATTGACCTGACGGCACAGAAGGTTTGGGACGGTTGGGACGAAATCCACCTCACGCCGAGGGAATATGCCCTTCTGGAATACCTGGCCATGCGGGCCGGGCAAACGGTATCCCGCACAGATATATGGGAGCATCTGTACGAGTTCGAATCCGACGCATCGAGCAATGTGGTCGACGTTTACATCGGTTATTTGCGAAAGAAAATCGAACAGCCGGGCAGACCTCCCGTTATCCATACCCTGCGGGGACGCGGTTATATGCTGGGGCCAAAAGCATGATGCGCTCGCTTCGAACTCGTTTACTTCTCGGCATTATATGCGGAATGTTGCTGCTGCTACTTGTCTTCAGCCTTATAGTCTATGTGGCGATTCAGCGTGCGTTGGTCAATCAGTTCGATGCTTCGCTGGCATCCCTTGCCCGCATACTGGCAGCCTCGGTGGAAGTCGATGAGGACAAGGTTGAGTTGGAATCCGATGTTCAACAGATGCCTGAGTTTCTCAGGCCAGAGCGACCAGCCTACTACGAACTCTGGCGCTCGGGCGGCACCGCGGCACTCAGATCACCTCTATTAGGCGCAGACGATCTTGTGCACCTTGAGGGCTCTATCAACGCCCTGGTCTTTGCGATGTCACGGGACAAAAATAGTAGACCTCTACGGGCTGTTGGTCTGAAGTTCATACCGAGGTCTGCAAGCACCGACGATAAAGAGCAGCCACAGCTTACGGAAGAACAGACGCTTACTCTGGTGGTCGCCGGCGATGCCAGCAGTTTGCAGCTCCAATTGGGCTTGCTGCGATGGCTTCTCTTGGGAGTCTCAGGCCTGACAACTGCACTATCGGTTTTTATCGCTGCTATTGTGGTCCAACAGGGTCTTAATCCTCTAAATTCTATCGCAGCCGAGATCGCCGCTATCAAGGAAGACGATCTGACGGTACGTGTTGGAACTACGTCGGTCCCGACCGAGATCGCACCGATAAAGAACCGATTGAACGACCTATTATCTCGGCTGGAAAAAGCTTTTACGCGAGAAAGGCGATTCACCTGCGATGTCGCCCATGAACTACGAACGCCTTTGGCAGGGATCCGCTCTACAATTGAGGTAACCCTACGGTGCGCTCGCAACAGCGCTGAATATCAAACTGTGCTTTCTGACTGTCTGGCAATTATTGAAAGCATGCAGGCGATGGTGAATAACCTGTTGATGATTGCCCGGCTCGATGCCTGCCAGGTGGCTTTCCGCCGGGAGCAGATAGACCTGGCTGACCTGGTGAATTCCCGCTGGCGGCTGTTTTCGGGAAAAGCAGTCCAGCGCAGGATCGCTTTCGAGAACCGCGTTCCAAACGACGTAACGGTCAATTCAGACCGTCAGAACTTCTCGATGGTTTTGTCGAATCTCCTGGATAATGCCGTCGAATATACCAATGACGCCGGCCAAATTTGGGTCACAGCCCGCCGTGCCGACGATTCCATTGAGCTGACCCTTGCCAATACAGGTTGTCAGCTCACCAGCGACCAAGTCGCCCAGGTATTCGATTGCTTCTGGCGCAGCGATGCATCGCGTACAGGCACAGGCACCCACTGTGGCTTGGGCTTGCCCCTGGTTCAAAGACTTGTCAGTGCATTAGGTGGTTCTGCTGCTGCCGAGGTGCAGCCGGGCGGAGTATTTACGATTCGCCTGACCCTGCCGGCATCGGCCCCCTGAAATGGCCAGGGGAACCCATAAAAAAGCCCTAAGCGCTACACTTAGGGCTTGTTAGTTCGTAACTGTAAACGTGTTTGTTTAGAATTGAGTTGTTAGACCGCGGCAAATACAGGCGGCGGTCGAATCCAAATCGGGAAATACAGTTTCTTCGGAAAACTACCTTGTTCGACTGCTTGATACTGTAATCGGTCTATGTAATCCGTCACATCCCGATGGGCCGACGCAGCAAGAATGAACCAGATGCAGCCAGCTACGGACTTTCTGACCTTCATAATCTGCCCCCTGACGAACCTATTGATTGTATCGGCTGCATGTAGATTTTTCCCTTAGCCAAATTAGCGATGAACCTGCGGCAAAACCGCCACCAAATATTTAGCCCCGCAATCCTTCGACCCGGCTCAGGACAGATTTATTGGGGGGTCCGTCGCCGTGCCGGCCCCTGCCTGCGCAGGGGCAAGCTTGTCCCCGCGAAAGCGGGGAGCTAAACTCCCCGACCCCGCGTTTTCAGTACTGGTATTGGCCTTTTTTGGAAAATGCTCGCCGTGGCGGGCAGACAAACCTGGCAAGAGAAGGAAGCGATAGAAACCGGTATCAGCATTTTCTGGCTGATTATTTCGTTCTTTGCAGCAGGGCTAATGCCAGTTGTCGGAGCGTATCAGCTTTGTGGCCGAAAGGTTTCAGTACCGCTACCGCGTCATCGGCCAGATTCTTGGCCAATTGTCTTGATTTTTGCAACCCCAGCACGGCTGGGTAAGTTGCCTTGCCCGCTTTTCGGTCTTTGCCGGCAGTTTTGCCCAGTTGCTCGCTCGAAGCGCAGACATCAAGAATATCGTCGGCTATCTGGAAGCCCAGGCCAATCTTCAATCCGTATTCACACAGACTGTTCAACTGCCGGGCGTTAGCCCCGCCGCAGATAGCCCCCATCGCGGCAGCACAGCGGAACATTTTGGCCGTCTTATTGGTATGAATATATTGCAAAATCTTTCTACTGACGGCGGTTTTTTCCGCCTTTAGATCGGCGATCTGACCCGCAATCATGCCCGCTGGCCCCGCCGCCTCCGCCAATTGGCTAATTAGTTTTATCGCAATGGACGCCTGGTCAATCTTCTTGGCCAGAATCTCGAAAGCGAGCGTCAAAAGGGCGTCGCCCGTCAATATCGCGGTAGCCTCCCCAAAGACGTTATGGCAGGTAGGCTGACCCCTGCGAAAATCATCGTTGTCCATAGCGGGCAAATCATCGTGCACAAGCGAATAGGTGTGCACCATCTCAATTACCGCTGCTGCAATTTCTGCATTGTGATTTATTTGCCCGCTGACAATCTCGCAACACCAGAGCGCCAGCACCGAGCGTATGCGTTTGCCTGGCGCAGCAAGTGTGTACTTGAGGGCTTTTTTCAAGTTGCTGTCGATGATTTTCTGGTCAGCCAGAAGCTGTCGCACGGTATGATTAACAAGCTTGGTTGTCCGGCGTAACAACGTATCGAAATCCGAATTGACAACTTTGATGGCCGACATACGAGCTACCGTGTCTTCAAAAGCCGGAATTTCTGTGTTCTACGCTTGGACCTTTGTATTATATAAGTTGCCGCAGGCTTTTACAGCAAATTATGAATGTCAATAGATTGTTGATTCTTGGCGTTACGGCTCCGGCAAAGGGCGATTGGCCTTTGATTTGGCAAAAGACCTGCGGGCTGAAATAATCAGTATCGACTCGATGAAGGTCTACCGCCGAATGGATATGGGCACCGCCAAGCCGCCCAAAGAAGCGCAGGGGCAAGTTAAGTACCACTTGATTGACATTATTGAGCCGAGCGATTCATTCAGCGTAAGGAGTTTTCTCGACAATGCCCTTGAGGCAATCCGGCAGATTGGAAGCCGAAATAAACCCGTAGTTGCGGTGGGCGGAACGGCGCTATATATAAAGGCCCTGCTGTACGGCCTGTTCGAGGGCCCGGCAGCCGACAAGCAGATTCGGGCAGAACTTCGAGCACGGGCGGAAACCCAGGGACTGGACCAGCTTTATCGTCAATTGACACAAGTCGATCCGGAGGCGGCTGGACGTATCCACCAAAACGATGCCAGGCGTATAATCCGAGCTCTGGAAGTATACGAACTTACCGGCAGACCAATTTCAAGCTTCCAAAAGCAATGGGATGTACGAGTGACGAGCCACGAGCGACGAACCACGAGGGATGATTGGACGATAATCGGCCTACGAAGAGACAAAGCCGAGGAGAACAAAAGGATTAACGCCAGGGTCAAAAAGATGATTGCTGCCGGCCTGGTTGATGAAGTCAAATCTTTGCTTGGCGAAGAAAAACCGCTAAGCCCGCAGGCTCGATGCGCGATCGGCTATGCCGAGATAATCGACTATCTGAGCGGCAAAACAAACTTGGAAGACGCGATTGAGCTTATAAAGAAGAACAGCCGCCGGTTAGCCAAGAGTCAGCGGACCTGGTTCAAGACCTTCCGAAACGTCCACTGGCTCGACATCGGGCCGGAAGAACGCGATGAGAAGATCCTCGACCTGGTAAGGGTAGTAGCGGACAGCAGCGGATCGCGTTGATTTGTGCGATGAACTGAGAGTTCTGTACCACCTTACCGGAAAAGCGGGCGATGGGACTCGAACCCACGACGTCCAGCTTGGGAAGCTGACATTCTGCCGCTGAATTACGCCCGCAAGCCCTTCACATCTTCTGTACTGATAAGTCTATACGATTATCAGCCTCTCTGTCAAGTCTGATAAATATTTCGCCTATTAAGTGACTGCCCGCGCCAGTCGATAATAAAAAAATGCGGGCGCAAGGCCGATAGTACGTCTTTGGTCTCCGCAGAGCGGGAGCTTTCGCAAGCAGGACGATACGAACAAATGAAACAAGCATTTTCTATTGTCGAACTGATGATCGTGGTTGCCATCCTGGGAATTCTTGCTGCTATAGTCGTACCTCAATTCCAGTCGCACGCCACACAGGCCAAAGAAGCTACGGCGAAAGATAACTTGCGTGTGTTGCGAAGCGCAGTTGAGCTGTATGCTGCCAAACATACCGGCGTCGCCCCAGGCTACAAAGATAATGACCCAACCACCGTTCCAAGCAGCGACTACTTCCGCCAACAGACCACAGTTGACAGCCACTATTTTGTAAAGATGCCCCTGAATCCCTTCAACAACCTGGACACGATCAAGATGATTGGAAGTAGCGAAGCATTTCCAGCCGGGCGACCGGCAACTTCGGGTGGATATATAAGCCAGCAACAGAGACCATAAGACTCGACTGGCCCGGCGTTGATGACGATGGAATCCGTTACTACGATTATTGAATAGCACGAGCCGCGCAACCGCAGCCGGTTGCGGAGATTGTTAATTGGTTGCCAACCTCGTCACTTTCTCAAAGATCAGTGTCTCGGCAAATGCGTCACTGGGGTCCTGAGGAAAACGTGGGCCGTAGTCAAAGACGGTTATCCACTCCGCCGACCATACTTTTCCATCTTCGGAAACGGGGCCCACAAACCTATCGGTGCTGCTGCCATCAATCACGTTATCCGCAAACGCAATGTGCATCTCTTTTATCTCGATACTGACAAATAGCTCCCTGGTGGCCGGCGTGTAGTGAACCACACAATCTCCTGCTTTGAAAACGCTATAGGCTCCATCCTTCATTTCGACTCTTGTCGTCTGATTGGGCTTGATTTGGACTTCGCCCATAGGAACAACCGCCGAAGATACAGCTCCATCTGGACTCAGGACTATCTTCCAGGGGCTGCCTTGGGCCTTTCCAGACCCCGGCAATGTCTGCCGGCAGTGGTTTAGCAATGGGGCGTCCCCTTGAAGGGTCGTGACATCCTGCCGCATAACATAAAAGCCACGATAACGAAAAAACAATTGCCACTTTTGGTTTCATTATGACAACCCCTCAAATAATCTGCGACAGAACACTATTGAAGAAGCGGGCATCATTTTAGCCGGCGGGTGAAAAATAGCAATAAAAAAAACGAGACAGACTCTCCAAAAGAGCCTGTCCCGCTTCATCACTAATTTCTGGTTCGTTTCAAAATTAACTGCGGCGACGCAGCAGCAAACCGCCCAGACCAAGCAGAGCAATGGTCAACGGCTCAGGAATGGGGACCTCCTGTGAATCATAGGTCGTGGCAAAATCATCAGAAACAAGACTCAGCGTAACCGTACCTGTCCCTGTCAACCTAATGCCGCTCACCAGTATGCCCAGGGTGGACGCTGGCGGAATATTGCCATCTACCAGCTCCATGTAGCTGAGGTCCACAACCGTCTTACCTGTAAGGTCTTTAACCAAGGCCAATCCCTCAGCCGGAGTTACTCCCATGTCGGCAGCAGCAGCTTCCAGGTCCTGGTATTTCGCCAGACTACCGGCATAAACCAACGTTCCGCCGGCAATTGCACCCGGCCCCTCTAAGAGCAAGTAAGCAGCCGCGTTCGTCGTTGCACCGTCACCACTAATAGTAACGGTATCCATCGCCGGATTTACACCTATCGTCAAACCTGCATTCGCCAGTGAGCACAAACCAAGAACCAGCACTAAAGCAACTAAGCTTTTTCATCATCTTTCTCCTTCCAAAAGAACTTTTTACAACTCCCTCATTCATTTTATCGGATTTTCAAAAACTAAGTCGTTACAACTTTCGCCAAAACAAATGCTTGCTTACCTCGGGCAATCCCCGGGAAGAGCCGCGTTTTCTTTCTCCAGTTGGCTACCAGAATGTTTAAGTCAGTGGTAAATACGCGGAACTTGTTGATGCCGCCCGAATCCTTGTGGTCGATGTCTGCACAGGGGTTAAGAGTCGCATCAGCGGCTTTCTTCCTCCAGTTGGCCACAATGAGATTCAGGTCGCCGGTAAATACGCGGAACTTGTTGATGCCGCCCGAATCTATGCCGTCGGCGTCACCATCGCACTGATACCCGCTGCCTTTTGTCTTTGCGCACCAGCAATCAGGCTTACCCAGAAGAACCCAGTCGTTATACGCTGAGTTTGCGGTGGGGAAGCATTCCACAACGCCTTTTATCGCGACAGCGGTCGCCCCGGTCAGATTCACTGTTGGAGTGACAGCCGGGTCTGTAAGCACTACACCACCACGAGTGGCGTTCTCTGTAACGCTTACAGTGGTATCTCCGCTGACTTTAATCTTGCAAAGCGTCCCACTGGTGGGGGGAGCATTTGGAGAATTATCCTCAGGCGGAGAATATAGTGCGCCATCTCTAGGGTGATGGCACCGCTGCCAAGAGCACCCGCGGCACCCGGATCAGTAGCAGGAGCGACCGGGGTATAGCCATTTACGTCCCATGTCTGGACCTCGCCAGTAGCAGGATCGACCGTAATCTGCGCAGCAAAGTTGGCAGGGAAAATGCCATAGCCTATGTTGCCCGGAACACTTTCCCCTTTTTTGTAATCGGAGATGGCATCGATCGTACCTGCACTGACAGTGACATCCAGCGCAGAGGCCCTGACCTTCTCCCCGTCTGTCTGATACTTAATGGCGGCTATCCAGTTACCTTCGTCTGTGACGATGATCCTCACAGCCGCCATAGCCGGGGTGGCAAGCATAAGTAGTGCCAAGGTCAATGCAATCTTTCTCATAATGTTACCTTCCTTTCTTTTCTTCTCCGCAGAGTCACGCACTCTGCGCTATCTTGGTTTTCGAAGTGGTAACACTCCTTATCCTGCCGATGAAATCGCTGGTTCAAGAAATGCACGAACACAGCGAACCGGCCCGCAGGAAAAGCCGAATGAACTCCTGTTCCTTCCTTCGTCTCCTCCTTTCCCGCCGACTAGCGAAAATACGTAACACAACTACAAACACAGGTTTTTAAACTGGTGAAGACTAAGTGTAAATTATCACAAACCTCTGGGTAAATCAAGAGAAAAAGCAAAAAAATCCATAAAAATTTCGGACCTTAGAAGTCGCTCTCGTTTTCTATCCCCTCGCCGCCAACTAGTGCCGGAAAAGGCGCGGTGCGCAGGTTCAAACTGGTAAAGACCGGTTGTAAAGATATAACAAAACGCCGGATAAATCAAGAGAAAATGCCCGAAAAGCTGTTCCTGAAGCGCAGCCTTACCCGGGGCGACAAGCGAGCTGATGGGCGTGCGCCCTTGTTGTAAGTTTAGGTGCGACAAATGTTTGGATAACCTGACGCGATGATCGCCCCTTCACGGGCGTAGCCAGCTCGGCAAACCGTTTTTTCACTGTGGGAAGATTTTTTGCAGTTTTGACAGTTCGCGTATTCAATTTCCGCCATACTGTGTTATTTTTGGCGTTATGTACAATTTTCTGAAAGGGCGGCTAATATCCGTGAGGCTGTGCCTTTTACTGGCCGCTCTGGCACTAGTGGCGATCGGAATCGCTGCCATCTACTCGGTGGGCAACCCCGCAGAACCCAGTCCGGCCGTCAAAATGGGGGATGTCGCCGGTCTCTGGAAAAAACAGCTCATCTTCGCTGTTATCGGCTTTATGGGCTTCGTAGCGGCTAACCTGGTCAATTATCGGAAGCTCGGCTCTGTTAGTCACTGGATATATGCCGGCATCTTAGTCTTGCTGGCACTGCTGGTAGTGAGTCGGTACGTGGTAAAACTGCCATTTGCGCCTGCCAGCCACAATGCCAACCGCTGGATTGTGCTGCATCCGAGGCTGCCCTGGATTCAGCCCTCAGAATTCTGCAAACTGGCCTATATTCTGGCGCTGGCCTGGTATCTGCGGTATCGCAGCAATTACCGCAATTTCAACGCCCTGGTGGGGCCGTTCATTGTGACGCTTCTGCCAATGGTTCTGATCCTGGTCGAGCCGAATCTGGGCACGGTGATACTAATGATGCCGATTTTCTTAACGATGCTCTTTGTAGCAGGGGCAAAAGTCAAGCACTTGACAATCATAATCCTTGTGGCATTTCTAATCAGCCCATTACTGTGGTACAAGATGAAACCCTACCAGCGGACCAGAATAAGCAGCCTGCTTCTGCAAAGCGGTTGGCTGCGTGAAAAGGCCGAGCAGCACCCGACCTTGGGCCAGATTCTCGTGGGCGGCAAATTCAGTACAGATCGATGGATGAGGGACGAGGGTTATCAGTTGATTCGCTCCAAGTTCGCGGTCGCCTCGGGCGGAATGACGGGCTACGGTTTTCGCAGAGGCCTATTTATCAAATACGATTTCTTGCCCGACCGGGACAACGATTTCATATTCGCAATGATCGCACATCAATGGGGTTTTCTGGGCTGTCTCTTGGTGCTGGGACTTTATGCCCTCATTGTCGGCTGTGGGCTGGAGATCGCCGCGAATAACACCAACCCGTTTGGCCGATTAGTTGCTATCGGCATTATTGCCATGTTTGTGGTTGAAGTCCTGGTCAACATCAGTATGACGATGGGTTTGATGCCCATCACGGGACTGACCTTGCCGCTGGTAAGCTACGGCGGCTCAAGCCTGATGGTCAGCATGGTCTGCGTGGCGCTGCTGAATAACGTCGGGCGGTGCAGACCTTTCAGTGTGGCGCCCAAACGATAAATCTCTACTGAAACTAAACTTCTGCAAAATTGAGATTAGGCACACTTTGAAAAGGAAAAATTTGTTGTCCCATTTTCCCTTTTCAAACATTAACTACTTGATAGATAATTACTTAGCTCTATTATTTAAGGAAATCAAGGAACGGATTTCCTTAAATAATACGTGCCTAATCTCCATTTTGCAAAACTCTTGTTGAAACCGCCGGGCCTTTGCCGATACGATAAACCAGGGATGATAAAAGGCTTTAGACAAATCGTCTCACTGACGGCAGCCAGTAGAGTGCTCGGATTGGTCCGGGACATGGCGTACAGTCACTTCTTCGGCGCCGATCAACTGCTCGACGCCTGGATTGTTGCATTCAGGATTCCCAACCTGAGCAGAAGGCTCTTCGGTGAGGGAGCGGCATCGGCCTCACTCATTCCGGTTTATAGCGAAGCGCTTTACAAAGACCGCGAGCAAGCCGCTGCGCTGATCAATACGGTTCTGACGGTCCTGCTGGTGATCCTGGCGGCACTGGTGCTGGCAGGCGAGGCAGGCATCTGGCTTTACTACAGGTTATTTGCCCGCACCACGGAAAGTCGACTAATAATGTCGCTAAGCTCGGTAATGCTGCCCTATATGATATTTGTGTGTGTGGCGGCGGTACTGGCGGGCATTCTGAACGTCCACAGGCATTTTGCCGCCCCGGCGGCAGCACCAATCGTGCTCAATATCCTCATTATCGGGGCGATTCTGTGCAGCGGCTGGTGGCTTAACGTCAAGGTCAGAGAGCAGTTATTTTTGGTGGCTGTTGCCGTTCTTGTAGCCGGCGTCGCGCAGATAGCCATACAGGTCCCGGCGCTTCGCTGGTCGGGCGTTTCGATCAGGCCGGCCTGGCAGGTGCACTCCGAGTCCTTCAAAAAAATACTTTTTCTGATGGGGCCGATGATAATAGGCCTTACTGCGACGCAGATCAATACTCTGGCCGACGACCTTATCGCATGGTGGTTCTCCGGCTCGCCGGAAAAAGGGCGTTTCTTTGAATTGTTCGGCGCCCAGATTCAATATCCGATGTGGCGCGGATCAGTCTCGCATCTATACTATGCGCAAAGGCTTTACCAGCTTCCGTTAGGAGTCCTGGGCATATCGTTGGCAACGGCAATCTTTCCGGTAATGAGCGCTGATGCGGCTAAAAAAGACTTTGCGGCGCTACGGTCAACCGTTTCCAAAGGAATGTGCGCAACCGTTTTTGTAGCGCTCCCGGCGACCGTAGGGCTGATAATAATTGCCAGGCCGCTCATCTCAGCCGCATTCGAGCACGGAAGATTTACTGCCGAAGACACAAAGATGGTGGTAGCGACCCTGATCTTTTATACGTTGGGTCTGTGTGGGTACTTTGCCCAGCAAATCCTTGCAAGGGCATTCTACTCTATGCAGGATTCAAAAGTGCCGATGCAAAGTGCGTTGGTGGCCGTGTTCGCCAACGCGGTGCTTAATCTGACCCTTATCTGGATTATGGGACGTGCCGGACTGGCTTGTGCCACAGCGACGTGCTCATATCTGCAGGTAGTGATTCTTATTGTGGTGCTTCAAAGAAAACTTGAGCATTCAATACTGGATGGATTATCTGTAACTTTGACCAAAACGCTTGCCGCGACAGGACTTATGGCGCTGGCAGCGGCGACAATTATGATCCTAACCAGAAATCTGCCTCATGTAAGGTCATTTGATATTCTCAGGATAGCCTCGGTTGTGCCCGCGGCGGCGGCGGTGTTTCTGCTGGCTGCCAGATTCTTACGTATCGAGATGCTTTCCCTGCTGACCAGCGGCAAGAGAGCAGAATCGCAAAACTGGCAGCAAGAAATGTAGTCGCCGTTCACGGCTTAATATGTTCAATTGGCGCAATTTACCGTCATTGCGAGCGAGCCCCCTTCTTGCTTTCGTGAGAAAGCACGGGGGGCGAGCGCGGCAATCTCAGCGCTGCCAGAGGTTAGGATTGCTTCGGCCTAAAGGCCTCGCAATGACACAGAAACGCCTGTTCACCTCCATGAACGGTTGCGAAATGTAAAGCCCGAAAATACGTTATCTTTATTACCATCTGCGGTTAAAGCATACAGGATAATTACCCGAAATAAGCTAATGCACGGTTTTGCGGGTTTAGTTATGGAGATACAGATGCTTACGCGAAGGTCTTTTTTGGCACTTCTGGCACTTATTCTCTGTTCTTTGCCAGCCTGGGCCCAAGGATTTGCCCCCGAAATGGTTATTAGTCCAGCTATTTCTGCCGATGCAACGGCGAAGACCAAACCTCTTTTTTCGGCATCCGTTGCGCAAGAATTCTACGAGATTGCCTCTGAAATGGCTGATTCCAATGATATTACCGGTCCACAGGCTCAGCAGGCGATAGTATTCTTGACCGCTGCCAGGAATTTGGATAACGCCGCCAACTACGTCCAGCCCTTGCTAATCAAGCTTGCCTGCAGGCACTTAGGCCAGGATTACTCGCCGCAGGTCTACCGCTGGCTTGCGAACTATGTCGATGAATATGCCGACCTCGAAGTAGCAAAGGAAGCAATCGGCTACCTGCTGGACCAATCAAATACTCGCGAGCAGCGGGAGCAATTGCTTGCCCAAATGCTCAGGGATGTCGGCGAGAAAAACACGGTGGTCGCGTCGGAAATAGCCACCCTGCTGGGCTTGCTGATGACGGAAAAAGGTGATTCTGATTCTGCCCAGCGATATCTGGCTCAGGCGTACGGCAAGAATAGATACAACAGGCTTGCTTTTGCCAAGTTAGCTGAGCTTACCCCGGAACGAATCAGCCCGGCAATGTACCTTGAACACCTCAGGCTGGTATTGCGCGAAAACCCGGTGGATATAGACGCCGCACTGGCATTCGCCCAATACGCGGAACAGTTGCAACTGTACGAGGTGGCCGCCGGCGGCTACCAGTACTGCGCCGACTTGTTCGGCTATCTATATCCTGCTGAGCCGTTGCCGGTTCGGATTTATCTGCCCTGGGCTATCAGCAACTACAACACCCGGCAGAATAAGCCCAAATGCCTGCAGATTGCCCAGGCTATTCGCCAAGGTAGTCGCTTTGACATTCTTCTGGAGGCTATTGCCGGCCGAGCAGCGGCAAAAATCGGCGATGCAAATGAAGCCAACCGCATATTCCGCGCCGCAGAACAAAAGGCGCAGCAACTGCTCGAGCAAGGGCCTCCGCCGGCCAAGCCCGGCCTACCAGCCGTGCCCCTGAGCCGCAAGTCGGCGCCAAGCAGTTTGCGTGGTTTTATTGTTTTGCCAGTCCCGACGCCGCCAAGGCTCTGGACTGGGCCAACAAAGCCTACTCTACCGACCCGAATTCGGCTACGGCAGCCACTCTTTTGGCTTATGCACTGGTTGCCAATAAGTATATAGAATGGGCTAAGCCGCTCATCGACAATTATGAGCGCAACCAAATCTCAAGCTTGGCCCTGGCTCAGATTCAACAGGCTCAAGGAAAAAAGGACTCGGCAACCGAGACCCTCAAGGCTGCGATTGCCAAAGACCCCGGCTCTTTGGCAGCGGAACGGGCAAAGGAGCTCCTGAAAGAGCTGGGCAGTGAGTACATCCCGCCGGTGGCGCCAGATGTCATCTTGACTGCTCTGGAGAAACGTTTCGGCCAGATGCTCATTCCGGAATTTGTAAGCCCGGATAAAACGCTCTCGGTGCAGTTCAACATACGGGGCGATGAGTTCTCATACGGCAGCGCGTTCGGCGGCACCGTAGCCATCACGAACAATTCCGATGAGCCGCTGGTAATCAGCGATGAGGGCTTGTTTAAGGGCAATATAAGAGTCGACGCCAACATCACGGGCGATCTTACAAAGAGCATCCCGAACCTGGTATCTCGCAAAATCCGCACGGCTATGCTTCTGGAGCCCGGCCAGGGAATGCTTACGTCTATGCGGCTGGTCACGGGCCAGCTCAAACAAATACTGCTGACCTATCCACAGGCTACTCTGGACATAGAATTTACGCTCTATGTTGACCCCGTTACTACCGGCCAAGGCAAAGCAGCCAACAGATTGGCTGATATAAAGCCGGCCAAGGTCGTTGTAAAACGGCCGGGCGTCGAACTGACCAGCAATTATCTGCGAAGCCAATACAACTCAATATCAACGGGTCAGGCTGGACAGAAAGTCAGAGACCGCACAGCTTTTTGTGGGCTTGTTGAAGGAGCAGCACGCGATGGCTGAGCAGGGTGCGCTCTACAAATTCAAATACGCTGATTGGATGCCGGGGCTGCTGAAGTCTGCGATGCTGCAGGAGTCCGGGCTGCTGCTCAGCCCTGTTGATGAGGACTGGATGGTTAAGGTCCATACTATGGCCCAGATGCTCTCTTTGCCGCTTGACCAGGAGCTAATAAGTGCCGTGGCAAAGAGCTTGAACAATCCCAAATGGCCTGTTCGCCTCGTGGCTGTCTACGTGCTGGCTAACAGCCCCGACGGAAGCGGATTCGACAGGGTTCTGGACTGGGCAGCCCAATACGACTCGAGCAGGCTGGTTCGTGATATGGCAACCGCCTTAGGTGCTGGTCGCAAGGCAGCACCGCAATTAGAACCAGCTAAGCTGGCTGAGCCAAGCCGACCGGATGAGTTGCGGCTGATCAACAAAGAGCGGTAGAATAGACCGCATTTGCCCGCTCTCATCCGAATTTCACAAAATTTGGCTTGTAATACCACCGCAGTTTTGTAACACTTCGTACTTAACTATCGGAAAGTACACTTTGCAGGCCCCATCGTCTAGGTAGGCCTAGGACACCGGGTTTTCAACCCGGCAACAGGGGTTCGAATCCCCTTGGGGCTATTCGATTTTCGATTTATGATTTGCGATTTTCGACTTCCCTGGGCCTGTATGTAGCTCTGTAAACTCTCATAATGTCACCTTGCCCTCTTCTGTTTATTGCCTGCCAGTTGTCTCAAATGTATTGCTAAAATGGCCATAAGTGGCTTTGACTGTTGACTCAAGTTTTTGATTTTTACATCAAGATTTGGGTGGCTGAACACCTCGGGGAACACCAATGTGAAGATCTTAAACATCAGCAACGATGTGGTGATCGTGGCAATGATCGTGGCTCTTATCAAACCTGGGTCTGGATTGACTACTCGCAAGGCATATCCAGAATCGTCCTGTTTTGGTACAACATTCGTAAACACTGACCGCTCGTTGGGATGAGCACCCCAGTCAATAGCCTTGTCGTAGAGTTGTTTCGCCTCTTTAGCTGTAGCGGTTGATCTTGTCTTCAATTCAGCCCAAATACTTCCGACCTTGAATGTGTCCCTGCATTGCTTCTTACCGGTCTCATTCTTATGACGGTCCACCCAAATCGTCGCGCGTCCGGAACTTCCGAAAATGTAGAAAGCGTACAGACTGTTCTCAATGCAAGCTCTCAACAAAACCCAAGTTTCGGCCAGTTGCCCGCTGCATGAGAGTCTCACGGCCCCTAAGAAACAACTGAAGGCACGCACAAATAATGAATGGGCAACAAACCCGTCCAACGTGTCCCATGACATCAGGGTATCCGCATCTACAAAAATCTCATGAGCTTTTTGTAGAAGTTCGAAGTGTGCTTTCAAATTCAAGAAGACACACCTATATTGCAAAAGGCTTGCTCAATTTCTTTTGTAAGTTCATGTCTGCCCCAACCAGCGCTCCTGAGTTGCCCATTAATCTCTTCAAACGTAGCAGGCGCTCTTCGAACGCCTTGTGGGATCTTATCTGCTACCGCATGTGGTTTCCTTCTTCTTGGAAGGGGCTTTTTTGCACTCATACTCACTGCCTTTGTTAGGACATGCTTTTCCTTCTCCTTGCCACAAGCCGAATCCCAAAATATTCAAACAAAGCATCAGCGGTTTCGACCTTGCAGCTTCCGCCCTGCATAATCCTGCAAAGCGCCCCTTCATCTATGCCCGTCTCTTTGCTGATCTGATACCGGCTTTTGCCGTTCTTCTCTATCTGCCGTCTTATTTCCTCGATGATCATAACTTTTACTATATCGGATGCTTGATGTTCGTCAAGCATAAAATCCCAAAATTTGTTGACTTTTCTCAACCATGTTTCAACTTCACCATCACACACCCACAAAACCCTCTACGGGGTGGCTCATTATAAAATGCTCCAGTTTCTAAACTCGTAAACCTCCTTTACCGTTTTATTTCATAAAGTTGTTAGCGGGATTTTGTATGCCCCGCCAGCTTCGGCCAGACCTCGACAAGGTCTCTTAAATCGGGGCATTCTTGCAGGGTTTTGTCCAAGCCAGTGGACAAGACAGGATTCGTGTTTTTCGTAAGTGTTTTACCGTCAATAAGCTGGTGATTTCCACTAAGGGATTCGAACCCCTTGGGGCTATTTGCCTCTAAACGGCATTACCTTTGCGTGATGCCCTGGTTCCTGGTATCCTGCATCCTGATTCCCTGATATTCTGATCGCCTGAAAAACTTCAGACATTCAAGCCGGACACAACGCATTCAAATACGATCACACCGTCAACAACTCCCTGGGCACTACAGGTGTACTTCCTCCGCTTGAATTGCGTAAGATGACCAAGCAAATATAATCTGTGCCCAGGCTCAACAACTGCCCGGAATTTGGCAGAATCTATGCTGGCAAAACCGATAAATCCCTCCACGTCGTAGACCTGCTTCACAAAAAAACTGGATAGTTGCGCCGCTGCCTCAACCATTATGACGCCTGGCATCAGCGGCCTTCCAGGAATGTGGCCCCGAACCCAAAACTCATTTTCGGTCACATCCTTGTAACCTAAGATCAGGAATCGCTCCTTGTCGCACCAGAGAATTCCATCGAGCTGCTGCATCTCAAATCGCTGCGGATTTACTCTGCGAATGGTCTCTCTGTCGAAGATTGGTTTGCCGCTTAGCTTTATTTGCGACAGGTCAAACAACAATGGTGGCGGCATGGCTTACCCCAACACAGAAGACTACTGCGCACCTGAGCAGTTACGGCTGCCGGTCTTGAAAGTGCCAACAAGCCAGAACCAGGCCGAGATGAACACAACAAAAAAGAGCTTCTGTGACTACCGGCCTGCCATTCCAGCCTAAACAAAATGCACTCGTGATCCCCGGCAAGGCAGGGGACCGCACTGGTCGAAGCGCCTGGATACCGCACTGCCGATAAGTCGGGACAGAATACGTGCAGGCCCTTCAAATCACGTGCGGCAGATCGCCGAACTACGGGGTTGATCTGATTTCAAGTATGCGGCTACGCACGATTTGGGCGGACTGCTTGATCTTCTGCATTTGCTTGCGAACCCGCGTCCCCGCCGCCTTATTTCCGCCCTCAGCCTTACTTATGTCGGCCTCAATTTCAGTTACCAGCACCTTCAACTCTTCGTACTCTTGCATTCAAATAATCCTCCACTTAGTGGGTTAGAATTGCCAGAAACTTAACGACCCGCAATTGCCTTGTCAAAGAAAAATGCTCTTTTTTTGCAAAAAACCGCTATTTGTTTTGGCGATGGCAGTTGTTACTGAACTTTGGCAAAATTGAGATTAGGCACACTTTGAAAAGGAAAAATTCGTTGTCTTATCTTTCCTTTTCAAACATTAACTGCTTGATAGATAATTACTTAGCTCGATTATTTAAGGAAATCAAGGAACGGATTTCCTTAAATAATATGTGCCTAATCTCCATTTTGCAAAACTCTTGTTACGAGGTAAGTTTCAGGGTCAGTTCTGCGATTCTCTGGCCCCGGCGTGCGCATTGTTTCTTGACCCTGTCGTCGGGTTTGCCGATGGAAACTGGCCCGTAATGGTCGCCCTGCGGGTCGCCCTGGACAATCATGCCGGCGATGAGCATTGCCCCTATTATGCCCATAATGGTGGTTTCGTTGCCGCCGCCGATATTTGCCGCGCTAGTGAACGCCCCGCCAACCTTCCCATTTAGCCCACCGTGCCTGCCTACCAGGTCGTCTATCAGCTTTTTTATAGGACTTGCCATCTGCCCGTAGTAGGTTGGCGAGCCGACAACTATTGCATCGCAGCCAGGCAGGTCATCGGCTTTTACCTTCTCCACCGACTTGCACTCGGTCTTTAGGCCGGCCTCGTTCATCGCTTTAGCGATTATCTCCGCCATTTCCTTTGTGTTACCGCTCCGTGAATAATACACGACTAATCCCTTTGCCATTTCTATCCCTTTCTGCATAAGTAATGGAAGAAAGCCTGTTTAGCCGGCGCCGGAACGGCGACGGGAAGAATTATTTTCGCAGGTAAGTAAGCTTTTCCGGCAGCGGAACGTTGTTGCCGAAGCTGTCCTCGCCGTAGCCGGACTCTGCCAACTGTACAATGTCGGCCAGCACCCGCTTATCGCCGACGAACGTTACAGTCATATCAACGTGGATGTCGATTTTGCCCATCGCCAGCAGTTGGACCGTCGCATCGGTAATCTGTTCCAGTACCGGACTATGCTTGTCGACAAGCTCCTGCGGTATCTGCAAAGGTTGTTCATACAGAACTAATTCACCTTGCTCGGCCAATTTCGTCACAACATTTCTAACAATCGCGCCTATGTCATCGGCACCGACCTGCTCCTCGAGAAGCCTGAGACGAACGACCTCGCCAGCCAGTCGCCGCCGTTTCTGGGCGTTTATTTTTTCGTTGGCCCGGAACAACTCCAGCGCTGAACCGGCATCGTATATCTCCTCATCCACTTGCATGCGCACTTTGCTTCCGTAATGGTGAACAATCTTGGCGATCAGCGTGGCCGGGCGAACATGAAAACCGCGGTACGAAGGTATGGGCACTTCGACCCGGCCAACCTCAGCGTATCGCTTGAGCATCTGCCGGCACAGATTCTCTGCACAGCCGATGTA
This sequence comes from Sedimentisphaerales bacterium, assembly GCA_963814265.1. Lineage (GTDB taxonomy): Bacteria > Planctomycetota > Phycisphaerae > Sedimentisphaerales > Anaerobacaceae > JAFNGF01. The sequence continues at coordinate 454,799 of CAWFCJ010000037.1, read as the reverse complement.
CAAGCTGATATAGGTAATAGAGTATTTCATAAGCACGCCCAACAGGACCTCGGTCCGAGCCAGAGGTTCCTGCCCGGCTGCTATATCGCAAGGCTGTTTGTTGACGTGGCGTTCGTAGTAGTGAGCGAACAACGTAGAGGTTTTGAGCAGATGAAAAACAACGCTTATGTGCCCCCGCAGAACCAACAAATCCGCATCCAGGCTTTCGGCTTGCGTGCCTGAGACATGCGTGTCATACAGTGACTGAAGGCTGTGAAATCGAAGCTCCAGACTTCGCAGACTCTCCTCGGTAACTGAGTGCGCCAGGTAGCGGTTATATTCTTCGGCACTGCGCCGCAGGCAGCTCGAACATCTTTACTTTCAGCGGCGAGGTTCAAAAAAGCGGTGGCCAAGAGAGTCACTATTTCCGAGACCGTCTCGGTCCTGTGTGCGCGGCAGTTGCGCAGCAGTCGACCAGGGGGAAGCTCTTCGCAGAAAGAATTCTGCCCAGGACTTTCCAATGGAACCGGCAAGCCGATCTCGCCGGCTATGGCAAGTGTTTGGCTGGCCGCTCGCATGAGCACCCCGCCGGTGAACTCAAGCGTCTCCTGGGTGGCCTTTGCAAAGTCATGTTCGATCGGCAAAAGACGATAGGCCGGCAATGCATGCTGAATATGAAGCAGCTCGTAGCTGACGTCGGAAAAAAGCTTGATCGCCGCAATCAATGACCTGAATAAGCACCACCGGCAATTGTTGCGGGCGTCATAGGCATCCAGAAGCTCCTCAAGCTGCATGGATTCCGAAAGAAACTCGCCCAGAAATCGACGTATGAGAAATTCATTGCTCGACCGGCAGCGTGATAGATAGTCTGCCAGGCCCAACAATTTGTGGGCACGTTCCGCGATTAGTTGGTCAAAAGACTTACTCGAGATACTGTAACTACACTCATCTAATCGGCTCCGGCTCTCCTTGCTGACGCTAAACGACCCGCGACGCAGGGCGGCTGATTAGCTTTGATCGTCCTTTTTCTTTAGTGGAACCACCTCCGGCTTGCCGAAACCATCGGGAACCGTAAGCTCGAAGAGCTTGTCATCTACCTTCTGATCGACTCTCGGTTTGAGCAATTTTATCTCGTAAATATCTGAATATGGAGGCTCCGGCTCGGTCGTGACGGCAAGTACTTTTGCCGGCAGGGTCAATTTCCTGTCGATCCAGAAGTCGATAGAGCTATACCGATCCTTATAAAATGACGCCGGCCTGGTCTTCAACTGAAGATGAATAAAATTCTTCTCTTCTTCCTTTGTCGGCTCAACAAGGCTGATCTGGAAATGCTTTTTCAAATCCTCTATTTTCGTAAAGCCGATTATCGGCAGATTTCTACTTGCCAGCTCAAAGGCATCTGCGGGCTTGTTCGGCTCAACCAATTGATACATCTTAGGCTGCTTAGTCTGGTAGTCGATATGCATAAGCCAGACGCCGTCGAAAATAAAGTGCTCGACGTATTGCTGCTCTTTCTCCTGGTCTTGTTTGAGCGTTTGAAAATTCACCCTCAGCTTCGACCGCTGGCCAAACTTTGCATAATAAAAAACTCCTTTGCGGAGAGACTCCGATTCGAGCAAGGGCTGCTTATACCGATATTCGACCTCGGCCTGGTAGGATTGAGCCTTTGCCATCCTCTGTCTGAGCTGCTCCAAGACGGCGTCAACCGAATTGACGTCCACATCTTTGCCCTGGCTTTTGTGTAGGGTGGGGCTTGCCCCACCATCGACTTGTTGGTGGGCTCCATCTTTGCCGGCCCAGCAGATGCCGCTGGCTAATAGTAGAATCAAACTGAGCCTGAATACTATCTTTCCACACATAGTTAGCCTTCCTTGCGCTACTGCCTGTCAGCTAAATGTTACTTTTTATCTCGAACGATTTGAAGCACCTGCTTTATGTTTTGAATCGTAAAATCCGCGTGCTTGGCGAACTCGTCGGCCTCTTCGTGATTGGCCAGCAGCACCGCTGCCGCCCCTGCCGTTTTTGCCGAGAGCAGATCGAAAAGATAATCGCCCACCACGAGGGTCTGCTCCGGCTTTACGCCGAATTGCTCGCACAATCGCAGTACGCCAAACGCATCGGGCTTGACCGGCCCATCGTCCCTGTCGACGATGGCATCGAATTTCAACTTGTGCTTGACGGCGATAGCCTCGGCGTTGCTTCGCCTGTTGCGCGTCAATATGCCGATCTTGACTCCGGCTTGACGAAGAGCCGAAAGCGTCTGCCTGGCGCCGGGATTGAGCTTAGATTCTACCACTGCCTTCTGCTCGTGATAATGGAGAATCTGCTCTGCCCGTTGCCGCTGCTGTGGGGCCATTTTCTGCATCGACTCCAGGATAGGCCCTGAATTTTTATCCAGCCCTATCTCTTTGCGAATGGCATCAAAGTCAAAGTACGGCTGGGTTATTGTACCATCCAGATCAAATATTACGGCTTTGACCGACATTATGTTTTCACTTAGCTTTCTTTCGCAGCAGTTCTATAAAGTATCGGCCGGCCTGGCTCAAAATCCTGCCCTTGCGCACTATTATAGCCGTCGGCCTGAAAAAATTCTCGTTCGAGAAGGGTATCGCCCTTATCGTGCCGCTGCCTACTTCTTGAAGTATTGCAGTCTGCGGCAATATGCTTATCCCTGAGTTTATTTCTACCGCCCGCTTGATGGTTTCGATGTTATCGAATTCCATCACCGGCCGGACCGCAACATTGTAACGCTCCAGGATATTATCAATCCACTCTCGCGTGGGCACATTTTTTTCAAAGGCAATAAACCTTTCAAACTGCAATTTATGAATATCGACCTGCGACTCGTGCGACAAGAGATGTTTGGGACTGCACGCCAAGACCAGCGGCTCATTCTCAAATTCATACACCTCAAGTCTTTTATCCAGTTTGGCTACTGCCACCAGGCCGATGTCGATCTCTCCGCTCAGAACCAGCTCGTATATCCTCTCGGCACTAAAGTACTCGATATGGACGTTGACGTTAGGATAGCTGACCATAAACGTTTTGACATAGTCGGGCAGGGTGTGCATACCGATGCTGAATATCGCGGCTACGTTTATCCTGTTGCCGGCTGAGGACTTCACGGCATTCAATTCACTTTTGAGCTGTTCATATCTATCGAGGATTTCTTTGCAGGCCGTGTAAAACACCTCGCCGGCGGCGGTAAGCTCCAAAGGTCTCTTTTTTCTGTCCAGCAGTTGGCACTTTAGAGAAAGCTCCAGTTGAGCAATCTGCTGTGAAACCGCTGATTGACTTAAAAGGTGCTTCTCCGCCGTTTTGGAGAAGCTGCACAAATCAGCCAAATCACAGAATATCTTTAGTGTTTCTACCTGCATTATTATCTCTTCTAATAATTTGTATCAGTAAAATAGACTTCGGCTCTTAGGTGTTATTGTTTATCGTATTAGTTTTACTAATGAAAAACAAGTTCAATCTTTATTTAGGAGCAGAAAAGGAGCAGAAACATGAATTTGCAACAACCCAATGCCAACGAAGTTACACAGACTTCAAACCGTTCCAGAAGTGTCTCGCCTGTTTCAGGCATTTGCACGCGTTGTATTGACGGCTGCCGAGGTAATTGTGAGATCTTCAAGTCCTCGTTCCGGGGCAGGGAAATGCTCTATCCTGGCCCGTTTGGAACACTGACGGCCGGCGGCGATAAGAACTACCCCATCGACTACTCACACCTGAACATCCAGGGCTATGCCCTTGGCGCCAAGGGTCTGCCAGACAGCCAGGTTGGCAACCCGGACAATACTCTGTTTACCATGGTCAACACTGAAACTGAATACGGCTGCAAGCACAAGGTCAAGATGCGTATGCCGATTTTCACCGGCGCTTTGGGTTCAACCGATATTGCCCGCAAGAACTGGGAGCATTTTGCAGCAGGTGCTGCGATTTCCGGTATTACAATAGTCTGCGGTGAAAACGTTTGTGGTATCGACCCTGAATTGGAGCTCGATTCCGAAGGCAAAATTAAAAAGGCACCGAACATGGCCCAGCGTGTCGAGCAATATCTCAGATGGAGTGAGGGCTACGGCGATATGATTGTGCAGATGAACGTAGAGGATACGCGTCTGGGTGTTGCTGAATATGTTATTGAAAAACTGGCTGTCAAGGGTATCGAGCTTAAATGGGGTCAGGGCGCAAAGTGCATCGGCGGAGAGATTCAGGTTGATTCACTTGAACGCGCTCTGGAATTGCAAAAAAGAGGCTACTTGGTTACTCCCGACCCTCCATCGAGGCCCACCAAAAGGCCTTCCAGGACGGGGCCTTGAAACATTTTGAAAGACACTCGCGGCTTGGTTTTGTGGACCAGGAGGGTTTCATGAAAGAGGTTGAACGCGTCCGCAAGCTCGGTGCTAAGCGCGTGACGCTAAAGACCGGCGCCTACCCTATGCGCGAACTGGCGATGGCAATTAAGTGGTCATCCGATGCCAAGCTGGACCTGCTCACTATTGACGGTGCTCCAGGCGGGACCGGAATGAGCCCGTGGCGGATGATGGAGGAATGGGGCATCCCCACGTTCTACCTGCAGGCAATGACTTATAACCTATGCAAAAAGCTGGCAGATAAGAGGCGCTTTTGTGCCGGATATCGCCATGGCTGGCGGGTTTAGCACCGAAGACCACATCTTTAAGGTCCTGGCAATGGGTGCTCCATTTGTCAAAGCGGTCTGTATGGGCCGGGCCCTTATGATTCCTGGCATGGTCGGCAAAAATATCGGATTATGGTTGCAGGAGGGTGCGAATGCTCTGCCAAAAACAGTGAGTGAGTTCGGCTCGACCGTCGAAGAGATATTTGTTTGCTATGAAGACCTCGTTGCCAAGTATGGCAAAGACACTGTCAAGCAAATGCCGCTGGGAGCCATCGGGCTTTACACCTTCGCCGATAAGCTCAGAGTCGGGCTGCAACAGCTAATGGCCGGCAGCAGGAACTTCACGATTTCAACAATCAGCAGGGACGATTTAATAGCCCTAACGCCCGAGGCAGCCCAGGTATCCGGCGTAGCCTATTTGATGGACGCATACAGAGAAGAGGCTGAGAAGATTATAAACGCCTAACTTAGATCTCTCACGGAGGGCTACAGTGCCTCGGTGCTCGGCGTAGATTCTCGGGAGAATGAACCCTGTAGATATGTGACCAGGTTGATCTTGCGGTTTTTCAGGCCCAGCTTACGTCGCATGTTCTCTCGATGCCGCTGGACCGTTGCTGGAGAGATCGACCGCAACTGTGCGATTTCCTTATTCGACAGCCCGTTGCGGATCATTGTGCTGATCGCAATCTCGGCTGGCGTCAACTGCATATGATCTCTGGATATCTGCGTTAGAAATGATGAGGCGATGTCTTGTAGGTTCTGCCGTAGCAGTGTCACATAGGACCGCTGAGGTCCTCTCAATTCGAGCTCCAATTCAAAGACGATGGGCATAATGATCTTCTGAATGTTGGCAAGAATGGAGGCCTTGATCTCCTGTTTATCCTCCTCAAGCCGGCAGAGAACTGCACGCAGTGCTGTGTTTGCCTCTTGTAGTGCCTTGTGTTCCCTCTGTATGGCCTTGTGGGCTGCACGCAGGTCGGCCTCTGCCTTCATGTGCATCAAAACGCTGCCAACCCGCTCAGCCACTGCACGAATCAGAGCATATTCTTCCTTCAGAAACGGGCCCTCAGCGGCCGTAGGGACCACTCTCCTGTAGAACACTTCTACAACGCCTACAGGCTTGCCATCGCCAAATACATCTGCGGCCATTCGCCATTTGCTTTCCCTGAATCCTGCCGTCACATACTCCTTATCGCCGTAAACGATTCGCGCACAGGCGTGCTCGGGAAATTGCCAGCTTCCAGGCAGGCAATCAGCCACGCTCTGCAGAAACCGCTCTGCAGAATGAAAGTGGGACTCTGCAAGCGTGGATATCGTGTAGAGGCAGTTCAACTCTTTGACGCGCTCCCGCAAGGCCCACTCAAGTTCTGAAGGTGGCTGGCCTGAAGCGTTAGCGCTGCCCAATTCTGCAACACGCCGACGGAGAGCATCTACTTCCTCTAAAAGCTCAGCACGAGTAGGATTGTTAGCCATCTATTTCACCCATACAACACACATTGATTTGCAACCCACATATCTAATGGGAATATTATCGCCGTAAATCCCCGATAAATCAAGAAATTTCTGTCTCAGGCAAGATGAGATATAAGTAATTGAGCCAAAATATCTTACATTCCTGCCTATTCTGAGACAGGTCAGCATCGAGGGCAGAATCCCGCAAGGATTATGTGGGATTTGTGGGTATTATGTGTGGGCAAGTACCCATAGAATATATGGAGTTTATGTGCGGGATATATTCAGCTTCAGGTCCACACACAATCTGCTAAAGTAAAGAAAATATACAAAGAATCGACGGTGTCGCCACCCGACTATCTGACGCCCCCGATGTGGTTGCCATTAGATAAGAATAGGAGTGTCGTGATAAATGAACCAGAGAGAAGAGATGCCTGACGTGGATGGCTCGAACAGTGGGGAACCCGCGATCCTGCCCTTCACACCCATGACGGAACTGGAGCATCTGTTGAAAGTGGCTGGTTCGGTCACTGAGGATGCAAACAAAGTCTGGGCAGAAATTTGGGGGGAATTTAAACGAATTGTAAGCTCCTCAGGCATGATTCTCGACGAAGCGAAGGACGGATTTGTCCCTTCTTGTGGATGGCCTGAGTTTTTAGAAAAATTCTGGTTGCTCAAGCACTACCTGGATTCTGTTCGGCGAATCTGTGAAAAAAAACATTAGTTCCCATTGGCAAGGCCGAAGCCGCCGACTCGATGTTGAGTGGAACCTACAACAGACTGCTTACTGACAGACTGCCCTAGAGGTTTGCTTATGATACCAAGCGATATCATCGGAACCGTTTATGAACAAGTCCTGAAACGCAATCCCGGCGAAATCGAGTTTCATCAGGCGGTAAAAGAGGTACTTGAGTGTTTGGGACCAGTCCTGGACAAGCATCCAGAATACGTCAAGACCAAAATACTTGATCGCCTCGTTGAGCCGGAAAGGCAGGTCATTTTTCGCGTGCCCTGGCAGGACGATAGGGACAATTTCCAGGTAACCCGCGGCTTTCGGATCGAGTTCAATAGCGCGCTGGGCCCATATAAGGGCGGCATCCGCTTTCACCCCACGGTATATCTGGGCATAATCAAATTTCTCGGTTTTGAGCAGATATTGAAGAACTCGCTGACCGGCCTGATGATGGGCGGCGCCAAAGGCGGGTCCGATTTTGACCCCAAGGGAAAAAGCGACTCTGAGGTGATGCGCTTCTGCCAGAGCTTTATGACCGAGTTGTGCCGGCATATCGGCCCGGATACCGATGTTCCGGCGGGCGACATCGGAGTCGGAGGCCGTGAAATCGGCTTTATGTTCGGGCAGTATAAGCGCATCCGCAATGAATTCACCGGCGTTCTGACCGGCAAAGGCCTGGAGTGGGGCGGCTCACTGGTGCGAACCGAAGCCACCGGCTATGGGCTGGTCTACATAGTTGAGGAGGCGCTGAAGGACATTGGCAAGATCTTCAAGGAATGACCGTTTGCGTATCAGGCTCAGGAAACGTCGCCATTTATGCCGTCGAAAAGGTGCAGCAGCTCGGCGGCAAGGTCGTCACGATGAGTGACTCTAACGGCTTCATATACGACCGAGATGGCATCAAGCTCGATACTGTTAAGCAGATCAAAGAAGTGGAACGAAAACGCATAAAGGAATATGTCCTGATCCACAAGAATGCTAAATACACCGAAGGCTGCAGCGGCGTTTGGAATGTCAAGTGTGATGTTGCGCTGCCCTGCGCAACGCAGAATGAGCTCGACGAGGAATCTGCCAAGACCCTGGCGAAGAACCGCTGCCTGGCGGCGGCAGAAGGCGCCAATATGCCGTGCACGCCCGAAGCCATAAGAGTATTCCACGAGAATAAAGTGTTGTTTCTGCCCGGCAAGGCGGCCAACGCCGGCGGAGTCGCCGTCTCAGGCCTGGAGATGGCGCAGAACAGTCAGCGCATTCCCTGGACTTTCGAAAAAGCCGACGGCGAGTTGAAAAACATTATGGTAACAATCTATAAAAACATCAGCCAGGCGTCACAGGAATACGGCTGCCCGGGCAACCTCGTTGCTGGAGCGAACATAGGCGGCTTTATCAAGGTCGCCAACGCAATGCTCGCACAGGGTCTGGTGTGACGGATTACCTGGATACGGATTCTTAGAAAGGGCGATGCCTTCGGGACGCGCCCTTTTTTGTTGCTCGGTCTTTATGCCGGCATTACAATCCGCTGCGATGGAGAAGGACATTGATAAGGTTGTTCGCCAGCATCTTGAGATGGAGCAGTTTTTTACCGGCTTTACCGTCAAGGGCAGAACAGAATCGCCCGAGCAACCAGAGCAAGATAGTGGCGCATCCGCCGCGGAGACGACAAGCGAACTACAAAAAATCGCCGACGAAATTGATCGCTGCCGCAAGTGCGACCTTGGCTCATTGCGAACTAATTCAGTGCCCGGCGAAGGTAGTCCGTGTGCCCGAATAGTATTTGTAGGTGAAGCGCCTGGAGCGGATGAAGATGCTCAGGGCCAACCCTTCGTCGGAAGAGCCGGCCAACTGCTGGATAAGATAATCAAAGCATGTGGACTGAAACGAAGCGATGTCTGGATAGGCAATATCCTGAAATGCCGGCCGCCTGAAAACCGCGACCCACGACCCGAAGAGATAATAAGCTGTTTGCCCTACATACAAAGACAAATAGAGCTGATAAATCCTGAGATTATTGTAGCGCTGGGTGCGCACGCAGCCCGAACGCTGTTAAATACCAATAAGGCCATAGGCGAACTACGCGGCCAATTCCTCGAATACTATACCGGCATTGGCCAACCGCCGATGAAGCTCATTCCAACCTACCACCCAGCCTATCTACTGCGAAACTACTCAGAGGAAAATCGCAGACTGGTCTGGGAAGATATGAAAAAGGTGCTCGCCGAGCTGGGTCTGCCTGTGCCGGAGTAAGAACAAAGACACCTTCGCTGAACCCAAAACAATATTTAGCCCCGCAATTTATTGCGGGGTCCGTCGCCGTACCGGCGACGGCTAAACGTGCGTCCTACCACTCAGCTCATGGTTCTGGCAAGATGGCAAAGATGCGCCGAGGGAGGAGTGTGAATCCAGGCCGTCACAGTGCACAACGGAATCCACTATAAGCCTGAAGCACACAGCCAAGAGAGCAACCGGAGTACACCTGGCACAGGCGCGTCGCGGAACAAATAACAGCTTTTCAGTTAGAACATAAGAACAAAATTCGATTATTGGCAGTAAAATAAATTAGTTATAGGCCGCGAGCCGAAGAGTTTTAGAGAAAGTGGCAGAAAAAGTTAGGATTCGCTTAACCAGGGGATTGAACTTCGGAAGGAATTAGTGTAGATTTTTTTCCAATTTTCCTTTTTTCGCTAAAGAAATCTCTGGCGGTCATTCGATTATCTTATTAGGTATTAATCGAGTTCATTTAATCTGTGCTTTTGCAGGCCAACAAATAGCTTTTCATCACCCTCCTCCGAAGCCAGATTCTGTTGTATGACGAATCTGGCTTTTTTTGCGATTGTGTCTGTTAATTGAGATAATTGGCAAGGCGCAGACTTTGTCGACCTGGGAGACGCAGGGAGGAGAGGACATATTGTACAGTATTCACTCTTCCGCCTGGGGACAGGACATAATATAGTCAAGCACATCACTGAGCTTAGCTGTGGCGACGGCAACAGTACAGTCGGCGGCACCATAATACAGATTTAGCTGATCGGCCTCTTTGTGAACCACAGCACCGGTCGGGAAGACCACTCCGCCTACATCACCGACCCGTTCATAATATGTGCCCGGCCCTAAGACCCATTCGTCGCTTCGACGCAGGACCTTCCACGGCGCGTTCAGATCGAGAATCGCCAGGCCGACACGGTATAATGTCCCGCAGCCGTACTGCGTACGCCGTGATAAAACAGCAGCCAACCCTGCGGCGTCTCTATGGGCTGACAAGCCAGGCCCACTCTGTGACAGTCCCAATAGCCGGCTCTGGTTCTAATCAGCAGTTGATGGTCGCCCCAATGCTTCAGGTCGGGCGAAAAACTCAGCCAGATGTGCGCCTCGCCTCGAACGATAGGGCGGTGAATCAGGGCAAATCGCGAATTGAATCTTCGAGGAAACAGACAGGCATCTTTGTCTTCGGGCGGCAAAAGCGTACCCAGGCGGGCAAAAGTCCGGAAGTTTTTAGTAATCGCCAACGATACCACTGGGCCGCCCTCGCTGAAAGAAACGTAGGTCACGGCAAACTGCTTCTGCTCTTGAAGCCAGACAATGCGAGGATCCTCCAGGCCCCACATTTCTTCCCGTGAGTTTTGGTCGGCTTCAAGAGTTGGCGTGGGGTCGACCTGCCAGTTTGTGAAGCCGTCTGCGCTGCGGGCAACGGTCAAGTGCGAAAAACCTCGCATGTCCTCGACGCGCACTAGTAGCAGCGTCTCGGCGTCGAGCTTGGCTGCGCCGGGATTAAAGACAGCATTGGTCGGGTATGGCCAATCTTCGGGCGTTAATATAGGATTGCCCTCGAATTTCTTAAAGAGTTGGTGTACTTTTTGTTCCCGTGACAGTTCAGCCATAAGCCAGATTCCGAGATACCAGACATCCGTATGCGCCACCAGTAAGGTTGTTTCTCACGCCCTTACAAGCTGCGTCTCACATAGACTTTGATACTGTGGGCAATTCGCCAGCAGTTCATCGTGCCGGCCCTGAGCGATAATTTGCCCGCCGTCCATTACCACTATCATATCTGCGCCAACCACAGTGCTGAATCTGTGGGCGATTATAAAAGTGGTTCTATCCTGCATAATTTCCTCGATAGCGTCTCTGATTTTAGCCTCGCTGTCGGCGTCAACCTGACTGGTTGCTTCGTCGAAAATCAAGATTGATGGATTCTTAAGAATCGCTCGCGCGATGACAATTCTCTGGAGTTGCCCACCGCTGAGCCCTGCGCCGTGCTCGCCGATCACCGTGTCATATCCATCAGGCAGCAGACTAATAAATTCGTGGGCAAAAGCGCGCTGGGCCGCAGCAACAATTTCTTCCCTGGTAGCATCATCCTTGCCGTAGCCTATATTTGCCGCGATGGTGTCGTTGAACGTCACCACATTCTGTGTCACCATGCTCATCTGGCTGCGGAGACTACTCAATGTTGCATCGCGAATGTCTGTGCCGTCTACGAAAACCTGGCCGCTATCCGGATCGTAAAATCTCGGTATCAGATTTGCCAGGGTGGTTTTGCCTGAGCCATTAGGCCCGACGATGGCAACATTGTGGCCTGCGGGCACTATCAGATTGATTCCCTTTAGCGCCGGCTCATCGGCACCGGATAAGTAAATACGACATTTCGGAATTCTATTGCCCTTTTCAATGGCGGCAGCTTAATCGCATTAAGCTTTTCATGCTCTGCCGGCGTATCTATCACCGCGAACACCCTTTCCGCGGCGGCATTTGCTTCTTGTATCTTGTTCCAAATATCGCTTGTCTTGCGTGCCGACTCCGCAGCGGCGCCCAGCAAGAGCAATAAGCCGATGAATTTGCTGCCGTCCATGTGGCCGCCGGTAACCCAGTACGAGCCCACCAACAACGCGGCGGAAGCCGCCATCATTCCAAGCACTTCCATTGCCGGCATGGTAGCGGCGTCGACTTTCGACATTTTTAGTAACTGCTTTAGCAGCCGCCGATTTATCAGCTCGAACCTTTCCCTCTCATATTGGCGGCGGTTGTAGACCTTGACGACTTTAAGTCCTGCCATTGCTTCCTGGAGCTTTGCCAGCATTTCAGAGCCGGCCACCAGCGATTTCCTGGTAGCACGCTTCATCTTTCTGCCGAAGACAATCAGCAATCCCAGCACGAGCGGTGCGCCACATAGGAAAATCACGGTCAGATGCCAGTTCAGCAGCATGGCCAATGCCACCATAAGAAGGGCGTTAAGCGGCTCGCGCAGCGCTTTTCCAAGCATGACGCTGACGGCCTTTCCCATTACGCTGGTATCGCGAACAATCCTGCTGACGGTGTCACTTGGCCTCTCATTTGCAAAAAATCCGATGGGTATCTCCAAGGCGTGGCCGAAAGCGTCCTCCCTCAGATGATTCACTGCCACCTGGACGACCTTCTGAGCCACGTACTCCTGGTAGAACTTTGCCAGACATCTAATTACGGTGACGACCCCTACCGCCAGAATAATAGACATTACGACTCTTATTTGGTTTTCGCTGGTTTGTTCTCTGGGCAGAAGCCTCAGCCAGCTCTCCAAACGGTCCACATAAAAGGGCTTGGCGCCCGTATTGAATGTTAGCACTTTAGTGTCATCCAAGCCCGCACTACTGATCCGACGCAGTTGAATGGTCAGGTCGGCGTATGCCGGCGCGGTTGCCAGTGCTTCGAGCAGCCTGGCTCGTGGAATTTGTTGGCTGCCGGCCAGTGGCGACACTTGCTGCTGGTCAGGCGAAGGTCCGTTGACGCCGATAATCGTATCGAGTTTTTGCAGCCCTGCCTTTTCTGCGGTGCTACGCTGCTTAACGTCCGTTACCAGAAGAGGGCAGGCAACGCCGGATTCGGCGGATTCCAGTTTCTCCGGGACAGAGAACATTATGCCGTACCGGTAAGCGGCGATTTCCCTTTCCACCCACCCGTGGACGCCCTCCTCGCCCATCATAACCTTCAGCAGCGGTATAACCGTCCCTATGCTCAGAGATAAAAGAGCAGAGACAAGTGTTGCACTGGCGACGACGGCAATGATGCGCGGCCACTGCGGCCAGACATACTTAAATACCCGCTTGAAAGCGCTCATCCCGAACACACTAACAGAACCAGCCCCGTCGGTCAAGCGCCGACAATTGACAATCGACAAATGAAAATTTACAATCGAGACCCGACAAATGAAAATCGACTGTTTGATTCTGGGTGCGTTTGAAACTAACTGTTACGTCCTGCGGGATAGCGCAACAGTCACGGATTGTCTTATTATTGATCCGGGACTGCAAGCCGAACAGCTTATTGATTTTCTTCAGGGGCACAAACTAAATCCGGTCGCGGCGGTTCTGACCCACGGGCACGCAGACCATATTGCCGGCGTCGCCCCACTGCGGAAAAACTTTCCACAGATAAAGGTCTACGTTCATAAGCACGATGCTTCGATGCTTGTTGAACCAACGCACAACCTATCGGCTTTTGCGGGCAGACTGATCAAGGCCGGCCCAGCAGACGTGCTTTTGCAGGATGGTGACATAATCGAGCAGGCCGGCATAAGGTTACACGTGCTTCACGCGCCCGGCCACACGCCGGGCGGCATCTGTTTATATTGTGAGGATGACGGAATCGTCTTTACGGATGATACGCTTTTTGCCGAATCGGTCGGGCGAACAGACTTTCCGGGCGGCAGTATGTCACAGCTTTTAGAGAGCATAGGGCAAAAACTTTTGACTCTGCCTGAGAAGACGAAGGTCTATCCCGGCCACGGGCCGGAAACCACCATCGCTCGCGAAAAGGCACATAACCCATTTCTGCAATAAGACCTATTGAAACCTTATCGCGATTGTTCCGTCATTGTCAGAAGGTGTTGTTGAAGTATTCAGGCTTGCCGTCGTCGGTATCGTAGCGCGTAGACTCTTCGCTGTCAGCACCAACCGTAATTCGCTCGATGCGCTCGGCGGATTTACTGTTGCTATCCACCGTGACCAAAACGGCATTCATTTTCACGTCGCCGGTAGCAATTTCGAAGGGAAACGGCATCTGTGTTCTAAACGATTTCAAGACGCTCTCGGTGCCGCGGCCCAGCACCGAATCGTGAGCACCGGTCATGCCAATATCCGTGATGTAGGCTGTGCCTTTGGGCAGGATTTTTTCGTCCGCAGTTACGACGTGGGTATGAGTGCCGAAGCACAGGCTGACCCGCCCATCCAGGTGATAGCCCATCGCCTGTTTTTCGCTGGTGGCTTCGGCATGAAAGTCGACAATTACAATATCGGCTTTCTGCTGGACCTTGGGCAGGATTTTGTCTACGCCGGTATAAGGACAGTCGGCGGGCTTCATAAACAGCCGGCCGATAAGAGCGACCGCCGCCACCGTCGGGCCTTTGCCGGTTTTATAGAGGCCGAAACCTCTGCCGGCAGCATGCTCGGAAAAGTTCGCCGGCCGGGCGATGTTCTCGGCTGTCTCCAGGGTCTGAATTATCTCTCTTTTGCGGTAACTATGATCGCCCAGCGTGATCAGGTTTACGCCATATCGCAGCAGTTTGTCGTAGATTTGGGGCGTAAGCCCGGAGCCGCCCGCGGCGTTCTCCGCGTTGGCGATCACGCAATCGATCTGGCGTTCCTTCACCAGCGCCTTTAGTTTCTCGGCGACGATGCGTCTGCCAGGCCGGCCAACGATATCACCGATACAAAGAATATTTAACTTCATGTCCGTATTTCGTATGTCGTATGTCGTATGTCGTATGTCGTGAGTTGCTAAAGTTTTTTGATGAGGCTTGTGATCATACGACCAATATGGTCAAGTTTTTCAAGCAGTGCGGCCTCTTTATCTTCGTGGATGTAATTCAACTCCTTTGCTATTGTTATCTGTGTTTCCAGTTCTGCACAGCTTCCCAAGGTCACATACAAAAATTGCCTGTGCTCATTATTATGATGTCTCTTGAATCCTTCTGCGACGTTTGAAGGTATCGAAATTGCCGCCCGTCTCATTTGATTCACTATCCCGTAGATCTCTTGCCTGGGAAATTTTTCTGTGAGTTTATATATCTCTTTTACCAACTCAATCCCCAGCCTCCAAATGTTCAGGTCTCTGTACGTCTGTATTTTGTTGTCCATACTTTGTCCTCCCAGTTCGTGCTCCACGACCTACGACATACGACCTACGACCTACGACATACGACATACGACCTACGACATACGATTTTACTTTGCGTATTCTATGCAGCGGACCTCCCGCAGCAGCGTCACCTGGATTTCGCCCGGATAGGTCATTTCTGCCTCAATCTTCGTGGCGATGTCACGTGCGATTTTCATAGCTGCTCCGTCATCGACTTTGGATGCATCGACAATCACGCGGATTTCTCGCCCTGCCTGAATGGCATAGGCGTTCTCAACACCCTTAAAGCTGGTCGCGATTTCCTCGAGGTTTTCCAGCCGCTTTATATATCTTTCCAGCGTTTCCCTTCTGGCACCGGGGCGCGAGGCGCTAATTGCATCGGCGGCACCAACCAATGGGGTGTAAGGATTATCCGGTGGGATGTCCCCGTGATGTCCGGCGACAGCGTTTAGCACAACAGACGATTCGTTGAACCGCTTGAGGTAATTTGCACCTATGGCGGGGTGGCTGCCCTCAACCTCGTGGTCGATGGCCTTGCCGATGTCGTGCAGCAGGCCGGCACGCCTGGCGATCGAGCCGTCCAGCCCAAGCTCGTCAGCCATGACCTGCGTTAGAAATGCCACTTCAATGCTGTGACGAAGGACGTTTTGGCCGTAGCTGGTTCTAAAGCTCAAAGCCCCGATCAGACTGAGCACCTTGTTGTTCAATCCTCTGACGTTGGCCTCGACGGCAGCGTCTTTGCCGAGTTGCAGAAGCTTAAGGTTGACGTCTTTTTTGGTCTGGGTGACGAGTTCCTCGATCCGCGTCGGATGGATTCGCCCGTCCTGTATCAGCCGCTCCATTGAAAGGCGGGCAACCTCCCGCCTGACCGGATTGAAGCCGCTTACTACGATCGTTCCGGGCGTATCGTCAACGATGACATCTACGCCGGTAGCCTTTTCGAACGCCCGAATGTTGCGGCCTTCGCGCCCGATGATTCGGCCTTTCATATCGTCATTGGGGATGTCAACTGTCGAGACGCTAACTTCGCAGGTCTGCTCGGCAGCGTACCGTTGAATGGCGGTGCTGATGATTTCCCGGCTTTTTTCATCGGCAGCTTCGCTGGCCTCATCGACTTTGCGGGTAATCAAGGCCGACATCTCATGCTCGCACTCATCTTCGAGACGCTTTAGCAGCAGCTCTCTGGCCTCATTGATATCCATCGCGGTAATCTTCAGTAGTTGATTCTTCTGTTGTGCCATCAAAGCCGAGAGCTGTTTATCCTTCAGCTCGACGTTTCGCAGTCTCCGGTCGAGCTCTTGTTCCTGCTGTCGCGATGATTCCTCCCGCTTCACAAGCCCTTCAGCCTGGCGTTCCAGAACATCCTCGCGCTTAGCTAATCTTGTCTCAGTTTCCCGCAGTTCGGCACGAATCCGATCAGATTCAGCCGTGAACTCCTCTTTTCTTTTGATCGTTTCTGCAGCAGCATCGAGCTGAGCAGATTTAATTATGTTCTCCGCTTCCCGTTTGGCGCCTTCGATTTGTCGCTGAAGGTCCTGCTTGAGAGTCTTGGCCTTGGTTTTATCGACTATCTGCTTGACAACTATCGCAAGGCAAATTCCCAAAGCGAACGCGACAACCGTAGCCACTATATCCGGCAGCGGAACTGCCATAAGTATTGATTCCATAGTTCCGACCCTTTTCTTAGACTCGCAAATGAGCCTGAAACACCACTACGCGGGACGGATTGCGGGATTCTCGGCAGGAAAGATTCAAAGAAACGCGGTGAATTACGAAATCTTTTTTTTCGTGCGAACAGTCAGCTAACTAAGCCAAAAACATCTCCGGTCCTCGGATTTTCGCCCGTGGGAGGGTCGTTTTCTGCACATAGGTAGCTGATTTTATGCTCAACACCGACACTGCATTGTTGGCAAGCAAACGCTCTTTTGCCACGAGATTTCGTTTCACACTGAATTCGCTTTCAGCCGCCGTGCACAGCCGGGCATCGATTCCCAAGCCCGCTCTGCAACAGGCGCCAGACTTTCTTTGTAACTTAACTGCCGTCAGGGCATAGCCTTACAAAAGCTACCCACCCCAGCCGTCCCTACGCAAAACAACGATAAAGACCTATAAAAAATACGGGACGAGCCACAGTGTTGTTCGTCATCGGCAATCTAACTAAAGGGTAAAGCATTTTCCGCTGCTGGTCAATGAAAAAAGGTATATTCCCCTAAATAAATTTGGGGGCTTGAGGGTTGGCAGCCCGCCGACAAGCGTCGCCGAAGCCCCCTTACGGGGCAAAGGCGCAGGCGACGCAGTAGTTCTTTCATTGTTCTCTTTTATAGTATTATTAATAGTAGGTGCTCATTTTTGAGCAGGTCGATGTGCAGATTTGACCAAGTCGGATCCGCGATTTTGAGCAGGAACCTGCTCATTTTTGAGCACCCTTCAGCCCTGGGTCGGGCTGCGCTTGGGGATGTTATCGAGTTGGTCCATAAGTTTAGCGATGGCGTACTGCGCAGCGCGAAAATAGGCAGACTTGGGCATCCAGACACCGGAACTGAGGTCCGGCCGGGGTTCTATGCCATCTGCAATGCCCATCATCGCCGGCCCAGCATCGCCCGCAGATGCCTGCCCCGCCTGCCCCGAGCGAGGTCGAGGGGACCCCGGTGGAGCGGAAAACTCAACGGCAATTCTTACCTTCGCGGCTCTTACAGGCTTACGAATCTCCGCCGCCTTGACGATGCAAACCATCAGCTCGGCCTGCTCGTTAGGGTCGATTTGTAACTTACGGGCAGCCAGGTACTTGTCGAGTTTCTCCCGGCAATACTTTTCCACCTCGGCGCCTACGCCCGCCTCACAGCAAAGCTCCAGCCGGGCGCGTGTCGGAACGGTCCAGCCGGCAGGAATTTCCCAGTCCGTTATGTCAGTCTTAAAGTCCGAATGGGCCTTACCGACAAGTTCGGGCGGAAAACGTTGCTCAAGGCAGCTTTCCTGCGTGGTGCATCCACAAAGCAGCAAGGCCAATAGAACCAGCGTCATCGGACGCAGCAGCAGCCACTTATATCCTGTTAAAACGCCGCCCACGCACATAAATCCCGCCCCGGACTTACTTTATCTTTGTCTCCGGCCCAAAACCGAGGAACCACGTCTCGTTATACGTAGCTTTGCCGACACCTTGTTTCTTTATCACCTTTTGACCAACCGTCTTGCTGAAACTCAATTCAACATCAGCCTTGACCTCTTTCCACTTCCAGAAGAGGAACTCGCCCTTGTCGGGGTCTGTCCCTGCGACATGGATCAAACAAGAGATGGTGGAATCCGCTTTCGCGGGGTCATCCACCATTGCGGCCCCCAAGGTATCCAGTTCGGAAAGCACGGCCCCAGAGACGTGCTGCTTGCCCAGGTCCGCAGCTCCCACCGCCTTAACATCGAGGTAGACCTTCTCCGGCCCCAGGAAGACTCATCTATGCCGGCTTGCTCGATAGCCCTGGTTGTGGCCGCGTTCAAGGCCCTTTGATGCATCGCCGACAAAACGCCCACATTAGTAGGCGGCAGTATCTCCGTCTTGGTTGCGCAACCGGCGGCCCCCATTATGAATAGAACAACGCTCCGTCGCCATAGCTTTGGAGCGTCGGCGACCGGCCAAACAACGACCGTCTTTATCAATCTTTCCGCTCAGAACCTTCATATCCTTGCCCTTCCATGAGAGAATACTGTGCTGAAAAAACGCTGCTGAGAACCTTCGCCATTTCGCATACACGCAATTGTAAATTGATAGTTGTAAATTGACAATCGAAATTCCGCCGGCTCACCAACTATGGTCTTTTACGAACAAAATAAGTAAAAAAACAATCAGCCACAGACGCCGTCCTGAGCGAAGTCGAAGGAGGTCACAGAGAGCACAGACATTTGTATTGTTTAGCCCTGCCATTCCTGTCCTGAGCAACGTCGAAGGATATGGCAGGGTTCTTGTCTTTTTTCGACACGGATCAACACAGATTGACGCTGTTTAGAAAAGACAGGATTCGGTGCTTGGGATTTCCTATATAATCCGTGACAAACAGACTAAAATGTGATACTCTAAACCTCACGGATGCCGTCCGTTCGGCAGAGTTTACCCTGAGCGTGGCCGAATGGGTTCAGGGCAGGGTCTGAGGCGAGCCGAAGGATTGACGCATCTGTTGGGAGAGCCATACGCGAGACTCGAAAGGACCTCAATGAAAGGGAGAAATAAGTAAGGGGTCACCGGATTTCTAAGAGGGAAAATGTACCGGACACCATTAATTTCCTTGGCGAAACGTTAACTGAAATTGCCCTTATCAATTTTTATTCGAAAGGAGTCAAACATATGCATAAAGTACGATCTATTCTGGTCCTGTTCTTTCTTTCACTGATGCACGCAGGCGTTGCTCACGCTCAATGGGTTCAAACAAACGGTCCCTACGGTGGTATGATAAATAGTTTTGCCGTGAGTGGCACGAATCTCTTTGCAGGGACTGGTGGTGGTGGTGTCTTTCTCTCAACGAATAACGGCACAAGCTGGACTGCGACCGGCTTGACGAGAGCACTGGGTTTCCGCCCTTGCGGTGAGCGGCACGAATCTCTTTGCAGGGACTGATGGCGGCGGCGTTTTTCTCTCCACCAACAACGGCACAAGCTGGACTGCGGTCAATACGGGCCTGACGAACACTAATGTCTGGTGCCCTTGCAGTGAGCGGTACGAATCTCTTTGCAGGGACTTCCGGCGGCGGCGTTTTTCTCTCGACCAACAACGGCACAAGCTGGACTGCGGTCAATACCGGCTTGACGAACACTAATGTTTCGTGCCCTTGCGGTGAGCGGCACGAATCTCTTTGCAGGGACTTGGTGGCGGCGTTTTTCTCTCCACCAACAACGGCACAAGCTGGACTGCGGTCAATACCGGCTTGACGAACACTCGTGTCTTTGCCCTTGCGGTAAGTGGCACGAATCTCTTTGCAGGGACTTGGGCGGCGGCGTTTTTCTCTCCACCAACAACGGCACAAGCTGGACTGAGGTCAATAACGGCTTGACTCATCTTCACCTTAACTCCCTTGCGGTGACTCCAACGGGGCAGGCGGCACGAATCTCTTTGCAGGGACTTGTAGTGGCGGCCTTTTTCTCTCGACCAACAACGGCACAAGCTGGACTGCGGTCAATGACGGCTTGACGCACCTTCAAGTTCATGCCCTTGCGGTGAGCCCCAACGGGGCAGGCGGCACAAATCTCTTTGCAGGGACTTACGGCGGCGGCGTTTTTCTCTCCACCAACAACGGCACAAGCTGGACTGAGGTCAATAACGGCTTGACATCCACTTCTGTCCGTGCCCTTGCGGTGAGCGGCACGAATCTCTTTGCAGGGATTTACGGCGGCGGCGTTTTTCTCTCGACCAACAATGGCACAAGCTGGACTGCCGTCAAAACAGGCTTACCGGACACTTCTGTCCCTCACCTTGCGGTGAACGGCACGCACAGTTGGGTTTTCGCCCTTGCGGTGAGCGGCACGAATCTCTTTGCAGGGACTGCCGGCGGCGGCGTTTTTCTCTCAACCAACAACGGCACAAACTGGACTGCGGTCAATAACGGCTTGACGAACCTTCAAGTCCGAGCCCTTGCGGTGAGCCCCGACTCATCGGAAAATCTCTTTGCAGGGACTTACGGCGGCGGCGTTTTTCTCTCGACCAACAACGGCACAAGCTGGACTGCGGTCAATAACGGCTTGACGAACACAAATGTTTCCGCCCTTGCAGTGAGCGGCACGAATCTCTTTGCAGGGACTTACGGCGGCGGCGTTTTTCTCTCGACCAACAACGGCACAAGCTGGACTGCGGTCAATAACGGCTTGACGAACACAAATGTTTCCGCCCTTGCGGTGAGCGGCACGAATCTCTTTGCAGGGACTAAAGGCGGCGTTTTTCTCTCGACCAACAACGGCACAAGCTGGACTGCGGTCAATAACGGCTTGACGAACACAAATGTTTCCGCCCTTGCGGTGAGCGGCACGAATCTCTTTGCAGGGACTGAAGACGGCGGCGTTTTTCTCTCGACCAACAACGGCACAAGCTGGACTGCGGCACCGGCTTGACGAACACTGATGTCTGTGCCCTTGCGGTGAGCGGCACGAATCTCTTTGCAGGGACTTGACGGCGGCGGCGTTTGGAGGCGGCCTGCCGTTGTCAGAGATGATCACTGAAGTCAAAGATGTGAAAGGCGGAATGCCCAATATATTCTCTTTGCAGCAGAACTATCCAAATCCCTTTAATCCCAGGGAGGAATTAAAGGTGTCTGGCACTTTTTGAGTTATGATGAGCAAGCAGGAACACAAGCTGACTGAGCGGAGATAACAGAGAATAATGAAAGAGATACCGTTAGGCAACGGCCAAAACGCGAAAGTTGATGACGAAGATTACGAATGGTTATCCCGCTACAACTGGTATGCCTACTACGACCCGCAGCGAGGAATGACGTATGCAGCCCACGACACACCAAGCGGAAGACGGGTGTTTATGCACGATGTCATTATGGGCCTTGATACGCTGGAAGATGAGTCGTTGAATTGAAACCACGGATTATCACAGATTTTCCAGCTTTTCCCCTTTGATCCGGGTAAATCCGCGTTAATCCTATCTAATACAAAATTTTACTTGACGCTTAACATTTATTGTTGTATAATATATATCTAACGTACAAAAGAGAAGACAGAAGACAGGAGACAGAAAACAGGAGCAACAAAGGATATGGCCAGTGAAGCACAAATCCTCGCCAATCGTTGTAACGCCCAAAAATCGACCGGCCCACGCACGCCGAGGGCAAGGCCATCGTCTCACAAAACGCTGTCAAACATGGACTTACAGCCGGTCAGGACGTAATCAGCTCAGAAAGCCAGGCTGAGTTTGAGCTGTACCGCGACCGGATGCTCGCTGAGCTGGACCCCGATCGGCGCCATGGAATCTATGTTAGCCGAGCGCATTGTCAGTCTCTCATGGCGGCTCAAACGAGCCGGTCGCATCCAGAACCAAGCCATCGATGCCATGAACGCAGATAATAACATCCAGCCCATTAGCCAAACTTGCCCAATCGATGTTTTTCAAAGGCGCAGACCGGCCGCAGAGTGATCCATCCAGCCTCGGACGGCGATCTGGCTCTCGGACGATTGGCCATAAAGGACTTCTCAAATGCAAGGGTGCTCGAGCGCCTCTTAATGTATGAACGCCGAATAGAGCACAGCCTTTATAAAACGGTACTCGAGCTTCAAAGACTCCAGCTCATGCGAAAGTTGAATCCGCTCAGGGCCGCCGATGAAGAACTCGTCGCGGCGGAGCGAGGCGAAGCCGGAACCGACTATAAAGCCATGCTCGCCAGGAAATTGTGACAAATTATGCAAAACAAAGCCAATTTCCGTGAGGCCAAAATAAGCGCAAGACCAATAAAGACAAAGGATTATGAAAAAAGATGCGTTTTCAGAGTCGAGCAAAACAAAGCCAATCAAAGCCAATTTGCATGGTTTTCTAATTGCCGTTTATTGTACGGCCCGATATAATGCAATCAGAGAGCGAGACTTTTTGAAAAGTGAATACGGGGGCGAATGGCTTCGACCGGATAGTGGAGAGACAAGCTGCATGCCCAGGACGCCGGTTGGCCTGGCTAATCATCCGGCACTAAACTTAAATGGCAACTATCAGTTGCGCATGGCTGCCTAATTAGGCGGCCCGTCCTGCTCGGCTTTGCCTGCGGGCCGGATAAGGGCGTCAGATAGCGGGCTGCTCCTGAGCGGTTGTTCGGGCCGGAGGGATAAGATCAATTCCGGAATAGCCGAGCCGAGAGCCTGTCGCTTGGCGCTCGGTAAGGCGAAAAAATAATGAAGCGACTAAGCATGTAGATGCTTGTCTTGAAGCATCTCGGGACGGGGGTTCGAATCCCCCCGCCTCCATCCTATTTCGCTCGCATCCTGCGAGCTACGTAGGATCAATCCGGCTGGGATAGGCCGCAGACTTGCTGGCCAGAGCCGCCGGCTGTGGGGGTGCGCAAACTTGCCCGATTTGTCACTTAATTGCCACAAACGGCGTCGCCACCAACTGCCCGAGCACTGGCATAGGCACTTCCGCCATCGCTAATAGCGGTAGCAGTAGCACTGGCGTCACCGCCCCTGACGATGCACGACTGCGGGCACGGTGGCGGAGGCGGCGGACAGGGGCGTGGAGACGGCGGACACGGGTGCGGACACGGCGGCCAGTAAAAACACCAGATTAGCTGAGTTTGCCAACCAACGGTACACGTCTGATGTTGAAAGGTAGTCGTGCCGCAGGCAGAGCTTGCCATCTGGCCGTGAGCAACTGTGGTCACGCTGCTGCCTGCCCCTGAGCCGACGGATCCGGCATTGGCCATCCAACTGCTTGCAGCCACCGTGCACCCCTGGGCTTGGCCTATGGACGCAAGGCTTGCGGAGGATAGCAGCAGAATAGCCGCAACGGAAACTACAAATTTCTTGAACATTTCAGACCTCCTTTTCTGCTCTATCCGCCAGACAAACGGCGGATTTACTGTTGCCATTATAGTGCCGTCCTTACAATAAAAAGCCCGACAGAACACCGATTAGCTCTGTCGGGCTCACTTTTCGCAAAGTAGAGTCCACCGGAAGCTGTACTATGGTCTTAGCCCCTTCCAGCCTTCTACTTGGTTATACTTTCACTTCAGTTTTTGCTTTTGTCAAGCAAAAAATAGGTTGCTTTTGAAAATATCAAGCAGCGGCCTTTTTCCTGTAAAATAAGAACAGAATGATGCCCAGGGCGACCAGACCTGTAATCCCTTTTTCGCCCAGGGCGCTCAGCAGCACGCTGAGATTGATGGCAATGCCGCTAAAAAAAGGAGCATCCTGACCAAATAATATCGTGATCAAGACTCCAAGGGCAACCAACAATAGGGCGATCTCGGTAATCTCGCCGAGCCACTTCTTTATTTCTTTGAGAAACTGCATCGCTAAATCTCCTAACCGAGTCCTGCCAATACCAGTGGGCCGCCCCGGCACACCGGAGTCCCATAATACTAATCGGTCTATCTCTGCCATTTGCTTTAGGCTATCTTCCGCCAGACCGGCGGATCGCAAACCGGCCCCCACGTCTTCACCCCTTTGCTGTCTTACGAAGGAAGACAAGGGGGGAGCCTGGGCACGGGTTCTGGGAAATCGGCCAAAATGCCGTAGACTCGGCCGCAAGGCAGGATATAATTAAAAATGTCGCTCAGTGCGTTGCTGAGAGAACGGTAGGGAATGCAGGGCTTTGCGTACCCATCCGCCGGAGTTTTGCGGTATGCACAGCATACCCTACATTTTATGTGCGTTAAATAGTTCCGGATGGTCTCAAAAAGGAGGACAATTCAATGTTATCACGCGAAATAGGGTCGGTTTCGAGAAGAGGTTTTCTGGCAGAAAGTGTTGCTGTGGCGGCCATGCTGGCATCCGGTGCTGAGGCTAAGTCCAAGCCCCAAAAGGAAAAGAAGAGCCAGACAAAGGAAAAAGCCAAACGCCGGTCTCCGATTGGGCTTCAGCTTTACTCGGTGCGTGAGGACTGCCAGCGCAACCTGCCGGGCACGATAGCAGCGGTGGCAAAGATGGGCTATGTGGGCGTCGAATTTGCCGGCTACTACGACCGCAGTGCCAACCAGTTGCGCAAGATGCTGGATGACAACGGCCTGGTTTGCTGCGGCACACATACGGGATTGGATACATTGCTCGGCGACAAGCTCACCCCGACCATCGAGTTCAATAAAACGCTGGGCAACAAATACCTCGTCGTCCCTTCGTTGCCCGAGAAGTACACGGCCTCGCGCCAGGCATGGCTGGATACGGCCAAAGTCTTCAACGAGCTGGCGGAGAAAGTCAAGCCCCACGGAATGCTCGTTGGTTACCATAACCACAGTACCGAATTTGCGCCTATGGATGGCGTGATTCCCTGGGATGTCTTCTGGAGTAACGCCAGCCAGGATGTGATTATGCAGCTTGACACGGGTAATGCGCTACACGGTGGGGCCGACCCTCTGCCCTATTTATACCGGTATCCGGAGCGGGCGATCACCGTGCACCTGAAGGAGTTCAGTAAGACCAACGACAAGGCCCTATTCGGGGAAGGTGACATCAACTGGAAGGCCTTCTTTGCCCTTTGCAAGGCGGTCGGCGGGACAGAATGGTACATCGTCGAGCAAGAAATCTACGCCTATCCGCCTCTGGAGTGCGTCGAACGGTGCCTCAAGAGCTTGCGTAAGATGAAGCTACTGTAGTTCCTTAGCAATGAATTTGTGCGCAAGATGGTGAAAAAATTGAAGTTGGACATATATTATTTGAGCAAATCCAGATCAGGATTTGCTCAAATAATAGACAGCGACGTCCTGGGCTGATTTCTGATGGTTTGAAAAGCAAAAAAGGTGACGCATTGTTGCTTTTCAAAGTATGCCCAACTTCGATTTTTTCCAGAACTCATCATAGACCTATTTGGTTCCGGCTCGTCCGAGTCAGGAAATACAATCCCCGGATTTCTACCAGGGCAGTAGTGGCCTTCAAAGTAGAAAGGCACAAAGGCACAAAGGCACAGAGGCACAGAGGCACAGAGGTGGTCAAAAATCATACTTCTCACGGAAGAAGTTGTTTGCATGAGGCAGCCAGGCAGGGACCTGGTAGAACCTGGTTATGATGCTGCGCAAATAGTTCTGGCGATACTCTTGGTATTTGAAATTGTATCCTAACACGGCAAAGAAGGG
Organism: Sedimentisphaerales bacterium; assembly: GCA_963814265.1. Taxonomy (GTDB): domain Bacteria; phylum Planctomycetota; class Phycisphaerae; order Sedimentisphaerales; family Anaerobacaceae; genus JAFNGF01. Next base: position 429,145 of record CAWFCJ010000037.1, on the reverse strand, counting down.
CCCCGTGTGATCTTGCTCGGTGGCAGGGCTAAGCGGAATTATCTGCACTTTTTCAAAGCAATTGCTGTAGCGACTTTCGTCCACCTCACCTATTTCCAAGATCAACAGGTTCTTCCCATCGAGCTCTCGAAAATCCGTTCGGATGTCATCCTGTCGGGCGTGACGTGACCCATTTCCAAATACAATCACACGGTCGCCACAGTGATACTCCACAAGAGCAGAGGACGAATAGCTTCTAGTCGCAAAGACAAAGTCGCCTCTATACGGCTCAAGTAAGCGCACCACTTTCTCAGGGTGTATGTAGAAAATGAGTGAAGCCCGATCTTCCTCGCTGACCAGTCCTTTGAGGCTTTCAAGCGGCGCCAAAGGAAGTGCAAGGAAAAGACAGGCTTGTATCAGCGAGAAAACACAAGAGAACTTGATGCTTTTAACGATTTGATTTGCGTCAAGGGTCAAGCCGGCAACAACGAAGGCATAGGGCAGAAAAGACCAATACCAGTGAGGCCCCACGGTTTTCCTGATTGAGACTATGACAAAGACGCACAAAGGAACCAGAGCAGCCAGTGCAAAAACCCGAAAGCCTGTCCCGAGCGCAGTGAGGGATTCTCTTGCCAGACACCCTGTAGGATGCGGGCTTTATTCTTGACAAAAAAGTACACGACAGGCGGCGTCATTAGATAAAGCAGAGAAAGGCCTAAGCATAAGAGGTTAACCGCTGGATTCGGCATAGATCCGAATCTATTGAACCAATTGTGCATGATGTTCGGCCAGCCGTTTTGGTAGTTCCAGATGGCATTTTGCGCTACAAATGGAGTCGCGCCCAAAACGAACAAGAGGATTCCTTTGATCCGCGAGCGGGCAAGGCACAAAGGCAAAAAGAGTTTTGAGCTTTGAGTTTTCAGTTTTGAGTTTTCAGTTTTTTTACGGACCGACAGGAAATAAACCAGGTAGGAAAAGGCCAGCAGCACCGCAAAATACTTGGAAAGAAAAGCCAGACCCCAAAAAACTCCCGAAAGAAAATAGTACAGGTATCTCCGTCTAATTTCCACCTTTTTAGACACGGATTTACACGGATTCACACTGCTAAAAACCAAATCTGTGTAATCTGTGAAATCTGTGGCTCTTTCCGCTTTGAAAAGGAAAAAGACCGACAGGAAAGAAAATAGTAGCAGTGGGTCATCCGGTGCAACCAGAATGAACATGGTATTCATGGGGGAGACCATAAATAGCAGGAAAACAAGGTACGCTTTGCGCTCATCATGCGGCTTTAACAGCACATATAGCCCGACACCAACGACGGTGCTAAATACTATGGGCAACAATCGCAGCAGCAGCACGGAGTCGCCGACATACAACAATAGGTGCAGCAGCCAACCTATCATCGGAGGGTGGTCGTAGTATCCGGCACTGATGTGTTTGCCCCAGAGAGTGAAGTAGGCCTCATCCCCGTTAAAAAGGAAATACCGAGCAAGCAGACATTTCACCGATAGGGAGATGACGATGACCGGAATGAGTTTCCATGCCCAGCGTCCAATTTTCAATTGTCGATTTTCAATTGTCAATTGCCAATCCTCACGTTAGCGAATCACCGGCGAGCGTCGGCTCGGCTCCAAAATGCAGTCTATAGTCATCGGGCGTATCAATACGAATCAGTATCCCACTGTCAGATGTTTGCAGCTCGAGTATCCGCTGCTCGTTTGAGTACAGGACATATCTGGCGCCCTGTTCTGCCGGGGCATTGAGCAATTCATCGAACACGGCCCTTGCGAACAGTGTGGGGTGGCCTCTTTGTCCGTTGAAAACGGGAACTATGATTGCGGCACTGGTTTCCTTGAATTTGGCAACGATTTCGTTGACAACCTCGACAGTAATAAAAGGCATGTCCGCCAAACAGACAAGTATCGCCTGTGTCTTTGGCGGGGTAGTTTCTATCGCCGCGATAAGAGACGACAACTGCCCTTTCTGGTAGTTTTTATTTATGACCACCTCGGTGCCGGATAGATCGACCGTTTTTCTTATGGCTTCAGCCTCGGCTCCAGAACTACGGTAATTCTGTCCACATTGGAAAGCTTGAGCACAGAGATAATTTGCCCTAAAAATGTCCCGCCCTCGCATTTCAGCAAGGGCTTTGGCTTACCCATTCTTTTTGACTGCCCGGCTGCCAGAACCACAGCATTTATCATCACTTTTCCTCCTGCCCCGCCCAGCGCTGGGCGCGGCCGCGGGCGGATATTCTCAGGTGCTTTACCGCGGGCGTTTCGCCGAGTCTGCGGATCTTTGTCAGCTCACATACTATGCTCAGGGCAATTTCCTGTGGAGTAACCGCGCCTATTGAAATACCGATGGGCGAATAAACCCTTGTCAACACTTTTTGCGGAATCCCTTTTTCCCGTAGTCTTTTCAGGATAGTTGCGGTCTTTTTCTTGCTGCCGATCATTCCGACATATTTTGCGTTGGTCTTGACTGCTTTCTCAAGAACTATCTGGTCAGATTGATGCCCTCTTGTGACGATGACGATATAGGAGTTTTTGTTGACGTCAATTCTGTCGAAAACGGTTTCAAAATTCTCCACGATGATATTATCTGCATCCGCGAATCTGCTTTTATTGGCAAATTCCGCCCGGTCGTCGCATACCGTAACTCGAAAATCTACGGATTTTGCGTACCGGCAGATATAGTAGGATAAATGTCCGGCGCCAAAAATAAAAACTATCGGTTCTTCCAAGACAGGCTCGATAAATACTTCCACGCTGCCTTGTAGTGTCCTCCTTTCAGGTTTTTCTGGAACAGGGATCGGGGAGCAGCGGTCAGGGGTCAGCATCCTGATCCCCGATTCCTGATCCCTGGTCACTAAAATCGCAGTGACATCAACTTGTTCAGCATCTCTGACGAAGACTTTTTTCGCGGCTCTTTTGGGCGAAATAATGGAAACCAACGCACCTTTTTGCCCGTTTTCGATAGCAGCCACAAGGTCTTGAAATAGCGGCAGGCTTTTTTGATTGAAGGTTTCGACAAGGAGTTCCATCGCCCCTCCGCATATTCCTCTTTCAGCGTCCCTTGGGCCGTGAAAGCTGAACCTACGGACCAGAGTTTTTGCCTTTGGAAGGGTACCTTTAGCTATATCAATAATTTCCGCCTCGACCAGGCCTCCTCCCACGGTGCCGAGGGTCTGGGGGTCCTGCCCCCAAACAAGCATCTTATAGCCAACTTTTCCGGGAGTTGAGCCTTCTGTGGAGATGACCGTTATCAGGGCGACATTCTCACCTGTTTTAAGAACAACGGCTGCCTTCTTATAGATTTCAAAATCATTCATGGTATAATAGCCGGCATTGTAAATTTTCAATTGCCAATTTTCAATTTCAAACTTGCCGGTCCGCCAGCGGCGGAAACGCAGGAGACTCGACATGATGGAAAACATTTCCTTCACGCTTAACGGCAAACCCATAAGCCTGACCACAGACGGCGACCGGATGCTTCTATGGGTTTTGCGCACCGACCTGGCCCTTACGGGAGCCAAGTACGGCTGCGGCGCGGGCTTATGCGGCGCCTGCACCGTTCTTGTGGATGATGAGCCTGTCCATTCGTGCCGGTTTCCAATCAAGGGCGTAAAAGAAAAAAAGATTCTTACGATTGAAGGATTAGCCAGCGACGGCAAACCCCATCCTATTCAAGAGGCGTTCATAAAGCACGATGCCCTTCAATGCGGTTTCTGTACGCCCGGCATGATTCTGACCGCCTACGGCCTATTGCTTAAGAATCCCCAGCCGACACAGGCACAGATTATCCAGGCGATGGAGGGTAATCTGTGCCGATGCGGGGCACACGCCCGTATCGTTCAGGCAGTTCAATCCGTAGCCGCAGAAGCCAAAGGAGTTCAGCGATGACAAAAGTCGAAAACTTAGAACTAAAAGCTCAAAACTCAAAACTATTGAAGTGCACCCAGCTTAACCGGCGAGAATTTCTAAAAAGCGCGGGCGGCGGCATCGTAATCCTTTTCTATCTCGGCGATCCCTCGGTACTGCAGGCACAAGGACGCGGCAGAGGATACCCCGATGATTTTAACGCCTATCTCAGAGTGGCAGCAGATGGCCGAGTCTCCTGCTTCACCGGCAAAGTCGAGCTGGGCCAGGGCGTCATAACTTCGTTGGCCCAAATGTTGGCCGATGAGCTTGACGTACCTCTGGAATCGGTGGATATGGTCATGGGCGACACCGCGCTGTGCCCCTGGGATATGGGCACTTTCGGATCTATGACCACCCGTTTCTTTGGGCCGGCTCTCAGGGCGGCAGGGGCAGAAGCCAGAGCCGTTTTGATAGAGTTAGCAGCCGAACATCTAGGGATACCCGCCGACCGGCTGACAACCAAAGAGGGCGTAATATTCGACAAAGACGAAAAGCAAAAACAGGTCACGTACGCGCAACTTGCCAACGGCAAAACGATTGCCCGGCGGGCAAAACAAAAACCCGTCTTAAAGACGGTGTCCGAATTCAGTATCGTCGGCAAACCGGTTTTACGCCGGGACGCGGTGGAGAAAGTTACCGGAAAGGCCAAATATGCCGGCGACATCCGGCTGCCCGATATGTTGTATGCGAGCATTCTGCGACTGTCCGCTCACGGCGCTAAATTAACCAGCATTGATACCTCCGCAGTTGAAAAAATGGCGGATGTGCAACTGGTGCGGGATGGTGATTTAGTCGCCGTTCTGGCAAAAAGTCCTGATGAGGCGGAAAAGGCCCTGGCAAAAATCAAGGCCCAGTTTGATGTGCCGCAGGCACAAGTCGATGATGAGAACATCTTTGAGCACCTGCTCAAGAATGCTCCAAAGAGCGATGTAGTAGCTAGCGGCGGCGACATTAAAACCGGCGAAGAACTCGCCGAGATTATGGTTGAGCATACGTACCTGAATAGCTATGTTGCCCACGCCCCTATAGAGACGCATACCGCCTTAGCCAAAGTTGCAGGCGACAAGGCAACCGTCTGGGCGTCGACTCAAGGGCCTTTCACCATCAAGGACCAGGTAGCACGGGCATTGGGCATACCCGGCGAAAATGTCCGCGTCATTACCCCTTTTGTCGGAGGAGGATTCGGCGGAAAAACTCAAGGCTCGCAGGCAGTAGAAGCAGCAAGGTTGGCAAAATTAGCCGGCAAACCCGTCCAGGTTGCCTGGAGCCGGGCGGAAGAGTTCTTCTATGACAGCTTTCGCCCAGCAGCGGTCGTAAAAATAAAATCGGGAATCGACAACTCAGGCAAAATCGTCTTCTGGGATTACGGCGTCTACTTCGCAGGCTCAAGAGGCGCTGGGCAGTTTTATAGCATACCGCATCATCGCACGGCAGCCTTTGGAGAATGGGGCCGAGGCTCGCCCGGCCCGCATCCTTTCAGCGTTGGCCCGTGGCGTGCACCGGCCAACAACACCAATACATTTGCCAGAGAATCGCAGATTGACATTATGGCTTCCAAGGCAAAAATCGACCCTGTAGAGTTTCGCCTGAAGAATTTGAGCGACCAGAGAATGATAAGAGTTCTCAAAGCCGCCGCAGAAAAATTCGGCTGGACCCCATCAGCGGGGCATAGTGGTCGCGGCTTGGGGGTAGCCTGTGGCATTGATTCAGGCACTTATGTCGCACATATAGCTGAGGTAGAAGTCGATAAGAATACCGGGCATGTTCAGGTCAAACGCGTGGTCTGTGCCCAGGATATGGGCGTGGTGATTAACCCTGAAGGGGCAAAATTGCAGATGGAGGGCTGTGTCACTATGGGATTGGGCTATGCGCTGCGCCGAGGAAATCCGTTTCAAGGGCGGGAAAATTCTCGATGTGAACTTTAATACCTACGAAATCCCTCGCTTCTCATGGCTGCCAAAAATCGAGACGGTGCTCGTTAAGGCCGACGAAATCTCCGCACAGGGAGGCGGTGAGCCGGCGATTATTTGTATGGGCGCCGTTGTAGCCAACGCCATTTACGATGCGATAGGCGTAAGAATACTTTGTCTGCCGATGACGCCCGCACGGATAAAGGCAACCCCGCCATAGTGATGGCGGGGTTATTGCCTGAGCACGTGAATACTCCTGAGCGGTAACGCAACATTTACGCCCTTATCGCTGTCGGGTTTCAGCCCGGCAAATGCCGCGTGAGTTACGTGTGCAATCATACTGAGCGGGCCATCTAATTCGAGTCTCATGTAACCGCCGCAGTCACGCCAGCGAACCAGATTGGCAGCAAATCCGTTTTCACACTTGGGGTTATGGCTACTGCGGGGAAAAACAAGCACGTCTTCCGGCCTGATCACAAACTTGATTTTGCCCTGGTGTTGGCCCGGCACGTGAAACTCAATACCATCCTTGACTCTGGCGCGGCAGTCGTTGGCGCTGCTGCTTATCAACTCACCCGAATAGATATTTTCGCATCGCATAAAACGGGCAACAAACTCGGTGTTTGGCCTGCGCAGTAGTTCATCCAGAGAACCGACCTGCTGGATGACGCCCTGGTACAATATGGCGGCGCGGTTGGCTACGGAAAAAGCCTCTTCCAGGTTGTGGCTCACGTGGATAGTAGTCAGGCCAAGCTGTCGCTGAATCCGCAACAACTGGGCACAGACATCTTGTCGCGTGACCTCATCCAGGGCACAAACCGGCTCATCCAGCAGCAAGACCTTTGGACGCAAGACCAGAGCCCTTGCAAGCGCCACCCGCTGCCTTTCACCGCCGCTGAGGCCGTCAATCCTGCGCGGCAAAAGATGCCCAATCCCAAGCAAGTCAGCGATCTGGGCGACTCTGGTAGCGATATCTTTTCGTTGACAGCGGCGAGCATGTAAGCCGAACGCGATATTCTGCTCGACTGAAAGGTGTGGGAAAAGGGCGTAATCCTGCGGCACGTAACCGATATGCCGCGAGCGAGGCTCAAGGTGCGTGACATCACGGGCGTCGATGAATATCTTGCCCGAATGGATTTTCTTTAGGCCGCACAGACACTCCAGAAATAGGGTCTTACCCGAGCCGGGCGGCCCCAAGAGAGCAAAATACTGCCCGGCCGCGACCTCGATATTCAAGTGCTGCAACACAAATGTGCCGATGGCAAAACAAAGCTCTTCTGTGCGAATCATGGTTTTACAGCACCGAACCGCCAAGAAGCCGAATAATAGTTATAGCAACCAGAGCCATGAAGATAAGCAGTAGCGCTATTGCCAGAGCCACCTCAAGATTGCCAACCGACTGCTCAAGAAAGATGGTAGTGCTTAGAACTTCTGTCCGGCCACGAAACGACCCGACAAAGATCATCAACGGTCCAAAAAGCCCGAATGCCCGCGCCCAGGTCAAGATGCCGCCGGCAACAATACCGTTGCGAGCCAGAGGCAGACAAACCCGGTAGAAACTCCCCCACTGGGTGCAGCCCAAGGTCAGCGCCACATCCTCGTGCCGTCGGTCGACGCTATCAAAGGCAGCCTTAGCCGACCGTATTGCAAGACTGGCGGCAGCAAAAAACTGACACAGCACGATGCCTTTGGGCTGAAAAACAAACTCCAGACCCAGGTCTTCTTGTATCCATCGGCCCAACCTCGCTTGGGAGAAAAATACCAGCAGCGTAAGACCGACAACCAAAGGCGGAAATACAACGGGCAAATCAACAAGGGTGTCGGCTAAGAGCCGGCCGGGAAACCGAAAGCGGCTCAGGGCATATCCCATAGGTACGGCAAACAGTAAAGCTATAGAAGTCGTAACAAAGGTCGTCCAGATACTCATCCAAAGGGCGTGCCGGATAAATCTCGAGGTTAGAACCGTGATGACCGCTTTGGTATTGACGTAGAAAACGTCCGTGACAATCAGTACCAATACAAACGCCACGAAGGCAGCTACGAAGAAAAACGTCGCGGCGGAGAAAACGCGATCGCGCCAGCCTCTTACAGGAGTACACACGAAATTTTTCATTTGAAATCTTTCTCCGATGCCTATTATAAACCCTCGCTATCTTCAGATTCCAGCCAGTGTGAGGTTAGTTCATTTAGATCGAGGGCATCCACGATACGATCACCACCTGGGGGAGCTATATCGGCAGCGACAGAAGGATCCTTGCGCAACCAGTCTGATGCCAATATGGCAAAATCAAGCAAGTCCACAACGCCGTCACCGTTTATGTCAGCCCTCAGCCAATCAGCGTATGTAACTTCGATGTAAGGGCGCTGGTTAGCCGGGCCATCACTGCTGGTGAACGGCGCGAGGTATGTTCGGGTAACCTGGGTCTGACTCATCATTCATCTTCAGCATAACGCCAAACAAACGTAAAGCCGGATTGTTCCATAGAGCAGTGATATCCCAGCTAAACCAATTCGATGACTCGACTGCTTGAACGAAGGCCTTGGAGTCGTAGTCGCCCCCCGTACAGGTCCACGAATTGCTGCCATCGTATGTCTGCCAGGTCGCGCCGTCGCCAGAGGGCGTCCCGTCGCCTGTACCTTCTACGAATCCTCTAATCAATGGATATAGCGTCACGGTCCGCTCCGCAGTTCGATCCATCCAGACATAGAACCAGACCTTTACCGAGATCAATTGATCCTCGGAAATCGACCAGATACCATCGGGCAGTCTGAACAGAACTCGCGCTAGTGTCCCGTCCGTGCCGTTGACCAGAACTTTGGCTGTCGTAGCAACACCATAGTTGTATGTCGCATCACGACTGTCGATGTACGTATCAACATCTATGGCGAATGTTTTGACGCTGGCAGCTTTCACCGGCGCAGCCTGTATAAACAGCCCGGCGAAACCGCTCGCGATTAAGAGATATAAAAAACGTATGCTCATAAATCACCTTCCCCTTTCTTGAGTTAATATGGGAACCATGTCAGGTCGTTTTCGGAAGGTATCCGAGGATTACCCAGCGATTCATCCCATAAATCGTTCCTCCACTGTCTGTGGCCGTCAAGCATGATAACGTTGCCGCCGAGTCCGCCCCGGATATGGGCGTGTCGCTCGGCCAATGCACGAGCATCTTCGGCGGTATATCGACCGGCCATCGAATGGCCTCCTTGTTGGCCATATCCTTGTTGCGGGTCGAGAGTCTGCTCGAACATAAGAATAGCTCGCGATGGCGCCCGGCACAAAGACAACTTGAGGAAGCTGGGGTACTGTTTATATCTTCCAAACTCGAAATCGTGCTCTAAATACGAGTTCATCGCATAGCTGTGATAGCCTTGCACCGAGGGTTGATAGCTGGGACTGTAAGCTGAGTCTGGTAGCGGCTTGGCTTCGGGACATTGCCAGATGTCGTTGATGGGCTTGGACCCATTAGGAAACTCTCGCCACGGAAGTCTGCCCATCAATGGCGGCAAGAGGTCGATGTAGCAGCACTCGTGCTCAGGATGAGTTGGGTCATAAACGTCCGGCGGACGATTACGGGCACGGTCGTCTGTGTGTGGCAGAGTGCCGTCGTAATCATCAGCGTACATAAGAAACGTCTGCCCCCAAGTTCGCAGATTCCCCCCGCACACCACCTCCTTAGTCATTGCCCGCGTGCGGGACAGGCAGGGCAGCAGAATTGACAGGACAATCCCCATTATCGAGATCACCACCACCAACTCGACAAGGGTGAAGCCACCGCGAGCACCTCGGCATCCCTCGCAGTCACAGAAATATTCGTGCTCGGTTCTATTCATCGCGTTGTCGATTTTCATAACGCATCATTTCAATGAATTTCCTGCCGCTGACTAATCCATCTTTTCTCGCCTGGCCTACCGTAAGAAACTTACCCACAAGCAGCATGTGTTTGTCTACGGGAATGCTCTGGAGATTTACCTCATCCAAGAAATTTCCTACCGTACTTGTTATTACTTTCTGGCGTTTCCGGTCGCCTGCATAGCAGACAATGGCGACAGGTGTGTTTTCAGGATAGTGTCGTTTCAGTTCTGTGAAGAGCTTTGGATAGTCCAGATGCATGGTGTAGAAAACCATGCTGCTTCCAGTTTCCATAAGCTTTTCGTTGGTATCGGCTCGCCCCGGCCAGTCAGCCATTGTAAGGATTACGGCGTTTGTGTCCCAGCCATAAGGGGGACTCATTTTTACCGCGGCGCCAGCGGCCTGAAACGCTCCCACACCAGGTATTATCTCAGATGGAAAATCCTTCGGCAGCATTTCCAGATAAAAGGTCTCACCGTACATCATGGGATCTCCTGCCTCCAGGATGGCCACGGTATTGCCTTGCTCGACCGCGTAACGTATTTTATTGACGATCTCACAACGGGCTCTGGCAAGCTTTTCAGCCAGTGCCTTCTCAGAAGGGTTTTGCAGTGTATTAGGGTCAATCCCAAAGAACAACAGGTTGAAACGTGGAAAGACCCACGCCTCTTTGTTGGCTATGAAGGATTTCCAGTCCTTAAGCCCTTGAGGATCGTGGACAAGAACGATGTCTGCCTTCTTTATGGTTTCGATGCCGCGTACTGTGATGAGGTCGGCAGTCGTACCCATACCAACGATATAAAGCTTTCCAGGGTTTTTTTTGACAGTCGCACATCCGATCACAAGTGCCGTGATAGAAAAACACACAGCAACCCTAAGCATCGATTGTATTTTTTGCATTTTCTTTGTCCCCGCCTCTTTACCGCGGAGCCGTGGTGCGGTAGTGATATTTCTCAAAAATCGCCCGGCCGGATTCGCCCGTGGCAAAATCTACGAACTTTTCCGCCAGTTCTTTCTGCTTAGTGAATGTCAGCACGCCTATATCCACAGTGGAGGTTATGTTTTTCTCCGCGGCAATGGGTATCTGATCACCGTATTGGCTATAGTATTGCGCTATTGCGTCCCAAACAATGACCGCATCGAGTGCCCGTGCCTGTATTTGCATACCCAGCTCATTAACCGTCAGCGATTGGTACACGACATACTCTTTTATATCCTCCCAAGCGATGTTGTTCTTGGCAAGTATCTGCTGTGTTACTCTGCCTATGGCACAGACGTTCGGGTCGCCCAGACCTAACTTTAGACCGCCTTGAAATAGATCCTCCAAGGCGTGGATATTTTTCGGGTTACCCTTTTGCACCAGGATGGTTGGCACCCAGTAGCACACCGGCCGGTACGAGAGAATCATCTTTCCCCGAACAGCTTGGTCCATGTAGTGCCTGTCGCCGGGCATATACAAATCACCCCTGCGAGCAAGTTTTATCGTAGATAAGAGCATTTCACTACCGGCATAATCTACCGCAATTCTCACCCTGTAATCTCGGCTGAACACTTCAACCAGCTCATCGACCGGCGGGCGGATGCCGGCAGCACAGTAAAGCAGCAACTGTTTGCCTTGTGGAGACGAATTCAATAGTTTTGAGTTTTGAGTTTTGAGTTTTAAGTTTTCGCTGTCTTTTGTGTAGCCATGCTGGGCGAAAATCTCGGGCCTCTCTTTCGGGCGAATTCAATAAACTGCTCAACCAATTTGGGCTGTTTAGAATAGCTTAAACCGATGATGTGCACCCGTATCTCGTTATCGTATTCATAAGGCGTGGGGACAATTTCCAGGCTGTCACGGAATGTATAGGCCACGCCGTTCCAGATAATGACCGCATCAACTGCCTGGGTCTTGAGAAACGTCCCAAGCGTGCTATGCCCTTTGGTCAAGCGGTTTTCAACGTTCTTCATTACCGCATCTTTTATACCTTTTTTCTCCAAAAGGGCAAAAACCATCTCGCCGCAGGTAGAATACTGCGGATCGGTCAGCGCGACTTTCAAGCCGGGCCTGGCCAAGTCCTCTATGCGTGTCAGGCCTTTGGGATTGCCTTTCTGCACCGCCAGCACCGGCGCTACAAAACCCACCGCAGCGTGATCTCCCAGGGCGTTGGCGTCAGCGACATAATCAAGATATGGGTCGTGGGTGACAAGGATGTCTCCTTTTCGCCCCACTTTGATCAGGGGCAGAAAATCCTCGCTGCCGGCTACAGTGGTCGCCATCTCTATACCTGTTTTGGCTGTGAATTCCGAGCACAGCTGTTCCATCGGCTGCGGCAAATGAACTGCCACACAAAACAACCAGTTCCTTACGGCTCTCCTGCTTTTTCCTTTTTGGCGCAACCACCATGCACCGCTAAAGCAAAAATGCAAAGCAGCAGTAGGCATGGGACTTTCCCCGACCGATCATTTCTGTTATATGCCATCATTTTTTCCCCCTCTTCATTTCGAACATTTATACGTCGGATATATCGGATTTGTAGGTTAAGCTCTCTACCGTTCGGTGCGCCCGGTTCCACTCCACAAACGATTGCTGCCTTCGGGATGGTCGGCTATGACACTGCCACCAGCGTCAAGCACGTATCCGAGGTCTTTCAGCGAGATGTGTTCAGCGTGCCCATCAACAAAAGAGACGTTTGCCTTTCCGCTGTGCCTGGCCTCAGCAGGGGAATGCTGTTGCTCGATAACCGGCCCTATATCTGTGAAGCCAAATTCCGTAGCTGCTTTACTGCGAGCTATCCTGGGCGGGTCCAGCGTGTAGGAATGCAGCCCGTGTGGAATATCCGGTGGCCCGGTCTGGCCACGAGCGCCGCGGCTGTCGGCTATGATAACAGTCTCACTCGGCCGCTGAATTTTTGCTATATAGACCGGAAAATTCTGGAAATGTCCTCCGTCCGCGGTTACTCTCGGATTGCCAAGATATTGATAGTTGTATCCGTACGAGCCGTTTCGGATGTCCCGCTTGTCGAAATCAGGGTAGTGGAATGAAGGGCACATGAAATAATCATTGGTCATAATCAGCGTATCGCTGTCATCGAAGTACCCTTTATTCTTGATACTCTCAAGGTAAGGCGTCGGATCGATTACCGGCCCTATGCCGTGGTCAAAGAACCATTGCCACCTCGGATTCTTCCGGCCGTATTCGTTGACGTAACCGTCAGGGTCGGTGGGCTTAGCTTTCCTCATCCGATAGGGTGGAAAGCCACCGTCCTGTTCAAGAGCATATATATGTCCTGCCGTCGAAATCCGCCTTACGTTGCCCATGCAAATTGTGGAACGTGCCGCCTCACGAGCTCTACCCAGCGCTGGCATGAGTATACCCATCAGCAGAGCGATGATAGAGATTACCACTAATAGCTCGATTAAGGTGAAGCCAACTCTTAACCAGCTATCTTTTCTCATTTGCATTCTCCTGTGCAATTTACTAACTTTGCCGTAGCCAGTGAATAACCTCCCGAAAGCCGGGGCGTTTGCCGTACATAAGGATGCCGGTCCGAAAAACCTTAGCAGCCATCCACATCACAGCCGGCACAAAGGCGGCCAGCAATATGATTGAAGCAAAAACCTCAAGAAATGACGGCGGCGGAGTTGAAGCCAGCCGCAGCGTCATCACCATCGGCGTCAGCGGCGGCAGAAACGACAAAACCCTGGCTAACAGCCCATCCGGATGCTGAGCAAGGTTGAACCAGGCAACCATCGGCAAGATGAAAATGAAGGTGATGGGCATCATAAGGCTTTGGGCCTCTTTGAGAGTATTGCAGACCGAGCCAATCCCCGCCAGGATTGAGCTAAACATCAGAAAGCCCAGAACGAAGTAAATCACGAAATATGGAAGGATTTCCGTCGGCAGGTCTATGCTTACGTGCCACCAGCGAGAACCTCCGTAATAGGCGGTGCCGCACGCGGCGGCGGCCCACAAAGTCATCACGGTTAAACTAATGCCGGCCAGTCCCATAATCTTGCCGGCCATCAGCTCAAATGGACTCACCGCCGACAGCAAAACTTCCATTACCCGAGAATTTTTCTCCTCAATAACGCTGGTAAGAATGTGCTGGCCCATGCCGAAGATGCCCATAAACATCAGGAACATAAAGAAAAAAGGAACCATCATCTTGGTGACTTGCTCACCTTCCCTTAGAGGTTTTTGCTGCGAAGGCGACCCTATGTCCACCCGCTCTACCGGTGCTCGACGGCGAAGCTCGGCAAGCAGCTCCGGCGAAATATCCCGCACCTTACAGCGCCGGTTGACAATAGCGCTATTGAGCAGATTCTCTACGGTTGAAAGCAGGTCAAGCTCGGCTATATTTGTGCCGCGAGTAAAGGAGTGGATTGTGCCGGTTCCCCCGACGGTATCCTTGTCCAGGACAACATAGACATCCAATTGGCCGGCCCGGACTTTCTTCTTAGCCGATTCATCTAAACTGTCGTCGGCGGCAGAAGCTTGCAGTAGGATCTGCCGCTGCGGATTTGACGTATTATACTGGTCAAATGAGGTCTTGATTTCGTCTGTTAGCTCCTTCGACAGGTCGGCTACGAGAATTGTCCTGGGCGGACGCGGGCCCGTTATGCTACGCTGGGTTAGGCTATTGACGAATATGACCATTGCTATGATAGCCGGCGTCATCAAGATGCTCAGAAGGAACGTCTTGGTGCGGACGACCTCAATATATTCACGCTGGGCAATCTTAAGTATCTTTTGCATCGCTTTTTTTAACCAAACTCACAAAGATTTCGTGCAACGAAGGCACCTTTACCTCAAAGCGTAGCACACGCACTCGATTCACCAGATAACCGAGCAGTTGTTGTGCGTCAGCGTTCTCAGTTAGCGTGATTTCCAGTTCCTTACCTTGGGATTGCACCTTTTCGACTATCGGGAGGTTCTCGATGAAGCTTGTATCCCCCTGCACCTCTACGCAGACGGCGTGGGTTTTTTGCCGGCAACGAATCTGGTCCAGCCTGCCATCCAGTATTGGCTTTCCCTTGTTGAGCAGGAGAATGAAGTCGCAAAGGCTGCTCGGCCTCGTGCATCACGTGCGTGGAGAAAACGATGGTTTTGCCGGCGCTACGCATCTGAAGAATGATGTCCCTTAGTAAGTCCTGGTTCACCGGGTCCAGGCCTGAGAAAGGCTCATCAAGAATTACCAGGTCCGGCTCATTGATCACGGTAACGGCAAACTGGAGCTTCTGATGCATGCCCCTTGAGAGTTCCTCTACCTTTTTGCCCGCCCAGTCGGCAAGTTCCATCCGCTGCAGCCACTGGGGCACACCCCGGGCAAGGTCTCTGGCATTGCAACCTTTGATTGCCCCGAAAAAGCTCAGCACTTGGGCGACCTTCATCTTGCGGTACAGCCCCCGCTCTTCGGGCATATAGCCGATACGAGTCTTGACTCGCTCAACGGAATGGTCGCCGAATATGGAGATGCGCCCGCTATCCGGGCGGATGATGTTCATAATCATGCGAATGGTGGTTGTTTTGCCGGCGCCGTTGGGGCCGAGGAAGCCGTATATGCTGCCCGCCGGGACATTCAGGCTCAAATTGTCCACTGCGTGCACATCGCCGAAAGACTTGCACACATCCTCAAGCAATATGGCGTTCATAGATTCGCAATTGTAAATTTTCAGGCGTCAGTTTTCAATTGCGAATTTTCGCTTTTCTGCAATGTTTGTGACCAGATTTTGTGGTAGGCGTTTGTCATTGCGAGCCCCGACTTGTCGGGCGCGGCAATCTCAACACTATCAGGGCAAGAGATTGCTTCGGTCGCTACGCTCCCTCGCAATGACAATGGCAGATAAGCTCTTAGCAACGAAGATAAAAAAAGTGCGCCACCCTCTCTTTGCCGCTCAGCGGCAAAGTGAGGACAGCGCACTAGCCTCCTCCGCGGGCACATAACTAGTCACCCGCACGCAGGAATCACTTTCACTGCATATTCTGTTGTACGGGGCTGGCGGATAATACACGCACGTACTATTCCGGCTACGGCTCGGCGCTCCGCCGAGACGAGTCCGGCTGCTTATTGCCCACGTCTTCGCAGCAGAGCCAAACAACCCAAGCCAAGCAAACAAATTGTTGCCGGCTCGGGAACGCCGTAGAACTGAATCTCGCCGATCTGCATCGAGTTGGCCGCAGCCGCATTCTTCACGCCCGTGAACAGCATCCTGTAGGATGTATAGGCCTCAGCTTGGTTGCAGATCTGAAGTATCGGCCCGAGCGTGTTACGCTCCGCCGGCAAGTCTATTGAGCCGCCAGCGATCAGTTTCCACGTCTCGCTGGTCCCGGCGCTGTTGTTGGCACTGGTGATTGGGGCGTTCGTGCCATAGAGCATCCAAATCGTCGGGTCACGTTCCGGGGAATCATTGGCTGTTGTGATCTGGAAGCTGTCCAAAGTGGATGGGCCAATCGACGGGGTCACAATGAAGCCCGAATTCTCTTCGCCGAAGTTCAAGTACTTCCAGTCCGTCGTGCGGTCAATGGCACTGGCCGGGCCCTCGGACAAGCCAGTCGGGCCCACGGCCGGAGAACGGCTTTGCCAACCCACCTCGACGGCCAGGATGGGATCTCCCACTGCCAGCAGGTTGCCGCCGGTGCCGTCGGGCATCGGGTAGAATGCTGCGTCCGCGACCTGTAGGAGGCTGTCACCAGCGTTAGTCGGCCACATCATTTTATACGACGTGTAGGGCGTCATGCTGCCTACCGTAACAACCGGGCCGAGTGTCAGCCGAGTGGCGGGTAACGCCAGCGCACCAGAGCCCATCAACGTCCAGCTCTCGGCAAGGCCAGTGCTGTTGTCAACACTTTTAATAGCTGCGTTCGTGCCGTACAGCTCCCATGAGGTTGGGTCGCGAGCCGCAGAGTCGTTGGCCGTCGTCAGTGTAAAGCTCTGCACCAGAGTCATGCCTAGGCTCGGTGTGACGATGAACCCGCTACCGGCCCCGCCACGGTTCAGGTACTTAGTGGCAGGGTTGCTGTCCAGCAGTTTTGGTGGGTTTTCAGCGGCCGGATAACTACTGCTCGAAACCATTCCATCGGTGTCGATGCCGATGATAAAATCGCCCGGTTTAAGAATGGGGATACTCGCAGCCCAGACCGGAGCAGTCATCAGCCCCAACACTACCAGCAAAACCAAAAGTCTTTCTTGTTTCATTTTACCCTTCCTCCAACTTCTTACATTACCTTCTCGCGAGAAAACCCCTCCTGAGTTCTCAAGTCTCGACGTTAGCGGCTTACTCTCCTTGCCTAATTTACCCAGTATAGGGGCAGGCATCCCCAGTGTCAAGCAGAATCTTCAATAGAAAGGCAAATTTTCTCTCCGGTGGACGTTGGCTAGCCGGTTTCTGAATTCTTGATTACCGAGAGGACCAGATAGAAGTGGCATCATAGACGCTAATACCTGTTGCCACAAGTACTTATCGCAGTTGCTCCTAATTTTGCCGCCCGGTCCGCAGAGGACGCTAAGGTTCTCAATTTCGGCCTTTTCCTCTGCGGTCTGGCCATTCTCTGCGGTAGATTCTGCGAGATGTTGCCTCAAAGTTTTTTCTTGAAGTTGTCTCGTTAATGTGTTATAAATCAAATTAGGTAAATTTGCGTCTGTTTGGGTTTTTAAGATGCGGAGCTTTTTCAGTTCTCCGCTGGGGCAAGCATTATTGCGGCAGGCGGGGCAATGCGCACCAGGCAAATCACCACTGCTATACGCCCGCAAGCCAGGATTTCTTGATTTCGGTTCTCAGAAGGAGAAGAATTTATGCTAATTAAGAACTCAAAAATTTATGTGATGACAGGCCTGCTTTTCGCAATTTATGTCACCGCACATGCCAACTGGTCGGAGACGTTCGGCGGCAACGCCTTCGATCTGACAACCTGGAAATTCTACTGCTACCCTGACGTGACCAAGACATTCAAGGCGACTATACAGGACGGTGCCGCTAACAATGACTACCTGTCTATTAGTGAGACTACTTCAGTTGGCGCGATGCCCCCAGGCTCGGCGTTCGGCATGGGCTTCGGTTCAGATGAAGTGTTCCGCGACGTCCGCGTCGGTGCGGTATTCAATGTCACCGGTGACGCCTCTCGTAACTATCACGGTCTGGCGGCTAGGGCAAGTTACTTCATTGACCCGGATGGTTCGCTGACCGGCGCGCCAGGCATCGTTGCCAGCGCCTACATCATGATCATACATTATGAGGATAGCCCCGCCAATCTGAGAATTGAACTGCTAAAGATTGTTAACCTCGATGACCAGATTATGCAGACCTATCAGCCAGAGGTTCCAGTGCCTGGCCTGGACCACGCCAGAAGCCACTATGTTGAGCTGGACGTAGTCGGGTCAGACCCGGTGTACCTCACGGGCAGTATCTATCAGTACAAGGGCGGCCCTTTGCTCGTGAGAACTCCGACCTTCATCGACACCAGCGGCAACGACCCCTGGGAGGGGAAAGGTATCCATGATAACGTGTTCGCCAGCGGCAGCAGCGGTATCTTTAGCTCGAATCAAGATCCCGAACCGGTCGGCTACCACTGCACTTTTGACGATGTTTTCTCTATTTCAGACGGTCCGGCGGCGGTCAATCCGAGTCCTGCAGACGGAGCAACGGGCGTCTCAATCGAGGCTGACCTTAGCTGGATAGAGGCGGCTTTTGCCACTTCCCGCCAATTGTGGTTCGGAAAAGCGGGAGCTATGCAAAAAATGGCCCCTGCTCCTGCTGGTAAAACCTACGACCCAGGCCCGCTGGAATTCGGGCAGACCTACCAGTGGCGAGTGGACGAGGTAGGCGCTTCAAGTACGGTTACGGGTCATACGTGGACGTTTACTACCGGGCAGTGCCTGCCGGTGGACGATTTTGAGTCCTATGCTGACGACACCGCCATACAATCCAAATGGGTGCACAATATCGCGGGCGGCTATAAGTATGTCTTCGTTGATACTGGCACCGTAAACCAGGACGCAAAGTCAATGCGTTTTGAATTCCAGAATCAGTACGCCCCATACCTTACCGAAGCCACAAACACCTTTGCCGCCGCCCAGGACTGGACCAGGTATGGCGCCAAGGCGCTGTCGCTGGCTTTCCGTGGCGCCAACGCCAATGTTGAGCAGCCTATGTTTATCCGGCTTGAGGATGCAGCCGGCAAAACCGCTACCGTCCCGCACCCCTACACATACGCGGTTCGGTCGGAGGCGTGGCAACAGTGGGACATAGCTCTCACAGAGTTCAGCGGCGTAAACCTGGCTGCTATCAAGAAAATCACTATCGGCGTCGGTAGCGGGACCGATTCCGGCCAGGCACTGGAAGACCGCGACGCTGTCTACATTGACAACATCAGGCTCTGCCCAGCCAGATGCTTTAATGTCGACCAGATAGATTTACGTGCCGACATTAACGGCGATTGTGTGATTGACCTGGCAGACTTCGCTGCTATTGCCGATGGCTGGCTTAATGACGGACTCTCCGTAGTACCATAGATTGGTTCTTTGTTCGTAGTTCATTGTTCATAGTTGATCTACGAACAACGAACACTGAACTATGAACGATTGGGCCTAAATGTGCCTGTATATGTCCCAGCCCATGTAATTGCCCAAAGCCTCGGCAACCGCATCGGCTGCCTGGGACGCCGACACTGCCACGTGGTGCTCTAAGCCCATGTTGCACACGTAAGCCATTAGCGACTGGAGGTTGTTTATCTTCATCACGCCGTAGCCGCCAAATGTGTCAAGCTTATCGTTGGTGAACTTGCCCTGGCCAACGTATGCTCTCAGTGCGCCCTCCAGGTCGTCAGTGCTGACTCTAAGAAACGTGGCCGGCCCAGGTTTAATGCGACCAACAATTGTCCCGTAAGTATTGTCCTTGCCGACGGCACCGGCGATAATCTCCTGAAAGTCCATCTTTTCTTTCTCAAAGAACGACCTGGGCACATTACTGCAGTGGAACAGCACGCACTTATCCGGGTCGTCGCCGAAGTTGTTGTTCCAATCTAGTAGTGCGCTCGGCGTGCCGCTGGCTAGTTGCAGAACATACATGCTCAAAAGGCCTGTCACGTCTACTTCGCACGCACTTGGCAGCAGCGACTCGCTCATCATGCTCATAAGCGTACAGGGCACAATGCCGAAGAATTCCTGCAGAGCCGTCCAGCACTGGATAGCGGTGCCGGCCAGCTCGTTCTGTTTGATCCATTTGTCGATGACGTAACCAAATTTAGCCATTTTCCGTAGACTCTTGGCTGGGATAGCTTCCGTAACGGTATAGTTCTTGATGGCATTGAGCTTGGCTCTGACGCCTGGATGGTTATCGCCAATTCGCTCGACCCTGCCGAGTATCTCGTACAAATCTATCGGCTCGACGGCAATGTCGGCAAATTCGAGCATCTTTTCGCTGTACCGAACAGTGTTGAATGCTGCGGGCCGAGAACCGATCGCTCCGAATCGAACGGACTTCAGCCCATTGACGACTCGGCAGACGGCGGCAAACTGGTGGAGCTCATTGTCAAACTCGGAAGAGCCGACTTTGACCGTGTGCGAGCCGGTCAATGTAAAGGGTATTCCTGCCTGCCTGAGGTTGTTGCAGACGCTGATTTTGCCGCAGAACGAATCACGTCGCTGGCCCATCGCCATTTTGTCTGGCGTATCCTGCTCGGCCTGAACCAATATGGGCACATTTAGTCCGCTGCGTTTGATGGCCTCAGCTACGGCCCTTTCATCCCCGAAGTTGGGAAGCGTGACTATGATGCCGGCGATCTTATCCCTCCTCGAGGCAAATAGCGCCGCACACTTTTTGGCATCCTCGAATGTCTCGACCGCCCCGTACTTTGTCTCGTTCATCGGCAGACTTACGCCGACGTAACCATTTTTCTTTAGCGCATCCAGAATGTTCTTTCGCCCCTCTTTTGCCAGCACAGCCGGGAAGAATGCGCGGTTGCCGACAATGATTCCGAACGTTATCTTTGCCATAGCAATTCTCCTTGGCCAAAGTAAGTCTCGTACCAAATTGTTTAGCCTTCGCCGGTACGCTTGCCCTGAGCCTGCCGAACGGGGCGACGGACCCCGCAATAAATTGCGGGGCTAAATATGGTTGTCCCTTTGGCCATAATAGGCGTCTTCTCCATGTTTTCGTAGATAATGTTTATCCAATAGTGCCTGTGAAATCGCACCCTTCTTGGCGTTGACCAGTAAAGTGCCAAAGGCTATCTGCGCCACTCGCTCCAGCGCAACGGCATTTTCCACCGATTCGGCGGGGGTTTTGCCCCATGTGAACGGCCCATGATTTGCCACCAATACAGCCGGCATCTGCAACGGATCGAGCTGTTCAAATCGTCGAATAATCACTTTGCCCGTATTGCGCTCATAGTCCTGCTTTATTTCGTCAGCCGTCATCACATCTGTAACCGGCACAGGCCCGTAGAATTGGTCGGCGTGGGTGGTTCCGAAGCACGGAATCTGGCGCTCGGCCTGGGCCCACATGGTCGCGTAAAGCGAGTGCGTATGGCAAATGCCGCCGATCCGCTCAAAGCCTCGATACAGCTCCAGATGTGTCGGCGTATCCGAAGAAGGACGCAAGCTCCCTTCGAGCACATTGCCATCCAGATCGAGTAGGACCATATTGTCGGGCGTAAGTTCATTGTATGCTATGCCGCTGGGCTTGATCGCCACGACCACTGGTCCCCGCTTTGGCGGGCATCGCTCTATGCCGCTGACGTTGCCCCAGGTGAACACGACCAGACCGAAGCGCTCAAGGTCAAGATTGGCCTGACAAACCTTCTGTCGCAGTTCTTCGTACACAATCGTCCTTCGTATATCGTATATCGTATGTCGATGTTCGACATACTACATACGACCTACGACTTCGTCTTTAATCGCAAGCAGTTCTTTCATCACGTTGCCCATGGGTTGGGCGTGCCCCGGCAATCCGAAGCCGTCGTGCAGTTGCTTATAGAGTTTGTATAAGCGCTGATAGACCTTGTGGTTCTTGGCGATGGGCTTAAACGTAGTCTCCTTGACGCCGCACATAGCTGCCTGGGCTTTGGCAAAGTTACTGTGCGCTCCGCCGACGACCGCGGCGGCAATAGCCGAACCCAGAGCGCACGTCTGCGCCGAGCGAGAGAGCTTCATTTGTCGCCCCGTGACATCAGCATAAATCTGCATCAGCAATGCGTTTTTCTCGGCGATGCCTCCGCAGTTGACGATCTCGCTGATTTTCACGCCGTACTCCTCGAAGCGGTTGATAATCGTCAGTGCCCCGAAGGCTGTCGCCTCGATAAGAGCGCGGTAGATTTCTTCCGGCTTAGTATGCAGAGTCTGGCCGAGAAGAAGCCCCGTCAGCCTCTGGTCAACTAAAATGGTGCGATTGCCGTTATTCCAGTCCAGCGCGAGTAGGCCCGATTGCCCGGGTATAGCTTGGCTGCTCTTTCGGTCAGAGCCTCGTGCGAGCCTGCTTGTTTACCGCCGGGCTGGATGTAGTTCACAAACCAATTGAATATGTCGCCCACCGCAGATTGGCCTGCCTCCAGACCGTAATATCCGGGCAGGATTGAGCCATCGACGATGCCGCAAATTCCAGGGACATCCGGCAGCCTCTTGTCTGTTGGGGCGACGACCATGTCACAAGTGCTGGTGCCGATTATTTTGACCAGCACGCCTTGTTTAATCCCGGCTCCGACGGCGCCAAGGTGGGCGTCAAATGCGCCCATCGCCACGGGTATGCCTGCGGGAAGACCGAGTTTCTTTGCCCACTGCTGCGTGAGCCGCCCGGCGGCTTTATCTACCGCAAAAGCCTTTTCGCTGAGCGTCTGGCGGAGCTTGCCGAGCTTGGGGTGGAGCTTACCCAGGAACTGGGCATCCGGATAGCCGCCCCAGTTGTCGTTGAACATCGCTTTATGGCCGGCGGCACACCGGCATCGTAATAAATTCTGCGGCGCCTCTGTGCCGGTCAGCACGGCAGGCAGCCAGTCGGCGTGCTCCACCCAGGTATAAGCCGCATCAAAAACTTTAGGATCGACCCGCAAACAGTGCAGAATCTTGCTGAAGAACCACTCGGAGGAGTATGTGCCGCCGCATTTAGTCAGGTATCGCGGCCGCTCTTTTTTCGCCAGCTCGGTGATTTCGGCTGCCTCAGCGTGCCCTGTATGGTCTTTCCACAGCCAGACCATTGCGTTGGGATTATTCTTGAACTGCTTGAGCATTGCAAGTGGAGTGCCGTTCTTATGCACCGGAAGCGGCGTTGAGCCGGTCGTATCGACGCCGATGCCCACAATTTGCCGCTCCCCGCTTTCGCGGGGATCAATTCGGGACTGGATAGTGCCTGTGCCACAGTCACTTCCAGGCCCTTGATGTATTCAGCCGGGTCCTGCCGGGCCAGGTTGTGGTCAGAGGAGTCCAGAATAATGCCAGCCTCGCCGCTTTTGTACTCATAAACGGAGGTTGCCACCTCCTGGCCGGTGGCGGTGTCAACGATCACACACCGTACGGAGTTAGTCCCGTAATCAAGGCCTATCGTACATTTCATGCCGCGATATCTCCAACCAATTGGTCCGGTTAGGTCCCCCGTCGCCGTACCGGCGACGGCTAAACTATCCTGTAAAGTACAGGTACGCCGCTGCGATAATTGCCAGGACGGCCCCTGATGCAATCAGATCTGCGTATGTCCAGCTCGCCCGCGATCTTGCCCGGTCTTCGGCGGTGCGGGTTCCATAAGTCAGCCCCTGGATTTTCTGGTACGATGGCGCAGCGGTTGCGTAACTGACCACGATCATTACGACCACGCACACTATGAAAATAAGCAAGCTGTAGTACTGAAAGAATATGTTATTCATAATCCAGAAGAATGACCCTTCGGCATAGGCGGGGATATACTTCAGCTTGACGGGTGTATCGATAGCCAGCCGCACAAGGCCCATCGCAAAGCCGACAATCAGCGCCGCCAGGCATCCTTTACTGTTAAGACGCTTCATAAATACGCCCAAGAAAAATACGACGAAAATCGGCGGAGCCAAATAGCCCTGTATAGTTTGCAGGTAGTCATAGAGTCCCTTGCCGCCTCGAATCACGGGTATCCACAGCAGTCCTATTACTACCATCACGGTTGTTGCGATTCGCCCCATCCAGACCAACTGGTGCTGGGATGCCCCGGGCCGCAGCTTGTTGTAGAAGTCCATAGTAAATAGGGTGGAAGAGGCGTTGAAGCAGCCGGCCAAAGAACTCATTAGCGCCGCCAGCAATCCTGCCACCACGATTCCGCGCACGCCGACCGGCAGAATAGTCGCCACCAGCAACGGAAAGGCCTTCTGGCATTGATCGCGGATAGGCTGCCCATTTGGGTCTAATAGGGTCTGCTGAATCGCCTGCACTTGGCCGCTCTTGGCTAAGGCAAAGGTTATCATGCCGGGAATAATGAATATGAACACAGGCAGCAATTTAAGAAAGCCCGCACATATAGAGCCACGTCGCGCCTGGCGTTCGTCCGGTGCACCCAAAGCCCTCTGGACGATGTACTGGTCGGTGCACCAGTACCACAGGCCGATGATCGGCGCACAGAACAGCATTCCCAGCCAGGGATAATTATCATTGAAATACCAGGCCATGCGACCTGTCTCACGTACCGGCGCCCACGTACCGACTGTGTTCGCAGGCACCAACGGCTTCCAGAGATTGAACATCTCGCCGCCACAAAAGGCCCGCAACTGGCCCCAGCCGCCCAGAGCTTTGAGGCCAAAGAAGGTTAATAAGGCTGAGCCGAAAATAAGAATGACCGTCTGCATAGCGTCGTTGTATGCCACCGCGCGAAGTCCACCAACAATGGTGTAAAGGCCTGTTATAACAATCACCAGAACCGAGCCGATCCAGAAACTATCGAGCCCAAGAAAGCTGACATCCGGCAGCAGTACACTGAAGACTATCCCGCCGGCAAATATCCCCACGGCAATCTTGGTCAAAACGTATGCTACCAGCGATATGAGTGACAGAACCCATCGCGCCGTGGGCGAGAAACGCCTCTCTAAGAACTCGGGCATCGTGAAGATCCTGGAGCGCATATAGAATGGAACCATCACCCACGCAAGCACCAATAGGCACCAGGCGTGCAGCTCATAGTGGGCCATTGCGACGCCGTCGGTGCAGCCCGACCCGGCCAGCCCAACTAAGTGCTCCGAGCCGATGTTGGAGGCAAAGATGGACGCCCCGACGAGAAACCATCCCAGATTTCGCCCCGCGAGAAAATAGTCGTCGGCCGTATCTTTGCCTTTGAGGACCACCCACCAGGCGATACCAAAAAGAATGGCAAAGTACGCGGCTATTGCAATCCAATCCAGTGCTTCGAGTGCCGATTGTCCCATCAGTATTTGTGACATTTGCATGAATCCGTTCCTTATTTCCGATTGCCAATTGCCAATTGCCGATTTTAGCCCACAAATCGAAAGTCGAAAATCGAAAATCACAAAGACTTTTACATTTACGTGCGTGCCGCCTTTCTTGTTGAAAACCGGTATATCGTTGTCGTCTGGTATTTTTCGCCCGGCCGCAGCACGGTCGAGGGGAAGTTCGGCTTATTGGGCGAATCCGGATAATGTTGCGTCTCAAGGCAGAATCCGTAACGGTGCGCATACACGATAGCGTTTTTACCCTTAATTGTCCCATCCAGGAAGTTGCCCGAATAAAACTGAATTCCAGGCTCAGTGGTCAGGACTTCCATCACGCGGCCTGTGGTCGGCTCGTGCACTCTGGCCGCCAGCGCCAGAGATCGGCCACCCCAGTTCACTACCCAGTTGTGATCGTAACCGCCGCCGAACTTAAGTTGCTCATAGTCACTAGCGATCCTCGCGCCGATGGGCGTGGGCCTGGCAAAGTCCATTACCGTGCCCCTGACCAGGCGTAGCTCGCCGGTCGGAATCAATCCCGCATCTACAGGCGTAAACTGGTCGGCGTTAAGCATTAACTCGTGTCCGAGTATGTCGCGCTGGCATCCGGTCAGGTTGAAATAGCCATGATGCGTGAGGTTCACAACGGTGGGTTTATCCGTTGTGGCCAAATACTCGATCTTAAGCTCACTTCGGTCGGTTAAGGTGTAGGTGACAGTGCAGTTAAGACTACCTGGATAACCTTCTTCTCCATCTTTGCTCAGGTACATCAGCTTTACGCCCACAGAGTCCCTTTGCTTGATAGGCTCAGCTTTCCAGAGGACCTTATCGAATCCTTTGACGCCCCCGTGGAGGTGGTTTTCGCCGTCGTTAGTGGCCAGAGAGTACTCTACCCCGTCGAGCGTAAATTTGCCCTTACCGATTCTGTTTCCGTATCTGCCTACAATCGCTCCGAAATACGGATTGTTCTTTATGTAGTCATCGAGGTTGTTACATCCGAGCACAATGTCGTCCATTCTGCCTGCACGGTCGGGCACTTGCAGGGATACGACAATCGCACCATACGTCATTATTTCTGCCTTTAGTCCGCTGGAATTGGTCAGCGTGTAAAGGTCCACTTTTTGGCCGCCCGGTATCTCGCCGAACGGTTTGACCTCAACGTTCATTTCCGGTTTAACCTCCTTTTTCTTCGCCGCAGAGGCCGCCGCCCTGGACGGTGCGCTCGTTCGGGCAAAAAAAGTCAGCATGCAGACCGTCACACCCCTGATCAAATCGGGGGACAACCTCAGTTTTCCTCTGGACATGGCTCGCCTTCCTTCCAAATCATACACAGCCCGCCACCAAGGTCGGGGGCTAATTAGCCCTGCCACTTGTGGCAGGGGCTTACCGGTCAATTATCTGCATTTCGAATGAGAAGGCAACGGGCAACTAAGAATTTTCAATTGGCAATTTTGAGTTTTTCGAGGTCTCAGAACTGTATAAAATGGCAAAAAAACACAAAAAAAGCTTGAACTGGCACGGCAGAATGTGGCAGAATATAAGCAGGCGATTTGGTTGTGCGTGTTTCAACAAGAGTTTTGCAAAAGTTCAGTTTCAATTGACAATTGTCAATTTACAATTTTCAATTTACTTTTGTCGGGAGGACGGCTATGTGTAGAAGACTAATTTATCCAATTCTTATTATTTTGCTGTTGGGTCTGTGGGGCCCGCTCGCCCAGGCCGACCTTATTGTCGCTGAGAAATTGCTGGTTGACCTAAGGGCCGAGGACCTGTCCTTTGGATCCGCAGTGACAACCTGGCCTAACCGCGAAACCTGGGGGCCTTTACCGCTTCGGGCACGCCCGTCGTCGAGACCGTGGGCGGCATGAAATGCGTGACATTCGACGGCAGTAGCTGGTTCACAGGACCAGCATCCATACCCGGCATCGAAGGTGCGGGCACCCGCTCCATCGAGGTCTGGGCGTACAACCCGGCAATGCCAGGCGAAGAAACGCTGCTCTCCTGGGCACATCGCGGCGGTCCGGAAGGCACCAATATGTCCTTCAACTATGGCAATGACTCCAGATGGGGCGCGGTAGGACACTGGGGCGGCGACACCCACGACATCGGCTGGTGGGGCAGCCATTCACCCGCCCCTGCTGCCAATACGTGGTGGCACCTGGCCTACACGTATGACGGCACCGCTGCCCGCGTCTACGTCAACGGCGTAGAAGAGAGCGTCAGAAATCCGATCGCGCTGAACACATACGGCGGCACTCCCATCAGGGTGGCTGCTCAGGCGGACGGCACCGGCGCTGCTGCAGATGGTGCATTCAATTTCACCGGCTCAATTGCAGAAGTCCGCATTCACGATGGGGTGCTCAAACCAGCGGACATTATGAACAACTTCAGGTTGGGAGGCCCAAGAAAGGCGCATACCCCCAGCCCGCTTAACGGTGCCCCGGCGGTAACCACGCCTTTAGTTACCTGGGGAGTCGGGACTACCGCCCAATATCACGATGTGTACTTTGGCACTAATCCGACGCCGGGCCCGGCTGAGTTCAAACTCCGGCAGGGCTATGCCGTCTATTGGGCTGGCGTGATTACCCCAGGGGTCACTTACTACTGGCGAGTCGATGAGGTGGAGGCCGACGGTGTAACTATCTACACCGGCGATGTCTGGAGCTTTACGGCTGCGCCTTTGGCTGCCTACAAGCCCGACCCAGCCGACGGAGCCAGGTACATAGCCACCGATGCCAACCTCAACTGGACGGCAGGCTCTACCGCCGCGTCCCACGATGTTTATTTCGGCACCGTTGAAGCAGACGTGGCTAACGGCACGGGCGGCACACTCAAAATTAATCAGAAAACCACAACCTTCGATCCAGGACCCTTACAGTTGGGAACAACCTATTATTGGCGGGTCGATGAGGTCGAGCAATCCGGCACTATTAAGCACACGGGCAAGGTGTGGCGATTCAGCACTATGCCTGTGATAACCGTCACCGACCCCAATCTTGCCGGCTGGTGGAAGTTTGACGAGGGCCAGGGGACCGTTGCCATCGACTGGTCGGGCAAGGGCAGCCACGGCACCATCCGCGGCGGCACAGAGTGGGTACAAGGCTATGACGGCGGGGCGCTGAGGCTTAAGGGCGTCGATGGTTATGTGGACCTGCCCATTGGTCAGATTATCCCCACACTCAACAGCGCTACCTTCACGACCTGGGTGAATTTCTCCGGTCTCGGCGGCGCCTGGCAGCGAATCTTCGACTTCGGCAGCGGCACACCTACGTATATATTCCTTTGTCCCCGCACAGGTACAACCGGGCCGATGCGAGTAGCAATTCAGACCGGCGGAGGAGGTGAGTCTCTGATAGAGTCGCCCGACACACTTGCGACCGGCTGGCACCACGTAGCCGTCGTAATAAGAGCCGGGAATATGCAGATATATCTCGACGGTGCGCTTGCTGCCAGCGGTTCCACGGCGGTCGTTCCCAGCCAGCTCGGACAAACCAGCAGCAACTGGCTCGGCAGGTCACAGTATACAGCCGACGCATTCTTCAATGGGATACTTGATGACTTCCGAATCTACAATTACGCTATGTCGCAGGCTGACCTTCCCAAAACGATGAGAGGCGACCCGCTGCTTGCCTGGGGTCCAAGTCCGGCTGACGGATATATGCCCGACATCGACGCAGCGGTGCCTCTGACCTGGAAGCCGGGAGATAAGGCTGCCCAGCACGATGTGTACTTAGGGACCGATAAAATCGCTGTCAGAAATGCTGATAAATCCGATACGACGGGCGTATACCGGATCCGACAGGCTGTCGCCAGCCATACTCCACTCGAGGTTCTCCAATGGGGCCAGACCTACTACTGGCGAATCGATGAGTACAACACCGACGGGACGCTCAGCATAGGTAGAGTATGGACGTTTACAGTGGCCAACTATCTCATTCCGGATGACTTTGAGCGCTACACCGACGATGTCGGCAGCAGAATTTTCCAGACCTGGCGGGACGGCTGGGGATTCTCCGAGCCGGCACCGGGCTATGCAGGCAATGGCACAGGCTCAACTGTGGGTTACGCTCAGGCCCCGTTTGCCGAGCAGACTATCGTTCACGGTGGCAGCCAGTCGATGCCGTTAGGTTACGACAACAGCGGCACAACCGGCAAAGCCCGATACTCAGAGACCTTCCGAGAGTGGTCCTCACCGCAGAATTGGACCAGAAACAACGTTAAGGCATTGACGCTGTATTTCTATGGTGCTCTTGACAACGCCGCTGAGCAGCTCTACGTGGCGCTGGAAGATAATGCCGGCCACATAAAGGTTGTGAACCATCCTGATCCGGAGGCGGTTCAGAAAGCTGGCTGGCAGGAATGGAATATCGAGCTATCGCAATTCAGCGCTGCCGGCGTCAATCTGGCTGCGGTCAAAAAGATGTATATTGGCCTTGGCAACCGTGTCAGCCCCAAGGCCGGCGGCACGGGCACAATATACATCGACGATATCCGGGTGTATCTCAGCAGATGCGTTCCTTCGATGGGTAAGCCGGCCGCCGACTTGAGCACCAACTGTGTGGTTGACGCGGCTGATGTGGATATTCTGGCTAATCTGTGGCTGGATACCGGTTTCCAGGTTACGCCGGTCAATCCTGGCACTACCGGTTTGATAGCGCAGTATCCGTTCGAGGGCAACGCCAACGATGCTGTTGGCGGCCATAACGGCACCACTATTAGCCTGCCGACCTATACGACAGGTAAGATAGGCCAGGCAATTCTGCTGGACGGCATCGATGATATGGTCGATGTTGGTGCGGTAGGTATCAGCGGGGCTGCTCCGCGGACGATTGCCGGCTGGGCCAAGTCAAACTCTACCGTGATGCCTGACTGGACAAACATCTTTGGATTTACAGGTACTGACGACGCCAATCTGACCGCTAGAAGCTTCGATATCGAGCTTCGAGGGGGACAGTTGCAGTTCTGCCTCCATGTGTACGGCTGGGAGGATAACATTCTCCCGCTCGATCTGGATTGGCATCACCTGGCGGCTACGTATGATGGCACTATGATCCGCTGGTATGGAGATGGCCGGTACATCAACAGTTTTGAGCGTAGCGGCACTAACGCGCTCAACACCGAGGACACAGTGCACATGGGTAGACGTGGCGACACCGCCGAGGCTGTCAACTTCTTCCCAGGCAAGGTTGATGATGTCAAGATCTGGAACCGCGCATTGACCGGGCCTGAGATTGCCTGGCTTGCCGGCTATACATCAGTGTTCTCGATACCTGCTGATTTGCACCAGGACAACGTGATTAACTTCAAGGATTTTGCGGTTCTGGCGGATTCGTGGCTCGAAGAGCTTTTGTGGCCGTAATCAGATCGTTCATTGTTCACCGTTCACAGTTCATCGATGAACAACGAACAATGAACTATGAACTATGAACTTCGGGGCCTATGCTGGTTGTTCCGGCATGGGCCTCGCCTGTTTATCTAAGGCAGGAACAGATGTTCGGACTGAAAAGATGGCGACGAAATCGGCTTGCCAACCGGCGGTTTCCCGACCAGTGGCTGGCAATTGTCCAAAGGAATGTCCCATTGTACAGGCGACTGCCGGCGGAGGACAAAAAGGAGCTGCAGCGGCATATTCTGATCTTTACGGCAGAGAAGAAGTTTGAAGGCTGTGCCGGCCTGCAGATTACCGACGAGATTAAAGTCACAATCGCAGCTCAGGCTTGCATCCTCTTGCTCAACCGCAAAACCGATTATTATCCGGGCCTGCATTCAATACTCGTTTATCCTCAATCGTACCTGGTCCAGAAAACTCAACACGTGGTGGGCAATCTTCTCGTGGAAGGGCCGGACATCCGCTTGGGTGAGTCCTGGCATCGCGGCGCAGTAGTGCTGTCGTGGGACGATGTTCAGCGCACTACCTCTGATATTCATGATGGGCACAATATTGTCTTGCATGAATTCGCCCATCAACTGGATAGTTCGGGCGGCAAAGGCGACGGCACACCGGTTCTTCAACGGCGCTCAACCTATATCGCCTGGGCACGCATCCTACAAAGAGACTACGACAGGCTTCGGCGTGAGGTTAGCGGAAACTGTGACACCCTCTTGGACGAGTATGGCGCCACAAATCCCGCCGAGTTCTTTGCCGTTACCACTGAGTTTTTTTTCGAGAGGCCGAAGGAATTGCGGAGGTTCTCACCCCGACCTGTATGAGGAATTGAGGCACTTCTACCAGCAAGACCCTGCCAGCCTACAGACAGGCATAGACAAGTGAGGTGAGCGCTCAGGGTCGGCAGGAGCCACTTGCCGCCGGCCTGCTCATCCCTTGTCCGCCCGGCGTGCAAGAACATTGTGTTTTTCGCCATCGTCTGTTATGATAAGGCAATGAGCACAAGAGCAATAATATTAGCGGTACTGATGGGACTATTGCCGACAGTTCCCCCACTTGACGGCGATGATTGGCCTCAATGGCGAGGCCCAAATCGCGATGGCGTCTGGCGAGAAACAGGCGTTCTGCAAAAATTTGGCACGCCCGAAATTCCAGCCCGCTGGCGTGCTAAAATCGGGACCGGCTACAGCGGGCCAACCGTGGCTAACCGCCGGGTTTATGTCACTGACCGGCTGGCGACGCCAAATCAGCTCGAACGCGTCCATTGCTTTGACGCGATGAGCGGCGAGCCGACCTGGTCGCACACATACGACTGCAAGTATGAGAGGGTGGAACAGCGCGACGGCCCGAGGGCTTCCGTAACCATTGATGGAGATCGGGCTTATTCGCTGGGTACTATGGGGCATCTATTCTGCTTCGATGCCGCGAAGGGCGCTGTCCTCTGGAGCAAGGACCTCGACGCCGAGTATCAGATTCGGATGCCCTTATGGGGTATCGCCGCTGGGCCGCTGGTTGAGAAGGACCTAGTCATAGTCCAGATCGGCGGCAAAGATAACGCCTGTCTGGTTGCGCTTGATAAGACAAATGGTCAAGAAAAATGGCGAGCATTGAACGACCAGGCTTCGTACTCGGCGCCTATCGTCATCGAACAGGCGGGTAATCGTGTGCTGGTCTGCTGGACCGCCCAGAGAATCGTCGGGCTTGACCCATCAACGGGAAAGCTCTACTGGGAACAGGCCTTTATTCCAGGCCGGATCAGCCAAAATATCGCAACGCCTGTTTTTGAGAATGGCCATCTTTTCGTCAGCAGTTTTTTTGATGGCTCGCTCGTACTTAAAGTAAGCCCCGACCGTCTCAGTGTTGAAAAACTCTGGCAGCGTAAGGGCCCCAGCGAAAGGGACACCGACAGTCTGCATTGCTGCATATCCACGGCGATTATTCAGGCAGATTTCATTTACGGCGTTGATAGTTACGGCGAACTTCGATGTCTGGACCTGCATACCGGCGACCGGATTTGGGAAAATCTCAACGCCGTGCCGAAAGCTCGCTGGGCAAACATCCACATAGTCCAAAATGCAGATAAAGTATGGATGTTTAATGAGCGAGGTGAACTCATTATCGGCAGACTTTCTCCGCAAGGTTTTCACGAAATCAGCCGGGCCAAACTTATTAACCCAACTGCCGGACAACTTGACCAACGTGGCGGCGTCTGCTGGGCGCATCCTGCCTTTGCTTATAAGCACGTGTACATCAGAAACGACCAAGAGCTGCTCTGCGCGAACCTGGCCGCTGAGAAATGAGAGTTGTGACAAATACTATCTTGGCAGGGGTCATCGCGGCAGTGTGCCTGACTCTGGCTTTGATTATCACCAGCCGAACTAAACCAACTACCCACGAGCAAGTCCCCGCCGGCCCGCAAAAAATTCTAAACTCAAAATTCAAAATTCTAAATTCCTCGTGGCCTATGTTCAGAGGGGCCAAGAACTTTCTGGCAAAGCATCAGGGACTTTGGCGGATTCGATGACGCTTCTGTGGAAATTCAAAACCGGCGGGCCAATCAAGTCATCGCCGGTAATTGATGCCGGCCTGGTTTTTGTTGGTTCAGCCGATACAAATATCTACGCGATTGACCTGGAGAAGGGCAGGCGAGTCTGGGCTTACAAAACAACAGACTCCATCGAGGCCACGTCTTGCGTAGTTGCCGGCTCAGTTTTCGTAGGCTCGGCAGATGGTTTCTTGTACGCCCTTGACGCCAGGACCAGCTCACTTAAATGGAAATATCAGACAGGCGGGCAGATTCTTGGAGCCGCCAACTGGACAACCTCACCGGATGGCCAGGGCATCTGGATACTCGTAGGCAGCTACGACAACAAATTGCATTGCGTAGATTCCGGAACCGGCAAGGTGGTCTGGACGTATGAAACGGAGAGTTTCGTAAATGGCGCACCGGCGGTTGGTCAAGGCGTGGCCGTCTTCGGCGGCTGCGACGCGAGGATCCACGTTGTATCGCTGGCGGACGGAAATGCGGTAGCGCAAATTGACGCTGTCGCATACATTGCGGGTTCCGCCGCATTTGTTGACGGGCAGGCGTACGTCGGCAATTACGATAACGTATTTATGAAAGCCGATATCGCTGCCAGGACAATCCTGTGGAAATATAGCGGCGCTGAGGCGTCTTTTTTTTCTTCGCCTGCGGTCGGTGAAGATGTGGTGGTGGTCGGCGGAAGGGACAACCGCGTCCATTGCATTCGGCGCAGCGACGGCAAACAGGTCTGGACATTTGCGACACTCGGAGCGATCGATAGTTCGCCCGTTATCTGTGGTGATAAAGTGGTGGTCGGCTGCGAAGACGGACGTCTCTATATGCTAAAATTGTCCGATGGCAGCAAAGTGTGGTCGTATGAAATAGGTCAGGCTGTTACTTCGTCGCCGGCTGTAGCCGGCGGAATGATTATCGTTGGCAGTGACGATGGATTTCTGTATGCCTTTGGTCCAGCTTAGTAATGTGACAAAAACCTACCAGTCCCCCGCGGGCGGCGGTGCTTGCGTGTTGAAGGATATAACATTACAGATATCGCCGGGCCAATCCATGGCTATTGTTGGGCCGTCGGGCAGCGGCAAAAGTACGTTGTTGAATATCATCGGTGCTCTGGATAGGCCGACTTCGGGCAGGGTCCTGTTCGATGGCAACGACTTGGCCGAGCTTTCCGAGGAGCAGCTCGCCCGCATCCGCAACCAGCACATCGGCTTTGTTTTTCAACTGCATCATCTTCTGCCCCAGTGTACGGTGCTGGAGAATGTCCTGGTCCCTACTCTGGTGGATAAGTTTGCCCGTCGCCGGCACGGCGATGAACGGCATGGGATGACGGACCAGAGGCGAGCAGTCGAACTCCTTGAGCGTGTTGGTCTAAAGGATTACCTGTTCCACCGGCCGGGCGAGCTTTCCGTGGGGCAGCGACAGCGGACAGCAGTTGTCAGAGCACTGATAAACAAGCCCAGGCTGCTGCTTGCGGATGAGCCGACAGGGTCACTGGACGAAACTACCGCTGAAAGCATAGCGGATTTGCTGGTCGAATTGAACCGCACTGAAAAAGTTGCCTTGATTGTCGTGACGCATTCGCTCCGACTGGCTGAGCGTATAGGACCGGTGATGGAATTGACTGGCGGGGTGCTGAAACAGAAATGAAACCACAGATTTTCGCAGATTACCACAGATTCAAAAGTGAAAAATAAATCAGTGAAATCCGTGTAATCCGTGGTTGCTGTATAAAGAAAGGAGCCGGGCGTGAGTTTGCGCAGAATTATTTTAAGAAGCCTCGGCTTTTATTGGCGGACAAACCTGGGAGTCCTGCTGGCGGCGATGGTATGCACCGGCATTCTGACGGGTGCTCTTGCCGTCGGCGACTCCGTCCGGCACAGCCTTGCGACACGGGCACAGGAGCGATTAGGGACAACCGAATTAGCTCTGACCACAGGGAACAGGTTCTTCAGAGAAGAATTAGCTGACGAGCTGGCGACTCAACTAAACAACCACGGATTTGGCGGATTATCACAGATGAGCACAGATTCCACATCCGTGAAATCTGTGAAATCTGTGGTAAAAGTCGCACCGGCCTTACAGGTGCGGGGCCTAATGGCCGATAGCAACGATGCCAAAAGAGTAAATATCGTACAAGTGCTCGGAGTCGACCAGGCCTTTCAATTGTCGATTTTCAATTGTCAATTTTCAATTTCCCCAGCGGATTGGAATGACGGCGTCATCGTAAATGAACGGTTGGCAGCAAAACTTGGCGCTCGCGTGGGCGACGAAGTGCTGCTGCGGATCGAAAAGCCCGGCACAATGTCACGCGATGTGCCAATCGCACCCGATTCGGATTTGACTGTCGCTTCTCGCCTGGTTATAAAGGCAGTCGCCGGCAGAGCAGAGTTCGGCAATTTCAGTCTGCAGGCAAATCAGATCGCTCCCTTGAATGTATTTGTCCCGATTCATTGGCTCCAGGATAAGCTCGACCGCACCGGCCAGGCCAATGTCCTTTTAGTCGCAGCAAATCCCAGTGACAGGATAACGCTTGAAAAAGCCGACGCTGCCATAAGAAAATGCTGGAAGCTTGCCGACGCCGGTCTTGAACTTCGCCGGCTCGATGTACAGCAGTGCCTCCAGTTGCGCAGCAGGCGGATATTTATCGATGAACCGGTGGCTGATGCGGCAATGAAAGCCGCCGACGGCGCGGTAGGGGTACTGACGTACTTCGTGAATGAGTTGCGTTGCGGCGGCAGGACTACGCCGTACTCGATGGTTACGGCTATGAGTCCGGGGCCAGGCAGTCCTATCCCAATGAGCATGTCGGATGACGAAATACTCATCAATCAGTGGCTGGCTGACGACCTTGAGGCCAAGGTCGGTGACTCTATCGAGCTTTCGTACTTCGTCACGGGGTCTACAAGGAACCTGCAAGAGCAGAAATTTGCTTTCCGTGTGCGAGGCGTTCTGTCGATGCAGCCTGATCCAGAGCTGATGCCGGAATTCCCCGGCTTATCTAAAGTCGATAATTGCAGAGACTGGGACCGCGGCATTCCCATCGACCTTAGTAAGATACGCAAGTGCGACGAGGACTACTGGGAGCGTTATCGTGGTACGCCCAAGGCATTTATTACCCTTGCCGCTGGGCAGAAACTCTGGGCAAATAGATTCGGCAGCCTGACAGCGGTCCGCTACCCGTTCTCGTCCTTCGTATATCGTATATCGTATGTCGACGTACGACATACTACATACGACCTACGACATACGGTCTTCGATAATTCCGCCCACGCAATCACGGAGAAGTTGACCGGCAGCATTGATCCCGCTTCGGCGGGACTTTTCTTTCAGCCGGTCCGCCAGCGCGGAATGGAGGCGGCAAACAAGGCGACAGATTTCAGCCAGCTTTTTCTTGGTCTGAGCATATTTCTGATCGCAGCGGCTTTAATTCTGATGGGCCTTATTTTCGTATTCGGCGTGGAGAGCCGCAGCGAGCAGATCGGAATGCTACGCGCGGTGGGCTTTTCGCCCAGACTTGTAAGACGGTTGCTGCTGATTGAAGGTGGGACTTTGGCAGTCTTGGGGGCAATTGCAGGAAGTGCAGCGGGACTGCTTTATACCAGGGCAATGATTTACGGACTGGCAACCGGCTGGCAGCAGGCAGTAGGGCGATCAACGATTGAGTTCTATGCCAGACCTCTTACCTTGTTCGAGGGGGCAGCGGTCGGCATAGCTGTTTCCATGATCGCGATATGGTTGACGGTGCGCAAGCAGACGTCTCTGCAAGCCCGTGAACTATTATGTGGAGATTTGCGATGGCAATTCTTCACCGCCGGCCACGTTCGCAGAAGCAGGCTCTCATTATCACTGGCTGCGGTAACAGCAATCGCAGCGGTGGTGATTGTGGCCTCGGTAGGCAGCGGTGACAGTACAGCCATTTCTGCAGCGTTCTTCGGGGCGGGCTCGCTACTATTGGTAGCCGGCCTAAGTCTGACACAGGCCTTACTGAAGATGATAGCAGGCAGTTGGAAGAAACCGGTGGCGTCGCTATCGGGCTTAGGACTGCGGAATTCTACCAGACGAAGCGGCCGAAGTTTAGCGGTCGTGGGAATGCTTGCATCCGGCACTTTTTTGGTCATTGCGGTCGGCGCAAATAGACAAAACCCATTGGCCCAAGCCGACAAGCGTGATTCAGGTACGGGCGGATTCGCGCTATACGGCGAATCGGCCGTGCCTATCCTTTCAATTGTCGATTTCCCAAGTCCAGGACCGAGCGGGCTGGAAGGCGTCAGCATAGTCCCGATGCGACTTCACGAGGGTGATGATGCCAGTTGCCTAAATCTAAATAGGGCACAAAAGCCACGCTTGCTCGCTGTGCAGCCGGAAGAACTACAAAAACGCGGGGCTTTTGCGTTCCGCGAGGTTATCAATAGTAACGCCGGGCACTGGGAAATTCTGAATTCTAAATACGAGGACGAAAACGTTGTGCCGGCTATCGGCGATTATCCGACTATTGTGTGGTCGCTCGGCAAATCCGTTGGAGATGAGCTGGAGTACGTTGACGAAATGGGGCGGATTTTTCGCCTGCGGCTGGTTGGAATGATGAAGAACTCGATTTTGCAGGGCAGCCTGCTCATTTCAGAGGGCAACTTTACGCGGCGTTTCCCCTCCGAGGAGGGATATAGGGTCTTTCTTATCGATGCGCCGCCCGGGGTTAACCGGTTAGCCCCGCAATTCATTGCGGGGTTTGGTGAAACACTCTCTGCCAGGTTAAAAGACTTTGGCCTGGCACTTACGCCAACGAAAAACCGTCTAACAGAATTCAGCTCCGTCGAGAATACCTACTTATCAATATTCCAGCTCCTCGGAGGATTAGGGCTTATCCTGGGCACGATGGGCCTTGCGCTGGTAGTAGTTCGCAATATGCTGGACCGGCGCGGCGAGCTGGCGATGCTGCGAGCCGTCGGATTTAGTAAGGCTGCCGTAGGTCGGATGGTCTTTTGCGAGCACTGGCTGCTCTGCCTGTGGGGCTTGACATGCGGCGTGACGGCCGCTTTAGTGGCGGTCAAGCCGGCTATAAGTTCGCCCGGTACGCAGGTTCCATACGCCTCGCTGGTGCTGATAGTGGCGGCTATCGCACTCTGTGCGGTGGTGTGGATACGCCTGGCAACGGCCTTTGCGCGTGTGGAAAAATGTTGGACGCCCTACGGAGCGAATAAATTGACAATTGAAAATTGGAAATTGACAATTTTCAATGCCATACCGATTAGCCTTGTGGCGGTCGGGACGGTGCTTCTATATCTATGGCTCACTGCTGATACAGTCATCGGGCTTAAAGAACGTGTGCCCATTCCAGAGAACGCCCCCAGAGCAGCTCTTGAACCAGAGGCCGCTATAAAAATCGAGGGGAAGCTAATTCAGCTTGATGGCGTGCCGGCGGATTTGCCCGGCGCCTGGCCACGGTTTAGAGGGGCGAATTTTGACGCCATAAGCAGTGAAGATGTTCGCCTTGCCCGAACCTGGCCGGGGCAGGGGCCAAAAGTCCTCTGGTCTATCGAACTTGGCGAAGGCTACGCCGGCGCTGCGGTCTTAGCCGGGCGAGTCTATGTCCTGGACTACGACCAAAAGAACGAGGCCGACATCGTTCGATGTCTGTCACTTGGCGACGGCAAAGACATCTGGCGATATTCTTATCCTGTCAAGATCAAACGCCAGCACGGAATGAGTCGAACTACCCCGGCTGTAACGGATAAATATGTCGTGACGCTTGGACCGAAATGTCACGTTACCTGCTTGGATTCCGTAACGGGCGAGTTCCGCTGGATGCTGAATCTGGTGAAGGAGTTTGACGCCACCGTGCCGGACTGGTACGCGGGACAATGCCCGCTCATTGATGACGGTAAGGCGATAATTGCTCCGGGCGGCAGTGCGCATTATTATCGCGGTCGATTGCCAGACGGGCCAGATTCTATGGCAGACGCCCAACCCTAATGGCTGGTTGATGACTCATTCATCCATAATGCCTACGGAGTTTATGGGCACCCGCATGTACGTCTACTGTGCCAGCGGAGGTGTCGTGGGCGTCTCGGCAAAAGACGGCAGCATTTTGTGGGAACACGCCAACTGGCAGGTTCGTACAGCAAATGTACCGTCGCCTGTAATTGTCGGGCAAGGGCTTATTTTCCTCTCCGGCGGATACAATGCAGGAAGTATGATGTTACGGTTATCACGAGACGGTGACAAGATAGTACCACGTGAGGTTTTTCGGCTGAAACCGGAGATTTTTGGCTCTGGGCAGCAGACGCCCATTTTTTGGGCCGGCTATATTTATGGAACTCGGCCTGACAAGCAGTTGGTCTGTCTCTGACTTAAATGGACAGGTCGTGTGGACAAGTACGAGTGCCCATCGCTTCGGAAATCTCGGACTTGGTCCTTATACCGTCGCCGACGGGCTGATATATATTATGGATGATTCAGGGGTGCTGACCCTGGCAGAAGCAAAGCCTTCGGGTTACATTCAGCTTGCACAGGCGAAGGTGCTCCAAGGGCCCGAGGCGTGGGGACCTATGGCCGTGGCGTCCGGAAGGCTGATCGCCAGAGATCTTAATCGGATGATATGCCTTGATATTACCGGGCAATAGACAGAGCAACTAAAAACCTAAAACTTAAAGCGGAAAGCTGCGGAATTCAACAGCTTTTGGCTTTTAGCTTTAACCTTTTAGTTCTGGATTCTATATGGACAGCCGATTTGCAGCGACAACTGCTAGCAAGCTGATAGGCGTGGTTGTTGTGCTTGCCATCGTCACGGCAATCTTTGCTCTGGCACGACTTGATGTAATCGGCAGGAAAGGCAGCGGCCTGAGCGACCAGTTTGTCTACGACGTTAAAGACCTGGCTAAGATTGATCCGAATCTGATCCTCTACCAAGAAAACGCGCCGCCCATCAGGACCGGCTTTGCGCACACTCGCGGCCTCGTGGTGGGTCCGCAAGGGTCTATCTACGTAGCAGGCGATAAAGCTATCCGCAGGTTCTCTGAAAATGGACAAATACTGGCTGAGATTGAGCTTACCGACACGCCAGGATGCCTGACCGTGGCTGGCGACGGCAAGATTTATATCGGCACGAAAGACCACGTGGAGGTTTATGCCTGCCCTGAGCTTGTCGAACGGGACAGCCAAAGAAAACGGCTAGCAAGTTGGCAGAGCCTCGGCGATAATGCGGTTCTAACCAGCATCGCTGTTTCAAAAGACGATGTATTCATAGCGGATGCCGGCAACCGGATCGTCCTGCATTATGATACAACCGGCAAATTAATCAACCGTATCGGCCAGAAAGACCCACAGCGAGATATTCCCGGCTTTGTAATACCGAGTCCTTATTTCGATCTGGCAGTAG
The DNA here is from genome assembly GCA_963814265.1 of Sedimentisphaerales bacterium. Lineage (GTDB taxonomy): Bacteria > Planctomycetota > Phycisphaerae > Sedimentisphaerales > Anaerobacaceae > JAFNGF01. Next base: position 388,810 of record CAWFCJ010000037.1, on the reverse strand, counting down.
CAAACGATAGCTTGTTGCGGGTGGTGAACCCGGGACTGCATCGGATTGAAGCGTATACGGCTGACGGCGACCTTGAATTCTGGTGGGGCAAGTTTTCTTCGGCTTTAGAAGGATTCTGCGGCTGCTGCAATCCGGTAAATTTCGCCATACTTGATGATGGCAGCTTTGTCACTTGCGAGAAGGGTCTAGTACGGGTCAAGATATACGACCCGAAAGGCATCTTTGTCGGGGTCGTCGCCGGGCCGGAGCAACTGGTTGAAGGAGGCACTTCGCGGATTTGTACGCTACCCGGCCAGTGCCAGGCAGGAGGATTCGACGTAGCAGTTGACAACCAGGGGCGAATTCTTGTGCTGGATACGATTAAGAACATAGTAAGAACATTCAACAGGAAGCAAATTGGACAATGACTACTAAATCCTAAGTACTAAATCCTAAATACTAAACAAATCCAAAATCCGAATGTTCAAAACCTTCTAAGTGATTTGGATTCTTGTCATTTGAATTTGTTTAGGATTTCGAGTTTAGGATTTAGGGTTTAAGGCGACAAGGTACGTAACCTTGAAGCTATCGAAAGGTAATTATGACCGAGAATAAAGAACCAGTTACCCGACGCCATTTTCTAAGAGACACTCTTTGGGGCACGTGTTTGGCTGGTTTTGGTGGCCTTACCGGCTTTGTAGTCCACAAGCACCGAAAGACCGGTACGCTTTGGCAAATCGATCCTTATACGTGCATCGCGTGCGGCAACTGCGCAACATATTGCGTCCTGGACAAATCCGCGGTCAAGTGTACGCACGCCTTCTCCGTGTGTGGATACTGCCGAATTTGCTTTGGCTTTTTGGGCCGGAGCCGCTCGATATCACCGAGGGGGCGGAAAATCAAGTTTGTCCGACAGGGGCGATAAAACGCCGCTTTGTCGAAGAGCCGTACTACGAATATACCATTGATGAGTCACTGTGCAATGGCTGCGGCAAATGTGTCAAGGGCTGCAATACCTTTGGCAATGGTTCGTTGTTTCTCCAGGTTCGTCACGACCGGTGTCTGAACTGCAACGAATGCTCGATTGCCGCGGCTTGTCCTTCCGGTGCATACAAGCGTGTTCCCGCAGAGACGCCATACCTACTTAAGCCTGCCCTGAGCGAAGTCGAAGGGAGGGCAGGTCACGCCTGATGAAATTCTCCAGCTATACAAAGGGACAAAGGCACAAAGTAACAAAGGCACAAAGGCACAAAGCAGCTCTGTGCCTCTGTGCCTCCGTGCCTGTCCTTTTGCTGCTGTGCTTGGTTAGCCCCGCCAGCGTGGCACGGGCTTCAAGTCCGTGGTTCACGGCCAGTATGGCCGCGCCACCGACGGGGGCTAACCAGCGTTTTCCGCCGCCCGAATTCGAAAGTGGCTATGTTCAGCCCAGCCCTACCACACCAACACCGCCCCAGGACATATACGAGTACATAGATGCAGTGGTGCTTTTGGCAGCACTTACGATTTCTGCGTACTTAGTTTTGAAAGTGCGCAGCCGAGCGGCGATATTTGTCCTTGCAATATTTTCACTGCTTTATTTCGGATTCTGGCGGCGAGGCTGCGTCTGTTCCGTAGGTTCGATCCAGAACATTGTTCTGTCGATTTTTGACCGCAGCTATGCCGTACCTATTGTGGTGCTGGCGTTTTTCCTGCTGCCGCTTGTATTTACGTTGTTTTTCGGGCGGGTTTTCTGTGCCGGCGTATGTCCTCTGGGAGCAATTCAGGACCTCGTGCTGGTTCAGCCGATCCGTGTGCCGAACTGGCTGGAGAGCGCACTGCGGCTGTTTGCATACGTCTACCTCGGTGCCGCCATCCTTTTTGCCGCCACCGGCAGCGCTTTTATTATATGTCGGTACGACCCCTTCGTTTCGTTCTTCCGCCTGAGCGGAAATTGGAACATTTTGACTCTTGGAGGCAGTGTGCTGCTGGTGAGTCTCTTTGTAGGTCGGCCTTACTGCCGCTTTGTGTGCCCATACGGAGTGATTCTGAGGCAGCTTTCGCGCATTTCAAGATGGAACGTTACCATCACGCCCGTTCGACAACCTCAGAGCGGGCCTGATGAGTGTGTTCGGTGCCGGCTGTGTGAAGATTCTTGCCCCTTTGGCGCTATCAGAGAGCCGACAGCCGACTGGATGGCGCGGGATTATGTTACAGGCAAAAAGAGACTGGCGCTTCTGATGGTTATTCTGCCGGTGCTGGCACTTTCGGTCGGCTGGGCAGGATCGAGACTCAAGAATGTCACCGCCCGCATACACGCCACCGTCAGGCTGGCCGAGCGGGTATATTTGGAAGATGCCGGCAAGGTAGAAGGCACTACCAATGCCAGTTTAGCCTTTAGAGCCACGGGTAGGCAACCTGCGCAGCTTTACGCTGAGGCTTCGGCCATTCGGGCAAAATTTACGCTTGGGGGCTGGTTTCTCGGAGGCTTTGTCGGGCTGATAGCTGGGCTGAAGCTCATCGGACTATCTCGGCGTGTCGGGAGAACCGATTACCAGGCTGACAGAGCAAGCTGCCTGGCCTGCGGCCGATGCTTTGCATATTGTCCCAAGGAGGCGCAGGCGCAAGGGAATTGAGAATTGAGAATTGAGAATTGTGAACTGAGAAAAAACTCCTCCGTTCTGGCCGAGGTTGCGGTAGCGACGGCTATGGTCGGCGGGGCGTTTTCTGTCATTATCCTGGCACTTATTGCGGTGAATCACTTCCAGAGAGCCGTAGTGCTTCCGAGGCGAGAGCAAAAGCTGGAGGCCTTGAAATTAGAGCTCCGCAGCCAGCCTTTAGCCTCGGCACCTGTGGCCGAGGCAGCCCCCGCCACAGGTGCGGGGGCTAATTTATCGCAGGTTCGCCAACTGGATCTGCAGATCAGGCAATTGCGGATCCGCAGGCAGGATTTCGCGATTAAAGGGGCGTATCTACTGCTGGGGAGTGTGGTGACTTTCCTGATTGCTGCTAAGTGCGCCGCCGTTTTCAGAAGGAAGCTGCCCGCACCTCACCCCCAACCGGATACGCACGATAGGCAGGTCCGCAACGCTGAATGGTCCCGCCGGGCAGTAACTACCGGCCTGGTTGTGCTGGGTGGCGCGGCACTACTTCTTGCAATGATCCCTGAACAAAAAAAATTCGAAATTCGAAGTTCGAAGTTCGAAATTCCGCCGAAGGCGGTCTGGCCTCGCTTTCGCGGGCCCGGCGGACTTGGAATAAGTGCTTGTACGAATATACCTACTAACTGGAATGGCAAAACCGGCCAGGGGATTCTATGGAAGACTAAGGTGCCGCTTCACGGGCACAATTCGCCCGTTGTTTGGGGCGACCGCGTTTTTCTCTCGGGGGCCGACCCGAACAGGCGTGAAGTGTATTGTTTTGACGCGCTTTCGGGGAGGATTCTCTGGAGCGGGCCTATCCAAAGCCCGACTATGCCCGGTGCCAAACCCCTCGAATTGGGGGAGGCTACCGGTTACGCCGCACCTACTGTGGCGACGGATGGACAGCGGGTCTGCGCCATTTTCCCCACCGGCGATGTTGCCTGTTTTGATTTTGCCGGCAAGAGACTTTGGGCCATAAATTTGGGCACACCGGATAGCGCCTACGGGTACACATCTTCACTGGAGATTTATCGCAATCTTCTTTTGATTCAGTACGACCAGGAGAACGTCGAAGAAGAAAAATCCAACTTGATCGCTTTGGATGTTTCTTCAGGTCGCACCGTCTGGCAGACCAAGCGCCCTGTCCCCGGTAGCTGGTCATCACCTATAGTCGTCGAAGTAGACGGTCATCTCCAGGTGATCACCTGCGGCAACCCGTGGGTTATCGCTTACGACCCGAATGATGGGACGGAACTCTGGCGGGCGAAATGTATCGCCGGCGATATTGTGCCATCGCCGATTTACGCCGGCGGACTGATTTTTGCCATTGAGGCTTACACCAAGCTGGTTGCTATTCGCCCGACAGGCCGCGGTGATGTCACCAAGACCGGCGTTGCCTGGAGCGCCGAAGATGCCGCCCCTGACATCTGTTCGCCGGTTAGCAACGGGCAGTTTGTATATCTACTAACTACGGACGGACTTTTGCTGTGCTATCAAGTCTCGGACGGCAAAAAGCTATGGGAGAAAAACCTGCAGAAGAATTTTTTGGCATCGCCAAGCATCGCCGGGGATAAGTTGTACCTGCTCAGCGCCGAGGGAGTTATGTTCATTAGTCAGATCGGGCCGGAATATAAGGAGCTTGCCAGATGTGAGCTTGGAGAGCCTTGCCATGCGTCGCCCGCTTTTGTCGATGGCCGCATCTATATCCGGTCGAACAAGCATTTGTACTGTATAGGCAAAGCTAAAAACTAAAAGTTAAAAGCTAAAAAGTATGGACTGAACAGGTTAATTCCACAGTTTTTAGTTTTACGTTTTACGCTTTAAGTTCTTATGGATGAGCCAGACTTGACATTTGTAGAAGGGATTATTGAGAAGATTGGCACGGGCCCGGAGAAAGTGCTGCCGATTCTCCAGGCCATCCAGACTCACTTTGGCTATCTGCCAAAAGAGGTTCTGCAGCGGGTCTGCGAATTGACGCAGATTACGCCTGCTTCGATTGCCGGCGTCTCGACCTTCTATAACCAGTTCAGGCACAGCCCGGCTGGCAGGCATACAATTCGCGTTTGTGTCGGAACCGCCTGCCACGTCAAAGGAGCGGATAGGATTTATGATGCCTTCCGCCGACATCTGGATATTCCCGAAGGCCAGGATACAGACGCCAAGAGAATATTTACCCTTGAGAAGATAGCATGCCTGGGATGTTGCACACTTCGCCAGCCACTCAGATCGGCCAAGTGACATACGGCCATCTCACTCCCGAAAAAGTGCCGGGCGTGATCAGTGATTTTCTAAGCGAAGAAGAAACCGAACCCCGCATAAAACGCGGGGCTAAATATTCGGTCCGCGGGGCGGCGGATTCGGGTGAGATCCGGCTTGGTTTGGGTTCATGCTGTGTGGCTCGCGGCAGCGGCAAGCTGCGAGATGCGCTGCAGCAGGCCTTAGACGAAACCGGCATCAGGTTGTTGTCAAGCGTGTCGGGTGCGTCGGCATGTGTCACCAAACGCCGCTACTGGAGGTAGTGCTGCCCGGCAAGAAATCGTTCTTTTATGCCAGGGTACAGCCAAAGGATGCAAAGCCCATTCTACTTCGGCACTTCAAAACGCGGGGAATTACCAGAAAAATATCCAATGCTGTCTCTGCGGCGATCGATGGTATTCTAACCGATGAAAAGCAGCAGCCGGTGGACCGCTATTCGATAGACCTGCGGATAAACCGGTTGCCGATTTCCTGGGCAGGCAGAAATATATTGCCACCGAACACCGCGGACACCTTGATCCTACCGATATCGACGGGTATCTGGCCAATGACGGATTCAAGGCCCTGCAAAAGTGCTGAACGAATTAAAGCCGGAAGAAATAATCGCCCAGATTGAGCGCAGCGGACTTCGCGGTAGAGGCGGCGCAGGCTTTGCGACACATCTTAAATGGCGTGCAGTGGCACGGGCTTCCAGCCCGTCGGCCACAGCCAAGATGGTGGGCAGTGGCACGGGCTTCCAGCCCGTGGCCACGGCCAGGATGGCCGTGCCACGAAATACTTGATCTGCAACGGAGACGAGGGCGACCCCGGCCATTTATGGATCGAATGCTGATGGAGTCATACCCTTACCGGATTATCGAGGGCATGATGATAGCCGGCTATTCGGTCGGGGCAAATAAAGGCTATTTCTACATTCGCGCGCGAATATCCCCTTGCGCTGGAGCGGATAAGCCAGGCGATAAACATCTGCCAGGAGCGGGGATTCCTCGGCGAGAATTCTGTGTTAGCCCCGGCCATTGGCCGGGATTACCCCGCCGAGAGGCGGGGGCTAAAAAGCTTGGAAATTGTTGCCGGGGCAGGTGCATTTGTATGCGGCGAGGAGACCGCCCTTATGGCCAGCATAGAAGGGCGCCGGGGTATGCCCAGGCTTCGGCCTCCTTATCCGGCTCAGAGCGGGCTTTGGGGTAAGCCAACCCTTATTAACAACGTGGAGACATACGCAGTCGTGCCGTGGATTATACGCAACGGGGCCGAGGCATTTGCCGGCATCGGTACAAAAAGCAGTAAGGGCACAAAGGTCTTCGCCCTGGCGGGGAAGATAGCTCGCGGCGGTCTCATCGAGGTGCCTATGGGCATTTCCATACGCGAGATTATCGAAGACATCGGCGGTGGAATTGCAGGAGGACTGCGTCTAAAAGCGGTACAGATTGGCGGTCCTTCCGGCGGATGCGTGCCTGCTGAGCTGGCCCATATTCCCGTGGACTACGAAACACTCAAGGATGTCGGCGCGATGATGGGCTCAGGCGGTATGGTGGCACTGGATGAATCCGACTGCATGGTCGATATTGCCAGATATTTCCTGGCCTTTACCCAGGACCAATCCTGCGGCAAGTGCACCTTCTGCAGAATAGGCACGAGGCGGATGCTGGACATCCTCGAACGCCTGTGCGCCGGAGAGGGCAAAAAGACCGACCTGGAAGAGCTTGAGAGCCTTGCTCAAATCGTCAAAAAGGCAAGCCTCTGTGGCCTGGGTAAGACCGCGCCCAATCCGGTCCTTACAACTCTCAAGTACTTCCGAGACGAGTATGAGGCCCACCTTGCCAAACGCTGCCCGGCCGGAAAGTGCAAGGCGTTGATTACATACTCGGTGACGGATGACTGCATAGGCTGTACTTTGTGCGCCGAGCATTGTCCAGGCGAGGCTATCCAAGCCAAGCCCTACGAGAAACATGAAATTGATGCCGAGAAATGTATTCGCTGCGGTACATGCAAAAGCGTATGTCCATCAAATGCCATCAAGGTCGAATAGCAAAGGATTTTCGATTTTCGATTGGCGAGTGACGATTGAAAATCGCAAATCTAAAATCAGAAATCGAAAATCAGCAAAATGCCCAAACTGATCATAGATAATCGTGAGGTTGAGGTGCCCAGCGGCGCCACGATTCTCGATGCCGCTGAAAAACTTGGCATCACCATTCCAACGATGTGCTTTCTAAAGGGCTACGAGCCATTGGCGAGTTGCATGGTGTGCGTAGTCAAGATCGAGGGCTCAGACGCTTTTGTGCCAGCCTGTGGAAGCATCGCTCAGGATGGGATGCGGGTCTGCACCAATTCGCAGGAGGTCCGGCAGGCCAGAAGAACGGCTTTGGAATTGCTGCTCAGCGACCACCTCGGTGACTGCATGGGTCCCTGCCAGGTCACTTGTCCTGCTGGAATGAATATTCCCTTGATGATTCGCCAGATTGCAGAAGGCTCCCTTCGTGGTGCAATCGCTACGGTCAAGCGAGATATTGCACTACCTGCCGTGCTGGGCCGGATTTGTCCAGCGCCGTGTGAGAAGGCCTGTCGGCGGGCACAATTCGACGGGGCCGTCTCAATCTGTCTTCTGAAACGATATGTAGCCGACGTGGACCTACAGTCGTCGCAGCCGTATCTGCCGCCCCTTCGGCAAGGCTCAGGGCAGGCCTGCAAAACCAGCCAGGGCAAGCGAGTCGCTATTATTGGGGCAGGACCGGCAGGATTAGCTGCCGCCTACTACCTCCAGCAGCAGCGATATGACTGCACAATTTTTGACCAGCGTGAAAAACCAGGCGGGGCACTGCGATATGCGGTTCCGCAGGAAAAGCTTCCGACAAATATATTGGATAAGGAAATCAGTCTAATTGAGAGATTGGGCGTGAAATTCCAAGGCCAAACGCGCATAGATCAGATATTTTCATTGAGCCAGTTACGCCGGGACTTCGATGCGGTCTTCGTGGCAGTTGGACAATTGCAGCCCGGCGACCTTCCTTCGCCCGCCGAAGCGGGCTACGCGAAGGCGGATGCCGAATGTCTGGGCCTGGAGACAGGCCCGCACGGCATTGTGACAGATGCCGGAACTTACCAGACGAGTTTAGCAGGCGTATTTGCAGGCGGCGATGCGGTGCGGGCGAGAAGACTTACCGTCCGGGCAGTGGCGGACGGCAAAGAAGCAGCGGTGTCCATCAGCCAGTATTTAGCCGGCCAAGAGGTGACAGGGCCGATTAAGGCATTTAATACACATATCGGCAAACTCAGTGACGAGGAAATGAAAAATTTTATGGCTGGGGCCAGCACCGCTCCGCGCGTGACACCATCACAAGAGGGCGGCGGGTTCACCGATGAGCAGGTTCGCTGCGAGTCGGCGCACTGTCTGCATTGTGACTGTGGAAAGGCCGAGAACTGCAAGCTGCGACTTTATGCCCAGGAGTATGAAGCCAGGCCGAGCCGGTATCGCGGAAAGGCACAAAGTAACAAAGGCACAAAGGCACAAAGTAGCTCTGTGCCTGTGTGCGTCTGTGCCTCTCTTGCAAACAGTGTTTGCTCGTCTGCTGAAATAATTTATGAGCCCGGCAAATGTATAAAGTGCGGCCTGTGCATAAAGATTGCTGCTGCGGCCGGCGAAAGGCCCGGGCTGACATTCGTCGGTCGTGGTTTTGATGTTCGCGTTGCGGTGCCTTTCGATGGGCAACTTTCCGAGGCTCTCAAAATTGCCGCCCGGCAATGCGTGGCGGCCTGCCCGACCGGGGCACTGTTTAGCCGTCGCCGGCACGGCGACGGACCCCCCAATAAATTGGGGGGCTAAATATATTTCTGCCGCCTACACGCCTTTTACACGAAGGGCGACTTCGGCGACCCGGCGGCCAAGATCTCTGGCCTTGGTCATTCCAAATTCGTCCTTGGACACATCATCACCGGCACTATTCCACACAGTCGCTCCTATGCGGGGCGCCGGCCCGCTGGTACCGACCACAATCATCTCCTGGCAAAGGAGCACCGCCTGGACCGATTGGATTGTCACTTCCTGCCCGCCGTTGCGGCTTCCGCCAACCGCCAGCACACCGGCAACCTTGTTGCTGAGCTTCAGATTGTCCTGCCAAAGCGTAATACAGCGGTCGAGAAATGCTTTGCAAAGTGACGCCATGCCTGAAAAATAGACCGGCGTTCCGATGATGATTCCGCCCACATCAGGGTCGGCAAGCTTGGGGACAAGCTTGGCAAAATCATCCTTTTGGCCGGGTTCGAGCGGCAGCCCGGCAGCCAATGAGCCGTCGATCTTCATCCCGGCCAGCTCGACCAGCTCGACCTCGATACGAGGACTAACCTTCTTGGCTGCCTCCAGGCAAACCTGCAAAGAAGCGGCGGTGGTCTTTCCCTTTCGAGGGACTGCAACTGATGCCGATGATTCTGACGTTTTTAGTTTTGCGGCTCTCGCCCTCGGCTTTCTGCGATGCGATGCCGGCTGCCGTAACAGCGGCGACAACTGCACCGGCAGCCGCAGAAGTTTTTACAAAATCCCGACGCGTAACCAACTCCATAAGCGTCCCTTTCTACTGAAACGTCCCGCGATTTTTGGCAGAACACACAGAATTACAGATCGTAGGTATTACGCCAACGATTGTAAAGCCGATAGTCGTGGAAATATGCGATGAATAGACAACACCGAAAAGAGTTGACCTTCAGGCTCAAAATGTGTATAAGGCGACCCATCGAATTATGTTTTTTTGGAGGTATGCTATGGCAGTGCTAAGGACTATTAGAACTATTGCAGTAACTCTTGGATTGGGCGTGTGCTTACTCGGCCTGGGTCGCGGCGGCAAAGCTGTCGCGGCGGATTGGCCCAACTGGCGAGGACCCAACCACAATGGCGTATCGAGCGAGACCGGCTGGAGCACAACCTGGCCGGCTGACGGCCCGAAAGTGCTGTGGAAGGCTTCGCTCGGAACCGGATTCGCTACGATGGCTGTAAGTAATGGCCGAGTATATGCAATGGGCAACATCAACGACAGCGATATACTCTACTGCTTCGACGCCGATACGGGCAAAGAAATATGGAAGAAATCCTATCCGTGTCCCTTATTTAATAAAGACCACGAAGGCGGTCCTTCCGCGACGCCAACGGTAGATGGTGACACGGTCTACACATTCAGCAAGAATGGAGATGTCGTCTGCTTTCGGGCGGCGACCGGCGATATCCTCTGGCACCGAAATATCGTTAAAGAACAGGGCATTAAACACCCAACCTGGTACTTTGCCAGCTCGCCCAGAGTAATCGACGGTCTGATTATTCTTAACGCCGGCACTAACGGCTTGGCACTAAATAAGGCAGATGGTAAAGTGGCGTGGGAGAACGGCAAGGACCCAGCTTCGTATGCTACCGCCGTGGCTCTTGACGTCGCCGGCCAGAAATGTGTAGCCATAATGACAGCCAATGAGATGGTCGTTGTGGCGGCTTCCACCGGAAAAATAATCTTGCGGCATCCGTGGAAAACCAGTTATGACATCAACGCTTCCGACCCGATCATTTCCGGTGACACTATGTTTGTTTGCTCCGGTTACAATAAGGGCTGTGCACTTCTGAAAATTCAGCAGGATGGTGTCACCGAGATTTGGCGGAACAACAATATGAGCAATCACGCTAATAGCTGCGTGCTGTGGGAAGGATATATCTACGGCTTCAATGGGCAAGTCGGCGGAGGAGGAAAACTCACATGCCTTGACCACAAGACCGGCCAGACTAAATGGTCGCAGGCAGGGTTGGGCACAGGCTCACTTATGGTCGCCGACGGCAAGCTGATCGTACTTGGCGAAAGCGGTAAGTTGGTGATTGCGAAGGCCTCGCCGGAGAAGTTCGAGGAGCTGGCATCAGCACAAATCTTAAAGGGCAAGTGCTGGACAGTACCCGTCCTGGCGAACGGCAGGATCTACGCCCGCAACGCCAAAGGCGACCTGGTTTGTTTGGATGTTCGTTAACCGTGCTTGATGGGCGTAGAAATCAAATATCAAAGAGCAAAATGCAAAATGATGGAGGACCCCATGAAGGCCGTCACAGTTTTGATTTTTGATTTTTTCATTTTACTTCCCTGTCAGGCGGCGGATTGGCCCCAGTGGCGTGGGCTTAACCAAGACGGGATATGCTCAGAAACCGGCATCTTGAGCAAATGGCCGGACGGCGGACCAAAGCTGCTGTGGGAAATCAACGGGCTGGGGATCGGCTATTCCAGCATGGCAATCATGGACGGCAAGCTCTACACCATGGGCGACCTTGCTGGCCAAGGTTCCGGTGCAAAGACCCAGTGCGTTATCGCTTACGACCTTGCCACGCGGCAGCGGTTGTGGCGGGCTGAGGTGGGACCGCCGCACGATGACGGTCCGCGCTGCACCCCGACCGTCAATGATGGGCTGATCTATGCCATCGGCACCAGCGGCGATGTGGTTTGCGTCAACGCCGATACCGGCGAAGTAGTGTGGCGAAAGAATCTGGTAGGCGACTTCGGCGGCAAAAATCCCGGCTGGAAATATAGTGAATCGCCACTGGTCGATGGCGATAAACTTTTGTGCACGCCCGGCGGTCGAGACGCCGTGATGGTCGCGCTAAACAAAAAGACCGGAGAGCTTATCTGGAAATGTTCTATGCCTGACATTGGCCAAAAGGGAATGGACGAGGCAGGCTATTCGTCTATTGTGGTGACCGAGGCAGCCGGGACACGCCAGTACGTACAGTTGACCAACAAAGGACTCATAGGCGTCTCGGCAAAAGACGGCAAATTTCTCTGGGGATACAACAAAATAGCCAACTCGACCGCCAACATCCCAACTCCCGTTGTACACGGCCAGTACGTGTTTTGTTCCACGGCTTATGGCGCCGGCGCTGCGCTTTTGAAGCTCGTGAGCAAGGACAACGGCATCAACGCCGAAGAGGCTTATTTTCTTAATGCCGGCACTTTTCAGAACCATCACGGCGGCTTCGTCCGTGTCGGCGATTATATTTATGGCGGGCATGGCCACGGCGAAGGCAAGCCAACCTGCATCGAAATGATGACCGGCAAAATAATGTGGCAGCAAGAGCAGCCCGGCGGTGGATCAGCGGGTGTGCTCTACGCTGACGGCCATTTGTACTTTCGGTACCAGAACAACGTCATAGCTCTGATTGAGGCGGATCCTCAGCGGTACACCCTCAAGAGTACATTTAACCTGCCCAAGCGGTCGGGCATGAGCGGCGAGGGCTGGCCACACCCAGTCATCTCCGACGGCAGGCTATATATCCGCCACGCAGACGTGCTATTGTGCTACGATGTCAAAGGGCGAGGGAATTGAAAATTGTAAATTGCAAATTGAAGATTGTAAATTGCCTTGCGCTGTTGGTGGTGAGGGCCACAACCTCCGCGTACGCAGGGGCGATCTACATCCCCAACGCGTCATTCGAGTCGCCGGAAACTGCTTTCGTGAGTACTGATATTGACTCCTGGCAGAAGCCGCAAAACCGTGGTGGTATGACGAGAGTGGCGGATTCTTCTGGAGCCAGCTAACGGGCATGTTTCTGAATGTCGCTGCTACAGACCCCGACTACATCGACAACTGCGATGGCAACCAGGCAACGTGGTTGTTCGCGGTTCCGGAGGTCGAGTTGTTCCAGGACCTAACGGCTGCCTTTGAGGTTGGACAATCCTACCACCTCACGGTCGGAATCATCGGCGGCGGCGGAAATATGAAAGATGATGTCCCCATTGAAATCCGTTTGTATTACCGCGACTCCGAGAACAACAAGGTCACGGTAGGAGCGACGACTTTCACGTACAACTCAGGCAGCGGCTATGTCAAGCACTTTAATGACGTCCAGTTGGATATTCCGCAAGTGAAGCCCATCGATCCATGGGCCGGCAAGAATATCGGCGTGCAGTTGGTTTCCACCCTCACCCTGGCGGACCTCGATCCAGATACCGGAAAGGCCGGCGGATTCTGGGATCTGGACAATGTTCGCCTGACGAAGTCCGGGCCCGTCCCAGACTTCACTGGCGACTCGTTCGTGGGCTTGGAGGACTTCGCAGTGATGGCACAGCAGTGGCTGTCTTGTACAGTGCCAACGACCGACCTAACAGGCGACGGGTGTGTGAATATGGAGGACTTGACCATATTCGCGGAGTCCTGGCTAGAAAGGAATTGAGAATTAAACTCAAAACTCAAAACTCAAAACTCAAAACTGCTTTCACCCTGGTTGAGTTACTGGTGGTCATCGGGATTGTAGTCGTTCTTATGGGGGTGATGAGTCCCGGCGCTGTCGTCAGGACGGGCATCGGCTCGGAGAATCGCCTGCTTGTCGAACCTGCGTCAGATCGGTCTGGCCGTGCACTCGTACGCCGACGACAACCGTGGCAATATTCCATTCGGCCCCAAAGCGCCGCCTTTTCTGTCGCCGGCCGACTTCTACCCCTCCACAGGTGCGCCGACCAGCCTGATCTGCCTAATGAGCGGCAAACCGGTCGGTTTGGGCCTGCTGCTACAAGAGCACCTTTCCGCGCAGCCCAAGGTCCTATTCTGCCCCGATCCCGACCAGAAAGTTTTCGCCGATGATGAGCTGGCTAAAGTAGGCACTGCCCAGGCTCAGTGCAGCTACTACTACCGTCACGCCTCGGTAACGCTCCTATTTGACGACCGCAACGCCGCAGACTCGCCCTTGGGCCACATCGCACTGGGCAACCTGGGCAAGAACCGCAACGGGTTGCCGGTTCGCGCCTTGGCTATCGATACTATGTTCCTGTGTCCTCCAGAATTAGCTGACTGGAATGTAAAGCCACGCACCCACCACAGGCAGAGATTCGCGAACATTCTCTTTTCCGATGGTCACGTCGTTTCGTGCTCCAATGCGGACGGCCGGTTCACGGTCGACGTCCGCGACTACACGCAGGTACGCAACGCGTTCAGCAAGATACTTGAGGTTCTGGAAAGGGCTGACGAAGTACAATGAACAACGAACAACGAACAATCGAACACTCACCGCGTCAGTATTCGCACGCGCAGGAGCTTATCAACAACCTGCCCTATGCAGCAATGATAGTGCTGGGAACGGCGGTCTTATTCTTAGGCATCCCTTCCGCGTTATCCAGATGGGTTGTTGCGGTAGTGTACCTGATATACGGCATAGCAGGAATTTTCTGGATAATCGTATTTTTGTGTCCTTTTTGTCGGTACTATGGCACCAGGTCTTGTCCGTGCGGCTACGGTCAACTAGCAGCCAGGCTGCGCAGGCGAGAAAGCTCAAAACTCAAAACTCAAAACTTAAAACTGTCGATGGCGGACTGTTTCGACAAGAAGTTCAAGAGGCACATACCTGTTATCGTGCCGTTATGGTTCATACCCGTATTGGTCGGCGTGATCACCTTGATAGGCGCCTTCTCTATAAGCCTTTTGGTCCTGCTTATTATTTTTGCCGTCGACGCATTTGTGCTGTTGCCATTACTGTCGACCAAGCATAGCTGCAAGGAGTGTCCCCAGCGAGATACATGTCCCTGGATGAAGGGCTTCCAGCGCGTGGTGTCCCAGAGAACTGGTGTTTAGCCGTCGCCGGTACGGCGACGGTCAGACATGAGTACGAAAAGGGCCGTCGCCCGCAACCATTAGGGAGAATGGTATGCTAATAGTGCACGTTCATGTCCATGTTAAGCCCGACCAGGTGGAGGCTTTCCGCTCAGCCACGCTTGAAAATGCTCGCCACAGCATCAAAGAGCCGGGCATCGCCCGCTTTGATGTGCTTCAGCAGCAGGACGATCCTACTCGATTTGTGCTGGTTGAGGTGTATCGCACTACCGAGGACCCGGCCAGGCACAAGGAAACACCCCATTATCAGAAATGGCGTGACACCGTCGCCGACATGATGGCTCAGCCGCGTACAAGTATTAAGTACACGAATATATTTCCTGACGACCGCGGTTGGGATTAGTTGCGGGTCTGGCATAAAGTACAGGCAGTTATGAGATTCGAGTTTGTCACCGCCACGCGCATTGTCTTCGGCCAGGAAACGAGCAGCGAAGTTGCGCCAATTTCAGCCCGGCTGGGCAGCCGTGCTTTTGTCGTTACAGGCCGGACCCCCGACCGGGCCAAGCCGCTGCTGGAAGGCCTACGCAAACTTGCTATTGACTACGTCACGTTCGGCGTGCCCGGCGAACCGACCACGACTATACTAAGGGCAGCCATAGAAAAGGCCCGTCAATCGCGGAGCGATTTGGTTATCAGTGTTGGCGGCGGAAGCGTTATCGACGCCGGCAAAGCAATCGCCGCGATGCTGACTAACAGCGGGCAGTTGGAGGATTATCTGGAGGTCGTTGGCCTCGGCAAGCCAATCAGCGAAAAACCCGCGGCCCACATCGCTATTCCCACCACCGCTGGGACCGGCGCGGAGGTCACGCGCAACGCCGTGCTCGGCGTGCCGGAGCACCGCGTGAAAGTGAGCATGCGCAGCCAGTGGATGCTGCCGAGCCTTGCTGTGGTTGACCCTGAATTGACTTACTCGATGCCGCCGGCTTTAACTGCCAGCACCGGCCTGGATGCGCTGACCCAGCTTATGGAAGCCTACGTTTGCAGCAAGGCAAATCCTCTGACCGATGCTATTTGCCGGCAGGGTCTGCAGCGAGCCGGGCATTCTTTACGAGATGCCTACGAGGATGGCAGCAACACCGCTGCCCGCGAAGATATGTCCCTGGCAAGTCTATTTAGCGGACTGGCGCTGGCCAATGCAGGGCTTGGTGCTGTACACGGCTTGGCGGGCCCATTGGGTGGTATGACTTCCGCCGCCCACGGTGTTATATGTGCCCGGCTTTTGCCGCTCGTTACGCAGGCCAACGTAAGAGCTTTACAGAGCCGGGCAGCGGATTCGCCGGCACTGACTCGCTACGATGAAATTGCCCGGATATTGACCGGCAAGGCTCCATCGCGGGCAGCCGATGGCGTCGCCTGGCTGCGGCAACTCTGCACAGAGCTGGAAGTGCTGCCGCTGGGTCGCTTCGGATTGAAAGAGGAAGATTTCGCCGTGGTCGCTGCAAAAGCCAAAAAGTCCAGCAGTATGAAGGGCAATCCGATTGAACTTACGGATGACGAGCTAATCGAAGTCCTGGAAAAGGCCAAGTAGACAAAGTCGCCGCGGAGACGGAGGACGACGGACGAGAGATACGATCTCAGCGGTAAAAAAAACGGACTGGCGGTGCAAAAATTTTTGCTGCCGCCCGATAAAAAAAGCCATCGCCACAGCCAGAGCTATCCCATCTGCATTGTAGCGTTTGTTTGACACTTTTACGCTGCAGTGAACCCGTAATTATAGTATAATAACATATACATTTTGAATGAGGGTGAGATATGAGAGTGATACGATTTATGTGGAGGTGGTGGCGCAGATGCTGGCGGGCAGGTGGGGGGGCATCTTCCGGCATAGATTCCCACAAGTGGGAAAGCAAAATCGAGATCCTCAGGCGTCTGTCAGGTAATCGCTATTAACGTGAAACCCACCAGGTAGGGCCTCAATTGCAGGACTAATACTTACATAAGAAGCATAGGCAGAGGCTTAAGTTGTCTTCTAATAGGGTCAAGAATCATCCCCAGAGCCTCTATTGTTGTCGCACCTAGCAAAAACACTCCCTTATCCCCAAAGACAACCGGAGCTGCCCTGATTTTGCCTTCATATTCGAAGTAGGCGTTGCCAATCGGCTTTTTGACGACCTCACCATTGGCCAAAATAAACTCGTGGGAAGAGGTGGGCTTGATACCTAACTTCTTTAGGATATTCTGGGGCACCACCGAATATGTTGCCCCTGAGTCCACAAGAAACTCACATTCTTTGGTTTTGTCTGGTTTTTCAGGATTTATTACCTTTACCTTCAAAAATGTGATGCTCATATATTGTCATTTCCTTATGCGTTTTTTTCTTTTCAAAACCACGTGAAGTTGCTCAAACCGCTGCTACCGCAACGTCAATTATACCACATCTTCCCATTAAATCCATACCAAGCCTATTTGCTGGGTAAGAAGATAGTTACTGTGGTGCCTTTGCCAGGCTCACTTTCAATCGAAAGTGAGCCTTTATTCATTTGCACGGCGCGGGCGGTGTAAGCAAGTCCCATCCCGCGTTTGCGCCCGGCGGGCTTAGCTGAAAAGAATGGATGAGTGGCTTTTCGAAGAGTGTCTGCATCCATTCCACAACCAAGGTCGCTAACTTGTAGCCTCACGCGGCTGCCGGCGGCATCGGCAGTGATCTTAATTGGCCCTATTGTGTCACGGTAGGATTCCAGAGAATTGCTAAGAACATCTGCCAAAGCCGACACAACCTGCGCAGAATCTACGAATACGCTCTTAACATCTTTGGCAACTCGAATCTGGACGTTGATGTGCTCTGTGCCGGTCTTCTGCTTGGTCAATTGTATGGCCTCGTCTAACATTTGTTTAACATCGGTCTGGCTCGGCTTGGGCAGCGGCGGCTCAGCAAAACTCATCAGGCCCTCAAGGATTGCAGAGGCTTCACGGGCATTCTCTTGAATCTGCTGTAAGGCGAGTTTTTTCTTCTGATTCTTCTCAGCATCAGCCAGTAACTGTGCCCGGCCGGATATGACCGAAAGAGGATTATTTAGCTCATGGGCTAGTCCGGCTGTCATCTCAGCCAGAGCCTCCAGAGAGGCATCGGCAGCAATCTCCGCAGGCGCAACTTCAGCTTTTAGCGGGGCGGCAGGTTGCTCGGCAGCACCACGAATAAGCTGAGCGAATCGCTCCGCAAAACGCTCATATTTATGCCGGCTCAGTACCATATCTAAAACGGCGCCGGCAACTGCAGCGCTCTTGCCGAAATTTTCCTCGAACAGCTCTGCATCCGCCGGATAGTGCATCTCGAAAACCAGCGCGCCCACTGCCTTGCCATCTGAAAGCAACGGCACCAGCTTGGCTTGCCGCAGGTCAGACTCAAGTTCCAACTGCTCAAGCAGCCAATCGACATGGTCCTGGGCATCCAAAATTGCAAAACGATTGGCTATCGTTTCTGGTATTGGCTTGGCATCTGAAGGGACATTCAATATGACGGCTCTGCTTTGCCCTAGGCTTTCTACAACGGCAGCTTCCAGCGATTCTTGACCGCTTGTTGGCGCCAGATACAAACAGACCAATCCTGTTTGATAAAACCTTTGCCAGCGAACAGCGAGGTTCTCTGCGATGTCGATGGCAGTGGCGTCGGAACTTATACTGAGCAGAAAATCTTTTATAAAATCAAAATGGCTAAAAGCAGTTCCCAGGCGGCAATTTTCCACGGATAACTCTGCTTGTTGCCGGGCAAAATTCGCAGCGGCACTATGGGCAAACTGACAGTAGCGTGCCGCCGCATTAGGCAAATCCAGACCCAGAATCCTGGATTTTTCCTTGACTGCCTCCGGCAGCTCGGCCCGGATTGACTCCAGTTGCTCGACTGTAAAGCCCAGTGATTTCGCCATTTTCTCGGTCGGTTCCGGCGAATCCAAACTACCGGACTGCCCGATGCCGCACAGCCTGGCAATAGAATCAGCCGACCGGACCAGTTGCGCTATTCTTGCCTCAGGGACATCACGCGAGATTGTCACCGTGTCACTGTGATGCAGCCAGATAGCAAACTTATTGGTTCTGGCAGATGCCACTTTTGAGCTAAACTTCTGCCCAGTAGTGTATGGTTGGTAGCCAGGCGTTTCTGCTCGACTGAGTAAGAACTTGCTTCGGTCGTTCTTGGCTTCTTGGACAATCTCGGCGAAACTTTTGGGCATCGTCTCCTGCAACGCAAACTTTCCAATATCATGTAGTAGTCCCGCATAGTAGGCAAGTTCTGGTTCAATCTTATCCGTCGTGATGGCAGCAATATCCTTAGCGCAACAGGCAACAGCAAGGCTATGAAGCACAAGCTCCTTCACAGGCAGGATTGTGACGTTGTCAGGGTCGTGCTCAAGCTCAGAGCCGGCAAGTACCTTAACTGACAGGATGGCCTGGCGAACTAAATCCGCCGGCAGCCTGTCAAGTGCCAGGCGAAGCGAGAACTTCAGGCTGGGCAGGCTCACGCCATGCTGGTGCGAAAGTGAAAAAATCTTGCCGGCAAGGGCAGGATCTGATTCAACTATATCCGCTAAATCGGAGGGAGAAAATCGGCTTTGCAAAAACTTCGAGAAATATTGTATTGCAACGCAAGGCAGGGTCGCAAGTGAGTCGAGTCGCGCAACGGCAAGTGCTGTCTGGCGGGCAGCTATCGTACCAGCATCTTCGGCGCCGCATATCATCGGTCTCTGCGCTTTCAACGTCAGGACAGTTGACCATCCATTTACAGTGAAGTACTTCCTGGCCTGTTCTTACGAACCGCCAGGATTTACCTTGTGCAAAGCGGCTGTGTTGTTTATCGGATCTTTAGAGCGCTATTAACTTTGTCAGTAAGCTCGACGATGGTGAATGGCTTTTTTATGAAGCCTTCGGCACCAGACTTCAAGAGCTGATCGATCTCATCCTGCTTGACAACGCCGCTTACGATAATAATCTTGGTGTTTTCAAATTCCGGATTTCTTTTAATCGTCTGGCAGACGATATTACCGTTGATGTCGGGCAACATGTAGTCCAACAGTATCAAGTCCGGCTGGAACCGTTGGGTCCACATCCCTGCCTCATAACCGCTGGATGCTGTCTTGATCTCGAATCTGCCATCGCGCCCTAAGACGTCGGCCATGAGCTCGACGATTTCGGCATCGTCGTCGACAATCAGGACTCTCTTTTTGCCGGATTCAAGGTTGTCCAGAGGAATACTGTTATCCTTCATGAACTTGATCAGGCTCTGGCGTGGAATCCTGCGGAATCTTTGAGCCGGGTACACGAAAGCCTTCCACTCTACCGGAATCAAAGCAACGAATTATTGTCTGTTGGCTTACTCTGCAGATTTCGGCGGCCTCGCCGGTGGTAAATAGATCCTTCATTTGCTTCCCTTCCTTCTTAGCCAAATCCTTTTGACACAAGGCCTCTCCAGATTGCCTTTCCGGCCCAACTTAACGGCCAGTCCTCGAATTGTCAAGCACAAAAAGACCTCAGAGCCAGATTTTAGTAATAAAAAACCAGACATTATCAGCACTAACGTGGATTCACCAAGAAGATTGGTAATTCTGGTTGAGTCGGCATTTTAGAGAATGAACCGGCGCAAAGAAATATCACAAAGATTCATAGATAGCCTCTGTCTGGGCATAAAATAGCTGATTTGGAAAATTGGCAAAAGTTCGCGTAAATGCGCAAAGGGTGCCAGGGTTCTAAGCAGAAAGTGCGTAAGAAGTGGCCGATTTTCTGAGCGGAATTTGTGGACATTTCTGCTTGTTAAGGTAGGAAATATTTTGGGACATTTCGGCTCTTGCGAGTGTGGACACCAGGATTGGGTTGTAGACTCTGCAAAATACGATGCGGGCAGTGACTTCAGGCATTGCTGTGAGAGGCCCCCCATTTGGTTTGACGATGGGCGGCACATTAGCTAAACTTGACGACTGTTCTTTCAGCCGTTGGCCTTTAGTCAGAAGAAGTAAGGAGCCAGATCATGCAAGAGCGTAAAGCAATTACTCGCCGAGGGTTTCTAAAAACGGCGACAGGGGCGGCTATTGGGGCCGTAGGTTTTCCCTGCATAGTCAGGTCTTCGGCGCTGGGGAAAGCCGGCAGCGTGACGGCGAGCGAGCGAATCACGGTCGGATGCGTCGGAGTATCGGGCCCCAGGGTACCGGTGTGATGGGAAACTTTCTTGCCGCAGAGAGATGCCAGGGTGGTAGCAGTATGCGATCTAAAAAAACCGGCACGAGAACAAGTCCGCAACCTGGTCAACAAGCACTACCAAAATGAGGACTGCGCAGACCTACCAAGACTTCCGCGAACTTGTCGCCCGCGGCGACATCGATGTGGTTTCTATCGCCACCACCGACCACTGGCACGTCCTGGTGTCACTGGCGGCGGCAAGGGCAGGCAAAAATATCTACCTGGAAAAGCCGATGGGCCTGAGCGTGGCTGAAGACCAGGCGCTGCGAGAAACCTGCCATCGCTATGGAACGATTTTTCAGTTCGGCACTCAGCAGCGCTCCAGCAGGGATTTTCGCTTTGCCTGCGAATTGGCTTTGAACGAGCGGATCGGCAAGCTCCACACTATCAACGTTTGGTCGCCTGGCAGTTCTTCAGGCGGTTCGCCAGACCCCGCGCCTGAACCCGATTGGATCGATTACAATATGTGGCTGGGACCGGCTCCGCATACGCCTTACACCAAGGACCGCTGCTCAAACGCACTGTGGTGGTTCATTTCCGATTATGCGCTGGGCTTCATCGCCGGCTGGGGCGTCCATCCGCTGGATATTGCGCTTTGGGGCGGCGGTGAGAAAGTCGCCTGCCCGGCAGAAATCGAAGGCAAAGGCGTCTGGCCTGACCCGGCGGGTGTGTGCGATACCGCTATGAACTGGAACGTCGTCGCCAAATATGACAGCGGCGTAACATTGAACTTTACCGGCTGTCCGTATCCAGAGAAGTGGAAAAACCGCTACGGCAGAACAACCGACCACGGCACAGCTTTCGAGGGAACAGAAGGCTGGGTGCACGTTGACCGCGCCGGTATCAATGCTTACCCGAAAGAGTTATTGCAGACAGAATTTGGGCCCAACGAAATTCGCCTGATCGAAAGCAACAACCACGCAAGAAATCTTCTGGATTGCGTGAAAAGCCGGGCTCAGACGATATGTCCCATTGACGCAGCGGTGCAGACTGATACAATATGCCAGATAAGCGATATCGCCATCCGGCTCGAGCAGAAGCTTAGATGGGACCCGGCAAAAGAGAGATTCGTCAACAACGATACCGCCAATCGTAGATTGGTCCGTTCGATGCGCAGCCCTTGGCGATTATAATTGGCGTTGAGGACTATAAGGAGATAAGCAAAATGGCAAGAAAATTGGTTTGGGTACTGACTTTGGGGTGCATTCTTCGGCTGCATGTCAATCGGTAGAGAAACTGTCGTCCAAAGCAGCAGGCTGGCACAACCTTTTTGACGGCAAAACGTTAAATGGCTGGAAGGCCAGCGAGAACAAAAACACTTTCAGCGCCCGCGAAGGAATGATAGTGGTCAAAGGTTCTCGCAGTCATCTTTTCTATGTCAGGCCCGGTGGAAAAGGCCAACTTTAAGAATTTTGAGTTCAAGGCAGATGTGATGACCAAGCCGGGCTCAAATTCGGGCATATATTTCCATACCGAGTATCAGCAGACCGGCTGGCCCAGCAAAGGCTATGAAGTCCAGGTCAACAACAGCTTTAAGGGAGACTGGAAAAGGACGGGCAGCCTTTATGACGTTGTCAATGTCAAGGAAGTGCCCGCAAAGGACAACCAGTGGTTTACCGAGCACATCATCGTCAGAGGCAAACACATCACCATCAAAGTCAACGACAAAACGGTGGTCGATTATACCGAGCCGGAAAACGTTATCCGTGAGGATTGGCCGGGCCGCAAGTTGTCAAGCGGGACATTTGCCCTGCAGGGACACGACCCAAATAGCATCGTCTACTTCAAGAATATTATGGTCAAGCCGCTACCCTCGGAGCCGGCTAAAAAAATTAGAGCGGTGGTGGTTACGGGTGGGCATGATTTTGACCAAAAGCCGTTTTTCTCGCTGTTTGAAGGCTACGATGATATTGAGTACGCCCGGGCAGAACAGAAGGACCACAGCGAGATATTTGAAGACATAAGCGGATGGGATTACGATGTGATTGTGCTATTTAATATGACTCAAAACATATCGCCGAAACGGCAGGAGAACTTTGTCAAGCTCTTGAATCGCGGCGTGGGCGTGCTGGCGTTGCACCATTCGATGGGTTCTTTCCAGCAGTGGGATGAGTATCGCAAGATAATCGGGACTAAGTATTATTTGCAGCAGACAAGCCAGAATCCAGCCAGCACATACAAGCACGATGTCGATTTAACCGTGCACATTCAGGATACTAAGCATCCAATTACTCGCGGTCTGAACGATTTTGCCGCGCACGATGAGACATACAAAAGTTGCGGCTTCCAGAATGATAATCACGTACTTTTGACAACCGACGACCCAACAAGTGACAAGACGGTTGGCTGGGTCAGGAACTATGGCAAGGCCAAAGTCTGCTGCATCCAGGTTGGGCACGGGCCCAGCGTGTATGCCGACCCAAACTATCGACAATTGATAGCGCGGGCCATCAGATGGTGCACAAGCAGAGGCAATTAAGAAGGAGGATACCCATGTCATCGAAACTGAATCGTCGCAGATTTATCAGCAAGTCGCTCCAGATTTCTGCCGGCAGTGTGGCGGCGTTACACGCTGCGGGGGCAAGGTTATTTGCCCAAGATAAGGCTGAAAAAGTTGTTCCTGCCCAAAGCGGCCCGGCGCTCAAAGCTACGCTGCCGCAGGGCCGGATCGGCAATCTCAACGTAAGCCGAGTGCTGCTGGGCGGAAATCTGCTCACGCATTACACCCACAGCCGGGACCTCAGATACGTCTACAACCTGACCGCCCATTACAACACCGAAGAGAAGATCTTCGAGACGATGGCCCTGGCCGAGGCTCACGGCATCAACACACTGTCAATACATAACCCGCCCGGCATCGTCGATATGCTCAAGAAATACCGCTTGCGTCAGGGCGGCAAAATCCAATGGATTATATGCTCCACCGCCGCTGTTGAGCCGGGCATGAAGGCGTACACCGATGATGTAAAAGCCCTGCTGGATGAAGGCACAGACGCAATCTATCTTTGGGGCGTGCACTCAGACCGGCTTATCGCCGAGGGCAAGGTCGATTTGATTGGGCAGGCTGTTGAGATCGCCAAAGACCTTGGCGTCCCCTCAGGCGTCGGCGCTCATGATTTGCGCGTGGTTATGGAGTGTGAGAAGCAGAAAATCCCCGCCGACTTCTATATTAAGACATTTCATCACCACAATTACCCGAGTGCGCCAAAACCTAACGAGCTAAAGGGCTCTTACAACGAAGTCCCCGGCTACTGGTGCAGAAATCCGCAGGAAACCGCCGAGTTTATGAAAACGGTCGAAAAGCCCTGGATAGCCTTTAAGGTTATGGCTGCCGGCGCCATACCGCCGCAGGACGCGTTCAAATACGTTGTTGAAAATGGCGCCGACCATATTCTGGCCGGGATGTTCGATTTTGAAATTGCTGAGGACGTCCAGATCGCAAACAAGATCCTGGCCGAAGCCAAACGCACCCGCCCCTGGCGAAGCTGAGCCGCGTAGAAACAGCTACTACCCTGCCAACCTGCATGCTCCAAAATAGTCATGCCCCGGGAAATTTCTGCCATACCAAAAGACGAACATACAACGTCTTAGTAGGTGAGAGAGCAGATCTGAAAGGGCAAGAAAATGATGACACAGAGAACAAATGCCGGCATAAACAGACGCGATTTCCTGCAATCGTCCACGGTGGCAGCAGCAAACCTGATACTTTCACCTATGGTTTCTGGGACAGGCTATCCAAAGCAAGAAGCCAGATGAGATAAATGTAGCTTTGATCGGCGCTGGGACGCAGGGATGGGTTTTGTTGAATTCTTGCCTTTCGATACCCGGCGTGCGCTTTAAGGCGGTCTGCGATATCTGGACAAAGCACAATCAAAAACGGGCGTCGGGTCTATTGCGAAAGTATCACCACGAGCACAACACCTACGCTGACTATCGGGAAATGCTCGATAAGGAAAAAGACCTCGATGTGGTGATAATTGCCACGCCTGACTTCTGGCATGCTGAGCATACCGTTGCGTGCCTGGATGCAGGCCTACACGTCTATTGCGAGAAAGAGATGTCCAACACGCTGGAGGGCGCCAGGCGAATGGTGCAGGCTGCAAAGAAAACCGGCAGACTTCTACAGATCGGGCATCAGCGCCGCAGCAACCCTCGGTATATCTTCTGCTACGAAAAGCTCATAAAGCAAGCAAAGCTGCTGGGCCAGATTACCGCCGTCAACGGGCAGTGGAATCGCGCAGTCAATGCGGGTCTGGGCTGGCCAAAAGGAACAGAGATCGACCCAGAGACACTCAAGAAATCCGGCTTCGAGTCTATGGAGCAATTCCGGAACTGGCGCTGGTACAAGGGCCTCGGCGGCGGCCCCATCGTCGACCTCGGCTCGCATCAGATTGACGTCTACAATTGGTTCCTCGATGCACGTCCTGTATCGGTTATGGCCAGCGGCCGCACCAATTACTACAATAAAGAAACGCACCAATGGCACGACACGGTAATGGCCATATATGAGTACGAAACCAGCCAGGGGCCAGTAAGCGCCTACTATCAGACGATATCCGCCAATAGCAACCAGGGATATTTTGAAAGCTTCCTGGGCACGGAGGGAACGTTGGTGGTCTCTGAACCTGCGACACGCTGTGCGGTGTTCCGTGAGTGGTGGGTCCTCGAAGCAGCGTGGGCTAAATGGGTCAGCAAGGGTTACATAGAACAGGAGGAGGGATTAGACCAGCCGGAGGAAAAAGAGGCGGTTGGAGAGATTCGCGTTCCTTCGCCGCAGCCTCCGAAGTATAAAATACTGGTAACGATGGACGAGAAAATCCATCAGCCCCACCTGGAGAATTTCTTTGATGCCATCCGCGGCAAGGCAAAACTCAACTGCCCCGCAGAGATCGGCTACGAAACGGCTGTGACCGTACTGAAGGTCAACGAGGCGGCGGAAAAGGGACAAAAGCTCGAATTCAAGCCCGAAGAATTCAAGGTTTAGTATATAACCCCCCAGTAAACTGGGGGGCTAAACATTTGTATTCCCGCCTGCGCGGGAATGACGGGATTATCCGAAGTTATAGTATTTTTTGACAGGCTCGGCGACCTGCCAGGTGCACTCGAGGTCCTCCGGGAAAATCACCAGGTCGCCCGGACCAAAGCTGACCGAGTTTTTGCCGTCTGTTACCGTCACTCTGCCCTCTATCAAAAGACAAGTCTCCTTTTCTGTATATGCCCAATCGAACGTGCTGGCCGGGCACTTCCAGATCGGCCAGGTCTTGCAGGTTTTTATCTCCTGCTCAGTGGGCTTACGAACAACAACATCTTTCACTGTCGGCATCTAACTTCTCTCCTTTCGGTAAAGGCCAAATAGTTTTCTGCGCCGAACGAATTGCCCAGGATTATACTTTATGATAAGCCAGTTTTGAATATCGAGCCAGAAATTTTCGTAGAACTGGGTGGCGGTGCTCATCGCTATCATGTAAATTAGCGGCAAATCCTTTTATCTTCTATTTGGAAAGACTGTACTGGTGGAACAAAAGCAGTTAGAGAAGTTCAGGGCCTGGTTTAATGACTACGTGGCGGGTTTCTATGGCGACGATGAGTATGTAAACGCCAACCTGAAGATGAAACAGCAGCACACCCATAGGACGTGCAGCGAGATGCAGTACCTAGCCCAGGAAATCGGACTCTCGGATAGCCAAAAGCAAGTAGCTGAGGTGATTGCACTTTTTCACGATATTGGGCGGTTCGAGCAGTTTACAACCTATCGAACGTATAATGACGCCAGAAGCACCGACCATTGTGTGCTGGGCGTGAAGGTGCTTGGCCGGGCAAAACTGCTGGAGAACCTCGACCCAACAGAAAGGCAGTGGATAGCCACAGCGATCGAATATCACGGGCGAAAAGAATTGCCTGCGGATTTGAATGGTCAGGCGCTGCTATTTTCCAAATTGATACGTGATGCCGACAAGCTCGACGTGTTTTACACGGTGACGGAATACTACAGGCAATACAGAGATAACTGCGAAGAATTTAAGCTGGAGCTGGAGTTTCCCGATGGGGCCGGATATTCGCCCGAAGTCGTTGAGGGAGTTCTGCAGGGCCGGCTGATCGATTACAGTGAGCTGCGCACACTAAATGACGCCAAGCTGGTACAACTGGGGTGGGTTTATGACGTGAACTTTGTGGCGACATTGAAACGAATAAGGCAGCGCCGATTTCTGGAGAAGCTGCTGGAATTCTTGCCCAAGACGCCGGACATCGAGATAGTTGGAGAAAAGATATTTGAGTATGTCGAGGCCAGACTAAGCAAAGAAAGGCAGCCGCTATGAGAACCATTTTGCAGACGAACATAGCGGGCATGGAGCCGAAGTGCGGCAAGGTTCGTGATATATATGACGTGGGCGACAAGCTGCTTATCGTTGCCACCGACAGGATAAGCGCCTTCGATGTGGTCATGGCCAACGGCATACGCTACAAAGGAATCATTCTGACGCAGATTTCCCGGTTTTGGTTCGATTTCCTGGGCGGAGATGTCGAGCACCATTTAATAAGTGATGATGTGGCAACTTTCCCGGAACCGTTCTGCAACTACCCTGAGCAGTTAGCTGGGCGGAGTATGCTGGTCAAGAAGGCTGATGTTCTGCCTATCGAATGTGTGGTGCGCGGGTATCTAGCAGGCTCCGGCTGGACAGAATACAAAAAAAGCAGCACAGTTTGTGGACAGAAGTTACCGGCTGGATTGAGACAGTGTGAGAAGCTGCCGACGCCGATATTTACTCCAGCTACAAAAGCCGAACGTGGCACGCACGATGAGAATATTAGCTTCGGGCAAAGCGCAGCGATAATCGGCCCAAAGCGAGCTCGATACGTGCGTGACAAGAGTATGGAAATCTTCGAGAAAGCAGGCAGCTACGCCCAGAGTA
This sequence comes from Sedimentisphaerales bacterium, assembly GCA_963814265.1. Classification (GTDB taxonomy): domain Bacteria; phylum Planctomycetota; class Phycisphaerae; order Sedimentisphaerales; family Anaerobacaceae; genus JAFNGF01. The sequence goes on along the minus strand of CAWFCJ010000037.1, from coordinate 361,272 downwards.
AGGGCATAGTCCTGGCTGATACGAAGTTTGAGTGGGGCGTTATTGACGGCAGGATTATTTTAATTGATGAGGTTTTAACGCCAGACTCTTCGCGGTTTTGGCCCGCAGACAAGTACGCCCCCGGTAGAGACCAGGAAAGCTTCGACAAGCAGTTTGTGCGTAATTTCCTGGAGAGCATAAATTTCGACAAATCCGGCCCAGGCGTGGAACTGCCCGGCGATATCGTGAAAAAAACCAGCAAAAAGTATATTGAAGCCTATGAGCGTCTGACGGGCAAAAAGTTCCACACCAAAAACAATCCGCAGTAAAATCGTAGATTGCATGTTTAGCCCCACGTTTTACGTGGGGTCTTCGCCTATTTTGCATAGACTTTTACACACAATTGCTCCTCAGCGGTTATTATTAGGTGAGAGCTGGACATGTTCACGCTTACCGGCAGATTGTAGGAAAGAAACGAGAAGTACGAGCGTAGCCAATGAGGTTTTCCAAGCAAGCAGAGATTTTTGAACGGGCTAGAACCAGGTATACCGCGTTCCTGGCATCGGTTCTGTGGAAGCTGACGGGCGATCGGGAACTTTTCACCGAGGTGATGCAATACGCTCTGCTAGGGATGTGGCAGCACGTCAGCAAGCTAACCGGCAAAAAGGCAGGGGCATATATCTATAAAATCGCCCTATCTGCCAATTCGAAGGCCTGGCGAAACCGGATCGGCAAGAACGGAGATCTGCCCCCGAATCACGCCAGTCTGGAAAAAAGCCCGGACGAGACGCTCGACAGAGACGAGCTTGCCACGATTGTCAGACGCGAAATCTGCCGGCTCCCGGCTAAACAAGCTAAAGCTGTAGTGATGCGATATCTTGAACAACAGGATTATCAGGCCATTGCCGGGAAATTATTTTGCAGCGAAGCGGGTGCAAGGTCGCATGTATCAAAGGCGTTGGCAACTCTGAAAAGCAGGTTGGCGACTTTAACATAATAGGGTCAGACGTATGAACGACGAAAAAATTGTAGAAGTCCTGAATATGTTAGCCAAAGAGGAAGTGCCGACTGATGTGCACAGGATCGCAGAGCAGGCATCAAGAGATTTCAGCAGAACCTTAATGCAATCGAGGCAACCACGCCGGCATTTCATATTGGAGTTCATTATGAAGAGTCAAATCACAAAATTGGCCGCTGCGGCGGCGATAATCGTAGCAGCTCTTGCGGGTATACATTGGCTTGGCGGCTCTGTTGAGAGCGTGACCCTTGCCGATGTCGTTCAGCCTTTTCTTACCGCTCGAACCGCCACGTTCAAGGTTACTATCACAGGCCAGGGCGTGCCGACTCAAGAATTCGACGGCATGTTTATGGAACCGTGCCGAATGCGCCACACCCAGCCGGGAGGCGGAACGGTTATCGTCGATCTTGAAAAAGGTAAGTTTGTCACCTTACTGCCACAACTGAAACAGGCCATCGTTCTTGAAATGACAAATGTCCCTGAAGATCCCGGCAGCCTCAACTTCTTCCAGGAAATCAGGAATCGCATTCTCAAGGCGCAGCCGCTCAACGATGAGTCTGTGAAGTTTCTGGGTGAACAGAAGATCGACGGCCAATCAGCCATCGGCTACCATGTCCGAAAGCCTGGCCTGGATGCTACCCTCTGGGCAAATGCAGAAACCAAAATGCCCGTGCAAATGGAAGTTTTCGACGATCCGATGATTATCACTATGAGTAACATCGCCTTTGACGTGCAACTGGACGAAAAGCTCTTTAGTCTGGATATACCCGAAGGATATGCTGTAAAGACCTTCCGAAGAGACTTATCCGAGCCGACGGAGAAAGACTTCATCGAGTCTTTCAGGATCTGGGCCGAACACATGGACGGCAAATTCCCATCAAAGATGGATAGAAGCGCCTTGAACGAGTTTATGGAGTACCAAAAGGAGAAGGCCAAGCAAAAGGGCACTGAACCGTCGATTGACGATACAATTGCCCTGCAGCAGGTCATTATTGACATGACCCACGGTTTTCCCTTTGCTGAAGCTCTGCCTGCCGATAGCGACTGGCACTATGCCGGCAAGGATGTGAAATTTGGCGATGCCGATACGCCCATCTTCTGGTATCGCCCAAAAGGCTCGAAGACTTACCGCGTCATTTACGGCGACCTGAGCGTCAAGGACGTTACGCCGGAGAATCTGCCGAAGTAAATCCGCCATACGTCCGGCGGATAAACCCGCTGACAAAACACAGTCTTGATCACCAAGGCCGAGTTTGTTCACCTCGGCCTTTTTCATTTACTCGGACTGACCGATTCATCGTGTCATTCCTGCGGAAGCAGGAATCCATTAACATATTGTTTGAATGGATTCCCGCGTACGCGGGAATGACAAAGTGTGATATGTCACTGCTAAATACTCGCTTATGCGAGTGTACTACTGAGAAGTCGGTCAGTTTAAGTTATCTACCACAATAGGCCGGCGGAAATTTGTTCAGTAAGGCTGTTGCGCGGGTGTGCGCTTTGGCGTCTATAATACCGGAGTCCTTGGAGCAGAAGCCGAAAGGGTTTCGTTGACGAATCGACAGAAAGAACTCCTCGAGCTGTTGGATAGGTCTGGAGCGAGTCTATTTGCGCTTTTGACCAGGCTAACGCTGCGCGAGGACGTTGCCGAGGAATTGATGCAGGAGTTATTCATAAAGCTCACTAAGACCAGCACATTCAATAGAGTAAAGAGCTGGAACGCTTACGCCCACAGAGCCGCAATAAACTTGGCTTTTGACTGGCGGCGAAGGCAGAAGCCAGCGCCCGTGCCGCTGGATGATATTTGCGAGCCGGCGTCGAATCAGGATTCAGCCTTGAATGAGTTAGTACACAGGGAAGAGCTTCAAGAGACACTTAATGCCATAGGGCGGTTGAACGGGCTATCTCGCGAAGCTCTTGTCATGCGGTACATCCAAGAGGAATCCTACGAGCATATCGCCGAGCGATTGGGTAAGACCCCACACCACGTCCGGGCGATGTGCTCCAGAGCTCTGAATCATCTTCGGGATGTTCTGGGAGCCTGCCGGTCGCCATCTTGTGGAAAGGAGATAAAAAATGCCTGAAATTGACGAAAACGAAATACTGCGCCGTCTGAAACTGCTCTCGCATATCGAGCCGTCTTGTGAAGCGACTGAGCGAGCCATAGATCGAGTGCGGCTTGGTTTTTCGTGGGGCACGGTGACCACAACCACCACTTGCAGGATCAAAAGCCCAAGGCCAATTATAAAATTTGCAGCCGCAGCGGTGCTGCTAATCTCGCCGGATTTCTCATTGGCCGCATCTGGACGCCACAATCAGTGGACGTGGAACAACTGCGTGCGGACCTGGTCAAACAGATGAGCCGTCAATGGGAATCGATTTTGGAAGTTCGACACGCTCAACTGAGAGAAGAAGTTTATCGACAGGTTCGCCGCGACTTGACGGAATTTTCCGCCCAGACATTAACTGCTTCCAAAGACCTGACAAACCAACGGTTATTAGAGTTGATTCGGCTGATTGAAGCTGCGCAAGCGCAGGATCGGCAGCGGATCGCAGCGGCACTGGAGAAAATGGAATTGAATCGGCTACAGGACAAAAACCAGTTTAGAAACGGTTTGCAGACGTTGGTTGCCCGGGCGAGCGATCTGCAGCCGACGAAGCAGAATTAGCTTTTGTCTATGTTTAGCTCCCCGCTTTCGCGGGGACAAGCTTGCCCCTGCGCAGGCAGGGCCGGCACGGCGACGGCTGGTTGACATGTAAGAAACGCAACTCAATAAATGAAAGGACCGAGAAATGAAGCCTTCAATCCGAATGATTCTGATGTTCACGGCACTGAGCCTGGCAGTGACATGTTTTGCCATGGAGCGGGCAGAAACTTTTACGATTTCCGGCAGCACTGGACTGCCTGGCGTGGCAATGAACGGCCTGCCGGGCAATATTATTACCGACCAAAACGGCCACTACAGCGTCCGCGTTCCGGCCGGCTGGAAGGGCAGACCTACTCCGGCAAAGGAAGGTTACGTGTTTGACCCACCAACAAGGACATACGATGCTGTTAGGGCAGACTATACAGATGAGAATTATACTGCGAGCGTGATGACCTTCACGATTTCAGGGTCAGTCGGCGCACCTGACGTCATAATGCAAGGTCTGCCTGACGAACCTATGTCCGAAAGCAACGGTACTTACCAAGCCAGCGTTCCTTACGGGTGGGCCGGAACGGTCAGGCCTATGAAGCAAGGGTACAACTTTGAGCCGCCCACCAGGAGTTACGACAAAGTTAAAAGCGTTATGAGTAATCAGAACTACGCCGCTACATCGGTATTAGGACGGCCCGTTGGCCCACGATATGGGCGGACAACCGGCCGTACCGGTAGGGGCAGAGTTCTCGTAATCCCCACGACGGAAGTCAAGCCGGAAGAGTTTGAGGCCACCAGCGCAGATATGCAGGTGATGTTATACATCCTGGAAAAAGAACTTCAAAAGCCCCGGATGATTCAAGGAGTATTCCTCGACTATGGCAGTTTTTTTGACCGGGACGGCCGAACGTTGCAGGGGATTTACGTTCAGGATTACGGTGCATTCTTCTTCACGGAAGTCGACTTTCCGCTGGTATTTCCGCCCGAAGCGCAGGAGCCTCCAGGCAAGATATCCAAAGAACAGGGCGATCCGATCTGGCAACGGGCGCAGCAGGAAGTGTTCTCATCGCAGGATCCGACTCACGCCGGCCAGCTTCCTGGACGCCAAGAAGGGGGTCGGGAGACACTCGAAGAACTGAAAAACGACCTGACAAGATTGCTTAGACACGCATCCAACATTCGCAACTTGAAAGCCGACCAGTGGGTGATTCTGACAGTGGTCGGATGGGGCGGCCAGCCCACCATTGAGGGTGGTATGATGGTTACGCCGGGAGCAACTGTGGCACCAGAAGCAAGCCGGCCGGCGGCGGCATGTACGGCAGCATGGGTGGTTATGGACTCTACGGCGGGGGAGGCTATGGAGGTTACGGCGGCGTTGGTGCATCCAGCGGTGCTGGTGGCTACGGTTTCGGCTACGGCGGTATGGCGGGTCTCGCTGGAATGGGAACTGCTTCATCCGCCACCTTAACCATGCGCGTGAAAAAGGCTGACGTCGATGCATACGCAAAGGGCGAAATTGAATTCGAACAATTCCAGCAGAAGGTCAAGATACTAACGTATTGATACTCAAGTGAAGGGGTCTTGCCATGACAAAACCTAAAATGGTGTTAGCGCTGGCAGCGTGCTTCCTGGTCGCGGTGCTTTTGATGCCCTCACTATCCCAGACCGCAGAACCCGATAGAACAGCCGGTCGCGGCGAGTTCCAGCGCATGCGCGATATGCGCCCGCCGGAGAATTTCGAGCGTTTTATGAGAGAGGCTAAACAGCGAGAGGCTGAGGTGATGCAGCAGGCTCTCGGTGTCGACCAGCAGCAGTGGAAGATTATTGAGCCCAAATTAGAGAAGGTGCGATCCTTACGCGACGAAGCATTTGGCGGCATAGGACAGCCCTTTTCCAGCAGCGGCTTTACCACCCAGTTCGGGTCGCCACCAGGGCAAGCAGGCGGCGGAAGTTCCGGCGGGTTCGCCGGCGGATTCAGTTTCCAGGGCGGCGGAGGCACAGAAGGTTCAACTGCCCAGGGCTTTTCTACCTGGCGGCCTTTGGGCCGTGAGCCAACTCAGGTCGAGAAAATCTGCGGCGAGCTTCAGATATTATTGCAGGATAGAAATGCTCCGCCGGAGGCGATCACGCAAAAACTTGATGCTCTGCGGCACGCCCGCGCACAGGCAAGGAAACGGTGGGCTCAGGCTCAGCAGGATTTGCGCGAAGTGCTGAATCTACATCAGCAAGCAACACTGATGATGATGGGGCTGCTCGAGTAGTATTTAGCCCCGCAATCCTTCGACTCTGCTCACGACAGGTTTATTGCGGGGTTCACTTCCCGCGTTTCACTCGGGGTGCCTACAGACCCCAGGCCTTAGCAAATGCCTTGAAGCTGCGGTCGTAGGTCTTCTCCACGGCGGGCGGAAAACAGCAGCCGGGCAATTGCTTTGACTTTAGATGATAGCTCAAACACTCGCAGCACATTCCCTTGCGCTCACACCCAGGATATGAGCAGCCGCAGGTCTTAAGATTTCTGTCTTTTTTGCATTCCATAATAAGAAAGACTCATCGAACGGGTAGTTGATAGATATTGATACTATACGCCGGCAGCTTCAAGACGCTGGATACGTCAGAAACCTCCTGCTCCCTGATTACAACATTGGGCTGCTTCCCAGGCTCGTTATATGCCATAGGGTCGCTGTGGCTAATCATCCACACACGACCTTCATCGCCCAGCCGCGATCCTTTCACATCCAGCGTCAATTCGCACTGTTGCGAGGTTGGATTGACGACACCGATAGTGACCGCTTTTTTATCGCCCGTCCACGCGGCCACAATATCCAGCGGCGACACCTGCCCTATCACAGCCACAGGTAACTGGCCGAAATGGTCGCGGTAGAGTTTCAAAGTTAAGCCGGTCGTCTCAAAGGCAGCCTCTGTCTTGGTAGTCTTTATGCGCCGATAACATTGACCGTCTGGGCATAGTTGGCCATAAAAACTAAGTCCGTATTGCGAATCATTTCGTGCAGACCTTCGGCGATGCCCAAAGCGTCCCTGAGAAAATATCGGGTGCCAAGCTCGCCGAAAAGGTGCTCGCCGTACCAGTAGTTCCACTCGTCAATTGCAACGCGGATGTCTTTGCCCTTAATCGAGTCCAGCTTCTTGCGGTAGTCACGATGGGCGGAGACTATATGGCGGACCGCATCGGGGCCTGCCGGACGTGCTCAAGCACATCCTTCTTCGCTCCTTGATAGAAGTGCTCACTGATTAGGTCCATACGATCCGCGCAGTTTTTGAGCATGCCCTGCGACCAGTCACCGACCGCGCCCACCGCGATGAGCTTAACGGATGGGTCAACCTTGTGCATCGCTGCGGCAAACAGGTTGTGCTTGCGGACGTACTGCTCGAGTGACATGTGCCCCAACTGCCAGTTGCCGTACATTTCATTGCCGACGCACCACCACGTGACGTTATATGGCTCACGATGCCCGTTGGCGGCCCGCCATTTGCCCATAGGCGTATCCGGAGCACCGTTGGCGTACTCGACCTCTTCTGCTGCTGAATGGTCATCGCCGAAGCCGGTGTTGACCGAAATCATCGGCTCAGTGCCAATCTCCCGGCAGAATATGATAAATTCATCCAGCCCAAAGTCGTTATGTTCGATCCCGCCCCAGGCGGGGTTCTTGATCGGCAGACGTTTATCACGCTGCCCGATTCCCAGTCGCCAGTCGTAGCCGCTTACGAAATTGCCGCCCGGCCAGCGATAAATCGGCGAGTTGAGTTCTTTCAGCAGCTTCAGCGTATCAGCCCTCATGCCCTTAACGTTATCGGCCGGCATCAGTGAGACCGTGCCGACCTGGAAGACGCCCGTGCCCGTCCCGACAATTTCCAGCCGGGCGTCATCGCTATCCGCCCCGGCAGTGAAACTAAGCGCCTTTTCCACATACTCTCCGGCGACCTTATCAATAGTGACGGTCTGCCGGTCGTTTTGTCCGTCGCCCCAAACGAGACTTACCTGCACCTTTGCAGAGTTGCTGCCTGCCAGAATAATACGCCCTTGGTACTTTTTGCCCTTTTGTATTCCGAGCTGCCCTTGAACAATCCCTTTCGGCTCTTGTCCAGCTAACTTGACTTGCGGACTGTGCTCACCTACGTACACGTTATCCTTGACCATCACCACTGTGCCCTCTGGGCCGACCACCTTCCACGGCGATTCTTTGTCACCCACCGGATAAAGGAATTTGCGGTCTTCTAACATTTCCGCCCAGATACCGCCGTAGATGCACCGCCCAAGATGCTCGATGAACTGCCCGTAAATATACTTTGAAATCGGCTCCGCCACTTTGGCAGTATCTATCGTTACCGCGTAGCTTTTGGAAGCCGGCTCCTGGCCTGCGGCAACCCCACACCGAAGCACTATTGCCATGACAACCGCCGCTAAACCCAGCCAAACGAAATGTTTCCTGTCCATAATTTAACCTCCTATTTGTTTTTCCGTTTCCTTGTTGTTCCAATGATGTCCAAGATTGTAGAATAAATCTCACGAAATGCAATCAGGAAGGCATAACGTTACGAATTGGGAGTGTGAGCAGGTATTTCTTAACGAGCCTTTGATTATTCTTTATGAAGAAAACCAGTAAACTTGTGGCGAAGTTCAGCAGCGTGGACAAAGAGTGCCGATTCTGGGCTACCCACTCTGCCTTGGACTATTTCGATATAAGCCGTGCCAAGAGGGCTTCGTTTCCAAATCTCAAGCCATCTGTGCAGTCGATATCCACACGTTTGCCGGCAGATATGCTCGAAGCTCTGAAGGTTTTGGCAAATAGGAGGGACGTACCCTACCAATCTTTGCTGAAAATATTCTTGGCCGAGCGAATCAAGGTAGAATTGCAGACTCCAGTGAAAGCTTAACCTCGTAGAATAGGCTACAACCTGGTAGCCCACCGGCAACGTAATGGTGTGCCCGGCACACCCTACCGCTTCGCCGGCCAACAACAAACCGCGTGGCCTAAGGCCCATGCTACCTTGCGACATTCACTACCCAAAATGCAGTTCTACGACATCTTTGTCATTAAGGATGTGCGTCAACTGAACGTTTTGGCCGGCGTAAAGGCCGCTGCCCCAGATTCTTGCGGACTGAAGCTTCTCCGCTAACTGACGATGAATCGCCGCAGCAAGGTCGGCAACTGTAGAGCCAGTCGGCATCGTAAATGGCTCATCCATATCGGGCGGCTTGCCGGGCGGCTTTGCGTAAATCCGAATGATTCGCAAAAGCTTAAAAAATACTGCCGGCAACTGCCCAAGCCCGTCGCCTGTCTTAGCTGAGACCTGAACGAACTCCACCGGCTTACCGGATGCTTTCTTGGCCATCTCAAACGAGCCGGGCTTGGCGATATCGCTCTTGGTGCAGATACAAAATGCTTTTTTGCCGAGGAGATTGCCCTGACTATCGTACGCCGGCGTCTGCTCATCCAGCAGCAAATTTTTCGATTCCAAAAAATCCAAACAGACTCGCAACTGCTCCTGTACATCAGCCGATAGGTCGAGCACCATAGCGACCAAATCACAGTTGCGATATGTGCCCACCTGGCCCGGCGCAGATATTCAGCGGTTATGGGCGGCATATCGACCAGTTGCATCTGTACATTCTCGAACTTTACCATTCCCGGCACGGGGCCGCTGGTGGCAAAAGGAAAATCGGCAACGGCTACTTTTGCGTTGGTCAGCGCCGCGACTATAGAGCTTTTGCCCGTGTTCGGCAGCCCCAGAAGCACTATCTGGCCGGCACCCGTTCGCGGAATGTGGAAAACATCTGTATGCTTACCAGGCTTTTTTTGTGTCGCCGTCTCTCTGAACTTACTAAGCTTTCGCCGAAGGTCCGCCTTCAGACCATCGGTGCCCTTGTGCTTGGGCATCACGGCCAGCATGCGCTCAAGCGCCAGTATCTTCTCCTCATTCGTGGTGGCTGTCCGAAACCACTGCTCGGCCTTGAAATAGTCTGGCGTTAGATTTGCGGGCATAAGGGCAATTTTCAATTGTCAATTGTCAATTGTCAATTCACAATTTTGCTGGCTTGCCTGCCATATCCGCGATGGGGCGCATGTCATGTTTGTAGGCAAAGAGAGGTTAGTTCACTGCCTATTATGACAATCCCTAATAGCTGCTCGCCTCTTGTCACCTCGACCGAGGCCATAAGGCCGAGCGGAGAGGTCTGCTTTCAAAGCAGATTTCTCTACTGCGGCCCACTCATAGTGGGCCTTCGGTCGAAATGACATACGTTTTCGTATGCAATTTTTACCAACAATCTTGACATGCACCCTCCTCGACGTGCGGAGTGGGTTTGCGATTGTCTGCCGCCGGCAAAAACGGTATAATGTGCAGGCAGTTGGCCTCGTACACCTATGCGTAGAAGTAGATTCGTTATTTCTCTTGCGTCAATAAGGCCTCGCCACGAACACCAAGTGGGGGGCAAGGCATTTGGACTTGCCCGATTGATTAGGGCGGGTTTTCCTGTTCCTGATGGTTTCTGCATCACGACCATCGCCTACCGCAAACACGTTGCCCGGCCAAATCTTACACAATTCCTCAAAGAAGCCTTGGGCAATCTCGACCGTCTCCAGCCACAAGATAGGGCTAAAACTCTCAGCGACATCAGTCAACACATTATTGAAGCACCGATGTCCGAGACACTCAAGGCCGCGGTTGCCGATGTCTACTCCTTACTTGGGGCGGACCGCGTCGCAGTTCGTTCATCCGCCACCGCTGAGGACCTTGCCGAGCATTCTTTTGCAGGTCAGTACGATACATATCTGGGCGTCGCGACACTGCAGGACTGCCTCCAGGCCGTGAAGAAATGCTGGGCTTCGGTATGGACCGAGCGGGCATACGAGTATCGCCGGCGAAACCGCATCGACCATACACAGGTCGAGATGGCTGTAATCGTGCAGTCTCTAATCGCTGCCGACGCATCAGGCGTAGTCTTCACCGTTGAGCCGGCAACTGCCCGGCGAGATATGATGACAATCGAATCGTGTTTTGGTCTTGGCGACGTCCTTGTCGCAGGTTATGTCACGCCCGACCGATTTACAGTAGACAAAGCCAACCTCAAGATCACCTCACAGACGATCTCAGAGAAAAGATGCCAGAGCGTCCTTGATGATCGTGGTGCAGTTCAGCATCGGATAATCGACAGCCTACGGGCGCTTGCTCCATCAATCGGCGAGCCGCTCGTCCGGAAAGTTGCAGAGCTGGCAAAAGCCGTTGAAGCCGAGTTCGGCTGCCCACAGGACATCGAATGGGCAATCCGCGGCGCCGACATATACCTGCTCCAATCCAGGCCCATTACTACACTCGGCCCAGCGCCGTCATCGCGCGACCGCTGGGTCTGGAGCAACTTTCTCACTCAGGAAGTCCTGCCCGACGTCGTGACGCCCATCACAAGGTCCATCATTGACATTCTGGGAGAGGCCATGTTCGACCCTGCACTTACCCTCGTCTGCATCGACCGGGCAGGGATTCCTATTTACGACTACTTTGCCGGACGCCTTTACTTCCACGCAAGCTTCTGGGCAGCCGTCATAAGAACCTTCCCACGTTCCAGGAAGTACGATTTCACGAAAGATATTGGGAGCAACTCAGCTCTGGCCAAAATGCTCGAAACCTTCGAAAGCGTAACCGAAAACGACCTGCCGAAGATAAAGTTCAGCCGGACGCGATTTATCTTCAAGATTCCTCTTCTTATTGCTGGAATCCTTTCCTGCACCCCCCAGAAAGGGCAATCCATACTTACAGAAATCAGAACCAGGAATCAGAAATGGGAACACCTTGACGTTGGCAGTATGCAACCTGAGCAGATTGCGGGCTGTTGTGCAGAGATCGTCAATGCCTTTCGTGAACTGCTGGAGGGGTGGAAAGCCGGCCGGATCGGCAACGCACCGTATCTGTTTGGCACGATGATTGCATATTTCGGCCTGCAATGGGTATGTGCAAGGTGGCTTTCAGACGCAACCTACGCAGGCAGGCTGCTGGCTGGAGTTGGCGGCATGGACGATGCCCAGGCGGCGATGGACCTCTGGCAAGCTGGCCGTTAAAGCAAACAAACTACCAGAACTCAAGAGCAGCATCCTGGCAGGAGAACTCATGGCAGAAATCGCAGCGAGATATCCACGCATGCCACAGGCACATGCGTTTCTTGAAAGCTGGAACGATTTTATGGCTCGCCACGGCCACCACTGCCGAGGCGAAATTGAGCTAGGCAATCCACGATGGTCCGAATCGCCCGATTACATCCTTGGGCTGCTTCGTGGCTACCTCTGCTGCATCGACAAAACCAACCCGTCTGGAAAATCGTGAAGACATCGCCCGGCAGCGCCGCTGTCTTGAGCAGCAATGCCGCCGACAGCTCAGGAATCCAATAAAGCGGTGATCTTCAATCATCTGCTTGTACGCTCTCAGAACAGCGCCCTCTTCCGCGAGAACATAAAAAGCGAAATTGTAAAATTGCTGGCTGCGATGCGGAAGTTGCTCATTGAACTGGGGCACAGACTGCACGCAAGCAATGTGCTTGCCGAGCCCGGACGATATTTTCTTTCTGAGGGTCGAAGAAATTGAGCCCGTCACACACAGGCAGGCGGAATTTGATATCAAGAAATGTCATTGCCGCTCGGCGAGCAGAATACGAGAAATGGAGCTCGGTAACGCCTCCCGACTTAATCGTAGGCAGATTCGATCCTGGCCAATACATGCCCGAAGAGATCGCAACGGATCTTGACACGCTAAAAGGCTTGGCTGTAAGTCCAGGCGTTGCGACCGGCAAGGCAAAGGTAATTCTCAGAACCGACAGTGACAGCCATCTTGAAGCCGGCGAGATTCTGGTAGCCCCCTTCACTGACCCGGGCTGGACGCCGTATTTTCTGCCGGCCGCCGGGATAGTGATGAACCAGGGCAGTCTGCTTTCGCATGGAGCTATTGTCGCCCGCGAGCTTGGCATCCCTGCGGTCACGAACGTAGGCGATGCAACGAAAATCATCAAAACCGGCCAGACCGTTCAGGTCGATGGCAACCGCGGAATAGTGAGAATCCTCCGGTAGCGCACCCTTGCCAGGCGGTGACTTGCTGGCGTTTATCCGGAGACTTTTTCGATGACCAAGTCGCCGACCTGGCTGGTTGAGTATCCCATTTTGCCTGCTGCAAGCGATTTGAGCTTGTTGGCGGTTACGAACATCACCGCTTTTTCTACGGTGTCAGCGGCCTTTTCCTGGCCCAGAGTGCTGAGCATCATCTGCACGGCACAGATGGCAGCCAGCGGATTGATTACGCCCTTGCCTGTATATTTCGGTGCGCTGCCGCCGATAGGCTCGAACATACTGACGCCTTCGGGGTTGATGTTGCCGCCTGCCGCGATGCCCATGCCGCCCTGGATGATTGCGCCCAGGTCGGTGATGATGTCGCCGAACATATTGCCGGTGACAATCACGTCGAACCATTCCGGGTTCTTGATCATCCACATACAGGTCGCATCCACGTGGTAGTATTCCCTCGTGACATCGGGATATTGGGCCTTGCCCATCTCGTGAAAGGCCCGCTCCCACAGGTCGTATATATAAGTCAGCACGTTTGTTTTGCCGCACAGAGCCAGGGTGTTTTTCTCGCCTTTGCCGCGAGCTTTTTTGCCGTACTTGCGGGCGTATTCGAAGGCGTATTTCAGGCAGCGGTCAACCTGGAACCGGCTGTAGACTGCCGATTGCACCGCGACCTCGTGGGGCGTTCCTTTCATTGAAAATCCGCCCACGCCGGTATAAAGGTCGCCGGTATTCTCGCGCACAACCACGAAGTCTATATCGTCAGGGCCTTTATTTTTAAGCGGCGTCTCCACGCCCGGATACAGCTTGACGGGACGCAGATTTATGTACTGGTCCAGTTCAAAGCGGAGCTTTAATAGTATCCCTTTTTCCAAAATCCCCGGCGGAACATCGGGATGGCCGATCGCACCGAGCAGGATTGCGTCGAATTTGCGAAGCTCCTCGATGGCGCCATCGGGCAAGGTTTCGCCGGTTCTTTTGTACCTTTCAGCACCAAAATCGAACGTTGTCAAATCGACTTTGAACCTGTACTTATCCGCAGCAGCCTTTAGAACCTTCACCGCCTCGGCTATCACCTCCGGCCCAGTCCCATCACCCGGTATCACCGCTATCTTGAAACTCTTCGCCATTCAGTCTTCCTTTCTGGGTTTCTCGGTATGCTCACAAATAGTTCTCGATCAATTCTCTTGTCCCATCAATGAGTTGACCTACATCGGAGATGTCGAATTTGTCCCACTCAGCATGAAGGGCATGGTTTCGAACTCCGGCGTATGCCTTGACTCTTTTTCCTTTTACAGGTGTCAACACATTTGCTTTTACTAACTCGTCGACCAGAGGATCAAGAGTCTTTCCGCTTGTTTGTACCCCATTCTTCTGTGCAATTTTCTTTACAGTGTCTTCCAAAACGGCACTGCCCAAAACTGCGGCTTCGGTCTTTTTATTCCCCCTATGATACTCGGCTGCGTGATCCAAGAAATCATCGAATGTTGCACCTGCTACAATATATTCAATCTTTCCAAGCAAACCGTGATCCCAATCATCTTTTGCTCCCGTTAACAACCCAAGCATCAGCACCAGCACATTTGAGGGGACCCCTTGTTTCAAATGATCGTCTGCCATAAGACGGTCACATTCCTTAGCAAGATGTGTTTCGGGCGACACTACAAAGTGTATGAGATTTGATGCCGAAGTCAGCCACGATCGAAATTCTGGAATTCTTACCTTTGGGACCCAATACGGGTAACTCTCTGAATCCACCGTTGTATTCCCATCAGTATCTATTTGAACAACCTCTGGACCGAGTGTTCCGAGCAATTCTCTGCCTTTTACGATTAGCACTTCAAATCTCTTAGTTACTTCTTCTTTCATCTCCATATCATTACGCCTTTCCACGCTGATTAGCTTAGCATCTATTAGACCGAATCCGGGCCCGTGCCGTCGCCGGGAATCACCGCCATTTTGTACACCTTCGGCTCTCCTTCTTGGAAGAGTGCTTAGAATTTTTCACTATATGGTTTAGTAAACCCCCGTCTTGGATTATCTCCAGAGCGAAATCCGGCAGCGGGGCAAATTTAATACGTGTGCCGGCTGTTTTGTTCCTTATCAAGCCGGCTTTGTAATCAATCTCTAATTCATCACCGTCTTTGATTTTTTCCAGAGCATCCACGGATTCTATGATATAGAAGCCGCAGTTGATGGCGTTGCGATAGAAGATTCGGGCGAAAGATTTTGCGATGACGGTCTGGATGCCTGCGCCGCGGATAGCCCAGACGGCGTGCTCTCTGGACGAGCCGCAGCCGAAATCCTCGCCGGCAACGATTGCGTCGCCTGGCTTAACTTTATTGACAAAGTCAGGGTCTAAATCTTCCAGACAATGTTTAGCCAGTTCGGCTTGGTCGTCGGTATTTAGATATCTGGCAGGGATAATCTCGTCCGTATTTACATGATCCCGTTTGTAAATGTGAGCTTTTGACATAATCATTCCTACTTAACTCAAATCCTAAATCCTAATTTCTAAATCCTAAACAAATCCAAATCTCAAATATCAAATCACCAAAACTTCATCAACACCCTCAAACGCATTATTCGCTTTTTGTTACAATCGAGCCGAAGATGTGCGTAAGCTCGCTGGCTTCTTCTTCCAGTTCTTTCCTTTCCTGTTCAAGCTCTGTGCTGCCGCCAGTGTCGACTAATCTGAGCCAATATCGGCTTTCTTTTGCCTCCCTCCGGCAAATCTTACTCCTCATAACAAAGTCTTTCTTACTAAGAGCTTCGTTGGCCTCAATGTAATTTGCTCCAACAGAACCTGATGCTTTTACGAGTTGTTTCCCGTCCTCGATGTTGACAATAGTCTTATTCAGTTTCTTAACAAAAGCTCTGACCCTGCGGGCGAACTGGAGCGTCCTGTCTTCGAGATCGTATCGTTTCGGATTTTGATTTTCGGTCATTTGAGCTTGTTTAGGATTTAGGATTTAGATATTAGGATTTCTTCAGAAGTATTTCCTCGGGTCAGCCAATTTCCCTTCGATTGCGCTTGCCGCAGCGGTTGCCGGGCTAGCCAGATACACTTCGCTTTTCGGATGTCCCATTCTGCCCACGAAGTTTCTATTTGTTGTGCTGACGCATTTTTCACCTTCTGCCAGGACGCCCATAAACCCGCCCAGGCAGGCGCCGCAGGTTGGGGCAGAGATTACGCAGCCGGCATCGTAAAATATATCGAACAAGCCTTCATCCTTTGCCTGTTTCCAGATGGTTGGCGTCGCCGGCACAATTATTGTGCGGATGGCAACCTCGCTGCCTTTCAAAATCTGCGCAGCAATCCGCAAGTCCTCAATCCGGCCGTTCGTACAACTGCCGATATATGCCTGGTCCATTTTTTTGCCGGCACACTCGCCGATGGGCACAGCGTTACTCGGCAGATGTGGCAAAGCAACCATCGGCTCGATCTTTGAACAGTCAAATTTCTCAACTGTGCTATACTCAGCGTCCTTATCAGACTCGAAAACAGTATATTTTTTCTTATCCTTAAGGTGCTCATCAAGGTATTGCTTTGTTACCTTATCGAATCCGATTATGCCGTTTTTTGCGCCGGCTTCGATAGCCATATTCGTCATCGTCATCCTTGCTTCCATCGACATATCGGCCAGTGCGGACCCGGTGAACTCCATTGCCTTATAAAGAGCACCATCTGTCCCGATCCTGGCGATGACCGCCAGAATGACGTCCTTGCTATAGACCCCCGCTGCAAGCGAACCGTTCAGCACAAATTTCATCGACTCTGGCACACGGAACCATAGTTTTCCTGTTGCAATTGCCGCCGCCAGGTTGGTCGAGCCGATGCCGGTGCTGAATGCGGCAAACGCCCCGTAGGTGCAGGTGTGTGAGTCGGGCCCAACGATAACTTCGCCGGGCCGGATGTGTCCCTGCTCCGGCAGAAGTGCGTGACAAACGCCAGCTCTGCCGATTTTGTAATAGTGTTTTATCTTATGGCGTTTTGCCCAGTCGTCGAGGCGTTTGTGAAGCTCGGCGCTTTGAATATCTTTAGCCGGCTGAAAATGGTCCGGCGTGACAACGATTTTTTCGCGGTCAAACACTTTATCAATGCCGCGCTTTTGGAGCATTTTTATCGCCGCCGGCCCGGTAACATCTATAAAAAGCACAACGTCAAGTTGCGCATCAATCAATTGACCCGGCACAACCTTCTTTTGTCCTGATGCTCTGGCCAGAATTTTCTCTGTTATTGTCATTCCCATGACTTCTGCCCTTCTATACCATTAAGTCGTCATTCCCGCGATAGCGGGAATCCATAAACTCAATTGCATTTGAGCGTGAATTTCTCTCCTACTCAAATTAAGAATTACTCTCTGGCTCTCCAGGCAGCATCAGCAATTCCGAATGGATATAAATCTGACATTTCGATAGCTGATACACGAGTTCACGCAGATTTCCTTCCACCCTTTCCACCAGTTCCAGATTCTCCCTGGATCAATATGCCCTTGCACATCGCTCAGGAAGAAGCTTATCAATCCTCTTCCTGAACCAAACAGTTCCAGCGTCCAAATCTGGAAATCGTCTGGCCTAATCAAGCACCACAGAGGCAAAACTTTTACACTTGACTTATAGTTCTCATCTCGCTTTTCAACTATTCCAGTTCCTTTCTCAGTCCTTGTCAATAAACGTAACTCGATTATTGACTGAAGAAGATTTGCTTTGAGGAGAAACTCTTTCATTCGTTCTTCACTCTGGAAGAAACCTCTTATGTTTTCTGACCCGTAAATATTCAATAAAAAACGAAACGGGTCTTTGAACTCAAATCGACAGAATGCTTTCCTAATCTCTGCCCAAGGCATTTCCTCACCTGGCCTGAAACCAGGCATCGGAAGTAGCATCCAATCCCATACAAAATCATGCTGTCCGGTCTCCACCGCTATAGCCATACCAATGTTTCCTGCTACATATAACATGTCCCATCCAATGTTCAAAACATTCGGTGCTCCGCCACCCATTCTGCGTCCGAGCAAAGCCAACCGTCGCAGAATATTGACAGAGGTTCTCAAGTGTTCTTTTTCTCCTAAATAAACTGCAGAAAACAATGGAACGAATCCTGGCAAACATATCCCAACGGCATCCACAACAGCTTTTCGCCACTCATCATTGCTTTGGCTAATTGCCGATTCTCCACGTTGCTTCCATTTCAATAGGTCCCCTTCAACAGGCCCTTGTAATTCGTCGACAAGCAATTTCCATTCTGATAGGTTGCCGTTCTTAATTACATCGAGACATCGCTCCCTCAAACCAAGTTTCCCTGACGTTTGAAAAACTGAGCGTTTTGTCGGTTCGCCTTTTTCAGAACATGCATCCATTATCTGGCTAACCACAACCTCTATCCCATCGCAGGACCTTGCTGCAAGGAGACTTCCCAACAGCGGAGAATGCGCATGGACTCGCTGCCCCAATCCCGTGCCAGACAGGAAGGATGACTTTTCTGCCTTCTTCATTCTGCCGCCCTTCGAGGGCATCCAGTTCACTTTGAGCCCAGCCTTTCTTAAAGAACACTTCGCTCAGCACAACAACCCCATATCTACTGTTGGCAAGTCCGTAATCAATCTTCTGCCGCAGACTGTCTCCTATTTTCAACTCAAATCTGTCATACCAAACCTTCAATCCCTTGTGCTTAGAGCTTGAGCAAGCGGCTCAACAAAACCTTTGTCCTCTGACGCGTGACAAATGAAAATGTCATATTCCATATCTCCCTCCCTACGAAATCGGTCACTCTTGTTACCTTTGTGCGTTTAATACTACTCAGAGTTCCACTTTTGCCTCTGGCTCACTGTCTTTATTCTGAACTGCGACCATCCGGTTGATTGCATCGATGTAGGCCTTTGCGCTTGCTTCTATGATGTCAGTGGAGATGCCGCGGCCAGTGAAGGTTCGGCCATCCTCGCTTATCAGCACAGTCGCTTCGCCGAGAGCCTCTTTTCCGCCGGTGAGAGCTCTTATCGAGTAACTTTCCAGCTTTGGCGCCAGCCCGGTCGCTTCTTTTATTGCCTCGTATGCAGCATCCACCGGGCCGTCGCCGCAGGCGGCGGCCTGCTTAACCTCATCCCTGATTCTTACCTTTACGCTGGCGGTCGGCAAGGTTCCCGTCCCAGAGGAGACGTGCAGATACTGAAGCTGATAAACCTGCTCCACCAGGCGGATTTCATCATTGATTATTGCCGCGATATCCTCGTCAAAAACTTCCTTTTTCTTGTCGGCAATCTCCACAAATCGCTGGTGAGCGTGCTCGATCTCCTGCTTGGTCAGTTTGTAGCCGAGCTGTTTGCATCTGTCAGCGAAGCCGTGTCTGCCGGTATGCCTGCCCAGCACCATCCGTGAGCCGACAAGGCCGATGGTCTCCGGCGTCATAATTTCATACGTGGTGCGTTCTTTTAACATTCCGTCCACGTGGACGCCGGCCTCGTGCGCAAAGGCGTTGGCACCGACAATTGCCTTATTTGGCTGAATCACAAAGCCGGTCAAACGCGAAACTAATTGGCTACTGCGGCAGATTTCTTTGGTATTGATGCCGGTTGTAACTGCCGGGCCCTGCTCCGGGGCGAAGAAATCCGCTCTGGTACGTATAGCCATAACGATTTCTTCCAGCGCCGCATTTCCTGCCCGTTCGCCCAGGCCGTTGACCGTACACTCGACCTGTCGGGCACCGTTTCGCACAGCCGCAAGTGAATTTGCCACCGCCAAGCCGAGGTCGTTGTGACAATGCGTGCTTATAACACACTTGTCTATGCCGGGCACATCGGATTTAAGCTGGGCGATGATTCTGCCATACTCTTCCGGCAGGATGTAGCCCACCGTGTCGGGTATGTTCAGGGTGGTTGCACCGGCTTTGATGACCGCTGCTAAAATCTCTATAAGAAACGGCATCTGGCTTCGGCAGGCGTCCTCCGGCGAGAACTCCACGTCATCGACAAAAGTCTTTGCGTATTTAACGGCCTCGACAGCCATTTTCAGCACTTCATCACTGCTCTTTTTCAGCTTATACTTCATGTGAATCGGCGAGGTTGCGATGAAGGTGTGGATGCGTCTTTTTCGGGCCGAAGCAATAGCCTTGCCTGCTGCTTCGATGTCCTCTTTGTTTGCCCGGGCCAGAGCTGCGATAACTGGGCCGTAACTTGCTCGGCAACCTTTTGGGTGGCCTCGAACTGAGCCGGCGAAGACACGGGAAATCCGGCTTCAATTATATCGACGCCCAAAACTGCCAGTTGGTGGGCTATTTCAAGTTTTTCGCTGACCGAAAGTGACGCGCCTGGCGACTGTTCGCCGTCCCTTAAAGTGGTATCGAATATTAAAACTTTTTCTTGCGACATCTGCTTTTTCTCCTAAATTTTCAGGCTAATTATGCCCATCGCGGGGTCAAATTGCCACGAATTTGCGAAAAATGAAGATACTATATGAATCTGGGGTGGAGGTATTATTGCGCCTTGCGGCGCAATAGCAGGCTGGCTAAGCTGAGGATAGCCATAACGGCAAAACGCATTGTGCGGTTTTCGCTCATACAACAAATTATACAAAAGTATGGACCGGTGGCAATACATTTCACCAGATATTTCGCCCAAATTCGTAATTTCCTAAGTTTTTGCGGAGTTTCTGATCGACATTTTGGCCGATACCACCGCCCTACGAGCGCAGCAGGGCAGAAGAAAGGCGGGCTCTGCGCCAGGTACTTGTCACCATCTGGAATGATCCGATGCCTTCACAAGAACGCCGGCGTGCCCCGTTTTTGTATTTGACGCGGACAATCACCACTGGTATACTACGAATCGAAGCGGTCAGAAAGCGTTTAGGGTTTAGCGTATACGCTCTACCCTATCCGCTGTACACTATCGAGAGCAGCAGAAGGAGGATACAAAGATGGCAGCGGAGATCACAAATTCACGAATTGTGCGGATAATGCCTTTACTTATCGCGGTTTGCCTTATCGGCGTACCTGCCCAGGCCAAATACGCCGGCGGGAGTGGAACAGCGGATGACCCGTACCAGATCACTACGGCAGCCGATCTGATTGGCCTCGGCGAAACTCCCGAAGATTACGACAAGAGCTTCATCCTGACAGACGACATCGACCTGGACCCAAATCTGCCCGAAGGCAAGGTCTTCGACAAGGCCGTCGTCGGTTCGTTCACCGGCGTCTTTGACGGCAACGGCCACACCATCTCGCATCTGACCATCAAGGGTGGGGGATATCTGGGCCTGTTTGGCGACATACGAATTGGGGCCGAGATCAAGGATCTTGGAATCGCAGATGTCAATATAACCGCCTCCGACGACTATGCCGGCGGGCTGGCGGGCAGCAACGGCGGTGCCTTGACCGCTTGTCACACCACCGGGGTGGTCACTGGTCGGACGGATGTGGGTGGGCTCGTGGGGGAGAACTGGGGTACTGTGGCCCAGTGCTACAGCGCCTGCGCGGTCAGCGGCGACAATGGAGTCGGGGGGCTGATGGGGGCGAACTCCAACGGCACTGTCAGCAACTGCTACAGCAATGGCCCAGTCCGGGGTACTGGCCGGAACGGCGGGCTGATGGCATATAACCTGGGTGTTGTGATCCACTGCTTCTGGGACAACCAGACCTCAGGCCAGACCACCAGTGCCGGTGGTACGGGTAAGAAGACGGTCGAGATGCAGACGGCGAGCACATTCTTAGAGGCCGGCTGGGACTTCGTGGGCGAGACCTCCAACGGCACGGACGATATCTGGCGGATTGTCGAAGGCAAGGACTATCCACGACTTTGGTGGGAACAACCGCCCAAGTATGGCGGTGGGACGGGAGAGTCCAACGATCCCTACCTGATCTACACCGCTGAGCATCTTAATGCCATCGGGGCCAAGCCGAACGACTGGAACAAGCACTTCAAGCTGATGGCTGATATCGACCTGGCGGGTTTCGACGGCGAGAACGGCAGACCTGCGTTTAAGATCATTGCGCCGGATACCGAGACAAACCAGTATGGTTTTCAGGGGACTCCCTTCGGCGGTGGCTTTGACGGCAATGGCCACACAATCTCCCATCTGACCGTCACAGGGAAGGACTATCTTGGATTGTTCGGCCAATTGGCATCTGGGGGCTTGGTCAGGGACCTCGGCATGATCGAGGTCAACATAACCGCCTCAGGTGATTATGTCGGCGGCCTGGTGGGCATCAACTGGGGTGTCTTGACCGGTTGTCACAGCACGGGTACGGTCAGCGGAACAGTTTGGGATGTCGGTGGGCTGGTGGGCGCCAACGTCGGTCATCTGGCCCAGTGCTACAGCACTGCGCGGTCAGCGGCAGCCATCAAGAAGTCGGCGGGCTGATGGGGTTGAACTCCACCAATGGCACTGTGACCCACTGCTATAGCACTGGTACGGTCAGCGGCGGTCACCAAGTAGGCGGCCTGGTGGGCATGAACTTTGGCGATGTGACCGCGTGCTACAGCACCGGTGCGGTCAACGGCTTTACCCAAGTTGGCGGGCTGGTGGGCGACAACACTTCTGGCGGTCATGTGACCCACTGCTACAGCACTGGTGCGGTCACGGGCGGCATGTTGGTCGGCGGGCTGGTGGGCGTAGTCTGGGGCAGTGTCACTGGCTCTTTCTGGGACATCCAGACCTCAGGCCAGGTCACGAGTGACGGCGGAACAGGCAAAACCACGGTCGAGATGCAGACGGCCAAAACGTTCGTGGAAGCCGGCTGGGACTTTGTCAATGTCTGGGGCATCGTCGAGAATCAGACTTACCCGTATCTACGCAAGTATTCAGCGGCGGATATCAACCAGGATGCCAGTGTCAACTTCCTCGACCTTGCGGTGTTGGCTGAGAATTGGTTAACAGGCATGGAACTATAAACCGCCATCCCCGCTTTCGCGGGGACAGGCTTGCCCCTGCGGAAGCAGGGGGTCACAAAAGAAAATAGCCCTCACAAAAACACCATCAACCTTCCCGATCTTTTTCGAGGAAGGTTGATTGTCATTAAAAGGAATTCCTTAACGAACCGGGCTGGTCAAAGCTGTCGCCCCCGCTCCTGGCTTCCGCCAGGAAGACGCGGCGGCACCATCTTTGAAACAGCCCTACAGATTACG
The DNA here is from genome assembly GCA_963814265.1 of Sedimentisphaerales bacterium. GTDB lineage: Bacteria > Planctomycetota > Phycisphaerae > Sedimentisphaerales > Anaerobacaceae > JAFNGF01. Next base: position 338,456 of record CAWFCJ010000037.1, on the reverse strand, counting down.
AATCCAAAAGAGAATCTGGCTTCGGCTGGGGGGTGATGAGAAAAGATTATCTCACCCGTGTTCATCAGTGTCAATCCGCGTCTAATACAAGATTTTTGCTTTACACCGAAGCCCTTTCTGGGTATAATATGTCCGTAAGTAATGGATTAGAATCGAAATGCCGTAAAGAATACAGGAGACAGAAGCTTGCCCTGAGCGCAGCCGAAGGGACAGAAGACAGAATAGGCAAATCAGGGAACCAGAGTAACAGGGAACGAACAACCGGTTGCGGTTGCGCTGCTCGTTTCGTTTATCGTCCCCAAAAAAGCTATCCTGACTTGGCACTAAATTATGCAAAACAAAGCCAATTTGCGAAAAGGCCAAATGAACATAACCGTCTTTACCATAAAGGATTATGAAAATAAACCTGCCTTCGGCGTCCCAGAAAACAAACCCAAACAAAGCCAATTTTAAAATGCTATCTGGTTCAAAATGGGTAAGAACGAAAAAGCGTCTATCCTGGGCATCGTCGAAACTTGCCTCACAAGGCGGAACAAATCTCTGGCAAAATCTCCAGACGGGGACTATAAAGAGCGGCTTGGAATTCAAAACGGTTCCCACTGTGACGGTGGGCCACGATATGTCTTTAGGTGGATTTCGATGGCTTTATCAGGCCGGCAGAAAACGATTGTCGTTTTGTTACTGATATACTGGCCCAGCCTTTTTGTCCTGGCACACATGCCGATACCGGGCCTGGTTCGCGAGGCCGGCGTCTCCGATAAGGGCCTTCACTTCCTGGCTTACTTAATTCTGGCATTTCTGTTTTGGTCTGCGATTAATCCGCATAAGAAGGTAAACTGGCGCAAGCCCCACGTTTGGTGGGTGCTTCTGCTGGTTAGTGGGTATGGTCTTATTGACGAATTACTTCAAAAGTTTGTGGCGGGACGCACGTGTGATGCTGCTGATTTTGTTGCCGATCTGGCAGGTGTGCTGACAAGTTTACTTGTGCTTTTGGTTTTTGATTTCTGGACCGCAAGTATCGTAGTAACCGGCGGCAGTATATTTATTTTGACAAACCTGACGCGAGTCAATCCTGCTGACCTTTTGCCGGTCACAAGCACAGTGTTTTATCTGTCGGCCTACGTTTTTTTTACGGTGCTATGGATTCGATATATCCAGTTTTGGCAGAAATTTGAAACTGTCGGCAGGTGGCTCGGGACGGCGTTAGTTGCTCCGATTGGCCTGCTTTTGGCGGCAAAATTGGGTTCTATCGCTTTGGGCAGACATTTTGGAATGCGGCACGTTACCATTTCGGCCACAGCAGTTGCAGTTGTCGTGGGCACAATTCTCGCGGCTCGTCTCTGCAAAAATAAAATGTCAAAAATCAAAATGGAAAGATAAAGAGCACCTCAATTTTGACCTGAGGATTTTGATTTTTGAATCGTCTTGAAGGGCGTGTACAACGGGTCGCCTATCAAAACCAACTGCCAGGAGTTGAATGGATTTGTACGGTAGTAAGCCTCAACAAGACAGCTTCCGTTATATAGCTGCTGGAAGAAAGTTGCGGGTTCAGGAAAGGAATGAAGGTAAGGCTCAGCGACCGCCCCAAGAGTTGCTGTTATCCCGTCCCTGAGCATTGCGGGACACCACTGGGCGCTGTTTGGGTCGCGAAGGTTCACCGCTTCAAAGCTGGAGATATGATATCCAACCGCACCATCGACAAAATCAAAGGCGTCCACGTACCTTTTCAGGCTGTACCAGCCGCAGTAAATGGCTGCCTGCGGACAAGCTCCCGGCGAAATAGTGCCTCGGTCTGCTCCTCTTGCACCGGCAGTTGTGTCCGCAATCCCGTCAGAACTGCCAGGTCCCTTAAGGACTGGTCGTAATAGCCGGGCAAGTAACCTGGCTTGTTCGCCAGACCTCTTGAGTCGATATAGGCGATGCCCTTTAGGGGCGTTTTTTCTGCTGCGATTGCCTTATCGACGAGTCCTTTAGCTACCGTATAATCCGGCCCATCCAAGCGGCAGACCATGAGCGTTCTGAATCCCAAACCCGACGTGTTATCTTTCAGCATGTTCGGCTGCCATCGGTAGAGTTCGTAAGGACCAAACATCGCCATTGACAATTCGCTATCCGCTGAGGCGTCCGTCTCTTTGCCGGTGATGTAGTCGATGTCAACCTGTACCTGGGCGAGATTCAGTCTGGCTCGCTCGTGTTCGGGAGAATTGGCCAGGCCATTCTGCTCCAACTGCTTAAGTTTGGTTTTCTCTTGGGTAGCCAGCTCTGTCAATTCCCTCAGTTTAGCCTCCAGGCCTTTCAATGTCCCTCGCCCGCCCACCTTATAAGGTACACCGTAAGTAGTGAGCAGGCATCTGATTTTGCCGGCAAATTGAAGATCAAGCAGCTTGTTGTGAATAGGCTCGACAAGCCGTTTTTCGTAATCTGCTCTGCTTATCATGTCTCTAACCTCCGCGCCCAGAGACACGGCAAATATATTTTCGCCTGGAACCTCTCGTTTCTGGCAATAGTATTGAGCAAGCCGCATAGATTCTGTGTTGTCACTATTGGCTATCACCAGAATCTCGCCCGGCTCCAGTGCCGCAGCACTGAACGACGCCGCTACGAGTAAAATCATGGCCATAACTTTAGCTGGCATTTCTGAGGAGTTTTGTCGCCTATTTGCCTTGCCCGCGGGTATATTCGCTCTGCGAATATCTTTTTTCGTAGATGCTTTTACGCCCGAAGACCTGGGCGATGGTAGCAAAGATTATTTTTATATCGAGCCAGAGGCAGGCTGTCTCTACGTACTCTACGTCGAGCTGTAGTTTTTCTTCTCGGGTCAGCTCCGCCCGTCCGGAGATCTGTGCAAGGCCGGTCAAGCCCGGCTTTACGAGCAAGCGTTTTCTCTGCTGGTCGTCCCACTCAGCCATCTGCGAAATATAAAGAGGCCGCGGGCCGACAATACTCATATCGCCTTTCAATACATTAAAGACTTGCGGCAGCTCATCGAGGGAATATTCACGCAGGAACTTTCCTACGCGGGTGAGTCTGGGGTCATCGCCGGATTTGGGGCTTGGGCCAAATGGGTCAACACCTACCTTCATTGTCCTGAATTTGTAAAAGATAAACGCTCTGCCGTTTTTTCCTGCCCTTTCCTGCCTAAATATCGCCGGCCCTCTGCTGGTAAGCTTGATGGCTACGAATATAACGGCAAAGACCGGCAGCAAGATAACTGCCGCCGGCAGAGCAATAAGAATATCAAAAGCGCGTTTACAGTGGCTTTTCACTGGTCTTTTACAACGAGGGAAACCCCACGTGCAATGTGGGGCTAAATATTTAACCCCACCTTTCAGGCGGGGTTCCTCCTACCTGTGTGAATCAGGCGCTCATTAGCCGGTAACGCTGCTGTGCTCGTAATCGGCAACCTGGCTTTCATACTCGCGGCAGGTAACTGAGAAAAAAACAGATATTGTTCGCCGCTCCTGAAAAAAAGGAGCCTGCCCCTCAGTGCTTCAAAACGATAAATCGGTTCAGCCTTATTTAATATGCCGATGTCACATTGTACACCTGGAGCTACTGCCTCAACACACTGTGAAACAGTTTCGTAAAGCTGCAGCGTAGGCTTGCCATCAATCAGCAAAGCAACGTCTATATCGCTGCCGTCTTTTACCTGACCGTCTTTTGCAGAGCCGTGCAGCAAGGCAAAGTAAATCTGAGGGCACCTTTCTTCGAGCAGGTATGCCAATTTATGTATATCGAATTTCATGCCCGATCGATCTCATCTCGAAATTGTCTAAAAGCATCAAGTTTGTTCTTGGCTATATTTATCCAGAAGGGCAAATTTTCGATGAACTACAGCATTGTATTTCATAGTTTACTCTCGCATTAGCTGGACCCAGCAATAAATTGCTGGGCTAAGTGGTCAGCCCCACATCCGACGCGGGGTCTTTTTCCGCTGTATATATTATGCGCGATGCTGTGATTGTCAAATCGTGACTGCAAAAAGCCTGCGTAAGGTGCGGCGCCAAATATTCAGGCTGCGGTGTTACCGCAGGCTCACCGGGCCTGGGTGAATTTAGTAATAAACTCTACACTTCTTTTTAGCGTTTTTTCATTAACTCGCAGGTGCAAAGGCAAATTGACAGCTTCGTTGGCGGCTTTTTCAGCTTCCGGGCACATTCCGACCTGGTAGTCGTAGGCTGCCAGGGGCGTTTCGTGCGGATGCAACGGACATTCAAACCAACTGCCAAGCTCGACGCCAGCTTTTGCTGCTTCAGCAAGAGCTTCTTGTTTTTGATTGACCCTCACCGGATAGCGGACCATAACCGGCTGAATAGTTGTCCCATCGTATGCGCGTGCAAGCCAGCCTCTTTGCTGGAAAAGCTGGTCATAAAACTCCGCCCTCTTAATGCGGTGGGCGATATTTTGCTGAATTTTCTTAAGTTGTCGCAAGCCCGAGTGAGCCTGTGTGCTACTAATGCCCTTAAAGAAATCAGGCCCCATAGTTGGTTGAAATTCCGATGCACTGGATGAGCCGACAACAGCACCCTTGCTTGTGAGGTATCTGAAAATCGCCTGGGCAAACGCGGTTGTCCTGGGATAAACAACCGACCTGTACACAGCCAGTTGCGCCCAAAGCATAGTGACTTCATTTGCCGCGGGCAGGCACATTTCGCTGGCCCGAAGCTGCTCGATCTTGTCGGCTAAGGCACTGTCACTGGTTACCGCCATTCCTCCAAGCCCTGTAGTGTACGGCTTATTCCATTGAAACGAAAAGTATGCAGCCAAGCCCATCGTGCCGCACGTTTTACCCTTATATTTTGAACCGAGAGAAAGGCAGCAATCCTCAACGACAGGAATATCATTTTTGTCGGCGACATTCATTATTGCATCCATATCGCAAGGATAGCCGTAGGTATGCTGAGCAATTATAACCTTCGCTTTGGGCGTAATTTTTTTTGGCAGCAAATGGGCATTGATATTGTATGTGGCTGGCTCAATATCCACGTAGACCGGTTTTGCACCAAGATATTTGATCGGGTTCACATTCATAACGCACGTGTAGCCCGGCAAAATTACCTCATCACCTTCAGTGATGCCAAGAGCCTTCAAAATGGCATAAAGGGCAACGCGACCCTTCCAAAAACTAAAAGCACGCCCTGCCCCAAGCCAACCTGCAAACGAAGATTCATATTCACGAATAGTTTCTGAGCCGGTCATTTGGTTACGAATCTACCACCCTACTTCAGGCAAAGGCCCACCGTCACGAACTGCTATTAATATCTTCTCTGTGCGTTTAGCTATAACCGCTCTGTCGAACCGTTTTGACAGTTTCACGCAATTGTCCCGCATTTCTTTTAAGACCGAATGGTTTTCAGCAAGATCGAGGATCGCCCTTGCCATTTCATCGGCGTCACTGGGTTCGTAACATCTGCCCGCCTGAAACTGCGTGACTAAAGCCTCCGCCTCGCAGCCTTTGGCTACAATCGGAGGTGTCCCTGAGGCCAGCGCCTCGTAGACTTTCGACGGCATAGTGCCGGGAAAACGTGCCGACAGCGGCACCAGACTGGCGTCTAAAGATGCCAGCACTGCCGGCATCTCGTTCTTCGGACGCCAGCCAAGAAAACGTAGATTATCAGTATTCATATCCTTTGCCATTGTGATAAGTCCGTCTTTGTGGGTCCGTCACCGATCATCACGAACTTTATGCCAGGCCGGTTTCTGAGCCTGGCTGCGGCGCCGAGCACAACCTCAAGGCCCTGGGCTAATCCGTGAAGACCGCAGTAGCCCACAAGGAAATCGCCCGGTTCCGCGCCAAGCTCACGGCGAAGTTGTTCGCTGCGAAATTCAGGAGAGAATATGTTTGTATCCACGCCATTGGATATTACGGTAACATTCTTGAGACTCGGAAAACGCTTGCGAATCTGGCTGCATGCCCCGGGATTCGTCAGAGCAACGGCGTAGCAGTGGCGGTACGAGAATTTCTCCAGCCATAGCATCGCCTTTGTAGACAAGGAATTCTGCGGTGCGTGGCCCATACGGATCAAAATATCCGGCCAAATATCCGAAACCATCATCACGGCTCTGCCTCGAACGATTTTGCTCACCAGCAGCGCAAACGGCGTAAGAAATAACGGCGGACTTTCAATCAATACTACATCTTGCTTGCGTATTCCCCAGACGCCGATCAGAGAGCAGGTGACGCCAAATGACAGGTAGCTTAATAGGCGGGGCAGCGTTTTGCTCGACTTTGATGGATATAAACACGTACGGACGACCTTTATGCCGTCCAGGATTTCAGTAGCTCTCAGCCTGCGCTGATAACCGTCAAATATCCTGCCCGTTGGATAGTTTGGCAACGCCGTAAGCACGGTAATTTTGTGCCCCATGCTCCGCAGACGTTTTGCCAGCTCATACAGGCGTGCCTGCGGTGCGCCCATCTCGGGCGGAAAATACTGCGTGATAATCAAAAGCTTCATATTCTAAATGTTTAGCCGTCGCCGGTACGGCGACGGTCTTCTTGCCCATATTATGGCCGTCGTGTCACCCGCAGCAGTACATCTTCCAATTGGCTGGCTAATTTGCGCGGTCGAACTGCCGCTCGGCCAGTGCGCGGGCATTCTTGCCCATTTCTCGGCACAGTTGCGGATTGGCGGCCAGTTCCTCGAGCACATCAGCCAGCGCGGCTGGGCGATTTGGGTCAAGGCATCTGCCGCAGTTGTTGCTCTCTATGAGGCTGCCCAGCCAGCCGGGCACATTAACGAGAGTCGGCTTACCCGCCGCCAAAGAGTCGAACATTTTGTTCGGAGACCAGGTGTGCTCCTTCGTTGCCCGGTAGATAGTCAAGCACACGTCACACGCGGCGACAATTCGAGCAACCTCGGCCTTATCCGGAACCGGGTCACTGAAAACAACGTTGGTCAATCCATAGCTGCGAGCCATCTTTTCAAGATCGGGTCTTTTTCCGCCGCTCCCATGCAGAACAAGCACAATGTGGTTGCTGTTGCGCTCAGCGAGGATTCGGGCGGCTTCGATGACATACTCAAAACCGTTGGCAAGACCCATTGCTCCGAAGTATGCGGCGGCGAATCTGTCGCCCAGGCCGAGCCGATCGCGCCACATCGAGCCGTCTATGTCCGGCTGAAAAAGGTCCAAATCAGATGCGTTCGGAATGACGCTGACCTTTTCAGCGGGCACACCGGCGCGAACAATCCCTTCTTTCATACCGGGCGACAGCGCCACGATGTGCTCTGCGTGGGCGTATATTTTTTTTGCCATTCGGCTGAGCCACCAGATAGCCACAGGATTCCTCAACGCCCCCACGTTTACCAGCACCTCAGGCCACAGGTCACGGACCTCAAAGACAAATGGAACGCCAAAATGCCGGCTCAGAGCCATGCCGGCAAGGCCGACGGTCAACGGCGTGTGCGTAGCAAAAACAACGTCGGGTGCGGCGAGATTCCTGCCCACACGGGCGGCTAACCTGGCGAACTGATGAAACTTAAGCATCCGGCGCCAGCCGCTCATCGCCGTACCAACCTGCGGATCATTATAGCCCGCAGCAATAGAGACTACCCGGATACCCTCTATTTTTGCCTCTGCGTATTGGCTACCTTTCGGCACCGGAAACTCCTGATTAGCCAGACCCGACGTTACGACTGTAACTTGGTGACCTTTTGCCGCCAGGTATCGGCTGAATTCGTAGGACCGCGTCCCGGTCATTCCCTTGCGTGAGGCAAAATACTGATGTAGATAGAGTATGTGCACCGGTCCACCTCGGGGAAATCCCCACGGCAAATACTAAATTCTAATATCTAAATTCTAAACAATATCAAAATTCAAATTTCAAATGTCCAAAACGCTTTGGATGCCTGCCTATGCACGTAGAAGGTTTTGGATTTTGGTAATTTGGATTTGTTTAGGATTTAGGATTTAGAAATTATGATTTAGGACTTCCTCTCCTACCAGTATATCCCATCGTAGCCATCCACGCGGCGGTCTACGCCCCTGATGTCAGCCAAGTCTAATACTCGAATTCCGGCAGCCAGCCAACTGTGAATTCGATCGGCATCTATTATGGCGTGATTTACAACAATCAAATCTGTTGTGCAGAGGTCATCAAGCGAGCTAACAAGCAGCTCCTCCAGGTGGCGCAGTGCCTTTTGAACCTGCTGTTTGTTGCTTCCTATAAGCCGCGCAGGCTGCACCACTGGGTCATAGATTTTCAACTTTATCCCCTCGCCGATAAGCTCTTTGGCAACTTTTACGTAGGGACTTTCGCGCATATCGTCTGTATTAGTCTTAAAGGCCAGTCCTACCATGCCCACTGTGCGCGGCTGGTACGACAATATGCGGGCGACCAAATTTTTTATCTGTGCGTCGTTGCTGGTAAGCACGCTTTCAAGCACCGGAAGCCTGAGCGAATTGACCGCGGCGAATCGTAAAATCGCCCGAAGGTCCTTGGGTAAGCAGGAGCCGCCAAATGCCGGGCCCGGACGCAAATAGTGCGAACTTATATTGAGCCTGGTATCTGCACAGAAAACCTCGGCTATCTTGCGGGCGTCCACACCCACCGATTTGGCTACCGTCGCGACTTCGTTTGCAAAGGTCATTTTAAGGGCGTGAAAAAGGTTGTCATAGTACTTGACCATCTCAGCCTCGGCAAGAGCAAGGCGAAATATTCGCGCCGGATAATTCCTGTAGACCTCTGCAAGGACATCCCCGGCGCCGGGCCGGGCTTCGCCGATCACGATCTTCGGCGGATTAAAGAAGTCATCCACCGCTGTGCCTTCCCGCAGAAATTCCGGGTGGTACACCACGTTGAGATCTCTGCCAACTGTTAAACCAGATTCTTTTTCCAGCAAAGGAATAATGCGGTTGCTTGTGGTTCCGGGTAGACAAGTGCTTCGCACAACGATAAGCGGAAGCCTTGCCCCTGCGAAAGCAGGGGTGGGAAGTGCACGCCCGATCTGCTTTATTACGGCCTCAACCGATGACAGATCAATCGTCCCATCAGGTGAAGATGGCGTCCCCACACAAATCCAGACCATTTCGCTGCCCAACAGGGCATCAGACGCCTCTGTGGTCGCTTTGAGCCGGCGAGCTTGGTGGCCTTTTGCCAGCAGATCGGCTACTGCCGGCTCCTGGATGGGCGAGCAGCCCTGTGCCAGGTCCGCGACTTTCGCAGCAGCCGGGTCCACCCCAGTAATCTCGTGGCCGTCGCGGAGTAGACACGCAGCGCTGACAACTCCGACATAGCCCATCCCGAAGATACTTATTCTCATATTCTCTCACTTGGTGAAACTGAAAGCGTAAAACTTAAAGCGCAAAGCTGCGGAATTCAACAGTTTCCCGTTTTTAGCTTTCAGCTTTTAGTTCTTTATCCCCCGCGTTCATTTGTTCCGTAACGCTGCCCACGAGGCGGCAAGGTGGGCAAAATCTACCAGGTTCACAGTGCCGTTCATATCTATATCGGCATACTCGCACCACGTGGGCGAGCTGCACTTATCAAGCCAGTGTGACATAAGCACGGCCAGATCCTCCAAGCTCGGCGGAGGCAGCGGCGCGTCAACCATGTGTTGAATGATATTGCGCGTCACTTTGCGGACGGTTTCATAGCCCGGCGACCAGTCGCCCAGACAATCTCCCCAGCCGTCGTTTGTACCTGCGGAAAATACTTGGCCGCCCCAACCATTTGGGAAACCGTACTTGGGACTATCCTCGTAATAAATCGTGGCAGCGTCAATATGGTCAACTGATACACGGTTCTCGTAACCTACACGGACCCGGTCTCGCCTGCCACTCAAGACTACTATCCATTATGGGAGGCGACTGGGCCCGATATAATCGGTCTCGCAGGAGGCCATCTTCGACCCAAGGGCATCGCCATTTCGTAGACCTGTCCCTGCGAATATGAAGTGGTTGCAATCCTGAACAATAAAGTCCTCTCGCTCAAAAAGGTATGAGTACGGCTGATAACAGATGCCCTGTAGTGCCTCAGCCGGTCGGTTCGGCACTTGATTCCACCTGGTAGTAACAAGGCTATCATCGACCCCCATCATAGGGTCTTCCTTCGACGCGTAGCTCTTGTAGCAGACGATTGTGTTGCCGTTATCTTCATACCGAATCTGCCAGTAAATATCGTTTGCGGAAAAGAATGCCAGATGTCCTCCGCGGTGGTGGTAGGCCTCCAGCGCATCATATATATCCCGGCTGATGTATTCATGATGGCACGCGAAAACCAGAACATTGTATGCCCTGAGAATTGCCGGGTTGGAAGAAATATCCCATTCGGTGATAAACTCAGGGTCGAATCCGTCAGCGATCAACTGACTGCTCACTTCCCACTGCCCCCAGTAACACTCTCCCCGGCCGTATGATGCGTTGAAAGGTCTTAAAAATGATACGGCTACAGCGTAGTGCAGATCCCCAGGCACCGCGTTGTAATACATGCTCCTGCCGCCCCAGCGGTTCTGAGTCTGCCGGGTGTTGTAATTGGTAACAAAAGCGACCTTGCTGCGAGAGCCCGGCACGCGTGTGCGAACAATGAACGGATGGTATGTGGAGCCGTAGTTAGCACCTGGAGTGTAGAAAAATGCCAGATAATTGCCGTTCTCCCATTCTTGCGGTATAACCCAGCTATAACTTACCGGCCAATTCGCTCCCGTCGCCCAGGGCTGCTGCTCAAAGGGCGGCGTAGGATAATATTTGCCGGGTATATTGGTGGCTCTGGCCATTACTTTTCGTTGCCACTGCTGCTTACCAATTTCGATGCTATAAGTGGCAGCGGTAGTGGAGACGTGGAAACTGACGGTCTCCCCGGGCAAATAGCTCTTTTTGTCGGTGTAGGCTTCGATATATGGGCCGGTTTGCCCCGCTGCTATATTTGCGAAAAGGCATAAAAGAAGACATAGTAACAAGACCTTTTTCATCCCTTATCCTCCTTCGGCTTACTGTGAGTATATTACAGACGCTCCTGTTTGTCAATGGAGATTAATTCTCGCAGTTGGGCTGCGGTCTTTAGGATGTTGAAATTCTGCTGAATCTGCTCGCGGGCGGCCCGGCCAAAGCGTCGCGTTTTATCCGGATCGAGGAGCAATTCTTTTACAGCCTCAGCGATTGCAGCAGGGTCCTGCCCACGAACCAGCAGTCCATTCACGTTGTGATGCACCAGTTCTGGAATCCCGGAGATCTGCCTTGACACGACGGGCGCCTCACAGGCCATCGCCTCCATCATCGCAACGGGAATCCCATCCATATCGCCGCTGGGCACTTGCACGCAAGGCAGCAAAAAGACGCACGCTCGCGATAGCAGCGGCACAAGCCGATCGTTAGGCTGGCTCCTCGCAGAACGACCTGCCGGTCTAATCCCAGTTGTCGAATCTCCTGCTGCAGATTCTTTTTCTCCGGTCCGTCACCGACAATTTCAAACTGGAACTCAACGTTCATTTCCTTCAGGTTTGCGCAAGCCTGGATAGCCAAATCAAGGCCTTTCTTGGGCACAAGTTTCGCCACGGACACTATATGGCCTGCCTGGGGCTGTCGCGAAATAGCGATGAAGCTCTCCAGGTCAATCCCACAGTGCACAACGTGGCATAAGTCAGCGACCTTGCTGCCACAGAGCCGGCGAAGATAATCGACGTTGAATTGCGAGACGGCGGCTATGAACTTGCATCGCGCAAGGCGCGGACGCAAACTGCCACGGCGGCGGGTGAATATATCAAATGCGTGGACGGTGCACGAGACAGGCAAAGCGGTCAGCATCCCTAACATAAGACCGAGACTCAAAGAGCGACTGGCGAAATGCACATGAATGTGCTGCGCCAAATCGCCGCAAGTGTCCGGCGAAATCGCACGCTGTGGGCAATTCGTAGATGGCTTTTGCAAACTCACTTAGGCTACGAACAGCCAAACCGGCTGTCCAAAAACAAATTCTCAGGAATCGCAGCGGATGCGTGATGAATTCACGTAGGCTCGCCCGAATCTGCGCAACAATGTTTGACCGGTAAATAGCGCGCCGGACCATTTAGTCACCACTTCCGACAGGCCTTCCAGCGAGCCACACTTACAACTGGCCAGCGGCAGCACCTGCCATCCAGCCCGTTCGTGTGCCTCCATTTCAGCAACAACAAACGTCAGCTTCATGCCGGAAACAACGTAAGCAACCTTCATGCTTTTAATTCCTAAATTCTAATATCTAAATTCTACACAATATCTAAATTCAAATTTCAAATGCTCAAAACATTTTGGATATCTGCCTACGCACGTAGAAGTTTTGGATTTTGGTGATTTGGATTTGTTTAGGATTTAGAAATTAGGATTTGGTGCTTCGGATTTCCCCTACGGCTCTGCTGATAGCCTGGAAAATGCCGCCTTGGTCGCCAGGATATGGACGTTTCTTGTCCTTAAATCCTCATCGGAGATCGCCTGGAATCTGGAGCTTAGATGTGCTCTGGCAAGGCCAGAATCGTCAAAAGTTTTGACCTCAGCGACGATATTAAAACCACACTGCGGTAGCTGCCGCTTATGAACAGAGTAGGGACATCTATTTAGTAGATACGACCTCTTGCCTCTAATCATCCTCCAGGTCAGGTCTGAGTAAGCCCAGTGCCCATTCCACTTTTTTGCCAGGCCGTGACATCCAAAATCGATCTGATGACTCATAAAACCATCGGCCTTGAGCCAGCGGTGCAAAGCCTTGTAGGTCTGTGCAAGGTCATCGACGTGCTCCAGCACGGCTTGCGAGAATATCATGTCAACGGATTGCGGCCTTATCACTTTCTCATCGTACCAGGGGACAATATAATGGATGTGGCACGGCCATCTTGGCCGTGTTTTCACGGGCTGCAAGCCCGTGCCACTGCCGGATATTGCCTCGGCTATGAGCTGGATTCTATTACTGCTTAGACTCTGGGCCAGCCGCTGGTCGCTCAGAATCTGGCGTGGAAACGCGTAGGATTCCAACAGCGGTCTAAGCGCGGGAAATTCTCGCTCGTCGGGGATTGGCTCTTTTCGTATGAACAGGTCTACTAACTCATGGAAGATAGCGAGATTTGCCTGCGTGTTAGCATAGTCCACGATGTCAAGTGCATAACAACATTCGGCGCCAGACAATAGCGCCGCCAGACCGATGCCAAGTGAATCTCCTGGACCTAACTCTGCGATTACCCGCGGCTGGGTAGTAACACCGTGCTTCTGTGCGATGACTAGATGCCTTAGCCAGACGGAATAACAATAGCGGGCCGAATCCGCCCCGCCTGTGCGCTTGGTTACGAACGCACCCAATCCAGGAACGTACGTTAGGATGCCCTTTATAATGGGCTTCAGGCTCATTTATTGTCTTTGATCGGCCAAAATCTGCCTGTAAGCTGCTAAGGTCTGTTGGGATACGGCCGAGGCCTTAAAACGCCGCTCCGCAATCTGCTTGGCACGCTGGCTCATCGATCGGGCAAGGCGGTCATCTGAAAGGATTCGCAGAATCGCTCCGGCGATGTCTTCTGTATCGTACGGGTCGACCAGAAATCCGGTTTCGCCGTGCTCGACCATCTCAGCAATGGCGCCTACTCTTGCTCCCACGACAGGAACACCCACGGCCATCGCCTCTTCCACCGCCAGAGGTGCGTGCTCCTGAAAAGAAGGTATTACCAGGCAATTCGCCTTGGACAATTCTGACTGCACGCCTTCGATATTAAGATTGCCCAGAATATGGACTTTGTCGCCCACCTCTAATGTCTTTATCTGCTGCTGGCAGACCCGCAGGTAGGCTTCTTCGGCGGTTCCTGCAAGGCGAAGTTGCGCGTTTAGCCGTCGCCGGTACGGCCCCTGCCTGCGCAGGGGCAAGCTTGTCCCCGCGAAAGCGGGGAGTCTTTTCACCAATGCGGCTGAGAAACCTTAGCAAAAGCCTTTATCATGCCCAGCGTGTTCTTTAGAGGTCTGATTCTGCTGCAGCAGAATATCCTGCCCGGTTCAAAATGCCAATCGACATCGAAGAACGAATCCGCTATCGGATTGTCAATGCGCCAGGTTCTTCGGATACTATTGTCCTTAGGCAAAAATCCCCTGACATAGTCACTTATCAAGATGATATATGGGACCCGGCGGCGTCCATATTGCTCGGTCAATTTCAAGAGCAGCCACTTCAACCAGCGTAAAGGTCCCCATCGTTTGTCAAAGAGCGCATCTCTTTCCACAATGCCGTGTATGGTCAGAACATGTGGCTGTTGGCAGTTCGCCGCCAGAAATGTAAGACCCTGAAAATGTACGATGTCGGGGCTCAATTGCTCCAGATGTGAACGGATTTGTCTTTTGCCTGCAAAGATGTCGTAGAAAGTGCCCGGCAGAAGCCTACAGAGTCCCTTCTTACTCAGTCTATAGACCTCGAAGTCCGGCCACTGCTGGCGAAATCTCTCTCCTGCACCGGCTTTCGGGACAATGACACTTAACTTGACGTCCGGCTGCTTTATCAGTTCATCGACAAGGTATTTGGCGGCACCAGCTACTCCCCCGTCGATGCAGTCAGGGCTTTTGGGGAAAGCTGTTACCATCGCTATGTGCATAAGCCTGATATTTGCGATTTCGGATTTCCGATTTTTCGATTTTTCTCTTTCAATCGCTAATCGGCAATCGCAAATCGGAAATCTTCCTTTCTGGTTTCTGGAACATTGTCATTCTATGCGTCCGCAAGGCAGGACAAAGTGACAGTCAACTGCATAATGCTGGGCAGTATTTGCCAACCATCCGGCCCAGCATTGGCAATAAGGTCAATGTCTTTGTTATGTACCTGCAACCAGGATAATAGCGCTTAGCTCTTTTAAGGTGACGGCACGCACGTCCGCATTAAAGGGATTGTTCACCCTAAAATCATAAATTAGAACCCAGCCGCCGGGCTTAACAACTCTCATGCTTTCACGACATACCTCGGCGCGGACCGAGTCTGACAATATGCTGCTCAAACAGGTAAACATGGTTGCCAGATCGAAAGAGTTTTCCGTAAAAGGCATCTGTTGCGCGGAGCAGCACTGGAAGGTGATATTAGGCAAACGTTGTCGGGCTGCTGCTATTCGGTCCTGAAGAATATCTATCCCAAAACAGCATTGCGGTTCAAAACCATATTGTACCATTGGCAACAAGGTTGCGCCTATTCCGCAGCCTATATCCAAAACGGATTTGCCGGATAGTTGTGTCCCCAGAGTCCGAGCAAGCATGGACAACAACACCCGCTCGCGTTCCTGGACGCTCTGCAAGAAACCCTTGTTGAAAGGGCAATACCTTTGATCCAATCCTTGGGCTTTGCGCTTCTCGTAGGCTCGACGGACGCGATCGTTTTCCCCCTCGACGGTTCGACTTTGCTCACCGCAGGCTTTGCTCGGAGCAGGATTGGCGGCCACGTCTATTTGCCTCAATACGGAGTTGGAAGCTCCATTAACGGTTCCTCGTCGTATTCTGTACCGGCTGCCAAATCATCCGCGGGCATATATAATCTGCCTATCCTTTCGCCGGCCATCACAAATACCAGGAAGACCCAGAAGTGTTTTTGATACAACTGTCCTACGCTCAGCCCCATCACCAATAGGAACGTCAGCACTGCTCTGGCATACAACTTTTCCAGTCCTAAGGGAGTGCGTTTTACGGTCAACATCATCAAGATTACAAAGAGGGCAAAAAGAGTGCCGCCGGGTATTCCATAGACTCCGAGCGCCAGAAAAAGTCATTGTGCGGCAGGATTCGAAGCCCGCTTGTCTCGAACCACCCATAATAGCTTGTCCCTGTCGGCCTTACCGTTACGGCTCTAATGGCCTGTCTAATAGGCATCATTCTGTAATCAACAGCTTCTTTGGCAAGTCCGATGTCACTCAGCCGCTCAGCAACTCCTGTTTCCAGCCCTCTTTTTCTTACCATCAGCCCGGCGGAGATAGAACTAACCAAGATGACGGCCAGCAGTAACAGTGCCAGAGCCGGTCTTCGCAAAACCTGCCTGACAAATAGAAATGGCGTGAGCAGCGTGAACGCCAGTGCTACAAGGGCGCCGCGTGATCCTATTCGCAGCAACATAATCGGCAGAACCACCATCGCAGCCAGGTACACGACCCGCCAGAGCAGGTTTTTGTCGCGGGCGAACAAATACATCGCAGCTAAAAACGCCATCGCTGTCAGCCCGGCTAACATATTTGCATCAATTGCCCTGCCAACCGTGGCTGCATATCTTCCTTCGGGCGTATCTTCCAGCACTTGTATCGCTGCGCCGGTTATGAACGCTAATATGATAGTGCCCAGCGTCCCAACCACGTACGACCTCAGCGCCCACAGGAAAAATTTTGCCTGGTTTGTCTGCAATATCCAGTACACGATGAAGACAAGTGCCAGAAGCTGAACCTGGGTAAAGGAACGTACCAATTCCAGAGTAAAATAAGGAGCCGCCACCACTGTTAGAAGCACCCAAAGCGTGTATATAATCAAAACCCACAATCCCTTGTTGCCGACATGTAATCTAGGCCGAGTTATCAATAAATTCAGCCCAAAGGCTATGGCTAATGCTAACCCCACTCCCCGGTCAGACTGAAATCTTGCTCTACACCGATACCAGCGCCTGTCGGCAGCACCAGCATCATAATGCAGAGAGCGAAGGTCGGCTTTATAACCATGCCCACAACCGTTGGGATGCCTATGATAAAAATTCCAGCCACGGTATTCTTTGTCAGAAAAATTACAGCGAACCCAATCAGACAAATCACTGCCCATATTGTAAGCAGCAGAATATCCAAAGCCCCGGGTAGCTGAATATCAGAGGTACGCTCGGCTGGCTCGTAAAGCAAATCCGCTTCGTTCATCTGGTCTGCATATTCAGCGTACATAAGACATCAACCTCCAATCAGAGTATTACAGTTAGAATAGTCCGACGTATCATAATGCAATAATATCGGCATTACCTGACACAAACAAAATGGCGACAGGCAAAAACACTATTGAAACACTATATTTTTCTGCATACCTGCAAATTATTGCGTTTGCGACAATCCTGCTATTGTTAGTTATCCTTATACGAATAAGCCAATTGGCGACTTTCCTCACCGGCTGGTGTCCATTCGCACATGCGATAAAGTAATTCGATTGTAACAATCACATACAACAGGTTGAAGTCCTGGAAATCAGGGTTGTGGGCTCTGGACAGGAAGATCCTTAAACCATCTGGATCATACAAATCGACGGTTTGCAGGTTATCAATGTCAAGAAACCCTTCGCGATCCAACAAAGCTACAAACTCTGTGTTGGCAGATGGATTTAGCTTCCACCGGCAAGGGTCCGGGAATATAGGATGTCCGATGGTCAACTGCCCGAGTTTTCTCACAAGCTTCTTGAAAGCGCCGAACGCGTATGGCAGGTAGTTCTCCGGCCGAGTAATCCCCATTGGTTCGGCTGAACCGCCATACCATGTAGGCATCGCTGCTAACTTTGGATGTGCCTGCGTAATGATCTGTCGGACCAATCGTCCGCGAACACGGTACTGCCAGGGAAGCGCAACTAAATACTCAAACATGTCGCGACTGAGCAGCACAAGAGGGGACGCAATCAGCGGATAGACTGCTCCGCTGTAGCGGGCGAAGTGCCCGGAGCACTTCCAAAGATAAAGGGCGTCAAGTTTTGCCGTATTAAGTGCGTCTGGCTCAGGTCCACAATCTGCCGGGCGATTTGAATTTGATCGCTGACGTAATCTGCCCGCCAGTCCTTTCTAAACAAACTCATATTTGGGCCGGCTGAGAAGAAGAAGCGGTAGCGGAAAACCCGCGATAGATCCAGGTCGGAGGATTTACCGATCCTAAAAAATTCTTGCTGCCAGAAGAAATCGCGATAAAGCTCACCGCCGCCGCCGCTAAGGGCCGCGTCAACCAAATCGGATAGCGCCAGCTTCACGCGCACAACACCATCAATGGCTGAACCCGCAAGCTCCCCATCCGCAAGGCAAACGCCCTGCTTGAATAATTCCCATCGTTGCTGGCCCCAACCGGGCGGCTCAGCAAACTGCAGCAATGGCCACTGAAGATGTTGCGATATCTGACGAGCGATGGCCACATCCAAATCGCTTTGGTGACCGCTGACCGTCACTCGCACCGGAAATCCCAGACTGGCGATGGTCGCCACAACCAGCCGCGAGTCCAGACCTGCGGTCAGATCCAGAGCGCAGCGAGGCCATACCTGATAGATCCGCCGGCAGGATCGTTGAAGCAGCATGAGGCCTTCTTCGGCGGCCTCTTTCAGCTTGCGGTACGTCCGAGGGGGTTGGAACGGACTCCAGACGCGATCAATCTGCACACGCCCATCAGCGAAAACTACCTGCTCTCCGACACCAATACGCCTGATACCCGCAAAGGCACTGTGGGGACTGCGGATAGCTCCTTCTATGAATAGCCCTCTGAGCGATTCGGTGTCAAGCGGGCTACCAATTGCTGCTGCCAGCGCAAGGGCCGACGTACTACACCAGGCGATTCCATCAGACTCGACCACATAGAAGGGAAACATCCCCATATTGTCGCTGTAAGCGGTTAGACGACCTTGCTCCCGTTCGCCAACAATGATCAGATATTGGCCCTGCAGACGTTGCAGTGCTGTCTTGCCTTCGCTGACGTAGCGGTTAGCCAGGGCCTCAAGGCACGGTTTTTCGCTTTCTGGTGCATCGGGGTCAAACCACCAACCAGCCGCAGCAAATATCAGGTGCTCATCTTGCGTCTGGTAAATGTCCGGGCACTGCGACACAGCATTAGGCAAGGCGCGATTCCATAGCCAGGTTCAAGGATCTGGCTTGTGCACACAAGGCCCTTGAAGTGCCAGAAGCATTCGCAGGCTCGCTGGAATAAGACCTCGGCTCGTTGTCTGCGATCTTCTGTCCAAGATACAGCAATAATACCCGGCATAGAGATGCCTCCGCTATGCAAAGCCCTATTTACAGCATTTATGCAAGAACAGGCATAAACGGGCATACATATACATCTGAACAAGAATGTAAGCTGTTGCCCTCACACCTGACCGTTGTCGGTGTGCAACCTGCCAAACGTGTTCTTTATGGAGATGGCATATCTTGGTGACATAAGTGTTGAACTTGTTGAGACCTTCAGAAGAAGCGTTGATGCCACAGCCTGTCAAGAAAGCGCTGGTCATTTCCTCAGCATCCCAGCGCAAGACACTTTTGCTTGGTGCACCATGAAAGAGGGAGCTGGCAAACCAAAGAATGTCGAAGAACGGACTGCCAAAGGTTGGAGTTCTGTCCAGTACCGGTGCCGTCGACCAGTCCAATATAACAAGTTGGCCCGATGGTTCGTGGAAGCAGACGTTAATGGTCGCAAAATCGCCGTGAATAAAAACATTTTCGTCCGGAGGACCCATCCAATCCGGTGGCAGCTCGTGCTTCATCTCATCAGGCAAGACCAGTTGCTGATGGATTACAGCCAAGGCGTTGCCCGCCTTTTCTAATAGTCCAAACAACTGCTGGTCCTTTTTGATGGCTAAATCAAGCAACGTTAAAAGACCTTTGAGGCGTTCAAATTCGAGCACGCCAGTTTTTTCGTCAAAGTCGATGACTTTCGGGACATAAAAAAGCCCACTACTTCTGCCGATTTCGCCCGCCCTTTGGCTTTTTAGCGCCTCCACAGCCAATAAGGAAGGTTTGCCTTTCTTGCGGGCGATGTCACCAACAAATTCCATCAATTATGCCCTGTTACGCCGGCAGCATACCGCTACCGGACTTTCAGAAAACCGGGCGAGAAACTTGATCCGGCTACATATATTCTCCGCGGCACTGGAAACACCTCGTGGAATAGCAATCTTGGGCGGGTGAAAGAAACCAGCCGGATAAAGCTCCACGATCTCCAATCCTACGCATTCAACAAGTTTTTTCATCTGGCCAATAGTCATAACATTGAATATGCCTTGTGGATTTACCTGTCGATGCCGTAGCCATCGCAGCTTAATCCAGGGTGAGCCGTAACTCTGGTGGTTGTTGAATACGAAATAGCCATCCCTGGATAGTAGCCCGGCAAGGGCTTGCATCGCAGCGCATCGCAGAGCCGGCTCGGCGTTAACAAAGAACCTAAAGGCCGTTATCAGGTTAAACTTTCTTCCCTGCAAAACGTCCTCTGTGGTAATGTCCGCCTTGATAATTTCGGTGCGTTTCAATTTCCGTTTGGCGATGGCTAACATTGAACTCGATACGTCGACACCTGTTGAGGTTTTTACACGTTCCTCCATAAAAGCCGTTATCCGTCCTGTCCCGCACGCAAAGTCGAGCAAATGAATGTCCCTGCCTTTGAAATATTTTTCGAGAATCTTTAGGATAATTTTTTGCTCGCGCGACCATAAAAATCCCTCCCAAGGCTGCATTTGGTAGAAGGCTTCATATTCGGCACCTTTCTGGGCGTATTTATGCGAGTCCTTGTAGCTCATTGTTCCCTGTTCATTGTTCATTGTTCATTTTTCCCTGTTCATTGTTTCCGCCGTGGCGGATTCATCGATGAACTATGAACGCAGAACAACGAACTCAATCTTTTTCGCTCGACGTCTTCCAGGCTCAGGAACCACCCGCTGCCCAGTGTCACCGCGATGGATGCAACTACCACGCCTACAAGCTCGAACCACGAGTTTGGCGCAGCCACGTACTTCCAGACGCTGATCAGTGCCACAGCCGGCAATGAGCCTAACAAGGCTGGCCGCCAAACACTGCGCACACTTTCCAACAAGGAAATTCGCATCTTCCAGTTGAAATATATCGGCAAGATTACACCAGATATTAACGCCATAGGCAGGAAATTGGACCAGGCTACCCCGTGTAATCCCCAGCCAAAGGCTTTTATGGAGACAACTGAACCTGAAACACAAAAGAATGCCGTTAGAGCCGTAAAGACGCCAAAAATTTTATGCTCGCCGCGCCCCACAAGCACAAGGAAGTTGCTGTGCTGCGCCAGCCTCAAACAGTGCCCAACAGCGAGGATGGCTAAGATAACTGCCATTGCATCAATTACGGCAGGGTCTGGGAATTCATCGCCAACCCATACCTGGAGAAAGTCCCTGCCCATTATGACCAGGAACCAGACGCCTGGGATTGTGAACAAGAGGCTGTACTTTTGTGTCAGAAACGACAGTTCTTTGACCCTGACCTGGTCGTTTCTGGCGTCCAGCTCACTGACGGCAGGCTTTATGGCGGCAGTGAAGGCCTCCAAGAAATGCGACAACAAAAGAATCCCCGCGCTGGCAATAAAAAATTGGCTTATTTCCGCCGTACCCATGAAGATGCCGATTACTACATTGCTGGCCTGGTAGATTACTATGGCTCCGGTGGCGTATAGGAAGGTATTTACTCCGTAAGATAGCATTTCGCGCAGGAGCCCGAAATCCATGTAGGCCAAAGATAGTGATGCTTGCGGCAACAACTTTCTGACAAAGACGAACTGTAAAGCTCTCATCGTGATTTCGCTCAGGCCAAACGTTATCCCCATCGTCAGCAGACCATAGCCCCGCGACAGTAATACCACCAACAGCACCGTTCGCAGCAGCAAAGTTACAAGCATCGCTGAATTGATGATGTCGTACCGTTGCAGGCCGCTCAGCACCGCACTATACAACTGCAGAGGCATCGCCAGCGCACGAGAATCCGACCACCAGGACAAGTACCGCTGCTGTCGGCACCAGCTCAGGTTCAATGGTGAACCACGAGCCGATATTGTAGTGAAGCACGATGCTCACCACGCCAAGCAGCAGTGCCAGGACCAGGTAGAAAAGAAGCGTTGTGTTAATCACCCGTTGGATGCCTTGGCTATCTTTTTTTGCCAGATAGACTGGAATGTATCTATTTACGGCGCTGTTTAGCCCCATATTCAATAACGGCCCATAGTGTAATATAGAGCCGCCGATCAACAACCACACGCCGTAACGGTCTTGCCCGAGCTTGGCCAGAAAGAAACGCGTCAAGAAAAAGGCAATAACAGCGTTACTTAATAGCGAGACGACGTTGAAAACCGTGTTGTGGATCAACCTTTTTGAAGTCGCAATACGCTCGTCCATAGTCGCGTCTATAATTTGCACACGTGATCTTGAGAATCCCTCCGCTGTTTTCGGGCAATACAAAATAGGTTAGCTGACTCGAAAAACCTTGCATCGAGAACCTCAAGCCTTCTGGAAAATGATTGCAGCGGCTTGAACCGACCGAGCAGAAATTGAACGTTCTTGATCACCCGCATAAAAAAGCCCGTGCCATCGAAGTCGACTACTGTAAAGCCGGACCTATTGAGCAGCGTTTCCAGTTGCGCCTGGGAAAAATGTTGATGCCAGCGTTTTTTGGCTGAGATGTCACCAACAAGACCGTCTGGATTTGCCGCGTAGCGGTATTCATAGTCAGCTTTGGAGTGCTTCCTACAATAGTACCAGCGGTGTATGCGGGGAAAGCGGAATTTAAGATTTCCTGCATCCAGAAACGAAAAAAGATACTGCCCCGGCACTGTGACAACCAGTATTCCGCTATCTTGCAGTACGCGATTCAGCTCGTCCAACAGGGCGTCTTGCTCATCCAGGTGTTCGATTACGTCCAGGATAGTAATAGATGTAAAGGCACTATCGCCAAAAGGCAATGGCACGGTCTTTGAGATATGTATGACTTCAATATCCGCAAACCGCTCGTGAGCTTGACGTACCGCATTGGCGGAAATATCCACGCCGACCAGGCGAGCGATTCCTTTGCTTCTCAGGCTGGCAAGAAAAGCGCCGTCATAGCAGCCAAAATCAAGATGAGCAGCGCTGCCGGCAGGTATATGTTGCCACGCAAAGCCGTAACGGTTATATCCGTGTGGGTTATCCGCCGACAGTTCGGTGTGCATATTCTGCTATTTTGAGAACCCCGCAATAAATTGCGGGGCTAAATATGTTGTTCGTATTGCGGTTTTACCGCAGGTTTTTGCGCCCGGCCACCCGCCACAGAAGCCCAGCTTGAACCAGCTCATAATTGTCAAGGATAAATGCCGGGCAATAGTCTGGCTTCGATGACACAACGTATACGTGTCTATCCTGCAGCAACTGCTCAATAGTGGCTTTATCAAACCTTGGTGCGTCTTTACTTTTTGCTGTGCCGGAAATGACCTTCACATCCGGCGCGTGCCCTTGACCTCCTGGACGTATAAAAGCGGTGCAACCGTTGTGCTGTCAGCGTAGATCACGGCATTATTTTCTACCGCCTCCAACACCTCCTCGGCGAAGCGCTCCGGTCCATCATAGCCGGTCTTCCACGGCTGAAGGAAGTATTTGTAGTCATTTCGGTAGGGAATATCGCTTCTTGTGCCAAGATCAAGCTGCATCTTCGCAGCCAAACCTGGCGCATAGGCGTAAACAAACGCCGGCAATAAGCCGCCTGTAAGGCACAAAGGCACAAAGTAAGAAAGGCACAAAGTGAGGAAGCTCCTCCGTGCCCCTGTGCCTCTGTGCCTCTGTGCCTTCTCGTTCGCGACGTATGCCCCTGCACCCATGATGATTGAAGCCACACAATAAAATGGTATGAAGAACGCATATCTATCCGCAATGGTGTATCGAAAAGCAAACAAAAAGAATAATGCCGCAAGACCCAGCAGGATATTTCTAAGCCTAAGCCTGGCCGTATCCCTGAGTAGCGCAAAACAGCCCACGAAAAACAGCAGAATGTTGGGAGTGGCAAAATTATAAAGAATATACTGGAAGTCCTGTTTGACAAGTTTGGCTGACAGTGAGGTATTAAGAACCGCCCCTTGCCAGCGGAGGCCAAAAGCAGCAGAGGCTAAAGTACCCGCAACGTCGCCTGTCTGTACTATATTTTTGATTATCAGACACTCATAAGGCAAGGCACCAACAATCCATAACAGAACAATTATGACCAGTTCTCGGCAGTGGATATTCCTTTTCACCAGGAGCACAATAAGAAACACGGCGTAACATAGAAGCGGTATGGAAGCGAGCATGTGGACAGCAATTGCCAGACCATTAAGCAATCCGAGCCAGTACAAATAGCCTACGCGCCTGGTCTTGCTATACTGCAATAGCATTATCAATTCGGCGGTAAATAAGGCTGCCCACAGGGTGTATGTCTCGATAATGCTTGCGTGACTCCAGAATGTGTGGGAAACGCCCAGAGTAAGAGCTGCTACTATCGCAGGAAATCTCTTCCCCAGCCACAAATGCACAAACAAAAAGACGTTTGCAACTGCCGCCGCGGCCGCAATTGCTGTGAGCAGGTTGACCCTATGCCCAAATTCACCGAGCGGTACGTACTTTACGCCGATGGCCAATAAGTAAAACAGTGGATGTGAAACAGCAAGGCCTGAAAATCCTTCTATATCGTTATGCCAGATGCGGTACTGAATCAGGCCGCTATCTTGCCACAAAGCCCCCGGTGCACAACTGAGAAGATAAAGCACACCTGCGCCACAAAGACATCCTAAATACCAATAACCAAGTTTTGGTTTCGTTTCAGCCGCCAAAGCACTTGCCCTTGAAATTCTCCGCTTGCCATTATGATTTTGAATGTGATTTCTTTATCGCTAAGGACAGCGACGGAGTGACCGTTATCCCAGAGATAAACTTGAAAGTTTTTAGCAAGTACATCAAGAACTTTTTTAGAATCGCAAGTCGAGTCGCACCCGACAATCCATACCAAAGGTCGATTCTATCCTTTATTCCAGGTCTATCCGGCTCTAAAAGGACTGGTTCATAAGATGTTGCCCTCAATATTCTCATTATCTGTCGCTCTGTTCCGCCTCGAATTCCTCTGCGTAACAAAGTCTGCCAGTCATCGCCCCGGCTGACCCTTTTCGAAAATCTTGTGGCTAAGTACAATGCTGCTTTATACGGAAGGTAGTTTATCAGCGGTAGACCCGTAGTATGCGACTCTATCGGAAAGTACCTATAAGGTGTTTGATTAATGAACAGGACACCACCTGGTTTTAAGCGGGACCATATCTTAGGCAGCAAGTTTTGTCGCTCATTTGTAAGAAGATGCTCATACACGGCACTTAAAACCGCGTAATCAAAGTCGCCGAGTCCAGATGGAAGATCGTCAGCAGTCGGAGACCGAATAAAACTCACGTTGTGGAATTCATAATGCTTTGCTCTCATCTTGGCGATGGATAGCAACTGATCTTCAAGCTCTACCCCAACCATTTCACTATTTGGGAACATTCGAGCCAGCACCATTGTGGATGCGCCGCTGCCACAGCCAAAGTCGAGAATCCTTTTTTTGTCTAAACTATCCTGGTCAACATAGCTCAACATGTCATATTTAAGGCTATGTTCGACATACATCGGATCCTCATCCCTCATTATCTCATCGCACAAATAGCCTATTCCTTTTACATTCAAAATCCGTTCTATCAAATCGACAGGATAGGATGTTTCACATGTGCTTCTTGGCACGAACACTTTTTTGTTGAGGAGCTCAATAGAGATTTTGTTTTTTCCTGTCTTCGGTTGCTCGATATGGACCAACCCATCCGGATGCCTAAGCGTTGTAGACACGATACGCCTCTGAACTCTATTTCAAGCTTTCGATAATTATCTGCAGCGCCCGTCAGGTTTGTTTTAGGTTCCCAGCCGATCGCCTTTTTGATTCGCTCAAGGCACGGCACCCGCCGCATCATATCTTCAATAGGCCTGCCGTAGGCAACTTCATACGGCACGAATTCCTTTTTGCTCCGGCTGCCCGTCATCGCGATTACTTTATCAGCCAGTGCTTCGATGGTAATCTCTTCGACCGAGCCTATGTTAAAAACCCTGCCGGTTGCCTGCTCGCAATTCATCAGGCCGATGACTGCCTCGACAACGTCCTGCACATAACAAAAGCATCGCCTCTGCTTGCCTGTTCCATAGATAAGGACCGGCTCGTTTCGCAGCGCCACTGAACAAAGCGAGGCACAACCATTCCGTACCGGCCTGTTTGCCTGGGCCCGATGGTGTTGAAAAATCTGCTAATTACTACTTTCAGGCCGTATTGCTGACGAAAAGCCAACCCTAAAAATTCATCGACTGCCTTACTGCAGGCATACGACCACCGCGATAAGCTGGTGCTGCCCAGCACAATATCATCATCTTCATTGAACGGGACACTCTCGTTTTTGCCGTAGACCTCGCTGCTGGAGGCGATCAGGATTTTTCTGTTGAATTTGTTGGCTGCCTCCAGGACGGTTTCTGTCCCTGCGATGTTGGTCTGGATCGTATGAACCGGGGTCTCAGCTATCAGTTTGACGCCAACGGCTGCCGCCAGATGAAAGACAGCGTCGCACCGCTTTATCAGAGTTGCCATCAGCTCGGCGTCGCAGATATCGCCCTTGGCAAATTCAAAGCCGCTCCTTTTCTTGAAAGCCGCAATGTTTTTTAGACTGCCGGTGCTGAGATTGTCAACAACGACTACCTTATTGCCCTTTTCCAGCAGGCGTTCGGCCAAATGCGAGCCGATAAAACCTGCGCCGCCTGTAACTAATGCCTTCATAAAAGATAGACTCCGTGCCGGTCGGTTGCACAAAAATAGACAGAAGTAGGCTAACCGTTCATCATAAGTATCGGCAAATAAAGAACATAGCTTTAGAAAAGGTGCCTGGAAGCCAGCCTTGTGGCAAGAACCATACGCGGGGAGAGTCTTATAAGTTCACCGCTCTACGGCAAGGCCGGCAGTTCAGATGACCAGCCGGTTCTCGTTGCCGTACATGTCGCGTGCCTTGACGCAAAAACGGCGGCCCTGGTTGCGCCTGCCGACTTTGACGCTATATATGCGTGAGCTTTGCCAGTTGCTGCTGAAGCCCGACTCATCGGTGCACTCAAAACGATACTGCACACCGCCGCTTTCATCGGTGGCTTCAGCGGCTGTCATAGTAGCGTAGTAATCGAAGGTTCCGCCGCCTCCGTAGGTTTCGTGGGGCTCAACTTGCCATTTCGCTGGGTCCGGCTGCGGAGGTTTCAGATCGACGGTAGCTGCAATTGACAGAAGCGTAGTATTGTGATTGGGCGATTTGTCTCGGCAGCGGAGCACAAAGATGTATAAGTCTTTCGGCAACGAAGTAACGTCATAAATGGGGCTATCTTGCCAGTTGCTGCTGTATGCCGGATGCGAAGTGCATTCGAATTGGTACTCCACGCCGCTATCATCGGTCGCTGCGGTGGCCACCATACGGATTGAGCTGGCCGAGCTTGCGTAGGGCTTCGTCTGCCATGTTGCCGGGTTAGGACTTGGAGGGAAGGTATCTTCACGCAGCGTGGTCGCACCGGCACGGTCTGTCCATTTGGTCTCCAGAAGATTGGTCTTATTGCGAGCCTTGACCCTGTACCAATATAAAGTCTCCGGCAAAAGATTCGTCACTTCCCACTTGGGCTCTTCGCCCGGCGCAAATAAAAGCCAGCCGCTATTACTTTGTGGGCTGTAGTAATTCTCGAAGTAATATTCCGCCCCGCTGCCGTCAGTCGAGGTAGCGGTGGCAGCTACCATCGCGATTGAATACGCCGAGGTGGCATAAGGTTCTTTCGCCCAAGTCATTGGATTTGGCACGGGCGCCGTTGGAGGAGGCGGCTTCGCACCCCAATTGTCGACCAGAATGGAGAAATCTTCAAAGTTGACCAGGCCATCTCTATTGAGGTCGGCGGCCAATAAGACTTCCTGGCGTGCCCAGTGCTGCGTAAATAGTATCAGGTCGCCGTAGTCAACCCGGTTGTCGCCACTGGTATCTGCGATATTTCCCGCCTGAGAAAGTGACATACTTGCCTGCGGTGTGCCGCCGTAGGCTCCCATATTTATCCGTTTGCCGTGCGGCCACAATTCCGCGGTCCAATCCGAGTTAGGGTCGCCGGCGTCGACGCACCGGCTGGTCACATCGTCAACGGTCCAGTTCTCACTGTGGGGGTCCCATCTGCCAACCTGTGATTTCAGATGATAGTCACCATCCACCCAGACATCGTCGCTCTGGTCGGGCGTGCCTTTTGTGTCCCAGTAACCATTAACTGCAAAAAGAGGCTCGACAATGATATCGCCAGAGCCAACCGTCGCATTGCCGCCGAGGTTTCCGCCCGTGTTCATCCAGAAACAATTGAAGGAATTCTTGCCGGTGCCGTGGATTCCGCCGCCCGAAATGGCGTTGTTGAACGCGATTATATTGTTGCGAATAACATCTGTGCAACTGTACAGGCCGCCGCCATCTTGAGCAGCAATGTTGCCTACGATGGTATTATTGCGGATAGGCCGGCTGCAATTGCTGGCTCCGCCGCCCGACAAAGCTGCTCTGTTGCCGGCAATGATGTTGCCGACAATACTGCCGTCGCATCCGTAAAGCCCGCCGCCCATAGACGAGGCGTAGTTGTTGGTGATCACATTGCCGATGATGTCGCCGTCGCAGTAGTAAAGGCCGCCGCCGAATCCCTCGATGGTGTTGGAGTTGCTCCAGATGAGGTTGTTGATTATTTGCCCGTTACAATAGGCTATGCCGGCACTATTTTGCAGGATCGTATTATTCTTGATTGGCCCACCGCACCGGTATATGCCCTGCAGGGCGCTAGCCTGGATGGTGTTGTCGGAAATAATTGGGGAGGCATTATTTTGCCCGTATATGCCCGCAGTTGCACACGTGGTGATCAGGTTTTTTGTGATTGTCGGCGAGGTGCCGCTACAGTAAATGCCTCGTCCGGTGATTGTAAAGCCCATCAGCACAGAATTGTTGCCTTCGTTCCACTTAAAAGTCACGCTGTAGTCGGAATCGGCTTTGATGACAGTTGACTGAACGATGCTCGCACTATTGGGGTCTTGGCTGGTAAGTGTGATAGCCCTACCGATGAAAGAGATGTTCTCCTTGTACGTGCCGGGCTTGACAACAATAGTATCTCCGTGCCAGGAGTTGTTGATTGCATCCTGGATATGGGCAAAATCCGCCGCTCCGTTGTCGTCAACGGTAATTGTATTTCCCTGACAGGCGATGCTCACCAACAGCGATACAAGAGCAAGAACGAGCTTGTTCATTCAGTGTTTGCCCTCCCGGCAAGCCTTAACATTGTCACCATTTTACTATCAATAGCCCGCCAATTCAAGCAAAAAGATGGTGACACGGCGTGGCCTCGAAGCAGGGTGATTTTCTGCGAAAGAGGCATGCCCTGCCCACATCCTTCGACTTCGCTCAGGACAGGGGTGGCAGGGCTAATCATCTACCGTAGAGCCAGTCGGCGTCGGCTAACTTGTAATCGACGATTTCATCTGGCTTGAAAAACAACCCTATCTCGCGCTGGGCCGATTCGGGGCTATCCGAACCGTGTACGAGGTTATAGCGTTGCGAACAGCCGAAATCTCCTCGAATAGTGCCCGGCTCGGCCTCATAGCCGAAAGTAGCCCCCATCATCTTACGGGTCATTTTTATCACGCCCTCGCCCTGCCAGACCGTCACGAGCGTTGGGGCTGAGCAAAGGTATTTGATAATACCTTCGTAAAATGGCTTGGCGCGATGAACGGCGTACAGTTGCTGGGCGAGGTCCTGCGAGATTTGCATAAACTTGGCGGCGACGAGTTTCAAGCCCTTTTGCTCAAAGCGCACGACAATCCGTCCCGCCAGATGCCGGCCGATGCCGTCGGGCTTGATAATAATTAAAGTGCGTTCTGCCATCGCCGTATAATTGGTGCCGTGCTACGTTGCCGAGGGGACGATGTATATCTCGACGCGTCTATTCTGGGCGTTGCCTTTCTTGTTGGGCATGTTAGGCACAACCGGGCGATATTCACCGAACCCACGAACACTCAACCGATCGGCGTTAACGTTACTGCTGGCCATAATCTGCAGCACGGATATGGCTCGATGAGCCGATAAGTGCCAGTTAGTCGGATGCCTCACTCGCGTCTCAGCCTTTTCGATGGGGATGTCGTCGGTGTGGCCGGCAACTACAACGTCGAACTTTTTGGCCTCCTCGGAATTCAGGATTTCGCAGAGCGATCTAATGGCGCCGGCTGCCGAAACCGCCACCTGGTCGCTGCCCAGCTCAAAAAGCAGGTCGCTTTTGAACTTGACAAGGCCCCGGCTGGCGTCGTACGTAACCATGTCACTGTGCTGCTTGGCAAAATCTTCCAGCTTGGTACTAAGCTCGATCGGCAGCGGTGTTACGCCCAGCAGCCTTTCCTGCATCGAGGCGATCAACTCTTTCTTTTTTGCCAGGTCTGCTTCCATCGCAGCAATCTTCTCGCGCAGCGCTTGGGCATCTATACCGCCGGTTGCTTCAGCGGTGGCAAGCTGTCTTTTCAACTGGTCAAGCTGCAGCTCAGCCGTCTTCAGCTCGCTCTCAAGTTGTGCTATTCGTTTCTGTTGTCTATCGTTTTGGATTCTAAGGTCCTTCATCTCCCCGTTACAACCACTGGCAAGTACGATGAAAGTACATGCCAGAGAAATTCCCAAAAGTCTGGCAGTCCGCATGGTTCAATCCTTTCTAACCTTAAGCCACTATTCCGTATAGGTACGCAAACCGTTTATTTGTAAGCTATTACATCCGGCGAACTTTTTTGCTCGCCATCCGCAGCACCAAATAGAACCCATTTGCGGTTATTCGTCAAGAGGAAACTCCAATTGAAAATTGACAATTGAGGATTTGCAGCCGAAAATTGACGCCTGGAAGTCTTTAATCAGGGATTGCTTGTGCTATGTCTAAAACTGTGGCAGCGATTATTTGTGCGGCAGGACCCGCCAGTCGATTCGGCGGAAAGAGAAAAAAGCAGTTCGTAGACGTGGGTGGGCGGGCGGTTTTTCTACGAAGCGTCGAGCTTTTTGCCGGTCGGGACGACGTAAAGCAGATTCTATTGGGTATTGCTCCTGAAGACGAGGAGCTGGTGACCATAAAGTGGGTGCCAACCTGAAGTTCTTCGGCGTCAAACCCTTCTTCGGCGGCCACGAGCGTTTCGATACCGTCAACAAAGGGCTTGAACTGGTTAAAGCTGACATCGATTTGCTCGCGGTGCACGATGCCTGCCGGTGCTGTGTAACGGATAAATTGATTGGCGAGGTCATCGCTGCCGCCGGGGTAAGTGGGGCAGCTATACCAGCATGTCGTGTTGCCGCGACCATAAAACAGGTGAAAGACAGTAGCATAATTAAGACCGTCGACAGGGCGGGTCTTTACGAAGCACAAACGCCGCAGGTCTTTGCAGCTTCGCTACTTAAAAGGGCGTATGCAAACCTCAAAAATCTGGATCAAAGCAAAATCAGCGATGATTCACAACTGGCTGAGGCGCTGGGCGAAAAAGTGACCATTGTGGAGGCAGATTCTTCGAATATAAAGATTACCCACCAAAGCGACATCGCCATCGCTGAAGCGATAATCAAGTCCCGGCCAAAACCCAAGCCGCAAGGCCCCATCGGTCCTTATATCGAAGCGCAGTGGTGATGTCTTCATACCCAGGACACGTGTTTTCCTGACGCACACACAATTTCTTGCTATCTGTATCGTAACCAAAGGCGGTTCCGTTACAACCCTGCGACCCGATACAGCCGACATTCAGCCGGTGCGAGGTAAATCCGGCAAGGTCGATATAATCGGCATCCCCACCGTGCTCAAAATCGGCGGTAAGGCGAAGTTTCTAGCTCCTCTTTTAGAATTGAGAATCAAGAATTAACCAAGAACAGATCCTCAATTCTACATTCAAAATTCTTAATTCTACATTCCCCAGGGCCGTTGCCGAGCATTTTTTCTTGACAAATGCGTCCAAATTGTGTAAATTTAAGTAGTTGGATTCAGGAGGTGTGGTGAAAGCGTTTTCCTCATGTTCTCGCAGGTTTTCACCCGCCAAGATACAGAGCGGGTCTATCTCTGTACCGTGAACTCGCCAGGAACTCTGGTAAGAACGAGGTTTACTTAAAAACAAGAGCATGGAAACGCTCTTGGGAGGTCTAAATATGAAGAGCAAAAATGGTAGAGGCATTCTCAGAGCCGGCGCCTTTGTAGCGGTCGTAACAGCGGCGATATTATCGGCGACTATCACGGGCACGGCGACAGCTAAGTCATTGTATTTGATCGCCGATATCAATGGCGACCCCACGCCTTTGCATGCCTATGATATTGCGCCGGATGGCACTTTGACTTTTCAGGTTGAATATCACATATCGCGATTCGCGCACGGCGCGGTGGGTCTGGCTATCGATCCGGATAGCCAATACCTTTTTGTCACGTATGAAGACTCGGACGTAATCCAGTTGATAGACGCCAGGACGACGATAATAGAGCAGACCCGTGTCGTCCCAGACAGCAGTAACCTTGCAGGGGTCGTCTACGACTACGGCAAGCGATTACTATACTGTGTTGACCGGGGTCGAGACAAGCTGTACGTGTATGACTGGCAGCCACAGAGTTTAAGGCTTAAAGCAGTGCCGGGTTCGCCGTTCCAGTTGACGGGTTCTACCGCGTTTGGGATCGCTTTGGATGAAATCAACGACCTTCTCTATGTGGCTAACAACGGCCAGATCATTACCGTGTATAGGACCTCCGATTGGTCTTTTGTGAAGAATATCCAGCTTAGTCGTTCCGTGCATAGCGTTGCGGTTGATGCCAGGAATGGTTTGCTGTACGCTGGGGGCGGGCCATACCCGGCGGCGAGGTCCGGAACACCTATATGACCCAGTACGACCTGGCCACACATACTGAGGCAGAGGTTCAAGTGGAGCCTGATGGTGGCGTGATGGGGCTTGCAGTGGACCAGGCGACCAGCTTGGTGTACGTGAGCACCGGCAAGAATAACCAGCCGGGTGGCGATAACCTTAAGGTCTATAACACATCGCTTAATCAGATTGATGTGGTCCACATTGTCGGAAATCCTACGGGCATCGCTATTCCCATCAAAGACATCGGTTATAATCCCCTCAATCTGGACAAGGGCATTGTTGGCGGCATCCCTGACCAGGCTACGCTCGTGGATGTAGGCCAGATAATTACTTACAGCATCAGCTTCGATAATAATGACACTGGCTACGACATTACCCATGTTTCCGTAGTGGATCCTCTACCGCCCGATACAGAGTTTATGTTCGCCGATGGCGACGGTATCTCCGGGCAGTACGATCCTGTCAGTCACACGTACAGATGGTTCTATCTGTCTTTTCCGCAGGGATCAAGCGTGTATTTGGAGTTACTGGTACGGGTCAATCAGGATACTGCGCCAGGCACAATCATCAGAAACTTCGTGACTATCGGAAGTTGCCAGACGCCGCCCATCACCAGGAGCATCGATGCAGTTACTGAGGGTGTCAGTCTTCGTCCCCTTCATCTGAGCAAGACTATCGTGGGGGGTGTTGGCGAGCAGATTGAGCCTGTGTTTCCAGGCGACACCATCACGTATCGTCTGTGCTTCGATAATAACGACAACAACTACGCGGTGACCAACGTGTCTATTGTTGATGCCTTGCCGGCACAGGTTAGCTTCGTGACGGCTGATGGCAATGGAGTGTCCGGCTACTATGACGCGGTCTCGCACACCTATACGTGGTCTTATCCGCTGTTGGGCGCCGGAGCAGGGGGCTGTTTGGATTTAGTGGTGCGGGTCAATCAGGATGCTGTTCCCGGCACAATTATCACCAATTCCGCGACTATCGACAGCGCTGAAACAGCACCGGTCACCAGTAGTGTGGATGCTCAGGTCGAGGCTGTTAAATACAATCCTCTTAATCTTAGTAAGAGTATTGTCGGAGCTGTTGGCGATGAGATTGTGCCTGTGCTTGTGGGAGACACCATTAAGTATCGCATTTGCTTCGACAATAACGACAACACCTACGCGGTGACCAATGTGTCTATTGTTGATGCCTTGCCGGCACAGGTGAGCTTTGTGACAGCGGATGGCGATGGGGTTTCCGGGCATTACGATGCGGTGGCGCACACTTATACGTGGTCGTATCAATCTCTGCCGGCGGGGGCAGGCAACTGCTTAGAGTTGTCGGTCCAGGTCAAACAGGACACGGCATCCGGCACGACTATCAGTAATTTTGTGACCATCAACAGTGACCAAACCACTCCAACAACGAAGAGTGTCCACGCCGTTGCGAAGACTATCACTTACAATCCTCTTAATCTGGCGAAGAATATAGTTGGTGCTGTCGCTAATGGCACTTTTGTTGAGAAGGTTGACTGTGTCAATCCAGGCGATGCCATTACGTATCGCATCTGCTTCGATAATAATGACAACGATTACTTCGTAACGAATGTGTCTATTGTAGATACTCTGCCGACGCAGATGAGCTTTGTGACGGCCGATGGGGATGGAGTTACCGGACATTATGACGTCAATGCCCACACGTATACGTGGCTTTATCCGTTTCTGTTGCCCAAAGCAAGTATGTGTTTGGAGTTGGTCGTCCAGGTGAATGAAGATGCCGTCCAGGATACTGTGCTCAGTAATTCCGTGACAATCACTAGCGGTCAAACGCCAGCAACTACAGTGCACGCTGATGTTGTTACCTGCGAGGTGCCTCTGCAAGCCGAACTGTGTGTTACTCCTCGACCGATCAGGGCCAGTAGCGGCGGCAGCAAAATACTGGCCATAGTGACTTTGCCGCCAGGCGTTGCAAAGACCGACATTGCAGATACGCCGCTCATCCTGGAGCCCGGCAGCATTGTGGCAAGCAATCTTGATGTCTACTACACCGGCAACAGAGTGAAGATTCTGGCCTTCTTTGATAAGGCTCAACTAATCAAGGCGTCCGGCTACGGCAAGGTCGAGTTGAGAGTTGTCGGCAAACTCAAATCAGGGCCGTCTTTCGCTGGCGAACAATTCGTTTCCATCGCCAGGTAGTCGCATAAGGAACATGGAAGTTCAGGATTCGTCAAGTGAATACGGAGTTTCTGTTACCAACGGCGGAGATACTGCCTTTAATAAATAGAAGGGGTGCTTTGACTTCGGAGCAAAAAACAATGGTTAAAGCCAGCCGGCAAACCTGTCCTGAGCAAGGTCGAGAAATCGAGCAATTATTGATCGACTGCGCGGAGGCTCTGCGCGACGGCAGTATGGCGACATTCCTGAAGTCACTGACGCGTGAGGAAGCACAGATAATAGCGTTTTCCGATGATTTTGCAGACGCCGCAAGAATTGTGCGGCTTCTCAATAGTGCTGCCTTTGCCGACCATGTCGCAAGGGCAAATGAGGATCTGTTCCTATCTCGCGTTAATGCCAGGATTCTGGGCGGAAGGCGGCGGACAAGCCCACAGTAAACGAGTCACTTCAAATAGGGTATTGACATTTTTAGCCAAATATAGTATATTTATTATTGTTTTAGCAAGGGTGATGGAAAAGACCGATCTTTCTTTGCGGAAGGCCTTTCCCAGCAGTAAATTCGTTCCACGGTCAACGTATGGTTATTGCTAAGGAGGTAAGGGTAATGAGACTCATATTGAGTTTGCTTGTTGTGGTGGCTTTGGCCGTTATGATTCCTGGCGGACCGGCCTGCGCGGCTGAAAACGAACCTAACTCCCTTGTGGCACCTGACTTACGCCCCAGCGCGAGCTTTCATGTCGAGGCAGCCAAGGGTAACGATAACAACGATGGTTTGACACGGGAGCAGGCTTGTGCCACGATCCAGAAGGTTATTGATTTAGCTAAAGACGGCGACACGGTTTTAGTCTGGCCAGGGGTGTACACCGGCGCCGTAAGTTTTAAGGGAAAAGCGATAACCGTCAAGAGCGCCGCCAACCCCGCTACGTTAAAAGGTCCGGGTGGATTTGCCGTCAGTTTTGCTACCGGCGAAGGCCCAGCTAGCGTTCTAAAGAATTTCATTATTGCCGACAGCCGGATGGCAATTTTCGTCGCCGGTGCTTCTCCCACCATCGCCAATGTCACGGTGGTGCATAATGAATACGGCATCGGAACATACGGGCGTTGCCAGCCGAATGTCACAAGTAGCATCTTTTGGAAGAATACTAACGGCGACCTGTTTCAATGCCGGGCTAGGTATAGCTGTCTCTGCCAGCGGGGGCGAAGGCAATATCAATCTTGACCCGCTATTTGTGGACCCCAACAATAACGACTACCACTTGCGTTCGCAGCGAGGCCGGTATTGGCCGCAGCATAACGTGTGGGTTCTTGATGATGTCACCAGTCCCTGTGTTGATGGCGGCGACCCGGCCGCTGACTGCTCTGGCGAGCGTAAGCCCAACGGCGGAAGAATCGACATGGGTGCTTATGGAGGCACCGCCCACGCCAGCATGAGCGAGGCAGCAACTGGCAATTGACAATTATCGAGGGCGGAACCGCCTGATGAGTGTGCCGATGACCGAGCTGCCGAACCAGACCGCAGCCCAGGTGGACAGGTACCCGCCGGCCGCTCCGCCTGAACCTGCCAAAACAAACAATCCTGCGAGTTGGGCCCTTGACAGATTTAGCCAGAAATTTTCTCGGGCAGAGTCCAGCTTTTTCAGGCAGGAGCCGACCACTTCCGCGTTGGCCTTATAATAACCGGGTTCTGTCCGGCGACAGGCGTCCCAGCCTTGCAGGTCCTGCGTGTAAATATCCAGATTGTAGCGCGCCACGTAGTAATTGTTGGCCATTGCCAGAACGCAATAGCACGCACAGAAAATACCTCCGGCTATGGCCAGAAAAAGCGCAAGCTCATGCCATCTGCTTTTCGGGTTCATGATATTTTATGCCCCCCATATATAAAATATAGTTTATCCGCGATGCGACGCAAAGGTGCGGAGGAAATCTGTGCGAGGGATTCTGACCCCTAGGAAAAATCGCCCAAACAAAAAGCCCCTGGACCGGCAACTGCGAGACTATCCCTTTATTCGACTTCTAACTATGTCTGGAATACTCGCCTTGTGCGTCACAGGGGCAACACACGCAAAACTCGGAAGCCCAAAGTAGGGTATGCAGATTTCTGCATACCGATCCGTCGACATTGTTTGGTATGCACAGCATACCCTACCGGTCTATTCTCAGACGACTCCAATATGGAAATCGGCATATCCCGGTGCGATTCTTGAGCTATTATTTATCCCGCGGAGTCCGGCAAAGCAGCGTGCTTTAGCGTGGGTAAGGATTGCCTGGACCTGGCAATCTTGTCATCCCCATCTACTTGCCCCAGTTTCTGGGCGGGCGCTACCAGGCAGTTATCTCGTACTGAGCAGTTTGTCCCAGTTAGCCCCGATAACATAGAATTATGCCCTGGGAGCCCTGCCTGTTTGTGAAGCTAAAAAGTCGAAAAATTTTCAGTTTTCTCTCAATTCAGACCTGTGGGAGGTTTATTCGAAGATGCCGGCGGTCATTGCAGGGGGGCACAGATTTGATATACTCGCTCAAATGTCAATGAAACAGGTGACAGGATATATCTTTGACATTCAGAAATATGCCATACACGATGGCCCCGGTATCCGCACAACCGTCTTCTTCAAAGGCTGCCCACTGCGGTGCAGGTGGTGCCACAATCCCGAAAGCTGGAAACCGCTTCCAGAACTTGGCTTCCGAAAGAGCCGCTGCATCAGATGCGGACAATGCGTGACGGTATGCCGGAATCAGGCTATTACGCTTACAGAAAATGGGCCGATTACCGATGCAGAAAAGTGTAAACTCTGCGGGGAATGTGTCGCCGCCTGTGTGGCAGGCGCCAGAGAGATTATTGGCCGGCAAGTAACCGTCAGCCAGGTCGTAAGCGAGGTGAAAAAGGACATCGTCTTTTACGACCAGTCTGCCGGCGGAGTGACATTCTCCGGAGGCGAACCACTTATGCAGGCGGATTTCCTTTTGGCGCTGCTGGAAAAATGCCGGGGCAACGAGATACACTCAGCCGTCGATACTACCTGCCATGCTGAACCGATACTCGTCAAGAAGGTCGCCGAGAAGGCGGACTTGTTTCTCTGTGATCTAAAGCACATGGATAAAGATGCGCACAAGCGTCTTACCGGCGTGGACAATAATCTAATCCTGCGCAACATTGAATGGCTCTCGAACACGGGCAAGGAAATAATAATCAGAATTCCAATCATTCCAGGATTTAACGACGACCGGACAAATATTACAATGACAGGTGAATTTGTGGCGTCTTTGCCCGGCGTCCGCCGAGTCGATGT
This sequence comes from Sedimentisphaerales bacterium, assembly GCA_963814265.1. Classification (GTDB taxonomy): domain Bacteria; phylum Planctomycetota; class Phycisphaerae; order Sedimentisphaerales; family Anaerobacaceae; genus JAFNGF01. The sequence continues at coordinate 300,434 of CAWFCJ010000037.1, read as the reverse complement.
TTTGCCGTTCAACCCTGGCGGCAAGGGAAAGTCGGCTCGATTACTGACAGACTATGATATTATCCGAGCCGAGATCCCTGGCGCTGAGCTTATGAACAACGTTGCGGACACGCTGCGGGGATTCGGCCTGGAAGTCAAGATGAACGGGTAGCGCTATGAATGAAAGAGTAGCGAAACTTCGTAAGCAGAGCGTCGAAACCAAGCCGTATATTTCAACCGAACGTGCGGTGCTGATAACGGAATTCTATCAGAGTGACATTCCCGCTCGCGAGTCTGCCGTTGTCTGCCGGGCGCTGGCATTCAAGCATCTGATGGAGAAAAAGACAATCTGCATCAACGATGGTGAGTTGATAGTTGGCGAACGCGGCCCGGCACCCAAGGCTACGCCGACGTATCCGGAGTTGTGCTGCCACAGTTTGGAGGACCTGCGGATAATTAACAGCCGGGCGAAAACCTCCTTCGTTGTTACTGACGAAGTCCGAAAGATTTACCAGGAGAAAATCATTCCTTTCTGGTCGGGCAAAACGATGCGCCAGAGGATTTTTGCCCTGATGGATAAAAAGTGGCATCAGGCATTTGAGGCGGGCGTGTTCACCGAGTTTATGGAGCAGCGGGCGCCTGGACACGCAGTTCTGGGCGATAAGATCTACAAAGAAGGTATGCTGGACTTTAAGCACCAGATCGCGGAAAACCGCCAGAGACTTGACTACCTGAACGATCCGCGCGCCTACGAGAAGGACCAGCAGTATCAGGCTATGGAAATTTGTGCCGACGCACTTATGACGTTCGCCAAACGCCACGCGGATAAGGCTCTGAAGCTGGCCCAGAGCCAAAGCGATCCGCTTCGTCGGCAAGAATTGGAGCGCATTGCGAGGTTTGCTCGCACGTGCCGGGTAGTACACCACGCGATTTCTGGGAGGCGCTGCAATACTATTGGTTCGTGCATCTGGGGGTAATCACGGAGCTAAATACCTGGGACTCTTTTAATCCAGGCCGACTCGACCAGCACCTGTACCCATTTTATAAGAAGGGACTGGCGGAGGGAACTTTGACTGTTGAGCAGGCTGAGGAACTTTTGCAGTGTTTCTGGATCAAATTCAATAATCAGCCTGCACCGCCTAAGGTGGGAGTAACAGAAGAGCAAAGCGGGACCTACACCGACTTTTCTCTTATCAATGTGGGCGGGCTAATACCTGCGGATGGCTCGGATGCCGTCAACGAGCTTTCATATCTGATTTTGGATGTGGTAGAAGAAATGCGGCTGACCCAGCCCAGCTCCTGCATTCAAATCAGCAACAAAAATCCGGACCGATTCCTGCGGCGGGCCTGCCGGGTCATTCGCACAGGTTTTGGCCAGCCGTCTGTATTCAACACCGACGTCATAATCAAAGAGATGCTTCAGGACGGAAAGTGCATTGCGGACGCCCGCGCCGGCGGGGCGAGCGGCTGCGTAGAGACAAGCGCGTTCGGCAAGGAAAGCTGTATCTTGACCGGCTATATGAACTGGCCTAAAATCCTTGAACTGGCTCTCAATAATGGCGTCGATCCAAAGTCGGGCGAACAACTTGGCCCTCAAAGCGGTGACGCCCGCAACTTTCATTCATATCGACAGTTGATGGACGCCTATAGGCAGCAGCTTAAGTATTTCATCGACCTGAAAATCAAGGGCAACAATATCATAGAGCGGCTTTTTGCCGGCTACATGCCGGCGCCGTTTATGTCCATTCTGATAGATGACTGCATAGCTCGCGGCCTCGATTACAACAATGGTGGTGCAAGATACAATACAACCTACATCCAGGGCGTGGGCATCGGCACAGTGACCGACTCGCTAACAGCGGTCAAGTACCATGTTTTCGACAAACAGGACCTCGGAATGGATGAGCTTCTTACCGCCCTGGCGGCAGACTTCCTGGGGCACGAACAGTTGCGGCATAAACTCTGCGAGCACTCACCAAAGTACGGCAACGATGATGACTACGCCGATACCATAGCCCAAGAAGTGTTTGACGCCTATTACGAGCTGCTGAATGGCCGGCCCAACACAAAAGGGGGCAGGTGCCGCATAAATCTGCTGCCCACGACGGTGCACGTTTACTTCGGCTCGGTAACCAGGGCGCTGCCCAACGGAAGAAGGGCCGGCGAGCCGGTCTCCGAGGGCATTTCGCCCAGTCAGGGCTGCGACACTAAAGGGCCTACCGCCGTTATCAAATCCGCCGCCAGGATCGACCATGCCCGTACCGGCGGGACGCTACTAAATATGAAATTCAATCCACAGGTGCTGGCAGGTGATGATGGCATTGAAAAACTCGCTCATCTAATTAGGTCCTACTTTAAGCTGGATGGGCATCACATACAGTTCAACGTTATTGACGCCAGGACGCTGCGGGAAGCTCAGCAGCAGCCGGAGCAGTATCGTGACCTGATCGTCAGGGTTGCGGGATATAGCGATTACTTTGTCGACGTGGGCAGAGATTTGCAAAATGAAATTATCGCCCGAACCGAGCAACAGTCATTTTGAGAGTGCCTAAAGTGTAAAGTGACTAAAGTGCCTAAAGTTATGAACTAGAATTTTAGACACTTTACCTCACTTTAGGCACTTTTAACGGGAGGTTTTCTGTGAAGACCACGTTAGTCATTGTTAATGCGTTTCTTGCGGCCTTTCTGGCCTCTGGCTGTGGTCCATCTGTCCCGATCAGGGATGGCCAAGCCATGAAAGAGGCCGAACTGAAGAATTTCATTCAAGCCCACGTCGCAAAAGTAGAACCCTTGTCGACCCAGGCCAACCTTGCCTACTGGGATGCGTCTACAACCGGGGCGAGCGAACATTACGATAGGCTCAAGAAACTACAGTTTGACATCCACCAGCTTTATGGTAATCGGGAGGAATTTGCCCAACTGAAGAGTTTGCGGGAATCCGCGCAGATAAAACAGGCACCACTTTCCCGCCAACTGGATAAACTCTACCACGCCTATCTGCAAAACCAGATAGAGCCAAGCCTGGCGAAAGAAATAGTTGATCTGGATACGAAAATCCAGGAAAGGTACAGCACCTTTCGCGCCACTATCGACGGCAAAGAGGTCACTATGAGTGACATCTATACCGTTTTGACGACGGAAAAGGATTGCCGCAAAAGGGAGCTTGCCTGGAGAGCCAGTAAGCAGGTCGGAGATGCAATCGTAAGTGACCTTATCCAACTGGTCAGGCTTCGCAATAGAGCTGCCCGAGAAGTGGGCTTTGATAACTACCATACCTTCTCAATAATCACTAGCGAGCAAAGTCCGCAGGAGCTTGATCGAATCTTTGAGCAGCTTGACGAGCTAACCGCAGGTCCTTTTGCCCGTCTGAAGAGTGAGCTGGATCAGGTTTTAGCAGATGCCTATGGAATCAAGCCAGAGGACCTGATGCCGTGGCATTACCACGATCCGTTCTTTCAGAGAACGCCGCTGGTTTATGATTTGGATTTAGACCAATACTATCAAAGCCAGGATGTCCGCAAGCTGGCGCAGAGATTTTACGCCGGCATTGGCCTGCCGGTAGATGATATACTTGCCCGAAGCGACCTTTATGACCGGGCGGGCAAATATCCGCACGCCTTCAGTCACGACATAGACCGCCGAGGCGATGTTCGAATCCTGTGCAATCTGCAGAACACCGAACGCTGGATAGAAACCATCCTGCACGAGCTGGGGCACGCAATTTACAGTAAATACCACGACCGGAGCGAACCCTGGTTGCTGCGGGAGCCTGCACACAGTTTCACAACTGAAGGCATTGCTGTGTTGTTTGGCCGACTCAGCCGCAACGCCGCCTGGATGCGCCAGATGCTGGATTTGCCTGATGTGCAGTATAAAGAACTTGGCAAAGTCAGTTGGAAATACACACAATTCGGGCAGATACTCTTTGTCCGCTGGGCGATTGTTATGTATTACTTTGAAAAGCATCTCTATGCCGATCCCGATCAGGACGTGAACACATTATGGTGGGAGATGGTAGAGAAATACCAGTTGCTCAAGCGGCCGCCGGGGCCGCTCGATGCCGGATGGGCGTCGAAATTGCATTTTACTTCCGCCCCTTGCTACTACCACAATTATATGCTCGGCGAAATCCTGGCCTCGCAACTTCATCATTACATTGTTCACCAGGTCTTGAAACGTCAATCTGATAAGGGCGTCAGCTATGTTGACCAGGACAAGATCGGCAAATACCTGCGCACGAAAGTGCTCGGCCCCGGTGCCCGCTACCACTGGAACGAAATGATAGAGCGGGCGACTGGAGAGCCGCTGACGCCGAGATATTTCGTCAGTCAGTTCATAAGAAACTAAAAGCGTAAAGTGTAAAGCTCAAAAGTTTTGAGTTTTTAGCTTTAGGCTTTAAGATAGAATGATCTACTTAGTTGCCATCTTCGTCTACTTACTGGCCTTGACCGGCATCGGCATTTACAAGTGCCGGCAGGTTAAGACACAGGCCGATTTTTCCGTAGCCGGCAGGTCGCTTTCGCCCTGGATTCTGGTCTGCACAATGCTGGCTGCCTGGATCGGCACCGGCTCGATAGTGGGCAACGCCGGTAAAACGTACGAGACCGGACTGGCTGCCCTTATCCTGCCGCTGGGCAGCGTTATCGGCATGGCTCTCCTGACGCAAGTTGCGCCCAGAGCACGCAATTACGAAGTTTATTCCGTGCCTGAAATCATCGGATTGCGCTACGGTCAGGCGGCGCGACTGCTGGCGGTCGTGGCTCTAGTGATAGCCTATATGGTGATTGTCAGCTATCAGTTCAATGCCGGCGGAGCAGTTCTGGAGGTGATACTGACCGACCAAACAGGGCGTCCCCTCATAACTGTAAAGACCGCTACCATCATTGCTGCGGCATTTATCATCACGTACACGATCTCAGCCGGCCTGATTAGCCTTGCCTACACCGATATAGTGACCGGCATCATTATCACTGTTTCTCTATTCGTTGCTTTGCCGGTTCTGTGGCTCAAAGCGGGCGGCTGGACAGGCATGGAAGCCGCATTTGCCACGATGGGGAATAGGCCCGATCACATGAAGTTCTGGGGCGTCTACACAAATACCGAGATTATCAATTATTGCCTGCCGGTGTTCTTACTGATTATGGGCGACGCCAACCAGTATCAGCGTTTTTTTGCCAGCAAGGATGCCAAAGGCGCTAAAAGTGCCGTGACATTTATGATACTTGCCGTGGCGGTGGTTGAAAGCCTGATCATTTTAGAGGCCTGGATTTCTGCCAGCTTGATACCTAACGCCGCCCAGGGCAAATACGTGCTCATTTATGCCGCCAAGACCCTTATGCCGACGATGTTAGGCGTCCTTTTCCTGGTGACGGTGGTGGGCATCATCATCTCCACCGCCGATTCATTTTTCCTGATCCCGGCAACTTGCGTGATTCGTGACATTTATATGAACTACATCAACCCCAAGGCGCCGGAGAAAAAGGTAATCCTGGCCAGCAGGATACTGGTGCTTGTCTTTGGCGTAATCGCATACCTGGTCTCGCTGGCGTTTGCCCAGTCCACCACCATTTTTGAACGAGCACTTTACGCCTACACGATTTACGGTGCGGCAATTACGCCTTGCTTGGTGGCGGCCTTATTCTGGAAAAGAGCCACCAGAACAGGGGCCATCGCCTCAATCATTTCAGGGACGGTGACAGCGATTGCCTGGGCGGAAATGGACTTTATAAAGAACGCCATGCCTGGCTGTATCTGGGGCCTGGATGCGGTGCTGCCGGCTATAACCGTGTCCGTAGCTGCTCTTATTCTGGTAAGTTTGCTTACAAAAAAGGCGAAAACTTAAAGCGTAAAATGTAGAACTAAGGAATTCTACAGTTTTGAATTTGAGAAAGGAGAGCTTATGAAAACATCACTCAATGTAGTTACGGCGCTGCTTGCGGTCATTTGCTTTCACGAACCTGCACGTTCAGCCCAGACGCAAATGCAGCCGGGGCAGGCGAGGCTGATTATCCACGCCGACCAGGGCAAAGAAACCGTCAGCCGAAATATCTACGGGCATTTTTCCGAGCATCTGGGCAGGTGTATCTACGGCGGCTTTTGGGTGGGCGAAGATAGCCCGATACCCAACACGCGAGGAATCCGTAACGACGTAGTCGAGGCTCTGCGGGCGATCCAGATTCCGGTGTTGCGCTGGCCCGGCGGATGCTTTGCCGATGAGTATCATTGGAAGGACGGCATCGGCCCTCGCGAAAAACGTCCCACTATGATTAACACTCACTGGGGCGGCGTGACTGAAAACAATCATTTCGGCACACATGAGTTTCTCGACCTGTGCGAACAACTGGGCTGTGAGCCTTATATCTGCGGCAACGTCGGCAGCGGCACCGTAAAAGAAATGCAGGATTGGATTGAATATATCACCTTTGACGGAGTTAGTCCGCTGGCCGAGCTGCGCCGACAAAATGGACGCCAGCAGCCGTGGAAATTAAAGTACTTCGGCATCGGCAATGAAAACTGGGGCTGCGGCGGAAACATGCGGCCAGAATACTACGCCGACCTGTTCAGACGCTACCAGACTTACGTCAGAAACTTTGGCAACAACAGGATTTTCAAAATCGCCTGCGGGCCTGGCGGCGCCAACTATAACTGGACGGAAGTCCTGATGCGCGAGGCAGCAAGACAAATGGCGGGCTTATCGCCCCATTATTACTGCGGCTCAGGCAGAAAAAGCCGGTCCGCAACGGAATTTGCCCAGATAGATTGGTTCTGGCAGATCAGAAGTGCGCTACGCATCGAGGAGATTCTGGTCAAGCACACGGAGATTATGGATAAATACGACCCGCAAAAGCGAGTGGCGATAATCTTTGATGAATGGGGCGCGTGGCACAACGTTGAGCCCGGCACGAACCCGGGGTTTTTGTATCAACAAAACTCTCTGCGTGACGCAATGGTAGCCGGCCTGACGCTGAATATCTTCAACAACCATTGCGATAGGGTGAAGATGGCAAATATCGCCCAGACGGTCAATGTCCTGCAGGCAATGATCTTGACGCAAGAGGAGAAGATTCTGCTGACGCCGACATATTATGTTTTCTTGCTCTACAAGGTTCATCACGATGCCATTTTACTGCCGACGGAAATATCTGCCGGAAGTTACGAATTTGAAGGGGACACTCTGCCAGGCGTAAACGTCTCTGCCTCGAAAGATAAGTCGGGCGTAATCCACGTTTCGCTGTGTAATATTCATCCCGCATCGGCGGTAGAAGTGGAAGGGCTTTTGCAGGGTGCGCAGGCTAAAAGTATCACCGGCAGTGTGCTAACAGCCGAGAAGATAAACTCGCACAATACCTTTGATAAGCCCGATGTAGTTGCGCCAGAGGCATTCAAGGATGTCCGCTTGACGGATAAAGGTTTCGCAGCAAAGCTGCCGGCAAAGTCAATCGTAGTTCTGAGCATCGAGTGATGCCCGCGCAGGCGGGGATTCTCAGCGGTGAGAAATATCCGTTAGCCAATTCTCCGCCAATACCGCAAGGTCGAGGAAATTGAAACCGGCGGACTGGAATATCCGCAATATACCAGGCCGGAGGTTTTTCGCGGCTTAAAAGTGCCCGATGTTCTTTTAAGCGGCGACCACAAAAAAGCGCCGACTGGCGCCGCCAGCAGGCGCTGGAGCGAACCCAAAAATGGCGATCCGATTTGCTAAAAGACGACAACAAAATGTAGGGTATGCTCCGCATACCACTCCTCTAAATAACCGGAAGTGATAACATGAAAGACCTAAATCGACGGGAATTCCTTAGTTTAGTGGCCGGCAGTTCTGCGGCAGCGATGCCTCTGGCTGGTTGTGAAAGCGAGCTTATCAGAATCGGTGCAACGGCGAAGCGGCCCAACATCGTTTTTCTGCTGACTGATGACCATAGATGGGACGCGATCGGCTGCGCGGGCAATCCGAATATCTATACGCCGAACATCGACGATACGGCAAAAAACGGCGTGCGGTTCACAAACGCCTTCGTTACCACTTCTATTTGTGCATCCAGTCGCGCCAGCATTTTTTCCGGCCAGTGGGTAAGCCGGCACGGAATCAATGACTTTGCGACCAGCTTCTCGCCGGAAGCGCTGGCACAAACCTATCCGATGCTGCTCCGCAAAGCCGGATACAGGATCGGGTTTGTCGGAAAATATGGCGTGGGCAGAGGACAAGATTTCCCCGGCGATAAATTCGACTTCTGGCGTGGTTGCCCCGGACAATGCGACCCGTATGAGCGCACGGATGCCAACGGCAACTACAAACATCTTACGCAGATTATGGGCGAGCAGGCGATTGAATTTTTGCGAAGCTGCTCGAAGGACCAGCCATTCTGCCTGTCGGTGAGTTTCAAAGCCCCGCACGTCCAGGACGCCGACCCGCGACAATTTGTGTACGACCGTGCCCAAGCGAATCTCTACAAGGACATGATTATGCCCGTTCCCGAAACGGCTGACCCTAAGTATTTTGGGGCTTTGCCGGAGTTTCTGCGAGAATCCGAGGCCCGAAGGCGCTGGCAGATACGCTTTTCTACGCCCGAAAAATACCAGGAATCGGTCAGGAGTTATTATCGGCTGATCACGGGCGCGGATTTCGCGATTGGCGGAGTCCGCCAGGAGCTTAAAAGGCTCGGTTTTGCTGATAATACCGTCATCATATTTAACGCGGACAACGGTTTTTATCTCGGCGAGCACGGCCTGGCGGGCAAATGGTTCCCACACGAGGAATCTATTCGTGTGCCGTTGATTGTTTATAGACCCGAGGGCGCCGAATCGCAGACGTGGCCTTACTGCGGAGCAGTTCGCGCTCAATGTGGATATTGCCCCGACGATACTTCAGTTTGCCGGCGTTCCCGTACCGCGAGAGATGCAAGGCCGGAGCCTTATACCGCTACTGAAGGGCGAAAAGCCCAAGTGGCGAGCCGAATTCTTTTACGAGCACTTATTCGAGCACAAAACGATTGCCAAGAGCGAAGCCCTCTGCACGCACCGATATAAATATGCCCGCTATATTGACTCTGGTTACGAAGAGCTTTATGATTTGAAAAGCGACCCACACGAGACGACCAACCTGGCTAAAGGCGAAAAATACCGCCAGCTCTTAGGGTCTTTGCGAAAGCGGTGTGATCAGCTATCTGAGGAAGCGAAAGCCCATTCAATGTAGGGTATGCTGTGCATACCGTGACTGGTTATTCCAAGCGGAGGCCTAAAAATGTACTGTCCGAAATGCGGCAAAGAAAATCCGGACGAAGCCCGCATCTGTAGGTCTTGCGGTTCGCCATTAGGGCAGTCTTCGCTACCTGCTGGAGGTCCTATCGTAAAGACCAGCCGGCTTGCTATCGCATCGTTCATACTTGCCCTTCTAAGCTGTTTCTTTTCAGGTATTTTTTTTATTTCAATCGCTGGTCGAAATGAGAATCTTGTTACTTTGATCTTGTGGCTCATTGCGGGCTTGGCAGCTATTATCCTCGGTATCATCAGCCTTATTCAAATCGGGTTAAGCGCTGGCAGAATAGTCGCTACAGGTTTTGCTGTAATCGGTATAACACTTCCATTTCTTGTTTACCTGCTAATGATGCTCATCGCAATTTTGAAACCGCACAGGAGTACAGCCTATAGAATGGTTTGCGGCTCAAACCTATCCCGGATCGGTAAGGCGATGCTGATGTATGCCAGCGATTACGAGGACGAACTGCCGCGGGCGGGTGGGCGTGGCACCGTCTGGCAGCCGAAGATGAACAACTGGCAGGCCAGCGACCGAATCTCTGCCTATAACTTGCACCCGGACGGCACCGGTGGAGCGGCAAGTATCTCGGCCAGTTTGTATCTGCTCATAAAGTATGCAGAGAGATCGCCGAAGTTATTTGTTTGCACCAATGACAAAGGAACAAGGGAGTTTAAGCCAGCCGAATATAAAGTAAGCAAAGAACTCATTGATCTGTGGGACTTTGGCCCTGAGCCGTGGAAACACTGTAGCTACGCCTATCACATGCCCTTTAGTCTGTATGCCCTAACAACATCCAGCGAACCGGGCATGGCTGTGGCAGCCGACCGCGGTCCCTGGATTGATTCACCTTTCGCCAAAGCCCGGAATTTCCGCCTTTTCAAACCCGATGGCGACATAAAACAGCAGAAGGCCGGAAACTCTGTAGTCCATCAAGAAGACGGGCAAAATGTGTTGTTTCTGGACGGGCACGCGTACTTTGAGAAACGTGCCTATTGCGCTATCAACGATGACAATATCTATGCTTTCTGGGATGGCGGTGATATTCGCCGGGGCGCACCGCCAGTAATTGGCAGCCAGCCGCAGGATAGGCGAGATTCCTTGCTCGTCCACGACCCGCCGGTCGCGGTCCGCAAATAAAAAGAGGCCGAATTTCTGCAAAAAAAGGCTTGTTCTTCGGGCGGAAATAGATAAACTATGGCCTTTTGCTGTGATGACTGAACTTCTGCAAAATTGAGATTAGGCACACTTTGAAAAGGAAAAATTTGTTGTCTTATTTTTCCTTTTCAAACATTAACTACTTGATAGATAATTGCTTAGCTCGATTATTTAAGGAAATCAAGAAACGGATTTCCTTAAATAATATGTGCCTAATCTCCATTTTGCAAAACTCTTGTGATAACTGAGGAGATAGACCAATGAAAACGAAGTTGTTGGATGCCGTTGAAAGCAAAAGCCTAAAGAAGAAAGTGCCCTATTTCGAAATAGGCGATGTGGTAGACGTCCGTTGCAAAATCAAGGAAGGCGACAAAGAGCGGATTCAAGTGTTCACCGGCACGGTAATCGCCCGCAAAGGCCGAGGCATCAATGAGATGTTCACCGTCCGGCGAATAGTAGCCAATGAGGGAGTAGAGCGAGTCTTCCCTCTTCATTCGCCCAATGTCATCGACATCAAGCCAGTCCGGAGCGGCAAGGCGAGGCGAGCTAAACTTTATTATCTCCGCGAGCGAACCGGCAAGGCCGTCAAGCTGACTCAACGCCACAGCGAGCATACCGTCTCAAAATAAGTGACAGTCAGGTTCAAAAGTATTTAGCCCCCGGATTTATCCGGGGGTCATTTGTCCGTGAAGATGTTGTGGAACCGGCGTAAACTGTTGGCCGATCGCAAGCTGCTTGGCCGATGGGGTGAAAAACGCGGAGAAAAATTTCTCAAAAGTAAAGGCCTCAAAACGCTTACCCGCAACTTTTCCTGCAAGACCGGCGAGATCGACCTGGTGATGGTCGATGACGACGGCTCTATCGTTTTCGTCGAGGTACGCACCAAAGCGGCAGAAAGTTTTAGCCCGCCTGAGGAGTCCATCACATATCCCAAGAGGCAAAGACTGCTTCGGACCGCCCGGTATTTCCTTGCGGCTCATCACATAGAGAACCGTCCTTTCCGGTTTGATGTGGTGACAATCGTGCTGGGCCAGGTCGGCCGCCCCCAGATAAGACATTACCAAAACGCCTTTGTGCCATAACTGGTTGCTTGGCCGTCGCCGTGCCGGCGACGGCATACGCTCTCAGCGAAAGTATCAGAAAATCACAAAAGATTTTTGACAATGTTAGACGGCAAGTCCATAATCTGGGGAAAATGCACGATCGATGGTATTATGCGGAAACAATCTAACACATAGTTAGGAGGTATTAAAATCTCTATATGCCTGAACCCAGGATAACGATCGAGCAGCTCAAGTGCCTTAAGATTCGCGTTGTAACCCGGGCAAAGCAATTGCCTCCTCCCGGCCGAGTAGTTCTTGATAAAAACCCCAGACGGCAAGTTCTATCACATTACGGGGGTCAAGGTTTCTTTTCACGGAAATCACGTTATTATTGGAGATGGTAAAGAATCGGTCATTCTCCTCTACCGCTCCAGGACCTTCACTGGATTCCGTGCCACTGCCATAGGACTCGGGCTTGTCACATCGATCTCAGCCCTGTTGGGCACACTCTGGTCAAGCCCGGCGCCCGATGTCGGCAAACGAATTGAGCAGCTAAAAGAGATTGAGAGATCACTTCGGGATCTAGGAACTTACGTCAGTGAACAGCGCTCCACCTTGCAGAGTCTATCTGGCGATATCGAGAAGCTTCAGAAGGAAAAGGAGAGTCTCTCCCAAGCTGCTCAAATCAACCGGCTACAGGTTCAGGCCTTGCTCGAGTATCAAGCAGCTTACCAACGAAAAAGAGAGTGGCTGTCAGTTGGTCTCTCATTCATCATCGGCGTCCTGTCTAGTCTTGTGGCAACATTGCTAATTCGCTTTCTCCGCAGACAAACTCCGACCATGGAGGACATTAATGAAGGCGTCGCATAACACCGCATGTAGCCAACCTTGCGCCCAACATGCGACGGTTGAGCTTGGTCGCGGTGATGGCTTGAGGGCATATTCACATTGACTAAAACGGAGAAAACAAATACTGCAAAGTTGTAGAATGGAATTGGTTGATACACATTGTCATTTGACGTTTGATGATTTGGCGCGGGATATCGACGGCGTTTTAGCCCGCAGCATTGCTGCGGGTGTCACCGAGTGGATAACCGTCGGAACCAACCCGCAGGAGAACCGAAAGGCCATAGAATTCGCCGAGCGGTTTGAGAATATGTACGCCGCTGTCGGAATTCATCCGCACGATGCCAAAACCGTAACCACTCAGACGCTCGCCGAACTGAAAAATATGGCGCGGCACAAAAAGGTTGTAGCCATCGGCGAAACGGGTCTTGACTATCATTATGATTTTTCGCCGCACGACGACCAGAGAATCGTTTTCGCCGAGCACCTGAAAATTGGCGCCGAATTGGGGCTGTCGGTTATTATCCATTGCAGAGAGGCCTTCGATGAAACGCTGGATGTCCTGGAGCGTTTCGGGCAGGGCGTAAAAAAGGTTGTTTTTCATTGTTTTAGTGGCTCGGCTGAACAGGCAAAGGTCGTTCTGGACAAAGGCTTTTATATTTCTTATACCGGCGTAGTGACATTCAAGAACGCCCGTATAAAACAGGAGGCCGCCCGGATTGTGCCGGTGGATAGATTGATGCTGGAGACGGACTCGCCCTATATGTCGCCGGAGCCGATGCGAAGGCAGAAGGTAAATGAGCCGGCCCTTATGATTCACACCGGCAGGTTCTTAGCCGAGCTAAAACAGATGGACTTAGAAGATTTCGCCCGTGCTGTAACAGCTACCAGCAGGGCGTTTTTCGGCTTGTAGAGTATACCCGGGCGTACATTTCTTCTGGGCAAAAATATTTTGTCATGCCATGCGCCCATGCTATATACTACGCGTCTTGTGTCCCTAAGGCGTTGCGTTTAAGGTTTTCGAGCAGGCAATTCAATGGGAAAGTGAGGTAAGTCGATTGAACCGGATGCTTGAAATTAATTCGTGGCTGAACGACAAGGTTATCTGGGGCCCGCCGATGATCATTGCTATCGTGGGTATAGGAATCTACCTGACGCTGGGCACGGGCCTTGTTCAATTCCGCAGGTTTCCAGCGATGCTCAAAGAAACCCTTGCCAGGAAAAAAAGAAAAGGTGTGGAAGGTGACATCAGTCCATTTGCCGCGTTGAGTACGGCCCTGGCCGGCACGGTAGGCGTTGGAAATATAGCCGGGGTAGCTACCGCTATCGCCTTAGGAGGGCCAGGGGCAATATTCTGGATGTGGGTGTCGGGCTTGCTCGGGATGGCGACAAAGTTCGCCGAGGTGGTCTTAGCAATAGCATACCGCACACGCCAGACAACAGGACCGATGCTCGGCGGACCGATGATGTATATCGAACGCGGACTTGGCAAAAACTTTAAGTTCCTCGCCGTGATATTCGCCGTTTCAGGCGGATTAGCAGCGTTTGGCTGCAGGCAATATGGCCCAGGCCAACTCCGTGGCTATAGGATTGGCGGAATTTCAACATCCCCAGGCTTGTTACCGGCATATTTCTTATCCTAGCGGTTGGCTTAGTCACCATCGGCGGAATAAAACGCATCGCCAATGTTGCTATGGTTTGCGTTCCTTTTATGTGCATCATCTATTTTTTTGCGGCGGTTATCATCATACTTCTAAATATTTATAGATTGCCTGAGACTCTGATTTTGATTTTTAAGTCGGCACTTACACCTATCGCTGCGACCGGCGGATTTGCAGGCGCCAGCGTCAGAACAGCGATTCGCTGGGGCATTGCCAGAGGCGTATTTAGCAATGAAGCCGGATTGGGCTCTGCCTCGATCGCTCATGCTACCGCCCAGACCGACCATCCGACAGACAAGGACTGTGGGGCATATTTGAGGTATTTATAGATACAATTATTATCTGTTCCGCCACCGCTTTGGCCATCTTAATTACGGGCGTATGGAAGTCCGGCTCTACTGGTTCACTACTAACTATGTCGGCTTTCGAAACAGTATTTGGCACGAAAATGGGCTTCTCCATCGTTGTTTTATGTATGGCGATGACTGCTTATGATACCATACTTGCGTGGGGATTCTATGGAGAGACGTGCTCAGCTTATCTTTTTGGTGCAAGGGCAAGGTGGGTTTATAGGATTCTGTGGCTTGTACCGATTATGCTCGGCTCGTTAGGAAAGTTAGAGGCCGTCTGGAACCTCGCTGACACATTAAATGGACTGATGGCCATACCCAATTTAATCGCCCTACTCTTTTTAGGCCCGGTCGTCTTCGGCTTGACCAAGGAATTTTTTAAGAAGGGCCAGCACGTGTAGGCTATGCCCGGATAGCAGTTCTGGTATGCACAGCATACCCTACGTGATTTTGCTTGTTTTTTCCGACAATCCCGACCATAATATCTTTCGTTTTCTATGTTTAGCCGTTGCCGCTCTGGCAACGGTCAGAATTTGTCGCGGAATCGAAACGAGATGCGAAATACGCAATACGAATAAGAACCAGCGGCTGCACGCAGACGCCGCATACGGTGGTGCCGGTGAGACGGATCTTTTTAACTTGCGCCGATAAGGGAATCCATAATGAGCGAGGAAATCTATCGTCGGGCAATCAAAGAGCTATGGGAGCGTACGTACGGCACGCTTGAGGATCGCGACCGGATTAAGGTCGCCGAATTATTTGACAAACTCTTAGATCGTGGCCATAGTATCCACGTGGATGAAGTAAGGCGACTGTGCAAGGATGCGGGATACGATGAATACGTATGTGATCGCATCGGTCACCTCTATGATACTCTGATATTGTTTCGAGAAAAATTGCGCGACCCGAGAACGCTCGATCACTGGCCAGAAAATGTGATTGAGGATATCGTCAAAGGTTAGGACAGCAGCATGTTCGCACTGTCGCCTGTGCACATTGTTGACCCTGCGAGGGCTTGCACACGAACGGTGCAGACCCGGCACCGCTGACTTTTTGGGTGGGCTAAGGATTCATCGTGGAGAAAACTTTGCAAGAAATCCTGGATCTCCTTCCAATCCTTGTGGATGACATGAAGACTGCCGAGGAACTTCTGGATAAAAATGACCAGGAATACTATCGCCGTACGTTTGTACGTACACTCTTTGCAATGATCGAAGGTAGTGTTCATGCTATGAAGATAGCTCTCTTTGCAATAGGACAATCTTCTGGTGCGCTAAACGTTCCTGAGCTAGTCGTCTGCAAAGAGTCCTCCTTTAACCTCAACGAGAGAGGCAAAATCAAAGAACGGGCAAAACGGTTCCGAATTTCAGAGAATCTTAGATTCACCGTCAACGTAATCGAGCACCTGTTAGGGGCAAAGATTGATCTAGGGGTCGGGACTCAGGATTGGAACAGCTTCAAAAAGGCTATAAAGATCAGAAATAGCGTCACACATCCCAAGGACTCTGCAGATCTCATAATATCCAACGCGGACTTGAAGTGTATTCGTTCTGTGAACTTGTGGTTTAACGGTATCGTCGTAGCGATGATGGATGCGCTGCGCGGGTATTTTAAACAAAAGGCTATAACCTCGCCCAACTCCGGTGAGACCCGATGAACGTGCTCATCAACTTCTCTTTACGAGCATAAAAAGAGACTTAGCGTATGCGGCCCGTACCATTTTTTCTGATTCTATTTATCACTCTGAGAGCCGTAGACTTCATCAATAAGATCCTGAGTATCCTTGTCAACAGGAGGGCCTGTCACATTGTCGACATAATGATAGTGAAGTAAAACGTTGTTACCGTCGTTCCCGATGTATTCTTTGACCATAAAATAGCCGTTTTTAGAAATATAACATTCTACGATGTCACTTGGAGTACCGTAATCAAGAAGCCAATATTCCCTTATAACAACTTTCTCACCTGAATGGTCCTCAGACAGAATTTTGTATCTGATCGGAATGTTCTTACTATCACTGCTGAGGATGATCCCGTTTCTAAGTTTGTATTCGAGGAGAATGTTGCTAATGTTACCCGTAGGTATAACTCCGCTGCCAAAAGAATTTATAACACCACATCCGAATCCGGCAGCACCATAATATATTTCACCGTCTGCTCTTTCCCAATGGCCTACAAGCCGCGATGAGGGAGTTGACAGATCTCTTTTGCTTGGCGCCGCGCTCCTGAAGAATATCCCTCCTGCGAATATGGCACCTACCAGAAGCAACACAAGAATTATAATAAGCCACTTGTTCATAATTCAGTATTCTATATCGGCAAAAGGAAGGTTCCTGTTTAGTTACTGGTCCGGAATATTAGTGGGATTATCACAGCCGTTGATGATGGTGGCTGGAAGTCGTTCTTCCCACTTACGAGTGATTTCATAATATCCCCAGATGGTTCATTCTTAGGTGAATAGACCTGAAGGTATGCGGAGCATACCCTACAGGACGTGGACATTGCTCAGGCCGGGTCGGATTTCATCACTGGTGGCTCGCATCTCGTGAAGTCACGGGTCAGTCATTTGGCTATCAGTCGAAACGCCAGAGCCGGTTGGCCAGCACCGGCAAAGTCACCTCGCAGCTTAATCCAACCATCAGGGGGAATATCCTTGTCCGATGAATCTACTTCTACCTTGACGGATAGCAACTTTCGCTCCATCGGATCGAGGGTGATTTCCCATCGGTCCGGAATAAGCTTCCATCCGCGAGGCAGGCTCTCCACATTTATCGTGCCGCTTGCTGATTTGTCACCAAAGTTATACGCAAAGACAGCGAGGCTGTCATCTCTAGCCCGTGCCACTGTGTGTGCCTGTTGGGATAGGTTGGTGGCAGTGTGCGGCATCTGGAGCTGTAACACTATATGTGACGCTCTACCCCCACGAAAAGATGAAGCAGAAGGCGGAGCTTCCAACGGCAGCCTTTGAGCGGCGTCTCTGGGAAGAATGATGAAAAGAGCAGCCGAGTCGAGTTTTTCAGGGATGCTTGTGCCGAGGGGTCTACCCAGGTAATCGTGGACAGCTTCTATTTGCAGATTCTTGGGTAATGACCAGGCCGTAGGTTCCGCAGCCCATGCCACCAGTATGTCTCGCTCCACACCGGCCGGTCGTGCGCGGAACGCATAAATGTGCACTGCTGGATTATCATTGGGGATGCACCTGCCCAGGCAAGTTGCTCCTGCAAGGAAACGACCAACTGCCGCCAAGGCGACATATCCAGGCCGGGGAGTCTGGTCTTTGCGCAAAAGGCCAAACTGTATTTCTCTTTCGCGGTAGTTGCCCAGAATGAAGAAAAAGTGTCGGCTGACGCCTGCAAACAGACTGCTGGCATACGACTTTGCAATGAATTCGGCCTGCCGCACCTCATCTTCCGGCGATAGTTCGCTCCACAGTGTGTCGGTTTTAACCTTTAGGCCGATGCCGCACTCGGTAAGCCAGATCGGCCGGCCACACGCCGCTTCTCGTGCCGGTACGAACTCCTCCAGGTAATTGTCAGGTTTATTATATGAGTGAATGTTGTACGTCTCAAAATAAGGCCAGGCCTGGTTTTCAAGCACTCCCTTAGCGTGCAGCGGAGTTCCTCCCCCGGCGTAGACGTTCCAGCATACGATGACATTCGGATCGCTGGCCTTAAAGCCAAGATAGGCGGCTTTCTGGTGGCTGCACATCTCGTCGATAGTGTGGCCGCCAAACGCAGTGATATTGGCCTCGTTCCACGGTTCCCAGGCAAGTACCCGCCCCTTATATCGTTCGGCCATGGCCTTACAGAATCTGTAAAGCACTCGCAGGTCTCTGGGAAAACGCCCGTGCGCACCGTCGCCGTCGAGTTGCCCGTCGGTGGCCCAGCCAGGTGTGTCGTGAAAGACCTGTAGTATCTTCAGCCCTTGCCGTGCTTGGAGGGCGGCAGCACTGTCATAGGTTGTATTTTCTGCGAATTTGTTAGGGGCAGTTTGAGCTGCTGCCCAGCTCATACGGTCCCGGATCCAGTTTGCTCCTGCCAGAGCCGCCAATCGGGCGAAACGTTCCTGGCCGGCAGGGTCATTTGGCGCGAACCAGGAAGTGGCTGAGTCGACACATACCGGCGAATCCTGCAGCACCGGCGCAGCCAGTTGGGCCAACACAGCGGCTGTTGTCCAACCCAGGACCTCGCCGGCAGCATCGAGAAATTCGACTCGGTACCAGCCAATTCCCAGGCGCCCTATTATGATTCTTCGTATATTTGTCTGCTCTCTTGGATCAAGCGGTCCCCTTGCGATGATGGTTCCGCGCTCGGTAAGCACTTGCCAGCGGGCAGCCTTTTCACGCAGATCCTGTGGCAGGACTACAGTAACCTCCTCACCCAAAAGAAATACGTTGCCAGGATGCTCTGGAGCAGCCATCGGAACATTTCTGGCAATGGGCCCCAATATCCGCCACAGTTCAGTCTGCTGACTCTCAGGGTGCTGCGGCAGAGTGCTATTCGCCCTAGTTTTGTCGAGTGTCGGCAAAAGCGCCAGAAGAAACGAGCACACGATAGAAGCAACTAACAAGGAAGGTTGGCAGTTTAGTGTATTCATTGTTTGACCCCGGCAAAAAGACAATTCTCCTACATCGGATTCAATTCTACATTTTGGCAGGAAGCTCTACCAGCTTCTTTGCTAACAGCAGAGGTAATCTTGATTAGCTTCTCTTGGCAGTCTCAGGTCATACATCTTATCTTTGTAAGGTGGATACGACGTTCCTTGGACTTCCCAGAATTCACAGAAAATTCCGTTGACAGTAAGATGGCGAATCTGGTATAAATGCACAAGCAGGAATGTTGAATTGTGTCGTGCAGTTGATTCCTGAGCCGGCCACAATCGCCCTGCTTGGCCTGGGCGGCCTGGCTATGCTTGGCAAGAAGCGCGGGTGATTCTTGTCCAACAGAAGTACTGGTTGACCGATAGGTTTTCGCACTAATTCAGAGCCTATACGAGGAAGGAGAAGTGTATGTCTACAAAATTGGTTTGTTTTGCCTTGATCGTTTTAACGCTGGCTCTGACAACCTCGACTTACGGCTCTAACCTGGTAGGTGATTTTGAAGAGAGCCTTGACGGATGGCAACCAAATGATAGTGCTATCACCCTGGACATGTTGGGATACAGCACTACCGGGGCCACATTGCACGATTACAGTCTGAGATTGGACTCTCCGGGTGGATTTCGTTGGGCTATTCGATGCCCGCTTCAGGCCGATCCTAATATCATTAAGGCTAACAACCACGTCTCATTTGATGTGACGCTGATTGCCTCCGAATGGCAAGGCCAGACCTGGGCCAAGTTCGACAAGATTGCCATTAGTGGCCAGGGACCTGGATGGAAGGAGTCAACTGTTGCCACTGTCGAACCTCCACTTCAAGCAGGTGATCCCATAACCTGGAATTGTTTGGAGGACCGAACGGTGAGGTTCACATGGGACTACTCTAGTATGGATCTTAGCAAGCTTGCCGCGCAACCTACATACCTTAATTTCCTGATCTGCGTGAATTCGGATAGTGCCGGCGGCGGGCCTTTATACTTCGACAACGTGGTATTTTTCAATTCCGCATTTGCCAACAACCCGAAGCCGCTTAACACTCAGACGGATGTGTCGATTGACACCGATCTTGCCTGGACGGTAGGGCATAATGCAACCCAACACGATATTTATTTCGGCACGAGCTTTCAGGCGGTAGATGAGGCGAAAAATACTGACCCGATGGGGCCGACTGTGGTCTATCGCGCAAAGCAGACGGCTGGCAATGAGAACTACGCTGTCCCCGAAACACTCGAACTGGGAAAGACTTATTACTGGCGAATCGACGAGGACGGCGTCAAAGGCGAGGTATGGTCGTTTACGACTCAGGGTAAAGCCAAGAAACCCTCGCCCGCTAATAGGGCAATAGGCGTCAAACGCGAATCGTTAGTGCTTTCCTGGAGACCGGGATTTACAGGTGCATTGCACGATGTGTACTTCGGCAAAAGTTTTGAGGCGGTGAACAATGCGACTAACAAAGACCCGATGGGAGTTGATAAGGTCTACCGTGCACACCAGACTGCCGACGCCAATAGCTATAAAATTCCGGAAATCCTCGGCATCGGCCAAACCTACTACTGGCGAGTCGACCAGATTAAGGGCGCCACCGTTATTCGAGGTGATGTGTGGATGTTCACGACCTTTAACGCTATAGCTGTTGAGCCGAGTCCTCCTGACGATGCGAACGATATTCAAAGGAAACCAACGCTTACCTGGAAGGCGGGATTGTACGCCGATACGCACGACGTGTACCTCGGCACAGATTTTAACGACGTCAACGCCGTCAACACAACCAACCTGGCCAGCTACCCGAATGTCGACTTCATCAATGTTAATGTCGATAGCTATGCGCCCGGACTGCTGCAACCTGACACAACCTACTACTGGCGGGTCGATGAGGTCAATAATGCCCACGCCGACAAGCTTTGGAAAGGTAGCATCTGGAACTTTACGACCGGCAACTTCATCGGCATCGATGATTTTGAAAGCTACACAGACGACGTGGGCAACAGGGTGTTCCAGACCTGGCTGGATGGATACGGCTACACAGAACCCAAGCCGGGCTACCCCGGAAATGGCACCGGTTCAGCCATTGGCAATGCCATGGCCCCATTTATGGAGACAAGTATTGTCCGCAGTGGCAGGCAGTCAGTGCGGTTTGACTACGACAACAGCGGTGCAGGCGGCAAAGCCCGCTACTCAGAGACTCAGCGGACGTGGACCTCGCCGCAGGACTGGACACAATACGGCGTCAAGGCGTTGACGCTGTGGTTCTACGGTGGTCCGGACAATTCCGCTGAGCCGTTGTACGTGGCGGTGCAAGACAGCCTCGGTGCAACCGGCGTAGTTACGCATCCACAGGCCGACGCCGTGCTGCAAGCCGGCTGGCAGCAGTGGAGTATTGCCCTTAAAGAGTTTGCCGATGCCGGCGTTGATCCGACCAAAGTCAAAACGATATATATCGGCGTGGGCAGCAGGACCGCTCCCCAAGCCGGCGGCACAGGCACTTTATACCTCGATGATATTCGACTGTATTGGCCCAGATGCCGTCCTGAGCTGGGTACACTTACGGGCGATTTCGACGGCGATTGTCAAGTTAGTTACTCAGACCTTGCGACTTTGGCGAGCAATTGGCTGAACGCTGAGGAGACTATTAAGTTTGCCGCGAGTGAAATGAAAAAGCCCGCCGCAGCGGTACTCTGGTACAAGTTCGATGAGACCAGCGGCGCCACTGCCACGGATCAGGCAGGGACCCATCACGGCACAGTCACCAATCCGGGCGATGCTACGTGGGACACGACCGGCGGCCGCGACGGTAAGGGCTGCATCAACCTTGCCGCTGGCAGCGAAACATTCGTTGAGGTCCCGCCGGCGGCACTTGACTTTGCTTCAACTACGCAGAAAATAACCTTTGCGGCGTGGGTCAACTGTGACCCGAATAATCCGCAGAACAACTGGAACGGCCTCTTCGGCGTCAGGGCAGCCGACGCCGATCCGGTTCAGGATGGCTCTGAAGTTGTAGAGGTTCACTGCCCAACACCTCCTACGGACACCCTTAGTCCGCGTGCGGAGTGGCGAGTAGCGGGCGATCTTTTCTGCGCAAGCGACACACTACGCATGACCGATTTTGCAGGCCGATGGAATCACTACGTATTCACCAAGGACGCTGATGCAAACATAATGAGAATATACCACAATGGCCGACTCGAAGTTGAGGTTGTCGATGCAAATTCCGCCGCAGACCCGATGTTTGACACGCCAGTTGGCTGGTTCGCCGTCGGCGCACGACATATAGGGTGGGGCCATTACATCGGCAAGATAGATGACTTCCAGGTCTATAATTATGCACTGTCGCCGCAAGAAATAGCGTGGCTGGCTACGGACGGCACCGGCAGTCTTTATGTGCCGCTTCAGACGCCGACCAACCTATATGATGTGGCTCCTCATATAGTCAACTTCAAGGACCTTGCCGTATTTGCAGACAATTGGCTTGAGCAGTTGCTGTGGCCGTAGACTCCAACGAATTGCTTTGGGCTACAATCGGTCTATTGTGTCTTGTTCCAGCAATCTCTGGGGCACAAATAGAAATAACGTCAATTTCGCAAAATGCCGAGACCGTCGGCCAGTATAAAAAGTTCGAGCTGACCTTTACCCTTTCGCAAAGCTACGACAATCCCTTCGATCCGAATATAGTTGACATCACGGTTACTTTCACCGAGCCCGATGGAAATACAGCAACGATACCGGCCTTTTTCTATAAAGAATACGATTACATAAACGGGCGTTACGTCAACGGACGCAATCCGTGTTGGAAGGCACGTTTTGCCCCTTCCCAAACGGGCGAGCACAAGGTCAGCCGAATCACGATTGTTGATAAAAACGGCCCGACCGACAATCGACCCGCAGGGTAACCTTCACCTGCATCGAAAGCAGCGAAAAAGGTATTATCAGAATGGATCAGCGCGACCAGTATTACCTGCGTCACGCAAACGGATGCCCATATCTGCCTATCGGCCACAACGTGGGCTGGCTGCCCGATGGGCCCGACGACTGGCAACACTACTTCACGTCAATGGGCGTCGTGGGCGAAAACTGGACCCGCATCTGGATGACCCATTTCTACGAGGGCCAGACCCTGGAGTGGAGCAGCAAGTCACTGGCCAGCTACTTCCAGGGTGTGGGACGGCTCAGCCTGGAAATGGGCTGGAAACTCGACCGGATAATCGAACTGGCTGAAGAAAACGGCATCGGCATTCAGTTGGTCCTGCAGCATCACGGCCAATTCAGCACAACGGTAAATCCCAACTGGGACCAAAACCCCTACAATATCGCTAACGCCGACCGGACGGCGGTTTCCTTGAAAAACCCGAGGACTTCTTCACCGACAGGCAAGCTATAAAACTCACCAAGAATAAGTATCGCTATATCGTCGCCCGCTGGGGCTACTCAGGCGCCATCCTTGCCTGGGAACTCTGGAACGAGGTCCAGTTCACCGACGGGTGGAGAATAACCAGCCAAGCGTTGTGGCGTGGCACGATGAAATGGCAGACTACCTCGCCTCGATCGACCCGTTCAATCATCTGATTACCACCAGCAGCGACACATCCGGCTTTGATGCCCTCTGGAGTTTAGATGATATTGACGTGATCCAGGTCCACCATTACGGCACTGAAACGATAGCATTTCTCACCAAGCACGGCAACTCGACTGGCCAGTTATGGAAAGCCGATCATAATGGGCGAATTCGGCGTCGGCAGAACGGGCAATGTCGACTCGTCCGAGTGCAGTTACAATAGCTTGAACGAGCCGTACAAAACGCAGATGCTCGAAGCCCTTCCTCTTCACAACGGCATCTGGAGTGCGTTTCACCTCAGATCCAGCGCGCACCTGTGGTGGTGGGACTGCTACATCGAAGCGCTGGACCTATACGATGAATTCAGTGCCCTTTCGAGTTATGCCGAAGGCGAAGACCCGGCGGCTTACAACCTCTCCAAAGCAGACTTAGATACAACAGGGCTGCCGAAATGGGTCTTGGTGAGCCCCGGCTTATCGGATTTCTGGGACATAGTCGACTCAGACCGAGTTCACTGCCCAACCGGACGGAACCGTACCTGGGACTGAGAACCTCTCCGCATGGCTGCACGGCTCATCTAAAAGCTCCTACCGGTCTGATCCGACTTTCAATCTTAACCTGATCGATGGCGATGTGCTCAGAATACACGTGCAGGAGGTTTCAAGCTGGGGCAAAAACAGTCTGCGCGTGCTTGTTGACTCGCAGGAGGTTTTTTCATCATCTTATGCAAATAGTTCGGCGAGCTTTGTAATCGAGATTCCGCTTCCAGCCGGTCGGCACACCGTGCAAGTCAAGAACACCGGACAGGACTGGTTCAATATCGCCAGTTATGAATTCATAAATACCAGCCAAAGGCTGCCTCGAATTCATAGGGCTTTCCGGTGCCGACCACGCCTACATCTGGGTTCATGACGTTGGCAGCCGCTACGGCAGGACTGCATCAGGAATTTTCTCCGGTGTCAGTGTCACTCTTCGCGGTCTGGATGACGGACTTTATGCCGTAGAGTTTCACAAAACCCGAGGCCCCGGCGGCATCATCCAAACCAACAACGTTTCTACCGAGGCAGGCAAACTGCTTCTTGCCCTTCCCGATTTCACCAAGGATATTGCCGTAAAGGTTAAACCGCTCTGTATAGTAATTGGCTTCAATGACCTTGCGGCATTCTGCAGACAGTGGCTCCGGGAAGGTCCCGCTCTTGCGCCGACCTATATGGCAGCAACAGCGTTGACTTGAGGGATTACAGCATATTTGCCGACTATTGGCTTGGCTGCCGCCCGGAAACCTGGCCATGAAAGCAGCGGCTGAAAAGGGACTGCTCCCGTTAGAGCTCGTTGCAGACAACCACCTAATAAGACCCAAAGTCAGATTCAAACGCGCCGAGGCCGATCTTGACCGTGGCGATATCGTCCTGAATTGTCAGCCGGATTCTGCCCTTGTCAAAATTGATGTGATTGAACTGGTAGCCGCTCTTATCCGTCAGTGTTTGTGCCGGCACTGTTGATGCGCTCAACTCCAGCAGCACCGTCTCAAATACCTGATTCACGGTCATCCCAGAAACACTCAATATCTGATTGCCCTGGCTGGGCTTGGCTATCTGCCCGGTAAGCTCACCAATATCCCGGCGGAGATTCTCGGCAACCTGCTTTACGATCGCTATCTGCCGGGTCTGCTCAGTTGCGTAGGGCTGGGCAAGCACCTCGGTCTGCACAACCACCTGGCAATCGAATCGCAGGCCTCGCGTAGGCCCAGTCCACAGGCGTATAGGCTCAGTCGCTGCCGTACTGACCAACTCATCCACCTGATAAAAATATTTTCGCCTGGCGGTCATCGTATGCTCGTCAAAGGCAACCAGTGTGAACCAGGTGTTGTAGCCGTTCTTGCCCTGGCCTAAGGAGGCAGCCACGGTGTCGCTTTGACTTACCAGATAGTTTACAGCCGAGCCGGTGCCCACCTTGTAATCCGGCGTGCGAATCATTCCAAGCACATCGAGAGAGCCGCTGGTTTTTAGCTTCGTCCGCTGGTAGGTGCTGGCAAGCTCGTCATACGCAACACTTTCAGGCCGAGAACAGCCATATAAGGCCCAAGACGCAACAAATAAGAGCGGAAACACAAAAACGCTTGTCGCCTTCATAGGACTTCTCCCTTTCATCGTTCAGACTCCGAACGACCAGCTCAGATTTCTTTAGCGCCGATCCACTTCATCATTTTGCGCAGTTTTCTGCCGATCGTTTCCACCTGGCTATTGTAGTCTTCCTCATAAAGCTGCTTAAATTTTTTTAGCCCAGTCTGGTATTCGTTCACCCACTCTTTGGCGAATTGCCCGGAGGTAATTTCCGACAGAATCTTTTTCATTTCTGCTCTGGTCCGCTCATCGATAATTCTTGGCCCGCGGGTCAGGTCGCCATATTCAGCGGTGTTGGATATACTATATCTCATATAGCTCAGCCCGCCCTGATATATAAGGTCAACTATCAACTTGACCTCGTGCATACATTCGAAATAGGCAATTTCCGGCTGATATCCTGCTTCCACGAGCGTTTCAAAGCCGGCTTTGATAAGTGATGTAAGGCCGCCGCACAGAACGCACTGCTCGCCGAAAAGGTCGGTTTCGGTTTCCTCTTTGAATGTTGTCTCGATAATGCCGGCTCGAGCGCCGCCGATTCCATTAGCCCCAGGCAAGAGCGATATCCTTAGCATCACCGGTTGCATCCTGCTGGATGGCTACCAGGTTCGGCACGCCGCCTCCTTTTTCAAATTCGCTGCGCACCAGATGTCCCGGACCCTTTCGGGGCAATCATCACAACGTTAACATCCTTCGGCGGCACAATATACTTGAAATGGATATTGAATCCGTGACAGAAGCCGAGCGTCTGCCCGGCAACCAAGTTGGGAGCGATTTCGTCCTTATACACCTTTGCCTGTATTTCGTCCGGCACCGTCACGATAACAAGCGCCGCGCCATTCATAGCCGTTTTTATATCGGTTGGCTTAAAGCCGTGCTTTGGTCGCCAGCTTACAGTTGTCCGTCCCTTTAAGCTCAGCTACCGCTACTTGTATGCCGCTGTCACGCAGATTCAGACTGTGAGCATGACCCTGGCTGCCATAGCCGATAACTGCCACCTTCTTATCTTTTAGAGGACTTATTGGAGCATCTTTTTCGTAATAAATTTTCGCTGCCATAGATTCAATTCTCCTTAGTTTCAAACTACCACCGTCAAACCAGCAAACTTTATCGGGGCAATATATGCAGCATTATATGCAAAGCTCCCCGGCAGGCAAGGAATTAAAGGAAGCGAAAAACTAAAAGCGAAAAACTAAAAATTATGGAGTAAGGAAGGAAATTCCGCAGTTTTTGGCTTTGCGTTTTACACTTTAAACTTCTTTTGGCTGTCGCGGCATTGCGATTGTGCCGGTTCTGGCTACATTTTTGATGCCGTAAGGCTTACACATATCAATAAAGGCCTCAATCTTTTCCTCAGGGCCGCTAACCTCAACCATGACGAACCTCTGGCCAATATCAACAACTTTCCCCTTGAACATCTCTATCAAAGACAGAATCTCTGGGCGTTTGTCCGCCGGGGCGGACATCGTTATGAGCATCAAATCACGCGCTACGACCGGCTGACCGGCAAAATCCTGCACTTTGACTACCGGAACAATCTTGGCTAACTGTTTGCGAACCTGCTCAACAACCTTATCATCGCCGACAACAACAATCGTCATTCGGCTCAAATTCGGGTCTTCGGTTCGGCCGACAGCCAGCGAATCGATATTAAACGCCCGCGCGGCAAACATCCCGGCAACGTGCGCCAGAACGCCGGGCTTATTTTCAACCAATGCACTTATTATATGCTTCATTCTCGCACCTCGGGGAACTAAAAAGTTCAAGCTAAAAGCCAAAAACTATGGAGTTCCGCAGTTTTACGTTTTAAGTTTTCGGTTTTGAACTCCTCTGTTACGCCAGAGTCTCCAACATGTCAAGCCCATCCATTTCGTCAAGGCTCTTGCCGGCAGCAACCATCGGCCAAACATTTTCCTCCCGCTCAATCTTAAAATCAACTACGCAGGGCTGCTTCTCGCGCAGCATTTCTTTAATTGCGCCGGGCACGTCGGCTTTCTTATCAACAGTTATCCCGGCCGCACCTATCGCACGGGCTACCGTTGCGTAATCCGGGTTGGACAGATAGCTATGGGAATATCGCTTATTATAGAAAAGCTCCTGCCACTGCCGAACCATGCCCATGTATCCGTTATTCAAGATGCAGACCTTTATCGGCAGATTGTATTGAACGGCAGTTGCCAGCTCGGTCATCGTCATATTGAAAGAGCTGTCTCCGTCGATATCAATAACGGTGGCGTCGGGGCTTGCCACCTGGGCACCTATGGCAGCCGGCAGACCAAAACCCATAGTACCCAACCCTCCGGAGCTTATAAACTGTCGGGCTTTTATGAACCGATAAAACTGAGCCGTCCACATCTGATTCTGGCCAACGCCGGTAGCTATAATGGCGTCACTGGCGGTCTGACGGCAAAGCTCTTCGATAACATGCTGCGGCTTGATCGTCGCAGCCTGCCGGTCGTAGCTAAACGGATACTTCTTTTTCCAGTCCGCGATTTTTTTGAACCACGGTTTTCGTTCGCGAAATTCCACTTGCACCAGAAGCTCAGCCAGTATCAGCTTGGCGTCCCCCACGACCGGGATATCCACGCGCACATTTTTGGATATGCTTGCTGGGTCGATATCAATATGGATTATCTTGGCGTTGGGAGCGAAGGTCTTCAGCTTTGCCGTGACTCTGTCGTCAAAGCGAGCACCAACTGCAATCAGCAGGTCGCACTCCTGCACCGCATAGTTGGCGTAGGCCGCCCCGTGCATTCCGAGCATATCCAGCGACTGCGGCTTTCTCTGGTCGAAACTGCCCAGGCCTAAAAGCGTAGTGGTAACCGGCAGATGTGCTTTCTCAGCCAGTTGTCTTAATTCTTCACTGGCGTTGGCACTGATAACGCCGCCGCCGACATAAAGTACCGGCCTTTCAGAGTTGTTTATCGCCGCTGCTGCTATGGAGATTTGTCTGGCGTTGCCCTTAGTCCTGACCCGATAGCCGGGCAAATCCATTTCCTTCGACCCATCGTCCCTGCACTTTGCGACCTGAACATCAACGGGTAAATCAACCACCACCGGACCTGGCCGACCAGTCGAAGCGATGTAAAACGCCTCCCGAATGGTCCGAGCCAAATCCTCGACTCTCTTAACAATGCTGTTATATTTGGTAATTGGGCGGGTAATGCCGGTTGTATCTGCCTCCTGAAAGGCATCATTGCCTATAAGCTCGGTGCGAACCTGACCCGTAAGAGCGACTATGGGCACTGAATCCATCATGGCGGTTGCCAGACCCGTAGTCAGATTGCACGCCCCCGGCCCGCTGGTAGCGACCACAACGCCGACTTTCCCGCTGGCGCGGGCGTAGCCGTCAGCCATGTGACAGCCACCTTGCTCGTGCCGCGGGCTTATGAATCTGATTGGCGCGTCGTACAACCTGTCAAACAAAGGCAGTACCACGCCGCCAGGATAGCCAAACATCGTATCTACGCCTTGCTCGACAAGCGTATCGACTATTATCTGGGCGTCTGTCTTGAGAGAAGATTCGGGGATAGATTCAATTGAAGTGCCGGACTTAGGTTCCATTTCTTGCCCTTTCCCGATAAACGCTATACCGTTGTCCCGGTGAATTATAGCTCTATTGGGCTGCTACCGGCATCAATCGCGTCTATCAGCGAAGCGACCGAAAGACCGGCAGTTCATTGCCCGGCCATAATCCCAAAACTCCGCAACGCGCGGATCTCAGGACCGCATTTGCACGCTTTTCGCACAAATGCAGTAAAATTATATAGAACAGAACGTCTTCTGTCAAGTATAATCAGCTTGCAGAAAGAGTTTCTTTGGGAGGCGTGTCATGTGCGACAAATGCGGCTGTGGTGAAGCTAAAACCGAGAAGAGTTTTCAAGAGAAGGTCCAGGATGTCATTGACTCGGTTCGGCCGGCCCTTCAAGGCCACGGCGGCGATATCGAACTTGTTGGAACAGACCCCGATAATACCGTAAAAGTCCGCTTGCAGGGTGCGTGCCAGGGCTGTCCCGGGGCAGCGATGACCATGAGAATGGGCATTGAAAGAATCCTCAAAGAAAGAGTGCCGGAAGTTAAGGAAGTCATCGCGGTAGACTAGATGTTTAGCCCCCACCCCTGCGGTGGGGGATTACCTCTTTACGCAAGGTGGATAGCTACCTTGCGAATGTTCGGTTTTTCAATCACGCCACGCTCTGTAATGATTGCGGAGATATCCTTTGCTTCGGTGACATCGAAAGCCGGGTTGTACACGGCAACTCCCTCTGGAGCAATTTGAGTGCCGGCAAATCGGGTTACTTCCTCGGCGGGTCTTTGCTCGATGGGTATGTCAGAGCCTTTCTTGATGGCCAAATCGAACGTGCTCGACGGCGCAGCAACGTAAAACGGTATGCGGTGCTCGCGAGCAAGAATGCTCAGGCTATACGTGCCGATCTTATTGGCGGCGTCGCCATTTGCCGCAATTCGGTCGGCGCCGGTTATAACGGCGTTTACTTTGCCCTGTTTCATCAGCCAGCCGGCCATATTGTCACATATCACCGCTGTCTCGACGCCCGCTTGCTGAAGCTCCCAGGCTGTCAGACGCGCGCCCTGCAAAAGGGGTCGGGTTTCATCGACATAGACCTTAAACTTTTTGCCCCTTTTGTGCGCCTCGAACATCACGGATAAAGCAGTTCCCTGCCCAGCGGTCGCCAACGCCCCAGCGTTACAGTGCGTCAAGATGCCTGCACCTTGCTTGATAAACTTCTGCCCGTTCCGCCCGATCCGCAAGCACATATCCACATCTTCCCGATAGATGGCGTTTGCCTCAGCAAGGACGTGCTGGCGGAGTTTCTCCAGATTCGCCGCCGGGTGTGCTGCGACAAATTCATCCGCGCTTTTTTTGACTCTATCCAGTGCCCAGAACAAGTTGACTGCTGTCGGACGCGTGGCAGCCAAACGATCCTGCGCCTCAGCCAGCGCGCCAAGTCCCTGCTGCAAGGCCACTGCCGCGTCCAAGTTTCGCAGAGCCAGAACCAGCCCGTATGCTGCCGCCACGCCGATGGCTGGGGCCCCACGAACCGCGAGCGTTTTTATCGCCTCACAAAGATGCTCGACCTCACGGCACTGGAGCTTCACTAATTTGCCGGGCAGTTCCCTCTGGTCAATAAGCTCCAGAAAACCATCCGCACTACCAACCCACTTGACTGCTTGAACAATCATACGTCACGAGTAGACTTTCCCTTCTCTGTAATCCTGCCAGGCCGGCTCAAATGCCTTCCTACCGCTCGGCATCGGCCTGGGTTTTACATTTCGGCAACGGAACAAGTCGGGCGAATCGCAGTCATACTCAACCTGCAATATCGAGTTCCTCAACGCAGCGTTCTCAAGTTTGAATTTCAGAACGCCGCCAGTAGCCTTATTGATAATATCAGGGTGAATTTGGATTCCGTCCTCAGCAAGGACAAGATGTGAGCCGCGAGAACCGCTGCCCTGCTCAAGCAGCTCCACAATCGCCTTTAAGTACGCAACACTGGCAATCGCCAAATGTTCTGCCTGAATTGCCCTTACAAGTCCCTGGGCATTTTGCGAATTGAAGCCCCTTTGTTGTATATCCTTGTAGAGGTTAGCCGCCCCGTCAAGAGCCTTGCGGGCATCATTTAGCTCTCTTATGTGCCCTGCCGAAGCCGTCATTCGGCCCTGAATTTCTTCCATCACTTCTTCGGGCACAAATCCAGATGAACTCGTGTGTGCGTTTAGTTTGTCGAGCAAGGCAGTTATTTGTCGGTCGATTTCGTCTTGTTTGTCGGAATAATCCGGCAAATCACAGCCATAAACATTTACGATATATTCTGCTGCTCGCAGGCCGCCTACCTGGCCGGCATTCAGCGCCGAACCGCCGGGGCGTTTAACGCCGTGGGTTCCGGCCATTTCGCCGATGACGAAAGTGTGTGGGATATTGGACTGCCACCATTTGTCCACAGCGAAGCCGCCGTTATTGTGCTGGGCACAGACCGCGATTTCAAGCGGCTCTGAATGTAAATCAATCCCGTTTTCTTTATAAATCTCGATGGCAGGCGGATTCATAGCACAAAGCCGTTCGATCGGTGTACTCTGCAACGCAGCGGCTTTTTTCAGATAGTTATACGCCTCCGGCTCAAGGTCATCGAGGCAAAAATTCTTCATAGACTTACTGCCCACTGGATTGTGCAAAAAGTCCATAAAGACACGTCTGCCCTTTGGAGTCTCATTAAATACGAGAATATCAATCAAAGATGACTGCGAATTTTCGATGCGCTGCGGGTCGAAAGGCCACTGATAGCCCTTCAGGAAAATGCTCGTGGCCATCTTGCTCATTGACGGGAAAAAGTCTGCCAGAAATTCTCGCTGGTCCCCGCCGTGGGCGTCGGTGCTGAAGATTCGCGGAATTGCCTGCATATAAGTGCCGGAGACATTCCAGCGGAACTTTGTACTTGCAAGCCCGAACTGCGATTCGGTCAGATTCTCCGCGACTAAGCCGGCTTTGAAGGCAAGGCCGTGAATGCCAACCTGTCCCTTTGGGTAAACGCTGGCTTTATAGAGTTCGCCCGGTCCGCCGGCAGCCAGAACAATATTTGAGCCAAAGAAGACATTTATGGCATAATTCGATTCGGCGAGCTTTGTCTTGTCTACAGTCACAACACCCACGATGCGCTTGGATTCACCGCTGCCCACCGTGAGCAGGTGCGCGACTTCCTGTTGGTCATGTATCGACACGCCGTAACGTTCGAGCTGCTTTTGCAGACACTGGCTCATAAATCTGCTGGTCTTGGGGCCTGCCGATGTGGCACGTTCAAACGGGTCATTGTCTGTTTTGTAGCCAATAAAAGTCCCCATAGAATCTGTTGGAAATGGCACACCCAGTTGGACCAGGTGATAGAACTCACTAAGTGAGCCTATCGCCTCGGCAAGCGCCAGGTCGCCGTGACAGCAGCCGGCAGCGGTCAGAGTCTTTGCAAAGTCTTCAGCGCTATCCGGCACATCCGGACTGGTGCCGATCTTGTAATAGGTCTGCTTATCCGAGCCGCTCATCCGCGATGCGCCCAGACAGATCCCAGCAGTTATGACGGCGATTCTTTTTTCAGGATCGGGCACGCCCTTTTGTGACATGAGTTCATACAAGTGCACGGCACAGTTCATCCCCGCTGCTCCAGCGCCGACTATGACAGTGTTTACATGATGAACGTCAATTGTATGCTGGGCCGCTTTTTCCGCTGCCATCGTCCACATCCCGTCAATCGAGATTAAAGTCTCTGCCGGTGGCCTGGCATATCTCTTCGATGCCGGCTTTGGCAAAGTCGATGCTGGGATACTTCCGCCGGCGCGAACGGTCTATCAACTTTTTAATCGCGGTCAATTCCTTAGCCAAAAGGTCGTAGTCCTGCTCGTCAATGATTTTTTGCATGGCGGCCTTATCGATCATACTAAACGAGCCGCCCAGCACCAGAACGCCGGCATCAATATAATCGGGTATATTGCCGGCGTTTGTGCCGCCGGTGGGCACAAGGCTTATGGTCTTATGAATTGCCGGGTCGATGGCCTTAATAAAGCCGGGGCCGCCAAGCTGCTCAGCCGGGAATATCTTGCAAAGGTTCGCCCCTTTGGAAAACTGATCTATCACTTCGGTGACCGTACCGCATCCAGGGATCATGGGTATGTCGCCGGCAAATTTTTTGTAGGTCCCGTCGCTGAAGTTGCCCGGCGAAACAAGAAATCGCCCCGGCATCCACACATCTATCGACCGTAGGCAGGGTGTTGTCGGGGTTCGCCCTATTATAAAGGGCGAGCATTTGACGCGAATCAATCAGACTTGCGGCACCTGCAACAAAATCCGGCAGCTCCGCCCGCAAACGCTTGAGTTTCTCCAGAGGCTTTTTTATCCGACAGGTGACCTCCATATTGTTGACACCGGCCTTTATAAGAGCCTGCGCTGTCTTAACAATGTCCAGTTTATCCTGATTGAATACGAGAATAAGCCCATCTTGCAGGAGCGTTCTAATTGTGTCTTTTATATCCATTTTTCAATCCTCACAGTCTTCTCAAGTGAAAACCGCCGTCAACGTTAATTACTGTGCCCGTGCAGAAATCCAGCCTGCCTTCGGCGATTGCACCGACGGCTCTGGCGACATCTTCCGGCTGACCCCAGCGTTTAATCGGCGTAAGCCCCTCCGCGATCAATTTATCGTACTTATCTTTGACGGCGCTGGTCATATCGGTTGCTATAATGCCGGGGCTGACCTCAAACACGCCAATCCCAAACTCGGCAAGCCTATCGGCGTAAAGCTTTGTCATCATGCTGACGCCGGCTTTACTTATACAGTACTCCCCGCGTGAGGGCGAGCTGGTGTATGCCGAGATTGAGCCGACATTTACGATCCGAAAAGTCCGGTCAGGGTGCTGCTTTTTCTGCTCAATCATCCAGTTGGCCACCTGCTGGGTCAGAAAATAAGGCCCTTTGAGATTTATTGCCATCACCCTGTCGTAGCTTTCTTCGGTCGCCTCCAGAATATCCATCCGTTTTAATGGCGCCACACCGGCATTATTTACCAGTAAATCGCATCTGCCAAATCTGCTTCTGGCCGCATCAATTAGACGCCGGCGGTCCTGTGCGCAACTTATGTCACCCGGCACAAATTCACACCGTGCACCGAGCTGCTCGACCTCTTTCTTTACAGGCATCGGCTCGGGCTTAGCCCGGTTGATTGCCATGTCATAGCCCAGTGCTGCCAACTCTTTTGCGATGGCACGTCCTATGCCGCGTCCTGCACCGGTAACAATTGCTACGGGACGGTCTGTCATTACTGGTCCCTCGTTAGAAATTCGTCTATTTCTTTGGCCGCTTTCATTCCATCGGCAACGGCTGCAACCACTGTCGAAGGTCCTCTGACCAGGTCGCCGCCGGCAAAAACTCCAGAGCGGGAAGTCGCCGTTCTTCCACCTTTTGTTTGAATAAGGCCGTCCTTAAACTGAACGCCCGGCAAAGTTTTCTCAAGCTGCTCAGGCGACTTTTGGCCTATCGCTTCCACTACAACGTCCATATCAAGCTCGTACGCGCTTGAGCGGACAGCCTCCGGCCTGCGCCTGCCTGAGGCGTCCGGCTCACCCAGTTTAGTCGGACAGAGCTTTACGCCCATCAGCTTACCGTCACGCCGGATGTATTCAAGCGGCTGGGCCAATATCAGAAAGTGCACGCCCGCGTTCATCGCCCGGTCTCGCTCGCGGCTCCAGGCCGGCATCTCCTTGAACGACCGCCGATATATGACGTAAACGTCCCTGGCACCCAGACCCCTGGCAGTTGTCGCGACATCCATAGCGGTATTGCCGCCGCCTATCACCGCGACGCGCTTATCGCGTATCGCCTGTCGCAAATCGCTTGGCGTCTGCTTGGCTGCGGCAAGAAATTCCATCGCGGTCCACAAACCATCAAGGCGGGTCGTCCATCGTCCATCCTCGTTCGTCCATCGGCCGACGACTGACGAGGGACGAGGGACGAGGGACGGGTGTGCGTCTGCCAGACCCAGACCGATAAAGGCGGCGTCAAAACCCTCCAACAGAATCGTATCAAGGTTGAAATCGGCGTCCAGCTTTCTGCCGAGACGCTTTACCAATCGGTCACCAGGAACATCCGCAAATATCGCTGTAATCTCCCGCTTGAGCGAATCGCTGTATCGGCTCGGCGGGATCGCAGATTCGATCAGGCCGCCAACTTCGGCATTCTTATCGAAGATTGTCACGGCGTGTCCCGCTTCCAGCAGCCTGGCTGCACAGGATAGACCCGCCGGTCCCGCGCCAATTATAGCGATTCGCTTGCCGCTGGCTCTTTTCGGCACCTGCAATTTGGACCAGCCATTCTTGTTGGCCTTCTCTGCCAGATACCTCTGAATATCGGCGATAGGCAACGGACCGTCACCGATGAATCCTTGCAAGCAGTTGCCCTGACACTGCTGCTCGGCCGGACACAGCCAGGCACAAACTTCGGGAAAGATATTTGCCTGCCTTAAAACTCCATAAGCGGCTCGGTCGTCTCCATCCAGGAATAGGCTGATAAATTTCGGTATATCCACTCCCGCTGGGCACGCTAACTGGCAGATAGGTTCCTGGCACTTGCGGCAGGCCTGCGCAGCCTTGCCAGATTGTCTCTGTCACTCATTCTGCCGAGCCTGAATATCAGCCCGTATACCTGGTTGTCTCGCAGTACGCAGCCGGTCGTTCCGCCGTCGCGCATTATCTGCGTACAGGCGCTGCAGGCGACGCAGACTTTCTCCTGGAACATTTTTCCGTAAATCAAAATGTCCCTGGCAAAATCCGGATATGCAAACGCCATTCGCCCTGCGCCGGCCAGAGTCACAAGGCCGCTCGCCTTATTTGCCGCCGCCGCGTTGGCAAAAAGTGTCCGCAGCCAGCTATAACCCGTGCCGACAATTGCGATGTCGGGAAACTCCTTTTGAATCTCGCCTGCCAGATTGATAAGTCTGGCGACGCCAACCAGCGGATGTTCTGGCTCCTGATAACCGCCAACTATCGGCTCATTGAAGGGCCTACCTATGTGCGGATTATAATAGGGATTCGCCGCGGTGATATTTATGAGCTTAACGCCTCGCTGCCTCAAAAGCTCAATCAGTTTCTTGGGCTCGGTCAGGTCCGGCTTTGTATAATCATCCCCTGCCTGCGCAGGGGCAAGCTTGTCCCCGCAAAAGCGGGGAACGCCCCAGCCGTATGGATAAGGTATGCCGTCATAAATACCCAGGCGGGTCACGATAGGTTTATCTGTGCCGAGCTCACCGCGAATCTTATCTATAACTGCCAGCAAAAATCTGGTGCGGTTTTCAAACGTCCCGCCGTATTTGCCGGACCTGTTATGACAGGCAAGAAGCTCATTTATGAGGTATCCGTGACAGGCCTTTACATCCACCGCATCAAGGCCAACCTCAAATGCGATTTTCGCCGCCTGGACGTATGCATCCTGAAGCTGGTCAAGATACTGGTCAGTCACGATGGGCCAGTCGGGCGGTATTTTACTTTTGGCACCAGTTCGGGCGTCTTTTGCGGGACCATCGCGTCCCGATAAGGGTCACGCTGAGCAATCATCGGCTGGGCAGCGTCAGGTCAACTGTACCTGCCCGAATGAGTCAGTTGCAGTACGATTACCGGCTGATGCTTTCGGCCAGACTTTGGCGGGCGGCATCCCGCATTTTCTTAACCATCGCCGCAAAGCAATCTTTATTGTTTTGGTTAAGCCACAACTGGCGCAGATTGGCCCTACCTTCAGGTACAACCGCTGTTGCCTCGCACCAGATAAGTCCTGCGCCGCCAGCGGCGAATCTCTCGTACCGCCTGAGCGTAAGCTCACTCGGTCGGCCCTCGGGATCGCCGTCGCAGCCCTCCATCGGATGAACGGCCAGCGAATTGGGTATGATCAAACCGCCCGCCTGGACGGGCTGAGCCAGAATCGAAACGTCCGCGATGGCATCAATCCGGACGCCAAGCCGCTCGGCCAATTCCTTCAAATCTGAAATGTTACTTAGGCTGAATTCCCACATACTTTAGCGTACAGGAATAATTATACGCTGCACGCTGTACGCTCCACGCTTTTTGCTTTTGCGTCCAGATCAATTGCCGCACTTTCCGCCCGCAGTTTTCCTGCCAGGAACTTGGCTGTGTAACTTTTCTTGTTCTTGATTATTTCCTCGGGCGAACCCTTAGCTACTACTCTGCCGCCGGCGGCTCCGCCTTCCGGGCCCAGGTCTATTATATAATCAGCCATCTTGACAACATCAAGATTGTGCTCGATGACCACCACGGTATTTCCCATATCGCAGAGTCGTGACAAAACGCTCAGCAGACTATCAATATCGGCAAAGTGCAGCCCGGTAGTAGGCTCATCGAGCACGTAAAATGTATGGCCGGTAGCAGCCTTTCCCAGCTCGGCGGACAATTTTACACGCTGGGCCTCGCCGCCGGACAATGTGGTTGATGACTGGCCCAACTGCACATAGCCCAGGCCGACATCATTGAGCGTTTTCAGCAGCCGAAGAATATGCGGAAAATTGGCGAAGAAATCAAGGGCGTCTTCTATCTGCATATCCAGCACGTCTGCGATGTTTTTACCCTTGTAAGTAACCTGGAGCGTTTCCGGATTATATCTTTTGCCCCGGCAACTCTGACAGGTGACATAGACATCGGGCAGAAAGTGCATCTCAATCTTCATTGTGCCCTGTCCCCGGCAGGCCTCGCATCGTCCGCCTTTAACGTTGAAGCTGAATCTGCCGGGCTTATAGCCGCGAATCTTCGCCTCCCTCGTCATGCTGAACAGTCTTCTTATCTCATCGAAAACGCCGGTGTATGTGGCCGGATTGCTTCTGGGCGTTTTGCCGATCGGCGACTGGTCTATCTCTATAACCTTGTCGATTTGCGATGTGCCCAGGATGGCGTCGTGTTTGCCCGGCTTTTCGCGGGAGCTGTAAAGCCGGCGCCGCAGTGCCCGCAGCAGAATCTGGCTGACCAGGGTGCTTTTGCCTGAGCCGGATACTCCCGTGACACAAGTAAACACGCCCAGCGGGAACCTAACGTCGATACTTTGCAGGTTATTCTCGCCAGCACCTCTTACCTCGATGCACTTTCGCAGATTGTACGGGCGTCTTTTTACCGGCAGCCGGATACTGCGCACCCCTGATAGATACTGGCCGGTCAGCGACTCCGCGCAAGCAGTTATCTGCTTCAAGCTGCCCTGGGCGACGACTTCACCGCCATGTGCCCCCGCTGCCGGGCCGATGTCGATAATATAATCCGCAGTTCTTATGATGTCCTCATCGTGCTCGACGACCAAGACGGTATTTCCGAGCCGGGCCAGCCGTTTCAATATCCCCAACAGTCGGTTATTGTCGCGTTTATGCAGCCCGATGGTGGGTTCATCCAGCACGTAGCAGACCCCGACCAAGCCGCTTCCAACCTGCGTAGCCAGGCGGATCCGTTGGGCTTCGCCGCCTGCGAGCG
This sequence comes from Sedimentisphaerales bacterium, assembly GCA_963814265.1. GTDB lineage: Bacteria > Planctomycetota > Phycisphaerae > Sedimentisphaerales > Anaerobacaceae > JAFNGF01. The sequence continues at coordinate 261,868 of CAWFCJ010000037.1, read as the reverse complement.
TGCTGCTTCTGCGATCCAGCGTCAGATACTCTAAGCCGACATCCACCATGAATCTCAGCCGGGCCTTTATCTCCTTCAATACCTGCTCGGCGATAATAGCCTTTTCCTGTTCGAGCCTGAGTTTATTGAAAAAGTCCTCCGCCTTTTCCACAGAGAGCGTAGTAAGCTGATGAATATTCTTGCCCCCGACGGTTACAGCCACCGCTTCGGGCCGAAGGCGAGCGCCATCGCAACTACGGCAGGGCTGCTCCGAAAGATAGCCCGTCAGCCTGGTCTTGACGTATTCGCTCGAAGTGTTTTCCCACCGCCGGGCAAGATTCGGAACGACCCCTTCAAACCACATACCGTATTTTTCCTCATCAGCAGGCGTCGTTCCGTACATAAGAATCCGTCGAGCATCCTGGGGAATTTTCTCAAATGGGATCGATTTGCTGATGCCTATATTCCGGCAGAAGCGGTTGATCAGGCGGTTATAGAAAATGTTCATCCTCTTTCCGCCCTTACGCCAGGCCTCGATAGCGCCGTGCTCCAGCGAGATAGATTTGTCCGAAACGATGAGGTCCGGATCGAACTCCAGGACTCTGCCCAGGCCATCGCAGCTTTTGCAGGCGCCGTACGGGCTGTTGAAACTAAACAGGCGCGGCGACATCTCCTCCAGACTGGCCTGCGGATGCTCCGGGCAAGCAAATTTTTCGCTGTATATGACGGCCTGCCATTCTGTGCTGTCGCCCGTCGCCCGTCGCTCGTCGCTTGTGCTTGCGGGCAGGACCGGCTCGGCCAGCAGCACTAAGATTATGCCGTCAGCCAGTTTCAGAGCCGTCTCCACCGAATCAGCCAGCCGAATACGAACGCCCTCCTTAATTATCAGTCTATCCACGACGGCAGCGATGTCGTGCTTTTTGTTCTTATCCAGGAGTGGAACATTTTTCACGTCATAAATTGTGCCATCGACCCGCACGCGGACAAAACCTTCACGTTGTATGCCGGCCAAAATGTCCCTGTGCTCGCCTTTTTTGCCGCGAACCAGCGGCGCACAGATTTGGACCTTCGTACCTTCCGGCCGGGCAAGAATCGAATCAACTATCTGCGTAGAGTGCTGGCTGGTAATTTCTTTGCCGCATACCCAGCAGTGCGGCTGACCGGCGCGGGCAAAAAGAAGCCTGAAATAATCGTAAATCTCGGTGGTGGTAGCTACCGTCGAGCGAGGATTGCTGCTGGCACTTCGCTGCTCAATGGCGATAGTGGGCGGCAGACCGGAAATATCCGCCACCGCAGGCTTCTGCATTTGTTCCAGAAATTGCCGGGCGTAAGCGCTTAGCGATTCGACATATTTTCTTCGGCCTTCTGCGTAAATCGTATCGAAGGCGAGTGAGCTTTTACCCGAGCCGCTTATGCCGGTGATAACTACCAGTTTATCACGCGGAATGCTCAGGCTGATATTCTTGAGGTTATGCTCAGCCGCCCCGGTTATCCTGATCACTTTTTCGCCCGCCTTTACCATACCGCCATTACTCTGTGGAATATCCTGCAAAAATTCATATTGACGCAAACTAATAATTTTAACAGGCCTCCATAAAGAGGTAAAATGTTTTTATCGGCGATGTATGCAGACAAAAAGGTTACACGACTGGGATGTGTCTTATCCACAGGCAGTGGCTCTGCAGAAAGAGCTGGCCCAAAAGGTGCAACAGATTCCGTTAAGAAATCGGCCAACGACCGTAGCCGGCCTGGATTGCGCTCTGAGCACCGATGGCCGCAGAATCATCGCAGCCGTGGTGGTTTTGCAGCATACGGAATCAACCGAGAGTCGGTTGGGACCAGCGAAGCTATCTGACTTCAAGGTCATCGAGACCACAACAGCTTCGCAAGAACTTGGCTTTCCTTATATCCCGGGTCTACTTTCTTTCCGCGAATCGCCCGTCTGCATCGCGGCTGTAGAAAAGCTCAAAATAGAGCCGGACGCTTTTATCATCGACGGCCAGGGCGTCGCCCATCCGCGTCGATTCGGCATAGCGTCACATCTGGGGCTATTTTTCGACAAACCAACCATCGGCTGCGCAAAAAGCAGATTGACCGGCAGCTTTGAAGAGCCAGCACGGGAAAAAGGTGCGCATAGTCCACTGAAAGACAACCAGGAAGTTATTGGCGCTGCTGTTCGGACGCGCACCAATGTAAAGCCGGTCTTTGTCTCCGTGGGCAATAAGTGCCTGTTAAAAGACGCGATTGATGTTACCCTGGCCTGGACGACTAAATATCGCGTGCCCGAACCTACCCGCCTTGCACACCAACTGGTCAGCAAAAAGCCAGAATTTAGAATTGAGAATTAAGAATTTCTAAATTCTACATTCTACATTCTTTTTCAGTCCCACTTGTGCTTCTTGACACAGGCGAGAATCTTCTGGGCACATTCCAGCGCAGCCAAGCCTTCCTCAGCGCTTACCTCCGGCTTTAGACTTTTGTCCACACAGCAGCGCAAAAAGGCCTCCTGCTGAAGGCGGACCGGCTCTTTGTCGTCAATGACCAGCTCTTCAATGTGCAGCAGGTCCGGCCAATTGACTGTGGTCCAGTCAAAATCGCCTGACGCCTTATGCTGTTTTATCCACTGGAGCACGTCGATATTCGGAGCAGCCTTGATGACGGTGCCGGTTTTTCGCAGAAAGTCCACGCTCAAATAGCCCTGGCGACTGAATACTCGTATTTTTCTTTCGGTTTTCAGAGCCAGCCTGGAGGCGGTGATATTGGCCACGCAGCCGTTGGCAAAGACAATCCGCGCGTTGCAGATATCCTCGTGCTCTTCAATGACAGCCAGGCCATAGGCATCTATCTTCTTGATTTTGCTACCGGCCAGGGACAAGATAATATCTATATCGTGGATCATCACATCCAGCACCACGCCAACGTCGGTTGAGCGGAACGGATAAGGACTGATGCGGTTGGCCTCAATAAACTTAGGCTCGATATTCAGGCGTTTCATCGCCTGAACCACCGGATTGCAGCGTTCAGATTGACCAACCGCCACGACCGTATCATAGCGATTGGCAAGCGCAACAATCTTTTTGCCCTGGCTGACATTGCCCGCTAAGGGCTTTTCAATCAACACGGGAATCCTGTTGCGAATAAAGATGTCCGCCAGTTCCAGATGGCACACCGTAGGGGCAGCGATGGTTACTGCATCCACCCGGCCCAGGATATCCTGGCAGCAACTTGCAGCCAGGCAGTTATATTCGCCGGCCAGGCGCTGCGCTTTGTCGGCGTCTATATCAACCACGGCGACAAGCTCACTCTGAGGCAGCTCGTGATAGACCCTGGCGTGTATGGCCCCCATTTTGCCTGCGCCTATCACCGCGGTACGCAGCCGGCTCCCAGGCGGAATTTTGAATTTCATATCTTTAATGTCTGAACAGCTCCAAGTATCTGCCAAAACGCTGCTGGCTGCTTTTGATAATCATATCGATCATGGCTCGAACATTCTCATCAAGCCCATCGTCCTGCGCCAGCGCCTTGGCATTTTCCAGCAGTGCGCCACCCCGGCGATAGAGCTTTCTGTAGGCCTCGTAGATCTGCCGCTGCTGCTCCTGCGATAGACCTGCCCGCACCAGGCCGCGCTTGTTGACACCCCGCACTTTGGGCGGATAATGCCCGCTGACGGTGAGAAACGGCGGAACATCCTTATTAAGACCGGCCAGGCCCGCGGCATAGCACCATTTGCCGACAGTGACAAATTGATGCAGCATAACCACGGCGCTGAGCCAGACGCCGGTCTCTACTTTGCAGTGCCCAGCTAACTGGCAATAGTTGCTCATAATGATCTTATCTTCAAGCACACAATCGTGTCCAACGTGCGCACCAATCATAAGCAGATTGTCATTTCCGATCCGCGTTGCTTTGTCCGGATAAATGCTCGGATGGATGGTCACTTGCTCACGAATAATATTATTATCGCCTATCACCAGGCCCCCAAGCTCGGCATCCGGCGCTAAACCCAATATTTGCGGCTGACAGCCAATCGTACAGTTGGCGAAAAAGTGATTGCCTTTGCCAATGTGGACATTTTTTGCAATCACCACGTTAGCATCCAGAACCGTGCCGGCGCCGATGGTTACTCCGGCATCGATGACACAATTGGGGCCCACCGCGACATCATCGGATAGTTGAGCGCTGCCGTCAATAACCGCGCTGCGATGCACCCCGGCCATTTTTTTCGCGCCTTTCATTGCGGACAAAAATCAAACCTCCTATACCAAACCGCGTACCTGATCATACTCTCTCATCATCGACAAGCATGAATCTAATTTGCGCTTCCGCGACTAGTGTTTCACCTACCGCCGCCTTACACTGGCACTGGGCGGTTCTTTTCCGCAGCCTGACGGTCTCCGCGGTAAGGATGAGCTGGTCGCCTGGGACAACAGCCTTGCGCAACTTTACGCCGTCCATGCTCAAAAGCACCGCCAGTTTGCCCGTATGTTCCAGCCTTTGCGCAAACAGTAGTCCCGACACCTGCGCCATCGCCTCGACAATAAGAACGCCGGGCATAATAGGGGTGCCGGGAAAATGACCCTGGAAGAACTGCTCGTTGAAGGTGACATTCTTGATGCCCTTTATGCGAGTATCCCCTTCAACCTCGATAATTCTATCCACCAGCAAAAACGGATATCTGTGCGGCAAAATCTTTTGAATCCTGCGGATATCCAGGACCGCATCGGTGCCGAACGTAGCGAACCGGTCTTGCCGCTGGGCCATCTCATACAGCTTTCTTACTAATTTCTGATTCAGCGCATGGCCGCTCTTATAGGCGACAATCCTGCCCTTGACGGCCCGGCCCACCAGTGCCAGATCGCCGATCAGGTCCACAATCTTGTGCCTGACACACTCGTTAGGAAATCGGTAGCTGTTCTTAATAGGCCCGTCCGAACTTATGACCAGAAGGTCCCGCGGACCAACGTGCGTGCCCATTCCGCGAGCTTGAAATTGTTTGGCTTCGACTTCCAGCAGAAAGGTTCGGGCGGGCGCCAGATTCTTCTCAAAGCTCTCGGGCGTAAGGCGATAGCTGAGAATCTGCCGATCGATGCCGGTTTGACCGCCGTAATCCAGATCGTAAGTGATGTTCAGCCCGTCATCAGCATACGGCAGGGCGTAAATTGAGGCATCGCCGGCGGTAATACTAATCGGCTCAGTGATGACAAACTCCTTGCGGCGGACTTGCTGTTCCACGACGCCGGCCCGCTTCAGTGCTCGCACATACTCAATACTGCTGCAATCAGGGGCCGGCAGCTCCGAGCCGTTCACTTCTACGATAACATTGTCAATCTCCAGGGCATTTACTGCCGCCAGACAATGCTCGACAGTTTCTACACTGACAGCGCCCTTCTTTATGGTAGTGCGGCGGCTGCGCTCGGCAAGATTCGGTGCTACAGCAGGAATCCGCACCGCCTCCGGCACGTCCGTCCGCACGAAGACCACGCCCGTGTCTATTGGGGCAGGGCGAAAAACCACCTTCGCCTCTTTTCCCCCAAATAGACCCCTGCCGGCGATCCTCGCCTCACCGCTTATTGTCTTTTGCAACTTCAAGCTCTTCCATCCTCTTGGCTAGTTGCTTTAACTGCTCAGCAAACTTCGGCAATCGCCTGGTCAAGCCGGCTATCCGCAGGGCCTCTCTTATATCCATAGCAGGCACGCCGCCTACTTGTTGCCCTGCTGGGATGCTGCCGATGACCCCGGAGCGAGCCGCAACTTGTGTGCCGTCACCGATTTCTATGTTGTCTGCCAGGCCGGCCTGTCCTCCTAACACGACCCCGTCTCCCAGCCTGCAACTGCCGGCAATACCGACCTGTGCGACTATCAGACAGCACTTGCCAACAACCACATTATGAGCGATCTGCACCAGATTATCTATCTTTGTGCCCGCTCCAATTATGGTATTTCTGAACTTGGCCCTGTCAATGCAGCAGTTTGCCCCAATCTCGACAAAGTCCTCAATAACCACGCCGCCATTGTGCGGAATCAGTTGATGCGCACCGTTGATAAATGTATACCCAAAACCTGTCGAGCCAATAGTAGTGTTCGCCTGTATAATTACGTTGTTACCAATGCAACAGTTGTGGTAAATCACAACGTTGCTATCCAATCGGCAATTCTTGCCGATTTTCGACCACTGCCCTATTTTACAGCCACTGCCGATCACTGTATTTAGCCCAATTTCCACGTCATCCTCAATTACCACGCCTGCGCCAATAGAAGCCCCCTCGGCTATCTGGACATTCTGCCCGACCTTGGCGGTCGGATCAATCCCCTCGACCGGCGGCTTCAATTTGGGGGCAAAGACCTCTAACGTCTTTATCAGGGCTGCGCTGACGTCCTGGACAACCAACTGTGGGACGCTCAATCCATCCAGACGTTTGCCGGTGATAACCGCCGCCGCCCGTGAGTCTTCAAGGGCCGCTAAGTGCTTGTCACCCGTGACAAAGGTAACATCGTTGTCTAAGGCGGCTTCTATCGGCCCGACAGCGGCGATTTCTTTGCCCATTTGATCGGGTCTGGCCACCACCTCAGCGCCAATCCGCTTTGCCAACTGTGCAATTGTCAATCCCATAAATGCTCAATAGTAAATAGTCAATTCTTGGCGTCCAGCCGGGCCGTCACCTCGTCGGTGATTTCCGGACAGCCGCCGCTATAAAGCACCTTGTGCGTACTAAGAGTCAGCATAAGCTCATCCCCGCTGGCGGAGGGAAACTCCGGCTCCTGCTTGTCAAAAACCATATCCAGACCCTTTTTCTGGGCCAGTTCCTTGACTATCTGCAGAACCTCTTGATAGACCTGCTCGGTCCAGCGTTGGTCTTTTAGCGACCTTTCCTGCTTGAGGTACTGCTGGCGAGCATCCAGCTTGCCCTTCTTCTCCAGAACGTCCTGGTATTGCTTCAGATGGTCGGGGCTTCCCGGCTTTAGGGTCTTTAGGCCCGCTTCATCAGCCTGTATCTGCTTGGAAAGCTTCTCCAGCTCCAGCATGGCTGTATTATACTCGGCCATAGCTTCCTGTCTGTACTTGGCGTTGCGATTGCACTTGCGGAAGACCTCTCGCACATTGACCACGCCGATCCTGGCGGAGGATTGCTCCGGTTTTGGCTGAGCCAAGCCCTGGTAGCCCACCGACAAGATAATCGCACCTGCCAAACAGCCCAAAACCACAATTGTTTTGGTCTTCATAACTACCCCTTTCAATAGAAACAAGAGTTTTGCAAAAGTTCAGTAGAAACCTAAAAGGTAAAACGGAAAGCGAAAAACTGTTAAATTCCGCAGTTTTAACGTTTTTAGCTTTACGTTTTACGCTTTTCAAAATAGCCTTCCTATCGAGAAACTGAACACCTGTGTTTCGTCATCGTCATCTTTCTTCAGCGGGGCGGCAAATTCAAATCTCATCGGCACGGGCCCAAACCAGTGAGGTATCCGTATCTGTATGCCCATGCCCAGCGACATACGATAGCGACCGGTCTGGACCGTTCCGCTGTCGAAGAAGAATAGGGCATCGAAGTTTTCGCCTATCAAAGGCACGGTTACTTCGGTGCCAGCCAGAAATACCCAGTCACTGCCTATGGGGTCTTTGCGCTGCGCCAGACCTGCTGGGACATTTGTCTGCAGACCTCTGGGACTAATGCCCCGATACTCAAAACCCCTGACGCCGTAAGTGCCCGTGCCGCCGGCGTAGAATTTTTCGAAAGGCGGCGCATCGTGTATAACGGTTGTGCCCGCCCGCACCCTCACTGCCAGCACCGTTTTTCGCTCCAGCAGGTCCTGGTACAGCGTGTTATACCACACATACGAACCGCCAAGCACACCGAAGGTGTGGTCGCCTGCAACCTGCTCGTAATCGGCGTCAAAAACATGCCCGGCGGTCGGATCGTAGATGTCATCAATGACACTTCTTCCAACGCCAAGCTTGACGCCCAGCAGCAGGTTATTGCCTTTAACGTCTCTGATTTCCCGAGGGGCGTCATACTCAAGACTTTTGACATCCACATTTTCGACCCGCAGCCCTATACTTCTGCGCCAGCGGTCTTGGAAGCGCTGTTCAAATCCAAGATAGCTGCGCAGCCGGCCCTCTCTGTAGCTCTCTCTGTACCGCTCGAAGCTCGAGCCTGCCACATCAAGGCTGACGGGCCGGTCCCGCCAGTACGGATCACTGAAACTGATCGAATAAACACTGAGTTCTGTTCCGGGCTGAAACCCAATTCTCATTCTCTGCCCGGCACCTCTGAAGGCCTTCATAGTAATAAACTCGCCGAAGCTTTCGGGCCAATCGGTAATGTCGAAATTGCGCTGCTCGTAAATCAGTTGACCGATCATACCGTAGTCGCTGCTCACGCCGACGCCCGGATTAATCCAGCCGGTCGTGCCCTCCTTAATATCGACCTTCGCATCCTTTTGATCGGGCGTGCCGCTGGCCGGGGTGATAGGCCTGATCATCACCTCCTCGGCAAGTGTCGCCCTTTGCACGTATTTTTCTAGGATTCCGTTTCCCTGCTTAGGCGCGATATCAGCATTATACAATAGGCCGGGCGTAAAGCCGTACTCGTCCAGGACGTGACGAATAGCCTTGTCGTGCACCATCTCATTGCCGGTTATCTCGACCTGCCCGATCCGAAATTGGTTGCCCTCGATAATGGTAAATTCGATGTTGACCACATCCGGACCCACTTCCGGGCAGAACCTGGGCTTGTGCTGGATGTCAGCATCTACGAATCCCTTCTCGCCGTAGAGCTTGAGCAGGCGCTGCGTATCGGCAGCCGCCCTACGTTTAATGTAGACCTGTCCGGGCGTCAGCTCCAGCCGCGCACGCAGGGTATCATCATCAAAGTACTTGTTGCCGGCAAAGAGGATTTTCTCGATGCGATAAGCCGGCCCTCTTCGATCACGAAGGTTAGATAAACTCCGCTTTTATCGTCGGTGAATTCGGTCTGTGCTGTTATCTTGTAATCGAGAAAGCCCTTTTCATAATAGAAGTTCTCCAGCTTGACCACATCTTCTGCCACCGCCTCTTGGGTGTAGTAAAAAGGCCAGTAGAACCAGTTCTTTTGCTTTATCTTGGTGACCTGTCTGAGCGTGTCGGTTTTAATAGCCTTGTTGCCGCTGAATTTCACTGATGCGATCCGCACCCTCTGGCCCCTCAACAATGGTATAGAGCACCTGACCTGCCGGCAACTTTTCCCAGTCCAGCGTCACTTTAACAAAGGCAAAGCCGACTTTGCGGTAAATCTCCTCTATGATTCTTCTGCCGGCTTCAGCCAGCACGGGATCAAGGCGGTCGTCAACCTTAAAGTCCAGTCTTTGCCCGAGAACCTTAGCCTTATAGTGCTGGTTGCCGACAAATTCAATCGACTTAACGGCGTTGTTTGGCGACGACGCGATGCCCTCCTCCTGTTTAGCCGCCGCCGGCCCGGCGACGGACCCCAAAGCTAACACCGATATAAAAGCGATAAGAATAGCATTAGGCATCTGGCATCCTGTAATTCAGAATCTAAAATTGAGAATTGAGAAGTAAAAATTCTAAATTCCAAATTCTAAATTCTAAACAGCATCGGGCATCCGACCAATCACCGAGTCAGAAGGGCACCGCTTCCTGGCCTACCGCCGAGTAGTTCTCAAACCGCATGATGTTCTTCCTGAAGGTGAGCTTTACGGTGCCGGTCGGGCCATTGCGCTGCTTGGCAATTATAATCTCAGCCGCATTCTCGTCACCGTTACCGTCTTCGCTGCTGCGGATCGTAGTACCCTGCCTGTCACTAAGCTCAAGCCGCTCAGAACGCCGATAATAATCTTCCCGGTGCAGCATCATCACGACGTCAGCATCCTGTTCGATGCTGCCGCTTTCACGCAGGTCACTCATCCTCGGGCGGTGATCCTCTCTACCTTCAGGAGCGCGATTCAACTGGCTGAGTACCATAATGGGAATGTTCAGCTCGCCCGCCAAAGCCTTCAGGTATCTTGAAATGGTGGTGATTTCCTGCTGGCGCGACTCGACTCTGGTGCCGGCGTACATCAACTGCAGATAGTCTACGATTATGCATCGTATATCATGCAGATTCTTGAGCCTGCGGGCCTTAGCCCGAAGCTCCAAAGGGCTCAGCAATGATGTGTCATCTATATAAATAGGAGCCTCATATAAATCGCCACAGACTGATTTGAGTTTTTCCATGTCCTCTGTGCTGAGCATCCCTTTTCTGATCTTCTGGCTATCAATCTCGCTGTTGCTGCACATAAATCTCTCGGCGAGCTGCTGCCTGCTCATTTCCAGCGAGAATATCGCCACCGGCACCTTTTCGACCACTCCCAGGTACTCGGCAATATTGAGCGCTAACGAGGTCTTGCCCATGCTTGGGCGGCCGGCGAGAATTATCATCTCGCCGTTCTGCAAGCCGCAGGTTAAGTCGTCAAGCGCATAATAGCCGGTTGACAAGCCCGTGACATGCCTGCCTTCGCGCTTCATTATCAAATCGAACGCCCGCGTGACCAGGTCTTTCAGGACACTGACAGAACCCCTTACGTTCTTATCCGTAATGGTAAATATCCGACGCTCCGCCTGGTCCAGCTTTTCACTGGCCTCGCCGCTCTCATCGTAGGCGTCGTTGAGGATTTCGCTGGCAACAGCAATCATCTCCCGCAACAGCATCTTCTCTCTGACTATTCCGGCATAATACGTAACGTTGGCCGCAGAGGGCACAGATTCCATGATCTTAGCCAGGTACTCTACTCCGCCTATGGCTTCGAGCTGCTTACGCTTCTCCAGCTCGTCGCGCAGCAGCACCCCGTCGAGAGCCTCACTGGGATTTTTTTCGTATAGAGCAATCACCGCATCGAATATCATCTGGTGCTCGGGTCGATAAAAAGCTTGCCGCGAGAGATGCTGCAGCACCTCTGCGATGCAGACCGGCTCGATTATCATTGAGCCCAAGACCGCCGCCTCTGCCGCCAATGATTCGGGCATACTGCGGCCCACCGTGAGTTTGCCGTTGACATCGGACTTGGCGTGAATCGTCCCCTTCAGTTCAACCGTCCGGGTTCTTTGCTCACCTGCCATGGCGCGTTGGCTCCATCAAGTAGCGTCCATCTGCGGCTGCTGGTCCGCCGGATGGGAGAGGGACTGGTCCGCCTCGGGCACTACGGTTACCTTTACCTGGGCGGTTAAATCGTCGGCAAACTTGAGCGTCACCGCGTGGGTTCCGACGTGCTTTATATGTTCGGGCAACTGCACTAGTTCGTCCGCCACTTCGAAGCCCTGCGCCCGCAGGTTGGCGGCTATCTGACTGTCGCTAACCGAGCCAAACAGAATGCCCTGCTCGTTAGCCTTGGCGGCGATGACAGCCTCTGCGCCCTCGACCGCCTTGACGGCCTGCTCCAGCCGACTACGATCATGCAGCCGCTGCTCCACCCGCTCGGCTTTCTGCTGAGCTATGGCCTTGATATTGGCCTCGGTCGCCATCTTTGCCAGGCCCTGCGGCAGCAGATAATTCCTGGCATAACCCTCCTTGACTTCCACTACATCGCCCAGCCAGCCCAGTCTCTCAATATCTTCGCAAAGTAAAACCTTCATAACGATCTCCTGGAATATCGAATGTCGAACAAGGAATTTCGAAGTTCGAATTTGGACGTTCAATATTCGATATTCTTTTAGGCCGTAAACGGCAGAAGCGCCATGTACCTGGCACGTTTAATCGCTGTCCTGGCTTTTCTTTGACAGCCGGCACAATTGCCGCTGCGTTTGCGTGAGTATATCTTGCCGCGACTGGTCAAAAGCTTGCCCAAAGTCTCGACATCTTTGTAGTCGATATACTTGACGCCGTTTCTGCAAAAACGACACTGCGTCTGCTCCCGAGCGCCGGGAAAACTCGGTTTCCTACTGGTTCCTCTATCCTTTGGTATCATATTGCCCTCGAAAAGAATTTAGAATTGAGAATTAAGAATGAAGAAAGGACAATTCTCAATTCTGCATTCTACATTCAAAATTCCTTAGAACGGTATATCGTCCGCGGGCCCATCTTTGTCCTGACCCCCGTCGAAGGAATCAACGCCTGCCGACTGGGCTCCCGCAGCCCTGCCCTGAGCCTGGTCGAAGGGGCGGGGCGGCTGCGGTGCGCCTGGCCTGAGCGAAGTCGAAGGGTCGGAAACTGCCCCCTCAGCAGGCTGCTCCGGCTGGCTGGACCCGGCATCAGCGGCGCCGGGCAGAAATTGAAAGTTCTCCACCGTAACTCTATGCTTACTGCGCTGGTGCCGTCCTGAGCAGTCCAACTGTCGAAGGTAAGCCTGCCCTCGACCAGAATTAGCCTGCCTTTGGTAAGATACTTATTTATGTTTTCTGCCTGCCAACCGAACGCCCTGCAATCTACAAAGCAGGTCTCTTGGCGTTGCGCACCGTCGGCGGCAGTCCATCGGCGGTTTGTCGCCAGCCCGAAATCAACTACAGCCGTCTGGTTGGGCGTATACGAAAGCTGCGGGTCACGAGTCAGATTGCCCATCATCACAATTCTGTTAAACCCAGCCATCTTTAACCTCCCGTGTGTTGACTATTAAGAAGCAGGAAATCGTCAATTGAAAATAGTCAATGGTCAATGTTTGCCTGCTGTTCCTGCTTTGCCACTTCGGGCTGGGGCTGCGAAGCCTCGACAACGGCAGGCTGGCCCCCGCTCTTGTCTTCGACAAGAAGACGCGGGGGTTCCGGCGTCGGCACTTGCTCGGGGCCAGCAGCGGCGGACTGGTCCGCCGGACGTGCAACGGACTGACTAAGCTGCTGTTCAATCTGCTCAGCCATGTGCTTGTCGGCTCTTAAAATCAGGACACGCATAATCCGCTCCGACAGCCGAACATCCCTTTCGATGTCACCGATTTTGCTGCCGTCCGCCCGGAAGTAACAAAGGATGTACGTGCCCCTGGCTTTGTGATTGATCTCGTAGGCCAGCTTTTTCTCGCCCCATTTTTGCAGGCAAAGGACTTCCACGTCGGCCTTTTGCAGGATGTTTTTGATGGTGGCCATAACCCCATCCCAATCAGAGCCGGCCAAGCCCGAGTCAATCAGAAACATCGCCTCGTATAATTTAGTTGTCGCAGTATTCAAAGTCTATTACCTCCCTTATTAACTGAACTTTTGCAAAATTGAGATTAGGCACACTTTGAAAAGGAAAAATTTGTTGTCTTATTTTTCCTTTTCAAACATTAACTACTTGATAGATAATTACTTAGCTCGATTATTTAAGGAAATCAAGAAACGGACTTCCTTAAATAATATGTGCCTAATCTCCTTTTTGCAAAACTCTTGTTATTATCATTCAGCCCGACTGTTAAACTTATTCATAGCAGCCTCTATGCCGAACTCAGCCCAACTAAGTACGGCATCTTTAGCCCTGTCTATCGCGTCTTGCAGCAGCGGCTCCTGGTCCTGACCGGCCTTATCGAGGACGTAATCATAGGCATCCTGACCGCCGCTCTGGCCTATTCCCAGGCGACAGCGGGCGAACTGGTTGGTGCCCAGCTTTGCTATGATGTCGGCCAGACCGTTATGGCCGCCCGCTGAGCCTTTCGCTCGCAGCCGAATCCTGCCCGGCTCGATACTCATATCGTCAGTTACTACCAGTAAATCCCGCAGAGACAGCTTATAGAAACCCACGGCGGTCGCCACCGCTTGGCCGCTGCGATTCATAAACTGCCACGGCTTCAGCAATATCAACTTTCTATCTGCGAAGTCAGCCTCGCCGAACCGGGCACTGAACTTTCTACGTCCGACTTTTACGCCCAGCGTCTCAGCCAGCGAGTCTATCACCATAAAGCCAAGATTATGCCTGGTGCCGGCGTACTCGGTGCCCGGATTACCCAGGCCAACAACCATTTTAATTTGAGCCATTGCATCAATTTTATACTGCCGTAAGGCATCCCCAAGCGGAAGGCCGGTTAGGCAGATTCTTCCTCCTCTGCTTCTTTCTCTTTATCGCGTTCGGCTTCACCTATAACCTCAGGGGCAACCGGGGCTTCGGCTTCTACTTCCTCGGTTGTCTTGGCGACAGCGACCAAGCTACAGCCGGCAATAAGCATCTCGGGATCACTTACCAGCTTGACCTCCGGCGGAAGCGTAACATCGCGGGCGTGCAATGTATCGCCCACATCCAGGTCTTTAACCGAGACGACGATAGAAACCGGGATGTCGGTTACCTTGCACTGCACTTCCAAACGGTTGCTATGCTGCTCGACGACGCCGCTGTGTTCCGCGCCTTTGGCGGTGCCTTTAAGCTCGATAGGCACTGTTACGGTGACGGTCTCAGTCACATCCACACGCATTAGGTCTGCGTGAATGACGTTTTTGCCCAGATGGTCGTACTGCACGTCCTTGACAATTACCTTTTGTGGCTTTTTATCGAGCTGCACATCCATCAGCCGATGCCCGTGGTGGAGCTCTTCCAGGAAATCGTGGGCATCTAAAGAGATAGCGACCGGCTCTTTCTTGTGCCCGTAGACGATAGCTGGTATTCGGCCCTGCTTACGCACCTTTTCTGCTGCCCTTCAGCCGGTTCCTTGCCGGATTTCTGCCTTCAGTTGCAGCGTTTTTCCCATAACGTTCTCCATGTTTAGGACCCCGCAATGCAATTGCGGGGCCAACCGGTTAGCCCCGCCATCACTATGGCGGGGTTAACCCTGATTGATTGAACAGACTGCTAACGGATTCATCTCTATGAATTCTCTTTATCGCCTCGCCCAACATACCCGAGACGGTTAATACGTTAATATTGCCGAGCTTTGCCGCTCTATCATTCAACGGTATGGTGTCGGTGACCACAATCTCTTCTATCGGTGCCTCGGCAAGTTTCTCCAGCGCCTCACCAACCAGGACTCCGTGTGTGGCCCCGACGTATATTTTTGCTGCTCCCAGCTTTTGGAGCAGATTAGCCGCGCTACAAATAGTGCCGCCTGTGGCAATGATATCGTCGCACATCAAGATGTTTCTACCTTTGACCGCACCGATCACCTCCTCGGCGACCACTTCTTTGCCGCTCAACCGTCTTTTGTGCACGATCGCCAAGTCGCCGTTTAGGTGTCCGGCGTACCTTGCCGCCAGCTTAATGTTGCCGACGTCCGGGGCAACGACCGTCAAATCAGGTATCTTTTTGTCTTTGAAATACTTAGAGAGTACCAGTTGACCGCTGAGATGGTCGACCGGTATATCGAAAAATCCCTGCAGTTGATGTGCGTGCAGGTCTATAGTCAGCACCCTGTCTGCTCCGGCGGTAGTGATGACGTTTGCCACCAGCTTTGCAGTTATGGGCACGCGGCCTTCGTCTTTCCTATCCTGGCGAGCATAACCAAAATAAGGTACAACCGCGGTGATACGCCGCGCGCTTGCCCTTCGCAAACAATCCAGATAAATCAAAAGCTCTACCAGGTTCTCGTCGACCGGCTCACAGATTGACTGCACCACAAAGCAATCTCTGCCGCGAACATTATCCTCTACCCTGACCAGCTTCTCCCCATCGGGAAATTTGCTGATCTCGGCGTCGCCCAGCGGAATTTCCAGATACTTACAGACCTCAGCAGTCAGCGTCGGATTACTGCTGCCTGAGAATATCTTAAGGCTATCAGTAAGAAACATTCCTTTATTCTTTACGCCCAAGTTCATCTATGCTCTCCTGCGAGACTACGGTGCCCGCGGCTATGTGTGAGCCATCCTTTAATACAAGCGGCGCTATAAGTATTGCGCCTGAGCCGATGTAGCAGTTATCGCCTATACAAGTCCTATTGACCTTGTGGCCGTCGAAATTCGCGGTTATCGAGCCGGCGCCGACGTTTACGTTCCGCCCCACATCCGCATCGCCGATGTAGCTGTGGTGTCTTGCACGCACGCCCTCAGCCAGAATCGAGTTTTTAATCTCGCTGAAGACGCCCAACACTACGTCCTTTTCCAGGACCGTGCCGCTTCTTAGATAAGCGAACGGCCCGACTCGACAGTCTCTGCCGATTTCTACGTCGCCGTGAATGTACGTGAACGGCTCAATTACGGTATCCAGACCAATCGTAGCCCTGGCGTCGATCCAGGTAGTGTCGGGGTCAACGATAGTAACGCCGTGGTCCATCAGCTCTTGCTGAATCCGTCGCTGCATAATCTTACTTGCCACGCTCAGTTGTGCCCTGCTGTTGACGCCTACCGCCTCCTCGGGCCTGACCGCGGTAACCGCCACCACCTTATGACCTGTGGCAATAATACGCGACACGGCATCGGTCAGATAATACTCGTGCTTGACGTTATCCGGCTTGACCTGCTCGGTGGCATCAAAGAGGATTTGGTTGTTGAACAAGTAATAGCTGGGATTTACCTCGCTGATAGCCAGTTGTTCTCTGGTGCAGTCGGCATCTTCGACAATGCCCTGGATATTGCCGTACCTATCGCGGACTATTCGCCCGTAGCCGGTGGGGTCATCCAGAACGGCGGTAGCCAATGTTGCCGCCGCCTGCTCCATCTCGTGCTTTCCGATGAGTGTGCTGAGCATCTCGGCTCTAACCAGCGGCCCATCGCCGCACAGAACCAGCGTCTGGCCCTGGAAGTCCTTCAGATGCTGCTTGCAGCACATGACCGCGTGCGCCGTTCCTCGTTGCTCCGTCTGCTGGACCCAAACGATGTCGTCCGTGCCGCGGAACGCCTCTTCGACCTGGTCGGCGCCAAATCCGACGACGACGTACAGCTTCTGGACGCCGACTCCCCGGCAGGCATCCAGAACGTAGGCCAGCATAGGCCGGCCGCACACCTCGTGCAGCACCTTCGGCAGTTGCGTATTCATCCGGCTGCTGACTCCCGCTGCCAATATTATCGCAACTCTTTCAGCCATTGCACTTCCACCAATTTTGCATTTTGAGTTTTGATTTTTCACTTATCCAATCTACCCGGCCAGGACTCGAACCTGGAATAGGAGGACCAAAACCTCCTGTGTTACCATTACACCACCGGGTACTAAACAGTTTTGAGTTATTAGTTCTGAGTTATTAGCCTTCAGTCATGCGTCCAACTCAAAACTCAACACTTAGAACTCATAACTCGTTTGTCTGTCACGGAGGCCCTGTTGTGTATCGGCCCGGCTGGGCTCTGTCGGAGGCTTGAGTCAACCACGCCGTGATTCTGCTGACCCCAACAGGAACAAAAAACTGAAACCTAAAAACCAAAAACTATTGAATTCCGGACCTTTACGCTTTAGGTTTTACCTTTTCAGTTCCTCTTTTCGGCCCCGTGCGACAGAGCATTCTCAACGGCAGAACTATACCCGGTGCGTTCACACAAATCAACTGTTTTTTGCGGAAAAAATAATAAGGCAGGCGAACGCTAAAGCCCTGAAGAAAAGCAAACGTCTGCTCTATTTTACGGCATCTGCCTTGGGCTCGGTCATTTCAAAGGTAATAACCCCGTGCGTCTTTATGGATACCGTTGCAGCGCCAGCCTGCACCTGTCCGGATAGGTCCTGGGTCATCTTACTGTGCAGTATCTGCCCCGTTGATTCTTTTATCTCTATCTGCCCGAGCCGTTTTCCTGCCATGTCAAACTTCATCTTCCCGGCAGCGTTCTGCAGTGCCTCAGGATTCGATCTTACGGTCGTAGCGGCTTCAATAATTGCCGAACCGGCCTTGCGTCCTTCAACGTCCATTTATTATCGAGCACCAAAGGCTGTGTTGTGACTGAAACCGTGCGACTCCAGGTGTCGCCGATCCCCACAGGTTTGTCCGGATACATCGCCATCGGACTGAGGCAGAGCTCTTTTATGGACTCAGCCAACTGCTGCTTGTCAAAGGCATCGAGCATTTGTTTTCTCTCAGGTCCTTCGGGAATCTGGGCTTCGATATTCTTGCGCAGTTGCTCCACTGTCTTGACTTCTTCCGCCTGGCCTTGCGGCGTAATCTTTGCCGAAAAGCCCGCCCCCAAGAATACGGCGACTCCCTGGGCGCCAGGCGGCACCGCAGATGCCTTATTGGCCGAATCGTACGCCACCTCCATCATCGGGGCTTTTTGCCTGAACTTGACCCAATCGATGGTGCCTTCGACCCGCGCGTTTGCTTTCTCATCCACCTCTTTGACATCCAACCGATAGCCAAAGCCTGCCGTCACTTCGGCAACGCTTTTCTGGCCCGCCATCTCTTGAACAACATTACTATCGGAGATTACCCGCACATAATAGGACTGGCCCTTCCGCAGATTGAGCTTATACTGTATCTTTTGTCCAGCCTCGACCGGCACAATTACCCAGCCAACTATCACCGCCGCTGCCACGACACTGATGTTAGGTTTTCTATTTTCCACTTTTAGCGTCCTTCCAAAAAAATCGCGGTAACATCTACGATAATAATACGTGAAACTGCGGCGAAAAGCAATCAAAAAAAGGCAGCCATCCGGGGGCACCGTTTTGTAGTTCGGCTGGATTCAAACGCGATTAAACCCCACCGTTATCTGTTTTTGCACCTGCGGCCAGGCTTTTGTTTCGTCCCAACCCCAGGCTCTCGCAGCGGCCACCTTTAGCCCGGTTTTGAGCACCAATTCCGGCCTACAGTTCTCGCAGAGAGCCTTTAGGAAGCCGGCCAACAAATAGTCTCCACAGCCAACCGTGGAGCGGGTTTTCCTATAGCCGCGACATCGTCCCTGCCAGGCACTTGCCGGGTGACCAGCACAGCACCTTTTCTGCCGCGACTTATCAAGATGATCTCCACCTTTTCCAAAAGTTTTCGCCCACCTCGCGCAGAGCGGCGGAATTATCATCAACATCCTCGCCCAGCAGTTCGCCCAACTCCCGGACATTCGGTTTTATAAGCCAGACCCAGCCCGCATCGACAATCTCTCTTAGAGCCGGGCCGGAAGTATCCAGCACGATTTTCGCCCCGCGTCCGCGGCAACCTTCTATCATCCGCACAATATCAGGCAAAAACTTGTCTTCGGGCATCGCCCCGGCAAAGACACACACGCTGCTTTTGCTGACCAACGCCGTCAAATCCGCCCGTAGTCTTCGCAGTGCCGCCCGTGAAACCAATTGGCTTCTATTTCGCAGGTGGATGTCCCTATCCCTTGCCGTATCGACCACAGTAACATTCTGCCGCGTGTTGCCCGCAACGGTTGTCATTTTAACCGCAATCAAAGGCCACAAAAAGCGCACCGCTGTCAGCATCTGCTGATAATCGCTTCGTCCCCACAGGCCGGCGGCGAGATTTCTTTGCCCCATCCACGCAAGGGCCTTTGAGACGTTTACGCGCCTTTCCAGCAGGCCGAATTGTCTGCTCGTCGATGTACTTGTGCAGGCCCCAATCCAGATTGCGCCCGCAGCAGGTTATGTCCCTGGCCGGCGAAAAACCGACAGTAATCATCGAAAGCTCACGTCTGGTCGATTTTCCGCTCATTTTCATTCAACCATCCAGCCAGTCGGCTCCCAGTTGGCCGCAGGCTGCACGTATGCCCCGGCCCATCCTGAAGCGGACGGTAGTTTCGATGCCAGCAGCCTCCAAAATGGATGCAAACTGTTTTATACGCTTGCTGTCGCTGCCGGCAAACTCGCAACCCGGATACGGATTGTGCTCAATAAGATTCACGTGGCACATAAGCCTTCGCAGCAGGTTGACCAGCATTCGGGCGTGTTCAGCAGAATCGTTCAGCCCTTTTATCATAACATATTCGAAGGAGACTCGCTGGCGAGTCTTATCCTGGTAGAACCGCACCGCCTTTAGCAACTCTGCTATCGGATACTTGGCGTTTATGGGCATCAACTGCGTCCGCAGGGCATCGTTCGGTGCGTTTAGCGACACCGCCAGCTTCGGATGCAAATCTTCAGAAGCCAGTTTTCTAATCGCCGGCGATATGCCGCAGGTACTTATAGTTAAACGTCGGATGCCGATATTCTTGCCCTTCGGATGATTCAAAATAGCGACCGATTTGAGCGCGGCACTGTAATTTAGAAGCGGCTCGCCCATGCCCATATAAACAACGTTTGTAATTCTGCCGGCCTCGGCCTGCACGGCATTGACCTGGTCAACGATTTCCGCAGCGGTCAGATTCCGGCGAAAGCCCAGCCTTCCGGTGGCGCAGAACAGGCAGCCCAGCGCACAGCCAACCTGAGTAGAAACGCAAATGGTTCGACGCGGCACAACAGATGACGGACGACGGATGACTGATTGCTGGCCTCTGTCTTCTGTCGTCTGTCTTTTACCTTCCATACAGATGACGGAGAACGGATGACTGATTGCTGCCCTCTGTCTTCTGTCGTCTGTCTTCTCCCTTCCATCCAGCAGCAGCACGGTCTCAATCCTGCTGCCGTCGCCCAGTGTAAAGACGTACTTAGCTGTGCCGTCTTTATCGGTGAGTTTGTCTGCCAGAGCAATCTGCGAGATATAGTAGCCCTGGTCGGTTAGTTGCGCTCGAAAAGCCTTGCTCAGCGGAGTAATTTGAGAGATCTCTTTGGCAGCCTCATTGTGGATGAAATGAAAGATGTATTCTGCCAGGTATTTTTTGGGTTCGGCAAGCTCACCACTCGTCTGACCCAGGCCGAGGACTATCTGCTCAAGTTCGCCGAGCGTTTTTTCTTTAAGGTCTTTACTCATCCTCGCTATCGGTGGAGACATAGCCGCGCTGGCCTTCACTCACGTAGGCAGGCTCAGACGAATCAGCCTCGGCAGCTTCTTGCTTTGTCTCTGCATCCATCCGCTCGCGCAGGCGCTCGTACTCCTCCAGCGTCATCATCACCTCGCGTGCCTGGCTTCCCTTGTATTCGCCGAGTATTCCGGAGGCCGCCATCATCTCAATTATCCGTGAAGCGCGGGCGTAGCCGATGTTGAGCCGGCGCTGAAGCAGAGATACGCTGCCGCGCTGGGTCTCCAGCACGATACGAACCCCTTCGTCAAAAAGTTCGTCTCTGGTCATCTCGGAAGTGTCGATCTTCTTAAGCCCGGTAAGCTCGGGATGGAACTGCGGCTCGCCAACCTGCTTGAGGTGCTTGACGATCCGCTTAATCTCGGCCTCATCAACAAAAGTGCCCTGGGCACGAATCAGGTCGCTGGTGCCCGGCTTTAGAAACAGCATATCGCCCTCGCCGAGCAGAGTTTCTGCTCCGTTCTGGTCGAGGACGATTCGGCTGTCGAGCCTAGCCGCCACGCGAAAACCGACCCTGGTGGGCATATTGGATTTGATAAGTCCGGTGACAACTGTCGCCTGCGGACGCTGGGTCGCAATCACAAGGTGGATGCCGACCGCCCGGCTTTTCTGTGCCAGACGTACAATGTAGGCTTCGATCTCCTTCGGCGCGGTCATCATCAAATCCGCCAATTCATCAATTACGATCACAATATAAGGCAGCCTTTTGGGTATCTGCGCCTCCTCTTCAGGGCTGCTCGGATTGAACCGCTCCATTATCTCCTTGTCGCCAAGGCTGTTATACTCGGTGATGTTCTTGACCCTTGCTTCCGCCAGTAGGGCGTACCGCTCATCCATCTTCACCGTCGCCCACTCGAGTATCTGCACCACCATCTGGGTCTCAGTAACGATCGGACACATCAGGTGCGGGATGGTATTGAACGCCGTCATCTCGACCATCTTGGGGTCGATCAGAATCATCTTCACCTCATCCGGGCGTTTTGTAAGAAGTACGCCTGCAATTATGCTGTTGATACAGACGCTTTTGCCCGAGCCGGTCGTGCCGGCGATGAGCAGATGCGGCATCTTTGTCAGGTCGCAAACCAATGCCTCGCCTGCGGAATCCTTGCCCAGAAACAGCGGTATTTCCATGCTCTGGGGTCGGCTGCCCGCCAGCTCCATCATGCTCCTCATGCGGACTTTTTCTTTCTCGCTGTTGGGCACTTCAATGCCGATGGTATGTTTGCCGGGTAGCGGCGCCACCACCCGCACGGCACCAACCCCCAGCGCACGAGCCATATCATTGGAAAGCGTGCTTATCTGGCTGACCTTGACGCCGGCTGCAAGCTCCAACTCGAACATCGTTACGACCGGCCCGGTGTCGGCGGCAACCACCCGCGCATTTATGCTGAACTCGCCCAGCAGACTCTCTCAGCGCCGTTGCCTTTGCCTTGACCACCTTTTCCTGCACTGCTCCAAAGCTGTACTGCGGCGTCGCCAGCAACTCTACCGGGGGCAAGGCATAATCATCGTACGCTGTGTGCACACTGGCATCTTTGTGGGCTGTACCGCCGGGCGTTTCACGGGTTCGGTAACAGAAGACCGGTCCGCCCGAATCACGACTTGTTCAGCCGGCCCTCTTATGGCTACGCTGTCTGCTCCGCCAGAGGCGGACTGCCGCTCAGCATCCCAACCTGTCGAGACTGCAGCAGGAACTATCAGCGACTTCTGCTTAGCGCTCAGTTTCTGCCATATTTGGCTGACCGTTTCGGACTGTTGCCTTGCCGCTGCCCAGGCCGGCGAAAAAATGCCGCCTACCTTTAGGCCCACAGCGCCAAAACAGCGAACAACGGCCAGGAACAGACTATCTGCTAACAGTATGCACCCTACAATCCATGTAGCTGCCAGTAGTATGAGCCCGCCCAATGAGGCGAAGTGCTGCCGCAAGGCCGTAGCGGCCGCCACGCCAAGTACGCCCCCCGAACCCATTGGAAAACGATAGACCTGATAAGGCCAGAGCCAGTAGAAACTTGCCGAAGCAGCGCTAGTCAATAGTCCCAGGCCAACGACCCGCAAGATCGGCTGACTTATCGACACATTTACCAAACGAACAATCAGAAAACAAACCGCGCAGCCCAATAAGACAAATGCTCCTGGCCCAAGGTAGTAGAGCAAATAGTACGCACAAAAAGCCCCCGCTCTGCCGCACCAATTCGCCGCCGGACTATTGTGCGGATACACAAACTTGCTGGGCCAATCACCGATGTCGAAGCTAATGCAACTGCACAGAAGCACCAGGAGCATCCCGATAGCGAGAAATTCGATAGCTTTTGTTTTTGATTGGCTGTCCTTCACCGTCTGCGCCACTTTAAGTCCCATAACAGCTCTTCTTAAAACAAATTATGTGCCGCTTCCACCAAGACACCAGAACCTATATCGGCAGGGTTCCACGCTTTTCTGCACAATTGCTTACTGCTGCTCGGCTATCTTTTGAGCCAAGAGCGGAAGTGCGCAGAATAAAATTAGCCTCCAGTGCAGACACTGAAGGCTGAGCATACCCAAAAGGTGGTTGAAGATAACGCCTTATATGTTGCGAGAGGCCTGAAATGGTTAAGACTTACCCGAACACATATATGTTATCCCCGGGTCCACTTCGAGTAGGTAAGCTTGTCAAAGACATCACTCCAACCTCTCCGTCCCTTCCCTGCTGAAGCCTGCTTCTTTTTCACAGGAGCGTTTTCTTTGGCTGGGTTAGACATTCTCAACTTGACACTCCCTTGCCCCTCTCGCCCCTTTGCCATAATATCCTCCCTTCTTCCACTGAATGGATTAAATCCTTAATTTACTTTTGGGAAAATCCTAAAAAATGCTCTGGCAGTAAACCCACTGAAGGGTTCGATATCTACTCCATTTGCTCTGAGAAACTCAGCCGTGGCTTTTACTGGATACGCCTCTACATATACAATGTTCTTGATTTCAGCATCAAGAATCAATCTTGCGCACTGGAAACATGGAAACGTCGTGACGTAAAGCGTGCCTCCATTAGCAGAACGCTCACCTAAAGAAAGAATTGCTCGTTCTTCAGCATGAATTGCTGTGCAAAGCTCCATGTTTCGGTTAGGATGCAACCACGCTCTCAAGCTTGTCTTACACTTGCTGCATAACCAAGGCTCAGTAAGATTGGTCTGGTGCTGGCCACACGAGGGACAGTAAATACTTCTGCCTCTCGCCCTCAGTTTTGACATCATATCTTCATCTTTGTAACATACTGTTTCGCTCTTACAGGTCCTGATATTCGGTGGATTCTCATTAAAACCCATTGACATAGGAAAGTGCTGACCATTTCTTGGAACTGTTATTACCGCACCAACGTGGCGCTTTAAGCATGTTGACGAGTTCGACTGGGCATAAGCAGCAGCGATCTGCACTTCGTTTGCATTGGGAGGTCTGCCCTTGTCTCCCTTCATCAAGGGCACAAAATCTCTGGCCTGGTCTGTCAATCTTCGTTCGATTTTACTCATATCAGGATCTTCACTACCTTCCAAACTTACCACGAGGTGTTCGCTATTATAATAAACATAGTCTGCATCATCCACACATCTTTGTACGCTTTGGCCCCATTCAAAATCCTCATTCTGATCACGGCGGTCATCGTCCTCAAAGTCGCTGTAATTTCCACTATAGTCTTTGTACACTCTCTTCCAACGTTCTTCCTTCTCCGCACAAACAGCAACCAGGAAAAAGCGAGGATATATCTTCCTGATCTCTTGGACCTCCAAGAAATTCCGAAAACCATCGATTACGATGTTATCATGCTTGACATCGGCCTTGTCTATTCTGCTCAGGGCCTTTTTTACCCAATATGCTCGGTCCTGCTGACGGCGCTCATTGCCCCGGTCCTGGAGTACCTTCCGCCAGCCTAGTCTCCCTTTTTCTATAAGTTTGCCTTCCTCCCCCAGCTCTTCGCGAATGTCGTCCGAAATCTTAAATGGGTGGAAACCAAACTCTCCGTTTGCGAGAACCTGCCGCATTTGACTGCAGCCGCTTCCGAAGGGCCCTGTCAACCCAATAACGAGATTGGATCGACCAAATACAAGCTCTGTTTGGCTTATGCGAGCTTTGGTATCCTTCTTCCCAGTAGGCATGTGTTTAGCGGGATTTTCTTTCTGCATTAGGCTTTCTTTGTCATAACCTTAGCCGACATACTGCCAGTGGTTTTCGGTCTTCTTCCGGTCCGTAACCCAACACGACAAAGCAGTAAACCTATGGACAGATACACAATCTATGTGAATAGCCGTGTCGCGTCAAGCAAATCCAGCCCCACAAACAGAGGTTTTATGTGCCGTTCGTAGAGATTGGCCGTGACTTGCGGTGCGATTATGTCCTCATACTTATCTAACGCGGCCAAGTACCACTGGCGCTTCGGCGGCGAGCTTGTAGGAGATGTGCAAAAGCTGGCGGAAGCTCGGATTGTAGTCCTTGCAAGACTGGTCGTGCCTCAACGTCGCGACAAACCGCCGCCTATTCCAAAAGTGGACTTCGACCGGCTCAGGCAACCTCGACCGATCGATATCGACCACGCTGGCATACGGCCGGCACAGCTCATCAATCCGCCGAAAGGCTTGCATGTACACGTCCTTTGCGAACCAGAGCGCCTCGCCGCCCGCCAGCGCCAATCCGGCAAGCTCTTCCAGCCAGGTAGTGCCGGCGGTTTTTAAGTGCAGACCGGCATCGAATTTCTTCAGCGCTTTGTTGATCGGCCCATAAATAGAAAATTTATCGCTGCCGGAATGAACGCTAAGTTTCAAATTCGGCGGCAAGCCAAATTCCCTAACTGCAAAGGCGACCACCGCCAAATCTTGCTCGAATTCTTTGGCAAACTGACTGACATCGCCGACGTAATCTACGCCCTTATTGAACCGCCCAGTAAATTTTGGGGCAATCGTCTGGGCAGGAATCCCTTCATCGGCAATCGCAGCAAGGATAAAAAGTAAATCGACCGGCGTTTGAGGCTTGTCTGTTTCATCCATCGAAACCTCGGTTATAAAGTTGCCGGCGCCTTTGGCAGAGGCAATGTGCCGATAGATTTCGCCCGCTTGTTTAACCGCAAACAAATACTTTGCCGCGATGGCCCTTATCTGCTCTTGCGTGACATGCAGGCCCATCTCGATCCCAGGGATTTCAAGCGTTCCCGCATACTTACCGCGTTTTGTCACAAACCGTGCGATGTCTTTTTCGTCGGCAGGTCGGCTGATAAAATCGGCGACATCGAGAGTGAAAAAATCGCTGGATTCGATGAACGGGTCAACATTTTTTAGCCCGATATGGTCGGCGTCCACAAAATATCGCACCTTCCAGCCGCAAGCAGCCACCGCCTCGTCAGCTCCCCTCCGCGTGTCGGCGGGTTTTGTGCCGACGATTGTATGCTCGCGGTGGGATTTATTCCAGACCGGCGTAATGTCCAGCCCGGTTTCTTTCGCCTTTATCAAGGCAGCGAGTTGTGCCTTTCCCTGCCGACCAAACCTGTCACCAATTCCCAGCGAGTATTTACCCAGAATCATAATTCAATTCCCTCTCATCCACCGACTATCAGATAAACCGAGAGAATGATCGCCGCCACGCAGCCCCAGCCAGCGAAGAACCCCGCTACGGAAGTTGCTGACGGAACGAGTATTTCAAAACTTGTGCCCGGCAGAATACTACGCCTGGGAGGAACAACCGCACCGGCAGGCAAGGTGCAGGGTGCAGTTATCTGCTCGCCCGGCGTCACGGGCGTCCGCACGAGCGCGTAGAAATTATCGAGCTTTTCTTTGGCTGCCGGCTTAGTCAGCAAACTTGCCACCACAGCGGCGATCGTGCCGGCAGTTAGGTAGAAAACCATCTGCCACGGCAGATATACCTCTGCCGCGCCGTCCCTGATAAATATAAAGCGCAGCGACTGGCTTACGGGAAACTTACCAAGCCACGTTACGAAAAACTCTTGTGCCGTTAGCCACCACGTCGCGAACGCCGTGAGTGTCGATGCCCACGCGCCGGCTGCTGTTATCCGCCTCCAGAAAAACGCCAGCCAAAACCCGATTGCCATCATCGGCGAAATCTTCCAGAAGACCTCAAGCCCGCGCACAACGTTGGGCAACCAGAAGGCAACACCTGCCCCGGCGGCAACGACTGAAAAAGACATAAGCCGTGCAACTAAAATATAGTGTTTCTCGCCCCTATTTGGCACAAATCGCTTGTAGATATTCTGCGTGAACAGGCCCGCCGAAGCCACCATAAACGAATCGCACGAGCCTAATGCCGAGGTTAAAAGCGATGCTAAAAATAGCCCTAACACTCCGTACGAGACCTTAGGCAGAAATTCCGCAGCAACCAATCCGAAGATATGGTCCGGCTGGATGTCACGCCCGGCGAAATATACAACCGCGGCAAGGCCAGTCAGGCACCATGCTATTGTACAGATACGCTTTACAAAGTTGCCGCACATTAGCCCCACCCGGCCTTCCATTTCCGTTTTACCCGCAGCGCAGTTGCCCATAATATGCGGCTGTGTTACTATCCCAATCAGACCATTGAGCGCAATGACGATTATGTAAAAAAGTCCTATCTCTTTCGGAGCTACGAGTGACAACATGCTGGGGTCTTTTATCGCCGAGCGCACTCCATCCATCCAGCCCACCGCACTTAGGATGTATGGAAGAAGCATAAAGGAGAACACGATAGTCAAGATTCCCTGAATGAAGTCCGCCATTATCACCGCCGATAGTCCGCCTGCCGTGCCGTATATCACAATGACTACCGTCATTACTACGATGACAAGATTGGATGAGACCAGTCCGCCTGTGCTTGCCTGCACGACTGCGCTTGAACCCTTCAGCATCACCCCGATATTGACCGCGAGGTTCATCATCCCGACCACCGCAAACAGGATCCCGACACTGGGGCCGAACCTTGCCTCGAAAACATCGCCCATCGTTATCGCACGAAATCGCCTCATCAGCGATGCAATCAGCCAGTAAAAAGGCGTGGAAAACAGCCAGCACCACTGGTACCAGATGCCCGATAGCCCGTTGGTGTAAGTTTTTGAAGCGACGCCCACCGCCTGATCGGCGTGTGTTCCGCTGCCAAAGGCGTGCATCATCATGAGCACTTTGCTGAACTTGCGCGGCATAAAAAAGTCCGCCATGCTGCGGATGCCTTTGGCGGCCTTGAACCCGAGCAGAGTAATCCCGACAAAATACACAACTAAAACCGCGATATCTGCCGGATGCAGTCCCAACATAAAGATTGACTATTGATTATTTGCTATTGACTATTCAAATAAGCCATCGACGGCCCAGCGGACGAGCAATAGTAAATAGTAAATAGCAGATAGTAAATAAAAAACCCCGCAGCGCATCCTTTCGCCACGGGGCAATGAAAAAGTCAAAGACTAAAACCCACCTAAACCCACAGTTTCAGGCTTTTCCCTTTCACTTATGCCTTTTTTGTGCTCACCGCTCCTGCTTTGCTCTTACCAGAACCTTCAGTGCTCTGACGCGAAGACTCAACCGACTTAGGTCTCATCTTCTCCGGCATACGCGGCGTCTCTACCACCACGCCGAGCCGGCCCAATTCAAGAGCCACATCCGGCTGATTGGGATTGGCCTGGAAACTGCGCGTCAAATACTCCTCGCGCGTGCCTTATCGGCCTTGGCCAGATAATAGTATCCTAAATGTTTGTTAGCCTCCGGAGAATCCGGGCTCAAGCCCAGTGCCTGTTGATAGCAGGCTAGCGCATACTCATCCAAGCCCTGCGTCTGGAACGCCTGGCCTAACTCAAGGGACTGGCTCACAGAACCGGCAGCCTGCTTGATATACATATTCGCATACAACTGGGCTTTGGCTTTGTCGGCTCTTTTGGCAAACATATTCACCATCGCTGCCTGAGTAGGTCTGTGAACAGGGTCAAATTGCAGAGCAACGTCGAAATGATACTCTGCTTTTGTGTATTGTCCCTCATCGCAGTACAATTGGCCCAGCTTACAGTGTGCGTCAGGATTCTCAAACTTGCGTCGAGCTGGTACAAGAGATTAGCCTTCGTCACCTTGTCTGGCGACTTGTCTGGAGACTCGCAGCCGACCGACACGCACAATAGCAGGACTGCGGAAACCAAAGCCAGGCTCTTGACAAATGGATAACACCGAAGCGAAAGGTGACACAAGTCAACAACTCTCCACTTCTGGCTGGTAGCTTCCTGCTTTACCTGGCTTCCCCTCATTCCTAAGCCTCACACTCGTCCCTTAGGGACGACGCCGCATTCAAATTGACCTGACCGAAGAACCGCCCTATTCTGACAAGGCAAAATTTTTTTGCAAGTGAAAACTCCGCTGAATCAAAGATTTTTTTCCGCAGCGTTCTGATTCGGTGCTTTTTTGTAATAAACTCTACGGTGCATCGACTACTATCTTGATAAGATTAGAATGTTTTTGCCAGGCGGCTAAAACAACGCGAATTCTCGAAGGTACTGATAGATACATGCCTGCCGTTTTACAGGGAGAATTGTTTGCAAGCTATTGATTGGCAGGTAATTGTGAAACAGCACGGCCCGATTGTATGGCAGACCGCATACAGACTGCTGGGTAACTACACCGATACGGCTGACTGTTTTCAAGAAACGTTTATCTGCGCTCTGGCGGTTTCACAGCGCCAGCAGGTGCGAAACTTCCCTGCACTGCTGTCTCGGCTGGCCACTGCACGGGCAATAGACCAATTGCGGCAGCGGGCGCACCATCGGCGCACTGGCAGCGAACCAGCCGACTGGCCTGCCTCGCCAAGTTGTAATTATGATCCGGCTGAGCAGTTGCAGACTCAGGAGTTGGCTGAAAAACTGCGAAGTGCCATTGCTCAACTGCCGCCGCAGCACGCAGAAGTTTTCTGCCTGCGATACCTGAACGGCATGAGTTACCGCTTGATTGCCAAACAGTTAGGAATCAAGACCAGCGCAGCAGGCGTATCACTGCATCGGGCCTGCAAAACTGCGTATGCTCCTTGAAAGAGCGCCCGGCAAAGAAGAAAGTGAGGATAGTTATGACACAAGAAAAGAACCTGCTGGCTAAGGCAATAGAAGCTCTTGCCAATACGGAAGTTCCGCCCGGCCCACCGCAAGAAGTGGTGGACGCAACGCTTACCAAACTCGCCGGCGCTAACGAGTCCCGAACCCTGACTCCTGATCCCTGTTCGGGCATCAAGCATCGAGCATCCAGCATCGTACACTTTATAAGATTCGCTGCCGCGGCAGTTTTTCTAATTGCCAGTGGCTACATGGTGGGCCGACTGTCAGCACCCAAAACGATGGATGCGGGGGAGCTTTACGCCGCTCTTAAACCCGCCATCCAGCGAGACCTGCTTGAGCCGATGGGCCGGCAGTGGCAACTGATTCTGGCCGGCAACAACGCCGAACTTAAAGACGAGCTCCGAGCCGAATATCGTCAGGACCTCAACCAGTTTGCTGTGCAGACCTTAGCCGCTTCGGGAGTTGCGACCAACCAGTTGCTCAGAGACCTCGTTCAATCTGTCAGAGATGCGCAAATCAGGGATCTGCGATCGGTTGCGGCAGCGCTACGCCAAATAGAATCAGACCGTGTGCGCGATAAGGCCCAGTTTGCAAATGGCATAGAGACCCTCGCTGTCGCTACCGGGGATGAGTTGCAGCGTACCAAGGACGACATAGCACAATTCTTAGTTTATAACCAGCTAGCCGGCTTGAATCCAAACTTGTATGAAGGTCCGAACACTACAAAATGAAAGGAGTAGACAATGAAAGCTCTAATCCAAACTACTATTATTATGCTGCTGTGTGCAGGTTTGGCTTCAGCAGACTCCAGCCAGGACTCCATCGCACCAGAGACAAATCTTGGCATACAAGCTTACGAGGCAGCAGCCGCAGAACCAGCAGCGCCCAGCGTGCCCATCGGGGCAAGTCGCCCGGTCGCCGTTTCTGTCTGGCCAGCAGAACGCGGTAGCGCCGGCGCAGTCCTGGTGATCCCCAGCACGGAAATGAAGCCAGAAGACATCGCGGCAGTAATGGAAGATATGAGCATTATGTTGCGCATCTTAGACAAAAGTCTCGGCCAGCAGCGCCTGACTGCAACAAGGACAGGCGTCTTTTTCGACCGGAACACCGATCCCTGGTCCGAAGTCTTTGTGGGTCGCAGCTCCGCGACACAGGCGATTTACCTTGAAGGTTTTGGCTCGCTATTTCTTATCGGCGTAGATTTCCCCCTCTCAGCCCCACCCAAGCGCAGGAGGATAAATCCGAAGAGGGGGTCGATACAGTGTGGAAAGAAACAAAAAAGGAGATTTATAACCCTGGCGATAGCAGGCGACGCGTAAAAGTACAGCCACAAAAAGAGTATGACGCTGAGAAAATCCAGGAGCTGCAAAAGACAATAATCAAAACACTTAAGCACACAGCAAACATTCGAGGCTTGAAAAGCGATGAATGGGTAACAGTGGTGGTAAGGAGCTCCTCGCCCGCCGTGATTATTACAAGCAAGTTTGTCACCACAAGCACTATCGAGACTTCGCCGGCAGACGACAACGTCCGCACCTCCACTGCCGCGCTTCCGGCAGAAACCGCACCTGGCCAAGCCACATTCCTGACAATTCGCGCTAAAAAGTCGGATGTCGACAGTTTTGCAAAAAACCAACTGGATTACGACAAATTCAGCCAGCGAGTTTCCATGTTGACATATTGAACAGAGAGTAGTATTTAGCCCCGCAATTTATTGCGGGGTTTTGTCTGAAAGGGATAGAAAAATGAAATCGCTCACCCAAATTATTATAGCGTTCATAGCGGTCAATTTAGCAATAGCTGGTTCTGCCTCGGTTGAAGATGCCCGCCAGGCAGAAGCCGTCATAGCACAAAGGCAGGCAGAACTGGCAGAAAAAACAGCCCAAAGAGAAGCTGAGCTGGCAGCCGCAGACGCCCGGGCACAGGCCGATGACGCCCGGGCACAGGCCGATATGGCCCTGCAACAAGTCCAATACAGTCTTGCCCCTGCCCAGGCAAGAGGCGGCGATGAATCCACCACAGGCGGACTGTTGGTGTTGACTTCGCAGACCAAGGCCGAGGACCTCGCCAATGTAACTCTCGACCTCAACATCATGTCGCGCATCTTAGACAACAAACTGGGCCGAGCGCAGCGACGCACGCGTTTTGGCTCGCTCATTGAGCTTGACGATTTACTTGGCCGGTCCGGGCAGCCCGGTGCGACGCAGACCCAAGCTATGTACGTGCAGGGCTACGCGGCACTCTTCTTTATGAATGTTGATTTCCCGCTCTCGCCGCCGCCAGAAGTCCAGGTAGAGAAGGTCAAAGAAGGCGCCGATCGGGTCTGGGAACAGACAAAGCGAGAATTGTTCATGGTTCAGGGTTCATGGTTCATCGATGAACAAGGAACAATGAACAATGAACAAAAAAGACAGTACGACAAAGATACGGTTGAGCAGCTAAAGGCGACTCTCATTAAGGCACTAAAGCACGCTGCGAACATCCGAAACCTCAAAGCGGACGAGTCCGTAATTCTGATGGCATCTGGAACTGAGGCATCCTCGTTGATTCTCACCATTCGGGCCAAAAAAGCAGACATCGATGCGTATTCAACAGGCAAAATGACTGATGACCAGTTCCGCCAGCGGACGGCGATACTGACGTCACGTGCAAGTGCCAGCCCAGAGCGCGGCCAGATAGGCTCCTGGCCTAGCCAAAATCTGCGGCGATGAGCTGCAGCTTCTGCCCGGTCCTGAACGAAAGCGAAGGAGGGCCAACTTTTTCGCTGAAAATATCTGTAACATTCTGGGCGGCAAGTACGTCTAATATAGTATACGGGATTCTGTAAAAGAAGGTGGATCCCAAAGAGGCGAAAAGTCAGCTTGTATTTGGCCCTATTTCGGCAGTGGGGACAACCTCCTGCCTACTGATAGCCCGAGCACCCCTTAGGGGTCGCCACACATCAAGGGAGAACCCGCTGTAGAATTTCCGGGGAAAGGCCGCCCCTAAGGGGCGGCTGTTTTTTTCTAGACACGGAATCGCCCTTTAGATGTCCAGGTACTGGACCTCAAGGGCGTGCTCGAGGATAAAGTCGCGCCGCTCTTGTACGTCATCGCCCATCAAAATGCTAAAGAGTCTGTCGGCTTCGCCGGCATCGTCAAGCCTGACGCTGAGCAAGGTTCTGGTGCCTGGATTCATCGTCGTGTCCCAGAGCTGCTCGGCATTCATTTCGCCCAGACCTTTGAACCGCTTTATTTCAATGCCCTTGCCGCCGATCTGCCTGATAGCCGGACAGATATCCGCCAGCGAAGCCACGTCGTCGGCGTCTGTCCCGTGAAGCAGAGTGAACTTAGTGGGCAAAGACTCTCCCGAAACGGATTTCTCCGCCTTTAGCAGAAAATCCGAGAGGTCCAGGTCAAAATCGGTCTTGAGCTTTTCGTTTATCTGATTGATGCGCGCGACCTCGTGCAGTTCGTCGGCCACCACAGCCTGTTCGGCCTCGGCGTCCGAAGCCTCGGCGGCGACGGCTAAACGCCGGGCCTCGTATTGCCCAGCGTCGTAATAGACTTCTTCGCGCCCTCGCGCGAATCAGGAAACCGCGGCAACTGCTGCCCATCATAATGTGCCTTGACGAACTGCTCAAAGTTAATGCCTCGCCTGGCAAGAACGCTTACGCTGCGCTCCGCATCAGCAAGAGCCTTGACAAGGGCAGCCAGTTGCTCGCCGGAGACCTTGCGCGGTTCTGCTGTCTCCACAGTTTTCTTTGCCCGTTTAGCGCCACGATTTGTCGCGGGTCCGTCGCCGTACCGGCGACGGCTAAACGGTGACCATCGCGTATTACAAGCTCTGTTCCTTCAAGGCCGCGAGCAATCATACGCCGTCGCATCTGATTCTCGTTCAAAACATACTCAGACTTCTTCTGGCCTTTGACCCGGATTTCATACAGGGGCGGCTGAGCAATATAGATCATGCGTTTATCGAGCAGCTCCGGCATCTGGCGGAAGAAAAAGGTCAGAAGCAGCGTTCGAATGTGGGCGCCATCGACATCGGCATCGGTCATCAGGATTATCTTGCCGTAGCGGCACTTTTGCACATCGAACTCATCGACGCCTATGCCGGTTCCCAGGGCGCTTATCATAGTTCGGATCTCATCGTGGGCGAGCATTTTCTCCAGGCGGGCCTTTTCCACGTTGAGGATTTTGCCCTTCAGCGGCAGAATTGCCTGAATGTTTCTATCGCGTCCTGCCTTTGCCGAGCCGCCCGCGGAGTCGCCCTCAACGATAAATATCTCTGTGCCGACTTTTTCCCTGCTGGCACAGTCCCACAATTTGCCGGGCAAACTTGCGCTGCTCAAGGCGCCTTTTCGCCTGGTTAGCTCGCGGGCTTTTCTGGCCGCCTCGCGAGCAGCCGCCGCCTGGATGGCCTTATTGAGTATTCGCTTTGCCTCTGCGGGGTGCTCTTCCAGGTAATGGCCAAGCTGCTCGTTGACAGTTGTCTCGACAAAGCCGCCGACCTCCGGATTAGTCAGGCGGACCTTTGTCTGCGCCTCGAAGTGCGGCTCCGCGAGCTTGACGGCGACCACAGCGGTTAGCCCTTCCCGAAGGTCTTCGCCGGTCGTAACCTGGCCGTTCTTAATCAGATTGTTGGCCTTGGCATAATAATTCATCGTGCGTGTTAGGGCGGTCTTGAAACCCGGACAGGTGCGTGCCGCCGTCGATATTACGGATGTTGTTGGCGAAGGCCAGCACGTTTTCGGTGTAGCCATCGTTATACTGCATCGCGACCTCGCAGGTGAGCTTCGCATCGGCGTCTTCCTTTGCCAGGTAAATCACGTCCTGATGCAGCACCTCCTTGCCTTCGTTCAGGTGCCTGATGAAGGCCTTAAGGCCGTCGTCAAACTTGAACGACCTCCTTTTTCTTCAGCCCGATCGTCATGGAAGCTGATCTTGAGGCCCGGCATTCAGATACGCAAGCTCGCGTATCCGCTTCAGCAGCGTATCGTAGGCAAACTCGGCATCGCCGAATATCTCCTCGTCAGGCATAAAGGTTATCTTTGTGCCGCGCTTTTTGCTAAGCCCCATCTCCTTTACCGGGGCGGTCCGTTTACCACGGACACACTCGAAATGGAATTGTTTACCGTCTCGATAGACGTCCGCCTCAAACCACTCGCTGAGCGCATTAACAACACTTACGCCAACGCCGTGCAGTCCGCCCGCCACTTTGTAGCTCTCGTTGTCGAACTTTCCGCCGGCGTGCAGCGTACACAACGCGACCTCCAAAGCGCTTACTTTAGCTTCTTTATGCTCTTCGACAGGTATGCCGCGCCCGTTATCCTCTACTGCGCAACTGCCATCGGCGCCGATGCGCACGCTTACGCTGTCGCAAAAGCCGGCCATTGCCTCGTCGATGGAGTTATCGAGCACCTCATAGACCAAGTGGTGCAGGCCGCCGGGCCCGCGGTCGCCGATATACATCTCCGGCCTCTTGCGGACCGCTTCTATGCCCCCAAGTATCTTGATACTGCTGGCATCGTACTTCTGAGCACTCATATATGCGTTCTCTTTATGCCTTCCGCATCATAGCGCTTGCCTAATTAAATTTCGGAAATTTCCTGCTTCCGGCTTGAAAAATTACCGCCTCCGGTGATGCTATTTCGGTGGCCGGCAGGTCATATAGAGCCCACAGCAAGGTCAATTTTTCTTATGCGCACGTGTGGGCATTCTCGCTGTAACTCGCTCAGAAGCGCCGAGCGGCATAGCTGCATCTCATACATATATGACGGCGAGTCAACCATCACCTTCAGCGTGCCCGCCGTAAGGTCAACAAGTTTACAGTGGCAAGCAAATTCGACCGGCACTAACTGCTGCCATGATTCGACCACAGAGCCGAACCTGGCCTGCCGCGGCGAGATCCGATTCTCTAGAACCTCCCGTACTGCATCACCTAACCTGGCTGGGCCGTCAACTCTATTAGTAGTCGGGCCTCGGCCAGCGTACGCATCGTATCGATTGCTTGTAATCATAGCCTGACATATCCTGCGCCCGCCGCGTCGTTATGAGGATGTTGACCCTCAACCAAGGCTGATGGGCATTAGGACATAGAGAAAATCCGAGCCGCTCTTGATTAGGCCCGGCCGGTCTGGCTCACCCAGCTCCAATTCAAACTCCGGCGTCTGAATAACGCGCAGGCGCATCCGCCAGAAACTGCGGATTGAAGCCGATATCAATAGGCTCGCCCTTGTACTCAATCGGCATGCTCACGCGAGCGTCGCCGGTTTCAGGTACCCTCCCGGAAAAGACTAGAGTGTCCTTGTTAATGGAGAGCTTGATTCCTCTGGATTCCTCGCTGGTGAGTAGAGCCGCTCGCCGAACCGCACTTAGAGTTGCAGCCGTCGACAATCTTATTTTTTTCTGGTAATCTGTGGGGATGATATCTTCGTAGTTCGGAAAATTGCCTTCCACGAGATTGGAGCTTACTACTACATCTGCACAGCTCAGTAGTATCCGATTCTCGACGAGTTTGAGCTTAACACTCTCTTTGTCGTGACTTGCGATCTTACTTAGTAGCGCCATTGTTTTAGCTGGAACTATCACTTTTCGCTGGGTCTGCTCGCGTTGAGCTGAAACCAAGCTGACCCTGCACCGTGCCAGCCGTCTGCCATCGGTAGCCACCAACCACATTTTTTTGCCCTTGGTTTCACACAACAAACCGTTAATAGCATAACGGCTGCTCTCCTTAGCTGCTGCAAAAAGGCACTGTTCTATGCCTGCCTGCAGATTCTCCAACGTTACCTCTATATCGGGGTCGCCTTCAAAAACAGGAACTATTGGATATTCTTCGGGTGTTTGACCGTAGATGGTGAATTTACTATCCGCCCCCGTTACTGTGCACATGCCTTCAGCAGCTTCCAGTTGGAGAATATCTTCCGTACTTTCCCGCACTATGGCGTTTAATCTCTCCGCCTGTACTGCAATAGCGCCATCTTCCTCGACCTGAACACTGGAGATAACATGGTTTATACCCACCTCTAAGTCGGTGGCGCAGATGCGTGTCTCTTTTTTGTTTGCCGTAATAAGAACACATTGAAGAATAGGCTTAGGCGTGCGGCTTGGCACAACAGAGGTCAGAAGACCTAACGCTTCAGCAAGTGCGGCTCGATTAAACTGTGCTTTCATAATGGCACCCTAGGTTTAACAAAGAAAACAACAAAACGTCCGAATCGGGTACGTAAATCAGATGCAGCTATTCTACACACGAAGATAGGTGTTGACAACCCTTTTTCAGCAAAAAAATAAGTTCTCCCACCGTTATCAGAATGGCTCGTATGGGTGTCTGAAACTATTTATGTTAATATAGTATCTATCTCATAACAGTAATAGTCATAAGCTCCCTGAATTTGTGAGTTTAGGGTGTTCTTCTCGCATAAGAGGGGGCTGTGACTATTTTTAGGCTCTGAAAGGTGACTACTACCAGGGTGTGTAAATTGTTGGCTTGGTAGTGAGTTTGCTTGACAAAATCAGCAGCTGGCATTATTAAGGTGGTTGGCGTGTGAATTATTCGTGGTTCTATCATTAACAGAAACAGGTTATCCACCTTATAATGGAAGAGCAAAAGCAAGAACACAACCCAGCACTATATGCAGCTTTTGATATCGGTAGTAGTTTTGTTCACTCTGCCGTACTGACGGCGGATGGTATCGTGCTCCATTCACCCCAGCCGATAATGCACTTTGCTAATCCGATCGGGGCGCTCATAGAAGCGTGGCGGCAGATACTTGATAGTTTTAGCGTGACGGCTATCAGGAGCACCTGCTTTACAGGCAGCGGTGCCCAGGTGTTTCCCAACGTTATGAGGGGGGCAATGTATGTCTATGACAGTGTGGCTATCCCTAAAGGCGCGGAGATCGTTAGCCCCAATGCCGCATACATCCTGCATATAGGGGCGAAGGACTCATACTTCTTTCATCTAGAAACAGTGAGCAGCAGGCAGGTTATTCAGGAGTGGCGGACCGGCACTAAGTGTGGCGGCGGATCGGGGACGCTGATAGAAAAGCAGTGCCGTCGGCTGTTTGAGGGCGAGATTCCCAATCCGTACTTGGAATACCCCGGCGCAGCGCCGGACGACAGCACCAAAGAAAGCATCGGTGTTCGGAACGGCGCAAGCTGCAAGCACGGGTGGAGGAGATGTTCCGCCGGGCCGAGCAGGAAGCCTGCGAGGCGGTAGATCCCAGCGAGTTTCTGGCCCGATGCGGCGTTGTCATTCAGTCTGACCTAATTCATAAGCAAAACGAGGGTGCGACCAGACAGGACAATTTAGCAGGCCTCTTCCGGACAGTCGCCCGAAACTACAAGATCGATGTGCTGGGCATTAGGGCATTTGGCGACGCGGGGAATTCTGTTTTTGCCATAGGAACAGGCGGCGTCTTCGGCAACGACCTTATAAGAGCACACTTGGGCCAACTGTTGGGCATCTCTATAGAACGCCCGCAGCACTACAACAACATAGCCGCTATAGGCGCCGCCTTAAAAGCGATTGAGCAAGGCAACCACTTCGTTATGAAGGCCGAACAACTGCAGAGGGTTGCCGAATACAGCAGACAGAAAAGACAGTTTGCCCCACCTTTGGTTGAATCCCTACGGAAGGTGCACGCGACCAACCAAGAGATCAAAGAAGAAATATCTTCCGGCACGGAAGTGGTCCTGGGAATCGACGGCGGAAGCACCACAACCAAGGGCGCTCTGGTGGAGGCCAAAACGGGCAAACTGCTGGACAAACTCTACATCAAGACGCACGGCAATCCCGAAGAATCCCTAAAGCGCGTTCTAAGATACCTGAGCAGGCACCGGGATAAGGTTATCATCAGAGGCGTAGGTGCAACAGGCTCAGCCAGAAAGCTATACGAGAAAATTTTAGTCAGCAAGAAGAAGGCTGCACAACTCGCCAAAACGGGAATTGAGCTTGCCGACCGGATAACCGACGAGATTACCTGCCACGCCCTGGGCGTTAAACATTACGACCCGCAGATCGACACGATCTTTGAGGTGGGCGGGCAGGATATGAAGTTCACCAGCTTCGCCGCCGACGGAACGGTAAAAGAGGCGAAGATGAACTATAGCTGCCAGGCTGGGTCGGGCCAAACGCTGGAGAATATGGCGGACGTGATAAACCTTAACGTGGAGAACTCCCTGCAGGAGGCGGCTCTTAGTGCAAAGAGGGTGCCCATAATTGACTCGACCTGCGGCGTCTTTATGGAGATGGATGAGAATAGGCTCATCGCCGAAGGATTCGGCAAAGACGAGATTGCCGCTGCGATAGTACGAGGGACCGCCGCCAGCTACTACTACAAGTTTGTCGGCGGCTCCCAGCACGTCGGGCAAAAGTCCTCCGCACAGGGCGGCCCGCCGTTGGGAAAGGCGTTTCTCGCGGCCCTAGCACAGGTAACGGGCAAAGAAATAGAGGCTTATCCGCACAGAGAGATGTTCGGGGCGTGGGGACAGGCACTGGATATTATTGAGAACATAAAGCGTCTGCAGCAGGACGGTAAGAGATGCGAATCGGCCTTCAGAGGCTGGGACGTGGTCGATATGCCGTTCAAGAAACGCAGGGTTGCCTGCAAAGAGCTATTCAAAGGGAAATCCTGCGGCATCAGGGATTGCCAGCTCGAGGTTTTCTCTATCGAGGACGACGAAATAATCACGGGCGGCTTTTGTCCGCGGGGAAATTCTGAATCTGCGCGAAAGCCAAAGCTCGATTATGTCCAGAAGTACCACCAGATATTTGAAAAGCACTTCAAACTGTATGGGGCCGTCTTAGGCGAAGCCGAGTTTAGCCGTCTCCGGCCCGGCGACGCGCAAAACGCCAAGAGTATCGGCGAGGCTGTGTTTAGCCGTCGCCGGCACGGCGACGCGGGAAACGGGAGGACCATAGGCGTTAAAAGAAGCCTAACAACCCTGGGCGAAAAGGGAATCTGGAGCGCTGCACTTTTGCGGAGGCTCAGCTTTTTCCCGGTGATTTCGCCGCAGAGCAATAAAGAGATAGCAAAAATTGGCGTGGATAACTCCAGAACCGAATTCTGCATCGCCAGAAAGTTGGCGACGGGGCACGCAGCGGTGCTAAACAGCGACAATAGAATCGAGTACCTATTCAATCCGAGCTTTATCGAGCAGAGAAAAGATACGCCGCCTGACCTGAAGTACTGCATTTATACCGAGTCGGAAGGCTACGTGCTCAACGACGTTCTTTCTCTGGATAAGAACAAGCAGATAAATCCCATCTTGCACTTCGGAGACAAAGAATATCTTGCGCAGCGCGCTGCGGCAGGAATTTGATAGATTGGGCTTGAAGTGCAGCAACAGACAGATTCGAGCCGCTATCAAGTCCGCAGACGAAGCGGAAGCCCAATTCAAGAACGACCTCGCTCAAGAGGGTGACAAATT
Organism: Sedimentisphaerales bacterium; assembly: GCA_963814265.1. GTDB lineage: Bacteria > Planctomycetota > Phycisphaerae > Sedimentisphaerales > Anaerobacaceae > JAFNGF01. The sequence goes on along the minus strand of CAWFCJ010000037.1, from coordinate 221,787 downwards.
CTTAAGGCGGATCGAAGGCACGGACCTAAAGGCCTACGTCGGTATCGGCAGAGACTATGTCCTGCTCGACCCCGAAGCCAGTTCAAACTCCGGAGCGATGTTTTCGCAGGTCAGGGGACTCGATTACATACCGCAAATCTTCTTAGAGCATAAATTCGAGAATATCCCAATCGACCAAATTGTTACGAACGAGTTTTGGGTCGAAAGCGTAAAAATACTTAAAGCCCACCTATTTGTAGCGGATCATCCCAACCTGTTCGGCATCAGGATGATGAACTTCGCATGTGGGCCGGATAGCCTGAAAATCTATCAGGAAGAAAGGATTCAGCAGGCGGCTGATAAGCCGTTGCTCGTTTTGCTGACCGATGCGCAGACCAACAATGCGCCCTTCGTTACCAGGACCGAGGCGCATGAAAGGGTCGTAAATCAGAGTAGGCCCCAACGCCTGCAGATGGACCGCTTGAAAATACCATCGCCCGACAGTTACGACAAACGAATCTGGCTTATTCCTTACATGGGCGATGGCAGCCATGTCGGCGTTGCCGGCCTGAAGCACTTTGGCATAGATAGTTTAGTGCTGCCGACCGCTACGCAGAGAGGTTACGAAGTTGCCCGCCGGCACATCTATACCGAGGTCTGCCATCCGCTCAAGGGCGTGGTCGGCGATGCGATCGGCTTCTTGCAGGAGCAGATTGAAGCAAAGGGCAAACAGTACGTGGAGGATAATTTCCTGGTTATGCTGCCCACCACAAGCGGCCCGTGCAGATTCGGCAAATACACCGAGCTGCTCCGGCAGTTTATGGACCGCGAAGGTCTGGAAAAGGTCCCGGTCGTAGGGCCCTCTTCGGAAAGTGACTACCTTGACATACCTTTTCCGCAAGGCTTCGGCGTCAAAGAAAAGATTCGGATGCAGCAGATCCTGTTCAAAGGGATAAAAGCATCGGATTTGTTGGAGGACATCGTTCTGAGATTTCGCCCGTACTCTGATGACGGCCAGGCGGTAGACCAGTTGAAGAAGGACCGGCTGGTTGCGCTGCAGAAGGTGGTAGAAAAAGGCGCACGCACCCAGGACCTTGTCGCGTGGGGCGAGGAAACGGTTTCTAAATTCGAAATTCTAAATTCTAAATTCCAAAACGCCGGGCAGCGTTTTCCGCTTGTTCTATACATAGGCGAAATCTATATGCGCCAGCACGACCCTTATACGAGTTACGTCGTCCGCCAATTGGAACAGCAGCAACTGGAGGTAATAAGAGACCCCATAACTGACTGGCTGTACTACATAAATCAGATGAATCGCAGGAACGCGAAAAGAGATGTTAAACTCGGGTTGGCGCAGTTGAATTTGGCCCGGACTCTGCACTATGCAGCCAAACTCGCCAAGGGAGTCCTCAAGGGCAAATATATGTCGTCTGTCGAGGAAAAGATCGCCGCGCCTTTCCACCACGTGCTCGAGGGCAGACATGTCTTTCCAACGCCTATGGAGATGATCGAGACCCTGGAAAGCCACCACGAGACTCACGGCAATATCGAGGGCGAATCGCCCCTGAGCACGGCGATCGCCTATTACTTTATGCATGATTTGATAGGCCCGACCGGCGAGGCGTATATTTCCGGCATCTTTCACGTAGGCCCATTTACCTGCATGCAGGAAGGAGTCGCCACCGCAAAGATCGAGGCGATGGCAAAGGAGCTGCGGAAGAAAAAGCCCGACCTTGTTTTTCCCATCGTGCATGCGTTTTTCGGCGATTCGCCAAACGCGAATCTTGACTCCGAGATTGCAGTTTTCAAAGAGCAGTGCTATCAGAAAAGAGAAATGCTCAGGCAGAAGTACGGGCGCAAGCCTTCGCCCGCACGACATCCTGATAGGATAGAAATCAAGTCCAATTCTCGTTCGCATCGCAGAGTTGAATCTCCATCCCGAACGCCGGACCCGCCGGCACAAAGATGAACTTACGCTGACGTTTGCCGGATGTTATTTGATCTTCTTGAGTAATTTCTTTCTGGCCTGGACGCGAAGTCTGGCGTTCTCATAGCGCCTTTTCTCCTCTCGTGTTTGGGGCAAAATCGGCGGGGCAGGCGTGGGCTTTTTATCTTCACCCAGGGCGACGAACGTCAGATAGCAGGTCGTAGCGACGGCTTTCTGGCTGCTGTATGGGTCTTCTCTTGTAACCTGCACGCCCACCTCCATTGACGACCGGCTGACGTAATTGACCGAGGCCTTAAGCACCACGTGGTCACCGATACGGATCGGCTCGCGGAAGATAAGGGAGTCGATGCCGGCGGTAACGACCTCGCAGCGAGCGTGTTTTTGTGCCGCCATTGCCGCGACCGTGTCGATCCACGCGATAATCACGCCGCCGAACGCCGTTCCCTGCGGGTTGGCGTGCTGGGGCATCAGGATATATCTTGTTTCTACCGCGCTTTCCTTGGGGCTCTTGCCCTTTTGCTGTTCCATAAGTTAGTGCCTTAGCAATACGCCGCCAAAAACACAAATTGGCTTTGTTTGGGTTTGTTTTCCGGGACGCCGAAACCAGTTTTGTTTCCATAATCCTTTATGGTAAAGACGCTTATGTTCACTTGACCTTTTCACAAATTGGCTTTGTTTTGCATAATTTAGTAAAAACAATCGCGCCTTTTTAGCATTAACCACAGATTCCACAGATGAACACTGATTGTGTCAATGCGTTATGTGGTTTCTCACTTTACCTATCTTGCCGGGCATGGCTTTCCGATTGTACATCGGTTATGAATTATGAACTATGAACGCTGAACTATGAACTATCTTACATTCAACTCTATTCCATTAGTTACGGGCATATTATACCCAGAAATCGTTTAGGCGTAAAGCAGAATTTCATTTTAACCACGGATTAACGCTGATTAGCACGGAGCAAGGCAAAAACACCAGGTAGGGTGCGACACCTCGCACCACTTACGTAGGGTCCGCGCAGACGGATATAAACAATCAACTTAGCCACAGAGAGCACAGGGATCGCAGAGAAATCCAAAAATATTTAGCCTCCCGTTTCATGGCAGGTTTTTTTCTGCCCAAATGAAGAAGAGGCTCGACGAAACCCAGTCGCAAGAATTGTACGCGGATTGACACCAATGGACACGGATTAGAGGAATAAACCCACGTAATAGGGTACGATATTTCGTGCTATTTGCCTAAAATATTAAATGGGTCTAATTATTTCAATAAAAGTTTTTGTTAGGAACAAGCCAAGCTTCTTCTGGTTCGTAGCCATTCTTTATTGCATCACTATAATAGGGGAGGAAGGTCTCCAAAGCACGTTTAACTGCCGCGACTTCAGATGAACCAGTCGCGTGATCAGTCATATAAGGGCCACATTGAACGGGCGTATGGATGAAGTGGCTTTGCTTAAATAAATATCCGTCACCTCGAATCGATTCGTACAATCTTATTGTGATTTCGACAGGAATTCCCTCCAGATAAAATCGATATTCTGATACGAACCTTTTAGCCGATTCTATACCTTTTTGGCTGAATATAGTTTGCATTTCCATTTGGAATCCTTTCTTTTACCGATGGTCATGACTTTAACAGGAGCATCTCGCATTGATGTATTCCTTCTTCAGTCCTTCCACTTTTATTTACTTTCAGCTTCGGCCTGCTTTTTCTTCTTCGCACGTCCTACTTTTTATGAACGAAGACTAAACGAGTAAATGTAAGTAACTATCCCCTATAATGAAAACCGTTTTCTCATTTTATCCATCCTTTCTGTAAGCTCCTTCACTTCCAGAATGAACTCTTTGATAGTATCTTCATCGTCTTTTTCGATAGCGCGCAGCAATCGGCCTGCTTCGATGTTCCCAGAAAAGCCAAAGGCTTTCGCAATGGACTTACCATAAGCAACCCATGCGCACTTAGCTTCTTCCCTAAGTTCGTTTATGTCCATATCATCGATTCCAATTGTTCCCTCTCTATTAGCTTTTTCTTATTAAGAGTAAAACAGCAATGTTTGGCTATTTATTTTACCTCATTCAGTTCTTCTAATTTAGTTTATTTGCAGCTTCGGCGTCCTTTTTCTTCTTATGTCCTACTGATCATCAACAAAGCCTAAAATGGCAGACGACGCTAATTATTTCTAATTATTCATCTTAATTACGTCCTGAAGGCGTTGTACACTTTGGTAATAGTTCCAGGAAAGACTTTCATTTTGCAGAATTTGTTAAAGAGTATGATATATTGGTCTATGAGAAGACCCGCCTTGCTTCTTGTGATAAAGACATGCTGATCCTTCATTATCGCCGTGTCCTCTGCTTTCCCCATGTGACCTCCCCAGACCACAGCGGCCAAAAGATGAGGGTACCTGTAAACCTCCTCTTCAAGTTCGCCTATTGTTGCTCTTACGTCCTGTAGATGCATAAATACATTGTTGTTCTTCACAACGACGATATTGGGGCGATTGTCTGGCAGTTGCCTCTGCTCATTTCTGATTTTTCTCTTTGTCCGCAAAACCTCATCCACGTCGTACGGCGGTCCGGAGAACTCTCCCACTTTAAGTTCTCTCTCGACAGCCCATTCGTGTAGAATCTCTTTATCACTTTCAGGAGCTATGCCTATCTCGATTACTCCCTCAACAACAATCTCCTGAAATGCCCCTTCCTTCTTGCAGTTTTCAAGTCCGTTTTCGACTTTCTTCAGAATCTGGTCCAGGTGCTTATCAGCAAGCGTCTTTTGAACGCGTCCGCAGTAGTGTAGAAATGGTACTGTACGCCAGAGGAGACTGTGGATTCTTTCAGTTGTCCGCCATGCCTCTTTTTGCACTTCACTTCCTAGTTGGATAGAGACTTCCACGAAGAATTCTTCATGATTGTCTTTATCACAGACTTTGAGGTCAGGGATTTTAGGCCGGCCTGAAATGTCTACTGATGGGTCAACCGATATTGTGAATCCAGCTCGGCAAAGATCGCATCCAATTTCCAAAACTGATAATGCTTCGGGGAATTTCTCTGCATCCTGCAGCCTTGCAAAGAGACTTTCATGGTTCTCTTGACTTTTCAATTCTCCAATTGCATCTGCAAACCATATTATCCACTTACGTGTCCACGGTGCTCTGTTAATGAGATATTGGAAAATGGGGTGTCGCGCGTTGAAAGCTGTTTCTAGAAAGTTATTTCCGAACTCTTTCCGTAGTAGCTTGAATGCCCTTTTAGCTTTCTCCTTCTCTAACCTGGATAATTCGTCAAGAGAGTCACAGTGACTGATGAGCTTGTTCCAGTCTGTGTAATCTGTAAGTGTTTTGAAAACCATCATGTTTTTCGGATTTGGAACTTTCATATTTCTGTAAGATTCAGTTTTTCGCACTTCTAATCCAGTATCGCTCATAACTCTAAGATGGTTATCGTTTTCTACCGTGCTTTCTCTACACTATCTTGAAGAATAAATCCCAGATGTCTCGCCTGGTTGTTCGCTCACTCATCAGAAATCTACACTATTCGGTTGGGATTTGCAACAAAAAAGTCCCGTTTTGAGCCTGTCAAGAGCGTTCGAGCGCATATTTCTGGCACTTCTACATATTATGGCGTTTCTGAGTCTGGAAATGTTGACTCTAAAATTCACAAATTTGTGAAAAAAGGCACAAAACGTCGCGGTTCGTCTTTGGCGGATCAGAATAATGGTGGGGCGCTGTCTCAGCGCCCCGCTCCGCCGAATGCCCGCCGTGCCAGAGACGCGTCAAGGCAGAGCCGTAGCTGCAAGCCCCACCCTACATTTTTCTGTTTTTGCAGTAAGGTATCTTCTGGACAGCGTCTGTGGCTAAACTTCTTTATGTGAGGAAAATGCCAAATTGACAGCCTTGTTGCGTGCCCGCAAGACTACGGCAGATTCAGGCGTGATTTGAACCTGCCTGCTGAGATTGACACCGCCGGCATTGAGGCCGAGTGCAAGGATGGAGTGCTTACGGTAACACTGCCCAAGAGCGAGGCAGCCAAACCGGTAAAAGTCAAGGTCAAAGGATAAGGCCTCTATTCGCAGCGTATAGCGTACGGCGTGGAGCGTTTAGGTGCGGCAGTTTATCCTCTACGCTGTACGCTATGGCCTGCATGCTTGAAAGGCCCGAGCGGGGGCAAATTATTTGCCTGCGATGATGCGGTCGATGCGTTTTGATAGATCGGTCAGATAGGCCTCATCGCCGCCGGATAGTTCTGGGGTCAAAAATCCGCGGTAGTCAATCTCGTCCAGTGCCTTTCGCACCTCCGGCCAATTCACATCGCCCTCAAGCAGGTTCGTCCACTTATAGCCGCTACGCTTGAAGTCCTTCAGATGGATTTTGACTATGCGTTTGCCCAGCGTGCGGATCCAGTCCTGGGCAAAGCCGAAGATGATGACGTTGCCGACGTCGAAGTACGCCTTCAGCCAGGGGCTATCGAACTCGTCGACGTACCGGGCGAACTCAAGCGGGCTGAGCAGGAACTTGTTCCAGACGTTTTCTACCGCGATTACCACGCGCATTTCTTCAGCCAGCGGCAGCAGCCTGCGGATATTGTCTCTGTGAGCGTTTGTAGGCGTCGCCATATCCAACAGTTTCTGTGACGATTGCCGGCACCAGCAGCACGGCATCGGCCCCGACCGCGTTGGCGCATCGCAGCGAGGTTTCCATGCTCGCGATGCCTTTATCGACGTTCTCCTGTTTGGGGTCCGACAGCGGCCCGCCCCAGCCATTGACGACTGAGTGGATCGGTGTCCCCGCCTGCTTGGCCAGGGCGCCGAGTTCCTTAGCGGCGTTGAGGTCCGCAATTGGGGAGTTCAACTCGATGCCCTCGAATCCGCATTTTTTCGCCAGCTTGAATTTGTCCGCGTCGGAAAGCTGCGGCGGCAGCATTCCAAATTGAAGTGCTTTGCGTATCTTAGCGTTGTTTTGACTGCCTTGGGCAAAAACGATTCTGTCCATAAGGCTTGCGCCGGCGGCGAGCGAACCAGCGTACTTTAGGAAACTGCGACGCTCCATTATTTTGTCTGTCATAGTTTCTTCTCCTATTATTGACATTTCTGCCAGCAGGTCGGTACAATAACCCGCCGAACTGCTGGTTATGGGCGTACAATATATCAGTTTGCCCGAGTGTTCTAAACTCCAAAGCACAGATTTTGTTGAAAGTAAGGACGTGCATTCGGCAAGCAAGGATGCGGCATACTTTGTGTATTGGCGGTGCGGTTTTTATAGGCCCGTCCCATAAAAAGATAAAGTTTTTCAGAATCCTTTGCCGAATACTATTAGTGGGCGTCTATTCGCCTTTTCAGCATTGAAAATTGCAGTTCTGGAGAGAACGCATGCGAACCATAGCGATTGTCAATCAGAAGGGCGGCTGTGGCAAGACCACAGTATCAATAAACCTGGCTAGTGCTCTGGCTGAAGCAGGCAAAAGGGTCTTGCTGGTCGACATGGATCCGCAGTCGCATTGCGCGGTGGGCCTTGCTGTGCCTGAGGAGCAGATCGAGCAAAGCATATACGATGTGCTTATAAGCAAAAGCCGAAATGAGCCGATCAGGCTGACCGAGATACTGTGGCAGATTAGCAACGGGCTGGAGCTGGCGCCAGCCAGTATAGACCTATCCGCCTTTGAGCAGCAAATGGCGGGGATTGCCGAGCGTGAAGGCTGTCTGAGGAATGTCCTGGACGAGGTCAAAGACGACTATGACTATGCCATACTTGATTGTCCGCCGGCCGTGGGTTTGTTGACCTTCAATGCACTGCGGGCGGCAACCGATGTCATTGTGCCGGTGGAAACGGGCTATTTTGCCCTGCATGGGCTTAGTAAACAATTGGAAACGCTTTCGATTTTGACGCAGCGGTGCAGCCACCAGGTAGATGTCAAGGTGCTAGCCAGTATGTACGACATACGAACTAAGATGGCAAGAGAGATCCTGGCGGAGCTGCGATCACACTTTGGCGATAAAATGCTCGGCGCGGTCATCAACTTTAATACCAAGATCAAGGAGGCATCGAGTTTTGGCCAGCCGATCAGCGAGTACGACTCCGCCAGTAAGGGTCAGAAAGATTTTGCTGCTTTGGCACAAGAAATCATCGGTGCTGAGGCCAGGCAGCAGCGGCATCAGATGGTCAACTCGCTAACCGAACAGCTTGAATCTATCAGTACCAGCGCAAGTGACCTGCTGGAGGCGACAAAGCCGCAGCCGAAAACTGCCCAAGTTAAACAAACTGAAGAACAGCCAGCGCAGCAACCGAAGCCGACAGATACCGACGCCAAGCTCGCTGACTACTATGGTGTTAGCCAGATTGGCGACGCGGTGGCATTTGTCACTCTGTACCCACGTGCTAAGAGCGTGCAGATTGCCGGCGACTTCAATAATTGGCAGCCTGAGAAGAGCCCGATGGAAAAAGTAGCCGATAACGGCGTCTGGCAAACAAAGATAAAACTGCCCCAAGGTAAGCACCGCTACCGGTTGGTCGTTGACGGCCAATGGCAGCAGGATCCATACAACGAGCTGAATGAATTGAATCCCTTTGGCGAGCTTAACTCGGTCCTGGAAGTGAAATGATGTTCCTGCCGGGACTGTGCTGACCACCGTGTCGTTCCCCAGGAAGGCCTCCTACCCAGAGTAAATGCCCGATAACCTGCCCACTTTCTGTGTCAATAACAAGAGTCTCTGCAAAATGGAGATTAGGCACATATTATTTAAGGAAATCCGTTTCTTGATTTCCTTAAATAATAGAGCTAAGTAATTATCTATCAAGTAGTTAATGTTTGAAAAGGAAAATAAGACAACAAATTTTTCCTTTTCAAAGTGTGCCTAATCTCAATTTTGCAAAAGTTCAGTCAATAACTTATAATTCCCGTCTGGTCGCGTCTTTATAGCATGTCCGGCTGTACGTGTGTCTGGCCGCTGCTTTCGCTCTGCTGCTGAGTGGCCAGTAATACGCAGTTACCCATATCAGTGGTGATGTGGGCGAAAATGGCTACTTTCGATAAGTGCGGGAACATAGGGGAAATCAAAAAGTTCGGGGAATCAGGACATCTTAAGAGCAATAAGACAGACCAGTGATAGTCGGAACAGGAATTTCTGGCGACACTCTGCAGTCCATCAGGTATCTATAACACCTGTCTATAGAGGAGGTTGCGAATCTTCGCGCAATGGGCGGTGAAAAAATTTGAAAAATCCCACAGATTTTTGTTGACATCGGTAGACAATTTGGTAAAAGGTTAAAACATTGAATGTCCTATTCAGGGGATTTAGGACAAACAGGGATTTAAGCTAAGATAGCTGGAGTTAGGGTACTACAAGGAGAAGGAATCACATCAAGGGCAGATGCACGGTGGCAGTAGGAAGTTGACTGTAGCTGTGCGTTGCGGCGTCAAACGCAACAGGAGTGAAGGGGTAAACAGGGATGTATGTGAAGGCAAGGATGGCTGAGAGTTCGGAACAGGCACTTCTGGCAAACCAGGATAAAACCAGCACGATTTTGGAGAAGCTTAGACACCGCGCTGAGCAAGTTGGTTTCGGGTGCCTGGTCTGCGAAATACAGGTGCATCAGGGCCAGATAAAGCAGGTTGATATCACGGCAATAAAGGAAAGGATGAGAGCGGACTAAAACCTATCTGTTGGCGCAATTCAATGCGCCATCACATTTTGGATTTTAGGCGGACTCTTCTTTACGAAAAGTGAGCCCGACAGAACAGACAAATGTTCTGTCGGGCTTTTTGTTTGCAGGGACGAGATGGAACAGGAAATAGGCCGGTACTAGACCACAATTAACCGGAAAGCCGGAAAGGAGGCTGACCATGGAAAAGAGAGAATTTATGGGAGTATTGGTGACGGTCGCATTTGTCATTGGGACCGCGGCGTATGGAGTCGATCTTGGCTCCCCGCAGAGCGGTTTTTCACCTACCGTGACGAACGCCAACCAAATGAACAATCAAAATCAATTTCAATCTGTGATGGGCCCGGGCTATGCTGAGGGAGGTAATGCTTCTGCTCAGGGCGGTAATGCGACCGCACAGGGCGGCAATGCCACTGCTGATTCCGGTTCTCTTGCCGTCAGCGGAGACGCAACCTCTGATTCGGATTCCGGTGCGGTGGCGCTGATCAGCACCACTTCGATTTCAAATTTTAAGAACCGGACGGCGCCGCTGAGTGCCTATCCGCCTTATTTGCCGTACTGGAACCACGGTGGATGGGGGACCGTCAAGGCGTACTTCCCCACCGGTCCTAACGGCGATGGCCAGGCCTATGAGCGGGCATTTGATCCTGCAGACCCCGGTGACATGAGGGAGCTCAAGAGGGTTCTTGAATCATTGCCTCACGATGGACCTCTTAACATTCTAGTAGGTATGCTCAACGGAGTCGGGGCTCTGTTTGGCGGTCCTGATAATTTCCATCACGGCAGGGGTTTTGACATAGCAAATTCTCTATTGCGTAACCGTAGGCCCAAAGGAAAGCCTTTGTTAGTCTTTGTTGACTCCAATGTGGATAGAAACCTTCTCAGGGAAGCGGGTTACGTCTACGTTGGAAAGGTGGGCATAGAAAGTGTAGTAGAGCGAACTGGGACCATGCTTATGACGCTGCGGTGGCGGAGGCTTTGCCGTGGGATGTCGACATCCTGCTCGTTTCAGGTGGCATGAAAGGCGTCACAGTCGGCTCGAATATTTCGTTCCCGACGGGCGCTGCCGGCTATAGTCAGGTTAATTATTCGCTTTCTCTGTTCGGCGGTTATTCCAGCGGAATCACTGAGGGTAAGGGAAAGGCTCTTGTTGGCGCAGAGGGTTACAGGTATTGGCCGGATGCCCTCTACAGAAGAAGCATTCCCAAGTGCCTCTACGACAAGATTCGCGTAAGGCCTCAGATCGTCCAGCAAGCCGGGCAGCCCGTCCAGAACGTTTCTGCGGCTGCGGCAAGGCCGGCGGCACGGGCTCCCGCTGCCGCCACCGCCACACAAACCGCCGCCGAGCACGTGGCTGATCCTACGGCAAAAGATGCGACGCCGGGAGTCAAGGTCAGTCGAGAGCTTTTTGAAATGGCTGGGTTTCAACAAGGACAGCAAGTGCAGAACCTAACAATACACTAATCTTCCTCGTTGGAGACTCAGAGTCTCCATAAACTAACACAAGGGACTATTTTGGTGGAGGGGGAAAGGAGGCAAACGGGGACCAGAAGGTTTTTGTTGTGTCGTGATTGCTAATGCGTGATTAGCGATCGAAAAGTAGATGTGTAAATTCGAAACTAAGGAGAAGGAGTTCTAAACATGTTTAGCAAAGTATCAGTTTCGGTTGCAGTGTTAGCCTTAGTGTGCAACGCTGCGTTCGCGGTCATTCCGACCTGTCCGCCGGACTTCAAACTACAGTATCAGGATTTCAGCATCGGATCGATCAACTTGGTGGGTCTGGTGGGCGCCGGCGGTCAAGCCACCAGCACGAACGAGACCTTAATCCTGAACACTCAGGTCGACACCAAGCTTTGTAGTTCGGCCACCCAGGGTGCAACGGTCGCCTTCCTTCAGTCTGGTTGCGTTATAGGCCAGTGCGGCGGTGCCTGGGACGTTATGCAAGAAGCCATCGTCGGTGGCGAGCAGATACAGCTTATTGGTGACGGCTGCGCCTCCAAGATGGAAATGCAAGGTCTTTCCATCGGTCTAGGCCAGATGGTTACAAAGATAGATGGCAGCGGCAGTGCAAACGGCAGCCACACCCTGGCCAGCGTCATGAACCAAACAGCGGCTAATAGCGCAGGCACGATGGCCGAGTCGAGCGTAGTGCTTGCGGGGCAGCTTTCAAGCGTCAGTGGCGGCCCCAGCACTACTGGGCAGGCTACCAGCAATCTGATTGTTGGGACAAGTCAGACGCAGCTTGATCTGTAGTAGTGAAGGCCCAATTGGTTGAAGGGACGAGGAGCTTTGCTCATGGTGTTTAGTCAAGAGGGAGCCCTGAATCGGCACGGTCGCTCCAGAAAAGCAGTAACGCCTTTAAGGGCTCCCTCTTACGGTACGCAATGTACGCAAAGCTCGTCAAGAAAGGACTAAAAAATGCGTAAAGGATTGGGTGTTTCTCTGATATTGATCTTCCTGCCTGTCTGTGCATCCTTTGGAGCTTTAGGCCAAGTGCAGGGTTTTCTACTTGGTGCGGATAACGGTGTTCTGCTGAGCGGAGGGCCGATTGGTGCGGCCCAAAACACGAATGTGGCCGTCGTAGGCCAGAACCAGCGGTCCACCGACCCTTATCATTTTACGACAGCCCTGCAGTTCGAAGGTGGTGTGCTGATCCAGGGCGCCTACGCGATAGGCATGGACGGCCTGTTTGGCGTCGGGCAAGGTGCGTGCGTGGCTGGTGGGCAACTACAACCTGTCACTAGCGGCACGGGAATTCAAAACCAGTATCTCGACGCTGACTTTGCCCAAGGTGTCGTGAGGGACGGCGGCATCGGGGCGGCTCTGGGAATTCAGGGATTTGTAGGTGTCCAGGTTCAGTTGATTATTTCTCCGCATGGGGCCAACACCAACGTTCAGTATCTTGGCCTCGGGCAGGTTGATCAGGTTGGCGGCGGGCCCTAATGCCAACAGTAAGTTGGGCGGTGGGCCAGTATCGCCGCGGACTGGGCCGAAATATGCTTTTTGATCGGCATATCCAGGACGATAGGCCAGCAAAAGCTTTTCATGGTCTAGTCCCCGGGGCCTTAAGGTAAACCTCCTGGATTAAGGAGGCATATAGTGCTCTATCAAACTTCGATGCGTTGGCGTCATTCCTGAACAAAAGGAATCCGGAGACCCAACTAACTGGGTTCCATATTGAGTGGGAGATGTCCCCGCGAAGGCGGGGGTTGGCGAACCATCGGTGACAGCGCACTAGCCTTAAGGCTCCTATTTTTTTGTAATGATGCTTGCTCGGCAAGGTCATATAAGGTATAAGTGGCGTCGATTCAGGTCTGTCAACTAGGCAGGTATTCGAATACGTGGTTTTTCACAGTAGCGGAGAATGGAAGCTCTCGCTGCCAGGCAAAGGATTGTTCCGGTTCTGGGGGTCCTGCTGGCATTTCCTCTTAGTTGCTTTGGAGACCTTATCCGTACTTACGGCGGTCGATACGATTTGCGGATTCCCGCCGGCACCGTCGATAGCCGGGGCTGGATGGATGATGCAGTTATAGATGTTCCTGACCACCTTGCCATCTGTGACGTTGACGTCCGCATCAGCTTAACGCATACAAAGGCGTTCGATCTGCGCATTTTCCTGCAAAGCCCCGCCGGGCGAAGAATTTGCCTGAATACTTACAATCCTTTCACCGAGTATTTTGAGGGCGAAAATTATACGCAGACCGTATTCGATGACGAAGCCGAAATTCCAATCAATCAGGGTCAGCCGCCCTTTGCCGGAAGGTTTAGGCCCAGAGAGCCATATCGTCTGGCGGCTTTTGACGGCGAGGATTGCTTCGGCCCATGGCGGCTGCAAATTTACGACGCCTATTACATGGACACCGGCAGCTTGAATAGCTTCGAACTTATCATTACCCGGCCGATAGTGCCTCCAACCGTAGCGACTCTTGCCGCCGCTAACGTGCAAGGCAATACTGCCACCTTGCGGGGCTTAATAAAGGATGACGGAGGTAAGCCTTGCCAGTACAGATTTAGCTACTGGACGTGGGGCTATTATGCCTGCACCGGCTGGAGCGATGATGGTGACAGTAAAACTATCGGGCAGGGCTTTTACAGGGAACTTGCTGACTTAGGGCTGGGTACTTACTATTTTAGCGCCCAGGCGAAGAACTCCGCAGGCGAAGGCAATTGGGCCGACCCACAGACTTTTGCCGTCCGCGGCTCTACCGTGCGCAGGTTTACCGGCAGCGGCAGCGGCACAAAGAACGACCCTTACATAATTAGAAATGTCTACGAGCTCCAGCAGATAGATAGAGACCTCGCCGCGTGCTACGAACTGGCAAATGACATAGATGCATCCGACACGAACAACTGGAACAGCGGCTATGGTTTCACGCCGCTTGGACGTTACATCGCTCCTTTCGAAGGCGGTTTCGATGGCAAAGGGCACGTGATAACGGATCTGTGTGTGAACAGGACTTTCCTTCTTTGTGTTGGCTTGTTCGGATGCACGGGCAAGACAGGTGAAATCGGAAATCTTGGGCTAAACAACGTCACGGTGACGGGATATGCCTGTGTAGGAGGATTGGCCGGTTTTAATGGTGGCACGATTGAATCCTGCTATGCAAGCGGGAACGTTAACGGCGATACACAAGTCGGTGGCTTGGTGGGCACAAATTATGGGTGGATAACGAACTGCTATTCGACTGCCGGTGTCTCAGGCGGCGATCCCTGCGAAAGTAGTGACTTCATCGCAGGACTGGTTGGCCGCAGTCCGGACGGGATTCTGAATAATTGCTTTTCAACTGGCAGAGTGACCGGTAAGGATTGCCAGGGCCTGGTCGGAATATGCGGCGGAGAATGTGCCGCCTGTTTCTGGGACATAGAAACTTCAGGCCAGGCAACGAGTGCCTGCGGAATAGGAATGACAACGGCAGAAATGCAGACCTGGGCGACTTTCGACGCAGCCGGCTGGTCCGCCAAAGGCGGGTGGACAATCTGCGAGCACGTGGCTTATCCCAAACTGGCCTGGCAGATTCGGCCAGGCGATAGATTCTGCCCCGATGGCGTTGATATGGTTGACTTCGCAGTCTTCGCTGCTCGGTGGAAGGTTGGCAAGCTCAACTCATCCGGCGACGGTGGTGATAGTGTTGATTTTGACCGGTCGGGCCCAGTTAATGCCACCGACCTTGAGATTCTTACCAGCAATTGGCTGACCGCCGGCAAGTAGCTAAGGCACCATCGCGCGGTCGTATATCTTGACGTCATCAATCAGGCCGGACCAGAAACTGCCAGGCTCAAGATTCTTGCCGGCACCAATGTACAAGCCGCCATCCGAAGATACCCTGATTAAGTTCTGACTATCCTCTGCAACCTCTGCTCCATCGATGCACAAATGCCGACGCGAACCATCCCAAACCAGGCCAATTTCGTGCCATTTCCCGTCAGTGATAATGGATTGGGGACTGTAATGGGGGCTGGGGAGACATTAAACCGGTCATCAGTATTCCCGCCGATGGGTCTATTCCAAGCCAGGTGCTGCCGCCAGCCCGCCCCCCTGTCTGAGATATAATCGCCTGCCCTGCGGCGCCTTCTTTGACCCAGGCAAAGACGCTGAACGCCCCGGCTGCTGGGTCCAAGATAAAGGGCGTCCTAACATAATCATCAACCCCATCCAATTCGAGGGCACCGTTTACCTTACCAGCAGTAGGCTCCCAGAGTGGATCACCATTGAGCGTGCCGTCTTTGTCGCCGACGCTATCGTGGGCGATGCTGCCAGTCACTTCGTTCAGCTTCCAGTACGCGACAAGGTCCGGGGGGAACACTTGCTGGAGCCATTGTGTAGCAAGGATGGCAATATCCTGCGAATCGACGGCATTGTCGAGGTTTAAGTCGCAGCTTGCGTCCCAAAGGTCATCGCCCGCCTTGGTCTTCCAAGCCGATGCCAATACTGCGAAGTCGGCAACATCCGTGACGGCATCTTGATTCAGATCGGCATCGATGGAAACAGCCAGTGCCTTGATACAGAAATTAGCGCTGTTGTCGAATTCATAGAGGTCGAGCCATCCTGAACCACTGCGATAGTAACTCTGGCCCGGCTGCGATGTCGAGGGCACAAGTGCGGCCTGACCTGCTTCAAGCTGCATCTTGCCGAGCGTGTCGAAACTGAAGCTCCAGATACGAATATCGGGCGGCGGAGGACCTTCAGTGTATTTAGGGCCTACATTCGGATCGTCCAACAGTACTTTGACCTCGGACGTGCGGTCATAAGCGTGACCCCCAGCCGAGAGCTCGACATAGACGTAGAAATCGGTGTTCCTCGTGACAACAACCGGCGTGTTAAGATCAACGGTGTGGAATCCCTTCTGCGCAATGGTGCCGGATTGGGCAGTCATCTCATCCAGCAATTGGCCATCTTCAAATCGGTCGTATATCCTGGCATCGTAGGTGACGTTGTCCGCGGCGGTGTAGAAGCTGACCGCAACAACCCTCTCTGCACGGCGGGGAATAAAAACATTGAAAGCCTCATTGCAGTCGGTTTTCGTGTCACGCCAGCCGTGGTAATCGTGGTAGTAGATATGGTCGTAAGGATTCAATTGTGCTCCCTGGAAGGAGACGGCCCCCATTTCTGGGTCCTGCCCACAGTGTTTGTCGTAATACGATATCCAGAAGTAACCCGTGCCGTTCCAAGAAGGTCCCCAACTGTTTTTGATCAGCCATGCACCTGGCATAGGAGCTTGTGTTGCCATGCTGTCGTCCCAGCCCACAATCGTAACCGAGTGATTAGGCAGCATCGTATTAGATGGAGGCTGGTAGTGTTTGCCGGAAGCGATGAAGCTGGCGGAATAGGCCATGCACGTCGCCACAGCACCATGGGTCACGACGGCTTGCTTGATTATGTCGATGTCTTCGAGGTTGGGGCCAACCGTATACCACTCAATATCGCGCACGTAGAAAACCTCATAGTCCTGTTCAGATTTTGCCGGGGCAGAGCCATACCAGGGAGAGTCAACCTCGCCGTCAGAGTTCGCTCTGGCACAGTTGACGGCGCCATCGCCTCGAGTGACGTACGCCGACGCCACAAGGTAGTCACCACCCTCGTGAACGACAAAACCGGTGCCGCCTGTCGGCACCATATCGTCGTTGTTGTACTGGTTGAAACCATTCCACCAGTCCAGATGGTACTCAGCCAGGTTGGGCCAATTGGTCCGACCAAGAGAGTTCCAGTAGCCCGACACGAGCAGGTTGCTCTCGATAGCGGCCATTGTGCCATGACACCAACATGTGCCGCCACTCTGAGACTTTACGGGTGTGACGTAACCCAGTTCCCGCAGATCATACCTTGCGGGCAGCGGATCGCTTGTTTGGGTTTCGGCCAGGGCCTTGATTGGCCATAAAATAAGTAGTAGAGATACTACTCCGAACCTGATCAGATTTGCTCTTTTCATTTGAATGTCCTCCGGTAGCGGTTTCCCATCTTGCTAATTCTAACGCAGAACCGCCTGATTTTGCAAGGGTTTTGTGGAAATTTCGCGACTGATTCTTACTGCAAAGCAGAATCCTTTTCGATTACCTTCTGTTGTTGAGTTTTCTTGAAATGCGTGAGTTTTTTGGCCAGGTTCTTATCGGTCAATGCCAGGATTTGCACGGCAAAAAGGGCGGCGTTTTTGCGCACTGCTTTTCCGAGAGCCATCGTTGCGACCGGCACGCCAGGCGGCATCTGTATCGTGGAGAGTAGCGCATCAATACCTTCTAATCCGCCGGCGGAGATCAAGGGCACTCCGATAACGGGCAGTGTAGTGCGTGCCGCCAAGGCGCCTGCCAGGTGAGCAGCCATACCCGCGGCGGCGATAATAACTTTTGTCCCCTTTCCGGCGGCATTTTCCGCGAATTCGGCAGCGATTTGCGGCGTCCGGTGCGCTGAAATTATCCGCACAATGGGCTTTATGCCAAAGTCTTCAAGCGTGTCAATGCAGGTTCGCATCACGTCCATATCACTATCTGAGCCGACTACTACTGCTACCGGGGAGTTTTGAGTTTTTAGTTTTGAGTTTTTAGTTTTCTTGGATACCATTTGTTTTTTCTTCCTACCAAGGTACAATAATTCGCAGTGAGAAACCCCGCAACAAATTGCGGGGCTAAACCTGTCTCGAGCGCAGTCGAGAGATATTTAGCCCCACGTTTGACGTGGGGTCTTAATGGTAGTGCAGAAATTACCAAAAAGCAAGTGATAGGTGGCGGAAATGCAAGCGCGGAAGCCTGTTGTCGCCGGTCAGTTTTATCCGCTGGAGCGCAGTAGCTGCATAGACCAGATTGAGCAGTGCCTGCAGGCAAGAGCGACAAGCGAATCGCTGCCTGAAACGATAGTAGCCGGCATTGTTCCGCACGCCGGCTGGACGTTCAGCGGTGACCTGGCGGCAATGGTTTTCTCGGCGATAAAAAGCCGGCATAAAAAAGTGGATACCTTTGTGATATTCGGCGCCGCCCACGGCTATTTCGGAGAATCGCCGGCTGTTTATGACAAAGGCAGTTGGATGACGCCGCTGGGCGAAATTGCCGTTGATGAGGAACTGGCGGATGCGCTACTAAAAAGCCGCCCGGCGGTAAGTGACATCCGCGCTCACAGCTCAGAGCACAGTATCGAGGTGCAGGTCCCATTCGTACAATATCTCTTTGCCGGTGCGAAGATACTGCCCATCATTGTCCCGCCGATAGTGCAGGCGGTGTCGCTGGGCACAAAGGCTGGCGACATTATCGGTCGAGAGCAGAGCAAAAGAATTGTTTGCATCGGCTCGACCGATTTGACTCATTACGGCCCGCGTTACGGTTTTGTGCCGATGGGGACAGGCAGCGAGGCTCTGGCCTGGGCAAGCACGGTCAATGATCAGCAGTTTATTGATTTAGCTTTGAAGCTCCGGCGCGAGAGCTGCTCGCCATCGCTGCGGAGAATTGCAACGCCTGCGGACCCGGCGCAGCAGCGGCAGCGATCGCGGCAGCCAAAGAAATGGGCAAAACCGAGGGACTCTTGCTTGCCCATACGAACAGTAATGACGTCATGCTTCGAGAAATGGGGGCGACCGGCTTTGATAGTGTCGGCTATGCAGCAATAGTTTTTTAAGCCAAAATTCTGGCCAAATTTCCTTGACAGGTCTGTGTTATTGGATTAGATAAACACGGTTCGTGCGTCGATGAGGGGGTGCCAAGAGGTACAGTGGATTGACTTAAGGAGATCGCAATGGCTGAGCGAACAAAATTTATGTTGGACGAGAGCAGGATACCCACTCAGTGGTACAACATCCAGGCGGATTTGCCGAAGCCTCTGCCGCCCGTTTTGCACCCTGGCACCGGTAAGCCCATAGGGCCACAGGACCTGGCACCTCTATTTCCTATGGAACTAATCAAGCAAGAGGTGAGCACGCAGCGCTGGATAGACATCCCCGATGAGGTTCGTGACATCTATCGGTTGTGGAGGCCTACAAATCTATTTCGCGCGTACAGATTGGAGAAGGCTCTGGATACGCCGGCGAAGATTTTCTACAAGTATGAGGGGACAAGTCCGCCGGGCAGTCACAAGCCCAATACCGCGGTGGCGCAGGTCTACTACAATAAGAAAGAGGGCATCAATCGCATCGCCACCGAGACTGGAGCCGGACAGTGGGGAAGCGCTCTTGCTTTTGCCGGTGCCTGCTTCGGCGTGAAGATTAAGGTCTATATGGTCGCCGTCAGCTATCGTCAAAAACCATATCGGCGCAGTATGATGCAGGTCTGGGGCGCGAGTGCGTGCCTAGCCCCAGCCGGGACACCAAGGCCGGCCGCGATGTTCTTGCCAGAGACCCTAATTGCCCCGGCAGCTTAGGCATGGCTATCAGCGAGGCGGTGGAGGATGCTGCCACTCACGATGATACGCACTACTCGTTAGGCAGCGTGCTCAACCACGTGCTGCTGCATCAGACGGTCATCGGCCTGGAGGCAAAAGAGCAGATGGAAATGGCGGGCGTCTATCCCGACATTATCGTGGGCTGTATCGGCGGCGGGTCAAATTTTGCCGGCATGTTTTTGCCGTTTATAAGGGATAAGATTGACGGGACAAAGCCAAACCTGCGGATTATCAACGTGGAGCCGGAAAGCTGTCCTACGGTAACCAAAGGACTGTACGCATACGATTTCGGCGATGAAGCCAAGCTTACACCGCTCATCAAGATGTACACTCTTGGGCACGGTTTTATTCCGCCTCCCGTTCATGCGGGCGGCCTTCGCTATCACGGGATGGCGCCCATAATATGCCATCTGCACAGGCTCGGGCTGGTTGAGGCCAGGGCTGTGCACCAGATTGCTACCTTTAAGGCCGGGGTGACCTTTGCTCGTGCTGAGGGCATTATCAGCGCTCCGGAGACAGACCATTGTATAAAGGTGGCAATAGACGAAGCCCTTAAGTGCAAAGAATCCGGGGAGTCAAAAATCATACTTATTGCTCACAGCGGCCACGGTCATGTTGACATGGCAGCTTATGATGCTTATTTTAGTGGCAAGTTAGAGGACTACGAATATCCCGAAGCCAAGATAAAGGAGGCGCTGGCGGACCTGCCGAAAGTGTCTGCGTAGAAGCGCCTGAAGTGATCTAAGGTGCATAAAGTGATCTAAAGTCGGAAGTTACTACTTTAGGCACTTTACCTCCGCGGTCAAAGAAATGGTGAAACATTTTTAAGGAGAAACTGTTATGAGGCAAAGACTTTTATTAACTGCCGTGGTGTTGTTGGCGGCAACTGGCGTAGCGCAAGCCCTGGAAGGTGAGCTGCATGGAGCGATTGATGTAACGTATCAAACTAAGAATGTTTGGCGAGGCTTCGACGTCTATGGGGACAAGAGTGCCATCCAGCCGACTATTGACCTTAACTTGTTTGGTACGGGCTTTGGAATGAGCGTCCAGGGACACAGGGCCAATTCAAGCGGGTATGAACTATCAGAGCGCTGGGACTATACTCTGTACTACCAGAACAGGATGTTTGGCGAGGAATCTTACGCCACCAACTATAGACTTGGTTGGGTCTATTATAACTTTCCGGACCTTAGCAGCGAAAATGCCGACCTGCAGGAGTTGCACGCGGTTCTTTCCTTGCCCAAAATCTGCCCTGCAGGTGTGGTGCCCAGCTACGTCCTGGTTAAGATGTGGCCGTCAGAAAGCGGTTCCTGGGTTGCAAGCAAGTTTGACCTCAGCAAGATAAATCCTGCCACAGGGGGACCAATGCCGAGCACTGGAACGCCTTCTGGTTTTGCGCATATCTTTATGCTTGACTATGGCCTGCATGTTGCCGGCCTGCTACCGGAAATCCCAGAGCACGTGCTGAATCTGCACACAGAGCTGGTATACAATGATGGAGTCGGGCCCGGCGGTCAAAATGTAGACCACGATTGGTCAAACGCTGTGTTCGGCGTCTCCACAGATATTGGCCTCGCTGAGAATCTTACGTTCACTCCGGGGCTCTATTACCAGATAAGCATGGATAAGTCTGTCGACGACGAAGACGAGCTCTGGTCGACCTTCGGATTGAAGTACAAATTCTAAGACCAGTCCCGCACCAATCCGCGTTTCCGGGACCACTATTCGTCCTCGGCGTCGTGGATTGGTGCGGGGCTAATCCCACATATCGTTGATTAGCAAAACTATCTCGTTGACGAGCGCCTGTCCGCCGTCCGGCCCGACGATATATTTGTCCGCGCTGTAACCTCCGCCTCGGATTGCCCTCTCAGTGGGCAAATATCCTGAATGTTGGCAGGAAAGCTGCACGATAAACGTAAGTAACGCCTTACTGCGGGCTTTCGTTCGGATGCCGTAGTCCACATACAATTCGAACGGATTTGTAGCCAGGGCCATGTCCCCCAGCCGGAGCACGTGGATTTCAGCCGGTTTGACAGAATCGCAGGTGTAGAACGGCAAATCGGGCGGCTCCTTGGTGGGCAAATCAATCTCTGCGTTTTTATGGATAAATACGACCTTGTTCTTGGCGTCCTTTTTGGCGTACAGGAACGCTTCATCGACCGCCTGGGCAATCCGGCGGGCAATTTCTTGCCGGCGCGATAATCCTTTTCTTTGGCGCATAATGTCTTCAGCTTGTTTTTGCCACAGTAGATGCGGCGATTGGTCGCCTGCGGCGCCGCATTGCGGGAAGATAAATATTTCTTTGCCGTACTTTGCTCGGATTTCCTGCCGGACTTCGTGCCAGAAGTCGGCGGAAACCTTCAGCAGTCCCTCGGTCTCCTGAGCGGGACAGGCGACATTTATCACGATGCCGGTCAGTTTCTGGTCTGCGTCCCAGAAGAACAGCATTTCCTGCCCGTGATCTTCGTAGCCCTCGATGTGGGAAAAATTCTCCTGGTTTGTATTGCCATACATAACTGCCCGACCGTCGGAGTAGTACGCCCGGCGATTAAAGCTCACCAGCGAATGTCCCAGAGCCCAGCTTACACCTGCGGGCCTACGGTTTTGCCAGGCCTGCACCGCGATATCCGCCAGACGCTCCAGCAGAAAATCAGCGTACTGCGAGGCCTTCATAACTCCTTCATCTTTGCTTACGTCATACAAATCGTAGAATGCACCATCCAGGACGCCTGGGCCTGTGTGGGTATGGGTTGCATTCAGAAACAACTTGTTCACATCGAAATCGGCGATACGGGGCCGCACCAATTTCTGTAGCCTCTGTTGTATCTCCTTTCGCGTCCACAGCAGGTCGCACGAGATCATAATCGCCTGCTCTTTGGTGCCATTTTCCTGCTTGGTTTCCAGGGCCAGTGCGGTCGCGGTGAGCGGATCTAAAACGCCCTGCGAGATTCGCTTGGTCATCTGTCCCTCAAGATTCACCGGCTTATCAGGAGTAATATCCGCCGACGCCCACCCCACGTAAAGCGGATATTCGTTAGCAGCGGCAGATGAGTTGACAGTGCTAAACACCATCAGCGCACTTAACAATGTAGACAACATGCTTACCTACCTTTTTTCTAACCGAACAAACTGTGTTTGATTCTGCATCACAGTGTGTGTTTAGCCGTCGCCGGCACGGCGACGCTTAATCTTCTCAATAGGGCGATTTCTTTTTTCAGGACATCAGCGCGTTGGCTCTCTGGATATTTTCCCAGCGACTCGTTCTCGAGACACAGGTCGCCGCGGTAGTTAGCCTTGCGGAGGATCGCCACCACCTTGCCGAAGTCGATGTCACCTTCGTATATGGGGCAGGCATATTCCTCGTATTTGAAGCCCATCGGGCGACGCACGTTTTTCTTGTCGTCAGGATAACGTATGCTCTTGCAATGGGTGTGAAAAACCCTCGGGGCGAATTGCTCGAAAATCTCGTAAAGCTTATTTAGCGGATGCCCGTACCAATAGAAGTTGGCCGTATCAAGGGTCAAGCCCAGGTGCGGCGAGGCGACGCCATCAAACAGTTGCCGGAGAAATTCAGGGTCGTTAGTGATACTGCCGTGATTTTCGATCCCGTAATTGATTCGTGTCCCTTCGACGATTTCGCACAGTTTGGTGCACGCTTTTATCGCAAAGGGCAGGAATTCTTCAGCCGGCGTCCGGCGTGGCACAACGTCGATCCGAATGACCGGGACATCCAGACTTACAGCGGCGGCGACAAGTTTCTTTGTCCACGCCAGTTCTTCTGCCAGGCGATCATCAAGCTGGTTGTGCATAAGAAACGCTGTGACGACCAATCCATTTTTGCTCAGGTCATCTTTGAGTGTTGCGATGGCTGACGGCGTAGTCAGGCTGTATTTTCTCTCTCCGCCCTCGGCGGATTCGAGGTTCGGGCAGAATAGTTCCGGATTGACCTCCACTTCTACGCCCGTGACGCCGATTAGCCCCTGGACCTGTCCCAGGGTCAATCCCTTTACCAGCGTGTCCCGACAGGCGACAACTAAAGGTTTCGATGGCCAGGAGACTGTGCTATCTTTTGCCACAGCCAGCGCTCCGCTGGACAGCATCCAGCCGGTCGTTTTCTTCATAAAGTTCCGCCGAGTGAGACCGATCGAGGATTTCATGATTGGCTTTGCTCCTTATCCTTTGGTTTTGACTAATGTCAGATTATACGTATCATAATAGTGGTGTCAATCGCCCGTGTGGCACGGGCTTCCAGCCCGTGAAAACACGGCCAAGATGGCCGTGCCACGTGGACCCATTCCAACGGGCAAATATCGGAAGGGGCACTGAAATGGCGGATAAATTAGCAATCCAGGGCGGGCCCAAGTCAGTAACGAACAAGCTGCCGGGCTGGCCAAGCCTCGATGAAAAGGCGATCAAAGCGGTCGAGGGAGTTCTAAGGTTGGGCAAGATCAATTACTGGACCGGCCCAAAGGGCATGGAGTTCGAGTGCAAATTCGCGGCCTGGCAGGGCAGCAAGTATGCAATCAGCGCCTCCAGCGGCACGGCAGCCCTGCACATCGCGATTAGCGCTTTGGGGATCGGTCCCGGCGATGAAGTCATCGTACCCAGCTATACGTTTATCGCCAGCAGCTTTTCTATCGTGCAGGCTGGAGCAATACCACGCTTTGTCGATGTGAATATCGACGACCATTGCATCAGCGTCGAGTCGGCGGAGAAATTAGTCAACGAGCGAACCAGGGCAATTATGCCGGTGCACCTGTACGGCAACGTCTGCGACATGGATAAGGTCTTGGCATTTGCCCGCCGGCACGATCTCTTTGTCATCGAGGATAATGCCGAGGCCGTCGGCGGCGTCTATAAGGGCAAGAAAACCGGAACCATCGGCGACATCGCCGGTTGCAGCTTCTGCCAGAATAAGACCTTTACCACCGGCGGCGAGGGCGGCATGGTGACAACTGATAACGAAGAAATAGCCTGGCAGGCACGCAGCTTTCGCGACCATGGCTACGACGTCAAACAACGCCTGAGCCTGCTGGAGCTTGAGCAGAGACTGCCGTATATCCACAATATAGTCGGCTGGAACTACCGAATGACCGAGATGCAGTCGGCTATCGGGCTTGCCGAGCTGGAAAGGATCGACACCTGGAACCTGCCCCGCCGCAAAGGTAACGCCCATATCATAATCGACGCGATAAAAGATTTACCGCCTGTATTGTACACGCCCATTGACACCGAGCAGCGTCAGAACGGCTGGTACGTCCTGGCGTTTTCTCTGGATATCGGAAATATGAGCTGCGACATAGATCAATTCGTCGCCGCGTGCGGCGCTGAGGGTGCTCCGTGCTGGAAGGTCTTCTGGCCGCAGTGTCATACCGAGCGGGCCTATCGCCAGCACAACGCCTTCGGCAACACCGGCTTTCCATTCACGTCCAGAGAGTACACAAATCCGGAAAGTGTTGATTACAGCAAAGTAGAGGTGCCCAATGCGATGTGGCACCAGAGCCATACTTTTACGTGCTTTGCCTTTCCTACGTACAGCGAAGAAGATTGCCGGCAGATAGGCGACGCTCTGGCTAAAGTAATAAAGGCATATTCAAAATAGAGGCCGAGAAAGGATGTGCCGTGTCTAGGAAGATCAAATGGGGTGTGATTGGATCGGGAGGGATCGCCAGGCGAAGGACGATTCCGGAAGGGATTTGGAAGGCCCGTAATGCCCAGTTATCCGCCGTCTTCGACATCAATCGGCAAGTCAACGCCGAGGTAGCGAAAGAGTTTGACGCCAGGCGTGCGGCAAATATTGGCGATTTGGTTGATGGGGACATCGACGCCGTCTACGTTGCCACACCCGCCTACCTTCACGCCGAGCACGTTCGAGCCGCCGCCAGAGCCGGAAAGCACGTTCTGTGCGAAAAACCTCTCGGGATGACCGTTGCCGAGGCCAAAGAAATGATTGCGCTGTGCAAAGAGATGGGCGTCAAACTTGGCTGTGCGTTTATGATGCGCTTCGTAGCCCAGCACGTCGAAGCGCTGAAGCTCATCCAACAAGGTAGGCTCGGCACACCAACCTACGCGCGGGCACAACTGTCCTGCTGGTATCCGCCGATTAAAGGCGCCTGGCGGCAAGACCCGGCTGCGGGAGGGGGCGGGGCACTTATAGATATGGGTGGGCACTGCATCGACCTGCTGGAGATGTTTTTCGGAAATGTCGCCAAGGTCAGTTGCTTTATCAGCAACATCGTCCATGATTACAAATCCGAAGATAGCGCTGTGGCGACGCTATTTTTTGAAAACGGTGCACTGGGCACCGTTGATACTTTTTTCTGCATCCCCGACAACAGCAGCAAAAATGTCCTGGAACTTTACGGCTCACGCGGCTCTATCCTGGCGCAGGGGACAATCGGCCAAGCACCGGCGGGCGAAATGCTGGCGTTTCTGGAGCCGGATAGTAGAGATTACGACGCCGGGCAGGCGCGAGGTCGGGCTTAAGGCATCGTTATCGCGCCCGAGCCGGTGAATACGTACCAGGCTGAAATCGAGGAGTTCGGTCAGGCAATTATCGACGACCGTGAACCGATAATCACCGGCGAGTTGGGCCTGCGCAGCCAGAAGGTACTGGCCGCCTGCTACGAGTCCGCCAGGTCGGGTAAGGTGGTCAAAGTCAGTTGAACCTTGCGATGGATTTTACAGATACCGTCACTGAAAATACCTTGCGAGCCATCCGTTTTGAAAGGCCCGAGCACATCCCGGTTGTCTTCTGGATCAACCCAGCCTGCTGGCATCACTATCCGCGGGATGCCCTACTTTGAGCTTATTGGCGAACACCGGCTCTTATTTGCCGATTTTCCTTCACCCGAATCGGCACTGCCTGAATTGGCGCCGTGGGAGCGAGCCAGCGAGCCTTACACCGATTCCTGGGGCTGCATCTGGAACACAACCGATGATGGCATCACAGGCTCAGTTACCGGGCATCCGCTGGCAGATTGGCACGCCCTGAAAAGTTTTACGCCGCCCGACCCGGCTAAAAGTAACGGCATGGCGGCCATAGATTGGTCGGCAATCAAAGCGAAAATACAAAGAGCCGCGGCGGAGGGAAAACACGCTGTCGGCAGCCTGGAGCACGGGCACACGTTTCTGCGGCTCAGCTATCTTCGCGGATACGAAAGACTTCTGCTTGATATGGCAGACGGTGAGGACAGGCTCTGGCGGCTAATAGAAATGGTCGAGACCTTCAGTATGGGCATTGTCCAGCGTTACGTTGATCTGGGCGTGGCGATGATGCGCTACCCGGAGGATTTGGGGATGCAATTTGGGCCGATGCTTTCGCCGGAACAATTCAGGACATACATAAAACCTGTCTATGAGCATCTGATGGCGCCGGCTCGCAATGCGGGCTGCCTGGTACACATGCATTCCGATGGTGACATACGCGCGCTGGTGGATGACCTTGTGGTCAGCGGAGTCGATGCCCTTAACCTTCAGGACCTGGTCAACGGCATAGACTGGATAGCCGCGAAGCTCAAGGGACGAGTTTGTATTGACCTCGACATAGACCGGCAGCAAATTACCTGCTTCGGCAGCCCTGAACAGATTGATAATCTGATTCGGCACGAAGTTGAGAAACTTGGCAGCCGCGAGGGAGGCCTTATGATGATATATGGACTATATCCGGGCGTCCCCATTGAGAATGTAAAGGCGATAATGGATGCGATGCAGCGATATGCCGTGTTCTATTCTTGAGGATTTGAAGGGGAATAGTGTATGAAAAAGCTCGGCGCAGCGATTATTGGCTGTGGTTGGGTGGCGGAAGAATATGTAAAGGCCTTCAAGAACGACCAGCGATCCGAAGTTCGAGTACTGGTCAGCCGAAATCCCGCAAATGCCCAGCGATACCGCGACCGATACGACCTAAAGTGCACGATTGAGACTGACGCCGCCAAGATGCTCCAGCAAGATGATGTGGATATCGTGGTTGTGTGCACGCCGCATAATGTCCACACCGAATATGTGGTCGCTGCGGCAGAAGCCGGCAAGCATATTATTATCGAAAAGCCCGTAGCCTTAACTCCACACGACGTGCGCAAACAGCTTGACGCCGTCAGAACAAACAAGGTTAAAACGGTAGTGGGTTTTGTGCTGCACTGGAATCCGCTGCTAATGACCATCGACCGGCTGATCGAGCAGGGAGTCTTTGGCGACATCTTTATGGTGGAGGTCGATTATCTGCACCGGATATGGATGACCAAGGATTTGAAATGGTACGGCAGCCGGGAAATAAGCGGCACGGCACTTCTAACCGCCGGCATCCACGCGGTGGACGCCCTGCGATGGTTTGCCCGCAGTGAGGCCGAGGAGGTTTTCGCCTATCAAGTAAAGACGGAGAACCCCATAGAGTATCCGGGCACGATTTCGGTAGACGTAAAATTCAAGGATGGAAAGATCGGACGCACCACTACCACCTTTGATGCAAAGATGCCGTACAGGTTCAACATTGGAATTTATGGCACTGAGGGCACGCTTCGGAACAATGAGATCTTTGCCCCCAAGCTCTTTCCCGGCCAGAATGATTTTGCCAAGATTCCCTGTGTTCTTCCCGATAGCGGCGATATTACTCATCATCCTTTTGCCGGCGAGGTGTCTCATTTTCTCGATTGCATCATCAACGATGAGCAGCCGTTTCCCGATTTGGAGGACGCAGCCCAGACGCACGCGGTGTGTTTTGCTGCGGACCTTTCCGCCGAATCCGGCAGACCGGTCACGCTCAGTGAATTTTAGAAGCTGCTGTAGTTATGAGGTTCCCGCGACTTTTCCTCCTTTGGCAGAGGCGATTGAGAGCCACGATTGTGAAGGACGGTGGAGACATTTTGGAGACATAAGAAAAGCGTCTCCAGTGTGAAGGAAGAGGAAAGCAAGATTACTAGCAGAGGCTTGAAGACACTCATTGATACGTCTTACGCCGTTCAGTTCTCCATATATCAGTGAACTCTTGTATAACACTATCCATTTTTTGGTAGTAGTGCTTAAAAATATCGAGGCACATACACAAACACAGGAAACCAAACCCTAAGTGCTGCGGAAAAGACTTGTGTGATGCAGAAAACCAAAAAACAATAATATCGTTCTTCCTCTCCCATTTGCATAAGACAAAAGTCCGCCAGGGCAATTGGGATGTGTGAAGTCACAGAGGAAGCCGTAATCTAAAGCCGAAACCCCGAACCGTTAGACTTGAATTTTTTATCCAGTCTTTCAATAGCTTTGCCGATGTTGATTGCTTGTGCTGGTACTCCGGGCGTCCATTCCGGTGTGCTGTCACTCTTGCCACCAGCACATACCCTACCCAAAAAAAGGTCTATATCACCGAGGTTTTTGGTTTCAACAACCCGTTCCAGGTGTTCGTACACCAAAAACAGGAGAGCAGTTGTTTCAAATATAGCACGGGTCAAGATAAACGCTGGATTTCGTCTTTCCTTCTGATACAACTCTATCACAGACTTAGTAAGATCGCTCATTCGGCATAACAATATGTACTGTGCTGTACGTGCTTTGTCGGGCGTAAGAATCGATCGTGTGCGAGAATCCAATATTGTGGCCATGCTTTGGGGCGGTTTCGGAAATTCTCGGTAAAGTTCTTTCGCCTCTTCCAACAGTTCCTTATCGCTTTTTCCCCTTTTCCTGTTCATTAGTTTCTGACCAACTTACACATTTTTGCCGAATCTATTAACTCTTAGTTCTCAACTTCCCCCTCAACTTTTATTAAAATGGGGATGACGAGTACAAGTTTCTTCGATACTTTGCTAACGTATCTTTGCTCTACGTTCTACTTATGGACTGGAGGTCTTATGTCTTAGCTGTTCCTGGATAGCCTTGATTTTGGCATCAGTGGCTTTATTTAAGGCAACATTTTCGAGAACTTTTTCTATAAGCGCGCGATATTGTTGCCTTTTTTCCTCTCTCGATAGATTGGAGGTTTCTATCATTCTAATTGCATTCTCCACTACCTCAGGAAAGTGGGAAGATGCTAAGAAGAAACCGAAAATTGTAGGCAAGTGTGCAATTAGAATACCCAGCGGAATGAATTGCCACCTACTGATTCTCTCTGGGTCAAGGTACTCAACCTGTAAAATCAGTGGGTACAATAACTGGAAGAAGAAATCTAATACCAGCCCTAAAACTACTCCCAAACTGGTGCGAGTCGGGTAACTTATGAGAAGCAACTCTATTGCAGCGCTGACAAATCTGCTTGTCTTATCCGCCCGTTCATTCACGTTATGGCTCCTTCGCCAGCAATTTCCAACTCAGCCCCTTTCTGTTGAATGGGCAACAATGCTTTCATTGGCTTCCCAGAAGAATCAGTAAAATTGACTTTTTCTGCATTCTTAATCACAAAACTAATAAGTTGGCGGGCTTCGTGGGCATTCAGACCAAAGTATCCTTTCTGAATTCTGTATCGGATTAAACCTTCACGCAGAACCAGAAGTACCAACAGGCCCAGACTGAGAAATATTAAATGGAGACTTACAGTGCTGCCCATAATCGCCGCACTAACGGCATGCAAAAAGATCGCACCCGCCACTGTAACATATACCCACACCATTGACTTTATCAATCTGGACAGATAAATGACTGAAGCCGCAAGTTGTATGTGATTTGATTTGGCATTGTTCTTGTGAGACAACCATGAACGCATTTCTCTAACTATGGGTTTTGCCGTATCTGTTTTGAGCACCAGGATGCGCCTTGCCAGAAGAAATATAACAGGCATCACAGCGATTATTGCTAGTGAACCAGACCCAAACAGCGAGGTCAACAACAACTTTACCTCCGCAAAAAATGGCGCCAAGTCGAAAAGAATATCAAACGCCATTACCAAAGCTATCGCCAGAAAGCCGATTTCTATAAGCTCATCGTGCCATTTTTTGATCTCTTCCAGAAAACGCATCGTTTCTTCTCCTCAAGGTTCTCAAGTTTTTCACGATACGACCGGTGTGTGTGCGCGATGCCATCCAACGTATCTCTATATTATATGTTAACGCAATGTAAAAGTTTTCAAAAACGCCGTTTTTTTGGCCTAAAAACAAGGGTTGTCATAAAAGCTCGTAGATGGCGTTATGCATTAATACCTTTGTTCCTTGCTGATCCTTCAAACACTGTAAAATATTAGCCAAGTGAACACGAACTGTCAATTGTGGAAACCGCGTATTTTTGAATCAGACATCTACAAGGGAATCCCTAAAGGTGATGGCCTTGCTGCTATACTGCTTCGAGTCCATGAGCCTTAGCTCATCATGGAGGTCCTAATGAACGAAACCTTGAAGACCAAAGATCGAGATGTCAAAATCCAGAACCGGAATTGTAAGAGCCAACGGTTGGATTCGGACCGACAACCGCCGGTTTACAAAACCGGAGCTCTACCATTGAGCTACGTTGGCAGACAAACAGCGTTTAGCGTGCAGCGCACAGCGTTTAGCGAGACTTATACGCTATCGGCTGGATAGACCCATGGCTTTCGATATTCACGGCGCAGTAATTTATTGGCTTCCAGGTCGCCGATAATCTGCTCCTTTTGGCCATCCCATTTTACACTACGTCCAATCTTGTACGAAAGCATACCCAGCAGGCTCATATTTGTCGAGCGATGTACATCCTCGATGTCCGATACAGGGCGTTTGCCTGTCTCGATGGCGGCCAGAAAATCGTCCCAGAGCTCCTTGATGTTCTGGTCGTCCGGCTGATGTAGCTGCGGGTCCTCGTGGATGACCTTTTCGCCTTTGCCGATGGGAAAGAACGTCCAGCCCTGCTGCCAGCCCATGTGGAAAGTGCCCTTGGTGCCGTAGAAGTAGCAGCCGACGTTCTCAGCCTTCTCCGCTGGATTGCCTGCGAACTGGCGGTGCTCCCAGTAGGCGGTGAAGTTCTCGAATTCGTATGTCGCTATCTGGTGGTCGGGCGCGTCACTGGTTTGCAGTTCCTTTGTTAGGATGGGCGGGCCTTTGATTGGCCGACCGCCGGTAGAATATACGGTCTTCGGCCATTTTTCGCCCATGATCCACAGGATTTGGTCCATCCAGTGGACGCCCCAGTCGCCGAGCGTGCCGTTGGCGTAGTCGAGGTAGCTGCGGAAACCTCGCGGATGGATGCCGCCGCCCCAGGGATTATTCGGGTCGCCGTTGTATGGACGAAGCGGCCCGGGCCGCACCACATATCCCAGTCCAGGCCCTTGGGCGGCTCAATATTCTTTCTCGGCTCTTCCGGGCCGCCACCGGAAAGTACGAAAGCACGGACCATTCCGATTTTGCCGACGTTGCCCTCCTGGATGAATTTTCTGCCGGAGACATTGTGGGGCGAGACCCGCCGGTGCGTCCCGACCTGGACGACGCGGTCGGCGGCACGGGCGGCGTTGACCATAGCCCGGCCTTCCATAATCGTATGGCTGATGGGTTTTTCCACATAGACGTGTGCGCCGGCCTTGACCGCCGCTATAGCACAAAGCGGATGCCAATGGTCGGGCGTGGCCACGATGGCAATATCCGGCTTTTCCTTCTCCAGCAGTTCTCGATAGTCTTTGTACTTTTTTGGTTTTTCGCCGGTGAGCGTTTCCATTTTTTCAGCAGCCGGGTCGAGGATGCGGCTATCCACGTCGCACATCGCGACCATTTTGCACCGTCCGCACTGGGCCGCTACGCCGGCGATATTCATGCCCCACCAGCCGCTGCCGATAAGGGCGGTGCGATACTTTTTGTCGTTGCTTGCCCGCAGGACGTTGGGAAACCCTAACACCATGCTGGAAGCAATTGAGCCTTTTAGAAACGTTCGACGGTTTATAGCCATATCATATCTCCTAATACAGAGGTGACATATCGCACTTTGTCATTCCCGCGCACGCGGGAATCCACACAATCGATATGTTGATGGATTCCTGCTTCCGCAGGAATGACACGACGAATCGGTCAGTCTGAGATGTTCAATTTAGCAGCGAGCCGGCCCAAGTCAAGGGAGAATAGTTCATAGTTTATTGTTCATTGTTCGTTGTTGATTGATAAACTATGAACTATGAACAATGAACTCTATTGACAATTGAGAATCACAGATGGAGGCAAGTTATGAGATCGCTTTATACGGACAGGCACAGAGCCACTTTGTGCCTTTGTGCCTTTGCCACTTTGTGCCTTTGTGCCTTTGCCACGGGCCAGAGCAGCCCGCCGGATAGAACCTACTGGGTCGATGCTATGGCCAAAGTCCATGCAAGGTTCACCGGGCAGAAAGGGACTTTTGCCCACTTCGGTGATTCTATTACGGTGACACTGGCTTTCTGGACGCCACTTCTATACGAGCGTAAAAACGCCCCGCAGGAAATGGAGCAGGCGTATCAGTTGGCCAAAAGCTACCTGCAAAAAGAGTGCTGGCGCGATTGGAAAGGGCCGCGGTTCGGCAACGAAGGCGGGATGACCATTCGCTGGGCGCACGAGAATATCGACGCCTGGCTGCAGCATCTGAACCCGGAGGTGGCTCTAATTATGTTCGGCACAAACGACCTCAATTCGGTGCCGCCTGAGGAATACAGGGACAAAACCCGCGCGGTTGTAAAAACGTGCCTGGATAACGGCACGGTGGTGATTCTTAGTACCATTCTGCCATGTCACGGTTTTGTTGAGAAATCAGCGGCTTATGCTCAGGCGGTTCGGGACATCGCGCAGCAGATGAAAGTTCCGCTTATAGACTTTCATGCCGAAATTCTCAAACGCCGTCCGGACGACTGGGATGGTGCGCTTGAAAAGTTCGCCCGATATGAGGGCTACGATGTCCCGACACTTTTAGCCCGTGATGGCGTACATCCCAGCCATCCCCAGAACTACCGCGATGATTATTCGCCGGAAGCGCTTAGCTGCTGCGGGTATTCACTTCGCAATTACCTTGCCCTGATGAAATACGCTGAGGTTCTTGAGAAGCTCAATTTGGTCTCACCGAGACAGCGGTGGTGGCCGAGCGCTCCAGCTTTGCCGCCGCCCACAGGTCTGACGATAAAGGTGTCAAATGTGCAGCAGTTGATTACGGCGCTCGATGAAATAGAGCCTGGCGGAACAATTCTGCTGGAGGACGGCCATTATATGATGCCTCGCTATGTCGAAATCAAGACCGACAAGGTGACATTACGCGGGGCGTCTGGAAATCCTGAGCGCGTGATTATAGATGGCGCCAATAGCCGGCACGGCGAACTTATCGGTTTGAGCCGATGCTCGGGCGTTACCATCGCCGACCTGACTATCCAGAACGCGCAGCATAATGGGTTCAAGATCAACTCCCAGACAAATGTCCAGGAGCTGACGATTTACAATTGTGTGATTCACAATATCTGGCAGCGGGGCGTCAAAGCGGTCAAAGTGCCCCAGGCAAATCGCGAGCTGCTCCGTCCGAAGCGCTGCCGGGTGCAGTATTGTCTGTTTTACAACGACCGGCCTAAGCGTTTGAGCGATGATCCGGGTGACATCGCCAACGGAAACTACATCGGCGGCATCGATATAATGTACGCTGCCGATTGGGTGATAAGTGACAACATATTTATTGGCATTCAGGGCGCCACCCGCGAGGCACGCGGAGCTATCTTCATCTGGCATGAATCGCAAGACTGTGTTATTGAACGCAATATTATTATTGATTGTGACGCGGGCATTTGTCTGGGCAATCCCCACCGTCCGCAGGATACACCCTACCATTGCCTGCGCTGCACCGCCCGCAACAATTTCGTTACCAGAGCGCCCGAGGGCGGCATCGTTACCGTCTATACACAGAACTGTAAAGTCCTGCACAATACCATTTATGAGCCGGACAGCCGCCTGGGTCGGCTGATTCGTCTCTGTTTATGACAACGAGGGCCTGTTGGTTGCCAACAATCTTCTTAGCGGCCCGGGAAATCAAAAACGAATCGGCCAGCCAAATCGTCTTTGCGAATAATCTGGCAAAGGACTTGACCACCGCTCTGGTTGATCCGGCACGAGGAGACCTGCACATCACGGACCGGGCTACTGACGTTATCGACAAAGCTAAGCCGATGCCCGATGTGACCACCGACATAGATGGTCAACCGCGAGGTTCGAGACCGGATATAGGAGCCGATGAGTTTGTTCCATAAGTGGTGGCAAGCCCGTGCCGTAAGGCATCCCCTATCGGAGACGGAAAATGCACATAAAATCGACTGGCAACAGTCTTCTGAGTAATGTATTATTGGGGGCGAATTTTCTAAGATAAGGTTTTGTGAAGGAGACCCCACTATGAAGCGGATTTGTACATTCTCTTTAATCGCCATTCTGGGATACGCGATACTTGCAGG
This sequence comes from Sedimentisphaerales bacterium, assembly GCA_963814265.1. Classification (GTDB taxonomy): domain Bacteria; phylum Planctomycetota; class Phycisphaerae; order Sedimentisphaerales; family Anaerobacaceae; genus JAFNGF01. Next base: position 187,028 of record CAWFCJ010000037.1, on the reverse strand, counting down.
CCCGATGCCTGCTTTGCGGGCGGCTGAGGATGGCTTTGTGCCCTTATTTCCCGGCGACAGTCTGCAAGGCTGGAAGGTCAGCGACTGGTCCAACATAAGTACGCCGCAAACGGTTCAAGGCACGCCCTGGAGGATTGAAAAAGGCGTTCTGTACGGCCTAAATAAACGCACCTGGATTACCTCGCCGGCAGAGTATAGTGACTTTGTTCTCAAGGTGGAGTCTAAAATCGGTAAGGGCGCCAATGGCGGCATCGGCCTGCGTTTCCCACTCGATGGCGACCCCGCCTATACGGCAATGGAGCTTCAAGTCGTTGACCACGAGGTCTACTATGGCGGCCAATCCACGCCGGCGCAGCGAACAGCGTCCATTTACGATGAGATTGCTGCAAGCCCGGAGGTTACCAAACCGCCCGGCCAGTGGAACACCTGGGAAATTACCGCCCAGAGCAGCCATGTAACCGTCGTTCTTAATGGGCAAAAGGTGATTGACGCAGATTTATCTCGTGAAACCAAAGCCAGGCAGGAGAAAGGCCCGGCTCTTGCCCAGCGCCCCCTCAAAGGCCATATCGGTTTTCAGAACCTCAACGGCGAAATCACGCTGCGAAATATAATGATCAAGGAACTTGGTACGGCAGGTACGCGGGCCGGCGAAAACTCTTTCGTATCGGCATGATCGGCTTAGATACATCGCACGTCACTGCCTTTACCAAGCAGATCAACGATCCGGCGAAGAACTCCGGCTGCAAGGTGGTAGCGGCCTATCCGGGCGGTTCGCCGGATATTCCTGATTCGGCCAATCGTCTGGAGGGATTCACTAAGCAATTGCGCGAGCAATTCGGCGTGGAGATTGTCGGTAGCGTCGAAGAGTTGTGCCAGAAAGTGGATGGCGTGATGCTGGAAAGCGTCGACGGTCGGCCACATCTTGCGCAGGTAAAGCCGGTGATTGCGGCAAAAAAGCCCGTTTTTATCGACAAACCTATGGCTGGTAATCTGGCCGATGTGCTGGAGATTTTCCGCGAAGCTCGTGAAAATAACGTGCCCTGCTGGTCGAGCTCATCGCTACGTTTTTCGCCCACTCTTGCGGACATAAGAGATAGCGAAAAATTTGGCAAAGTCCTGGGTTGTGATGTCTTTAGTCCGTGCAGCCTTGAAGAGCATCATCCCGACCTTTACTGGTACGGCGTGCACGGCGTCGAGATGCTCTTTACTATTATGGGCACCGGCTGCGAGAGCGTCCGGCGGGTTCAAACCAAAGACACTGAGTTTGTCGTGGGAATCTGGAAGGGTGGGCGGATCGGTACATACAGAGGACTGCGGGCCGGCAAAACAGACTATGGAGCTTCTGTTTTCGGCACAAAAGCCGTTGGCCCTGTTGCAGCGTCCGCCGGCTACGGACCGTTGGTGGATGAAATCGTTAAGTTTTTTAAGACCGGAAAATCGCCCGTGCCGGCGGCGGAGACGATTGAAATTTTCGCCTTTATGTCTGCTGCCGATGAGTCCAAGGCCCGCGGCGGCGCAGAAGTGTCTCTTGCCTCGGTAATCGAAGAAGCCCAGAAACAACGGACCTTGCCACAGTCCCGATCAGGGATGGCCAAGCCATTACAAAGTCAGGTAAGACGATAGTCTTTTGATTAGTTCCGGTCAGGGAGAAAAGCGATGGCACTGAACTCCAGAAGAATTACTCTATTATTGGTCTGTATACTTTTGTTTTGCTGCTGTCAAGCTCGGGCGGAATTACTCTCTGTCGAGAACGCCACAATTTCCGTCACACTTAACACTGATAACGCAGCGCTCTCGGTGGCCGACAAACGTACGGGTCAGACCTGGGGTCAGCAACCACAGAGTGCCGAATTTAAGGCCGATAGTGCCAGAAAAATTGAGGACGGCATAGAAATCAGATTAGTCCAAGTGCCGACGGATAGTTCAATCCTGGCAACGCTGCAACTGGATAAAGAGCTTCCGGAATTTACGCTAACACTTTTGGGCGAGGGCCAGCCTAAATGGCCTCTTCGTTTTCCGCACCCCTTTGTCACCGAGCCGGGCACATATCTGGTGGTTCCTATGAATGAAGGAATTTCCTATCCGGTCGAGGACCAGACGATCGAACCGACCAGGCTTGTCGCTTATGGCGGGCACGGAATCTGCATGGCCTTCTGGGGCGCCACCGATGGCCAGCGTGGCTATATGGCTATCATCGAAACGCCCGACGATGCCTCCATCGACATTAGGCGGTTCGAGGGCAGGCTCTGCGTAGTGCCGCTGTGGGAGCCACAAAAAGGCAAGTTCGGCTACGCCAGGAAATTGCGATACGTCTTCTTCGATAAGGGCGGACATGTAGCGATGTGCAAGCGATACCGCGCTTATGCCCAGAAGGCAGGCTTATTCAAAACGCTAAAACAAAAGCAGCAGGAGAACCCGAACGTGGACTTGCTCATCGGCGCGGTAAACGTTTGGTGCTGGGAGAAAGATGCACTTGCAATTGTCCGCGAGTTGAAATCGCTCGGCATCGAGCGTATCCTCTGGAGTAATCAGCAACAGCCGGCAGGCATCAAGGCGATGAACGAGATGCCCGGCGTCCTGACCAGCCGGTACGACATTTATCAGGACCTGATGGACCCGCAGGTAGTTAAAGAGCAACTTCGCGGTGTGCATCCGGACTGGACTCAGGCCGGCTGGCCAAAGGACATTATGCTCGACCAAACCGGCGACTGGCGAAAAGGCTGGCAGGTGAAAGGCAAAGATGGCCAGATGTATCCCTGCGGCGTGTTGTGCGATAAGCAGGCGCTAAAGTACGCCCGAGAGCGCATGCCTGAGGACCTGAAGACTCATCCTTATCGCTGCCGGTTTCATCGACACCACGACCGCCTCGCCCTGGCGCGAGTGTTACCATCCCGACCATCCGATGACCCGCAGCGACAGCCGGCACTGGAAAATGGAACTGCTGCGTTTTGTCTGCGAAGAAATCCAAACTGGTCTGCCGGCAGTGAAACCGGGCACGATGCCGCTGTGCCATACGTGCACTACTTCGAGGGTATGCTCAGTCTGGGACCTTATCGCGTGCCCGACGCCGGGCGAGATATGAGCAAAATCTGGGATGAAGTCCCGCAGCGCGTCGCCAAGTTTCAACTTGGGCACAAGTACCGGCTGCCGCTCTGGGAGCTGGTTTATCACGACTGTGTTGTGGCGCAGTGGTACTGGGGCGACTACAACAATAAGCTGCCCGCGCTGTGGGATAAGCGAGACCTTTTCAATCATCCTCTATGGCACGCCGCCGATGTTCATGTTCAACCGCGAGTTCTGGGAGCAAAATAAAGACCGCTTTGCTCGAAGTTATAAAGATATCTGCCCTGTCGCCCGCGCTGTTGGCTACGCCGAGATGACCGACCATCGCTTTCTTACGCCGGATCGGGACGTTCAGCAGACTGTTTTTGCCAACGGCATTACAATAACGGTAAACTTTGGCGCGGCACCCTACCAGCTGCCGGATGGCCAGATGCTCAAGCCCGACGGGCTCCGACGTGTCGGGGATGTGAACGGTTGCGGCAGCACTTTCCTGACAGCTCAGGCGCAAAAAAAGAAGCCGGAACTTTTCAGCTCCGGCCTATGTGAGACAGCTTTTCATTAGCAGATATAGACCAACTTTATGAACTATCTACTGCCTCACTCAAACCAAGATGTTAGAAGAAGAAAAGAACGCTAATAACTACAATCATAATTATAGATGCCGCGACGATTTTTGCAAGTATTTTTTTCAAGAATTTTTCAATTTTTCCCAAATTTTTCTATTTCTCATAGTTTTCCTGAAATTTCACGTATTTTACCGGCTTGCCGGGGCGACGCAATAAATGTAGATTAGCGGCTTAGTGCCGGTGTTTTTGACATCGTGGACCGTGTTGGGGGGTATGTAGGATATTTTGCCCTGCCCGACCGCAAGGCGTTTTTCTTCGCCAACCAGCAGTTCGCCCTGGCCGGAAAGGAAGACAAGTGTTTCCTCATGTTCGGCGGTGCTGTGCTGGCCGCAGGTTTGGCCGGGCTTCAGATAGACTCTGCCGGCCCGCATTCCACATGTCTGCGGCTGGCCATCCAAGAGCTTCTGGTACTCGGTGCTTTTGTTTAGGTCTACGATGAGCACTTTTTTTGGCGCTGCCATATAGGGTATTTAAGAATAAGGGCAGTTTATGTCAATTGTTTTCTTTGCTTGGTAGCAAGAATCGGGTATATTTATGCGCAGGCTCGAGTTGTAGGTGTTGGCTTGTCGGGAGTAGAAGATGACTGCACAGTTGAGTGCTTTGATGATTACCGCCGCTTCGGTGGGTTTCATTCACACGATACTGGGCCCGGATCATTATGTGCCTTTTGCAGTGCTGTCCTGGGCGAGGAATTGGTTGGCGGCGAAAACCAGCGTGATAACCGTGTTGTGCGGTTTAGGTCACGTGCTAAGTTCGGTCGTACTGGGGCTGGTCGGAGTATCGCTGGGCGTGGCTATCCGTAAGCTGGAGTTCGTTGAATCTCTTCGCGGGGACTTTGCCGCGTGGCTGCTTATCGCGTTCGGACTTGTGTATATGGTCTGGGGATTGCGCCGTGCGTACCGCAAACAGCCACATGCACACACCCACGCCCATCTGGGCGAGATTCAACATGTCCACACGCACAGCCACTTCAACAAGCACATTCATCTTCACGATCAAAAAGACGGCTCAAGCATAGGACCATGGGTGCTGTTTATTGTTCTTGTTTTTGGCCCTTGCGAGCCTTTGATTCCGATTCTGATATATCCGGCTGCCCGCGAGAGTGTCTTTGCCTTAGTGCTGGTAACAGTCGTATTTGGGGTGGCTACGATCGGCACAATGTTAGCGACGGTAATTCTGGCTCGAGCCGGCGTCAATTTTCTGCCTCTTGCCGGCGTGCAGCGGTTTACCCACGTTATAGCGGGGGCGACAATAAGCCTTTGCGGGCTGGCTATCGTATTTTTGGGCATGTGAGGGAAAAGCAAGCGCGGACTCTGGCATCTGTAATCATCAAGTCAAAAATTTTCCGGCAATTTTTCTCTGGACATGGTAGCACGAATTTTGTATTTTTATGCGCTAAATGGATGCTTGCATATTCTGGAGGATGGCGGTATGAGAAGTTTCGTTTTGTCAATAATAGGTTGCACGTTGGTTTTTACTGCTGTGGTAAAAGCGGGCCAAACTGTGGCCAAGGCGACTCATTGGCAGTTCCAGGCGGTAGATGCCGGCGGTGAACAGACGTATAAGGCCAGTGACAGAGTTATTCTGGAAGGGGTTTTGCTAAACAACCCCGCGGATATGCTGGACCCGACGCCGGATGATACTATTACTGAGACTTTTAACCTCGGCGGGCAATGGCAGATATTTCTTCAGGGAGACGGCAACGATCACGCAGGCACGGCAGTATTTATGGGACAGCTTTATAACAATTTGCCCTGGATTCCGCTGGACGGCGGTTATTCAAACCAGGAGTTTATTACGGAACTGAACCGGCTGAACGCTGCCCAATTCAGCCCCGGAGATAGAGTGCGAGTGACCGGCTACTACTTATCATATAAGGGCAAACTGAATATAAATGAGCAGCATCAAAAAAATCCCGACCACGATTTCACGATTGAACTAATTAAGCAAGGCGTGGGATTGCCCCGGCCTGAAGTTGTCAATCTGGACCAGTTAAAAGATGATAATGATAAGTTCATTTTTGACGCGGCTCGAACAAGAGGCGGTGAGTATTATCAGGGCCGGCTGGTAAAAATTCAAGATGTCAAGTTCGCGGATGCGAGCGACTGGCGGCCAAACGGGCAATTACTTATAACCGACGGCGCTAAGACCTTTCCCATAAAGTTAGGCCGGGGCAACGGAATTTATGCCGGCTCGAATAATTTGGCCGAGCGTTTTGATGTCATCGGGATTATGGACCAGGAGAGCACGGATCTAAAAAGCGGTTACCGGATATATGTGATGAACTATGATGGGAATGGTTCAGTTTTGGCCAGCCGGGAAGATCGCTTGGCGGATAAGCCCGGCGACAGCAACTTGGACGGCGTGGTTGACTTTGTTGACCTTGCAAGATTGGCAGAAGATTGGTTGAGAACCCCCCAGTGAAACTGGGGGGCTAGATATTTAGCCCCGCAACTCGTTGCGGGGTCAGTCGCCGTACCGAAGACGGCTAAACGTATATGAAGCGGGCATTTACTTTAGTTGAGTTATTGGTGGTTATTGCCATTATTGCGCTGCTCTTGGGGATTTTGCTGCCCGCAGCAGGACGTGCTTGTTTGCAGGCCAAGATAGTCACGGTCAATGCCGAACTACGCGAGATCGGGATGGCACTTGAGGCCTACGGGCTTGACAACGACGGCAAATATCCGCCCACGCGGGTGGACTGCATGCTTGGCGGGCATTTCTATCAGCTTCCGCTGGAGCTGGTGCAAAGTAAATATCTGCCTGAGCCCAGCAGCGATACCTACATGGCTGCCGGCATAGATGACAGGTTCAATCGGGGGTACACATATAAATATATGTCGGTTGGGACGTTGATCTATAACAGGACGGTCACTGTTGAAAATGGGGCGTATTTGTGGGTGCCCGATGGATTTCCTGATAACCAGAAGCAAGAGGGCAAGCAGTATGATGATCCGCGCGATTCGCCGGTAAGCTGGGTTCTTTACAGTGTTGGCCCCAGATTTGATCTGAACCGTATGAAAGAGTTGAAATATCCGGTGCCGCGAGAGACGTGGTATAACCCGCAGACCCAGCAGGGCGTCATAGTTCGAATTCGTCTAAAAAATGGGCGGCACGTTGGCTCCTTCCAGCAATAAACACAGATGAAAAATATTCTGTATTCTCTATTTTGTATTCTGTATTCTGCCTTGTTTTTGGCCGGCTGTAAGAATACTGGCAGCGACCCGATTCAGCCTGAGATTGCGGTCACCAATTCTTATCTGCAATGCGTGGTCAAAGACCTCTGCCCGGATGTGGAGGTTCTTTGCTTGGCGCCGCCGGGCATGTGCCCTGGCCACTTTGACATTTTGCCCTCTCAGGTTGTGAATCTTGCTCATTGCAGAATGTTGCTGCTTTTTGACTTTCAGAAGAGCATCGAGGATTCGCTGTCGCGAATGAAAGAAAACGGTCTGAAGATACATTCGGTCAAGGCGTCGTCGGGCCTATGTGTGCCTGAGACTTATGTAGCTATCTGCACGGAAGTCTGCAACGTCCTTTGTTCGCAGTATCCGGAAAAGGCCGGTCAATACGCGCAAAGACTGGGATTGATACAGCAACGCCTGGAACGTGTGGCTGCTGAGCTTGTCGCTGGCGTAAAGCAGGCAGTACCGGATCGGCGAAAGTTATCGTGTCCGACCACCAGGTGCAATTTGCCCACTGGCTTGGCTTAGAGACTGTATCTACCTTTGTGGGCAGTGATATAGAAACACTCTCCAACATTAACGATTGTATTAAGAAGGCGAAGGGCCAGGATGTAAGATTCGTGATAGCCAACAAGCAGGAAGGCACCGCTCTTGCCGAGGCCTTAGCCAGTCGCCTGGGAGCCAAAGCAATTGTCCTTAGCAACTTTCCTGTCTTCGATGGTCAGGGCAATGAATTCGACCAACTGCTGCGAGAGAACATGCGGCTTCTTGTTAAGGCGGCTGCGCAATGATGGAAGGGTGTTTGAGCCTGTCGGGCGTCAAAGTAAGACGCGGCGGACGAATAATTTTGGATGTTGAAAGTCTGCAAATTCCTTCCGGAGCATTTGTAGGGATCATCGGAACCAATGGGGCGGGCAAAACAACGCTGCTAAAGGTCTGCTGTGCCCTGTGCCGTCCTAATCGTGGCACGGTAAAATTTGCCGGCGAAGATTTGGCCCGGCTTAGTCCCTGGAGCAGGAGCAATCTGCGAAAGCGGATAGGCTATATCGCGCAATCTGCCGAATATAACTGTGAGCTGCCCTTTACTGTGCGGGAGGTAGTTGCGATGGGTCGAATAAGCGTCCGGCCTTTGCTGTCGCGGCTGACCAGAACTGATTACCAAATCGTTGATAACTGGATTGAACGACTCGGCTTGGGCGGACTCCACGGTCAAACATTCAGGTCTCTTTCCGGCGGTGAGCAGCAGAAAGTCCTAGTTGCGCGGGCAATGGCGCAAGAACCGGCAGTTCTTATGCTGGATGAACCCTGTGCAAGCCTGGATTTTAACTGGAAATATCAGATAACGGAAATTGTAGAGCTGTTATATCGTGAAACTGGTGTAACTATTCTGCTTGTTTCGCACGATACCAGCTTGCTGCCTCCGGCTTGCAGCAGAATTGTCCTTTTGCACCAGGGGCGAATATCGGCTGATGGTGATGTCGACGAGGTTCTTGCCTGCGAGGCTCTGCAAGTTGCTTATCGCTGCCGAATTGAAACACTAAGGCTCGGCGGGCGTAGATACATCGTCAACAAAAACCAGACGCTTGGTTCTTAGCTATGGACCCATATTTCTATTTAGTGATTGTCGCTGGTCTTATCGCCGGAGCGAGTACAGGGCTTTTGGGCGTGTATATTGTGGGCATGCGGATTCCCTTTATCGGCATCTGTATCTCGCATGCGGCGATGGCCGGGTCTATCTACGGCAGTTTCCTTGTGTTTGCCAACCCGACGTTAACCGCTATCTGCCCGGCGCTGGGCGGCATAGTAGCTTCCGTAATCGCGGCACTGAGTCTGGCAAGCATTCGGCCTGAAAGATCCCGCCTGGATACAAATGTGGGCCTGGCGATAGTTTTCTGCCTTATGCTGGGCCTTACTTTTCTTGGGATAGGTCTCAATCAGGCCAGTCGCTCTGAAATGCTGGGCTTATTGTGGGGCAATATACTTTTTACAGATAGGGCCGGCACAATTACCATCGCGGCGATGGCTGCCGTTCTGGCGATCTTCTGTGCGCTTTTTAATAAGGAGCTGAAGGTGCTGCTTTTCAGCCGGTCGATTGCAGCCGCTACCGGCGTCCACGCTGGCTTTGTATACGGCCTGTTTTTGGTTTTATGCGGAATAATACTGGCGGTCAACCTGCCGCTCATCGGCGGATTGATGATCTTTAGCACAATTACCTGCCCTGCCGCGGCAGCTTACCAAATATGCACCGGCCACAGGTTGGTAATCATCGCCGCTACGGTTTTCGGAATGCTCAGGCTTTGATTGGTTTTATCGCGTCTTTTTATCTGGATTTACCTACCGGAGCCTGCATCGTCATCACAAGCGCAGGCATTTTCGCCCTGGCAGCTTTATACAGGCTCCTTCTAAACCGGGCAGATTGACAATTGACAACTGCAAATCGACAATTGACAATTGTACGTCTGTTCTACACTACCTTATGGTTAATATCCGGATTGGATGTGCTTATGCCTGAGTTATTGGACCAGATAAATAGCCCTGCCGATTTGAAGGAGCTGTCAGTCCCGCAGTTGGGAACTCTGGCGGACGAAATCAGGCAGTTTATTCTCAGTTCGGTCAGCAAAGCCGGAGGGCACCTCGCCAGCAACCTCGGCGTGGTGGAACTGACGCTGGCACTGCACTATGTCTTCGATTTCAAGAAGGACAAACTCCTCTGGGATGTTGGGCATCAATGCTATACGCATAAGATCATCACGGGCAGAAAAGATAAGTTCGCCCGTCTTCGCCAGGCTGATGGGATAAGCGGCTTTCCAAGCCCCGCCGAAAGCCCTTACGATCAGTTTGCTGTGGGCCACGCAGGGACCTCCATAGCCACAGCAATCGGAATGGCCCTGGGCGAGCAGGTTCGACCGGCAACCGACCAGGCGAAAGCGGCCACCAAAATAGTGGTCGTCGTCGGCGATGGGAGCATCGTCAATGGGATATCTTTTGAGGCGCTCAATAACCTCGGACTGGTCAAAAGGCAACTGCTGATTGTGCTCAACGACAATTCTATGGCCATAGACGCGACTGTCGGGGCGATGGCAAAGTATTTCTCGAAGGTCCGCCTTAGCCAGACCTACGATGATTTGCGGAAGACCACCAGCAATATCCTGGATCGCCTGCCGGGCATCGGCAAGGGCGTTGAAGAAGCGGTCGAAAGAATCAAAAAGAGTATTCGTATGGTGCTGCCGGCCAGCCAGATGTTTGAGAGCTTGAATATTCCCTATTTTGGTCCGGTTGACGGCCACGACATCGGCTCACTTATCAAGTTGTTTGCCGCATTGAGTCAGTTAAAGCACCCGGCAATTCTGCACGTCTACACCAAAAAGGGCAAGGGTTTCGAGCCAGCCGGTTTGCAGCCCAGCAGATTTCATTCGACCGGCCCTTTCAAGATAAATGGCGATGACGTTGAACTAGCGGCGGACACCAGTAGGTACACTTTCACGGATGTAGTTGGCAAACACCTTATGGAGCTGGCGGAAAAAGATGCCAGGATTGTCGCCATAACCTCAGCTATGTGCGACGGCACCGGACTGGTGGAGTTCCGTAAAAAACTGCCCGAGCGGTTTTATGATGTCGGCATTGCCGAAAGTGCTGCCGTGGATATTGCCGCTGGGCTGGCCAGAGCCGGCACAGGCCGGTTGTCTGCATCTATTCGACCTTTCTGCAGCGAAGTTTTGACCAGATATTTCAGGAGGTGGCTCTGCAGAATCTGCCGGTCGTTTTTTGTGTAGATAGAGCCGGCCTGGTGGCGCGGACGGTCCCACGCATCACGGCTTGATGGATATAGGTTTCTTGCGGATGCTGCCGAATATGGTGCTTACGGCGCCTGCAGAGGAAACCGAGGTGCGGCTGGCCCTGGAGTTTGCGTTGGCCCAGGATAAGCCCGTAGTCATAAGGTATCCCAGAGGACCTGGTTCCGCCGCTGGAGTTTGTCAGAGCCGCCTGTGCCGAGCCATTCAGGCTGGGAAAGAGCGTGGTTGTCAGAAGGGCTAAAGGTGCGGCTATTGCCATCGTCAGCTACGGCAGCGTTTTGACAGAAGCGCTGAAGGCAGCCGATCTGCTGGCTGAAGAGGATGTGCCGGCTGATGTGATTAACGCCCGGTTTGCTGCCCCTGTCGATGAAAGTATTATCGCCCTATTGGACCAGGGCAAAGGCATAATTACCGTTGAGGACCACAATCTTGCCTGCGGGTTTGGCTCGGCTGTGCTGGAGTCCGCCGCAGCGAATAACGCGCACAGCCGCAGGCTGGATGCCATACGTGTGCTCGGCGCACCGAGGAGGTTTATCGGACATAACTCCCGTAAGTGCCAACTTATGGAGGCGGGTATAAATGCCGATGAAATAGTGAAAACCGCCAAAGAGATGTTGGTCGAGAATCGGGTAAGTATTTAGCCGCGCAATTCATTGCAGGGTTGTAAAGATAGATAACAGATGGCGAAAAGGAAATCTTTGCCCAAACTTGTCATTTTCGGTGATCCGAAAAAAGGACCTGTGGCTGCGGCAATCGAGGAATTTGCCCAGTTTACAAGAGGCAAGGCTCGGATAGTCGCCAGTTATTGTATTGACAACCGCACTACCCAGGTCCTGAAAAAGTGTGATTTTGCGGTCATTTTCGGCGGCGACGGCAGCATTATCTCCGCTGCGAGAAATCTGAGCAAGGCAGGTGTGCCCACAATTGGTGTTAATCTGGGCAAGCTGGGCTTTCTGGCAGAATTCAGCGTAAGTGAACTCAAGGAGTTTTTCGACGATATAGTATCAGGCAAGGCGCCGATAGAGAGGCGGATGCTGCTGGGCTGTCGGGTTTTCGGCGCAGGACAGAAGCATAAAGGCCTGTCAGAGCCGAAGTTCTGCTCCACCGCTGTCAATGACGTATTTATCACGGCAGGGCCGCCGTTCAGGTTGATTGAGCTAAAGGTGGCGGTGGATGGTCAGCCGCTCGCCGGCTGTGTAAGCGATGGTCTTATAATCTCGACGCCCACCGGGTCGACAGCCTATAATCTTTCTGCCGGCGGGCCAATTTTAGCCGGCTCGATGGAGGCGATGGTGATTACGCCGATTTGCCCTCATTCACTGAGTTTTCGCCCGATCGTGATAAACGCCAATAGTGTCGTGGAGGTCTTTGGCGTGCGGGTCAATAAGGGCACGACCCTTTCGATTGACGGCCAGGTTTCGATGAGGCTGGCGGTCGATGATACGGTGAGGATTGAGAAAGAAGACAGCGATTTTCTGGTCGTGAATAATCCGCTACGTACCCGTTGGGATACGTTGGCGACTAAACTCAGTTGGGCGGAAAAGCCGAAGTATGCCTGAGCGTCTATCCGTCGCCGGTGCGGCGACGAACAATCTTCTCGTTGAGTAGAGCGGCGAGAAGGGAGGTCTTAGATGGAAGATTCGAAATTCCGCGCTGCGGGGCTGACATTGGCGATGCTGCTTGCGGCCTTGTGCAGTCCGTGCTGGTCAGGTGTAGGCTTCTCGCAGAGTGGGCTGGCAAATCCTGGGATTGGCAATCCGGTTGGTCCAGCCACAGTTCCGCAAAGCGGTGTTCAGAGCGGCCTGGTTCGTAGTCCTAATCCAATCGATAGCGGTGGTAGTCTGGGCAACATGATAATCACCGGCAATGTCCAGGCGGGCAAGCACTTTCGCGGCATGGTTCCATATCGTTCGACAACCGATTTCCGCGCCGCTTGGCTCGACTTCGCTAGACTCGTTCTTGAGGTATTCAGCCGGCTCTGATGACGATGGTGGCCTCACTGAGGCATATCGCCCCTTCTATTCACCGACAGGCACGGTTAGCACAATCAGGCTTGGGCAGCTTGCCCCCGACCTGTCGTGGCCCGCGAGCACAAAGATTAGAACTAATGCCGAGCTTCCGTGGAGTGGCCAGCCCGACGACGAGCTGGCTGTGCAGGACGTACCGCCCGCGCAGAATCCGCCGGCTGGACGCGTTGGCGATTCCTTCGATATGCTGCCGGTGCGGTCCCAGCCAATGGCCAGAAGCCCACAAGAACTTGAAAAGTTGATCTCAGGTGACCCGGGAAGTGCTGCCCAGGGTCCCAGAGCCTTTTTGCAGGGCAAAGATTCTCGATCTGCGCAATACCGTGATCAGATGGAGCAGTTACAGCGTGAGCTAAAGCGCATATCCGATGAAGCGGCTGAATTGAGGCAATCTGTGCAAGCTCTAACACCTGCGGCAAGCCAAGGGACCAAGGACGAGGGACGAGGAACGATGGAAGAGCCGCGACCGTCAGAGAGGGTCCAATCCAACAGAGGTTTACGCCCTGGTCTGCAAGATGTTACTGAGCAATTCAACCGGCAGGAGAGTCCTGCCGAGGTGCGAGCCAAACTCGATAAATTAGTGGCATCGGCGTCACAATCCGCCACTGCCGGGCCTAACCCGTCGCCGCCCGAATTGTCGCAGAGTACAGTTGCTGCGGAGGGAACCCGCTTGGCGGGAGCCGAAAACCCGCCTGGCACGCGAGTTCAGGCCCGTGACCAGCAGCTTATGACCAGAGGGACACCCGAAGACCAAGCAGGGACCACAAACAGGGCATCAGCAACGACATACGACATACGACGTACGACAGACGAGAACCGAGCGACGAGTCTTACCGCGTTGCAGGAGGTAAATAGGCTTTCTGCCCAGGAGGTATCTACTGAGGCTAAGCGGGTTTTGGGCGGCCATGAGGATTATAACTCATACTCGGCGAACAAATTCGAGCAATATTTTAAGGCCGGCCAGGAGTACCTTAAGCAGGGCAAGTACTACCGTGCCGTGGATGCCTATACTCTGGCTTCAGTTTACAAAGCCGGTCCCGCCGGTTCGCTTGGCCAGCGTGAAGCAGCGGCGCTTGTGTATGCCGGCAAAAGCCTGGCATTATTTGCCGCCGGCGAATATATCAGTAGCGCTCTATTTCTCAGCAGGGCATTGCAGGCTGATCAAATTTCAAATTTCAAATTTCAAATTCCAATTCCCGCAGACAAGCTCGACAGCCGGATAGCTGACGCCGAGGAATGTTTACGCCTCTGCCGTGAGACGGGACAACAAACAACGGTGGGCGAGCTGCAGTTTCTGCTGGGCTACATTTATCTGCGGACGGGAAGACTGGCCGAGGCCAAAAGGGCGATTGATGAGGCTTGTGAAAAGCTGCCTGACGCTCCCACTCTCACGGCCCTGGAAAAAGTCATTGACCAAGCTATGGCCCGACAAAGAGTCAATAATTAGCCCCCGCAAAGTAGGGAGGGAACCCGCGATGCGTCCTGATTTATCGGGATTAGATATACAAACGGTTCTTGCTGCGGGCGGCCTGATTTCACAATGCTTTGCCGGCTTCGAGGAACGGCCCCAACAGGTACAGATGGCCTGTGCGGTTGGTAAGGCCCTTCAAGCCGGTCGGCATTTAGTTGTCGAGGCTGGCACCGGTGTCGGCAAAAGTTTTGCATACCTTGTCCCAGCGATAGAACAAGCCCGACAGCGAGCGGGCCCGCCAGATGAACAGCGGGCAAGCAGGGTGCTGATCAGCACTTTTACCATCACGCTGCAAGAACAGTTGATCAACAAGGATATTCCCTTTCTGGCCAATTGCATGCCGGGCGGATTCACAGCGGCATTGGCGAAAGGAAGAGGCAACTACCTTTGCAGGCGTCGGCTGGACTTTGCACTGCGTCGGCAAATGCGACTTTTCGATGAGTTTGGCTCACAGCTTCAAGTCCTGCGCGACTGGGCCAACCAAGCAGAGGATGGGTCTCTCAGCGACGTTCCGTTTGTGCCGAAGAATCTGCTCTGGGATGCGGTCAAGAGCGAGCACGGAAACTGCCGGGGCAGAAAATGCTCGCATTTTCACGATTGCTTCTACTGGCGGGCCAGGCGCAAGCTGGAAAACGCCGACATAATCGTCGCTAACCATGCGCTATTATTCAGCGACCTGGTACTCAAGGAAGAGGGAGCGTCGGTTTTGCCGGATTATCGCTACGTGATAATTGATGAGGCGCACAATATCGAGCACGTGGCGGAGGAGCACTTCGGCATAAGTATCAGCGACCGCCGGGTCAAATTTCTGCTGGACGGGCTTTACAATCCACGCACGCGAAAGGGGCTTCTGGCGTACACCGGCGCAGATAAAGCCATCGATTTGGTTGGGCGGATAACCAGCCAGTCGAGGCTTTTCTTTCAGAGCGTTCGTGATTGGTTTGAGCGGACAAGAGATGAGACTAACGGCAGGTGCTGCAAGAATTTTGTCGATGACAGAATCTCCGGGCTTCTGTTGGATTTGCGGTCGCAGTTAGCCAAACTTGCCAAGCAGACAAAAGATGTTGACGAGAGGTTTGAGATTACGCGGGCGACCGACCGCTGTGAAGCACTGGCGGAAGACCTGCAATGCTTTCTGATGCAGAGCAAGCCCGATTACGTCTATTGGGTCGAGACCCCTGGTCCTGAGAACCCACAAGCCGGAATTTTTCTTAAAAGTGCCGCGCTAAATGTTGGGCCTGATGTGAAAAAGTGCCTATTCGACAAATATGAAGCGATCATACTTACAAGCGCCACTTTGAGTAGCGCACCGTATTCGTCGTGCGTTATGCGTGATGCGTCCCCTCGACTTGGCTCGGGGCAGGCGTGCGGGCAAATTGAACAGGACAACACACGTAATACGCAGTACGCAATACGCAACACAAGAGGGGATTTTGATTTTTTTGCCGGTCGCATCGGCTTGGCTGATTTTGACGCGCTGCGGCTCGGCTCGCCTTTTGACTACGATAAGCAGGTGACCGTCCATGTCGAGAAGGACCTGCCGGAGCCAAACGAGCCGGCTTTTATTGACGCCGCCGTCCTAACGCTAAAAAAATACATAAGCCAGACCGCCGGCGGCGCCTTTGTACTTTTTACCAGCTACGAGATGCTCCGGGAATTCGCTGAAAAACTGTCAACCTGGCTGGCAGAAAATGATTTTGCCCTGCACCAGCAGGGGGCTGGTCTGGATAGGACTGCGCTACTTTCCAGTTTCAAGGCCGGCAGCAGGTCCTGTTTGTTTGGAACCGATAGTTTCTGGCAAGGCGTGGATGTGCCCGGCGCGGCGTTGCGAAACGTCATCATTGTTCGTCTGCCGTTTGCCGTGCCTGACAGGCCGCTAATCGCAGGTCGTCTGCAGCAAATAACGGCGCAAGGCGGCAATCCTTTTTACGATTACCAGTTGCCGCTGGCAATTATCAAGTTCAAGCAGGGCTTTGGTTGGCTGATCCGCAGTAAGACCGATACCGGCATGGTCGTTGTTCTGGATAGTAGGATAGTCAATAAATCCTACGGTGCAAAATTTTTGGCGGCGATACCCAAGTGCAAGATCAAAATTGTCGCCCGTGAATCGGGCGAAAGAGAATCAGGGATCAGGGGTCAGGAGCCAGCATCCTGATCCCCGACCCCCGACCCCTTATTACGCTGATATGCTCTCTTCCAGGGCAATAAGCACAACTCTGGCTTTGGCGAGCCTGTTGCCTGCGGGCGAGTGCCAGTGAACATCTGCATTTTGTTTGAGCAGCTCCTCGATTCTCTGGCAGGCAAGCAGCACGGTGGCGTGATTCTTATTGCCCATAAATCGCCCGACTTCGCAGGAGCTCATCTTTGTATGCTGTCTGGCTAGGTACATACTGAAATGCCGGGCCAGCGAGACCGTCCTATCTTTCTTGGAGGAGTGTAGGCTTGCGGTTGTTGTGCCAAAGTACGTAGCGACCGCCGACTCGATGTCTGATATGCGCACGATTGGGTCGCATCTTTCGAGGTGTTCGGCCAGCACTGCTTGCGCCATCGCCAACGTGATTTTCTCGTTTTGCAACGCCGAATATGCGACTACCTTCACCAACGCCCCTTCCAGTTCCCGCACGCTGCCGTGCAGATTCTCGGCGATGTACTTCATTACGGTTTCGGGCACCGGCTCAGCAGAACCGGGCAATTTAGAATTTAGAATTTCGAATTTCGAATTTCCGCCCGCTAAGCGGGCGGCATATTGCCGACAGATTTTGCAGCGGGTCTGAAAGTCCGGCGGCTCAATCTTGACGACCATTCCAGAGATGAAACGATTGACCAGCTTTTCCGACAATTGACTGATCATCTTGGGATGGGCATCGGAGGCCAGAACGATTTGTTTGCCTGCTAAATTGATGGTGTTGAAGGTATGCAGAAATTCCTCCTGTGTGGAGGGCTTGTTCGCCAGGAAGTGGATGTCGTCGATGGCTATTAGATCGGTTTGTCGCATTTTGTGCCTGAAGGTCTCGAGCTTTTTTGTCTTCAAGGCCAGCACGAATTGATTGGCAAAGTCCTCTGCCGACAGGTATAGCCAATTAGTCTGCGGTTGGTTTTTGGCCACCTCGTTGCAGATGCCCTGCAGCAGGTGTGTTTTGCCCAGCCCATATCCTCCGTGAATAAACAGCGGGTTGAAGGTGGGTGGCTGCCCGGCGGGAACTCGACTTTGCTGTTCGCATACAACCTGTTTGGCGGCGTTGTAGGCCAGCTCGTTTGATGCCCCGACAACGAACGTATCAAGGGTCAGCTTCGCGGTTCGGCCGCGCCGTCCATCCTCTATTGTCCGTCGGCCGTCGCCCGCCCGCCGCTGTTGCGGGGGTAGGTTTGTCCCTGCGGAAGCAGGGGGACGATGCACACCGCGAGCCGGGATTGCCGAAAGCTCCGGGTCGATGGCAAAGGTAATCTTCAGACTGTTGCCAGTAGCCGCTCGAACTGCCTGATTGATTTCATCCAGGAAATGACTTTCGATCCAGCCAGCGATGAACAGATTCGGCACGCCGATCTTTAGGTAGCCGACCGATTGACCCGGCCAAGGCTGCCCAAGTGTGAACTTGGCTGAATTCTTAAACCATATTTGATACCGTTGCTCTCCCAGCCTTTCGGCAATAGCCTGGCAGATAGCGTTTATTTGCTCCGACTGGGTCGGGCCGCCGCGAGAATCCTGCGATTCAGTTTCGCAGGAACCCGGAGACTGTGTCGCTATCGCCTGGCACTGAGCCCCCGCCGAGCGGGGAAGCTCTGAGCCCGTAGGCTTGAAGCGTTCATCCGTGAACACGCCCTGCATCCATGCTCTCCTGCTGATTGCGCCTGCACCAATTGTCCTTCCCTGGAACGCCCTGCCCTGCTGCCGGACGGAAGCAGGGCTGCGGGCTCAATCGGTGCGGGTCTGCCTCTCGGGTTCCTGCGAATCTAGCATAGCTAAAAACTGAAAGCTAAAAAACAAAAACTATCGAATTCCACAACTTTACGCTTTAAGTTTTAGGCTTTCAGTTCTTTGTGGAACCCTGATAACGTTGAACTTATCGGTCTGCAGACTGTGAATCAAGCCTGATTTGCACAAATTCTTTTCCACTTTATAAAGCCCGTTGTCGGGGTTGACTTTACGCCGAAAAAAATTTTGTTTCTCACAACCTGTTCACATCACAAATGCGTCTTGTGGAAAAGCTGTGGATTCGGTTCCCGCTGAAGGTGATAAGTTCTTATTTACCTCCGACGATCGCCACGTAGCAGCCATCGTGGTCGAACCGCTCGGCTGACGGCAGCCACAGTTTTTCGTTCTGCAGCTCGAAATCAGCATTTTTGGCAAGGAATTGTCTTACAAGGTTGGCGTTCTCAGCCTTTTGAATACTGCAGGTGCTATAGCAGATTTTTCCGCCCGGCTTTACCAGTGCTGCCGCCTTTTGCAATAGCTGTGCTTGCGTTTGGGCCAATTCTGCTATTGTGTTTTTCCTTAGCCGATAGCGGCTCTCGACGCGCCTTGCTAGTACGCCGGTATTTGAGCAGGGCACATCCAGCAAAATGGCGTCGAATTTAGAATTTAGAATTTTGAATTGAGAATTTTCAAAGAGTTCGTTATAAACAACGGTAGTTACACTCTTAATGTCCAGGCGGGCAATATTTTCCTTGACCTTCTCCAGGCGTTGACTGTCGATGTCGGTGGCGATAATTTTTGCCGAGTCGCCCGTTAGCTCTGCTAATTGGGTTGTTTTTACGCCCGGTGCGGCACACAGGTCCAGTATTGTCCAATTCGCTTGGGGCTGCAGCAGCCTCGCCGCCTGTGAAGCGGTTATATCCTGTACGGTGAATAGGCCCTGCGCAAAACCAGTAAGGTGCGTTACGTCCCGCGGGCTTTTGATTCTTATCATTTCGACTTCCGGGAGCATTTCATGGTCGATGTTTGCGCGGCGGAAATGCTCGGCTAATTCCTGGGCGGTGATTTTCAGCGTGTTGGGCCTTATGTAAATGCTGGGCCTACGGCTGGATGCAAAGCAAATCTGCCAGGCTTTTTCACGACCGTATTCGCCGAGCCACTCACTTATCAGCCATTTGGGCAGCGAAAAAGCAGCAGCAAGATAATCGGCCGGTGAATCTTTTGGATCCGGCAGAAAATCTCTGTCAAATTCACACCCGGTTAGAGGCGTCTGCGGGATTGTGCTTGGTGAGTCAATCTGGGAAAGTTGCGCACTGCGACTGGTTATATGCCTGGTAATTTGGCGTAGCACCGCGTTAACAAAGTCAGTCTGCTTTTCACCGCCAGTCAGCTTGGCGGATTCAACTGCTTCGTCAACAATTGAGTAGGCGGGCGTTTCTGGACAATAGACCAGCTCATAGCCGGCCAAACGGATGATGTTTAACAGCTTGATTGGTATCCTCTGGACGGGCCGACCGAAAACGTGGCTATTACCCTGTCGATGGCAGAGCGGTTTCTTATGGTTCCGAAAACAAGGTCCGTAGCCCGCTGTCTTTCTTGTGTTTGCGGCAGCAGTTCGGCTAAGATTGGCCCGGCGTAATTTCGTTTTGGGTCCAATCGGTTGAGCACTTCTGCCGCAATGAGCCGGGCGGTTTTGGGCGATGACGCAGGCATTTTAGTTATCTATCTTGGCGAACATGTCGCCGGGCTGAGTTTGTTGGCCGTTCATAAAATCCTTAAAGCTCATAAGCCGACTGCCGGCAGGCTTGATTTCAACAATCCTCAATGCATCACTACCGCAAACCACGTGCAGATTTTCATCGAGTGTTCCTGGCCGAAGGTTAAGCTGGTTCCCGATCCCCGATTCCTGATCCCCGATTCCCGATCTTACGGTCGCGGCTCTGGCTATTATTACCGAAAGCTCCCTGCCGGTTTTCTTTGAGATATATGTGGCCTGCGCGCCGGGCCAGGGCGATAAACCCCGAATCTTTCGGGCTAGGACTTCGGCGGGCTCATTGAAGTCTATGAATCCATCCGATTTTTTTAGCTTCGGCGCAAGAGTTGCCTGGGAATGCTCCTGTTCGCTGTAGACGGCAGTTCCATCGGCGATCCGACCTACGGTTTCTAGCAGCAGCGGAGCGGCGATTTTTGCCAGCCCGTCGTGAAGCTGGCCGGCTGTTTCGTCGGGCAGGATTGCGGTTTTTCGCTGCGCCAGAATTTGGCCGGCGTCCATCTTTTCCGCCAGAGTTATTATGCTGATGCCGGTTTCGGTTTCCCCGTTGATTATCGCCCAGTTTATCGGTGCAGCCCCGCGATATTTCGGAAGCAAAGACCCGTGTACATTTATGGCCCGTCCGGGCCGGGCAGATTTATCAGTTCGTTGCCGATTTTTTGCCCGAATGCGATGACCACGATCAAATCCGGCTCGTAGCCGGCGATTTCCTGGCGGATTTCCGGCGTGTTGACGTCTTCGGTCTGGATAAAACAGATGGAGTGGGCGTTTGCCCAGCAGGCTACGGGCGTGGGCGTGGACTTTCTGCCTCTGCCGGCCGGTCGGGCCGGCTGCGTTACGATAAATCGCAGCTCATGTTTTGATGCAACCAAGGCATCCAGGCTCACAAGGCCGAATTCGCCGCTACCAAGATACACGATTTTCATAATGGTTTTTTCATGTTTAGCCGTCGCCGGTACGGCGACGGAAGGTTTTGAATCCCGCAATGAACTGCAGGGCTAAATATCCCTACGTTTCGTTGTCTTTTCCGTATTGTTCTGTGAGTTTTTTTAGTTGTTTTCTATATGCGATTTTCGCTGTAGAGGGCATTCGGTCGGCGATGGTTATTCCTTCTATGTGGTCGTACTCGTGCTGCAGACATCTGGCGTAAAGACCGTCAGCCTCATCGGCAAACTCATTGCCGTTGAGGTCCGTGGCGGTAACACTGCACTGTTTGTATCGCCGGATTTTCGTATAAATGCCGGGCACGGACAGGCAGCCTTCTTCTATCTCGGCAAGTTCGCCCTGCGGCGTGACGATTGGGTTTATGTAGTCCCGGATGTTTTCTCTTTTTCCGTCCAGCGAAACGATAAACAGGCGGAGCGGCACGCCTGCCTGCGGTGCGGCAAGGCCGACGCCTTTATTTGCCAGCATAATATCTTTCATTTTCTCCACCAGTTGGCGGATGTTGTCGTCGATCGGTTCTACCAGCTTGGCAGGTTTTGCCAGCACATCAGCCGGATAGTGCGTTATTCGACATTTTTCAATATCTATCATCTCTATATCCAGGCAATTCTACCTTATTACCAAACGTCGGTTTTTTCTTGCCACCGTTTTTGGATTTCTTTGAAATATTTTATCCTGCCTCCGATCTTTTCAATTTCTCGCGGGTAGAATTCAAATAGAATGTCGCACAGCTCCAGCATCCACTTTTTTCTTTGAGTATCCGTGATTCAGCATAATGTTGTTTGCGTTGGCGATTTGTATTTGGCCCCAGCCCAGTGCACCAATAGTCAGGCAGTCCCAAGACAGGAATTCGATAGGTACGAAGTTAACTCTCTCGACGCGGATCCGCAGACCTGAGACGACATGATAAGCCACCATCAGCATCACATAGCAGTTCCTATCATCCTCATAAAACCTTGCCAGTCTTTCAACAGATGTTAGATTCGGCATATTAAATTTTGTCTCCAGTCTATGAGTTTTGACATCCACGACATAATATAGGTCTGCTTGGTCTGTGAACGCTATGTCGGCCATCGCTCACCTTGCGAAATTAGCGGAATAATCTTTGCAGAAGTTTCCGAGCAGATTCTTGAAGTTTTTCTCCAGTATGTGTTGAATCGCATCTCCTGTAGCTCTGGTGCTTGAAATGGTATCTTCGCTCAAAAAGTCGCGATATCCGTTCAGGAAGGTCTTGATTTTCACTTCAATATCCTTGGAACCTTTGGTATAAAAAATTTCGCTTTTCATCTATCTTTTTTTTCGTTATTGATAAAGAGAATCATTTCATCGGAACCGCTATGCTTTCTCTTGTTGATGCTTTTTATCTCTCTTAAAGTATTTCTTTCCCAAAAGACTTGACCGTAATAACCCTGAATGGTAGGGTCCCGCTCTGCGATTTGCAGCCTTTTCTGGGCGTAAAGGCAATATTCCTCATCTATTTCTACCATGACAAAATTTCTTCTTAGCTTTTTTGCAACAACGCCAGAGGTTCCTACACCAGCGAAAGGATCAAAAACAATGTCTCCTTCGTTAGAGCTGGCCAGGATAATCTTTGCCAGAAGTTTCTCAGGTTTTTGTGTTGGATGAGGAGTATTTTCCGGCATTGACCAGAAAGGAATCGTAATATCCGTCCATATATTTGATGGGTAGGTCAGCCTGTATTTGCCATCGGTTTCTTCTTTCCAATCTTTAGGCGTATTATTTTCTCGATAGGGTGCAATTACCCTCCTTTTTAATTTTACTGCCTCTATATTAAATGTGTAATTGTCAGAAACTGTGCAAAACCAAATATCCTCAGAGCTATTTTTCCAATCCTTTTTAGCTCCTCGTCCTTTTTCCCTTTCAAACGTAACTCTATTTCTGACGATGAAGTACTTTTCACAAAGTAAGTGAACCGCCGCAGAGGACCGCCAATCTCCGCAGATATATATGGATGCCGAAGGTTTCAGCAATTTTATTGCTTTTCTCAGCCAGGATTCCATCCAGGCCATATATTGAGTTACTGGTACCTGTTTGAAGAACCGGTATTGAAGGTCTTTGTCAGATTATATGGAGGGTCGATGAAGAGGAGGTCCACAAAGTTGAGTGGTAGGAAATCTATTACTTCAAGAAAGTCCTGGTTGATTACTTTATTCAATATTTGTTCAGGCGAAACAGGGCTCTCTATCTTTAATAAATTGCGCCGATATATTTTTCTCTCGTTGTCCGGTAGCGTAATAGTCCGATTTCGTGGTGCCGGTGTCATCTTGTTCCCTTATTTAGAAATCAACGTTGCCGTCTCGGTGACGGCTAAACATTCTATCGGTTGTCGAATTCATCGCCGGCGAAGGTATTGCCCAAGTAGAGCTTTCGCACGGTCTGGTTGCGGACGATCTCGGCTGGAGAGCCGGCCCCAATGACTTGGCCGTGGTCGATTATATAGGCATAATCTGCCACCTCCAGCGTCCTTTCAACGTTGTGATCGGTCACCAGAATGCTCATGCCGGCGGCAACCAGCCGGCGGATTTCCTCCTGTAAATCCTCAACGGTAATCGGGTCAACGCCGCTAAAAGGCTCGTCCAGGAGGATCAACGAAGGCTCAGTCACCATCGCGCGGGCGATTTCGAGCTTTCTTCGCTCGCCGCCTGAAAGGAATCTGCCCTGGCTTTCAGCCACCTCGGTCAGGCCGAATCGCTTTATCAGCATATTGGCCTTCTGGTATCGCTCAACACTGCTGACGGACATTGTTTCCAGGATGGCCAGCAAGTTATCGCGGACGCTCAGCCGCTGGAAGATGCTCGGCTCTTGTGAAAGATAGCCGATGCCCAGGCGGGCACGTTTGTACATCGGAAGCGCCGTCACATCCCTGCCCTGGAATAGGACCTGCCCACCATCGGGCGTAATCATGCCCATAATCATTCTGAAGGTGGTGGTTTTGCCGGCTCCGTTTCGGCCCAGAAGTCCGACTATACTGCGTCGCCCGATAGTGATGGATACCTGGTTCACTACCGCCCGGCCGGAATATTTCTTGACCAGTCCGCGAGTTTCAAGAAGCGTCATATCAGCCATATCCGGCCAATTGTCGATTGTCGATTGTCGATTGTCAATTTATTGCCCGACGATTTTTGCTGGCATTTTTGCGGTAGTTCTGCTATTAGGTGGTGTATGTTTGCGGTTCTAAGCGATATACATTCAAACCTGGAAGCGTTGACTACCGTCCTGGCTGACATCGAAAAGCGGGGCATAAAAACGATTTACTGCCTGGGCGATGTGGTCGGCTATGGGCCTAATCCCAAGGAGTGCCTCGATTTAATTATAGATAGGGCCGAATGGTGCGTGCTCGGTAATCACGATTATGCGGTCTTTTATGAGCCGACGAATTTCAACTACGGCGCCGAGCAGGCCAGCTTTTGGACCCGCGAAGTCCTGGAAACCGAGCAGGATAGAAACCGCGGCGACAGATGGTGGAGCTTCCTGGGCAACCTGCCGATGCGGTGCTCGCTCAAGAGCAGCCTCGGAGCGAACACGATGATTATGGACTTTGTCCACGCTTCGCCGCGAAGACCGGTTAATGAGTACATATTTCCCGACGATGTTTATACGAATCCGCCTAAGGTTCGGCTTTTGTTCGAGCGGGTCGGCTATATCTGTTTTGTTGGCCACACCCACATGCCCGGCGTTTTTCTTAGTGAGCCGGATTTCTATACGCCCGACGAGCTTCGCAGCGTCTATCCGATCGCGGAGCACGAGAAAGCGATTATCAATATCGGCTCAGTCGGCCAGCCCAGAGACCGGGACAACCGGGCAAGTTACGTGTATGTGGCTGAAAACAAGGTGCACTTTGTTCGGCTGGAGTACGATCTTGAAGCCACAATACAGAAGATTGCAGCGATTGAGCAGCTTGATAAGTTCCACGGCGAGCGCCTACGCGACGGAAGATAAAATTCTGGTTGAATAACCCCCAGTGGAACTGGGGGCTAAATACCTGATTATTATGAAAATCACATTAGCTTTGATTGCCATCATACTGCTGCAACAAAAGGTGGGCCCGGATTCACCGGCAGGGCCAAATGAGCCGAGTCCGAAAGCGCAGCGCCTGGAGGCGGCTGATTTCAACGATTTTTCCGCAGTCGGCGGCCCGCCAAAAAGTGTTATCATCGGCTCAAAAGACCCTAATACCGGCTTCAAATTGCAGGCTGAGCTAACCTCAAAAGGGGCGGCTATAAGATATGCCACGCTCAGCGAATTTGATGACCGCAACTATCGAAATCCACAGCCATTAGTGCTACTGTCTCCTGTCCGCCTGGGCAGCGCCAGCGAGATCCGATCGATGGCCAACACCGACTTAGTCCTCATTCCGCAGAATCGGCAACTTGCCCTGGACAGATTAAGCTGGGAGAGCTTCGATGTCGAAACGGCAGAAGACGGTGCTCAAACTGCTCGTTTTGCGGTAGTTATCAACGACCCAGCCGGCCAGTCAACGCTGAAGCTCGTTAAGACCTATCGGCTGTCCCTCGGCAGCTACCTCATCGAATGTAACCTGGTTGTCCAAAATCTCAGCAGCGGCGAGCAGCAGGTGCATTTTAATCTTGCTGGCCCGACAGGAATCAGCAGAGAGGGCGACCGAGGCGATACCAGAAAGATTGTGGGCGGTTTCCTGACACCGCAAGGAAAAGTGGTCCCAGCCAGCCAGGACATCTCGAGCTCTTTTTTTGCCAAATTCCGCGGCGACCTGGGGCTGAAAGACGCTACCGAGCGGTATCAGCAGGCCCTGCGGAGCGGCAACGAGGACGAGATTAGAGATGCAAAAAGGCAGCTCCGGATAGGGCACAATTTGCCTGATAATTTCTTATGGGCAGCAATCACCAATAAGTATTTCACTGCCATACTCCGGCCAGTGCCTGGGCAGGGCGAAAACTACTGCAACTGGCTATCAGATAAGACAGCCGGATTCTACAATCCGGATCAAGATGCAAGGGCCGACAGCGGCGATGAGACGATAGGCGTGAATCTGGAGATTGCTTTAGCGACTCTGGCCCCGCTGGCCAAGCCGGCAGCGAAAAAACCTACCCCTTCCAGTTGTATCTCGGCCCCAAAGACAGGACCCTTTTCCAGAAGAACCAGTTATATAAGACTTTGGGCTTCTTCTACACCATCGATTTTATGCCGTGCTGCTGCTGCCCGGCGAGCATTATCCGGCCTCTGGCGTTCGCAATCCTGGCCGTGATGAAGGTGATGTACGGTTTCATCGGCAACTATGGCGTGGTGATTATCATATTGGTATTTTTGGTCCGGCTTGCTCTGCACCCTCTGACCAAAAAGAGCCAGGTTTCGATGAGCAAGATGAGTAAGCTCGCCCCCCGAACCGAGGAAATCAAGAAGAAATACGCCGACAACAAGACTGAGATGAACAAGCAGTTGATGGCTCTTTACAAGGAGCAGGGTGCAACTCCCATCATGAGTATGCTGCCGATGATGGCGCAGATGCCCATTTGGATTGCGTTATACAGTGCGATTTACGCCAGTATTGAGCTGCGTGGTGCGCAGTTTTTGCCTTTCTGGATTACGGATCTTTCCGCCCCTGATGCGTTGGTTAGATTTCAGGGGGTGACGCTGCCGCTATTCGGAATGGTAGATTCTCTGAATCTTTTGCCGATTCTTATGGGCGTGGCTTTTTATCTGCAGCAGAAACTGACGCCGACCCAGGCGTCGGCATCCACAAATCCCCAGATGGCTCAGCAGCAAAAAATGATGATGGTTATGATGCCGATACTGTTTCCGTTGATGTTTTACAAGGTTGCATCGGGGGTGAATTTATATATCATGGCCAGCACGTTCGTTGGGGTTATTGAGCAGCACGTTATCCGCAGGCACATCGAGAATCAGGAGCGCCAGGAAGCCCAGGGCCTGGTATCTGCCACAGCCAAGACCGGCGGCAAAGTCAAAAGGAAAAAGCCCAAACCGTTCTTCCGCTTTAAGTAGGACTCAAGACTCAAGTTTAGCCGTCGCCGGCACAGCGACGGGTAACTATTATTCAAATGTACGACCTTAATGATACCATCGTAGCGGTCAGTTCGCCTGCTGGTGTGCCGGGACACGCAGGCCGGGCGATTGTCCGTATAACTGGGCCCGCAACCCTTGACACTTGTCAGCGGATTTTTCGGCCCCCGATCGGCACCCGAAAGACCTGCGTGATGCCGGGCAATGTGGCTATTGATGACGAGCTAAGAATCGATGCGGGTCTGTATCTATTCTTTGCCCCTTATTCCTATACCGGCGACGACGTTGCCGAAATTCACGTCCACGCCGGCGCCCCTGTTACGCAGGCCTTATTGGGCAAGCTGCTCGGTGGGGGCCTCCGCATGGCTGGACCGGGCGAATTTACCGCACGGGCGTATCTGACAGGCAAAATGGATCTCGCCCAGGCGGAAGCCGTCAATGAGGTGGTGGTAAGCTCCAACAGTTATCAACTAACAGCGGCTGAAAAACTCCTGGCTGGACGCCTGGGAGAAGCCACAGCCCAGGCTCAATCTGCGATAATGGACCTTCTGGGCTTGATCGAAGCAGGCATAGATTTTAGCGGCGAGGATATAGAGTTTATTAGCCGGGCTGATGCTGCTGCCCGACTGGCCAGCATAAAGCAGCACCTTGAGCGGCTGGCCTCAGCCAGCATTAGTTATGAATCCGTAATTGACCTGCCCGCTGTGGGGATTGCCGGTGCTCCGAATGCCGGCAAGAGTACTCTGCTGAACAAACTGCTCGGCACAGCCAGGAGCATCGTCTCGCCCCGGCGTAAGACCACCAGAGACGTCTTGACCGGCGAACTTTCGCTTGAGCACTGTCGATGTGTCCTGTTTGACTGCGCCGGTCTCACTCAGAAGACAGAAGACAGAAGACAGAAGACAGAATTTCTGTCCTCTGACCTCCCTCCTCTGTCGTCTGTTCTGGATGAGTTGGCGCAACACGCTGCGGTTGAGGCGCTGCGAAATAGCTCGGTTGTCGTATTCTGTGTAGACGTGTCTAAAGCAGATTGGGCTGAAGATGTGGCCGTTCTTCGAACGTGGTTCGTGGATTGTGGTTCGTGGATCGTGTCGCGTGAAACGAGTGCCGATTCACGATTCGCGATTCACGATTCACCATTCACGATACCGGTTGCGACAAAATGTGATTTGCTGCCGGAGCAGAAACTGGCCCGTCGCCTCGCCAGGCTGAGTGAAATATTCGGCAGCGAATTTGTTCGCCACAGAGAGCACAGAGGCCACAGAGAATTAAAAAGACCAGATCAGCAAAAGCTCGGTGCTCTCGGTGCCCTCTGTGGCCCCTTTTTACCTATCTCTGCAAAAACGGGTGCAGGTCTTGATCGCTTGCGGGCGGCAATTGATACGGCAATTGTCAGTTGTCAATCGTCAATCGGCGATCGTCAATCGTCAATTCTGCTTACCGCCCGGCACAGACAGTCTGTTGCCGAGGCAATCCAGAACATCGGCGAGGCGGTCGGTGAGCTGAAATCCGGTAATGACGAGGTCGCGGCGATGTTGCTGCGTGCCGCCTATCAGTGCATTTACGACATCCACCAGCCGGTCTCTGGCCGGCTCGATGAGCAGATACTTCAGCAGATATTCTCGCGTTTCTGCATAGGAAAATAAAGCCACAGAGATTTTTAGCCACAGAGAACACAGAGGACACAGAGTATTTTAAGAAATGGCCACAAAATTTGTAGGTCGGGGCTTGTCTCGTCAAAAGAGCTTGGGCTCTTATCTTCTCTCCGCCGTTTGTCTTTGGTTGCTTATTTTATTGTCTTTCTTCCAAGTATCAGGCAGACCAGTTGCGCCGAACTTCTTCAAAGCCCTGTAAAGTAGCGGACGAACAACTTCTTCAAATGAACGGTGACAGTTTGGGCAAAGAGAAATCAGATTCTCAACGCAGTCAGGTCTAACTTTCTTATTTTCCCGATCCTTCTCTTTCTCATCAATAATATGTACAACATCTCTTCTTGCCGCTTGCCAACCACACCATTGACACGGATTCTTCGCTATCCGTCTTTTTTTATTACGATTTTTGACGGCCATATAAAGTCCCTTAACCTTAATGCTATTCTTTGTAGAAAATAAAGGGAGGCGCGCCGAAATTGTCCCTCTCTATTCACAGTTCAAGGCGGGATTCGGAACTTGAACTGCCTTTGATATAATAGTTCTCTGAGGTCCCACCGATGGCTGTGACTATCGGCTTTTTTAGGGTTGTCTAAGCTATTATATCTCAAAGACGCGCCACCCTACGAATTCAAAACTAAAATCCTCTGTGGCCTCTGTGTGCTCTGTGGCCCAAAAACTCTGCGGCTAATCCGCAATTTGAAATCGAAAATCGGCAATCGTAAATCGCAAATTTTACTTATCCTTGGCTTCAAACTCGGCGTCGATTACATCTTCGCCGCTTTTTCTTTTGACCTCACCCTCGGGTGGTGGTTCTTTCGCCTGGCCGCGCAGGGCCGAAGCCGCCTGCTTCTTGGCTGCCTCCTCGTAAAGGGTCTTGCCCAGCTCCTGAGTCGCAGTGTTGAGATTATCAATAGCTTTTCTTATCGCCTCAGCGTTGTCGCCTTTGATTGCCTCTTTGAGGTTGTTCACTGCACTTTCGATGTTGCCGCGTGTGCCGCCGGAGACCTTATCGCCGTGCTCTTTGAGAGTCTTTTCGGTCGCGTAAATCAACTGGTCGGCCTGGTTCTTCAAGTCGACAACTTCCCTTTTCTTTTTGTCTTCTTCCGCGTGGAGCTCGGCTTCCTTGGTCATTGTCTTAACCTCTTGGTCGCTCAGACCCGAGCTCGATTTAATCACGATGGATTGCTGCTTGCCGGTGCCGAGGTCTTTGGCCGATACGTTCAGGATGCCGTTGGCGTCAATGTCAAATGCCACTTCGATCTGCGGAATGCCTCTGGGAGACGGCGGGATGTCGCTAAGCTGGAATCTGCCGAGCGTGCGGTTGTCGTGGGCAAATTCCCGCTCGCCCTGCAAGATGTGGATGTCAACGGTGGTCTGGCTGTCTGCGGCGGTAGAGAAAATCTCCCTCTTGCTGGTTGGGATTGTAGTATTGCGATCGATGAGTTTTGTCATAACTCCGCCGAGCGTTTCGACGCCCAGCGACAGGGGCGTTACGTCCAGCAGCAGGATATCTTTTACGCCTGCGTCGCCGGATAGGACCGCGGCCTGAATTGCCGCACCGAGCGCAACCACCTCGTCGGGATTGAGACTCTTGTTCGGCTCCTTGGCGAAGATCTCTCTGGCAATCGCCTGGACCTTCGGAATGCGGGTCGAGCCGCCAACTAACAGCACCTCCGATATATTCTTGGGCTGCAGCTTGGCATCCTCCATCGCTTTATAACAGGGGGCTTTGAGCCGGTCAAAAACAGGGTCGCATAGCGATTCGAGCTTGCTGCGGGTGATGGTCATCTGCAGATGTTTCGGCCCCGAAGCGTCAGCGGTAATGAACGGCAGATTGATGGTTGCTTCAAGTTGCGTGCTGAGCTCGCACTTTGCCTTTTCGGCGGCCTCTTTCAGCCGCTGGTGGGCCATCGGGTCCTTTCGCAGGTCGATGCCCTCCTTCTTTTTGAACTCATCAGCTATGTAATTTATGAGCACCGCGTCCAGGTCATCGCCTCCCAGGTGGGTGTCTCCGTTGGTGCTTAGCACTTCCAGCACCCCGCCTTCCTCTCCGAAGCCGCCTATATCGAGGATGGAGACATCGAACGTGCCGCCGCCGAAATCGAAGACCGCGACCTTTTCGTCCTTTTTCTTTTCGACGCCGTAAGCAAGGGCGGCAGCGGTCGGCTCATTTATAATCCTTCGGACATTCAGTCCCGCTATGGCGCCTGCGTCTTTGGTTGCCTGTCGCTGGGAGTCATTGAAGTAGGCTGGAACGGTGATAACGGCGTCGCTGACTTTTTCGCCCAGATAGTCCTCGGCGGTCTTCTTTAGGTCCTGCAAAATCATCGCCGATACCTCGGGCGGCGTATAATCCTTGCCCCGGACGTTGACCTTTACCAGCTCGTCTGAACCACCGACAATTTTATAAGGGACGAGTTTCTCTTCTGAGGCGACTTCGCTGTGCCGACGCCCCATAAAGCGCTTGATGGAGAAAACGGTGTTTTCGGGATTGGTTATGTGTTGATGTTTGGCGATTTGGCCGACCAGCCTTTCGCCTTTCTCTGTAAAGCCGACCACCGAAGGCGTCAAGCGCGAGCCGGAAGCGTTAATCAAGGTCTTCGGCGCCGAGCCTTCCATCACGGCGACTACCGAGAATGTTGTCCCCAAATCTATTCCAATGGTTTTAGCCATGCTGAAGTCCTTTCGTTCTTATCGTGTTCGCATTCTACGCTTTGCGCACAGTCGTGTTTTACGCCCTTTCTGGATAGGAATTGCAAAAGGCGTGCCAGGTATGGGATGTGACGCGGCAAAGGCATTTAACATGCTGAATATCAAGAGGTTAGGAAAAAACCCCAAATAAATTTGGGGGCTAAACAGTGCAGCTAAGTAAGTCGATTACCGATTCATTGTGCCATTTTGGCAGATTAGCCGATCACCAAGTCTACATGTCCTGGGTCAGGGCTGAGCGAATGATTTTGGCTCGCAATGCGTCCCTGTCGGTGGAATCCAGCGGTTTTCCGTGGTTTAGCTGCAGATGAGCCGGCAGTGTCAGCATAAACAGCCGGTTTATAGTCGCTATGGATAGCCCCTTGCCTTTGTCTTCTTTAGTGCTGCTGCTGAGGCTGCAAAGCCTCTTTATTGCCGGGGTGGAAGCCCCCATGTGGTCGTGCATATTGATGCCGAGCCGGAGGTGGCTCAACAAAAATAGTGCCTCCTGCGAGCTTATAAGCTGGGCGTTTTGCAGCAGTGCCATCGCCCGCGAGATTTTGTCGTCGAGTGTGTCGACCTGCTTTGAAAGCAGATGATTTCTGGCGGCGGTTTCATATTCGACTATTTCCGGGATGATAGTGGTTTCGAATTGCCGGACGACATCCGACTCGCAGACGCCGAGCGTTACCTGGTTGGATAACTGGTATAGGTCGCTGGCTGCCTCGGTGCCTTCTCCGAAGAGTCCTCGCACCGCCAGGTTCATATCCCGCGTGGCGTTAAGGAATTTTTCTATCTGGCCGGTCATCTTCAAAGCCGGCAGGTGCAGCATCACAGATACTCTTATCCCGGTGCCCAGATTGGTAGGGCAGGCCGTCAAATATCCGTAGCGAGGGCTGAAGGCGTAATCCACCTTCTGGTCAATCATATTGTCGATGTGGTCTATCTGCTTTGCACACGCAGACAACTGGCAGCCCGCTTTTAAGACCTGCAGGCGCAAATGATCCTCCTCGTTGATCATTGCAGTGAAGAATTCCCGCCGGGCGATGACTGCGCCTCGTGGGCCTTTGCCGAAGGCGTGATGCCGGCTGATAAGATGCCGTTCCACCAGGAAATTTCTGTTCAGAGTGGAGGTCTTATCGACGCTGATGTAAAAGACCTGGTCGCCGAGGTCCAGTGCCATCAGAACGTCTTTGAGCTTTTGGAGTATCTCGGCCTTTTCGGTGTTTGAGCAGCGGCTGAGGAATTTATAGCCGGCCAGGTTTCGCGCCAGGCGAATCCGTGAAGATATGACGATTTCGGCTAACGGCCCTGCGCCGCTGAACCACTCGTTTATGTTACTACTTATGTCGGTCAGTTTCATAGTGATATTATGAGGCAAGCTAAGTTTGCTACAAACACTGTGTTATCTGCCGTTTCGGGCATTCTTATTTCTCACTCTCTATGCTCTTTAGCACCTGTTTGACCACCTTTGGATGTAATATCTTACCGCGGTGAAAAGGAACAACTACTCTACTGTTTCCCTTCATATATATTCTGTGGCTGCCTTTGCTTCTAACTATCTCAAACCCAGCGTTGAATAGCACCTTCTCTGCCTCTTGTGGCGTTAACCTTGGTTGTTTAACCAACTTTCACCTCTAAAGATGTGGTAAGAATTTCTTTGCTTAAAAATGTTCTTATCTCATCTTCCGGCAAGGTTTCCAAATAAAGTTCAATAGCTTCTTTTATATTACCTAATATCTCTTCCAAAGTGTCACCCTGAGTTTGACATCCTTCAAGCTCCGGGCAGTATGCGTAATACCCACATTCATCCTTTTCAATGATTACATTAACTTTATAAGACATTTTTCTCCTCCTTTGTTTGGTCTGTTCTAATTCCAACTGCTGTCATAATGCTATTATCCTGATATATTGTTTTGGTTTTCAACCTCGTTTATTTTGTCCCGCAATTTGGCTGCGAGCTCGTAATCCTCGGTTCGTACAGCCGCATCAAGCTGCTGGCGAAGGTTTGCAAGCTCCATCTGCTTTTTCGTTTTCTGCGGCGTCTTGGCAGGCACCTTGCCGCAGTGACTTGTTGCGCCATTGTGGGCTTTTTCAATAAGCGGCGCCAGCGCCTTTTCAAAAACCTCGTAATCGTGTGGGCAGCCCAGCACCCCCTGCCTGCGAAATTGTTCGAGGGTGAAGCCGCAGTGTGGGCAGGTGGCGTCCAGCTCCGAAGGGCCGAACATCTCGTCATCCGAAGGCTGGGAAGCAAGCAGACTGCTGAGCAGCTCGTTTATGGATATCTGGGTTTTGGCGGCAATGCCCTGCTCGATGGCGCACTGCTCGCAAAGGTGCATCTCGGTACGCACGCCATCGGTTATCTCGGTCAGATGAATAGTCGCTGCCTTTTTGTTACAGACTTGGCAAACCATAGATTGTATTATAACTCAACTGTTGCAAAATTGAGATTAGGCACACTTTGAAAAGGAAAAATTTGTTGTCTTATTTTTCCTTTTCAAACATTAACTACTTGATTGATAATTACTTAGCTCGATTATTTAAGGAAATCAAGAAACGGATTTCCTTAAATAATATGTGCCTAATGTCCATTTTGCAAAACTCTTATTATAACAGAATTCCACGGATAGTATCGGCAAATTTTGCAACGGCCTACAAGTTATCCATTTAACCAATTACCATTTGGACGAGAATCTGCTGGTGAAATTGCCGGGGTGTTTCCGATATATACAAGTATGGAGATTACTGACTTACGTACGAAGCAGTGCCCATTTTGTGCCGAGACGATTCAGGCCCGTGCGATCAAGTGCCGATTCTGCGGAGAATTCCTTAACAGCGAACGGGCTAAGAACCTCAAAGCCGGCCCAGAGTCCAATTTAGACCCTGCCGGGTGTGGAGAATCGGATGAGAACGACGTCTTATTTGCGTGTAGGCCCTCTATCTGGGCTTTGGCGCCGCAAATTGTCAAAGGCCTTTTGCTTATTGCCGTGGCGGCCCTCTTGGTCAAAATGCCGCTGGAAAAGATGCTCGACAGCCTGCCGGGCGTGAGCCTTACCAAACCCCAGCTCTCATTGTTTGGCCAATACAGGATTATGATAGGTCTTGGCCTCGGTCTGGTTGTGGTGCTCTGGCTTGCCTTTAAGATAGGCGACCTGCGAACGACCTGTTATCAAGTTACGCCACAAAGAATTGAATGGGCGCGTGGCATACTCGACCGAAAGGTGGACAATCTGGACATGTTTCGGGTCATTGACTTGAAACTTCGCAGGAGTTTTCTTGATCGGGTTTTGGGCATAGGCACCGTGGTTTTAATCACGACCGACAAGTCGGACCCGGAGTTTGTCTTTGAAAAAGTGCTGAGGCCCCGCCAGCTCTACGACGTTATCAAAAAGGCCAGCCTCCAAGCCGACCGCCAGACTCGTGTTGTACATCTGGAGTAATTTAAGGTGTCACGGAATACTTTTGGGCGGGTAACGAAGCGAAAATACCTGTCGCGGGTAGTTGACCTCAAGAACGAAGTTACTCAAGAACTGTTTACATCCCAGAAGAAAGCAGTCACAACCTACGGCGAAATCAATCAGTGTCTTGTGGACGGTATATAATATCCTATTGCCCTATCTGCCATTTGGTTGCATTTCCAGAACCTCTACTACCGAGGCATGCCTGTAAATGTCCGTTGTTCCACTGGCAGTCCGTATGATCTTATGAGTGCCACGTTCGAGGTCGTGACCGAGGACTGTGGCAGCCTCGGCGGGAAAATGCACAATCATCCGCCCCCGTATCAATAATCGCCAGCGCAATAATAGCAAGGTTTTTGGTGGGATTACCCACCTTTATCCATACCATAGGCCGTGCAAAGTCCGGCGATACTGGCGTGAAAGGATAAATTTTTATGGGCATCTTAATAGATGTGGGTTACACCCTCTTTGGGTACGAAGACTATAGCGGGAACCTTTACGCCTTTTGATCGGGCCTTGTTGACCACATTGCAAAGGTCTGAGCCAGATGCGATAATCTTGTTTCCATCAGGACCAAATGCGACGTATTTGCCTTGATATTTTGCCTCTTTGACCAACACTTGTGGGGTTCGTTTACGCATCTTTTTCTACCTCTTTCTACTGCCAATTATAAAGTATCGGCCATGTTCTGGCAAATGGGAACTTCAAATGAAAGTGGTTATTAGCCCGCGTTCGATCGTTCAAGTTCGAGCAGGCGCTTCTTCATAGTTGCTCCGCCGGGAGCGGAGAATCCGCCAAGCCTGCCGTCGCTGCGGATGACACGATGGCACGGGACAATCAAGGGCAGGAGATTCTTGGCTAGGACGTTGCCAACTGCTCTGGCAGCATGGGGCCGTCGTATTTTTCTTGCCAATTCGGAGTAAGTCAGCACCTGGCCGAACCTTATCCGTCTGCACGCTGCCAGAACCAAGCGGGTAAAGCCGCTAAGTCCTTCAAGCAGGATAGGAATATCCGGGCTAAAATTTACGCGAGTACCTTCAAAATAGGCAATTACTTGCTCTTGAAGCGGCCTGAAATAGTCCCTGTCATATTGAGCAGCCGGCAGGCTTTTGAGCAGGCAACTTTCTGCCTTTTGCCGGTCGCGCACGGGCAAGCAGGTTCGGGCAAGGGTGCAGTCGCTGCCAGCCAGGCCGAAATAGCCCCAGTTTGTTTTGAAGGTCGTATATTTCAGTGATTTATCACGCATTTTTGCGGTGCTGTCCGGCC
This sequence comes from Sedimentisphaerales bacterium, assembly GCA_963814265.1. GTDB lineage: Bacteria > Planctomycetota > Phycisphaerae > Sedimentisphaerales > Anaerobacaceae > JAFNGF01. The sequence continues at coordinate 151,157 of CAWFCJ010000037.1, read as the reverse complement.
AAAATATTCTATGTAATACCGCAAATTTATTGACGCAAGGGCAAAATTTTGGTAAATATACTCGCTTTTATGACAAGCAAGAAAGACCCCACGTAAAACGTGGGGCTAAATGTATTTAGATATTTAGCCCCGCAATTTATTGCGGGTCCGTCGCCGTGCCGGCGACGGCTAAACGCTGGCGCTTAGGGTGCAGACCTTCGTTTATGTCCCTGGAAGAACTGAGAAAACGCATAGACGACATCGACTATCAAGTGGTGCAATTGCTCAACGAGCGTGCCCGCGTAGTGATAGAGATAGGTAAACTTAAGAACAAAACCGACAGGCCTGTCTACTCGCCGGAGCGTGAGAAGCAAGTTTTTGCCAAGATTGTCGAGGCTAATAAGGGACCGCTACCCGATAAGTGCCTGGTGGCTATCTGGCGGGAGCTGATGAGCGGCTCTTTTGTGCTGGAAAAGCCGCTGCGGGTCGGGTATCTGGGGCCTGCGCGGCAGTTTCAGCCACACTGCTGCCATGCTGAAGTTCGGCCAGAGCGTTGAATATGGGCCCCTGGCCGACATACGAAGCATTTTCGATGAGATAAGCAAGGGCCACTGCGACCTGGGCATTGTGCCGATAGAAAACTCCATCGGCGGCGGAGTAATCGAAACGCTGGATGCGCTGATAGATTCCGATGCAAAGGTCTGCTCGGAAGTGTTAATGGCGATTCATCACAATCTGCTGGCCAATTGCTCGCTGGCCGAGATCAGCAAGATTTACTCCAAGCCGGAAGTGTTCGCCCAGTGCCGAAACTGGCTAAGCGCCACTTTTAAGGATGCGCAAACCATTCCGGTGGCATCCACTGCCAAGGCGGCCCAAATGGCGGCGGAGGAGCCGACAGCCGCTGCGATAGGCTCTAAGGTCGCCGCGGAACTCTACGCCCTGAAGATTGTCTGCGAAAACATCGAGGACGTGACCAGCAATATAACCAGATTCCTGGTGGTCGGGCGAGAAGATGCAAAACCGACCGGCGAAGATAAGACCGCCATATTCTTTAGCACCGCACACAAGGCGGGGGCCCTTGCGGGCGTGCTGGATGTCTTCAAACAGTACAGTATAAACCTGACCAACATTCAGTCCAGGCCCAGCAAGAAAAGGCAGTGGGAGTACTACTTCTTCGTTGATTTCGTAGGACACAGAGCCGACAAGCAGGTTCAAGAGGCGTTGGAACAAGCCCGCAAACACTGCTTGCAGCTTTCAATTTTGGGCAGTTTCCCCAGGGCAACAGAACTACTCTGATTGAGTTCATAGTTATGAGTTCGTGGTTCATCGATGAACAATGAACCCTAAGCTATGAACGAGTTTTTCAGGAGATTTTCATGAGGAAGCCGTTCGTAGCCGGCAACTGGAAAATGAACACCGACAGTCACAGCAGCGTAACTCTGGCTAAACGCATCGCGTCCGCCTCATCGGAAGTAGCTGGCCACAGCGTTAGTGTAGCGGTTTTTCCGCCCTTTGTTTATCTGGAGTTCGTTGCCAAAGTGCTGAGCGCATCCAGCATCGCGGTAGGCGCCCAGGATGTTTATTGCCAGACCAAAGGGGCTTTTACCGGGGAGATAAGCTCGGCAATGCTTAAAGACGTTGGCTGCACATACGTTCTATGTGGGCATTCTGAACGCCGGCACGTGATAGGCGAGACCGACGAACTTGTAAATAAGAAGGTTGCTGCTGCTATCGCCGGCGGGCTTTTACCGATTCTATGTGTGGGCGAGCTATTAAGTGAGCGCGATTCTTCACAGACAGAACAGGTGGTGACCCGCCAGCTAAGAAAAGGCCTGGCTGAATTGAGCGCCGAGAAGGTTTCGGCGGTGACTATCGCTTATGAACCTGTCTGGGCCATTGGGACAGGCCGGACAGCGACACCGCAGCAAGCCCAAGAAGTGCACCAGTTCGTGCGAAATTTGCTTGCCGAGATGTATGACAGAGAACTTGCTGAGGAAACCCGCATCCTTTACGGCGGGTTGGTCAAGCCTGACAATTCGGCTGACTTGATGGGCCAGCAGGATATAGATGGCCTGCTGGTTGGCGGGGCCAGTTAAATGCAGACGATTTTCTGGCAATAATTCGGTCAGCAGTGTAAGTTTAGGGTATAGCGTACAGGGTATAGGGTATAGGGTATTTAGCCCCGCAATTCATTGCGGGGTTCACCACCCGATACGGGTTTTGGAGAATAGATATGACTACTTTGCTGTTATTGGCGGCGGGCTTTATTATGACGATTGTCGCCGTCCTGTTCGTTATTTGCTCGATAGTGCTGATCCTTGTCATCTTGATTCAGAAGGGAAAGGGCGGCGGCTTGAGTGCGGCACTCGGCGGCGGCATGGCCAGCGGCATCTTAGGCTCAAAGACCGGCGACTTCCTCACCTGGCTGACGATAGTGCTGGTGGGCATATTTCTGGGTTTTGCAGTGGTGCTGGTCAAATTCTATAGACCCAGTGTCAGTGCTTACGACACAGGCACGGTGGCTCGACAAAAACAGCCGGCCGGGGCCAACGATGTCGCCACTCCGGTCACCGATGTCCGTAAAAGCGCCGACACAAATTTGCCAAAAGCCCCGTGATGAAAATGCCTGAGTGTTTAGCCCCCGAATTTATTTGGGGGTTGAAAGCCCACAATTTATTGCGGGGTTCTATTACGCGGGGTTTTTCAAGGCACGCAGATATGATAAAAAGTATGACCGGCTTTGGCGCAGCAGAGGGCGAAATTAACGGACTGAGCTGCGCCGTCGAAATCAAAGCCGTCAACAATCGTTATCTTAAGACCACCGTAAAGCTGCCGGAAGTAGCGGCTTTTCTGGAGGAAGATATTGAAAAACTTCTCCGCCAGAATTTTTCACGCGGCACAATAAGCTATGTGCTTCGGCTTAAGGACGCATCGGCCAGTGTGCTCTTTGATATAGACGAGGCGGCTCTGGGCAGCCTTATGCAACGATTGAACCGAGTCAGGGCGGTAGCCGGTTCCGGTGCAGTGATCGATGTCGGCAGCCTTCTGAACCTGCCTGGCATCATTCGACCAGCTCTACCCGATATGGCTAAGGCTGACCAGGTTAGAAGCCTGGTGCTAAGCATTTCGCAAGAGGCGATAGAAAAGCTTAAGCAAATGCGAGCCGCCGAGGGAAGCTCCTTAGAAGCCGAATTAGAATGCTACTGCGAGCTTATCAAGAAGGACCTTGAGCAGATCCGCATCCGCAGCGCCACCGTTATCCAGGAATACGCGAAGAGGCTCAAGAAAACGGGTCGACGAGCTGCTATCCGAGGCGAAATTGAAACTAGACGAAGAGACTCTTGCCAGAGAAGTGGCGATTCTTGCCGACAGGTCCGATGTATCCGAAGAGATTGCCCGGCTGGATTCGCATCTGTTGCAGTTTGCCAGGGCTGTCAGGCGGACGACCAGGCTGGTCGCAGATTAGATTTCATCAGCCAGGAGATGCTTAGGGAGGCCAACACGATTGCCAGCAAAGCCTCTGATGCGCGACATTATTCGCTACGTGGTTGATATCAAATGCCAGATAGACCGCATTAAAGAGCAGATTCAAAACGTGGAGTAACCCATATTTAGCCACCAGTTTCACTGGAGGTTCTGTGCCGAAGAATATGGACAAACTGAATACCGCAACAGGCAAACTTGTGATAGTCAGCGGCCCGTCTGGGGTAGGCAAGAGCACTATCTGTAAAGAGGTGGCCAGGCGGCATAGAAAATGTTTACCTTAGCGTTTCAGCTACTACCCGGCCGAGCAAGGGCGAAATGCACGGCAAGAATTACTGGTTCATATCTAAAGAGGAGTTTCAGGAACGGATTGGCAAAGGGCGAGTTGCTTGGAACATGCCGAGGTGTTCGGCCATTTTTACGGAACGCCGAAGGACAAGGTTGAACGAAGCGCTGAAAGAGGTAAGACCGTGATTCTGGAGATCGATGTTCAAGGCGCCAGACAAATAAAGGCGATTTTTCCGGATGCGGCGATGATTTTCATTTTGCCGCCCGAGCGCAAAGGTCCTGGCGGACCGTCTGGCCACAGAGGCAGAGAAGCAGCGAGGCGGCCGCAAAATGACTGGGCGGGGCAAGCGATGAGATCGCTGCTGCCTGGCAATATTACCAGCATCATGGTTATAAACGAGGATTTGCAGCAGGCCAGTGAAAGAATGTGATGCAAATTATCAAGTCAATAAGAGTAAAGTGCAAAATGAAAAACCATGAGTCCGTGAGGAGAAATAATGTTAGAAGAACTCAAGAGCGACAAAATAGTCAATAAAGTTGGCGGCAGATTCAAATTAACGGCGCTGATTCAAAAACGGCATGAGCGAGCTTTTGCAGGGCGCCCGGCCCTTGATTGAGGACACCAAGGAAAAACGATGCTCGAAATCGTCGTTCAGGAAATCCTACAGGACAAGATTGCCGCCGACGAGGATCATCGGCTGCAGACCACGGACAAATAGAGCAGAACGATCGGACAGAATCGCAACGGCGGACGATACGGCCCGGCGATGACCCGCAGATGCTTGAGAATCTCAATATTTTGCTGGGTGTTACCGGCGGAGTCGCCGCCTACAAGGCAGTCGATTTGGCCAGCAAATTGACCGCCGCCGGGGCCAGAGTTAGGACGGTCATGACGAGAACGCCTGCCGGCTCGTCGGCCCGAAGAGCTTCGAGGCGGTCACCGGCTCAGCAGTCTTTACAACCTATGTGGAGCACGCCCGAAGCTAGCATGCGAAAAGCCATCATTAAATCGCTTGTCGACCGGGCTGATCTTGTCGTCGTGGCGCCTGCAACCGCCAATATTATTGGCAAAATCGCAAACGGCATCTGCGATGATTTGCTCAGCACCACCCTTTGTGCGTGCTGGCCTCGACAATCAGGCAGGACTCTTAGCTCCTGCGATGAACAACAATATGTGGGACAACCCCGCTGTGCAGCATAATGTCGAGACGGCTAAAGAAATGGGCTTCCAGGTGATAGGCCCGGTCAAAGGCCGGCTTGCCTGCGGCACCGAAGGCATCGGCAGAATGGCGGAGCCGCAGGACATCTTAGAGGCAATCGAAAAAATCGCCTCGACAATCAAAAGAAAAGCCACAGATAAACACAGACTGACACGGTTTAGATAAACGAAAAATACGAATCAGTGTAATCTGTGAAATCTGTGGTTAGAAAGTATATGCGAATCCTGATCACAGCGGGCGGAACACGGGAATATCATCGACCCGGTTCGCTTTATTTCCAACGCGAGCACCGGCAAAATGGGTTACGCTCTCGCCCGCGCGGCACTTAAAGCCGGGCATAAAGTCACACTGATAACCACGATTGAAAACTTAAAACTTAAAACTCAAAACTCAAAACTATTGAAGATTGTCAACGTTGAAACTGCTGCCGAGATGTTCCAGGCAGTAAAGAAGCACTTCCCGAAGTGCGATTGCCTGATTATGGCTGCCGCGGTAGCCGATTACACTCCTGTTCGACCCGCTAAAACCAAAATCAAGAGAGAAAACAAGCTGCTGACCATCAAATTAAAACCTACACCCGACATCCTCAAGTGGGCAGGAAGACATAAAAGGGGACAAAGGCACAAAGGCACAAAGGCACAAAGACAAATTGTCGTCGGCTTTGCTCTCGAAGAGAAAGCTCTGCGCGGGCGAGCGGAAAAGAAACTCCAGGAAAAGAATCTTGATATGATAATCGCCAACACCCCCGCCGCGATTGGCGCAGACAAAATCAGCGTTCAGATAAAAACGCCGGAGCGGAAATGGCTAAAACTTGCCAAGGCAAGCAAAACCGTAGTCGCCAGAAAAATCATTGCACTGGCGGAAAAATTGAAAAGGACAGATAAAAAAATGAAAACGAGAATTAAAAAATTCATTTTGTCGGCGACTATCCTTGTTGATATTTGCGGCAAGTGCACCAGCCCAGCAGCCGGTTTACCCTGTTAAGGTAAGTGAGAATGGGAGGTATTTTGTGGACCAGAAGGGCAACCCGGTCTTCTGGTTAGGTATTACCCAATGGCAAATCTTTCGGGAATATACTCGTGGAGGAAGCCAGGACAATTCTTGAAAACGCAAAGGAGCAAGGGATTTGCCTTTGTTCAGGCGATGCTCATGGGTGTCGGCGACGGCACAAAGCCCAATGTGTACGGGGAAAAACCCTGGATTAATAACGATCCCCTCACGCCAAACGAGGCCTATTTCAAGAATGTGGACTCCGTTATCCAGATTGCCCGCGAAAACAACGTCATCTTTTCGGTGACTCTTTATCATCAACGCTATCGCAAGTATATAACAGTCGAGAATGCCCGGGCGTGGGCGAAATGGTTGGCTCGAGCGGTATAAAAATATGCCCAATATCGTCTGGTCTATGACGCCCGAGGCCAAGCAGGAGTTTGTTCCAGTTCTTCGGGAGTTGGCGGCAGGTCTTCACGAAGGAGATGGCGGTCTGCCATCTTATTACTTTCAAGCCCGACCCTGCACCATACTCATCCAGCTTTATTCACGATGAAAACTGGCTGGATTTCAACGCAATGCAAACATGGAAGAGTGTCGAGCTAATTTATCCTATGGTGACCAAGGATTATAACCTCAAACCGGTAAAGCCCGTTTTAATGGCTGAAGGCGCATATGAGGCAGGCACGGAGTATGGATTTGATGTAACGCCTCTTTGGATTCGCAGACAGGCGTATTATTCATATCTGGCCGGCGGCCATCACACCTACGGGCACAACGACAGTTGGCGTGTGCTGCCCACCTGGAAAAAAGCCCTGGATGCACCAGGCGCTGTTCAAATGGGCATCCTCAAGAAGATATTTTTGGCCCGGAAGCAGTGGTGGTATCTTGTCCCGGACCAATCGATTTTTGCAAGCGGCGGCCAAACCGCTGGACAGGTGCTGAACCTTGCGGCCCGTCATAAAGACGGCAAGTGGATTATGGTGTACTTAGGCAGCAAGGCCTCCTTTTCGATCAATATGAATAAAATTACTGCGCCAGGCAAAGTGAACGCATTTTGGATTGATCCGAGAACCGGCGAGTCTCTCGCCGCCGGCAGCTTTTCAAATACCGGCATCGAATCCTTTTCAACGCCCGATGGATGGGAAGATGCTCTATTGATACTTGAAGCGTCCGCCGGCTTAAATCCGCCGCCGGTCAATCTGTGTCTTTTATGCCGAGGTCGTCTTTGGTGAGGATGGATTCGAATTTGTAGCCGGCCTGGGTGATATTTTCTGCGGCGCCCTGCTTGCGGTCGATTACGGCAGACAATCTTTTTTATTTTCGCCCCGGCTTCGGTGATGACCTTTGCGGCCTCGAGCACCTGGCCGCCGGTCGTGGCGATATCCTCTACCAGCAGAACGACATCGCCGGGCTTCAGCACGCCCTCGATCATTTTGCCGGTGCCGTAGCCTTTTTTACTGTTGCGGATGATGATCCAGTTCTTGCCGGTCTGCATCGCCGTTGCCGCAGCCAGCGCCACGCCGCCGAGTTCCGCACCGGCTATCAAAGTGACGTCCTCTGTGACATGTTTGGCGAATTCTTTGCCCAAAGCCCTGAGTATGTCCGGACAGGTCTCGAACAGATACTTGTCGAGATAGTATTTGCTTCGTTTGCCGCTGCGAAGGATAAAGTCGCCTTCCAGATAAGCCGTTTCCTTGATGCGTTTTATAAGTTCCTTTTTGGTCACTGAACACCTTTCCTTCAAAGCTGCGGTAAAACCGCAGGCTAAACCCGTCTCGAGCGCAGTCGAGAGATATTTAGCCCCACGTTTCACGTGGGGTTGGGCGTTGGTTTTTCATACGCCAAGTTCCACTCTTCTGCCGAGCGCTTTGCGGTATCGCTTGCAGATGGGCGTTATGTGTCCGGCGATAAATTCATCGACCTGCTGCGGCGCCCGGCCGATATAGCTCTTCGGGTCGCACACCTTTTGGAAATCGACCTTGCTAAAGGCGATATCGGCGGCCAGTCGGCCAATCAAATCGTTTGGTTTGCCGAAGTTTTTCACCTGCCCGGCGGCGGCCATCGAATGTAGTCTTATTTTCTCGTGCAGTTCCTGCCTGTTGCCTCCGGCTTTAACTGCCGCCATCATGATATTCTCAGTGGACATAAACGGCAGTTCTGCTGCAACGTGTGCCGCTATCACCTTCGGATATACCTCAAGTCCATCGACGACGTTAATGAGAATCTGCAGGATACCATCGACCGCCAGAAACGCCTCCGGAATAACTACCCTTCTATTGGCTGAGTCATCGAGCGTCCTCTTCAAACCACTGCTCGGCGGCGGTCATCGGCGGGCTGGTCGCCAAGCTCAGGACAAATCTGCTCAGGGCCGTTACCCTCTCACATCGCATCGGATTTCTTTTATAGGCCATCGCCGAAGAACCGACTTGCGTCTTTTCAAAAGGTTCTTCAATCTCCTTCAGATTCGAAAGCAAGCCGGATGTCGTTGCACATTTTGTGAGCCGACTGTGCAACCGATGCCAGGGTGTTGATTATAAATGTGTCGATTTTCCGCTGATATGTCTGGCCTGTGACGGCACAAAGCTTCTTAAAGCCGAACGCCGCAGCCACCATCTTGTCGAGTTGCTTGACTTTACTGTGGCTGCCGTCGAAAAGCTCTAAGAACGATGCCTGCGTGCCGGTCGTGCCTTTGACGCCCCTGAAGAGAAGTGTCGTCAATTCGATACTCGATTTCCTCCAAATCCATCGCAAACTCATAGCACCAAAGCGTTGCTCTTTTGCCGACGGTGGTCAATTGGGCCGGCTGATAGTGCGTAAAGCCGAGCGTCGGCATCGCACGGTACTGCTTGGCAAATTTGGCTAGCAGGTCTATCACTGTTGCGAGCTTGCCTGCAATGAGTTGCAGTGCTTCTCGCATGATAATCAAATCGGCATTGTCGGTGACGTAACAACTGGTGGCGCCGAGGTGGATAATCGGTGCAGCCTTTGGGGCGGCGTCGGCAAAGGTCCGGATATGAGCCATGACATCGTGGCGAAGTTGCTTTTCGTAGCGGGCCGCCTTATCGAAGTTGATGTCGTCGAGGTGCCTGGCCATCTGGTTTATCTGGCCTTGCTGTGATATTAAGGCCGAGCTTTTTCTGTGCCTTGGCCAGTTCCAGCCAGAGCCTTCGCCACGTGCTGAATTTCTTTTGCGGCCCGAAAAGCTCCGCCATCTCCCTCGACGCATTTCTTTCCACTAACGGACTTGTGTAAATATCTTTTTCTGCCATAGTGTCCTTTGCCTCTATCTACTTCAACCTGTGAAGTCGTTTGTAAGCACTGATCACGGCCTTTTTGATATTTGTAGATTGGACCTCGTATTGCTCGAACTCACAGATATTGTCTTTAGTTAGATGCAGCTGGCCTTCTCCGATGTTTCCTCTATGCTGGCCTTTTGAGAAGTACTTATTACCTTCAACCTCATCTCGAGCCAGAACCCAATATCTTATTTTGTCCCGCCAGACTGCTATCCATAGAAAGACATCTGCACATTTTGGTTTAATTTGCTGGAAGTTCATATCGAAAGGTCTCGTGGAATCCGATGCCAGCGCCTTGATATAGAGTGGTTCGTCGGGTCTTTCAAAATCAACTGCTCTTGACGTTTTCACCTCTATACGGATGCCGTGCGGCTTGTTTTTGGAGTCCATCCAATCCAGCCAGAAATCATATTCGCCGGAGTAATTCGGATCCAGCTTTTTGCTTGGTCTTTTGAGTTCAGGGACGAGTTGTTTCAAGTGCCCGAATGCCCATTTGTCTCCGAGGCCGCGCGGTGCGGAAATCTCAAAGATGTACAGGTATAGATTTCTGTCTATGTAAGAATCCCTCAACTCGTAATATTCATTGAGTGTCAGTTTCCCGGCAGCCAACAAATGCGAAATGATGTATTCATATTCACTGAAAGGATAAACTGATACGAGGTTCTCCAATGAAGCACGAAAATCATTAGCATCGTTCCAATCTTTCGATCAGTCTATCCAGTTCGGCTTGTAGCTTTTCCATATTTTCTTGGTCTAAGTAGTCCGGCTGACAGATAATCAAATAGGTATTTTTTGACAGAACTTTCTTTTCTGCTATCTGTGTTTTAGTCTGTCGGTTCACCTGCCAAGTTGATATCGACTTCGGGAAAGGGCGATTTGAACTGCCAGCCTGTCTCGCCGGTTTTTCTGTAATGCTCCAGTCTTCGGATGGTGATCTCGGCGAACATCGGGTCAATATCCGCGGTAAAACATCGTCTGTTGAGTCTCTCGCAGGCCAGCAATGTCGTGCCTGAATGGGCAAATAAATCCACTACAACGTCCCGGGGTTGGAACTGGCTGCTACAATTCTCTCTATCGCCTTCAAAGGTTTCTGGGCATAACAGCCCGGCACGTTTTCCTCCATTCTGTAGAAGACCTGCTGAATATCGACCCATACATTTCCTGCCCTAATGTTCTCTGATTTGCTCCGCTCCAGGTTCTCTGTCATTTGGCCATTAACTTCTTTGTAGTATCCCCTCAGAATCTTTGGGATATCCGTATATTCGGCATCAACATTGAATCTCTGGCTCTCCTTTTATGTAGTAAAGAAGCTCCTGCCTGACCGCCATCCAGTTTTTTTGTGTGCCGTATCCTCGCTGATTTCTCATAGTGATGAAGCTTCTGCGCTTTCAGTTCGTGGAAACTCACGCATCATAATCATAAAATCGGCCAGAGGCTGAAACCCATCATTTTGGTCGGCACCGAGCCAGATATACAGGCTGGAATTGTCTAAGGATGCTAAGGTGTTTGCGACCCATTTTGTGCTCCAGTCTATGTAATCTCTCACAGATGTCTTCGGTCAGGTTGCTGGTATTTGCATTGCCGACTGCTATGTTGTAAGGAGGATCTTGAACGGCAAGGTAGCCTTCTCATCGCCCATCAGCCGCAAAATATCCTCTTTCGTCGCTTGCGTCAAGACATCCCACTCGATGCCCGCGAACTTGATCGTCCCAGATTTGACCGTATGTCAGTCTGCAATGGCGCAGAAGTTGCCTTCTGAGGTCGTCGTTATTGTCAATTCTCTGGATAGGTTCTCTTGCCATATTTTTGCTTTTTTCAACAAGTTGCCGACATTTTAAGTTTTCATCTGCCACTCTGTTAACAATTTTTCGATCTCTTCAATATCTCTTGCGGCTCAATTCCAGTCCGATGCCGGGGCGGTTTCGATAATTTGCTCCGGCCTTCGCGCACCCACGATGGCGGCGGTTACCTCCGGCCGGCGAAGAACCCAACTGATGGCCAATTGCGAGCAGGTTCTGCCGTTACGCTGGGCAATTTTCCTGAGCTTCTCGACCAGTTCCAGTGTCGCGCTGAAACTGCGGCTCCTGAAAGTCGGGATTCCGTCTGCGATGGTCGTCCACTGCCAGAGATGCCAGACGCTGCCGGCTGAATCTGCCGGTCAGCAGGCCCCTTTGCATAGGACTATACGCGATAACTCCAATATTGTTCTTTGCGCAATACTGGAGCAATCCATCTTCAGCCTCGCGGTGCAGCATGCTGTATGGCGGCTGAAGCGAGGCGACCGCGTGGATTTTGCTGATGCGTTCAATTTGCTGGATATTGAAGTTTGAAACACCGATATACCGGACCTTGCCCTGCTCGGCGAGCTTGGCCATTTCTTCCCAGGCCTGTTCAATATCCTCTTCCGGCTCGGGCCAGTGCATCTGGTAAAGGTCGATTACCTCAACGCCAAGCCTTTTCAAGCTGGCGTGACATTCTTTTGCGATGCTTCTTCTCTCCAAACAGGGCACTTTTTCTCTTTTTTCGTTCCCGAGCAGTCCGCATTTTGTTGCGATATACGGCTTGTGCTTTGTCTGCCTCAGTGCCTTTCCCACAAGTTCTTCGGAATGCCCCAGGCCGTAAATCGGGGCGGTATCTATCCAGTTGATGCCCAGGTCCAGGCCGGCCACGATCGCGGCGATTGCCTCGTTATCGTCCTGCGGTCCCCAGCCGAACTGCCAGGGTCCGCCGATGGCCCAGGTTCCCAGGCCCACGGTCGTCAGGTTAAGATCGGTACTGCCCAACTGTCGGCTGTGCATACGCGGTAGCATATTACGGTTTTGGGCGATTATCAACAGATTTAATGTAATACCCGCCTTGCCTGTGGCCGAATTATATATTATGTATTTTACAGAGACGGGACTATTGCAGCGATTCTCAAGGCTAATCCGCGGAGTTCGAGCCGCCGACGGCGACCCCCGCATGCGCGGGGGCAAGCCTGCCCCTGCGAAAGCAGGAGGTCGAGCCGATGCGGGCGAACCTGCAGATTTCTCCAGAGGGGGGACTATTATGAGTGAGAATTCCCGCTACGCGGGGGCCCAGTTGGTTATGCTGGATGGAGCTGACTGCCAAAAAATCCTCCTGAACGTGGTTGCGGAAAGGACCCCTGCCATTATGTCGTATTTATCGAGGGACAAATGGCACGTTGCGAAAGTTCTGCTAACCGCCCTCTCAGGAGACAAGCTAAGCGCGGAGGGTGTCGGCTGGATGCAAAGGCCACGCCCGATAAATATCCAGGCCGGCCAGCCGGTCGGCATATCATTCAAGCACGGATACGGCAAGTTCGTCTTCGATACAATTGTGGCGGGCTTTCAGCGGTCGCCGCAGGCAAGTGCCGGCGGAACGATAATACTTGCGGCGCCGGACCGCATTGGCGTTGTCCAGAGAAGAAGCTATTTCCGTGTCAGTGTGCCCGAATCGCTCAAGGTCAACGTAGTGTTCTGGCACCGACGCAGCAAACTCCAGGGCAAAGACGCGATGTGGAGCTGGCCCTTAACAGAACCTCAACAGTACTTCCAGGGCAGGCTTGTGGATATCTCCGCCGGCGGTGCGCAGGTCAAGGTTCCGCTGCAAACCGACAACGGCAAATCAGACACCCTGGATTTTAGGAAAGGCCAATTTATAGGACTGCGTTTTACGCCTATGCCCTACGAGACGCCGCTAATGTTCAGCGCCCAAATTAGAAACATGCTGCCGGCAGCCGACCAGACGGGCATATTTCTCGGCCTGCAGATAGTCGGCTTGGAAGCAAGTCCAGAAGGGCGGCAGGTCCTGTCAAAACTTGTCGATGTCGTTGAGCGATACCATCAGATAAATCAATCCGGTCATAACTGCCGATCGGAAACATCAGAAATGGCCGCAACATCATCCGGGGCGGTTTCGTCGGAAATATGTTTAGCCGACGCCGGCACGGCGTCGGACCCCGCAGTAAACTGCGGGGCTAACCATCGGCAGTAAATCCATTTCACCACGCTGCTGGCGGCAAAGCCCCAGAATATCAGCACCAGCGCACCTAATCGCGTCCAGATAATCAGGTCAACCAGGAACAACGCCCAGATAAGATATGCGAACGGTTTTTTGCCCTTGAGGTACTGATTAAGGACGTGCGGATACCGAATCCTGCTAACCATCAGCCCGGCTGTGGCCAGCGCCAAAAACGGCAGGGCATAAACAATGACATTTTCGCAGATATTATAGGCCCGCGTACCTTCGGCAAATAGATCGGGCAGCATTTGCTGATGGACGATAACCAGACTAACTAGCACTCCGGCGGCAGCAGGACTGGGTAGCCCCACAAAACTCATGTGCGCAGACTCATCCTCCTGGTTTTCCACGTTGAACCGCGCCAGCCGGATAGCCGCACAGCTTATGTATATTGCTGCCGTCAGCCAGACGAAACGCCCAAGATACCTTCCGACCGCCGGGTCGATTTCTGCAAAGCCGCCCAGCTTGTATTCCAGCACCTTCAACATCAAGAACGCCGGCGCCACGCCGAAGCTGATTGTGTCACAGAGGCTGTCCAACTGGCCGCCAAAGCTGGAGGTGCTCTGGCTCATTCGTGCCAGCCGACCGTCAAACACATCAGCGATCATCGCCAGCAGGATCAGGTAGCCGGCTATGGCAAAATGGGAAAATTGTGCGCCGGCAAACCGCAGCTCTTGTCCTGAGCCGGTCTCTATGCCTTTGCTGGCAAAAACAATGGCGGTGAAGCCACATATACCATTAAGGATGGTCAGCAGAGAAGGGAAGAGCGTGATGTAATTTACCCGCTCCCTCGACCGGGCTCGGGACAAGTGTTTCCGCACGCGCCTGCCCGCACGCCTTGGGCCCGCGATTAGCCCCCGGACTTGTGCCGGGGGCAAACCCTGCCCACTCGTCTCGGCGGAGTGCCGAGCCGTAGCCGGACGGGTCGCAGGACTAACGGAATTGTCCGGGTTCAATTGGGGCATTTTTCGTACCTTACAAGCGGCGTCAAACCCGCTTTGACTTTATCGCCTATCTTGACCAGGCACTTAATCGTGTATTGTGTATTGTGTATTGTGTATCGGCTTACGCACGATTCACTATTCACTATGCACGATTCACGAATAGGCACGTAAAGTTCTGTCCTGGAGCCGAACTTTATCATCCCGAATTTTTGGCCGGCGGTCAGTTCCTGTCCTTCGCGTGCTTGGCAGACGATTCGCCGGGCAATTGCTCCGCTGATTTGCCGAACTACGAGTCTGTCTCCTTCGACCTTGCTCAGGACAGGCTTCGGGCTGTCGGTTCCTTGGGCTTTGCTCAGACCCTGCCCTGAGCCTGTCGAAGGGACAAGCCTAACCAAATCCAGGTCGTTCGATTCGTTGACCTGTCCGGCACGTGGGTCGGCTGCGTTCTTGTATTTGCCGGGCTTAAAATGGACCTTTTCGACCCTGGCATTGCAGGGCGAGCGATTTATGTGGGTATCAAAGATGCTCAAAAATATGCCGATCCGCAGCATAACCACAGATTTCGCAGATTTGCCCGTGTAATCTGTGTAATCTGTGGTTCCGACATCGGTTATCCTGCCGTCAGCCGGCGCGATAGTAGTGTGTCATCGTCTGCCTGCACTGCCCCGAGCAAGTCGGGGGCCTCTGCGGGTCGCGGAAAAACGACAATACCCATACAGCCACGCCCGTTAGCATTATCTCTATCGAGGCGACAGCCCAGGCGGGCAAAAATGCCACGCCTATTAGCCCGACAACAATCATTAGCGCTGCGACAACGGCAGGGTAGACGAGTACTTCGGGCAAGCCGTATTTTGTTAACGGAATCCTCATATAAAAAATAAGTAAGCGTTCACGCAAAAACCGCATTTTCGTCATTGCGAGCGAAGCGAAGCAATCTAAAATCGCTCCCTTTCAAGATTGCTTCGGCCTAAAGGCCTCGCAATGACACAGAAAACGCCTTATTGTCTGCGTGAACGGTTGCAAAAATAAAAACTTAATCTAAAAACTGAAAATTGTGGAATTCAACAGTTTTACGCTTTTAGTTTTACATTTTACGCTTCTCTGGGGGGGCAATCAATAAAAAAGGCCGATCTCCCGATTTGATCGAGGGAGTCGGCGTTTTGAAGGAGGAAGACAACTGTGTAGTGTTGTCTCTATAGTATTAGACGAAAAACTGCCCAAAAAGTTGCATCTTTTTTCAAAAATTGCTCAAAAAATCCTCTCAGTGGAGACAAGCAAGCAAAAGCTGGGCTATAGAAACGCGGCTTTCTTACAAAAGCTCGTTTTTTTATCGGGACAAATTATGAATTCGGCAAAAGATCAAATTTGCATATACTAAAGGTAAGCGTTCACGCAGAAAAATATGGCGTTTTTGCGTCATTGCGAGGCCTTTAGGCCGAAGCAATCTCAACCTTTTGGCGGTATTAGACTACTTCGCTTCGCTCGCAGTGACAAAAATGCGGTTTTTCCGTGAACGCTTACTACTAAAGATTTATTGACTTGCTGGTCTGGCCTATCAGCTCGTACTGCTGGGCGCCTTTACTGACCTTGTCAACAGTGAATGTGACGGTTTTGGGGCTTATGGCTAGACTCTTTGTGAAGGTAATCCTGCCGTTCTTGTCGGTTGTCCCTGACAGGCCGGAGCCGGGATCGATGCTCCAATGTCCCTGCGCTATTACTCCCTCGATAGGTAGACCATCGGGGCCATTAGCTCTAATAGTGACAGTTGCGGTAACGCGTTTGCGTCCGAAGAAGGACCGCGATTGCGCCAGATCAATGGTCGTATGGGCTTTTGGCTGTATCGCATGGATGTAGTTGCTCTTGGTTTCGGCATCCGAGCCGCCTCGGCCGGTTACCGCCAGGCTTACCGTGTAGTCGCCGGCGGCCTGATAAATGTGCGACGGATTCCGCTGGGTTGATGTTTGCCCGTCGCCGAAGCTCCACAACCAGGTGGTGACATCTCCGGCAGATTGGTCAGTAAATTGGACAGGCGACAGAGCAGGACCACTGGTCGGCTGCGCTGCAAAGCCCGCTACGGGAGGCAGCGGTGGAGTCACGTGAATATACTCGGTCTTGGTCTGGACATCAGAACCGCCCGGACCTGTCACCGTCAGGCTCACAGTGCAATAGCCGGGCTGGTTATAGAGGTGGGAGGGATTCTGCTGCGTTGACGTTCCGCCGTCGCCGAAGTCCCACGACCAGTTGGTGATGTGGCCCAGCGCCGGTGCTTTCTTCATACTGATTATAAGGCCGCCGTCCCCGCGAATGGAAAAATACGCGTAGCATTCTGACTTGTCGGTGAACTGCACGGTCAACGGCGCGTTGCCTTGCATCGGTAGCCCCAGAAAATCTGCCTCAGGAGCGCCGGGTATCGTTACGCTGACGTAATCCTGCTTGGTTTCGGTATCCGAGCTATCTTGGCTTTTTACCGTCAAGCTTACCGTGTAAGTGCCGAAGCTTTGATAAATGTGCGCCGGGTTCTGCAGGGTTGATGTCTGGCCGTCGCCGAAGTCCCACAGCCAGCTAATGATAACGCCGGTGGATTTATCGGTGAATTGCACCGTCAGCGGTGCGCCGCCCGTTGTCAATTCTCCGACAAACTCTGCCGTCAGCGAAGGTGGCCAGGGCGCTGGCACCCAGTGAACAGCCGCGTTGGCATCTACTATTCCCCAGCCGTATTTCGCGTCCCAGCCTGCCGGACCCTTGTCCTTTGCGGTGGAGGCGAGCGCTTCTGCGACTTGAGTGGGCGTGGTAGCAACTCCTTCGGCGATCAGTAAAGCTGCCACCGCTGAGACGTGGGCGGCGGCCATCGAGGTTCCCTCCATATAGCAATAGCCCCAGAATATCTTGTCCCAGCCGGTCTTCTCGTATGTTTGCTGCAAGATGCCGTCGCCATAGCCGTCCGCATTTTGGTCGACGCCGAGGTCGCCGCCCGGGGCTACCAAATCCACACTTGCCCCATAATTGGAGTAATATGTCCGGGTCTCGTCGTAACGAGTCGCTCCGACAGCGATAACGCGGTCACCGTATGCGGCAGGATAACGCACAGCGTTTGTGCCGTCATTACCGGCAGCAGCAACGATGGTTACTCCATTGCTGAAGGCGTAATTTACCGCATTCTCCAAAGTCCTCGATGGCTGGCTTCCTCCCAGGCCAAGATTGATCACGTGTGCACCCTCATTAGTTGCCCACGTGATGCCGTCCGCCACGTCGGCATAAGTTCCGGTTCCGCTGCTGTCTAATACCTTCACCGGCATCAAACAGGCGCCAAAGGCAATTCCAGCGGTTCCCATCTGATTGTTTGTGGTCTGGGCGATAATTCCGGCGATGTGAGTTCCATGCCCGGGATTCGAATCATCGTTGGGATGGTCGTCCTTATTGACGAAGTCATAGCCCGGCACAAAAGCGGTGCCAGCTAAATCTGGGGCTTGTTGGTAAGCCCTTATCAAATCCATGAAGCCCTCAGTATAGTTCTCGTAAGCGATGCCCGTGTCAAGAACTGCAACTATAACCTGCGAGCCGGTGGAAACATCCCAGGCTTTTTCCACGCCAATGCCGCCGTACTTGGGGTTATTCAGGTGCCATTGGCGGGGATACAGCGGATCGTTTGGGACCATCAGGGCGTAGGCGATGTAATTGGCCTCGGCATATTCGACGTAGGGACAGGCCTGATAGATTGCGACCATTTCCTCGATCGTTTTGTCCGCTGGGATTCTCAGCCTGCTGAAGCCGGCCTGTAGACTGGTATACAATAAGGTGGTGTGAAACTCTCCGTTCAAGAGCGCTATGATTTGGAGTGTGGCGGTCGGCTTAAACTTGACGATGATCTCGCCGGGGACATAAGTGATGCCGGGCCGAGGCAAGGGCTTCTGAAAAATCTTGTCCTGTGCCGCTATCGGGACAGAAAGCAGTCCCACCAACACAGTTACTGCGAGTAAATGTGATGTTTTCACCATTCTACCCTCACTCCAGCGCCACTTTTGCAGGCTGCTGTGAACGTGTTCCTCTCCTACAACGAAAACAACATAGCATGTTTATCAAGTAATTCAAGGTTTTTTTCTCTGTGCTAACTATTGTCGGCATATTTCTGAGACGACTTTGCTGTTAGCTCGATAGTGGAGTCCCACTATCGTTCTTGCTGAGGTATCATCTGTAACGGATATGACGGATGTGCGTCTTTTGCTGGCATGCTCGTGACCGGCATAAAAGGTCTGGCCGCATAGCTGTGGAGTTCCTATGGGGCGTTCGCTTTTCACATAAGTGGTTTAGTTAGGCCGACAATCGCATCCCGCTGGTGCCGGACAACTCGTCCTTGCAGCCGTAGGTACCGATAAAGCAAGTAGCTCCTTGCCGCTCGGCTAACTGCGAGTACGGAGAGAAACTTCGGATGAGCCTGATCAGAAGATAGTGGTCATTGCAGACTACGGAGTCGGCTGCGGGTCTACCCCATACGCTACGTCTGTTCTCTAAAGCATTGGAGGACGAGTCTCTGAATATCAGTGAGCAAATTATTGGGGACGGTACCTATAACATCAGAGATCTTCCGTTTATCTATCGTCCAAAGACGACCACAGCGAATGGTCGTAGTCTGAGTCAGATCCGTCTGCGCAAATCTGGGTGCTTGTCTGAGATCTCTACGTCATAGTCTCGAGGGTGATGGATGTTTTTGCTGCTGGTGGTAAACGCCACGATGACTTCGGGATGTTGCTGATTGAAATTAGCCCCCGACACAACCACAGGAAACCGGGATTTGGTTCCCTCAGAGTCGGCATATTGAACATGGGCGTGTATGATATGTCCAGGAGATGGATACCATTGTTGAGGTGACATGATCATGCCTCAGGATCGTCAGCCTGCTCAGCCCAATCTTCATCCTCTGGAGCATCCAGCCCCTCCGCAATTTCGTCAGCCCGGGTTGGCCCAACATCGAAACTCAACCAAGCACTATCGCCACGTTTTCGTATCTCTTCAAGGAACCTAGACCATGCCTCTCCCCTGTCTGAACCTTGCACGACTATATTAAGGTCGGGAGCAGACATTCGCACAGTATGTCCCAAATGCCCAACAATGACTCTTATATCTTGTTTAAGCGGGTAAAGATTGATTGCGGCAGGACCCTGTATGCTCCCCGGAATAGGCGGGTAAATCAAACGTTCAATATCAGTTCCGCACCCAATTCGGCTGTCGAGATGTGCTAAACTCATGATAGACCTCTTCTTTTTGAGTTAAACTTTTTTGTCAAACTCATTCAGAAAACGAATCGCTTCTGTTTCTAAAAAGTTCTTACAATGTTCAAACGGCACTTTTGCTGTTTCTGGATTTGTTGCATTTATGGGTGGTGCAATAGGCGAACTGCCGTTTACTTGAACCCATACGCTTCGGTTATCACGCCATGAGTTTATTGTTGTATCAATTACAAGTTGATAGTTTTGAATTGGGCGCAGCACAGTAACAGTAAATCCAACTTTAAATGGCATGGTTTCAAAGGTGCTTTGTATGGGTTCACCAATCTTTAGAACTTGGTCACCAAGAAATTGACGAGAATCAGGGAAATTCATAGGTTGTACAAGCGCTCGCAAACAACAATTCTGAGCAATTATCACTGTATTCGGGAAAAATCTGAACCAATTAGTCAGCACTTTAACAAACTTTTGTCTAAACTCATCAGCAGTGATATCAGCCCATTCCTCCACAAGGGTAAGCTGGTCGTTAAGGTATATCAATTTAGTAAATTCTGCGCCACCACCTTTTGGTCGGGTTCCCCTTATTTTACCCATTTCACAACGATCAGGCCTGTATGAAAAATCATCGAAGTCAATAGGCTCGGGCTGTTCGTTTAATGCATTCATTAGGTCCTGAAAAGATCTCCTCTCGAATGGTTGCCCAGGAGAATCAGGCCCCAATAGTTGCCATTGACTACGAAAGTGAATATAGGTTGGCGATTGGAGCATATTGAGCCTTGTTTACACTCGTTATCATAATGATACAAAACGTCTATCGGTCAGGTCAAGGCAAATCTTTACTTTCCACAGAGCAGTTCAGGCCAAATGTCACACCCCACTTTGTCCTACCGGTCATGCCTTCATCTCTGCGACGATCTGTCGGGTCTGGGGGACTGGGCCTGATGAGCTTCCTTGAAGACGGGAGCCTGAGCGGGATTCTGCTTTTTGAAAAGCTCGTTGCCGGCGATAATCTCCTTAAGCGCCGCCGATTTCGTCCTAGCGTCTTTCAAGAACCGAGCGGCCTTTGTACCATAGACGCCGCCTAACAAGGCACAAATGGCAATACCCAACTCGATCGCAGAATCAGCTACCTGCCAGGTATCGGGACGCTCGGCTGACTCAGCTAAAGCGCTTTGGGCAAGCTGCAAATTGGACTGGTCTAAAATATCGTCGGCGGTTTCCGCTTTCGGGAATTCCTTCGGCAGACCGCAGAAAGAAACAAACGCCCGACTTTGCAGCTCGGAAAGTCCCGTCAATGCCTGCAATTCTGGCGAGGTCTGTTCTGCTTTTGCGATCTGGGCCGCTACTATCGCAGTACGATTGTGCAGCCAGGCGTTCTGCTTCTGCTGCTCGCCGGGGCAAAGCGTAAAGTGTCACAACCTGTCAATATAAAAGCCAGTGCCGTCAACGTCAGTAATTTTGTGGTCATAATCTATCTCCTTTATTCTCTAACGCCCGCAGGCGGTATTCATACGAAACGCTCTTTTCGGAAAGTAATTCGAGCTTTTGCTCAAAAGACCGCTGGCACTGAAGCAGCATAGTGACATCGTGCTGCAGCAGGTCGAGCTGCCTCTGCAGGTTGACGTAACTGCCAATAATCAGCCCCGCCAGCAGCGCTAATTGGATAAGCACAGATACATTTATCTGCCGGCTGAACTGCCAGGAGCGTGAATTGTTCTCAGGCATTTTTATACCGGGGCATAGAAAACGTACTTCTCGCCGACTCGTGACATTACTATGTATGTTCCAGCGGGTAGACTTCCCTGCTGCATAAAGGATTCCGCCAGGTTCACCGCCTCTATTTCCTGGCCGATCTCGTCCGGTGGTACGCCGGGCTCAGTTATTTCTACCGCGCAGACGTTGTAGACATTGTATGAAGAATTGCTTTTGACCTTAGCGGCCCAGGCGCCGCTCTTGCGCCGGGCGAGGTGACAACCGATGTCTCCTGCCTGGTTTCTGAGCCTGTACGGGCGAGTCTTTGCAATGTCTGTTGACTGTCGGTGAAATTCTGGTCACTGTTCACAAATGCTCCTTCCTGCGGCAAGCCGTTGAGAACCCCGCGATAAATCGCGGGGCTAAATACTTTGTTTAGCCGTCGCCGGCACGGCCACTGCTTTTATTACCTTTTCCGCACGATTTTGAGGTTCGTACACTGGTTCTTAAAATCCATCTGCACCCGCACAATCCGTCTTGTGCTGCGATTATCGCCTTTGCAGTTGAACAAGTCCCGACTTTCCGGACTGGATGTCACTTTGTCGCCTACCCAGTAATCAATTGCAAGCGTCGGCGTCTGCACGTCGGCGGTCTCGATAATCGCAGCAGAATCAGCCGCTCTTTGCCGGATGAATTCATACAGGGCAGCCGAATCATCCACCTCGTCCGGCACACCAAGCCCGCCATCGGCGGGGTCAGAGCCGCCTGCAAAGAGGCTTTGGTCTGAGACCTTACGGAACTTAAACTGCCGCGGCAGTGTAATTACCTGCTCAATTGTAGGGGCTGTCGAGTTGACGGGGCCATCGGCAATCACGCAGCTTAACCGTTCATCGCTGATTACCGATGTAGTAATCCTGAATTTCAGCCCTCCCTTTAGAGCCGCAATCCATGTGTCGACATCGAGCCGGTCGCTGGCCAGCCATATTCCGCACTCATCGAGCAGGTTACTAAAGGCGGCAAGATACTGCCACCAGTGCAGGCCGGCGTCATACGAGACCTGAAGATAATAGCCTAACGACCGCCCCTGCTTGTCTGTGGTCAAGGTGGGCCAGAAACGCCTTCGGCGGTGCGCGAAATTGCCGGTCTGAAAAATCTTCGAGAAGTCGAACGCTGCCCCGGTCATACGGGGCGGGCGTGTACTGGCCTGCCTCATTAAGACACCATTTGCGATATACATCTTTTACCTTGTAGAAATCCGGATTGCTCGATGGCGAGAATTTTTCGTAGTCGGTATCCTGGTCGGCAGGGTCCCAGGCCTTTACCAGATCGAAGGTCGCCTCGTAAACCTTGAAGTCGCCCTGACCGATATACTTGTGCGTTACAGGCCAAAGATTTTTTCGACTGGTTAGGGCGGCGATATTTGTCTTTGAGATGCTAACCTGTTGGCCGGGCTGCTGATAATTCAACTCAACAGTCCTACCCGTTCCATCCTTACAAAACGTAATCGCCTGGCTGGGGCCGCTCTCGGCAAGGCGTGGGACAAATTTGAAGTCCAGGCCGATCCGCTCGCAACAGCGCTGAATTGCTTCTGCCAGGTTTTGCCCTGTGACATCGAGGTCGCGAACTATCTGGTTGTCGGTCAACGCCCGAAGTTGCTGTACCGTCGGCGTGTGCAACTGTCCAGGCGGCAGATATTCGCACAGCAGATAATCAATTGCCTGCGCGTATGTCCAGAATTTGCTCTGCTCTGGTTCAGCGCAAAATGCCGTATAGCTTCTGCCGTTGATGTTTACATCGCTGCAACCGGCGTTGGGCTTACCGTCCGAATTGAAAATCGTATCCACGCCTGCCAAGAACACACTTGAATCGTCGCAGTTGCTGATGCGCTGGCCGTAGACCGTGATGCGTTTTAGATTCTCGCTGAAGTCTCTGGCAATAATTTCGACCTTCTCGCCCTGCCGGTCAACGATTGTCTCGATGCCTTCTATCTGCCCATCGAAAATAACAAAATCAAAAACTGCTGCTCCTGCCGGCAGGTCGGCATAAACTTGCCGAATGCGGATAGATTTGCCCATCCACAATTTGGTCTCAATTTCCTCAGCGGGCATCAACTGGGCGGAAATTTGCCCGGCTGGATTGTAAGCCAATCTCGCCCAGCTAAATTCCGGCCAGGTGCCGCTGGATGATCTCTATCGGCTCAAGCTCCGGACACAAAGTGCCATCGAGCAAGATTGAAACGGTCGCCGCCGGTATCGCAAGCCGCGTTTGAGCAGATTGGAAAAAGTCGATTCGGTTAGACATAATTCGTGTCCCGTATTGCGTCGTGCGTATTGCTTACACACTTTCAGCGCTTAAAATATCCATTGCCTCCGGAATTTCCGTGACGAGTTGGATCATTAGCCGTGCCAGAGAGCCATTCTGCATGCCATCGGCATCCTCAGCCCGTATGGCGAATAGATATCTGCCGCCCGCAAGCGGCTTGGTCAGGTAGGTGTAAAACTTTTGTCCCTGATAAGTGATTGTGCCGAGCGGATTTTGATAGTCGATTTGACCGCTCGCAGCATCGTGATAAATCCTAAAACACACCGGCTTGGATTCTTGCCGGAGCGGGCAATAGAACCAGGTGAGCAGTACTTTACTGCCTTCTACTTGCCCGGCTGCCGCGGCAAATATATTATTCGGCTGCGGCGGCAGCAGATTGCCATCAGCATCTATTGCTATCTTGGCCACAGCGGCTAAAGTGCGCTCCTGATATCCGCAATTATTGAACCGGCGAACGGCATAGAAATATGAGCAGTTGCTGCCGTGTGCGACGTAAGGCGGCGGAGAAATTTGCACGGCATCATGCTCTGCCACCGTCAGGGCGTTTGTGAAATCTATCTGGTCTATTGTTGGGCCGCGGTAGAGCGTGGAGCAGCCCGACCGCCGCATCCAGAACCATCCCAGAGTAAGGGCCGTGCCCAGCTTAAATGCGTTTGCAGTCATTCCGCCAAATAGCGCTCCCAGCAGCCAATCCTGCTCTATGTTCAGTGAGCCGGCGAACAATTCCTCGGCAGGTGGAGCCTGGCCAGTTACGGTAAGGGAGCCATAAACCTGGGTCTGCGCAGCAATCGCCCCTGCAATATGGCGATTCACTTTCAGTGACCCGGTGACATTTGTGCCGGCGGCGCAAGTGCCCGCTAAGGACACAATCTGCCCGGCTGGAGCCCATAAAAGACCGGGGCTGACCTTGGCCTCGAACATGCAGAACGGCTCGCGGTAAAGATATGCGATCTCGGCGGCAGACAAGGCCCGCTTCCAAATCATAACGTGAGAGATATATCCGTTGAATCCGCCGGCTGTCCATTTGTCCACCGCAACGTACAGGCTCTCGCTTGAGCCGGGAATTCCGCCGGCATAATTGGTCGAGCCTGTCTGCTGGCCGTTTAGATAGACCCTTATCACCGCACCGTCGTAGGTTCCGACTAATTGACCAAAGACGCCCGCCGTCAACTTCTTACTGGAAGTTGCCCTGGTTCCGGAGATATAAAAGTGCGGGTAATCCCAGCCGGATAGTCCTCTCATCGCGTCAAGGACATAGGAGTCGCTCTTGCTGAGGACATAGCGATTCACCTCCTCGACGGCGGTGGGATTCACCCAGGCCAGCACCGTGACTTTGCCGGGCAGCATCCAGTCTTTTGCGGCGAAGCTTACATAATCTGCGCTGCCGTCGAACTTCAGGCTCGCGCGAAATAAGTCAGGCGACCAGGTGGTATTACCGGCCAGAGTCCCTACCGCCTTATGGCCGCTGAGATCTTGTGCCCGGCTGCCCGACCCCTCATTGAAAAGGGCGCAGAGTATCAAGTCACGAGAAAGCTCGGAACTTGCACTTGGCTGTAAGCCTCTTGCCGGTTTAAGAAGTGGCATCTTTGGAAACTCAAAACTTAAAACTCAAAACTTAAAACTTAGGAACTGGCATATCGCCACGGTTGGTACTTTGCTGTCACCGTTATGGTGTCGGTTGAGCCGTCCCGCTTGCAATAAAGCTTAAAGTGAGCCACGTCCTTGATGAGGAAACTCACCTGATTGGGGTCCGTGCCCTTATCTACCTTGAAGCTGAATAGCGCTGTGTCATCATAGTTAGTGCCGTCAAGGGACGCCCGCACTTCCACGATTAGATTGTCGGTGGGCGAGGCGGGGAAATCCGCATCTACGATGACGTGTGCGCCTTCATAGCCATTGGTTTCAAGGTCGACGTCGTCGGACCACGAACCCGTGGTGACGGCGACCGCGTTCATAATGGTCGTTTCGCTGCCGAAACTTTTGCTTATTGTTGCCATAACATTTTCCTGGAACCCGCAAACAGGGGACAACCCCCCAATAAATTGGGGGGCTAAATAGGGTTAATCAAGGGACACATCCAAATCGCCCGCTGCGAATTTTGCCGTGTCTCCTGAAGTAATAGTCTTGGACTGGCTTAACGTCCCGTGAGCGAGCATATTGCCGGCACTTGCCGCATCAAATAGCGCAAAGTGCGTTAACGTGCCCCAACTGCCGGTTGCCTGCGGGAAGGTAATATCGCCGGCGTTACTAAGGCTGCCGCCCGAAGAGGTAGTCCAGGATGCGCCGGAAGTCGCGACACGGGCGTAGCCATTGCCGTTTGGCTCAGAAAGGCCCGAGCCGTTATCCAGCGGGTCCGCGGTTGAAAGTCCCACATAAATCGTTGGCGGCGTATAACTGCCTTTGCCGAATATGTGATCCAAAATCTCGTTTTCCCAGTGATCAGAGAAACTGCCCATTTTGCAGCTCCTTATTTAGCCCCTCAGTTTACTGGGGGGTCTTCTTGACAATTTATTGTGGCGTCCTGGTTATGCTTGACTGGCCGTCAGTCGGCGTGTGTGTCAGTATGACGGTCTGGCCGTCATCATCGTAGTAATCAATGGCGCCGGTGGATTTACTCTGAACGGCCTTGTTGGCAAGAATTTTGTCGGCGGTCAATTCGCCATTACCGGTCCAGATTATCAGGTCTGATCCAATAAGCTGGTCGCTGTCGGCAGGATTGGCCCCCGCCTGCAGAAACATCTGAACCGTGTACCGGCCGGCAGGAATGTTGCCAGGGAAGTTGCCAACGTATCTGCTGCCGCTCTTGCCGGTCAGTGCTATATCGTAATTGTCGGCATTATGTCCACTGTTTCCCCAGTTCTCAAAAGCTGCCCCTGCCGGATACCACACCTGCCCGGCAGCATTGCGAACGACGGCATAAACCGTATTGCCTGACGCATAGTCCAAATGTATTTCGTTGGCCATTGTGTTCTTTCCTCTCTTTATGCTTCTTCTGTCCAGGTGCCATTCTTGGCGATTGTCGCCCAGTCGCCGTTTGAATCGGCAACCAGGGCGAGGCACGCCCCGATAGCGCTGGCAGACTTGTATTTGCCGGCGGTCTGGCCGCTGTCGTCCCTTATCGTCGCGCTGCCTGGTTCTACCCGCAGTGCCTGCGCCGCTTGAACAGCGAAAGTAAATTTTGTCCCGGCGGGCGCCGATGCAGGCAGAGTGAGCGTGACCGTGCCGGTTGCGCCGAGATTACTGTGAGCACTGCCGGATTCGGCCTGTGTCAGTGTGTCATCGCTGGTGTGCGCCGCGATGGTGGTTTTTACACCGCCCGCTGCATAGGGCAGCACAAAGTTGTGCCCGCTCCGGCAGTCGGTGATTGAGGTAATGTCCCCGCCGGATGTGGTTACCGTAGCCAGGCGAACGTGCGGCGTAGTTGCCATATCGGGAAAGCTGCTGTACTGGTTGGTGACAAGGCTGCCCGCCGAGTTCAGATAGATGTAGATGTTTGCCTTGTCATCGGCCAGGGTATTGCCGGATGAGCCTTGGTAGCTAACAAGTTGTGTGCCCAGCCAGAACTTGCCTGCCCTTACGCCGATATTAAGTCCGTCCTCATCGTAGACCCGCAGGTCGTTTGCCCGCCGCGCCGATAGTAGCAGCCGATACAGAAGTTTCCGGAAGTGCAGATAGTAAGGCGCGGTGCCGGTTGGTATATACTCAACGCCGGTCTCGCTGTCGCGACTGCATGTTCAACAATTCGTTGTCCGATGGATAAACCTCGGCCATAATTTTCTCCTTATGTATTTGGTCCATCGCCGTACCGCGACGGCTAAACTTTCCTACGCTATTTGCAAAGCCAACTCATTCGTTTGGGCATCGAACGACAAAACGCTTAATCCTTCGGCGGCTCTTGCTGCCGGCGTCACCGTGACAGGGCCTATTTCACTGGCGGCACTTTCATTGCCGCTCTGGTCGACAATCTTGACGCCAAATTTGTAAGCCCCGGCCGGAAGCGGCTGGCTTGTCCATTCCATCGCGTCGGCATCGAGGCCGAACGCAGCGCTGCCGAAGATGCCCTTTCCAAAGCCTACCGCCGCTGCGCCATCCCAGCCGAAGTCGCCCAGCCCGAAGCAGGCCATTGCGAATCCTGCCTTATCCATCCAACTGGGCCAGACTTGGATCGGGCAATCATTGAGCGGCTGGTCGTAGTCGATTTCGCCGCTGCCGGCGTCGTAGAAAATGTTCGCGGTTGCCCCTGCCGGCAGATTCTGACTGCGCAGCAAACTTATCTTCACCCGACCGCTTCGCCGGCGGCCGGGCAATTTCGGCGCTCAAATCAATGTGCAGCTCTTTCGGCGGCACGGCAAAGACTTCGATTCGCACCGCAGATTCAAACGAGGTGGGTATCTGCACGATCATTTGTCTCTGCTCGGCGTCAATCGTCGCCCCTGCAAATCGCCCGTTGACGTAGACCTGGTGACACATTCACTCCATGGATGAACGCCAGGTCGCGCCATCCTGCGGACGCGGCGACGAAATCGCCCGTCGGCTGGCCGACATGCCGATCGGGCAATTCAATCGCCCGTGACCTTCTCTATACCCTCGCGGACGAGACGACATTGCGTATTCGCTCTTCAAGCAAGTTGCGTATAAACGATTTCGTAATCGACTTCACGTCCGCCGGCGCTGTCCGCTCGTTAGTCACCTGCTGAAGACATCCATTCGCAGGTTTTCAAATGTCTGCTGGCCCCCAATCTCCAGTGTGTGCGTGTCACCATCCATACAGGCTGATATGGCGTTTATTCTATCCTGCATTTGTGACCGGCTTTGCGGCACGCAGCGTTCCTTTTTGTCTTACTTTACGGCTACGTTTGCCCAGGTCGATGCTCAGCAGGCCGTCCAGGCCGGATACTGCTTTTTCGATGCAGGCCCGGCTAATACTATCCGGCTCGACCTCTAACTGCTGCTGGTCGAACAAAATTTGCCCGTCCAAAGTGACGCTCATGTTGTTTTTCCTATCAATCTCGCGTCAACCGCCCGGACGCCCCGGTTATGGTAACATCCGCCGAGCCGTCAGAATCCAGGTCAATGCCAACCCGGCATCGCTGCCTGGCCTTTTCAAAGAGGCTCTGATAGTGCAGGCTCTTCTTCCAGAAATTCTCGTCGCTGGCCTTGCTGGCCCACATCGCATACACACTCGAAATCACCGCGAAGGCCGATGCCCTTTTTAGCACATCCGGATCGAGAATGTCCTGAGCGTCTATGTCACTCGCTGGATTGCCGGGCTTGATGCCGAAATGCTCGGTCAACGCAAAGGCGACTTCGCCGGCCTGCGGGGCAAGAGTGCTGATGCGGTAGGTTACGTCGGTCGCCTCTGGCGGCGGAATCGGCTCATCGTCAGCATCCACCCTGACTACCGAGACGGTAAGTTGCGTCGCCGAATCCACTGAGACTATCTCATAGCCGCCATCCAGTAGTCCATCTGCAGACTGCAGATATATCACGCCGCCGGCTGCGACCTGCGCCGCTTCAAAGTCCGCGGCGCTAGCGGTAAATGTAGTGCTGCTGAGCTGGCCGCCTGTGCCGGCCGCCAGTACCTGCCCGGGCAGTGCAGTTCGCCGAATAGCGCCGGCTCATACTTTGAGGATGTCCGAATCTGTGGAAAACGTAAGCATTTTTTTGTCCTTTTCCGGATGGGGATAAAACCCCGCAACAGTTGTTTAGCCGTCGCCGGAACGGCGACGGACCCCGCAACAAGTTGCGGGGCTAAATACCCTTATCCGATTTTTAGGATGTGCTTAGGTCGCGAATCAGGCCGTGAGCCGCCTCGTTGCGCAGCTCCAGCGTGTATTCGCCGATCAGCTCGCCGCACTCGTAGTCGCCGCTGCTTGCCAGCGGCTTGAAGTGGAAGCTGCGCCCGGCCAGCGGCAGCACGCCTGATCCGCGATGAATCCAGCAGCAGCGCCGCATCCTGCGGCACCCATCGCGTCGTCACGATCCGGCAGACGCCGAAGTCGCTCTCGTAGATGCTCACCATGTCGGTGAAAGTCGTGTCGCTCGGCCGCGTAGCTACGGCTGTCGGAGCAGAAGGCGTTTATCTTTCGCTTCTGGAAACCGCCGACGACGATCAGGTCGACGTTGCCGCTGCTGTTTTCCCAGATCTTCCGCAGCACGTAATTGATCTTCGCCTCATCCAGGTCGTTGCCGCTGGGAAAGCCGCTGTCGCCGGTGTGAAAAACATTGGTCGACAGGTGCTGAACAATGCCCTTCATCGTCCGCCGGACCGAGCCGCTGCCCTGCGGATTGCTGGACGGCTGGCCGCCGTTGATGACGCGTGTTCTCCAGGTCGCGAAGCAGTTCGCGCAGCCGCTCCTGCTTCTGGTAATCCATCTCGTCGGCCAGACCCAGCTGGCTGGCCGCCATGTCCGTGCCGCTGACCTCCACCGCCGCGGTGAATATCTGCGTGTAGTTGCCGCACCGCACGCGATTGGTGAACCGCACATCGGGCTTATCCGCCCCTTCAAGGGCGGCGTTGCCCAGGATATTGATTACCTGGTTGTCCGCCAGGTTCTCCGGCGTAGTGCCGGCGTACCCGCGAACGACCGTCAGCGTGTTAGTGCTGACGGCCGTCACCAGCATCAGCTCCTCGCTGCCCTCGACCTGAATCTGGTCGCCGATGCGGAACCTGCTGCCGTTGTCAACGACAAACTGCGTGTCGGCTGCCGGGTTGGTGCATGTGCTGTCGTTGATCGCGTCCTTGTTGGGCAGAAGCTCATCCTCCAGCCACTCGTGATGCGTGCTGGTCGCCTCTCTCATCGGATCGCCCAGGGCATCCAGCAGGGGCGTCTCGTAAGGCGAAATTATCCCGATCAAATCCGACACGTCCTCCGCCAGTTCCGGCAGAGTCGTGCCCGCTGAATATGTTGCTTTTCCGGTAAATGACATTGTTCATCTCCTTTGAACACTGATGGACACCGACTTCGGTGTTAGTCCGTGTTGTCGTCGGTGTCAGTCCGTGTTCTCATCACAAGAAATTCCTTCGCAATTTCAAATACTCCTGCAGGTCCTTTCGCGTGCCTGTGGTCGCAGCCTTCTTGGCTGCCCTTTCAAGAATCGCTTGAGTATTTTGCATCCGCTGCCTGGCCGGCGCGGTCTTGCTGGTGGGCATCGCAATAGTTGTACCAGCGAATAGATACTGCTTCTCACTCCTCAGTTGCTCAACCACTGCATTCATATCAGCGCGACCGTCCATCCTGGTTTTGGCGATAACCACCGCCGCTTCCAGATCAACAACCCCCGCCGCGGCAAGTTTGCGTGTCAACTGCTGCTCGATCTGCAGGTCATTCAACTGCTGCGACAAATTCGCTGTCTGTGCCTTTGCCGCAGCCAATTCTTCGGCCAGAAACTCGGCCTTTTTCTCGGCACTCTGTGCCCTCTTACGGTAGCGGATCGATTCGGTCACCGGAACACGCCTGGCGTTGTCGAGGTCGCCGTGATCCGCCGTGTCTTCTGACAAAATGTTTTCTGTGTCGATCTGACTCATAAAACCTCCATTGGAATTTAGAATTGAGAATTTAGAATGAAGAAACTCCAATTCTCAATTCTCCGTTCTTAATTCTAAATTCTCATATCCCAATTCTCGCAGCACCTGCTCAGTTGGAACGCCCAACTGCTTTTTGATCTGAGCTTCTTTTAACTTTTCCATGATGTTCTCAGGCAGCGGGCTTTGAAAAATGATCTCGATTTCTCTATCGGCCTGCTCGGTCTGATAGACGCCGGCCTTATCCAGCATCGCAAGGACCATCGCGCAGATATTCTTCAAGCCCTGCCCGTAGGTGAATCTCTTTCGCTCATTTTTTGAGAGCGTGCCCATAAGCGTAAGTTTAAGGGCGACCGCGCTTGTTAGGTTGCCGAGCTTGTCTTTTAGAACGCCCGCCACGACCGGCGTGACACCGCTGACCTTATCCATCGCCTCTCTGATCTCAGCGATGTGTGTACCTTCGCTGGGCGTCGGCGTATCTCCGCCGAACTCCTCGATGCTCGCTTCCGGATTATCGGTGTACCACATCCTGCCCGGCGAGATCGGCCTATCCTCAAAGCCCTCGATGCCCTTTCCCAGATACATCTTGAATGATTGGAACGTGATTCGGCTCGCCCTGTCACTGAGCCTGGTATTAAGCTCATCCTGAAGCGGTATCAACGGCTCAACATCGCTAAGCCCCTCGTAGTAATACGGCTGGGCGATATTCTGGATGTGCACGACCGGCAAAAATCCCCACGGCAGTCCCCCTTCCGCGACGAGCTGCTGGTCCTCATATCTTTGCCAGGCGACAGGCGAGATAATCTCAGTCACCGAAACAACCAGCCGATTGTCGCCGCCTGCTCTTCCCGGCGACAATAACCCTGCCAAAAAGGAGTTCTTGCCCGTCAGGACATTTCTCTTTTGGCAAAAGTGCTGCACATAATATCTAATCTTTCTGTAGTCATTCTCATCCAGGACAGGCAGTGCTCTCGGTGATTCAATCAGTTCCAGCTCGATTGTCTGCGCCAGCTTGAGCGCCTCTTCAAGTGGGAGGGATTTGGAAGCGTTCGTTGTGGAGGTGAGGGAGGAAGGGGAAGAAGCGCGGCTGAAAAGCTGCTCGCCAGGTCTGACCAGACAATCGACGAATCCGTAGACACTTCCGAGCACTGCCATATCCTGGAAGAAACCGATACCGCCGTTGGCTGCAAACAGTGCCTTTATTACGGCTTCGATTTCTGCACGTTTTTGGCTGTCCGGCGATTTGCAGATAAAGCTAATCGGCTTTCCGAACAAAAAATCCACGCCCGCGTTTATTCGCCAGGCGATGTCGTTTTCGATGACTATCTCTTTGCGCTGCACGTTTTTGACCGCTGTTGCGCCGAAGAGGCCCGTGCCCGCGGAGTGCATCAGGCCGGTTATTCTGGCAGGCAGCCCATATTCTTGGGCCTGCACGTAGCACCTGCCCGATTCGTTGAGCTTTCTGTCTGAGGCAAGCCCTCCAGCCAAGTCATACATCGGATTGGTGTAGTAATCCCACAGCTTGGCAAAGTGCGTCGCAATATCTACCGAGCAATCGTCAACCAGCCACTGTATATAATCCGCGTCAAGGTTCTGGTCGTCAAAGATACGCAGGTCAAAGCTCATATATCAGGCTCTCCTATAATTGCTGCTGAACACAAATCAGCGCTGCCATAATTGGACGGGTATGCGCATTTCGTGCGAAAAAAATGGTTTTTCGTGCAAGGGGTTTTGAGCTAAGTTCTTGCTGCAAAAGGGATAAAAATTGTTTGCATTTTTTCGATTTTTCTGCGGCGCTATCAGCGCTTTTATGCGAAAATTTGCCCACTTTAACAGTTTAGCCGTCGCCGGCACGCCTGCCCTGAGCCTGCCGAACGGGGCGACGGACTTTTCTGCTGGACACCCCAGCACGCCAGCGCTAAACTGACTGCTAAAACATCCAAGAATCTGAAAATCAGGGAGAACAGTCTATGACCAAAAGACCTAACGTAGCGTTGCTTATATGCCTTGCCTTAGCTGCGGTGGCAGCGCACGGCTGTGCTGCTGGGGCTTTGCCGGAACTGCGTGTGCCGGATGGCTTCGGCGTCAACATCCATTTCACAGGCCAGCCGCGAGACCTGGATTTAATCGCCCAAGCGGGCTTCAAATTCATCAGGATGGACCTGTCATGGTCCGGAATCGAGCGGGGAAAGGGCGTTTATAACTTTGAGCGGACCGGCTACGACGCCCTTACCGAAGGCTGCACCAAGCGAGGCATCCGAATCGTGTACATCCTCGATTACAGCAACAGCCTTTACGAATCCGACCGTTCCGTCCGGACGGATGAGGGGCGGAAGGCCTTTGCTGCCTTTGCCGAGGCCGCCGCTAAGAGGTATGCGGGCAAAGGCATCCTCTGGGAAATCTGGAATGAGCCGAACATCCGTCAGTTCTGGAATCCGCAGCCAAGTGCCGACGATTACTCCAAACTTGTCGCAGCGACCGCGCCGGCTGTGAAAAAAGCCGATCCGACTGGTCTTGTGGTCGCCCCCGCTACCTCCGGCATACCGTTTGACTGGCTTGAGCAGTGCTTCAAACAGGGCTTGCTCAAACATATCGACGTGCTGAGCGTTCATCCCTACCGCTCCAAGCCGCCAGAGACCGTTATCGCTGACTATACTACTTTGCGGGAACTTATGGGACGTTACGCCCCGAAGGGACGGCAAATCCCGGTCATATCGGGCGAATGGGGCTACTCAAACGTCAACTGGGACAAGAACCCCCTTTCCGACCAGCAGCAGGCTCAGTACCTGGCGAGGATGTTTCTTACCAATCTATATCAGGGAATTGCCGTAAGTATTTGGTACGACTGGAAAAATGACGGGACCGACCCGAACGAAAGAGAGCACAATTTCGGAACTGTCGGGCACGATTTGCAGCCCAAGACGGCGTATCTTGCCGCAAAAACCCTGGCATCCACCTTGTCTGGCTATACCATCAAAGAGCGAATGAACCTTGCCACTGGCGACGATTACGCATTTAGATTGGCCAAAGATGGAGCCCAGGCTATAGCACTTTGGACAACCGGGCAGGGGCATGAGGTAAGAATGGAGTTAAAGTCCTATAAAGGTACACTTATCAGTATAGTCGGTGAGAGAATTGCCGTCGACGGGCAAGAAAGGGAACTGAAGATGACCATCTCGCAAAGCCCGCAATATCTGCTGATATCAGGTAAATAGACGAGAGGGGGGTATCTACTTGACGCAAGTTGCTCCTACATGTAGTATATCTCTGTATGGATGCCCGAGCATATCCGGTCGCGGGTAAGGACTATCCGCGGACCTACCAAGAGTTTCTGGAGTGGTTTGCCGATGAGGCAGCATGCCGCCGTTATGTTATGGGTTGCCGCTGGCCCCGGGGATTTGAATGTGCCCGGTGCGGAACGAAGGCAAAGCCATGGACGACGAGTCGCGGTTACCTTCACTGTCGGCAGTGCGGAAGTGAGGTGTCGGTAACGGCGGGAACCATTTTTGATCGGACGCGAACAGCGTTGAGAACGTGGTTCGCCGCCATGTGGTTTGTGACCAGCCAGAAGGACGGAGCCAGCGCCGCTCGGTCTGAAACGCGTTCTTGGCTTCGGGAGCTATCAAACGGCTTGGACGTGGTTGCACAAGCTCAGGCAAGCCATGGTCCGTCCCGACAGGGACCGCCTCTGCGGTCGTATTGAAGTGGATGAAACCTACATTGGTGGCCACGATACTGAGGGCAAACGAGGACGCGGAAGCGAAAAGAAGGAGGTTGTGGTTATTACACTGGAAGTCCATTCGCCAAAGGGGCTTGGACGCGTGCGGATGCGTCGGATTCCTGATGTCTCCGGCCAAAGCCTTGTACCTTTCGTCTGCGATGTTGCCGAGAAAGTTTCCGAGATTCTGACTGATGGATGGCGCGGCTACAACGGACTGTCGAGGTGCGGCTACAAACACGACAGGATTGTTCTGTCAGACACTGGCAATCCGGCCCACATCAGTATGCCTGGTGTTCATCGCGTTGCCGCTTTGGTCAAACGCTGGCTGTTGAGCACGCATCAGGGGTTGGTCAGTGGAAAACATCTTGAGTATTACCTTGATGAATACACGTTCCGTTTCAACCGTTGTACGTCTCGGTCACGAGGTATGCTGTTTTATCGTCTTATGCAACAGGCCGTTATGACACCGCCCTTGCCGTACAAACAGATTGTTGAGAGAAAGCACAACATATAGGGGTTCTTCAAGGCAGCTTGCTTTAAGCGGATACCCCCCTTAGACGAGTTTAGCCGTCGCCGGCACGGCGACGGGAGATGAGAAACGACCCACAATCAACGACATACGACATACGACTACGTTTCGCGGGTTTGTAGCAGCTCTATGATGTCAGCCTTTGTGGGCAAAGCCTCAATCGAGCCGAATTTCGTGCAGGCTAAAGCACCGGCAGCCGAGGCAAATTTTACCGCTTCTCTTATATCGTCGCCGACCGCGCAACAGGCAGCCAAAGCACCGGCAAAGGCGTCGCCTCTGCTGGTCTGATCAACCAGTTCCACCTCGAAAGCCGGTATATGGTCGGCGCTGGTTCTGTCGACCACCATACAGCCGCGTTTGCCCATCGTTATCACTGCGCAACGGACGCCGCGCGCTACAAGGTCCGAGCCTATCAGCTTTGCGGTGTGAACGCTAACCGGCCCACCGGCTGGGTCTGTAATCTCGGCGGCCTCGTAAAGATTCGGAATCAAAACATCAGCCGAGAAATACTCGATAGGTAAATCGCCCGGTCGCTCTGCCGGCTGCTGTAAGGGTTTAGCAGGGTTAAGAATGATCTTTACCCCGTGCAACTGGCTGCATCGCAGAGCCATCACAATCGCATCCTGCGGCAATCGCCCGTGAATCAGGCAGACATTTGCCTGCGAGATAATCTGCTCGGCGGCCTCGATCTCCTGCGGCGTTAAGGCAGTATTGGCGCCGGTGTACACACAACTGCTGTTTTCGCCCTTAGCGTTGACCAGCGTTACAATTACGCCGGTGTTTTTCGCTTTGGCAGTATAGACAAGGTCTGTATTTACGCCGAACTCTGTCAGGCTTGCTCTTGCCATCTGGCCGAACGCATCACCCCCGACTTTGCTGACCAGATGCACCTGGCAGCCGCACAAGGCCGCCTCGACAGCCTGGCTGGGCCCTGGGCCGGCTACCGTATATGAAAGAGCAGAGCCGCTCAGGCTCTGCCCGGGCTGCGGAATCTGGCTGCACCTTATCGCCATATCTATGTAGGTGCCGCCAATTACAACCACACTGGGCGTTTTCCCTGGCATTTCGGTCCTTCCATTATCTATCCCCAGCGTTTGCCCTCGATTCTTGCCAATATAACCCGCTGGCCGCCAAATTCAAACCTAATTTCTTCTGTGCTCAGCAGTTTAAGGCACATCAAGCCTGAAACCCCATCACCTGGTTTACGCACAGAAAAATTTGTAAAAAATCTAACAAAACTCTTGACGTTGTTCAGTGGTTTGTTAAAATACAGGCGATTTAAGTAAAAAGTGAACAAACAATGGTATCGAAAATGTTGTAATTGGCCATTCTGAGCTGATGAGAAAGGTACACTCAAACATATCGAAAAACTTTGCGTTTCGGGCCAAAAACCTCTGCAGAGGACGAATGGATTTGCTGCGCAGCAGAATCAGCCTGCTCAGCGGCGAGGATAGGCTGTTGCTGACGATGTACCTGGAAAGGGGCAGCAGCTTTCGGCAATTGGCTCGGTTGGTTGGCGTCGGAGACGTAGTTGTCGCTCGAAGAATCCACAAACTGATCAGTCGCTTGGCAGACGGCCAATACATAATCTGCCTGAGAAACCGCGATAGACTCACCGACTGCGAATTGGCCGTCGCCAAAGACCGGCTCTTGATGGGTCTGCCGATAGAAAAAATCGCCCAGAGACATGAGTTGACCGTGTATCGTGTTCGCAAGACGCTCGAACATATTCGGGACATTGTCGGGGATATTTAGCCCCGCAATTTATTGCGGGGTTCCTTTTGAAGTGAGGTTTATTTATGGCGAAATACACCGTTTCAGCGACGTTGCACTGGCAGGGCCAAATCAGCGATAAGGCCGCCCAGGTATGCAGGATGTTCGGTTTGACAGTCGATAGACTCGCCGAGCGGCGCGTCAGCCACGACTGCCAGGTCGAGATCAACGATGGTGACATCGTGTACATCACGGGCCCATCAGGAGCCGGCAAGAGCATCATCTTGAACGAGCTATCCAAATCTGTGCCCGCGCAGGATATGGTCAGCCTCGATCAGATGGAACTGCCGGCTGGAAGAACCCTCATCGACTATATTGACGGCGACTTTGTGACGAGCCTGCGGATTCTCAGCACAGC
Source organism: Sedimentisphaerales bacterium (assembly GCA_963814265.1). Lineage (GTDB taxonomy): Bacteria > Planctomycetota > Phycisphaerae > Sedimentisphaerales > Anaerobacaceae > JAFNGF01. The sequence continues at coordinate 113,789 of CAWFCJ010000037.1, read as the reverse complement.
GGGACTGGGCGATGTCTTCTGTATTCTCAGCCAGCCGGCAAGTCTCAGCGACGGCCAAAAGTATCGCTTCCGCCTGGTAATGGCTCTGGCAACGGGCAAAAAGTTTGTCTTCGCCGACGAGTTCTGCTCGAACCTTGACCGTATAACCGCCGCGGTGATTTCCTACAACGTCCATAAGTTCGCCAAGCGCAACGGCGTGACATTCATCCTGGCCTCCAGTCACGAAGACATCCTGCTGGACCTGGCGCCGGATGTCTCTGATCGTTAAGGAATTGTGCGGACCAACACAGGTCATTTATAAAACTAACCGCCGCCACAGGTGTGGCGGCTAAACCCTGAATGATATGGAAAATTGTTCGGTATGCAAGAAACTTGAGGTTGTCCCCGGTGACATCGGGGACTACAAAGCCCTTGCCGACTACCACTACCGCGACAAAAGCCTTGGGCCATTCAGCGCGATTTTCGCCCTGCGGCCAACTGCCGGGCTACACGGGGCATCGGTCATAAAAACAGTAGGCGTAATAGTTTATAGAATGCCCAGTCCCGCTCTGGAGCTGCGAAACATCGCTACCGGCGGCATCTTTACCGGCTTTGATAGGGCAACGCAACTGGCGCTTGTAAACGAAAACATTCGCTGTATCAGCAGGGTGATTGTTGAGCCGAGATTTCGCTCTCTGGGACTTGCCAGCCGCCTTGTGCGTGAAACGATGCCGCAAGTTAATGTCCCTATTGTCGAGGCAATGGCGGTAATGGGGCTGGTTAATCCATTTTTTGAAAAAGCTGGTATGCAGCCCTTTACTGCGCCGCTTCCGGAGCGCTGCGCCGAGCTTATCGAGGCGCTCAGTCTGGTCGGCATCGAGCAGCATCTGATCGACCCTGCCTACGTGCAGGGGCGACTTTGTGAACTCCCCTGGCCGAAAGCCGATTTTGTTGAGGGCCGAATCCGCCGATTTCTGCAAAGCTACGGCGGACATCGTGACATGCCAGCCGGCCTGGAACGAACCAGGTACGTCCTGAGCAAACTTACCGATAGGCCGGTTTATTACATTTGGTTCAATCCAGGTTTAGCCCCGCAGTTTACTGCGGGGTTCGTCGCCGTACCGGCGACGGCTAAACGCAATGAATCGGATATCCAAAATGACAAACACGATACAATCCATCGCCATTGATAGATGTGTGCCGCATCCGGATAATCCCAACCGGATGAGTAAGGCAAATTTCGCCAAGCTGCTGGCCAACATCCAGCGGACGGGGCGATATGAGCCGCTGGTGGTTCGCCCATGCCCGGATAGGACGGGCTATTTTCAAATAATAAACGGCCACCACCGCTGGCAGGTTCTCTCGCAACTTGGCTACAAAGCCGCCGACGCGGTAGTCTGGGACATCGACGATGCGCAGGTGGACATCCTGCTGGCGACACTGAACCGCCTGGGCGGGGCCGACATCCTTGCGAAAAAGCTGGCGCTACTGAAAAAGCTCAGCGATCAGATGCCGATAAAAGACCTTGCAAAACTTCTGCCGCAGACGGCTAAGCAGATCGAACGCCTGGCCAATTTGAAGATGCCCACAGTCCCGGAATCCGCGAAGGTTTTTGCCACGCCGATGGTGTTCTTCCTGGATGATGAGCAGTTGGCCATTGTCGAGGATTCCTTGTTTTTGGCGCAGTTGAACTGCGGTTTAGCCCTGCCACCTGTGGGCAGGGCAGTGCCAGCACGCAGTTTGCCCAACGCCGCCAAAAGGGCGGCCGGCCTTACCGAAATCGCACGGGTCTTCCTTGAGCGTGGGCCAAGTGCGTCGCCGGGCCGGCGACGGCTAAACTGCCGGAGCACGGCAAGATGAAAAAGGTAATTGAGCCATATTTGAAGATTCCCGACCACATCCTGAGCATCCGCGATCTGGCGCCGGGCGAAAAGATGCTGCTGGCCCATATCCGCAGCTTCGGCGTCAAGGGCTGCTGGCAAAGCAATCAAACTGTCGCCAAAATCTTTATGACCTCGCCGGCCACGATAAGGCGCTGGCTGCGGCGGATAAGGGCGTACACATACATAAGAAATGGCAAAGGCTACTACCGCACCATTTGGGCAAAAGAGGTGCTCAAAAATGATCAGGGTCCTGTTCAAAATCGCGATTCCGACATGCTCAAATCTGAACATGGACATGCTCAAAAATGCGACCTACCATTAATAATACTATAAAAGAGAACAATGAAAGAACCATTGCGTCGCCTACGCCTCTGCCTGCTGGCGGGCAGGCTTCGGCGACGCTTGCGCATCGCAGTCAGGTAGCTGCTGAGGGGCTGGAAAAGTTCAAGGCACATTTTGGCCGAGCTGCCGTAAGTTGGACTCCATTGACGCAAGAGCAGTTCGCCAATCGCCGAGCCGAGCAGTTGGCGGCACTGAGGAATGTAGAATTGAAAATTTAGAATGCAGAATTGAGAATCGGGCTTTCTTAATTCTTAATTCTCAATTCTCAATTCTAATGAGCCGACGGGGACGGAGTATGGACGGATTGAGCAAAAGACAACTGGCGGTGATTGAGGATTTATTCGCCGGCCAAATGGATGAGGCCGAGGTGCTGGAGGCGCACAAAGTCAGCAGAAGCCGCTACAATAAATGGCTTTCTGGCGAGCGTTTTGCGGCGGCCTACGCCGAGCGGATCGGACGGGCGTATCGCCAGAGCCAGTTGATAATTGCCCGTTATGCACCGCTTGCCGCCGCCAAGTTGGTTCAGTTGACTGGATGTGACAGTCCCGAGACTGCCCGCAAGGCCTGTTTGGACATAATTTCGATGCCGCGTTTAGCCCCCGCACCTGTGGCGGGGGCTGCCTCGGCCACAGGTGCCGAGGCTAACCATCCCGCCGAACTGTCTGACGAGACTGCCAGCAGGCTGCTTGCCGCCCTGGCAGAAGAAACTTAACCTGCAATCCGACTTGTCGGACGAGTCCGATGCTCGTCACCAGCGGCGAAATATCCAGACTTGATAGTCCTCGACCTCGCCGTCAGGAGCTAAGCCGGTTGGGCCAAGCCCCGCCTGCGTGCTGATGCGAAAACGAGCAAAGGTAACTCCAAATGCTGAACCTGGAGGAGGCGTCACCGCGATCTTATGATGCCCATTAGGCAGCGAACCTGCGTAGATCTGCTCGCCGGAGTCGAGCCAATCGCCATCGCGGTTGAAGTCGATCCAGGCAGTGACGTAACCGCCTCCTCCGCTGACGTGCACGTAGATGCTCGCAGGCACACCGGCGGTCAGCCAGGGGATCGAAACGCCTCGCTCATCATTGCTGCCGGCGTAGTCGTCGCCGCGGGCTGCTGCATTTGGCTGACCGTCCGCTTCAGCATCGGGCGCGTTGTCGGCGTCGCCCAACCAGGGGCCGCCGATTCTGTGCCGAGCGCCGTCGTGAGCCAGCAGCGTCGGATAGGGCCCGTCCGGGGCGTCGCCGAAATCAAATTGCTCGCCTGGCGGAGGCGGTGGTGGTGGCGGCGGTGAACCGCCGTTTGGGACACATTCGTGCTTGATCCAGCCGTCCTCGATCACAAAGTTCGAACCCTGCACATCAATAGAGAGCCACTGTGGATTGTAATCCAGGATTTCATAATGGTTTTTGATAGTGATGGTGCCAGAACCGCTGGGAAAGGAACTTATCTGGCCTTCATAGAACTTATAACGCTTGATGTAGTTGTTTTCGGTAGTCAGGTCGGGCACATCGGCGGGCAGGGGCGGCTGGCCGCTGCCGGACCACTGCGGCGTAGACCAGTTGTAGGCAATTTTTATAGAGCCTCTGTACGCGGGCCTTCTGATCTTGACCGTAAGGGAAAGGTCGATAACCATCTTTTTTTGCGGGTCGTACGGGCCGTTATCAAACCACTGGTTCCACCAGGCGGTGTTGGGGTAAAAGTACCAGGTGCTGTTGTAACCGCTGCCGCCGCCGCTAATGAGGTTATTGCTGGGTCCCATAACGACCGAGAACGTGTCCTCCTTTGCCGTTGCCGGTACGGTCGTCAACAACAACGCTGCCAGTGCTATCAACAACCCCTCAAACCTTGTTTTTTGCCCTGTCATAGCCAGGTCCTCCACAAAAAGGTTCTCTAAAATGTTGGTCAATCCACGGCTGTGGGAGTTTCTTTAGTGAATTATCGGACGATACGGCAGGATTACTTGAGTGGAAAACAGAATAATTATAGGACTCTCTGCTTTATTTAGGGCTTCTCTGGCCATTTTACCCCCGGTTTCTCAAGGATTCGATGACCTGCGCAAAAAGTCAGGGATCGGCGATTCGATGGTCAGTTCTTCGCCGGAGGACAATCGAAAGGTGATTTTCTCGGCGTGAAGCATCAATCGTTTCAACACTGATGGACACCGACTTATACACTGAGGGACACTGACTTCGGTGTTAGTCCGTGTTGTCGTCGGTGTCAGTCCGTTTCTTGGGCCGTACACGCGGTCGCCGACAATCGGATGCCCAATGCTATAAAAATGTACGCGCAGTTGATGCAACCTTCCCGTCAAAGGATACGCCCGAACCAAAGTGTAAGAGTCGAGCCGCTGGACGACCTCAAACTCGGTGGCGGATGGTTTTCCGCCGGCGGTATCGACGGCAACCCGTCCGGAGGCGAACTGCCGCAGCGGCTTATCAATTACGCCGCGACCCTCGGCGATAACGTCGTGCACCAGAGCCAGGTAGGTTTTCTTGACGGTTCGGCTGGCAAACTGCTGGCTGAGAAACTTGTGCGTGCGTGCGTTTTTGGCAAAGAGGATTACGCCGCTTGCGTCTTTATCCAGCCGGTGCACCACATAGATTTTGTGCCCGGCGCTGGTTGTGGCCGACAGTTGGGCGAGGACGTTAGGCGCGTTTTTTTTTCGTTCTGGGATGGAGGCCAGGCCTGGCGGTTTATTGACCGCGATGATATCGTCGTTTTCAAACAGGATCGGCAGCATTGTGGATATCCATGTTTAGCCCCGCAGTTTACTGCGGGGTTCGTCGCCCCATTCGACAGGACTTCGGCGAGCTCAGTCGAGCCGCTCAGGGCAGGCGTGCCGGCGACGGCTAAACTTACACTATTATACTTTTCGGCCTGAAAGTATAATAAGAAGCAGATACGCGTTGGGGAAATGGATAATATGGACAGTCGGCGTGATTTTCTAAAAAAGGTGGCGCTGAGTGCCGGTTTAGCGGCCGCCGGCACGGCGGCCCATAAGAATCCGCAATTAGCGGAGCGTCCAACCAGACAGTCCAACATCCTTGTCATCTTGGCTGACGACCTGGGCTACGGGGACCTATCCTGCTACGGCGCCAAGGATTTGCAGACGCCGAACATCGACAATCTGGTCGCTGCGGGTGTGCGGTTCGACAATTTCTACGCCAATTGTCCTGTTTGCTCGCCCACGCGGGCGGCACTACTTACCGGCAGATACCCGGACCTTGTCGGCGTGCCGGGCGTAATCCGAACGCACATAACGAATAACTTCGGCTACCTTTCGCCGCACGCGGTTTTGCTGCCCAGGCTGTTGAAAGAGGCGGGCTACCACACCGCAATCGTCGGTAAATGGCACCTGGGCCTGGCGTCGCCCAACACGCCGAACGAGCGCGGCTTCGACCACTTTGCCGGCTTTCTGGGCGATATGATGGACGACTACTACACGCACCGCCGACACGGCTTCAACTATATGCGGCTGAACGACAAAGAAATCGATCCCGAAGGCCACGCGACCGACCTTTTCACGCAGTGGGCAATCGACTACATCAACGAGCGTTCCAGGTCCCGGCAGCCCTTCTTTTTGTACCTGGCTTACAACGCCCCACATGCGCCGATTCAGCCTGCGGAAATCTGGCTCCAGAAAGTCCGCAATCGCCAGGCAAATATCAGCGATAAGCGCGCTGCCCTGGCGGCGTTGATTGAGCAGATGGACGACGGCATCGGCAAAGTGCTTGCTGCGCTAAAAGATGCCGGCCTTAGTGACCACACGCTCATCTTTTTCACCTCGGACAACGGCGGCCAGCTCAATCTGGGCTCAAGTAACGGCCTGCTTACCGGCGGCAAAGGACAGATGTATGAAGGAGCCATCCGTGTGCCAACCTGCGCCGTTTGGCCGGGCAGAATAAAGCCCGGCTTACGCGCCGACCGCGTGGCGCTCACGATGGATTTATTCCCGACTATCTGCGAGGTTGCCGGCGTGAAAATCGGGCACGAAATTGATGGGCGAAGCATTCTGCCGACGCTGCGATTAGCCCCCGCACCTGTGGCGGGGGTTGCTTCTGACGAGCGAACGCTTTTTTGGGTTCGGCGGGAAGGCGGCACTTTCGGCGGCAGGGCGTTTTACGCGGCCCGCCGGAGCGACTTTAAGCTGCTGCAAAATAGTCCCTTCGAGCCGCCCCAGCTTTATAACTTGACGGACGACCCGAAGGAGGAGCATCCAATAGATAAAAAGCATCCGATGTATCAGGAACTTTTTGACGCCCTGCGCGATCATATAATCCAGGCTGGCGCCGTGCCCTGGCAGAAAGAAACCCCCCAATAAATTGTGGGGCTAGAAATAATCGAATTGCGGCCGGGCGGAAAATCGGTAAAATACCGGCTCGATTAACGGTGGCGTATGCTAAAAAAACTGTGCATTAGCGATGGGAAACTCGTCGAGAACGGGCACGGCGAACCGGTGGTGTCGGTCTATATTGCTCCTGACGAAAACGAGCGAAAGTATCTGCTGGAGCAACTGAAGATAGACGAGCACACGCTGAACTCATCGCTTGACCCGGATGAGCTGAGCCGACTTGAGTTTGAGCCGGAGCACGCGGCGATGATATTCAAAAGGCCCAAGCACTACACTGCGCAGGATAATTTTCTCTTCAGGGTGCTGTCAACGGGCGTTTTTCTTTTCAAGGACCGGCTGGTGATTGTTGTGGCCGATGATGAGCCGCTTTTTGAGGGCAGGCCCTTTGCGAAAATCCAGTCGATTCAGGATGTCTGCCTGAAGCTCATCTACCGGGCTATTTTGCACTTTGTCGAGCACTTAAAGGCCGTTAATCAGATTTCTACCGAGCTGGAGCATCAGATAAGCACGTCAATGGAAAATAAGTACTTATTGAACCTTTTTACTCTTGAAAAGAGCCTTGTCTATTTTCTCAGCGCCATCAATTCCAACGCCGTGCTGATAGAGAAGCTCCGCAACAACGCCGCCAAGCTGGGTTTTAGCCAGGAAACCTCCGAGTTTCTGGATGATATTATGATTGAAAATAGCCAGTGTCGCGGCCAAACGGAGATATATTCGCAAGTTTTGGCAAGCCTGATGGATGCCCGCGCCTCCATTATCAGCAATAACCTTAACATGCGTATTAAGACGCTCACGCTGATTACGATTGCGATTATGCTGCCGACCCTGGTGGTGAGTATTTTTTCGATGAACGTAAAGATTCCCATAGAGCAGCATCCGCAGGCGTTCTGGATAATCGCCACGATGGCGGCTATTTCAGCCGTCAGCGTCGGACTTCTGTGGTGGCGGCGATGGTGGTAGTTTAGCCGTCGCTGGCACGGCGACGAGTGATGATGGACGGCGGACGAAGAAGGGCAAAGAAAATGCGTATCCTTTTTCTGGTAATTTTGTCGGTTTTTCCGCTCCAGACTTTTTCACCAGCCAACGCGCAGGGCATTTTAGTTGAGGCGGAGAGCTTCCAGGACCTCGGCGGGTGGGTAATCGACCAGCAATTTATGCAGCAGATGGGCTCTCCGTATCTCTTGGCGCACGGCTTAGGCCAGCCGGCTAAAGACGCCACCACGACGGTCACTTTCCCTGCCGGCGGAAAGTACCGCATCTGGGTCCGCACGCGCGATTGGGCAGCGGTGTGGAACAATCCTGAGCCGGCACAGAAAGCCCGAATAACTGAACCCAGATGTATAACCTGCCACCGTGTGGATGCAGCCAACCCGCCAGGCAAATTCCAGGTTCTCCTCGACGGTAAATCTTTGCCCACCATATTCGGCACCGAAGGAACCGACTGGCATTGGCAGGATGGCGGCACGATCGAGATACGTTTGCCTGTCACCCCGAGCGCAGCCGAGGGGTCTGCTCAAGCAGATTTCTCGACTCCGCTTCGCTTCGCTCGAAATGACAGAGACGCAGGCCGACAGCACGGTCAGGATAGAAAAACAAAAGGTCACGCTCGCGCTGCACGACTTGACCGGCTTTGAGGGCCGCTGCGACGCAATTCTTTTTGCCGGGGGCGCAGATTTTCGTCCGCCTGACAAGGGCGAAGAACTGGCTGCCTTTCGGCGGAAGATGTTGGGTCTGGCGGGAAAGCCGCAAGAGGCCGGCCAATTCGACCTTGTCGTGGTGGGCGGCGGAATGGCGGGCACCTGCACAGCAATCTCGGCGGCCAGGCTCGGCCTGCAAGTCGCGCTGATTCAGGATAGGCCGGTCCTCGGCGGAAATAATAGCTCCGAAGTGCGTGTGCACCTAAATGGCGAGATAAATCTGCCGCCGTATCCGGCTCTCGGCGATGTGGTGAAGGAGCTGGATTCAGGAAAAAGAGGTAATGCCCAGCCGGCTGAAAATTACGATGACCAAAAGAAGCTGGCGATCGTGCAGGCGGAAAAAAATATCCGCCTGTTTTTGAACACGCACGTCTACCGCATCGAAAAGGATGGCAGCCGCATTGCGGCGGTGGTGGGCAGAGACATTAGGATGGGCAAGGAATTGCGATTTTCTGGGTCGCTTTTTGCCGATTGCACGGGCGATGGAACGCTGGGCTTTTTAGCGGGAGCCGATTTCCGTGTAGGGCGAGAATCCCAGAGTGAGACAGGCGAGACACTTGCGCCGGAAAAGGCCGACAATCTGACTTTAGGGACATCCGTGCAGTGGTACTGCGCCGAGACCGAACAGCCCGTTAGCTTTCCGGATTGTCCCTGGTCGCTGAAGTTTTCCGAAGAGAGCTGCCAGCATGGAACTCGCGGCGACTGGAATTGGGAGACGGGCTTTGGCCGCGACCAGATCGCTAAGGCCGAACATATCCGCGACTACGCCGTGCGCGCGATATACGGCAACTGGGCGTTTCTGAAGAATAATAGCCAGCGAAAATCTGAGTACGCCAACCAGAAATTGGCCTGGGTTGCGTACATCACGGGCAAGCGCAGAATCCCGCCGGCTGCTTGGCGACGTCATTTTGCAGCAGCAGGATATTCAGGGCCGCCGGGAGTTTCCCGATGCCTTTGTCACCACCACCTGGACGATAGACCTGCATTATCCAGACCCTAAGAACACCGAGCATTTTCCGGGCGGCGAATTTCGCTCCATCGCAAAACTTACGCCCATCCAGCCTTACGCGATTCCTTATCGCTGCCTTTATTCTCGCAACATCGAGAATCTTCTTATGGCAGGTCGTGACATCAGTGTCACTCACGTGGCACTTGGCACGACTCGCGTGATGCGGACTTGCGGAATGATGGGCGAGCTGGTCGGCATGGCCGCCTCGCTCTGCAAAATACACAGCACCACTCCTCGCGGCGTTTATCAGGACCACCTTGACGAACTGAAGGCCCTCGCCCGCCTCGGCGTGGGCAAGAAGCCCGCCGCAGATAATAATGACTTCAAGCAGGCGATTGAAAGCGGGCGATTGGCAAACGAGGGATTTGGCCGCTGTGAAAAGTTTGTGCAGGGCTGGCTAAAATACGCCGACCCAAAAACAGGCTTAATCCCCAGAAACCTCAGCCAGGATAAAGACATCTGGAACGCCCAGGACTGTGCGGCGGATAATTACCCATTTATGGTGCTGACCGCGGCGATTACCGACCGGCAGCTTTTTAATGGCCGAATGCTCGATATGCTCCGCACCGAAACAAAACTGACATCCCGCATCGGCAATCTGCCCGACACCTACTCCTTCTCCAAACAAGGCTTTGCCCAGGCAGAACCAGATCTAAGCCGCATCATCTTCGGCTCAGCAGAGTACGTCAAAGATGGCCTACTGCCCCTTACGGAATGGCTGGGTGCAAGTCCCTGGTGCGACCGGATGCTTGCCATACTGGACGATATATGGAAGCACGCCCCTATTGAGACCAAATACGGGCAAATCATCTCCACAAACGTCGAGGTCAACGGCGAGATGCTGCAGACGCTTTCGCGGATATACTGGATGACCGGCGAGAAAAAGTATCTGGATTGGGCTATCCGCCTGGGCGATTATTATCTGCTGGATGAGCACCATCCAACTCGCGACGAAAAGATGCTGCGGCTGCGCGACCACGGCTGCGAAATTATCTCCGGCCTATGCGAACTGTACGCGACGGTGCATTTTGCGCTGCCTGCGAAAAAACAGGCGTACCAAAAGCCCCTGCACCAAATGCTCGATCGCATCCTGGAAGTCGCCCGAAACGAGCACGGGCTTTTTTATAATTGGGTCGATCCGCAGACTGGCCAGCACGATAAAAATCTGGCCGATACCTGGGGCTACGACTTCAATGGCTATTACACGGTGTATCTTATCGACAGAACGCCGGCCTACCGCGATGCCGCTATTAAGGCCCTCTCGAATCTCAATGAACACTACGGAAACTATCCCTGGGAAAGGAACAGCGCCGATGGCTATGCTGACTCAATCGAAAGCGCTCTTAACCTTTACAATCGTGAGCCTGTCCCTTCCGTCGCGGATTGGCTGGATAGTGAAATAAAGCGGATGTGGAATATCCAGAAGGAAGACGGCGTTATCGAAGGCTGGCACGGCGACGGAAATTTCGCCCGAACTACGATTATGTACTGCCTGTGGAAGACAGCCGGCCTGACAATCCAGCCCTGGCGGGCAGATGTTATCTTCGGCGCCGTGCAGGATGGTGACAGCCTTAGAATCGCTCTCCGCGCAGAAAACGCCTGGCACGGTAAGTTAATTTTCGATGTGCCGCGTCACAAGGTGAATATGAGGCTGCCGCTCGATTGGCCCCGCATAAATCAATTCCCGGAGTGGTTCACCGTCGAGTCTGAGAAATCCTACACCATTTGCGATCTAACGACTGGCTCAAAATCAACTTACACCGGGCAGCAACTTAAGCAAGGCATCGCTATCGAGTTGCCGCCTGGCAGTGAAAAGCGCCTGCTGGTAGAATAGCCGGCTCGAATCCGGTGCAATAGCTTATGAACATAAACTTAGAGTTCTATGCAACTTACAGTCCTGTGATAGGATGTGCCGGTATGCAAGTACACTCCTTTTTGCGTGGTTCAATAAGATTTTGCTTGAACAGGCCGTGCTTATTTGCGATAATTACATTGTACGATTTGTACGAAATGTCCAATATGTCTAAATTCCTGGGGAAAAGAACAAGGTGTATTCTATGACGTCCCTCAGTATTACGAAAGTTCGTGATGACATATCCGAATACGCCGATCAGGTAAAGCATCACGGCCAGCGTATCATTGTCAAGAGGAATGGCAAACCTGCCTTTGCAATGGTGTCGGTCGAAGATGCAGAACTGCTCGAAGCCCTCGAAGACGAGATGGACATCGCGGCGGCGAAAAAAGCCCTGCGAAAAGGCAAGTTTACCTCTTGGGAACAGGTCAAAAAGAAACTCCGCCTGTAATCAATGACGTACAAAATCCACATCGCAGCGGAGGCCGAGAACACACTACTCTCGCTGCCGAGAAAAATCCAGCGTCAAGTCTCTGAGAAGATCGATATGCTGGCCCAGAATCCTCGTCCGCCAGGCGTCAAAAAACTCAAAGGCTTGGCGGACCTTTATCGCATTCGCTCAGGCGATTACCGCATCGTGTTTCGGATACAGCATAAGAAACTTCTCGTGCTGGTCGTGCGAATCGGCCACCGCAGGGACATTTACCAAAACTTGCCTTGATGATGCTCGAACAACCATGTGGGGCCGGGGACGGTTAAACTGCGAACCTTGCCAAAATGACATTCAAATCACGGAGAGTAAAACTATGCTAAATACGATTATGGATTCCTGCGTGCGCAAGAGTGACAGAGCAAGTGACATCGAAAGGGCATCGGACATTTATTCACTTCTGCGGTGGACCCGGCCAAAAAACAGGCAGGACTTGAAAAACTACGTCAAGGTCTTTTTAGGCGTCGATGTGCCGGATAAAAGAATCTGTCCGCAGCACAATAGCCCAATGGACTATCTCTGGCACACCTTCGCCGCCGACTTTCACGATTCTCCAAAGATGAAGGACGATGGACGATTCACGATGGACGAGTCACGAGCGACGAATGCCGATTGCATCGTCTGGGCGAACCGCACGGGCGGAAAAACGAACTGGCGGCCGTCGCTACACTTCTGGACTGCATCTTTAAGCCGAACTGCCAGGTGCGAATTTTGGCCGGCTCAGGCGAACAGGCAGGCAAAATGTACGAATACCTGACAAACTTTCTCCAAAAGGGCTTCGAGCAGACCCTTGCCGGACCGGTGCTGAAGGGAAAATGCCAATTTATCAACAATGCTGCTGTCGAGGTCCTGACGCAATCGGCAAAGCAGCGTTCGCGGCCAGCACATGCAGAAACTCCGCTGCGATGAGGTCGAGCTTTTCGACCAGGATATTTTTGCGGCGGCAAAATTCACCACGCAAAGCACAGAAAATCTCATCGCGGCGATGGAGCTAATAAGCACGATGCACCGGCCTTATGGCCTGATGCAAAAAGTGGTCGCCTCGGCGCCGCAATTCGGAACGCCGGTCTTTAAATGGTGCGTATGGGAGGTGATCGAAAAGTGCACCGACAGAAATTGCTCGCAGTGTCCTCTCGATGGCGACTGCCAGGGCAAGGCAAAAAGCGCCGGCGGTTATTTGAAGATCGACGACTGCATAACGGCGATGCGCCGTTCAAGCCGGGCCGGCTGGGAAGCGGAGATGCTCTGCAAAAAGCCTTCGCTGGAAAATGTGGTCTTCGATGAGTTCGACCCTGCTGTGCATGTGCAGGCGGTCGATTATGATCCGAACCTGCCGCTGTATCGCGCGCTGGATTTCGGCTTTGTCAATCCGTTTGTGTGCCTGTGGATTCAGGTCGATGGCGGCGGCGTTGTGCGGGTGATTGACGAATACGTTCGAGCACGGGCGACGATTGATGTGCACGCCGCGGAAATTAAGAGCCGGACGCCCTGCCGTGAAGAGCAGGTGGCGGCGACTTTTTGCGACCCAGCAGGGGCGGGTGTAAACGATGTTACCGGCACAAGCATTGTTCGGGAATTGCGGGCGGCAGGGGTAGTGGTGCGCTACCGGCGCAGCGGCATTCTGGATGGGATCGAGTTTATTCGCCGGGCAATTCGCGATGGCCAGGGCAGGAGTTCGCTGGTGATTTCGCCGCGGTGTGTTCGGCTGATTGAGGCGCTGGCAGTGCTATCATTATCCGCAGGACCTTGCCGCCGCTGGGGGCGAACTGCCGCTAAAAGACGGCGTCTACGACCACCCCATCGACGCTCTGCGCTACTTTTTCGTGAACTACTGCCACAACCGCAAGGCGTCAATGAGGGCTTACTAAGACGGTCTGAAAAAGCGACTTGGCCGGTTTTCTTTGACTTGCTGCCTACTGGGTTGTAACCTGTACACAGATAGGAGCCAGGCAGCAGTTGCAGGCAGATGCTGTTAGAGGGAACGCCAATGTTCACAATCATTATGACAGTCGCGGTTGTGGGGCTGGCGATTGCGTGGGCAATTTACGGGTACTATGAATATAAAGCCCGGCAGGAAGAAAAGAAGCAGCCAAAGCAAGTCTCGGAACGGCTGCAGAAGAGCAGAAGCGAAATCGTTGATTGGGCAAAAAAATTGGCAGAATATAAGCCGCCTGTACCCAAGAAACCAGCCGAACAAGATAAATCCGAACCGGACAAATAAAACCCCACGTGAAACGTGGGGCTAAATATTTAGCCCCGCAATCCTTCGACGCGGCTCAGGACAGGTTTATTGCGGGGTTCCTGAGGATAAAAATGGCTGAAAAGTTTATGTCGGAAGATTTCCTATTGCAGAATAAAACCGCTCGGATTCTCTACCACGAGCACGCTGAAAAAATGCCCATCTATGACTACCACTGTCACCTGCCGGCTAAACAAATAGCTGACGACCATCGCTTCGACAACCTTACCCAGGCCTGGCTCTACGGCGACCACTACAAATGGCGGGCAATGAGAACAAACGGCGTGCCGGAACGATACATAACCGGCTGTGCCGGCGATTACGAAAAGTTCGAGAAATGGGCACACACCGTCCCTTACTGTCTGCGTAATCCGCTCTATCACTGGACGCACTTAGAGCTAAAAAGATACTTCGGCATAAAAGACAAACTGCTCGGCCCGGATACCGCCAAAGAAATCTACAAGGCGTGCAGCGAAATGCTCAGAACGCCGGATTTTAGCGTCCGTAATCTCCTTAGCAAAATGAATGTCAAGCTAATCTGCACGACTGAGGACCCGCTCGACAGTCTGGAGCACCATAAAAAGATTCGGCAGGATGGCTTCGAGATAAAGGTGCACACCGCCTGGCGGCCAGATAAGGCGATGGCAGTTGAAGATATTGCCGCCTTGAATAAGTGGATTGACGCCCTGGAAAAAGTCTGCGATATGCAGATCAAAGATTACAGCTCTTATCTTGAAGCCCTAAAGAAACGCCACGACTATTTTCACCAGAATGGCTGCCGGCTGTCCGACCACGGCTTGGAGACCGGGTATGCCGAAGATTACGCCGGCAAGGAAATCGAAAGAATCTTTAGCAAAATAAGAGCAGCAAAGGAGCTTGACGCTGCTGAGCGTCTCAAATTCAAATCGGCGATGATGGTCGAATTTGCACAGATGGACTGCGAGGCCGGCTGGGTTCAGCAGCTTCATCTCGGCGCCCTGAGAAATAATAACACGCGATTATTTGAGGCCCTTGGCCCGGACATCGGATGCGATTCCATCGGTGATTTGGAGATCGCCAAGCCGCTTGCAAAGTTTCTTGACCGCTTGGATTCCAAGAGCAAATTGTCGAGGACCATTCTCTACAATCTAAATCCGCGGGATAACGCGCTCTTGGCCGCTATGGTGGGCAATTTCCAGGATGGCTCTGTGCCCGGCAAAATGCAGTACGGCTCAGCCTGGTGGTTCCTCGACCAGAAAGATGGCATTGAAGAGCAGATTAAGGTGCTTTCAAATATGGGACTACTTAGCCGGTTCGTGGGTATGCTGACGGATTCGCGGAGTTTTCTGTCATATCCGAGGCACGAATATTTCCGCCGGATACTGTGCAATGTGCTCGGCTGCGACATCGAAGCCGGACTTTTGCCCGATGATCTGAACCTGCTCGGTAAGATGGTCGAAGACATTTGCTTTAACAACGCCAAGAACTATTTCCCGATGGAATTGGGTGATTGACAATTGACTATTGATTATCTACAATTTCTTCGGTATGACTGAGGGGGATGCCTCAGTGTACGATATACGACATACGATATACGCGATACGAAATTGGGTCGGTGCCCGAGTGGACAAAGGGGATGGGCTGTAAACCCATTGGCGTAAGCCTACGTTGGTTCGACTCCAACCCGGCCCAGTAAGTGCTGTTTTAACCACTGATTTCACAGATTTTGGAGATTCCTGATCCGTCTTAAGCCATAATAATCTGTGTAATCTGCGGTTTCTATCTGCAAAAATCCACACCGTAGAGGGCATTCTTCAGACGTGTAGGGTATGCTGTGCATACCGAAAAACATCGTGGAGAGCAGGTATGCAGCGAGTTGCATACCCTACGGTCTATGGTTTTGCTATTATTCCCGCCAAGGTTTACAATTCCATCCCAGACGTGTAGCCGTGTAGGGTATGCTGTGCATACCGAAAAGCTATTTCGCGAAAGGGGCCAAGATGGAACCGATCCTCCTTAAGCCTGAAAAGGAACAAAGAACACTGTGGATTCTTTGCGGGGTTCTTTGGTTTATGCTTGGCCTGGTGACGCTAATAATATTGATGGTAGCTGCCGGCGGCAAAGCCGTCATCCTCTTGGGCATCATTCTGTGGGCAGACCTAATCGCAATGCTGCTGACTTTGATCTGGATACCGGCCTTTCACGCCTCTCTGCAATATATCATCGATGATGATACCGTCAAAGCTCAGGGCGGCGTTTGTGGAAAAGATATGTCACCATTCCCTTTACAAAAATCACCAACCTTGATATTACTCAAGGGCCGGTTCAGCGGATATTTGGCATAGGCACAATCCACGTTCAGACAGCCGGGGCCAGCGGCCAGCAAGGTGCCAAAGCCGAACTGAGAATGCTGGGGGTCAGAAACCTCCAGGATGTCAAAGAACGGATTATGGAAAGAATTAAGGCGTTCACGCTTTCCGGCGCGGTTCAGGCAAAGGTAGAACCTGCCGGCCAAAGTCAGTTGCAGGTGCTACAGGGCATTTTGAACGAGCTTGTGGCGATCCGCGGCGTGCTGCAAAGTAAGGGCGATTGAAAATGGCAATTGAGAAAAGGAGAGACGATTATGGCAATAGTAATACCCCATCAAGCGAGCGAAGTAAGTAAGCAATACGCCAAGCCGGCGGATGAACATATCTCGCTGGGCCGCGCTCTGCGGGGCGTGCTATTCGCTGTGCCCTTGGCTATTTTTGTGCTCGTGACGTACTTGGCGGTGTTCACCAGAGCACGGGATGAGAAAACGGCTGTAGTTGTTGTTGTTATTGTAGCCATTGTAGGGGCTCTCTGGGGCATCTTCGTTAGCGGCGTGCGAATTGCCGCTCAGTGGGAGCGCGGCGTGGTGCTGCGGCTGGGAAATTTCCAGGCCGTGCGCGGCCCAGGGCTTCTCTACATTGTCCCTATCATTGAGTATGTGCGATTCATCGATACCCGCACGCTGGTAGTGAACATTCCACACCAGAAGGTAATCACGCGCGACAATGTGCCGGCAGAAATCGACGGGGCACTATTCTTCATGGTTAAAGAATCGGACAAAGCGGTGATTCGCATTCAGGACTTTCGCTTCGCTATTGCGCAGTATTCTCAGGCGGCGCTGCGTGACGTAGTAGGCGGGCTGACCCTGGATGAGCTACTTTCCGAGCGCCAGCAAATCCAGGCACGCATCGGAGAGATTGTCGAAGAACGAATCAAGGACTGGGGGTTGCACGTCGATTCGATCCGTTTGCAGGATATCGAGCTGCCGGAGGACCTTAAGCGTGTGATGTCCCGCCAGGCTTCTGCCGAGCGGGAGAAACGCGCCACGATCACTAAGGCAGAGGGCGACAAACTGGCGGCAGTGAATCTGGCAGCGGCGGCCGGCATTATGAAGCAAAACGAATTAGCAATACAATTGCGGACGCTGCAGACTATCGACGGACTCGGAGCGAGCCCTTCAAATACGGTTGTGCTCTTCCCGGTCGAATTCGGAGGGCTGTTGAAGCTTCTTAAAATACAGCCGGAAAACAAATGAACAGTTTAGCTAATCTTGAGATGGTAAAGGCGATGTGATGATGCCGGAAAAACTAAATCGCCGCGGACTTCTGCAAAAGTCGATGATTGCATCGGCTGCTGCATTGGGCCTGAGCCTTGAGGAAAAGGCATTATTGGCAAGGGCGGCAGAAAAACCCGCTGCGCCAGCGATAAGAGAGTCTAACGAGGGTCTGCCGATGGGCAAAATCGGCAAGGTCAAAATTAGCCGGCTTATTTGCGGCGGCAATTTGATCAGCAGCTTTGCCCACAGTAGAGACCTGGAATATGTATCATCGCTGCTGCGGCAGTATTTTACCGATGAGAAGGTCATCGAGACCCTGCAGATATGCGAACAGACCGGCATCAATACCGCCATATTGAGGCTTGATGACCACTGTGTCAGAATTCTGGATAAATATTGGAATGAAAGGGGCGGCCAAATACAATGGATCGCGCAAATTAAGCCCGGCAAAGAAGACCTCCAACAATTCAAAGATGACATAAAAAGAGCCGTCGATAATGGAGCCGTCGGCGCGTACATACAGGGCGGCGTCGGAGATACTCTGGTCGAAAAAGGACGTGTTGACATGCTGGGGGAATCGCTTCGGTGTATTAAGGAAAATGGTGCGCTCGCGGGTGTGGGAGGACATCGTTTAGAAGTGCCCGTTGCATGCGAGAAGGCGGGTTTAGAGCCTGATTTTTATATGAAGACTTTGCATAGCCACAATTATTGGTCGGCCCAAAGGCAGCCGGAGCACGATAATATCTGGTGCACAAATCCGCAGGAAACTATTGAGTTTATGAAAGGCGTAAAAAGGCCGTGGATCGCCTTTAAGGTTTTAGCTGCGGGCGCCATCCAGCCGCAGGACGGTTTTAAGTTTGCTTACCAGAACGGTGCTGATTTTATCTGCGCGGGTATGTTTGATTTTCAGGTTAGAGAGGACGTAATAATCGCCCGGAACATCTTCTCAGGCAAACTTGATAGACAACGCCCGTGGCGAGGATGACACAAACCTGCAGGACAACTGCGGCTGCAACCACCAATCGCAACGCTATTGTTTTTCCTTCGGCTTGAGCAGGCCTTTCAGGCCTTTGGTAAGGTCTTCGGTCTTCTTTATAGCCCCCTTGCCGAGGTCTGTGCCAGTCTGAAGAGCCTCCTTACCGAGCTCTGCGGTTTTAGCCAGCGTCGATTTCATCGTGTTGACCATATCATCAGGAAGAATGCCGGCCCCCTGTTCGGCGATACCCTGTGCAATGGCTGCCAAAATCTTGCTGGATAGCGCGGCCACATCGAGCTTTTCGTCACTGCCGAGATTGGTCATTTTGATAGGCGCTAATTTCAGTGTCACTGTGTCGGCTTTTCCGGGCACAGGTAACAGCTTGACCTTCACCGTGGTATTGGTGATTTCAAGAGTATCTATGTGCAGCTTTTTGCCGGACGGCGGCTGAGCCGGCTCTTGCGTTTTCGGCGCGGACGGCATCGACTTTATTACGTCCTGGATATTGTTGCCCGAAACGCCTCTTTGCTCAAGAACTACCTGGGCGCCGTCAAGTTTGATAGCTTTTATCTTGACCGTATCACTCAACAGCGACCGGATGTAGACTTCTACCTGAGCTTGTTTTAGCTCCAGAAGTCTGGGGTGCTGGTATCCTGGCGGATTATCGACCATCAGATTCTGCAACGCTAACTTGCCGCCCATAATCGAAAGGTCAACCCCATCGACGCTTACCCCGACATTCAAGGCCTTTGCCGCCGCGGTCTCAATTCCGGCTTTTAAAGCCTTATCGCCGAAGAGTCCAACTGCTATCACCGCTACAACAAGCAAGACCACAATCACAAGCAGAACAATACTGAGCACTTTAAGCGGTTTTTTCATTTTGTTATCCTTTCAAACATTCAACTTATAATGTTCATGCAACTGCGCACAGTGTTGGTGTCGGGTCGATGTATGGGCTGACATTTGCCGCCACGTCGGGCAAACGTGCTACAGCTTAAGACGCTTCTGTCAGAGTCTGGCGTACACGAACAAGGCGATTGATCGCTTTTATCACCACGAAAATTGTAAAAGCTACAATCAGAAAATCAATAACGGTGTTAATGAACAGCCCATATCTCAGAGTTACCGCAGGCAAAGCCTCGCCGGCAGCGGAGACACTGGCCTTTTTGAGGACTAATCCCAGGTTCTTGAAATCGACACCACCCAGAAGAACCCCTATCGGAGGCATTATTACGTCACTAACCAACGATGTGATGATTTTGTTGAATGCAGCCCCGATGACGATGCCGACGGCCATGTCGATGGCGTTGCCCTTTACGGCAAATTCCTTGAATTCCTGCAAAAGTCCCATAGTCTCTCCTATACATACATAGTGAAGTTAACGATTGTGGTTATTGACCATGTTAAATCACCATTACTCGTACTCGCCCTGCAAGGGGTTAGTAGGTGGATGTAGATGCCCTCAGGAGTCCCACTCTTTGCTTTTACCATCGCCGTGCCTGCTGACACGAATCCGCTAAAAGTTCCAGCCGACACCGAGCATGTATTTCACATCCGTCTTGCCAGCGCCTTCAGCAGGCGTTGCATCGTAGTCGAAGATCACCTTGAAGCTCGCAAACATGCTCTTTAGAAAGGACGCCCGAAGCTCCGCCGTCGAGGTCAAATAGTAGTCCGAAAAGCTATCGATGCTCGGATAGTACGTCAGGTCATTGATGAACGTCAACGCTTTATACAATTTCTTGTCAAAGTGGTAACCAAGCTGAACTGAGACTTCGGTGTTACTACCCGTCTGGTTGTCAAATCTCTCATACAGCGAAGCAAGGCCTGCTTCGGTCGAGAAGTTTATGTCCTCCGACTCGATCCACTGATAGCCGCCGCCACCGCCGACCACCATTCGCCGGTCGAGCTCGGCCACACTATCCTTTTCGTATCGGGTGTCACCGTACACGTAAAGCTTCTTACTCACAAAGTAGTCGTACTTGAGTCTGGTGCGCCACCAGTCTTCGGTCGTCTTTTCCTCTCCGCTATCTGGGTCTTTCTGCTTGCCGAGTGCATAGTCAGCCTTTACGGTTATGCGGTCATTATCGCTCCGACGACTTGTGTCCACGCTTACATTTTGACGTTCCGTAGAGGTATTCCCCCGAGTGGTACTAAATCCGGCACTAAGCGCGCCGTGCCATTTGGGCGTGGGTTTGGCCGGCGGATTGATCGAAGTAATCTTGGTCAGATCAAACTCCTGGGCTGTTAGAGTCCCCGTGGCTCTTATGCCAATCCTGCCCGGAGCTGCACCACTTACGATGGCCTGCTTGATTACTGTGCTGTCACTGAAGTGAATCTCGATTGGTGTATCGCTGCTGAACGTCTGAACCTTGGACAAATCAATGTTCAATTCCCCGTCCACATCGGATTCAAAGATCAGCTTTCCGTCCGTAAGCTGTTTAATCTTGCCCGTTAGACGGTCACCGTTGGTGAAAATCACTGTGTCACCAAAAGCCGGACCGCAACACTGCCATAGGCACAAGAGCACCACCGACAGACAAACGTAACGCATTTTGTTCTCCCTTCAAATCGCCCTCTTTTCTTGAAACTAATACGATAATGTGATGATAAACTCAACTCAAGACTATCTTCATCAGTTTCTGATTTTTTTTGAGAGGGCGCCTAAATTTGGGCAACGTTCGAGACGAACAGGTAAACTACCGCTCCTGTGAAAAGCACCTCCCTTAACATTCACAGCCAAACATCATCTGATAAACAAAGCAAAGATGTGCCGCCCCTCTATAGTCTCAGCCCCAATAAATCGCCGTCTTTATCTTTTAGTTTTTGGAACTAAACCTGCGTTCTTTTTCCCTAATCGCTTTCACGTATTATTTTTGCACCCACGGAATTCAGTCTCTCCTCAATTCTTTCGTAGCCGCGGTCGATGTGATAGACCCTGTTGACGGTAGTGGTTCCCTCGGCGGCAAGGCCCGCCAGCACGAGCGCAGCCGATGCCCGTAAGTCCGAAGCCATAACGGGGGCGGCTATCAACTTCTTTACGCCCGCAACGATGACGGCAGGGCCTTCCTTGCGCAGATCGGCGGCCATCCGATTCAGCTCAGCAACGTGCATAAATCTGTCCGGGAAGATTTTCTCAACGATTATGCTATTGCCCTGGGCAAGAGCCAGAAGAGCCATGAATTGTGCCTGCAAGTCGGTCGGAAAACCCGGATATGGCTGGGTGGTAACGTCGGCAGGCTTAATCGGCCCGTTGCCGGCAACGACACAACCATCGGTTGTCGGCTCGACGGTTACGCCGATGCCTCTGAGCCTGTCAACGACCGCCATCAGATGGTCGAGCCTGCAATGCCGCAGTCGCAACTCGCCTTGCGTTATGGCGGCGGCGACCATAAAGGTTCCAGCCTCGATTCGGTCGGGAATTATCTCGAATTCAGCCGGGTGCAACTGCTTGACGCCTTCAACGATTAGCCGAGGCGAGCCGATGCCGCTTATCCTGGCGCCCATTTTGTTAAGGCAGTCTGCCAGATTAGAAATCTCCGGCTCGCAGGCGGCGGATTCGATGGTAGTTCGGCCCTTTGCCAGCGTAGCGGCCATCAGGATATTTGCGGTTCCCAGGACGGTCGAGCCGAACGGGCCGCCCAGGAAGATGTCGCTGCCGGATAAACCCTTTGGCGCTTCGGCGACGATGTAGCCGTTCTTAAGATGGATCTTTGCACTGAGCTGGCACAGGCCTAATAAATGAAGGTTGACCGGCCTATCGCCGATTGCGCAGCCGCCCGGCATTGAAACCTCCGCCCGACCGCAACGGGCAAGCAGCGGGCCGAGTATGCAAATACTGGCTCGCATCTTGCGCACAATTTCATAATCGCCTACCGGATTGTCAACCACGGTGGCATCGACGCTCAAACGCTCATCCGGACCGCACTTGACCTTGCAGCCCAACTGCTCCAGCAAGAGGCTAAAAAGCGAGATGTCGGAAAGATTGGGCGCGGCTGAAGTGTAGATTCGCCGCCGGCTAAAATCGAAGCAGCCATTATCGGCAGGCAGGCGTTCTTTGCGGCTCTTATGTTGACTTCGCCTGAGAGCTGAACCGGTCCTTCGATGCGAAATATATCCATAAACTGATTTACAATTTACAATTCACGATTTACGATTGTCAACCGAAGAAATCGTAAATAGTCAATAGCAAATAGTCAATGCTGAAGGACTACATAACAGTAGAAAATGTTGCCTGTGGGGCTGGGATACTATTATTTGGCGCCTGGCTGCTGCGAACATCTTTGGGCAGAAATGCTCTATCCGATTGCCCCATTCGCCGCAATAATATGCCTTTTTATCTGCCCTTTGTGCCGCTATTTGTCTGGTTCGTGGGGGCTTCGCTGGCAGTGTCGCTGACCAGAAAACTGCTGGGCCACCTGGAGGGCTGGCAAGGCGCTTTTGTGGATAATTTGGTTCTTGGCATCGGCGCGGTGGCAACAATAGCAGTGATTGTCTTTTTAGCCAGGGCAAGTTTTGCCCGGCGATTGAAGGGCTTCGGCCTAAGCCTAAGAAGAATCCACAGAGATTTTTTCGCCGCACCGCTGTTGCTGCTGGCCGTTTGGCCACTGCTATTGGCGGCGATAATACTGACCACGTATCTTGGCCGACTTATATGGGGGCCGCAATACCAAATCCAACCGCATACCCAGCTTGAGCTAATAACGAGCCATTCACAGTTGCCGCTGCGGATTCTGGTCGTTGTCGTGGCGACTGTCTGTGCACCGCTGCTCGAAGAGATGCTGTTTCGAGGGTTGTTTCAAACAATGGTGCGCTCGTACCTGGCTGGTTCAACATTATTCCAGACGTTCGCGCCAGCGTGGCAGGCAATCGCGATAAGTTCTATCGTATTTGCGATTGCACACCAGAATCCCGCACATTGGCCGGCACTACTATTATTGGGAGCGTGTCTGGGCTATGCGTATGAAAAGACCGGCTCTTTGTTTCGCCCAATCTTCATCCACGCACTTTTCAACGCGCTTACCGTAACGGCTGTTTTGTCCCAATGACTAACGGCACAGACCAGAGACGTTGGAATTTCTATTTTGGCTTCTCCGCGACGGTGATCTTGCGCATTTCTTCCTCTGTGAATCGGCTGTTGGCAATTGGCCCAGGCTCCCAACACGGTTCGAGCTTGCTTGGACGAATCTGAGCAACAGGGATAACGAAAACCTCCTGGCCAGTAGCGTCCTTTTGTACCCGGCCGCCTGTGGCCTCGCGGACAAGTTTTTCACAGACTTTCACCAGCGTCGGGAAGTTGTACGGCGTATGGCTAAATTTGCCCTCCGGGTTCAGGGCGGATTTGAATTTGTCCGGCAGCTTTTCGTAGCCGATGGTCGTAAAAAGTATGCCGCCTGAGTTGGCTGGGTTGCAGTCGGAGTCCTGACCACAGCGGGTCGAGATGATGATGGTCTTATCCGGGTCGCCCTTGCCGTAGAGTAGGCCCAGCACAATGTATGCGCCGTTGAGCTTGGCGTCGATGCTGCCGGCGTCCTTTCCGCCCGGACCGCTGCACAGGCCGTGCGTGTAGTTGGGGTCCTGGTGGTATTTCTTTTCTACAAGGCCCCACGTTTTCTGCCAGTCGTCCGGATTCTGTTTGTACCACGCCAGCAGGTCGCGGATGCACTCGGCGTATTGGCTATTCTGGGGGATACATGCCAGACCCGCGCGGATGATTTTTTCCATGTCACTTTCAAAGAAGGCCTCGGCGTACATTCCACCAACGAATTGGCCGCCGTAAAGACCGTCGCCGTAGTTCATCAGGCGGCCGAATTTCTCGCCCAGTTCGATAACTACGTTCGGCAAGCCGGGTGCAATCAGGCCTGCGTAGTCCGCCTCGATTTGGTAATCAATATCGTCAGCATGTTTATTAAATTGGGGATGGCCTGAATCGGGCGGAGCGATTCCTTTGCGTAAGTTATCTCGGCCAGCCCTATTGGCGTGCCAGAGCGGGTAGCCGCTATTGGCAAAATCTACGCCCGCCTGGCGAATCGAGCAGTCAAGGCCATATTGCTCTAACGTGCGCAAGAACGTCATCTCCACGTAGATATCATCCTGGTTGAACTGGTTAATCATCTCTGGCCGCCATTTCGGCACATTTGGTTCGGGTATGATTTTCCCCGTCCAGCGGAATTCGGTTGGCCCGCCCCAGCCGACGCCGGCCATTTGTCCGATCCAGCCGGCCTTCATCTTATCTACATACTCTTTCACCGGCAGCCGGCGAAACTTCGGCTGAGCCTGCGCAGATAGAGCAGGCACTGTAAACGTAAAACACAGCACCATTAGCAGAACTAACTTACGCATGACAACACTCCTTTTGTGGTTCATAGTTGATTGTTCGTTGTTCATCGATGAACTATGAACGGTGAACAGTGAACTATTTTGCTTTTTCCCATTGCTTAAGCATCTGTTGAATCTTTTCTCGATTCCAGTTATCCGGTTTTGGATAATCCTGGTTTGCTTCAAGTTCCTCCAGAGACGGCGTCTTCGAGGGGACGCCGTCAGGCGGCACCTCCGCGCCGGCAATCCATACCAGGCCGTTAAGGACAAGTTTGCGGAAGTCGTTGT
Organism: Sedimentisphaerales bacterium; assembly: GCA_963814265.1. Taxonomy (GTDB): domain Bacteria; phylum Planctomycetota; class Phycisphaerae; order Sedimentisphaerales; family Anaerobacaceae; genus JAFNGF01. The sequence goes on along the minus strand of CAWFCJ010000037.1, from coordinate 88,812 downwards.
GTGCCCAGCTCCAGTGCCAGTGTCCGCCGGTGAAGCCGAAGCCTCGCCCCCCACCTGGTTTTTCATACGCCCATGCCACGTGCTCCGGCATGCCCATCCGCGCACGGACGGTCGGATTGCCGCCGTGAGGATCGTCTTTTCCCTTACGCGTGCTGTCGGGCGGCACAGCGGTAAGAATTGGGCTGACATTTTTCATATCTTCCGCGAAACGCATGTGGTAGTACCACTCGTCATCTATCGCGAAAGGCTTGACGCCGCGAGCGATTGGATGCTCGGGCAATTGTTTGAACTCGGCTTTCCAAATTGGATTGACCGACCAGAACGTCTCGTAGTAGCCGCCGATCCAGTCAAGCAGATAATTGCCGGGCTTACCCTTGGGCAGTTCTACCGCGTAGTGAAGCATGGCGATGCCCACGTCTTTTTTTGCCAGCGTGTCTATCTCTGCGAGGTGCGGTGTAGCGACGTGCCCGCCATCGCCATCGCAGAAAAATACGATCGCATCTGCGTTGTCAAAGGCGGTTGGGTCTTTGGGCCAGCCGTTCGTGTAGACTACCGCGTGGATACTGGGCATATTCTCGTTGAGCATTTTTGCCAGAAGTAAGCAGCCGGCGTTGTGCTCGTGGCTGCCATAACCGTGGCTGGCAGGGCCAGCGACGAGGACTACTTTCTTTCTATTCTCCATCTTTAGGCGTGCCAGTTGGATGTCCTTAAATTGAACCTTCATAGGCGGTCCGGCGTGCAACTGCAAAGCCAGCACACCCGAGAGGTCCTGGTTGGCCTTGTCGTCGTCAATGACCTCGGCGGTGACTTTGCCGTTGATCTTCAGGATAATGTGTGGGCCGCGGGCAATTATATGATAATCGTTCCAGCCATCTTGTTTGATATTTGCAAATAGCTCGGAAGAGTCGCCGAGCGGAGTGCTGTTTTTTTTGCCGTCGGTGCCTATGATGGTTTTTTGTCCGCGCTCGGCGAGCATCCCTCGGCCTTGCTCGTCATAGAGGGTGCCGGTGTACGTGCCGCCCCTATCGATATCGGCCTGGTAACCTGCAACGTGGCCGTCTGGCGGAACGCGGCTGCGAATCTGGATGCCGGAGTTCGCCGCCGGCGTTCCGTCAATACGGTACTTGAGCTTCAGCTCAAAGTCGTCTAATTCGCCCAATTGCCAGACCAGAAACTGATTTGATTTTACGGGATTTTCCTGCGTGGATTGAGCTGTGATGGCGCCGTCTTCGACCGACCAGTAGCTCATCTCGGGTGCCTTCCAGCCGCTGAGCGTTTTGCCATTGAAGATCGGCTTAAAGCCCGCCTCGTCGGCCAGGCACAGGCCTGCGCTAAAACACAAAAACCCAATTGACGCAAGAACGAAGCTTTTTATTTGCATTGGCCTGCTGCTCTCCATTGTTTCCTCACGAATTTTAGCCCATGTTTATAGACGTCTTCTTGTCTGGCAAAGAAGTCCCGCCAGACTTTTGTGGCGGCGGCCAAATCCGGCAGTGCCCGCCCGAAGGCTTCGATGACCAGCCAGTCGTCGTAACCGCCGCTGCGCAACGCCTTGAATGTGCCCGGCCAGTCGATATGACCTTTGCCGGGCGTGCCGCGGTCGTTCTCGCTTATGTGCACGTGCTTGATTGTCCTAATATGCTTGCTGATGCAGCCGAGCGGGTCCTTCTCTTCGATGTTGGCGTGAAAGGTATCGAATAGAACGCCCACGCTGCGATGATTGACGCGTTTAACGTAAGCTGCCGCATCCGCCATAGTATTTAGGAAATAGCATTCGAACCGGTTTAAGAACTCCACCGCCAGGACCACGTTGGCTTTGGCAGCATATTCGCCGGCTTTGCGATGCACCTCAGCCGCGTGCTTCTTTTCCTGTTCGGTCGGAGGTTTTCCGCTGAACATCCCGAGCGGCTGATAGATAGGCCCGCAAAGCACCTCTGAGCACATCGCCTGTGAGCAATCAATCGCCCACTTTAGATACTCCACCGCCTGCTTGCGGCACTTGGCGTCGGCGCTGATTGGACTATGCTGCTCGTCCGGAATGACGGTCACCGAGGTGCAGCCAAGCCCATTATCTTTTATCGCCTTGCCGATTTTTTCAAAGTGTGCGGCATCTCCGCCAAATATAGGTATTTCGACGCCATCGTAGCCGATCTTCTTAAGAGTTTTCAGCAGCGGCAGGTGTTCTTTGGTTACGTGCGTTGTCCACAACAACATGTTAAACCCGACTTTCATAAAAGTTTCTCCTTAAAACTGAACTTTTGCAAAATTGAGATTAGGCCCACTTTGAAAAGGAAAAATTTGTTGTCTTATTTTTCCTTTTCAGACATTAACTACTTGATAGATAATTACTTAGCTCGACTATTTAAGGAAATCAAGAAACGGATTTCCTCAAATAATATGTGCCTAATCTCCATTTTGCAAAACTCTTATTGAAGTAAAACCCCACGTGCAATTTACAATTGTCAATTGTCAATTTTCAATTGCAAGACCTGCGGCCCAGGCGCAGCCTCGCCTGAATAGTTCTGCGACATTCGGGTTGCTAATAGCCTTGGCGTCGTGACCCAGTGCACTATGGAAGACCCGGCCTTTACCGTATTCAAATAGGAACGCCATCGGATAGTCTTTGCCATCCACTTTCGACTTAGCCGTCGCCAGCAGCTTGACGGGGCGGTCACCCGTAAGGCAAGTGTATAGTTCGTCTTCGGTCTGGAACGATTTCATCCCGTGCGTTATCGGGTGGTCTGTGGCGGTAATGTCGACGCGGAAGGCTCCTTGTGGGTCGTGAGCCCTTGCCTTGGGGTCCCAGACTCGGCCGGCAAGATTGACGAACTCCGGCCAATCCTGGAATGCGCCGCAGCCGAAATGCACAATGAACAGCCCTTTGCCGCCGCGCACAAATTCACGGAGATTCGCGCGTGCCGCATCTGCCGGCGCCGGCTGCTCCCAGTTCATAAAGTGCAGCACTATGACGTCATACCGCTGAATCGCAGATGAGTCCAGAAACTGTGGGTCTTGGATTGTCCGCACCTGCAATCTGGGGTCTTTGCCCAGCACCTCGGCCAGCACCAGGGCGGTCTGTTGCCAGTTGTGCGCGGGATGGTCGATGCCGGTGACGATCAATACCTGGGCGGCTTGTTTGTTGCCCGTCGCGGCCGGCGAACTTGCCCCTGTGAGAATTGCCGCCATGAAGCCTAATGCGACAAAGCTAACAGTAATCTTGTTGAAACTGAGCATGGCTCTGAGTCCTTACAGTTTAGAATTGACTATTTGTTATTTACTATTTACTATTCTGGCTCGTTGGCTACCCGATTGTCAATTTTTCAATTGTCAATCTTGGATGTTCAATTGTCAAGAGCAGAAAGACGGCAACTATGAACTTGGTAAATACAAAAGCACTGGCGGCATTGATGGCGACTATTCTGCTGGTCAGTCCGCCAGCGCAGAGCAACTGCTCAAGATTCCCGAGGTGCCCAGAGACCAGGTTATTTGCTTTGCGCTGTACACTGCGCACAACAACACCCTGAAAATGACCGCCCAACTTTATCCGCTAAAAGAAGGTGAAGAAAGAAAAGTACGCCTGGAGATAAAGGAAGATGGGAAGTGGAAACAAGCAGCCGATGCCCAGGTAATTGAGGATGGCTGGACGGCACACTTACGAGTCGAGAACTGGGACTGCACAAAGGACATCGAATATCGTGTCGCTCATGGGAAAAATGCCTATTACACGGGCACGATTCGCAAAGACCCCGTTGATAAAGATGTTATCGTGGTGGCAGCTTTTACCGGCAACTCAATCTATCCAGCGCACGGGGGCGACATTGCGAAAACGGATATTGTTGAAAACATCAAAAAGATAAAGCCGGACCTTTTATTTTTCTCCGGCGACCAAGTCTACGACCACTTCAACCACTATGCGTACTGGCTAAAATTCGGCAGAGATTTCGGCGAAATCATTCGCAACACGCCAACCGTGACGATTCCAGATGATCACGATGTAGGCCACGCCAACTTATGGGGTGCGGCGGGTAAGCTCTCACAGACCCGTGCCGGTCATGATGGCGGATATGCCGCCCCGGTGGAGTATGTAAAAATGGTCGAGCGGGCACAGACCAGTCATCTGCCCGACCCTTATGATCCAACGCCGGTGCTGAGGGGTATCGGCGTATATTACACCGCCCTTACGGTGGGCCGAATTAGTTTTGCTATTATCGAGGACCGCAAGTTCAAATCAGGCCCGCAAGGGCTTGTTCCGCAACTGGGAACACGCCCCGATCATGTCACCGAGCCCAATTATGATCCCAAAAGCCTGGATGTGCCCGGCGCTGAACTGCTGGGCGAGCGTCAGCTCAAATTCCTGAGAGAATGGGCGGCGGACTGGCGAGGCTGCGATATGAAGTGCGTGCTTTCGCAAACGCTGTTTGCCGGGGCGGCGCATTTGCACGGCAGCCGCGACTACCGTGTGTACGCCGACCTGGATTGCAACGGCTGGCCTCAGACCGGGCGGAACAAAGCCCTGAGCGAAATCCGCAAGGCATTTGCGTTTATGATATGCGGCGACCAGCATCTGGGCACATTCATTCACCACGGCATCGACGACTGGAACGATGCCGGCTATTCTCTTTGCGTGCCGTCCATCGCAAATCTCTACTTACGCTGGTGGGCGCCTCGGAGCCGGGCAAAAACCGCAAAGAAGGGATGCCAGAACATTTGGGCGAATTTCTCGATGGGCTGGGAAACAAGATTACTATGCTGGCGGTTGCCAATCCCAGCCCGGAGGAGAATAGCGACAAACTGACCACGCGGGCTGCCGGCTTTGGCATCGTCAAGTTCAACAAAAAAACCAGGCAGATTACCGTCGAATGCTGGCCCAGGAACGTGGATGTCGTGGACTCGGGCGCCGAGCAGTATCCCGGCTGGCCTGCGACCATCGGGCAGGAGGACAACTACGCCCGTAAGGCAACCGCATATCTACCGACAATCGAGGTCAGTGGTATGACCAATCCTGTGGTGCAGGTTATCGATGAATCGAACAATGAGATCGTCTACACGCTCCGCATCACCGGATCATTGTACAGGCCCAAGGTCTTTAAGGATGGAAGCTACACTATCCGCGTAGGGCAGCAAGAAACCGGTCAGGTGAAAACTATCAGCGGCGTTCGGTCGCTGCCGCCTGACAAAAGCCAAACACTCAAAATAGCACTGTGAAGGGTGTTACGTGAAGATAGTCTTGCGAAAGGTTCTCGGGGTAATTCTTATTATTTTGGGTTTTCTGGCCTTGATTACTCCTCTAACACCCGGGTCGTGGCTTATATTGGTGGGGCTGGAAATTCTGGGCTTGCGACTCTTGTTGACGCGGAAGCTATCTTCTGCATCCCGCAGAGCGGGGTCCTTTCTAAATATCAAGCGACTATTTCGTGTTAGCTCTTTGCCGGCCAATCCGCCAGACCCGCCAGGAACGGGTCAGGCTAAGTCTGGGGATAGTCCGCCGCGGTCGGGGAGCTCACACTAACGGGGTGATTCATCCTCCAGAGGAGTTTTCTATGCCGAAACGCCAGGACATAAGGAAAGTGATGATTATCGGCTCCGGCCCCATCATCATCGGCCAGGCTTGTGAGTTTGACTATTCCGGCACGCAGGCATGCAAGGCCCTTCGTAAACTGGGCTACCAGATAGTGCTGGTCAATTCCAACCCGGCAACAATTATGACCGATCCTGGCATGGCGGATGTAACCTATATTGAGCCGCTCGACCTGGAAACTATGACAAAAATCGTCGAGAAAGAGCGGCCTGATGCACTGCTGCCCAATCTTGGCGGCCAGACCGGGCTGAATCTGTCCTCGGAACTAGCCCGCGCAGGCGTGCTTGAAAAATATGGCGTCAAAGTCATCGGCGTTGAGGTGGACGCTATCGAGCGCGGCGAAGACCGCGTCGTGTTCAAGGAGACGATGAACAAGCTCCGTATCGATATGCCTAAAAGCGCCCGGCCTACAGCGTGGAAGAGGCTGAGAAGATTGCTGACGAACTTGGTTACCCGGTCGTCATTCGCCCGGCTTACTGCTTAGGTGGGACTGGCGGCGGCGCGGTATTTAATGTCGAGGAGCTACGCACGGTCGCCGCTCGCGGCCTTTCAGCAAGTATTGTTCATCAAATCCTGGTCGAAGAGTCTGTCCTTGGATGGGAAGAGCTGGAACTTGAGGTCGTACGCGACGCGAAGGGACAGAAAATCACTGTTTGTTTCATTGAAAATGTCGACCCGATGGGCGTGCACACCGGCGATTCGTACTGCACAGCGCCTATGCTCACAATCGACCAGGAACTACAGAGGCAACTGCAGAAACATTCTTACGACATCGTCGATGCTATCGAGGTCATAGGCGGCACAAACATCCAGTTTGCCCACGACCCTGATACGGGTCGAGTAGTCGTTATCGAGATAAATCCGAGGACTTCGCGGTCGTCGGCTCTTGCCTCCAAAGCGACCGGCTTTCCGATTGCCTTTATTTCTTCACTGCTTGCGGTGGGACTTACACTCGACGAGATACCCTACTGGCGAGAGGGAACGTTAGAGAAATATACGCCGTCGGGAGACTACGTAGTCGTCAAATTTGCCCGCTGGGCGTTCGAAAAATTCAAGGGCGTTGAAGATAAGCTCGGCACACAAATGCGGGCGGTCGGCGAGGTGATGAGTATCGGCAAAAACTACAAAGAAGCATTCCAAAAGGCTATTCGCTCGCTGGAGATTGGCCGATATGGCCTGGGCTTTGCAAAGAATTTCAACAAGCTGCCGCTCGATGAGCTTCTCAAACTTCTGACATTTGCGACAAGTGAGCGGCAATTCGTTATGTACGAAGCCCTGCGCAAGGGCGCCAGCATACAAGCTCTCTATGAAAAGACACGCATAAAACACTACTTTATCGAACAGATGGCGCAGCTCGTTGCGCTGGAGGAAAAGATTCTAAAATATAAGGGCAAAAAATTGCCCGACAGTCTTTTGACGCAGGCCAAAAAGGACGGTTTTGCCGACAAATATCTCTCGAAGTTGCTGGGTGTAGCGGAAAGTGACATCCGCCGGCAGCGCACCGGTCTGGGCCTCGTCGAGTGCTGGGACGCTGTGCCCGTCAGCGGCGTAGAAAATGCAGCATATTACTACTCTACCTACAACGGACCAGACAGGGTCAGCACGAGCAAGAGACGCAAGATAATGGTTCTGGGCGGCGGCCCCAACCGAATCGGGCAGGGAATCGAGTTCGACTACTGTTGTGTGCACGCGGCTTTTACCCTGCGCGATGAGGGATACGAGTCGATTATGGTCAACTGCAACCCTGAAACGGTCTCGACCGACTACGACACCTCCGACAAGCTTTATTTTGAGCCGCTTACCGTCGAAGATGTTTTGAGCATCTATGAGAAAGAAAAGCCCGAAGGTGTCATCGTCCAGTTTGGCGGCCAGACGCCCCTAAATATCGCCAACGAGCTGGCTCAGGCAGGGGTGCGTGTTATCGGCACATCGCCCGATACAATAGATTTGGCTGAGGACCGCGACCGTTTCCGCAAGGTCTGCGCAAAGATGGGCATACCGCAGCCCGAATCCGATATGGCAGGCAGCCCGGAAGAGGCGCTCGCCATCGCTCAGCGGATTGGTTATCCGCTTATGGTTCGGCCATCCTACGTCCTGGGCGGGCGGGCTATGGAGGTGGTGCACGATGAAGAGATGCTCCGGCACTATGTCGCCGCTGCGGTGGAAGTCTCGCCTGAAAGACCGATCCTGATCGATAAGTTCCTGGAGAACGCGACAGAGACCGAAGCCGACGCCATCGCCGACGGCACCGATGCCTTTGTGCCGGCTGTTATGGAGCACATCGAGTTGGCAGGCATCCACTCCGGAGATTCCGCTTGTGTCATTCCGCCGGTCAGCATACCGAAAAAGCACATTGACACTATCTGTCAGTACACCAGGAAGATCGCAACGCAGCTCAACGTGGTTGGCCTGATGAATATTCAATATGCCATAGCAAAGGACATTGTCTATATTCTGGAGGCTAATCCCCGCGCATCCCGTACCGTGCCGCTGGTCTCGAAGGTCTGCAATATCAATATGGTTCGATGCGCAGTTGGCCTTATGCTGGGCAAAAAACTAACGGACTTAAACTTGAAGTCCCGACTGGGTTGGGATTCCATCCCGTACTTTGGCGTAAAAGAGGCGGTCTTTCCATTCAACATGTTCCCGGAGGTCGATCCGGTGCTGGGGCCGGAGATGCGCTCGACCGGCGAGGTGCTGGGATTGGCTGACTCGTTCGGCCTTGCATTTTTCAAGTCTCAACAGGCCGCAAAGCAAAAACTCCCTTCGCAAGGTGCCGTTTTGATGACCGTCACCGACCCCGACAAGGCTGGGATTGTGAAAGTCGCCCAGGAATTCCAGAAGCTGGGCTTCAAGATTAAAGCGACCGAGGGAACCTACAAATTCCTCACCAGCAGGGGCGTGAAAGCCGAGCGCATCTTGAAAATGTACGAGGGCAGACCTAACATTGTGGACGCCATCAAAAACGGCGAGGTTCAATTGGTCATCAACACGCCCGTTGGTAGATTAGGCAAGTACGACGACTCCTATATTCGCAAGGCTGCCATAACGTACAAGGTCCCTTATATTACCACGACGGCGGCTGCGGCGGCTGCCGCTGTGGGCATTGCCGCCAGCCGTAATGACCCTGCTTCTGTGCGGTCGCTGCAAAGCTATCACGCAGCGTTGAAAATTTAGAATTTGGAATTTAGAATTGAGAATTAAGAATTAAGAAAGTTTTCTTCTGAATTCTGCATTCTAAATTCTTAATTCTTATTCCGTTGAAAGGTCGCAGCGTGACGAAATTCCATATAGTTGTTATCACGGTCGTTCTGACTCTGGCGGTCGTTGCGGCAATTGGCATACCAGTTGCGCTGAAGGTCCGCGCCTCACGCCAGACCGTCGTAGTTCGTGTTGAAAAAGCACGGCGCGGCGAACTGATAGAGTTTGTTAGTGCTCCGGGTCAAATAGAGCCCAAAACGAAGGTGGAGATAAGCGCAAAACTCACTGCGCGGATCGTGGAATTACCTTATAAGAAAGGTGATCCGGTAACTCGCTGTGATCCTAATGCCAATCCTGCTGTGCCAGCATCGGTGCTTGTCCGGCTGGACGCAAAGGACCTGGAAAGCGAATTACGTTCAGCCGAGGCGATTCGCGCGGCCCAGGCAGCCCAAAGCGAGGTTGAAAAAGCAAGGATCGCCAGTCAGCAGGCAAGTCTGGCGGGCCTCGCTGCCGAGGTTGCGCAAGCCGAGCAGGATTTGCAGCGCCAGCAAGCACTGCTGCAGTCCCAGGACATAAGTCAGGCTAGTTACGACCAGGCAAAACTTAAGCTCGACGGTCTGAAAGCGCAGCACGATTCTGCTGAGCATACTCTTCGGGCCTCAAAGCTGAATTTGGTAGTGCTGCAGCATAACCTCGAGGCGGCTGACGCCAGGATAGCCCAGGCGCAGGAAGCTCTGACTTATACGACTATTACCTCTCCTATTGACGGCGTGGTGACGCGGATTAACGCTGAAGTGGGCGAGCTTGTGGTTACCGGAACGATGAATAATCCCGGCACGGTGATTATGGAGGTGGCCGACCTGTCGGCTATGCTGGTAGTAGCGCAGGTTGACGAAGCAGATGTGGGCAAATTGAAAGTCGGGCAGAAAGCTACCATCCATGTGGATGCTTTTGCCGACCGCGAATTTGCGGGCGTGGTTGATTCAATCGCTCTTGCACACGATGTGACATACACTATGACAAAATACTTCAGAACCGAAATCCTGCTTGACGACACCGAAGAAAAGTTGCATTCCGGCTTGACCGCCCACGTTGATATAGAGACACGCAAACACACCGATGTTCTCAAGTTGCCCACCCAGGCGGTATTGGGTCGCGAGGTTGACGGTCTGCCTTTGGGTATCCGCGAAAAGTCTGCCGAGGTCGATACGAGCAAGACATACGCAACGGTAGTCTACCGTTATGTTGACGGTAAGGCTGTTGTAACGCCGGTTAAGATCGGACAAAGCGACCTGACCCATACCATAATTCTGTCCGGCATTACCGAGCAAGACAAGATAATCGTCGGGCCTTATAAGGTGCTTGAAAAGGTTCAGCACGGGCAAAGAATACGGGATGAGCGTGAATAATACCAAGAAGCTGGTAATTCGTCTTCAAGATGTCACGCGGATTTACAGAGTGGGTGTGGAACGCATCCGCGCGCTTGACGCGATCAACCTGGAGCTGCGAGAAAACGAATACGTAGCGGTGATGGGGCCTTCCGGCTCGGGCAAAAGTACGCTGATGAACATCCTGGGCTGCCTGGACCGAGCTACATCAGGCTGCTATGAGCTGGATGGACAGGACACGACCACGATGAGCGATGCAGCATTGGCTCGCGTCAGGAATGACCGGATCGGTTTCGTCTTTCAGTCATTTGAGCTGCTGGGGCGGCTAAGCTGCGCTTAAAAATGTTGAGATGCCGTTGATTTACTCACGTGACGGCTGGTGGTCCCGGCGAAAGCGTGCTGTCGCCGTGCTCGAGCGAGTTGGGCTGGCAGACCGGATAAAACATAGGCCGAATCAGCTTTCGGGCGGTGAGAAGCAACGTGTGGCTATCGCCCGTGCCATAGTCTGTAATCCCACTATTCTGCTGGCCGACGAGCCGACCGGAAATCTCGACAGCAAAACCAGCGAGGGTATCCTCGAACTGTTCGACCATCTCCACCGTGAAGGGCAGACAATTATCATAGTGACGCACGAAGAGCTGGTGCGTGCCACGCCAAGCGAATAATTCGCATGATGGATGGGCGGATTCATAGTGATCTGCCTAAATTGAAAATTAGGAATTGAACGTGCTCCGCCTTTTTTATCAAAGTGTGTATCTTGCGCTGGGCCAAATCTGGGTAAATAAGACCCGCGCGATACTTACAACCATCGGCATTGTAATTGGTGTCGCCTCGGTGACGGCTGTTATTGCCGCCTTGACCGGCCTGAAGACCAAAGTACTGACCATGGTAGAGACGTTTGGGACCAATACCATATTTATTATGCCCAGGCAACCTCAAGAAGGGCGATTGCGCCACGCGTCTTGGTGGACTATTCGGTTTTTGCCGGAACACTTTGACGGTATGCTTGAGCATTGTCCGTCTGTTGCCCGGTTTAGTCGCATAGGTGGGGTTGGACAGCGTACAATTCGAGCCGGCGAAAAGTCAGTTGACAACGTTAACGTCGTCGGCATCGAACCTGCCTACCACCAGATCGAATCACGTCCGGTTGTCTTGGGGCGGACGTTTTCTGTCATCGACGATGAGCAGGTACGCCCAGTATGCTTAATTGATCCAAAGTTACGCGATGAGCTTCGTCTTGACCGTGACTGCATTGGACAATCAATTCGTATCGGCCATCATGCCTTTGTCATCGTTGGTGTTATTGAACCGCGGCCGAGATTGGAGTTCGGAGAAAGTAGCCAGGAGCATCACGAGGTTTTCATCCCGTTTAGGACTGTTTTCAAGTTAGGAGAGCCCGGAATCATGGCTCTTGCGGCGGGTAAGTCGGCTGACGTTTTGGAGGACGCCCAGGCTGAGATAAGGTTTTTCCTTCGCCGAACGCGCAATATTCCCCCTATCGAGCCGGACACTTTTCGAGTTGAATCGCTGGCAAGTGCGCTGGAGACATTCAACAAAATCGCGCTGATAGTAACACTCGTGGCCGGGGGAATCGTCGGAATTTCGCTCCTGGTGGGCGGCGTGGGCATTATGAATATCATGCTGGTCTCGGTGTCGGAGCGGACCAGAGAGATTGGGCTGCGAAAAGCGGTGGGAGCGAGGAAATCTGCGATTCTGACACAGTTTCTCATCGAATCAGTGGTCCTGAGCTTGTTCGGCGGACTGGTTGGCATCGGCTTTGGTCAGATGTTGACCATCGCTATCGCCAAGATTCCGAAAGTTGAACTTGGTACGGCGTACATCCCTCTGTGGGCGATAGGGATTGCGTTTGGCTTTGCAGGTTCTGTAGGCATCTTTTTTGGAATGTTTCCAGCCATTAAGGCTGCGAGACTCGACCCTATTGAGGCACTTAGACATGAGTAAAACGGGCAAACAGACATTTAGGATTGAAGATCGCCGATTGCCGATTGTAAATCGACGATCGAAAATCGACAATCGAAAATCAGAGGTCAGAAGTCAGAGGTCAGAAGTCTGTCTTCTGTCCTCTCTCTTCTGTCTTCTGTTGTCTGTCCTCTGCTTTCTGGGGATAGCCGGCTGTGAGCAGTTTTTCGGTGACGAAGACCTCGATAAGATCGGCGCTCGACCGGAGAAACTGCGGCGGATAGAGACGCTCGATTTAGAGCGAATCAAGGGCGAAGAAGTCAAGAACCCGGACGCGAATAATCCAGCGCCCGAAAAGATTGAGCTATCTCTGGAGCAGTGCCGGGCCTGGGCGCTGGAGAATAACCTTGACCTCAAAGTCCAACTTATCAGCCCGACTATTGCCGCTGAAAGGGTCGATCAAGAAGAGGCTAAGTTTGAGGCTGCCTTTTTCTCAAATGTCGCCTTCAATAAGTCTGACACGCCCGTAGTCTCGTATCTGGACATAATCTCCGGCTCAAAGGTGGACTATTTCCGTACGGACCTAGGTGTCCAGGTGCCGCTGCAGACCGGAGGGACTGTGACCTTCGATTTGGCGAACAACCGGGTCAAAACGGATGCACAGTTGACTACCTTTAACCCTTACTACGATTCGGACCTCTCGCTTTCGATTAGTCAGCCGCTTTTGCGAAACGTCGGCAGGTGGGTCAATACCTATTCAATTCGGATCGCAGAGTACCAGCGGCAGATTACTGATGCCACGACAAAACTGGAGGTGATTCGAGTCATCGCGGCTCTGGATCGGGTGTATTGGCGGCTGTACGCAGCCAGGCGCGAGCTGCAAGTGCGGCAAAGGCAGTACGAGCTGGCAGAGGCGCAGCTTGCGCAGGCTCGACGTTTTGTTGAGTCGGGTCAGAGACCGCCGGTAGAAATTATCCGCGCCGAGGCTGGCGCAGTGCAGCAGCTCGAGGCCATTATTGTAGCCCAGAACAACCTGCGCGACCGAGAGCGCGAGTTAAAGCGGGTCATCAATAGGGTAGAGTTGCAGATGCAAACGTCTACCGTGCTTGTACCTTTGACTGAGCCGGACCCTGTACGGTACAAATTAGACCCGCAACAACTGGTGCAAAAGGCCGTAGAGGGCCGCATGGAAATGCTCGAACTGGAGCTGCAGATTGCTCAAGATACCGGCACGCTCGATTATATGCGCAATCAGGCGCTTCCTTTGGTTACTTTGGATTATAGGTACAATATCAACGGCCTGGGCGCAACCGAGGACGATTCATTTGATTTGCTCTTCAATAAGAGATTTGAGGATCACCGCCTTGGGCTGCAACTTGTGGTGCCGTTAGGCAATTCTGCCGCTGAAAGTCGGCTGCGTCAGGCCTTTTATCAGCGGGTGCAGCGGTTAGCCAGTCGTGACAGTCGCCGGGCGATGATCGAATTGGAGGTGCTAAATGCAATCGACCAGGTGGAGGCCAACTGGCAGCGCATCTTAGCAAACCGTCAGCGCGCGATTCTGGACGGGCGATTGTTTGAGGCTGAGAAACGGCAGTTCGAGCTTGGGCTGCGTACCTCCACCGACGTGCTCCAGGCGCAGGCCAGCTTTGCCGATGCTCAAAGCGCCGAAATCAGCGCACTGGCCGAGTATCAGATTGCACTGGTCGACCTGGCATACGCTTCCGGAATGCTGCTCGGCGCCGCGAAGGTGCAGTGGCAGCCGGTGACAATTGAAAATTGACAAGAGATTTTGGATTTGCGATTTTCGATTTTCAATCGGCGTTCGACAATCGGCAATCGGCAATTAGTTGACTTCTTGTTTCTGCGATTAGCTTGAGCATCTGATCGGCCTGGGCTTGAATTTTGGGGTCGGCGTTTGTCACTCTCGAATTCCACTGGCGGTACTGTGTATTCAGTTGCCGGCGAGTCTTTTCCTTGCTCATATTCGGTCCGAGCCCGAGAACGACTTTTGCATCCTTGACCTGATGTATATTAACGGGCAGAACTTTCTCCATCATCGCGCGGAATCTATCCATGTCAACTTCGAGCCAAGTAGCTATGTTTTCCAAGAACCATCAATTCTTCAGTGGCTACCGTTCCCTTAGCTCGCGCCACCTGCAGACATAGTTCTAATATGTCATACCGTTCTGACAGCGGGGCAATTTCCACAATCTCTTTGCAGACCTTGTAGATGTCCAGTTGATTGCCCTTCTGAAAGAAGCCGACCGCGTGGTCTAACGCCGTTTCCAGTTTTGAGTTTTGAGTTCTAAGTTCTGAGTTTTGCAAGAGGTTGGCTATTGCCCAGTTTTTTATGAGCTGAACCTCGGAGTGATATAGCCTGTTATCTGCGGCACTAACGGCAAATGCTAAAGCTACTGCTAGGCTCTTTGCGCGGTGAATATTTTCCTGTAAGTCGACATATCCGAAAGCGGAGTTTTCGTAGGTAAAAAGGCACTCGGCATAGGCAAGCTCTTGGCTGCTCTGGCTGGATAGTACAGATGTGCTGAACCGCAGGGCTCTTTTACCTTTGTGAGCAAATATCAGCGAGTCGATATTCAGATGTGCGACCGTCGTCCAATCCGATAGCGTGGTGACTCTGTTGGGAAGCCTGCCTAAGTCGGCACGGTAGCAAAAAACCGGCCTGGAAAAATTCGAAATTCCCGACAGGACCGGTTTGGATTTGTCTGATCCATCGGTTACATCGCTTATCAGAATTTGCACGGCCGCATAGTCATTGTCACTGGCTGGCCGGATTGAGCCGACAATTTGAATAGTGAAGGCGTCAAAGATCGCATCATCTCTCTTTTGCTTGGTAAGTTGGACACGGCAGTTAAGGGTGTTACCGTTTAGCGGATAGCGTTGAGCATTCAGTTTTTTCCTATCCGCTCCACGCTGTACGCTCTTTACCATTGTCAATAGTAAATCCAGAATCTTAGGATTCACCCATCTGTATAAAGCGTACATATTGCTATTGAACTGTGACATGCTCCAGTTGGCTCGTTTTTTCTTGAATCCCGACCTGTCGGGATTGCCCATCGTGGTCTAAGCAAAAATCCACTTCCAGCGTTCTGCCTGATTGCAAATCCTCGAACCGGCAGTGCATTCTCTGGTTTACGTCATAGCGGTAGGTAACTTTAATGGGACACTCCGCAGGGCGTCCCGGCGGCAGTTCAAACTTATGTGTCGCAATCCTATTTACATACGCTGGGTCGGTGTCCTCGCCCTGGGTTATTGTTATCTCCAGCGCCGTCTGGCCCTGCGACATAGTGTAGAACATCTGCGATGCTTCGCAAGGCAGCGGCGTATTTTTCTTCAGAATGATGCGATTCTGAATCACACGTCGGCCGGTTTCCTTATCGAGCGGAGCACAAATAGTACCGTAACTATGATTACAAACGTCTTTCAGAATGATGTCTCTTAATCCGCTGGCTATTCCAGCCGGCACCGCTTCGGGCTTGTCTCGCAGCATGGTTAAGCCCGCGTGCAGAGCCGCACCGAGCGCAACACATTCATCTACGTTAACCGTTTTATCCGGTGCAAAGCCGAACATCTTCTCCAGGCGCTGCTGGACCAGCGGTATACGAGTGCTGCCGCCCACCAGGAGCACCTTGTTGATTCCTGCTGGCTCCAGGCCTGCCTCCTCCATCGCCACCTCTACCAGGATATCCGCGCGAGCGATCAGCGAACCGATAGACTCTTCGAACATTTCGCGGGTGATTTCGACTTTCATGCTGCCTGCGGGGCCGTGCAGCATCTTTTTAGCTACGCAGCGCCGCGACAGCGTTTTTTTGATGTCTTCTGCCTCGTCTTCGTACTTTGCCCTGTCTTCGTCGGAAGTGATTAGATCGGCGTCAAATTTCTTCCGGTAACTTTTTTCCAGCATCTGGAGTATCTGCTGATCAAAATCGATTCCGCCCAGCGCGTGGTCGCCCTGCGAACAGATTATCTCTATCTGGGGTCCCTTGATATCGAGTATGGTTACGTCGAACGTCCCTCCGCCCAGGTCGTACACCAGAACCTTGCCAAAAACCTCACGGGTGGTGGCGTAATACAATGCCGCAGCCACCGGCTCGTTGACGATACCAATCACATTCAGGCCCGCGCCGGTTCCCGCATCCATCGTGGCTTTTCTGCGGACCTCATCGAAATGAGCCGGGACAGAAATAACCGCGTCACGGATCTCACCGTGCTCTGCTGAGCATTCCTGCTTAAGCTTCTTCAAAATCAGGGCGGATAACTCCACGGGCATCCAGATTTTCCCATCGATTTCCAGGCGATAATTGGGGTCTCCCATGTGCCGCTTTATCCAGCGAACCGAGCGCTGGGCGTTCAGATATCGAGCGTTAATCGCTTCAACACCTACACGGATTACGCCCAGACTATCCTCATCGAAGAAGATCGCCGACGGTGTGAGTCTATCGCCATCGGCGTTCGGAATTATTTCCGGCTTGCCGATAGCGTTGAGAATCGCTAATTCTGAGAAGGTTGTCCCGAGATCGATACCTACTATGTTGGACATTCTCTGCCCCGTGAACCCCGCAATAAACCCGTCCTGAGCCGGGTCGAAGGATTGCGGGGCTAAATATTCAGCCTGCGGTTTCACCGCAGGTTCTTAACCGAACAGCATAACCATAGCCGGACGTACAATCTTTACGTGCTTGTCATCAACGAAATACTGGTAACCGGGTCTGATGACCCTGGCGATTTTGCCGGCTAGATCAGGGCTATCGCAGAACTCGCGTTCCTTGACGGCCTCTATGTGTTTTTCCTGCCCACGATAATCGCTGTTTATCTCAGGCTCAAATTGCTCGATGCCGCTCGACTCAATCGCAAAGAGCAGCTCGTCTCTTATTTCACGCAGATGCACTGCCTCTCCGTTTTTCCCGGCTCGTTCCCTCATACGATTTTCGACATTATCGATACAGCGAATGACTCGCAGGCAGAAATTTCGGATGATGTTCCAATCGTATCCTTCCTGGAGCTTTTGGACTCTATCCTGTTGAGTCGAGGCGTATTCACGGATTGCCGCCACCTGCTGGGTGAGCTCTATGAGCGTATTGTTAAGCGGATCAGGATCCTCGGCGGCGGAGTTTTGAGTTTTAAGTTTCGAGTTTTGAGTTTCGAGGTTGCAGTCGTGTCTGTTAACAGCAAAGAGCGGTTTTAGCTGTTTTTTAGATTTAGTCTGTTCGGCGACCGAAGTTTGTAGCTGCAAGGCATCTCCTGGCACAGAGACACAAAGGGACAGGGGCGTAGAGCTACTTTGTGCCTTCCTGTTATCAGAATGTACGGGGGGGCTTGCCCCACCATCTCCCGTCACTGGGCTAAAGTCCGCCCTACCTGCGTGTTTTCGATCTTTGCGGGCATTTGTCAAAAGTCTACCCAAATGAGACGAAACTCCAACAAGGAGTCTGACCGTACACAGCAGCAGACACCCGGTAAAAATTGCCCCTCCTATGCAGATGCACACTATGGAGCCGTTAAGGATAAGTTCGTTGCGCATCCTTCTGTTTCTTGTATCTATCCAATTCCTGCTGCCAGTTCTCACCGTACAGGAAGTCCGCCATGGCCCTGGCGTCCGATTCGCCGCCAGCGAGTTTGTCCAGATCCGCTTTAAGTCTTACCTGCTGCTCCTGTTGCAGTTGGGTTTTTGTTTTGATTCTGCCCTGCTCATCCATCGCCGTGCCCGATTTATCGGGGTACTTCGACCGATAGTAGGCAGCTTGCTGTTGCTCCCTTCTCTTCTCGGTGATGACCCACCCCAGCGTGGCGGAACCAGCAAATAGTAAGACCAAGCCCAGGATAACTAATCTCTTAAGCATAATCTCAAGTAAAATATAAGTAATAATTCGGGGCCAACAAATCCGCAGGCCGATAACATTGGCGATGTGCCCATATCTTGATGTGAGTTGTGATACGATGCCTTGCGTTTAGCTCCCCGCTTTCGCGGGGACGAGCTTGCCCCTGCGAAAGCAGGGGCCGGCACGGCGACGGGTCGAATTCGTTTGTTCCATAAACAACCAGGGCCTATACCGCTCCGGTACAGGCCCCGAACCCCGCAACAAGTTGCGGGGCTAAATACTTGGTCCCCAAATTCATTTGGGGGTTTCCTTCCAACCGGTGGACTATGGCTACGGCCATAGTTGCTGCACAAGCCACGTATCCGCCAGAACAGCAAGGTCCTTGAAGTTGACCTTCTTCTGGTTTTGCGGTTCCTGATCGTACAGATTGGCAACCGAGACCAGCGGGAAGTACAATCCGCTGCTGCCCTTGGTGGCCAGATAGCCCGCTTCGGCATCCGACAGGGCATAATTGTAGATACGCAGGTCGTCAATAAGCCCGCTGTAAAACTTTTCAAGGGTGTTGCCGGTCGCGTCCGTGTGGTCTGTTATGGCTCCCACATAGGCGTTGTGCTGAGATGCGCCGGAAAGGTCATAGCTGGCAGGAAGCGCGTTGCTTCCATCCAGTACTCCATCCACATACACGCGTAAGGCAAGCCCATCTCGCAGGGCAATGACATGATGCCACTGGTTGTTGTTAACCGTGGTGACTCCGGTCGCCTGTACCTTTGTCACATTATCGTCCGTCGTGACTGTAACTGCACCGGCTGTAATTTCGCCTACACACACCGCGTATCTGATTCCGCCGGTCTCATCGCCTCCGTTGGCGAAAACGGTGCCTTTGTCGGTCTGACTTGTTTTTATCCACGCGGCGATAGACCAATTTCCCAGCCCGAAATTGAGCAAGGCTGGCTTGCCGGAATTGATGTAATTGCTGCCGTTCAGGCTGATTGCCTGGCCAAGTGCGCCTGATGCGTAGGTTGGGCTGCCGATTGCTGTGCCGTTAATGCCTTTGCCGGAACTGTCGACGGCATTACTCTCAAATTTGTAGTACAGCACCAGGTTCGCATCCTTGGGAGCTGTGGTCGCAAGCGTATAATCGGCTTTGAGCCACTCCTGGGCCACTATCTGAAGGTCTGCAACATCAACCGTACAGTCATCGGTAAAGTCGGCTTCCAGTCCGGTCAGCTTATCGAGAATGCATCTGGGCGGATACAGCCGAATGTCATCGAAGTACATCGTGCCCGTGCCGCCGGACTTCGGGTTGGTTTTATTGCCAAAGCCGATGAACATCTTGTCGACGTCAGCCAGGTTGACACCGGCAGCGCTAAACTCTTTCAACTCGATGTTCCATTCGGTCCAGGCATTGATAAGCGTTGCGTTAGGATCATCGTGGTAAACGATGCCTGTCTTGCCGTTGCCGCTGGAGATAGCCACATACATCGGCTCGGCAATATTACTGATCATGCCGACGTCCTGGTCACTCCATTGTGGACCTACGCTGGTATCGGGGAAGCTCACATTGGAAAATTGTGCCACGCACTTTTGGCTGGTGTTATGGCTGGTCACCGCCAGACCTACGTACACGGGAACATTCATTGTAACAGTAGCAACCGCCGTACCGATCTGCGTCCACGTCGTCCCGTCAGCCGAGTAGTAGCCTCTGATGAGGCCGCCTAAAGCCCGTTCTATCTTTAAGCCATTGAGGGGCGGTAATTCCGGTTACCTGCCCCACCACCAAAGCGCTGGCGCCTGCGCTGTCACGGTATCCCAGCGCGATTGCCCCGCCGGGCGTAATGTAGACCATCGCACCTGCGGAATCACCGTCAAGTGAATCTCGAATCATCACGCCGGCCTTGGCATCAGCGTTGGTATTGCTGACACTGAGCACCTTTGCAACAACCGTGCTGGCGCCGGAAACCTCCTTGAAGGCGAAGTGGCACTGGTCGGATGTGCCCCCAATATCCGCTCCGCCGGCAGTCATCGTATAAGTGCCAGCAGGAGCCTCAACAAAGCTGCCCATATATGCCGGATAGCCCCTAAACCACAGCGAAAGCGCTTTGACTCCGTGCGTCGTCCAATCTCGACCGCTCTTTAAGTCGTCGATCTTGGCTACGGCTTCGGACAATTTCGCCGTGCCGGAGTTATCGTAGCTGAACGGCATCGCCTGCTTGCCCTCGTTCACGATGTCCTGTTCAGCAAAAGGAGGATCAAGATGACCGACAACAGAGCCGTTTGCCGGGTCCGCAGCGGAATATCCATCTGCCCAGGTATCAAATATCCGGTCCGGCTTGAAGTCGTTATAGTCCTCGAAGTCGTCCACTAGAACGTAGGGCGTAACCGTGAAGCTCCAGACTTCGCCTTTGTGTGGAGTACCATTGACCTCGATCTCATCGATCCGCCAATAGTAAGTCTTGCCAAGCTCAACACCTTCCGGGGGACTATAGCTGGCGGTGCTCAGCCGATCTCGATATATTCCTGTTGTATCGGATATGCCGGCGTCGCTTACATTGGCTCTATCCGTCCCGAAGTACACATCGTGGAACTTCGCACTCTTTCCCGGCAGCCAGCTAAGAGGGGTCGCCTCCAGCGCACCGACGGTTGTATCCGTAAGCGGATTCACGGCACGCGCTTTTTCTGGATCGCTGGCAGCCGGCGAGATTAGACCCGCTTTGTAGGCAAAAAAGTCCACGTCCTGGGCGCCACCTATAGCCGTTCGACCAAGACTCATAACCAGATACCCGTTGAAGTCGTACTCGTCTTTGGTTCCCGCCGTAACGTAGAAAACACCATCCGGATTGCCCGTGTTGCCATCCTTCCAGATGGTGACTTTGTGGGTGCCGCCGCCTGAGGTATCAGCCACAATTTGGATCCAGAACTCGTGCCATTGCGTGGGGTCAAACCCTGTCAGCGTGTTTGCGGTTCCACCCGAATCATAAGAGTCCACATCACCGCTGGCAGCAGCGCCATTAAGCTTGTTCATTACAGAGACCATTTGCAGGGATATCGCCCTCGTCGCTATCCATTGCTAATGAGAAGCAAACGACGCCATTACCGCCGGTTCCCTGTTTGATGCCGAAGGCGCCATATCCGCTGTCGTGGATGTTGTAGCCTCTGGTCGTCCAGGCAACGTTGGCCGTACCACCGTCGGGATAGTAGTTATCCAGCGGAGGCGTTGTCGGAATACGCGCCCTGAACGATAGGGTAACACCGGTATTGAGAATTGTGCCGCCATTTACTCCTGCGTCTCGGCCGAGGTCGCGGCAGAAGGTCAACTTTCGATTCGATGGTTCGGCCCAACCGCCGCCGGCGTCTCTTGGGTCGCCGCAATCCTGGATACGAAGGAAGGTCGTGTCGGCTTCGGTGAATACGGCGGCCCCGCCGGGGGCACTGCCTGTGCCCGCTGAGCCTACCTGGCCTGGCGCCGAACCATCCCATGAATCCGAGCCGCCGCCGGCAGCGTCGTAGTGGTTCCACGTCCCATCCAGACATGCGTCAAATTGAGTAGCAGCCTGGTCACCGGTGTAGATGTACGTCCATCCGCCGGGCGGGTCGGTGTAACTAACGCCAGCCTCAGCGATAGGAGCTGTCAGGCTTATCGCAAGCACTAGGCAGACTACGTGAATGAGCTTTCCACACATGGTATTATTCCTCCAACAAAGACATCAAGAATAACCGTGCCTCTGCAGTACCTCAGAAACAGAAGAACCGCAAGCCCGAACCTTCCTATTTATACCAAATTCACTGGCTTTATTTCAAGAAAATTTCTGACGATAAATGGGATAGGAACGAGCCGGCCAAGAAATGCCTTGACGCATCCAGCCCTTTGCGGAATAATCAGAGGTGTGTTTCGGTGTAAGTTAGTAATGTTTCGTATCTGCAAAAGGGAAAATTATGAGATTCTATGTGCCACAAATCGAAGGTAAGTACACAAGGAGTAAGAAGCAGCACATCTTGCTGTTTGGTTTTTACGTCGCGGTTTTCTTTGTTGTCTGTAGTTTGGCCTGCAAGCCCAAGGCCCCTGCTCGAACTGACGTCAACATGCCCCGGCCAACCACTGCTGCTGAGCCTGGCCTGAGCAAAGTCGAAGGGACGGGCGCCGACAGTGTCGTCGTCACCGTAAATGGCGTCGATATTACCGAAAGTAAGGTTCAATCGCTGATTGCGCCGGAGCTTGAAAAGATGGCTGCCAAGACAGTGCAACTGCCGCCGGGTTTTGCCGAGCAATACAAGAATCAGCTCAAGCAGCAGGCTGTAGAAAACCTTGTTGTCGAGCAGTTGCTGGATGCAGAAGTAAAACGGGCCAAGATAGAGGTTACAGAGGAGGACGTGATGGGGCAGATCGGCAAGATCGCTTCTGGGCAGAGTCCGCCGCTATCGCTGGACGATTTCAAGAAGAAGATAGAAGAATATGGCAGAAGTTTTGACGAGTTAAAGCAGCAAATCCGTAAGGGACTTGGCTATCAGAAACTTATGGAGTCTCAATTGGAAGGCAAGATAAAAGTCGCAGAAGAGGACGCCAAGAAGTACTATTCCGAGAACCAGGCGGAGTTCCAGACGCCCGACCAGGTCAGGGCAAGCCATATTCTGATTGACCTTGAGCCGACTGCTGCCAACACTGACCCAAATCAGGCTAAGGTCCAGGCCAAGGCAAAGGCTCAGAATCTGCTTGAGCAGGTAAAAGGTGGGGCTGATTTTGCGGAATTAGCCAAAACCAATTCAGCCTGTCCCTCAAGTGCCAAGGGAGGCGATCTGGGCTTCTTCGGCAGAGGTGATATGGTGGAACCTTTTGAAAAGGCTGCCTTCAGCCTGGAGCCAGGACAAACAAGTGACGTCGTGGAAACCAAATTCGGATATCACATAATAAAGGTGACCGACCGCAAGATGCGCCGGCATTACCACTTTTGAGCAGGCTAAGGAGACAATAATAAACCAACTGACGCAGAAGAAGCGGATTGAGCTTGCCGGAGAGTTTATAGCATCCCTCAAAGCCAAAGCCAAGATTGTTTATGCGCCCGGCCAAGAACCGAGGCCTGCTGAACCGGCTCTTCGATGAATTCAGAATTGAGAATTTAGAATTCACAATAAATGGCCACGGCGACAATTCTATTATTGGAATTGGCTATTGCTCTGATGGGGACACAGCAGAGCTACGATAAATGGAACAATATCGAGTATGTGGGCTATTATTCCTTCCAGGGCGATGTTTCCGAAGGGCGAAATCTAAGTGCCATAGCGTGCGTATCCCCGACGTGGTGCCTGGTCGCTGCGGACGAGGGAAGAAAAGTACAGGTGCTGGAATTATCCAGGCAGGGCAAATCGCTTAAGGTTCTCGCAGATGTAGAGCTTCTGGATTCCGGAAAGGAAATTGACATTGAAGCCATTGCTGTCGAGGGCGATTGTTATTACATAACTGGCTCGCACGGGGTGTCCAAAGAAGATGGCAAAATCCAGGAGAACCGGTACAAGATGTTTAGATTTAGAGTCGACCCAGCTACCGGTTTGCCGGTAATGGGAATTCATTCTGAAACTGGCCTACCCGTTGATTTGCAGATAGCCAGCCTTTCGGATATTTTGAAAACCAATGCCGTCTTGGGCCCTTATTTCCAAAAGCCACTGCAGCGCAATGGCGTCAATATCGAAGGTCTGGCCGCCAAGCATGGTCAACTGTTTGTTGGCTTTCGCAGCCCTAATCTTGGTGGAAAAGCTTATGTGATGGAGATTGCCGCGCAGGAGTTGTTTGGCGATAAAAAAGGCCAGAATTATAGGCTGTACAGCCTTCCACTGGGCGAAGGTTACGGAATACGGGAAATAGTTGCTGCGGGGTCTTGTTTTCTGATTATCGCCGGAAATTCCGGGTCTGAGCCTTCCGACAAATTCCCCAAGAGGGAAAACTATCAGGAAGACCGAGGCTACGTGATGTACAGTTGGGACGGCAGCGGCTCAAAAGTTCACCGAATCGGCCCGATAGAAAATCCGCCGGGTAAAGCTGAGGCTATGACAGTTTTGAGCGAGTCAGAGCAGCAAATAGAAGTTTTGATCCTCTTCGATGGAGCCGATAATGGCTGCCCATCCGTTTATCGGATACACTGAAATAATCACACCTTATATGGCCCTGCTATTTAAGTAGACTCGCTGGATCGAGATTAGCTGATTCCACGTCCTTAAAATATTTCACGGTCCCGACTCGTAGCTCGACCGTAGCCTGCTCATCGCAAGCAATAATACCTCTTGGGTGCATTTGCAGAGCGCTGACCGTCCATATATGATTTACGCCTTCCTCGATGGCGTGCCGCAGAGCGCGAGCCTTATTATGGCCATTGACGATAATCAGCACCTCTTGGGCATCCATAACCGTTCCGACGCCCACCGTCAAAGCGGTCTTGGGCACTTTATTCACATCGCCATCGAAGAATCGCGAGTTGGCAACGATAGTGTCATAAGTCAGCCTCATAACGCGGTCTCGATGTCAGCGAAGAGCCCGGCTCATTGAACGCAATATGGCCATCCGGCCCGATGCCGCCGACAAAGAGATTAACGCCGCCCACACTCTTCATCTTTTCTTCGTAGCCGGCGCATTCCGCTTCCAGGTTCTGCGCATTGCCGTTAAGGATATTGACATTCTCTTTGCGGATGTCGATATGGCCGAAGAAGTTGTTCCACATAAACGAATGGTAGCTTTCGGGGTGGTCCTGCGGAAGGTTTACATATTCATCCATATTAAAGGTGACAACATTCTTGAAGGAAACCAGTTTTTGGCCGTTGAGTTTTATTAGCTCTTTGTACATTCCCAGCGGCGAAGAGCCTGTCGGAAGGCCCAGCACGAAAGGCCTTGATTCGTTCGGGCTAATCCTTCGACCCTGCTCAGGACGGGAATCATTTATTCTCCGTGCGACATAGTTTGCAGCCCACTTGGAGACAAGTTCATAATTCGGTTCAATTATCAATCGCATAAATCTCCCATCCTTTCTTATTGCTTTACACAAAACTACCCATCCGGTTACTGTATTTAGCCCGTTGTTTTACAGCGTCTCCCCACCATGCTGAGCATGGCCAAAGCATCGCAAAAGCAAGAACACGAAGGACAAAATGCGGACTGCCACGTCCTTGCTCACCGGTGCCGCGGGAGTCCTGTCCGCGTGCAGCCGCACGGTCAGCCCTCACTTCTCAGCGAAATTCGCGTCTCGGAGATCTGGCGGGATAATTCGCGCCAGTTCACCATGAAGGTTGATACCATATTTCACCGCAAGGTAGGCAACTTGTACACCAAATATCGCGCGAAGTCTTCCAAGTTCGGTCATGAACGCAAACGGACCTCTCGCCATTGGACGAGCATTATCGAGATGCTCACGACAAGCTGCCCGCATTGCCTTTAGACAACCAACAGCCTCGGAGTTCTCTGGAAGCCGTTTTAGAGCGCCGTAAGCTCAGCCCGAATGGCCAAAACAGAGTCAGCAACCTCTTCAGTAATCTCATGGGCAAAGTCGTTGTATAAAGCGCGACGATCTTCGAGAAAAATGAACGTTTCACGCACGACCTGTCGCTCAGACTCTGGAGGATTCCACGAGACCCCGAAAATCGGAATTGATACTCCCGTAACTCGCGAAGCCAGTTCTTTGAATGCCAGTTCGATCTTTGCCATATAGCCCCTGATGCCGCCTAAGTTACAATTAGACGGTTTCTGTATAAGTCCTCCGTACCACACAGTGCTATCGCTACGCCGCCATAAGAGGAGCAAGATCGGCCCGCTTCAAGGGCAGAAAACTAAGCTTGTGAAGCACTCGATTTACGGGTAATTCATCGGTATTCCATATTCAAACTTCTGCTGCTTCAAAAGCAACCCGCATCGGCTGAGGTGCGCAGACCCTCTCTGAGCTTGTCGAGAGATAGGAAATTTAGCTTCTCAAATCCGATGACCCGTCCGGATTTATCTTTCATCAAAATTATTTCATCGCCAGTTTCTTCACAGATATACTCATCCTGTGAATTGCCAAACCAGACGGTAAGTGTATTACCTGCCCGGTCATAATATACTTTTACTTCGGCCATACTATTACTCATCGTACCCTATTATACTTCCGATTTGATGTCCTTGCAACTTGCCGCTCACTACTCTGACGAAGGCGAGCTAAGCTGCCATCAACTTATACCTGCGATTGGTGTGTACGCATTTTTTCCATACGGCGGATAAGCTCGTCGGCCAGCGTTGTTTTGCCGGCGATATGCTCCTGGATTTCGGAAACGAATCTATTTCCTTCAAATGTCCCTCTGACTGCTGCGAAGTCCAGGTGCTTAATCTCTTCCTCGCCGTCAAGGCCGAAGCCGATTTGAGCGGTCGCGGCAAATTCCTTCCTGGCATCGGCGTAAAGCCGGTGGTCAAGCTCCACAACAGCCGTTTTCCATTTTGTGGTCAGCTCGATAACGTCATCGGCTGTTATTTCGGCTATCTTTTTGCCAAGATGCTGCTGAATGACATCTGCTGCCCAGGCCCACTCGTATGCAGGGTAATTCTTGTGCATCGATGCAAATGCCTCTGAAAGTTGCTCCAGGGTGTTTATGGTGCCGTTTTCAATATCGCAGAGCAGTCTTTGCACCGCCTGTTCCGGCGCGAATAAGCCGGACAGGTCCACCCATCTGCCGGGCCCGAGGTCGGATTCCGGCTGCAGAACCTCTCGCAGCTCGTCAACACTTTTGAAGATCTTATTCTCCAATCGGTGAATCAGGCAATTGCCCAGGAATTTATCGATGCCCATCTGGTATAACTGGATTCCTCGATCCAGTGACTCGTTTTTGATTTTGACGCTGTGGTAGGTGAAGTATTCCGATGTCTCGCCGGATGTTGCCTTGAGCTTCTTCAGCAGGTCCCGGCCATTGATCATCTTTTGAATCGTGTACGGGCTGAGCAGTTTGAAGTTGATAAGGTCAAGCTTCTTGGGGCTTTTTCGCCGATCTCGCTTTGGCCATTTGCGGGCATCTCGGACTGTGCCCACGCTGCGCAGGTTCACGCCCGGCACGAGGATGCTTTCGTCTTCGTGCTCAATCAGATACGAGAAAGGCAGATCCGATGTGTCGGAGTTTCTGTAGTGTCTGCCCATTACGACGGTGAAGGGCCCGACCTTTGCCGGCCAGAGCATGTACGAATCGCTGGCGGTCTTGGAGCCGCGTTCTACTACGCCCTGATGCACCGGCCCAGCTTGTACATGTGGTTGCTCTGGTTGGTTCCGCTGCCGGCGTTGAGAAACGAGAACAGGCCGGCAATCAGCAGCGTGGATTTGTGATGTGTCACCGTATAAGGCCCGGCAAAAATTGCGCAGGCCTCGCCGTGAAACCCGCCGCAGTTGGCGAAAAACACCGAGTTTTCCGCCGAATACTGCTTGGATAGTACCGTGCCCTGGCCTACGAAGCATTTGCCTATTATTGTGCCGTCGGTAATCTTCGAGCCGCTGCAGGCAATAAAATCCTCCGCGAAAACGCCCGCTCCGATATAAACGGGGTCTTCCGGACAGCTATTGATCGAGCCATTCTCCAGCCTGCTGACGCCTTCTATTACGCTTGCCGGCCCGATTCTGACGTTTTTAATAATTCGGCAGTTTATAAGTCTGGCGCTTTTGCGACCAGGCCCATAGAGGAGGTAACAGAGGCGGTGTAATTGGCTATCATTCTTCGCAGCTTTTCGATTACTTTCGGGCGGTGACGATAGAACGCGATGATGTAGGCGGTATGGGCGGAAAGATGGTCGTAGATAGGTATCTCTCTGCCGCCGGCCTCATTGACGACAGCAACTTGTGTCCCATTGCCGAATGAGCTTTCGCCTTCGACCGCCAGCAGGTCGATGTTTTCTATCACCACGTCGTCTTCGATAACGTAGTTGGCGATATAGTTTCTTACCTGACTTATATAGACGTTGTTGCCGATGGTGCAGTTGTGGATAATCGCATTACTGATGCCTGTTGGCTTGGTAACGCCGCCGAAAAAGGATACCCGCCCTTCAAACACACCTAACTTGACATCTCCGCAGAACTGGGTCGTCCTTACTCGCTCGGCGTTGAAACCTTCAGCGACCTGGACTTTTGACCAATCGGAGCAACTGCAGCCCTGCTCGATTAGCCTGCCGATTTCCTGCGAAGACAAGGAACGCAATTGTGAATCCATCTCTTTTCTCCCTCTTGGATGCGCAATCCCACCTTAAAGGGGGGCTGAAAACCCCGCAATGAATTGCGGGGCTAAATACTTGGCTCTGCACGCTGACGGAGTAAATATACCGACCGCAGTCCCATAAATCAATATGGGGCATAAGGCAAATTTTTGTGCAAAATTCTACAGTAATCTGCCGGCGTGTGCCGATGTTATAGGGAAGAAAAACCGTGAGTCTTAATTCGGAATTCTAAATTCATCTGGGCGGAATTATGTCAGATCAATCGAGGGTAGCGAAAGTTTTAGCGGCGCTATTGGTTTCAATGACTACTGGGGCGGTTGTTCTTATGGCTTTGGGCAATAATCCGCCCTCCGCTGGTGCATTCTGTCTTCAAGCTATTATAGTCTTGGCCCGGTTAAAGAAGCGCTTCCCTCGCGGGCCTGTCAATCGCCCGATCGTTGGAACAGGATTGAAATCTACTACAGTGGTACTGGAGCAGGCAATGTAGAATATCTGGCTTCTCTGCAGGGCCTGGCCACTCCCGAAGACCTTAACTACCATTATGTCATATGCAACGGATTCGGTGGTCTCGATGGCCAGGTCCAGCCCACCGAAAGATGGCAGAAGCAGTCATCAAGCACACCCGACCGAAGCTGGCACGGCGGCCTTGCGACCATTCGCATCTGCGTTATAGCCGACGGTAAAAACGCCCATCCGACCAACTGCCAGGTCAAAAGGACGGAAGCACTAATAGAGGGGACTGTGCAGAGCATTCAATGTTCGTCCTCAATCCATCTACTATCCCGGCAATTGGCTGTAAACAATGCGCTAAAGGGTCGTGTAGTACAGTTTCGCACCCGCAATTTTGTTTCCATACAAAAACAAACCCCCGGTGAGGGTTCCCGCTTTGCGGGGTCCCAAACAGGGGGCTAAATATTTAGCCCCACGTTTTACGTGGGGTTTTATTTATTTGCGTTTTTTGCCGCTGGTTCACACTAATCCTGCCTCGGTTCAACAGGCATGGGCTGCGGCACTTCAGGACCAGGTACATCTGGACGCCATCCACCCATGCCCCTGCGCATTCTTAATGGTCCAGGCCCTGGTATGTCCTTTGGGGCCATCGGCGGAGCTTGCTTATCCATAACCGGCGGTAGCGGCCCCTCTGGACGGAATCGGCCAAAACCTCCTTGCTGAAAGCCCATACCCATACGCTGGCCGCCCATAGCGCCACATCGGGGACACCGACCACACCACGGGCATACGCCCCAGCCGGCTGGACCGCCAGGGAACTGACCTTGCTGGTCTTTCCAGACCTGAGGAGATTTCTTGGTTGGCTCTGGGAATTTTTTGTCTGGCTTGGGGCCTTCTTCTCCGGGCCCGCCGGCAGTTTCTTGACTTTAGGGCTTGGCCGATAATCCCGCGGAGGCTCGGCGAAAACCTTGCCGGGCGTCTGCATCCGCTGCCGGAGCTGCTGCATCTGGCGGATTATTTCGCCCATCTTTTCCCTGTCGTCTGTGCGGTAGGCCCTGGTAAGCTCATCCAGCCACTTGCCGAATTCCTCTTGCACAGGCCCAGTTTTGGCAGGTGCCATAGGCGCAGCGGGCCGGCGTCTGCCTTCCATAGCCATTGGAGGTTCCGGCTCGGGCTGGTCGCCGCGCTCGGCCCTTTCTCTTCTGCCGGCCTCGATGTCGCCTCTTTCAACTGGTTCGCGCATTGCCGGCTGTCTTTCAGTAGACCTGGCTGGGTCGCGCAGTCCGCTTTCGCGGGGTCTATCCGCGTCTCTTTCCTGGGCGATGAGGCTTTGCACACCTATCAGCAGAACCACCACCGCGATAATCAAAGTGATTTTCTTGCACATCTTTTTGCCTCCTATAAACGTTACGGTTATTTGTCTGGATATATCAGCTTCTGATAAGTTAGACGAATTCAAGGCAAAGGTTTATTGCGGCATTAGGCGGGAATTTGCCATAATGTAGCGGGACGTTCATCGACTGAGCCTTTTTATGGCCGCGGGATTCAGCAGGCCAAAGTTTTCTTTCGCTGTTAGAACTACCCACGCCCGCCAGTCTTTTTTGCTTATTTGCCGAGGCTCAATCGGCTCAACATTCTCCAGCCGGGCCAAAAATCCAAACCTACAGTCCGCTTTGCTTTGCCAATACTGCTCGTCTGCCTGGATACAATGGTTGTACCGGCGTTTTATGTCACTCATTTGTTCCGGCGTCAAATTCTCAAAGTACTTCACCGCCGCGACAGTTGCGACTGCGCATACCGGTCCGGAGCTTACCTTCAAGAACAATTTATCGCCCGCCTGGACCTGCCCGAAGAAGCTGGTGCCTGGTCCTGGTAAGGCGCGATTCGATGGTTTTTCGCCCCGCCACGATCGCGTCCAGATAGGGCTTTTTCAGGATTACCAGGTGAAAGTTTTGAGTTTTGGGTTTTGGGTTTTCAGTTTCCATTGCCCCGATCCAGCATCGCGGCGACCGCCCGAATGTGCGAGGGCGTTGTTCCACAGCAGCCGCCTACAACGCGTGCCCCGGCACGCAGGCACTCGGCAATGCCTGCGGCAAAAGGCTCAGGCGTCATTTCGAACACCGTCTTTTCGCCCACCAGTTTTGGCTTACCGGCGTTGGGTTGTGCCGCAATCGGCAGTGTTGTCGCCAGACCGAGAATAGGATACCACCGCCGCCATTTGAGCCGGGTCAAGTTCGCCGCAATTAGCGCCGATGACGTCTGCACCCGCATCGGTGAGCTGTTGGGCACACTGCTGCGGCGGTGTTGCCCATTATTGTTCGTGCCCCTTTTGTCTCTGTTGCAAAAGCTATCGAGACAATGACAGGCAGCGAGAAATTATCCTTGCACGCCCGAAGGGCGCACAGCGCCTCGCGAAGGTCAAACATCGTCTCAATGATGAAATCCGTCCACGCCTGCATTCCGCCAGGATTTCAGCCTGCTCTTTGAAGGCATCATAGAACTGCGACTCTTTGTAAGTCCCGTAAGGCTCGAGCAGTTGGCCGGTCGAGCTGATATCGCCCAGCACGTACTGATGCTTGCCGGCAGCCTGCCTGGCCAATTCAACTCCGGCCCGATTTACCTCTCGCACGCAGACGCCGACGTTGTGCGTCTCGATGTAGATGCGGTTCATCGTCAGCGTGTTTGTGGTTATCGCGTCACACCCGCACCGGGCGTATTCCTGATGGATTTGGAGCACCGCCTCGGGGGCATCGAGGTTGTTTCTGCCGCGGGACATTAAGCCGCATTTATCCAATTCTGTTCCAATAGCGCCGTCGAGTAGGATGATGTTCTTGTTCTGTAGTGCGTTGATAAGTTCATTGGTCGCAGAACCCCTGGTAAAACCGGGGCTAAATATTTAGCCGGCGGTTTCACCGCCGGTTTACATTGTTACTTTCACTCCCAGTCGAGCCAAATCACCTTTAACCTGTTCGAGATTCCTGAAGATGATCCCATTGAGCCCTGCTTGTTGTGCCCCTTCTATAAACAGCGGCTTATCGTCTATGAGCACCGTTTGCCCCGGCCGCGAGTGGAGTTTTTCGACCGTCACTTCGTAGATTTTCCTTTCCGGCTTTTGTGCACCTTCTGCACAGGAAAAGACGAGCACGTCGAACATATCGTACCGCAACTGAGAAAAACTCCATTGCGGGCACTTCGGTATTGGATAAAAGCGCCGTTTTGTAGCCCTTGTTGTGCAGTGCCGATGCCAGGGCAAAAACCTCTACCCGCGGCGAATAAGCGGAGCGAAAGGCGTCGCCCCACAGGGAGTTCTGCTGTGGCATCCGGCCTATTCAACTCTTTAGAGACTCTCTGCCAGAACGTTCGTTCCTCGATTAGGCCTTTCTGGAAATCTTCCAGGAATTTATCGTGCACTTGGGTATAGACCTCGACCAGCACGCTAAAGGCATTGGCGCAGTACCGCATCAGACCCGGCCTTGGGTCATCTATCAACACGCCGCCCCAATCGAATATCAACAGCTTGTATTCTTTGCCGCCATCGGTGACTCTTAAAATCTGATTTCGATCTTTTGCAGGACGATACAAATCTTCAACTGCATGGCAACAGTTTTTTGTCCGTTTCTGCCTTCGCATTGGTCTTTGACGAATCGACACGGGAGCTCATATAATTTGACGAGGTACATGGTAGCAATTGCGGGGACCAGATTATGGAATATGTTTTGGTCTTCCTTATTGGTGCGATATGTGCGGGATCGGCCGTTTTTTTTCTCACTCGGCAGAAGACCAAGTATCTTGAGAAACAAGTCGAACAAAAGGAGGGTCAAGTCTCCCAGCTCCGTGAAGAGTGTACCTCGTTGAAAATAGAGCTTGCTGGAATACGCACAAAACTTGATGAGCAACAAAAGGCAGCAGAGGAAAATCTTGCCTTGTTAGAGGAGGCAAAGGTGAGACTATCTGATGCTTTCAAGGCTCTGTCTGCCGAGGCCCTGCGAACTAACAACGCACAATTCTTGGAGTTGGCAACAACACACT
This sequence comes from Sedimentisphaerales bacterium, assembly GCA_963814265.1. Taxonomy (GTDB): domain Bacteria; phylum Planctomycetota; class Phycisphaerae; order Sedimentisphaerales; family Anaerobacaceae; genus JAFNGF01. The sequence goes on along the minus strand of CAWFCJ010000037.1, from coordinate 56,214 downwards.
TAGGCAAATTTCAGGAGTGTGCGAAAGCGGACTTGGAAAAGAGCCAGAAGGCGGTTGATGAACTCATCAAGCCTATGAAAGAATCCCTCACCAGTGTAGACGATACTCTCAGACAAATCGAAACTGCACGTTCCGCTGACTTTGCGACCTTAGGACAACAGATAAAGTCTCTCTTTGAATCCGAGGAAAAACTCAAAGGGGCAACTGAAAATCTGGTGACCGCATTGCGGAGACCCGAGGTTCGGGGGCACTGGGGAGAAGTCCAACTAAGACGTGTGGTGGAAATTGCAGGAATGCTTGAGCATTGTGACTTTGCAGAGCAAACCACTGCATTGGCAGAGAGCGGCCGTACGCGGCCTGATATGATAATCAGGCTCCCCAACGAGAGAAATGTCGTGGTTGACTCCAAAGCTCCCTTGCAGGGATACCTGGATGCAGTTTCGGCTCAAGACGAGCCCACCAGGGTCCGCAAGCTCAGGGAGCACGCCGATCAGGTGCGCACACACATTTCTAATCTAAGTGCTAAGAACTATTGGGAACAGTTCCAACCTGCCCCTGACTTTGTTGTTTTGTTCCTACCCGGTGAAATGTTCTTCAGTGCTGCCCTGCAACAGGATCCCTAACCTCATCGAGTTTGGGATGGAGCGAAAAGTTATCCTTGCGACTCCCACGACTCTGATGGCCCTGTTGAAAGGGGTCGCCTACGGTTGGAGGCAAGAGCACATTGCGGAAAATGCGCAAAAAATTAGCGATTTGGGGAAAACACTCTACGAGAGGATTTGCACATTAGCCCAACATTTCAAGGATATTCAGAAACATCTTGACCGCGCTGTTGAAGCGTATAATAACGCCCTGGGTTCGCTCGAAGGAAGGGTCCTGGTTACAGCCAGAAAGTTCAAGGAACTTGGAGCTGCGACGGGTGCCGACATTGAGCTGCTCGAACCTATCGACAAGACAACCAGGTCAATACAAGCAGGCGATCTTGCACTGGGTGAAAGCGCTGATAATCAGGAAGAAAACCCTGGGCGAAACCTGGAAGAGGACCACCAGTGAAACCGGGGGCTAAATAAAAAAAATGAAAAAATATTTAGCCCCACGTTGTACGTGGGGTTTTTCTTCTTCGCGGTTTTGCCGCAGGTTCACGCCCCAAATCGAAAAACCGGCAAACCTAATTGACATAGACATCCTTGCACCTTAGTATCTGGCTTTGACCTTACGTCTCGTTTTTTTTGCAGCAAGGAGCATGAAAATGGCAGATGGGAAGCCGATTAATGTCAACGATGCGACCTTTGAGAGCGAAGTGCTGGAATCCGACACGCCGGTGCTGGTCGATTTCTGGGCCCAGTGGTGTGGGCCCTGCCGAATGGCTGGGCCGGTGATCGAAAAAATAGGCCGAGACTACGCCGGAAAGCTAAAGGTCTGCAAGTTGAACGTTGACGACGCACGTCAGACAGCCACTGAACGCGGTATTATGAGCATACCAACATTACATCTGTACAAGGCCGGCAAACTCGTAGGCCAAATCACGAGCGTTACGCCGAATTTTGAGTCCGACATTAAGAAGAAAATAGAGCCGCATCTGCAGCAAGCGGCAACGGGTCCGGAATGACCGACAGCGTATATGACGTTATCATTGTTGGGGCCGGGCCAGCCGGCCTAGCGGCAGCTCTTTATACCTCCCGCGACAGGCTGACGACTTTAGTGCTCGAGAAACTCGTGCCCGGCGGGCAGATCGCTACGACAAACAGAATCGAGAACTATCCCGGCATCATTCAAATTGATGGTCCGGGCCTGATCGAACAAATGCAAAAGCAGGCTAAGAGCTTCGGGGCTGAGATAAAAACCAGTTGCGAGACCACCAATCTGGAGAGACTGCCGGACGGCAGCATCGCGGTTTATTGTGATGAAGACAAATTTACCGCCAGCATCGTAATTCTTGCCCCTGGCAGCAGCTATCGCAAGCTCGGAATTCCCGGGGAAGAAGATTTCCGCGGTGCGGGCGTAAGCTATTGCGGGACATGCGATGCTCCGTTTTTTAGGGGCAAGGACGTGGTCGCGGTGGGCGGCGGCAACACGGCACTTGAAGAGACGCTCCATCTGACAAAATACGCCCGTAAGGTTACACTTATCCACCGCAGAGACCAGTTCAGAGCTACTGAGGTCCTGGTTGAAGAGCTTAAGCGAAAGGCCGGTGAGCCTGACTCCAATTTGGTTATTAAGTATAGTACGGTAGCAACCGCCATACAAGGCAAAGGCCAAGTTCAGTCGGTCAGGTTGAAGGACGTCAAGACCGGCCGGGAACAGGACTACCCCTGCAATGGTGTATTTATATTTGTCGGCACGGAGCCGAACACCGGCTTTCTTAAGGGCTTTACTGAGCTGACCGAAAAGGGCTTCGTCAAGTGCGACTGTGCGTATCTTCGAACGACCGTGCCTGGCGTGTTCGTGGCAGGTGATTGCAGAATAGGGGCAGCCATGCAACTGGCGACCGCTATCGGAGATGGTGTTGTTGCCGCTATGATGCTGAAAGAGTACCTGCGAGACCCGAACTGGTGGCACAAGCCTGTCGGTGATATACTTGGGCCGGGTGGACGGTAAGCTGAAAGGATGAAATAATGGCTGATAACGTGATTGAACTAACCGACTCCACTTTTGACCAGGTTGTTCACAGCGCCGACGTGCCGGTACTGGTCGATTTCTGGGCGCCGTGGTGCGGACCGTGCAAAATGATGGCTCCCATTGTGGAGGAGATCGCCGATAAGTACGCAGGCCGAGCCAAAGTCTGCAAGCTCAATACCGATGACGCCCGCGACAGCGCAACGGAGTTCGGCATAACTGCGATACCAACCACTATCCTATTCAAAAACGGCCAAGTTCAGAAGAAATGGGTTGGCTTGACCGGCAAGAAAGAGCTTGCCGCAGCGATTGACCAACTGCTGCCGCAGGGTCCTAAATGACCTACACGGATGCAAAAAAGACGATGGATAATTCGGCCGCCGGATGAACGCTCTGCGCAACTGGCAAAGACCTTGAAGATTTCTCCGCTTTTAGCGCAGGTCTTGATCAACCGCAAAGTCTGCGATGCCCGGGCGGGCGCTGTCTTTTTGAGTCCCAAACTGACCGAGCTTATCGCCCCGCAGCGCATGCCGGGAATCAAGCCAGCGGTTCACCGCCTCAAGCAGGCAATCAAAAACAAAGAAAAAATCACAGTCTACGGTGATTATGACGTAGACGGCATCACGGGGGCGTCAATTCTCTGGCAGATTTTAACGCTCCTCGGAGCTAATGTTGATTATTACATCCCTCACCGAATCGATGAAGGCTACGGCCTGAATCCCGAAGCCGTCCGGTCGTTGGCCGAATCCGGCAGCAAAATCCTTGTCACCGTGGACTGTGGGATAACCGCCTTTAGCTCCGCCGAGCTTGCCCGGCAGTTGGGCGTGGAACTAATAATAACCGACCATCACCAACCTGAAGACCGGCTGCCCGAAGCTATTGCCATCGTGCACCCCGCGCTGGAAGAGTCCTACCCCAACCAGGATTCAGCCGGGGCGATGGTCGCCTTTAAGTTAGCCTGGGCGATTGCTGATGAATTCAGCTCCGGCCAAAAACTTGAGGCACCGCTGCGCGAATTCATGCTGAACGCTACCAGTCTGGCGGCGATAGGAACAGTCGCCGATATCGTGGACTTGCGAGGTGAGAACAGAGTCCTTACCGCCTACGGACTCAAGGCGCTACCCGCCTGCAAACTGTGCGGAATACAGGCCTTGATTGACTCGGCTGGACTGACCGGGCAGGGGCTGGATAGTTTTCATATCGGCTTTCGCCTGGCGCCGATGCTCAACGCGGCAGGGCGGATGGGACATGCGCGATTGGCCGTAGAGCTTTTGACCAGTGAAAATCCTTCGCGGGCACAACAGATAGCCGAGTACCTTAAAGAGCAAAATACGCAACGACAATCATGCGAGCGAAAAATCTTCAAGCAGGCCCGCGAAATGATAGTTGAGCGCGGCCTGGACAGGAGTGAGCAAAGGAGCATCGTGCTGGCCAGCGAAAACTGGCACGGCGGCGTGTTGGGGATTGTGGCCTCCAGAATAGTAGAGACATTTTATCGCCCCACGATCCTGATCAGCACCCCCGGGAAAGCGGGCCCGCACCTGCCCAGGGTTCGGCGCGATCGATTGCGGGTTTCTGTCTGCGAAGTGCAATCCAGGCGTGCAGCCGGCATCTGGTCAAATTTGGCGGCCACAAGATGGCAGCCGGCATAACTATCGAGCCTGCCAAGATTGACCAATTCGCAGCAGAATTCGAGGCCTACGCCAGGGGCAATCTGACGCAGGATGATGTTACTGCCAAACTTCACATCGACGCGGTAGCACCATTGGCCGAATTTGGCAAAGACCTGGTCGGCCAATTGCAGATGCTGGGGCCTTTCGGCCTCGGCAACCCCGAGCCAATCTTTGCTACAAAAGGTGTTCGTCTAATCTCTCCGCCGAGAGCGGTTGGCGCAAGGGGCGATCATCTGCAACTTGCCATAACTGACAACACTGGTTCCGTCCGGTGCATTGGCTTTTCAATGGCCCAGTTGGAGAAGAAACTGGTTGATCGCGAAATCTTCAATGTTGCTTATCATCCGCATATCAACACCTACAACGGCTATAGCAATGTCGAATTCATCTTGTCCGACGTCCAGTTTGATTAATTGTACTGTCTATTTTCATTTTCGTTCTTTAACTCTTAGCGGAGCCAATAAGTTATGTCGTTTGTAATGATAAAACCGAGCCAGCTCTCTCCGCCTGCTTTTGCGCTTTATCAAATGCAGCGCCCATCCGGGATAGCGGCGGTCGCAGGCCTGCCGCAACCGCACGTACAAAAACGTCCGAACCTGTGGAACCGTCAACGCTGGTGTATACTTTTTTCCCCCGCCGTGTTTCCAAAATCAAAAACCATAGTGCGATGAGCGAGAACGTTTGATGATGATACCAACCTGCCCAGGTGCGAACTTCATAATCAGAAAGCCCAGCTTCGCTTTTGGCCCGCTTGAGACAATCTTCTATACGATGTTCAGCCTTTACAACACGTGCCAGCTCATCCAAAGCAGTATCAGCAGGTGCATTGGAAAGATAATAGTCGTACTTGACGTTGCCACACTCATCCGCAGAGCGCGTCACCACCAAAAGTTCTTCTGTGCAATCATCCCACCCTCGTTCTGTACGGGCGACCACACGCCTCTTAACAATCTCTGTAATCAGCGGTCTTTTTTCACCATCCCGAACATCGATCTTCGTCCATACATTGCCTGCCAGCGAATCACGCCATATATCAACACCCCTTATAGGCTGTTTCGCAGGTTGACCACGACCACTGTATGCAGGCGGCTTGCTCTGAAGGTCACGAATGCTGGTATTGGACGGAACCGCCAGAAGATACTGTTCGCCCAGAGCCCGCAAATCCCTTCTAAAACCGCTCGAACGACCCATTTCATCATCTCCGGCTATCCAACTGTGAGGCAGATAGTTTCCGTTGTCTTTCAGCATATCCAATGCCAGCTCATGGCGCGTCTGATAGCGAATATTTTTAGGCACGCCGCATTTGTTTCGTCGAGCCTTGTCGTTGGCCCACTGGCGGGAAAGATAAATACGTGTATCCACCAACGCATGTTCTTTGCCAGAGGCATAGCCCATGTAGATACCAACTTGGCCGTTGTCCACTTTGCCAAGCCGACCCAGCCACTGACGCTGCACGCCTACCGAATCATTGCCGCACTTTTTATGCCCCGATGGATCAAAGACAATGACGCCATCCTCTTCGCCAAGTTCGATGCCAACCTGCCTGACCAATTCTTCCACCAGCGGCTGATGATCCCATGGCGCCGTGCCTACGAATTGCTGCAGCGCCCGGCGATCACGATCGTAGCGGTAGGCAATCGACTCAACATTCTTTCTTTCCAGGTCCGACAACAGGCCGCAAATATATATCTGGGCATTTTGCCTTGGCTCCCTTCTGCCCAAAGAGGCTATGAACGGTTGGACAAATTGTTCCAGTCGCCTCAGCATGCCATCGGCCACCTCCGGCTTGATGTCTGCTTCCTGAAGAATTTCGCGTTTTCGTATTTCAAATCGTCGCTCCATGACATTTCCTTTCCATTGGGACCATTCCCATGGAAAGATAGTCGTAAGAAAGACTTACAAGACTTTAATGAAAATAGACAGTACAGTTAATTAAACTTTTGCAAAATGGAGATTAGGCACATATTATTTAAGGAAATCCGTTTCTTGATTTCCTTAAATAATATGTGCCTAATCTCCATTTTGCAAAACTCTTGTGATTGAGTCTGCGATGAGCGAATCCGAACGGGAATGTATGCAGAATTTCCGAAGACTGATTTCTATCCTCTGTTCGCTGTCCTCTGCTGTCCTGGCGGCTGCTTTGGCAGTCGCTTTGGTCGGCTGTGCCGGCGGTGAGCTGAAGATTCAGCAATCAGAACGGGCTAATCCCTGGACTCATTTGAATTTGTACAACGACAGGGATAATTTCAAGTTTGCCATCGTGGCCAACCGCACCGGCGGGCATCGGCCAGGCGTCTTTGCTGATGCCGTGGCAGAGCTGAACCTATTAAAGCCTGAGTTTGTTATCTGCATTGGCGACCTGATCGAGGGCTACAGCGATGATATCGCTAAACTGGACCGCCAATGGCAGGAATTTGATAGCCTGGCAAATAAATTGCAGATGCCCTTCTTTTATCTGCCGGGCAATCATGATATCACCAATAAGGTGATGGCCGAAAAGTGGCGGGAGCGTCTCGGCGCCAGCTATTACCACTTTGTTTACCGTAATGTCCTATTTCTCTGCCTGAATACGGAAGACACCGACAACCGTTATATCAGTGATAAGCAGATAGATTACTTCAGCAACGTGCTAACAGATAATCCGCCGGAGCGTGTCCGCTGGACGCTCGTATTTATGCACGAACCCATGTGGTTGGGCGCGAGCTACGAAAACTGGCAAGAGCTCGAGTACCTCTTGCAGGACAGGGACTATACCGTTTTTGCGGGACATGCGCACAGGTATGGCAAGTCTATCCGCGATGGCATGCGGTACTATATTCTGGCGACCACCGGCGGCTCAGGCTCAGACAGCGCGCATAGACCCGCCGGACTCAGCAAGTGCCAGTTTGACCACATCGTGTGGGTGACTATGACCGATGATGGCCCCGTGATGGCAAATCTCTTAGTTGAGGGTATCCTCAGCGATGAGCCTTGTCCGCAGTGAGCCGAGCGGTTTTCGGGCGCTACTTGTTTCTATTTACGGTCATTTTGCTTATCTTGAACTGTCCCAGTGTGCTGACCAGGTCGAAGAATCCTTCTGGGTCGCCGTTTCCCACTGCCAGTGTGATATGTCCTGGGCCGTAGCCGCCCCGGCCGGCACCTCTGAAAGCCGCATCGAGCCCGACCCATTTGCCGGGTTTGCCGCCTATGTACGCCTGCACCCAGGCGTGACCGCCGAAGCAGCCGTTGGGGCCGCCGAAATCCTTCACATAGGCAAGACCCGTAGCGACCTGCGCGGGAATGCCCACCGCTCGGCACATCGCCGCCGTCAGTACCGCAAACTCGCTGCAGTCACCCTGCTTACTAACTACGATCTCTGCTGCCGATGCGTAGCCGACCGAAAGGCTCCTATTCTCAATGTACTTGGCTACGAAAGTTTCAATCCTCCTGGCAGCCTCGGCGGCATCTTTGGTATCGCCGACAGCACTGCGGGCAAGGTCAACGACCTCCTTGCGATCGCTCTGCAGAAACCTCGTGGGCTTGGTTGCCTCCAGAATGGCCTGATCCGTGCCCTTGTAAGGGAACTTCGCCCCTTGCGGCGCGTCAACCGGCGCAACTGTTACCAGAATAGTGCCATCTTTGAGTCGCTGTACTTTTTGATTGTCGTTGGAGGGTATCGGTAAATCTGCACCTTGCGTTGGCACGAGGTGGTAGACAATAGAACTGGCTGAGCCGACGTCATCCAGCGGCTGTGGGCTTGGCACAAAGAGCTTTTCAATCAATTCCAGCACATCGTTTTTGCCCAGAGCGAATTCCTTCGTGCAGGCAACCATCTCAACCTGCATCCCGGCAAGCGGCGTGACAGTTTTCTGTACGTTAAGCTCGTCATCGACGTAAGTAGTAGTGGCGATTGTGCCCGCCCCCGGCAGGTTCATCGTGGTAGTAACCTCTGTCAGAGCGACAACCCGTCCCAGCAGGTCAACATTTGCCTTTGAGCCTACTTCTATCTGCGCCTCTATCGCTTGCATCATCGACGGCTCGAATATCTTAACTGTATATTTTGAACCTTCTTTTAGTCCTTTCTGCAGGTTCAACAGGCGCAGACCTTCAGCCATTACTGTGCCTTCCGGCCACTGGAGACTGCTTTTCTGCTCGGTGCCCATCGAGGTAGCAGTCACGCTCACCTTTCCGCTTTTATCTATTGTGCCGGCTACTTTCACCGTCATCGCGCTAAGTTCTTGAATGGACTCAAAGCTGAGCGGCCTTCCATCTGTGGTCTCGACACAGGTTTCCACGATGTTCATGGTTATGGGCGTATTAAGTCTTGTTATGGTGATACTAATCTTTGTGGTAGTAGTTATGGTTGTCTGCTCGGCCAGGCGAGTTTCTACGGAGTGCCCAACCTTTTTGCCTTCCATAAATACGGCAAAATATTCCGGTTCGCCTTTGTTGTCCGATGCAACGCCCAGCGAACCAGCGGCAACCAACGTTAAGAACGCACAAAGCAAATAACGAATTCTCATTGGTTTATCCCTTCTTAATTGTCAATTTCTCAGCGCCCGTTTGCTTATACTTTCTCCGGCAATCCGGTGCTGCGACAATTATAAACAGTAGGGTGTGATTTTTCACCATAATTCATAGAATGCCCCGCAGCCGATATATACAATGTAGGCTAAAGAATATAACCTTTGACGCACTAATAAATTTGGTTTCTTCGGGCAAATCGCCCAGAGTTTGCGTGGATTCACGCCTGGTTCAAGCCGGCGATGTATTCGTGGCTATCGGAGGCGCGGTTTATGATGGCCACGACTTTATTGCTCAGGCTGTCGACCGCGGCGCAAAATATATCGTTTGCCAGGAGTACAGAAGACAGAAGACAGAAGACAGAAGACAGAATACAGAAGCTTGCCCTGAGCGAAGTCGAAGGGACAGAATACAGAAGGAATGTGCGATTATTATAGTTGATGATTCCGCGGAAGCGGCAGCTCTTCTGGCTCAGGCTGCAAGAGGCAATCCAGCTTCAAAGTTAATCAATCTGGCGGTTACCGGCACAAACGGCAAGACAACAACGGCATATCTGGTTCGCTCGGTAATACAGACTGCCGGCCAGAAGTGCGGACTCATCGGCACAATTATTTACGATACCGGCTCAGGCACCTGCCAGGCAAGCCTTACCACGCCGGACAGTCTGGCCATCGCCGAGGCACAGCAGCAAATGGTAAAGGCCGGGGCAAAATACATGGTCATTGAAGCCAGCAGCCATGCCCTTTCCCAGAATCGTTTGGCCGGCATAGAATTCAAAGCGGCAGCGTTCACCAACCTGACCGGCGACCATCTTGACTATCACAAAACTAAAGAATCTTACCTGGCCGCAAAAACAAAACTATTCTCTGCCCTTTCGCCCGATGCCACAGCGGTACTGAATAAGCAATCGCCCGAGCGCAACACATCGCCGAAAGGACGAAGGCAAAAGTTCTCTGGTACGCCGTCGATGCCGAAGCAGACATCAGTGCGCATATCGAATCGATGGACATAAATGGAACCGTCTTCCTTTTGAAATATCACGAATCACGAGCCACGAGCCACGAGTCACGAGTCACGACTTCCTTGCTGGGCCGGCACAATGTCAGCAACCACCTTGCAGCGGCGGGCTTGTGCCTGGCAGCGGGTCTGGATTTGAAAACAATAGCAGCCGGCCTGTCAGCGTTGCAGGGCGTGCCAGGCCGACTGGAAAAAGTCAGTTATACGGGTAACGAGTCACGGGGCACGGGTCACGTTCTTATTGACTATGCACATACCGACGATGCTTTGAAAAACGTGCTGACTACGCTGAAGCCTTTGTGCAAAGGCAGACTGATAGTTGTTTTCGGCTGCGGCGGCGACAGGGACAGGACCAAACGCCCGCGCATGGCCAGAGTCGTGGAGCAATTCGCTGATACTGTAATTGTAACCAGCGATAATCCTCGAACGGAGAGGCCGCAAGCGATCATAGATGAAATTGTCGCCGGCTTTGAAAACGCCCCGCCGATGCAAAGCAAGAAAACACGATATACGATATACGACATACGACATACGAAAATAATTGAGCCGGATAGAAGAAAGGCGATCGAATTAGCAATAAACATCGCTGCCAAAGATGACATTGTTCTTATTGCCGGCAAAGGCCACGAGAATTATCAAATCATCGGCACACAAAAATTCCCCTTCAGCGACGAGGACGTTGCGGGCGAATATCTCAAAGGTCTGATTAGAAGTGCAGATTAGAACGGACTCGGTCCATTCTTCACTCTTAACGGACGGTTTCCATGCTCCAGGCGGTGGTTGTTTTTTTCACATAAATATCGACCAGATGTCCGTGGAGAAAACGGCTTTCCAAACACAGTGCCCTACTTCTGTGGTCAACATCCAGATTCTCATACACACGACCAACGCAAGGCCACCAATCCAAGCCACCAAGAGGATAACTGGGACTGCCTTCCCTATGAATTTATTGCTACCAAGTCGCTTGGGGTGTTCCTCTGGCCGGATTACCTCACCCCAGATCTTTTTGGGGCACGGCATAGGGTTTAGCTGTCTTATGCGCTTGCCCGGGGCCTCAATGTACATCACTGGCTGGCTGGAGTCTTGTAGCCAAAGCGCGTTGAGAAGAATGACCAGAAGGCTAACAGACAAACCTACCGGACCTGGTATGTTGCCCCTACTAATAGCTATGGCCACCAGGCTATTAAATGTCAGCACGATACCTGTGCGGGTCGTGAGCAACTGATTCTCGTGACATCGTCTCTCTATCAAGTCCTTGACATCTTCTTTCGTCAGCATTTCTTGGTGGCTCATGAAGGTCCTCCCGCAAAGTCGAGCCACCGATTTCGTACATGGTTCTCCCTGACGCGCCACTCAGCCAACATGTAAAGGTTTGTGCAGAAACTTCCAAGTAGCCCGAAAAGCTGGCTTGTTTCATCTCTTTTACCGCCCATGCGCAAAAGCTCGTGCGGCTTCTACTGGAACCTCAATAGGAATGAAAAAGTCCTGCGGATAAAGGTAATCTTCGCCTGATTCATCAATAACTCGGATTTGCCCATGAGCTTCAGCCTGCGGGGTTGGAATGAACTGGTATATCTTACGGACTTCCAGCGAGGCTGGATATCTCCCATTGCTGATGCAGAGAACGTAATTTTGTGTATTCGATCTTTTGCTCATAATAGTATACGCTTAACCTTAAATTCTTTTCTCCCTACGCTGCTCATTTCGTACCAATGGACTTCGGCTTTGCAAATGGCACCATCCGGCAGCCTTACTTTCGCGATACCCTTGAGCTTACGCCAACGACCGTCTCCGTAGATTCTATTCAACCTTTTGATTATTCGGATCGAGCTACCAACAGCAATTGTTTCTGTGTTGGTGATCTGACCGATAATCTCAAAATCCTTGACCATTTTTAGTATTATAGCATAATCTTGTTCTATTGGCAAATATTTGTGCCAGCGAGTTATGCATGTGCTGCCCAAGAGTGAAAAAATGAAGGAATTGTCAATAAAGACCCTCGCACGGATGATAAAAGCACATGTCGAACCGGGTACGAGCCACGAGTCACGAGCGAAGGTTTACCACTTTACCCGCGTAAGCATCGACTCGCGGACTACAGAACCCGGCGACTGCTTCTTCGCCGTACCCGGCGGAAAATTCGACGGCCATGATTATGTTGTCGATGCCTTTGCCAAAGGTGCCGTCTGTGCGGTAGTCAACAGAAATCGGGTCACGGCTCACGGGTCACGGAGCACGGTTCTCCAGGTTGATGATACCATCAAGGCCCTCGGCGATTTTGCCAGAGCGTACCGCCGGCAGTGCGGCTTCAAGGTGGTTGCCATAACCGGCTCGGTGGGCAAAACAATGACCAGGCAAATCACTTACCACGTCCTCAGTCAGCATTCCCGCGTCACTCAATCGCCAAAGAACTACAATAATAATATAGGCCTGCCTTTGACACTGCTTGCGGGTGACTCGGACGACCAGATTGTTGTTGCTGAGTTGGGCACCAACCATCCCGGCGAGATAGCTTACTTAACCGGCATCGCTCTGCCCGATGTCGCGGTGGTAACCAATGTTCAGCCGGCGCATCTGGAAGGATTCGGTAGTCTGGAAGCGATCAGGAAAGAAAAGCTGTCCATAGCCGAGGGTCTTACGCCTGATGGCATCTTAATAATCAACGCTGATACCGTGCCCCGGCCGGCAAACGCCAGGTATCGAGTTGTTACCTTCGGCAGATCGGCGGATTCCGATTATCAGGCTCACGACATCACTTTTGACGGCGCCAAGAGCAGCTTCAGCATCGACGGTACCCGGCTTTGCCTGCGGGTGCCGGGCCCTGGTAATGTTGAGAATGCGCTTGCCGCCTGGGCGATTTGCAGCCAGTTTGGCCTGACCGCCGCCGATTTTGCCGGCGCCATTAGAACCCTGACCAATCTTCCGATGCGTGCTGAGGTGCTGCAAATCGGGCGACTGACGGTATTAAATGACTGCTATAACGCAAATCCCGCCTCGATGAAAAATGCCCTGGAAATATTGGCCGGTCTTGACCAAACACAAAGGCGGCGGCGGGTCTTTGTCTGTGGTGATATGGCTGAATTGGGCCAATATGCACACGCTTTGCACGCCGAGCTGGGCGCCGCTATCGCGCAGGCGAAGGTAAAAGTGCTGTTGGCGGTGGGCAAATTTGCTGATACCACTGCCCAAGCCGCACAAAAAGCCGCACAGTACAACCTGCAAGCAGAATGCTTCCAGGATGCGTTCGAGGTTTGCAATAGGTTGCACGAATTTGTGAAAGATGACGATATAATATTAGTGAAAGGTTCGCGCGCGGCGAAGCTGGAAACGGTCACTGAGAAATTAAAGGAATTGCAGATTTGAGAGTGGCGATTTCCGAGTATCGACGTAAATCGGAAATCGGAAATCGAAAATGATATACCACTTATTACGGTACTTTAGCGGGTTTTTTACCGAGCGTCTCGGTTTTTATGCCTATCAGAACGTAATGTTTCGCTCTGTGGCAGCGGTGTTGACGAGTTTTTCTATTGCCATTTTCTTGGGTCCTTCCATTATTCGCTGGCTGATGCGCAAGAAGATCGGCGACCGCCCGGAGTTTCATCATGCTACCCTCAACGAATTGACCAAAGAAAAAGCCAATACGCCGACCATGGGCGGCCTGATTATTATCCTGGCGGTGCTGGTAACTACCTTGGTGTGGGCAAACTTGTCGGTCGGCTTTGTCCAGAAGGCGATTTTTGTGATGATCTGGTTTGCTGTGCTCGGCGGCGTTGACGACTGGCTAAAACTCACCGCGGTCTCTCGCCAGCGAAGCAGAAACGGACTTAATCCCTGGGAAAAGCTCATCTTTCAAATCGGCGGAGCCGTACTGGTTGCATCGTTTTTGTACCTCGATTTCGCAACATCGACGATGGTAAAAAACTCTGGCTGCCGTTCTACAAGCACGGCCTGCCGCTGGCCACTTGGATGTTCGTTTTGATTGCGATTTTTTATCTGTCGGCCACCAGCAATGCCGTGAACTTGACTGACGGTATGGATGGATTGGCAGCCGGATGCGTTGGCATGGTTTCTTTAGTGCTGGCGGTGCTCTGCTACGTGGCCTCCGAGACTATGGGGCCCATCACCTCGGATGACCTGGGCCAGCTATCTGCTGCTGCCGCATATACCCAAGGCCGGCGAACTAAGCGTCTTTTATTCGGCAATCTTGGGCGCGGTGCTGGGCTTTCTGTGGTACAACTGTCATCCTGCTCAGGCTTTTATGGGCGATGTCGGCTCACTGGCGTTAGGAGCGGCGATGGGCTATGGGGCTGGTGACCAGAAGCGAGGTTCTGCTCTTGATTATCGGCGGCGTGTTCGTAATAGAACTACTGAGTGTCGTATTGCAGGTAGGTTATTTCAGATACACAGGCGGCAAACGACTTTTTAGATGTGCCCCTCTGCACCATCATTTTCACCTGGCCGGCTGGAGCGAGCCGCAGGTAGTAGTGCGTTTTTGGCTCTTAGCGGCTGCCTTTGCTGCCCTTGCCTTGGCCACGCTGAAAATCCGATAGTTGCCAGATCCGTGCGCGTCTCAATTGCGGGCATCCTCCAGAATCACGGCAGCAGGCTCTTGCCTATAACCGTTGTCCGACTGTGCTATCGGACTTCCTGTGGTTTCAAACTGACCGGCATACAGGTCCCGATAGATTCCTTCTTTGAGCAACAGCTCACCGTGGTTTCCGGATTCCACAATTGAGCCATTACAGACGACAAATATCCGGTCTGCGTTCCGTACCGTCGAGCCGCGATGCGCTATGATAAACGTGGTTCTGCCCGCTATCAGCCGGCTCATCGCATCCTGAATCAGGCGTTCCGACTCCGAATCCAGAGAGGAAGTAGCCTCATCAAGAATCAGGATTTTCGGATTCTTCAGAAACGCCCGCGCAATAGTGATGCGTTGTCTTTGCCCGCCCGATAAAAAGCTGCCCCTCTCGCCTACCTCGGTGTCGAAACCATTTGGCGAAGACAGAATGAACTCGTAGGCGTTGGCTGCTTTGGCTGCGGCCACAACTTCAGCCTCGCTAGCGGCGGGATTACCGTAGAGGATGTTCTCCCGAATTGTTCCGCTGAAAAGCACCGGGTCCTGCAGCACCATCCCGATGTGACGCCGCAGCGACTTTACTTTTATCCGACGAATGTCGTACTCATCGATTCTGACCTGGCCGGCATTGCAGTCATAAAATCTGGGAATCAAGCTGACGATGGTGCTTTTGCCCGATCCGCTGGGGCCTACCAGAGCAACTTTCTGCCCGGCTCGAACAGTGAACGTAACGCCATTTAGAACCGGACACCCTTTGTTGTAGGAAAAGCTGACGTGGTCGAACGTGACGTGCCCTTTAACCTCTGTTAGCTCGATAGCTCCCGGCTGATCGACTATTTCCGGCTCTTGGTCCATTATTTCGTAGATACGGTCCAGAGAAGCCATTGAATTGGCAAAAACCACGTTCAACTCAGAAAAACGTTGTAGAGGCAGATAAAGCGGCCCAAGATACATAGTTAGCGCGATCAATTCCCCTACCGTCATATTGCCGGAAATGACCTGGTAACCGCCGAAACAGGTCACTATTAAGGGCGACAGACTAACCAGAGTTCCGGTAACAGCCTGGTTTAGACTCTGGATGAAAACACGCCGCATATTCGTGGAAAACAAACTTTCTGATTCGCTGCGGAATTTCTCCGTTTCGTTGAATTCCTGAGTAAAGGCGTGGACTACCATTCTGCCGGCAATTCTTTCGTGGGCGTTGCTGGTCATCACAGAAAGTTTGTCCTGCACCTTACGCGTGGTGTCTCTGATTTCGTCGCCGAACCTTCGAAATAACAATAGATACGCCGGAAAACTCAAAAGCGCCACGAGCGTCGTTGTCATATCGATTCTGAGCATGAAATATAGTATTACCAAGACTGCAATTGCATCCATCCACACATTGGTTAGGGCGGTGCCGACCAGATTCTGGGCAAGTTGGATATCGCTGATTAGTCGAGAGATGATTTCGCCGCTTTTATTGCGGTTGAAGAACGAAGCCGACATCCGCAGAATCCTGTAGTAAAGCTCGCATCGCAGGTCAAAGATTGCCCGATGGCTGGCCTTGTCGGTGTACAAGTGCCGTATATAAACACAAGGGGCATAGACAAATATGAATATGGCCATCATGCCGCCTGCGTACAAAAATAGGGCGTGAAGTTTCTGCTCAGTGCTCAGTGCTTCGTTCAGAAATACATTGTCTAGTAGATGCCGGGTAACCTGAGGCAGCAGCAATGGAACAGTGAATTTGGCCACGCCTCCGACCGTTCCCAGGAGCAGAAGCCCTTTGTATGGCCGAACGTAGGCCAAAAAACGCACAAAATTATGGGATCTTTCAAGCATAAGCGGAACCTGGTTCTTTGGTGCCCGCGGAGCGGGGTCCATTGTGGTTCGTCCGGGCACGGCAAACGCGGGCCGGGAGCGCTTCTGTTGAAGCCAAACAAAAAAAATATTATAACCGAAGTGGCCGGCAAATTTCAATATTTTGTGCCGTATTTCGTGAGGCCAAAACCCCGCAATGAATTGCGGGGCTAAATATTTAGCCGCCAAATTTATTTGGCGGTTTTGCCGTTGCGGTTTTAGCGCCGGCTCAAATCTCGTCGAATGGATGCCCCTCCACGTGGATTTTGGCATTGTGTCGGTAGGCCTGCGAATCATCACGGGTGAGCTTGCCAAACTGTTTCTGTACCCAAAAAATCTTCATAGCCGTAATTGCGCAGCCGATGCCAGTGAAGAAAAATATCATAGCCGTAAGAAATGCGAATATCGCAGGGGCTGCCAGGATAACCACTCCAAAGCCGACCAGCAGCAGCCCTACGATAAATATTGCCGCAGCAACATTCCGAGACGCCTGGCATATTGCATTTCGATAAAAGCGAAAAGCCACGTGATATTGTTCCTTGCCCATAGAGCAAAAGCGGGTTCCACAAGGGAACCCGCTTAGTGTTTATAGGCTAATACATTCCGCCGCCCGGCGGGCCTGCGGGCATTTTTTCCTTTTTCTCCGGGATCTCGCTGACTATAGCATCAGTCATTAGCAGCAATGAGGCTATTGAAGCACCGTTCTGCAGGGCAACTCTTTCGACTTTTGTCGGCACGATGACGCCGAACTTAACCAAATCTCCGTACTCCTTCCGCAGCGCATCGTAGCCGAAGTTCTTCTCTTTGCTCTCCATTACCTTCTGGGCTACGATTGACCCATCCAGACCGGCGTTCTGAGCGATTTGCTTGATTGGAGCAACGACCGCCCTTCGGACGATGTCCACCCCGATCTTTTCATCGCCATCGACTTTGATTTTATCGAGCGTGGCCAGCGTCCTGAGCATTGGCACTCCGCCGCCAGGCAGGATGCCTTCTTCCACCGCTGCTCTGCAGGCGTGTAATGCATCTTCCACCCGTGCCTTCTTTTCCTTCATTTCTGCTTCAGTTGCCGCTCCGACATTGATCTGGGCGACGCCGCCAGCCAACTTTGCCAATCTTTCCTGGAGTTTCTCTATATCGTAGTCGCTGGTGGATTTCTCAATCTCGGCTTTTATCTGCTCGATTCTGCCCTTGATAGCTTCCGTGCTGCCGGCACCTTCGATAATGGTTGTCGCATCCTTGTCGATAGTAACTCGTTTTGCCCTTCCAAGTTGTTTTAGCTCGATGTTCTCCAGTTGCAAGCCCAGGTCTTCAAAGATAGGCTCGGCTCCGGTCAGTACTGCAATGTCACTGAGCAGGGCTTTTCGCCTGTCGCCGAAACCCGGCGCTTGACGGCGGCACACTGCAGCACGCCTCGGAGTTTATTGACAACCAGCGTGGCCAGAGCTTCGCCCTCGACCTCTTCGGCGATGACCAGAAGGGGCTTGGCTTGCTTAGCTACTTTCTCCAGCAAGGGAATCAGCGATTTTACAGAGCTGATTTTTTTCTCGTGCACGAGGATATACGGCTTTTCCAGGACAGCCGACATATTCTCCAAGTTGTTGATAAAGTGTGGGCTAAGATATCCTTTGTCGAATTGCATACCTTCGAGCAGCTCTACCGTTGTTTCCAAAGACTGGCCTTCCTCAACGGTGATGACGCCGTCTTTGCCCACCCTGTCCATTGCCTCAGCCAACTTTTTGCCGATTTCGGCATCCTGGTTGGCGGAACAGATTGCTACTTGTTCGATCTGCTTGGTGGACTCGACGGGCGTACTCATCTTTTGCAGTTCCTCGACGATGGCATTGACGGCCATATCTATACCGCGTTTTACCTGCATTGCGTTGGCGCCGGCGGTGATGTTTTTGAGTCCCTCGTTAAAAATGCTCTCAGCGAGGATGGTTGCGGTTGTTGTTCCATCGCCTGCAACGGTAGACGTCTTGGATGCTACTTCCTTTACCATTTGGGCGCCCATATTCTCGTAGGAGTCCTCAAGCTCGATTTCTTTAGCAACCGTGACGCCATCTTTAGTAACCGTGGGCGAGCCAAATGATTTTTCCAGAACTACATTTTTGCCGCAGGGCCCGAGCGTGATCTTGACCGCGTATGCGAGTTTTTTCACGCCTTCTTGAATAGCCGCGCGTGCATCAGTGCCAAAAGCTATTTTTTTAGCTGCCATGTTTTTCCTTCTCCTTCTTCAATTCCGTTCAACGAACCTTTATTTTTCGATTACAGCCATGATGTCTGATTCATCCATAATCAGATGTTCTTTGCCGTCAATTTTTACCTCTGTGCCGGCATAGCTTGTGAATAGCACCAGATCGCCCTTTTTCACCTGCATCTTTTTGCGTGTCCCATCGTCGAGTATTTTGCCTTCTCCGACGCCGACGACCTTGCCCCTTTGTGGTTTTTCTTTGGCGGCGTCCGGCAGGACTATTCCGCCGGCCGTCTTGTTTTCCGCCTCGACACGCTCAACAAGCACCTTGTCTGCCAATGGTCGAATCTTCATCTGTTCTTACTCCTTTCAAAAAACTGCGGGACTACTCTGAGAAAATATCGCTGTTATATTTTTTTAAGAACACTCTATTTAGGACTTCTCGAAGAATGCGCATATCGACGGGCTTATCGATCACACCAAACACGTCAAGCTCGAGCGCCCTGCCCAGCACAATCTCGCTTGCTTGACTTGCCAGGAGTACGCATGGCAGCAGCGGGAAATCCATCCGGATAATCCTGATCATTGCCAGCCCGTTTGATTTTTCGCAGTCCAGGTCCACGATTGTAGTATGGATTCGCCTACGCTGGATAATGTGAACGAACTCATCTACGCCGTCAGCCACCAGCAGATTGACTCCTCTTGGCCGCAGTATGCTGCGCACCGCCTCCGGCCAGGCCCAGTTTGCGCCGCTGGCTAAGAGGTTTACTTCTTCAAGTTGTGACAAGTTCGAAACCATAGACGTAGCTTTCCATGTTAATCGGAGCAAATACCGTGCCAAAGGCTTCTGCACAAAGCATCCTTGCATAAGTGCTTGTTTCTAATGGTGTTATATTGAGAGTCTACGCCCTGTCTAATCTGGCAAAATTGCAGGCGGCGGTAGCCGCCCTGCCAGCCTGGCAGGAAAACCGTCGCGGAAACCCCGCAATGAATTGCGGGGCTAAATATTTAGCCTGCGGTTTAACCGCAGGCTTGGATTACTTTGCAGGGGCCCAAATTTGTGGTTAAAATTCAGGTTATGACGACCGGTTTTGGACGTTCCAGATTAGTGGTTCTTTTCCTTGCCACCAGGCCGAAGTTTTTGGTTGCCAGCGCAGCGCCGGTGCTGGTAGGCAGTGCGGCCGGTTTGGCCGCCACAGGGACTTTTCAGCCGGGCCTTTTCGTGCTGGCGCTACTTGCGATAATGGCTCTGCACGCAGGCGCCAACGTTACGAATGATTACTTTGACCACGTTTCCGGCAACGATTGGGTCAATAAGAATCCTACGCCATTTTCCGGAGGCCGGCGTTTCATCCAGCAAGGAATTCTCTCGCCCAGAGCGACATTGCTTACGGCGATAGGCTGCCTGGCAATAGGTGGTGCGATAGGACTGGTGGTTATCTTATTTACGCGAAGCATTTTTATCCTGGTTCTCGGCCTTATAGGATTACTTGGCGGCTATTTTTACACCGCTCGGCCGATCCAGCTCGGCTACAAGTGCGTTGGCGAATTTGTTATTGCGCTACTCTTTGGCCTGCTTCCGGTATATGGCTCATATTATTTACAGACACGGGCTGTTGATCGCGATCCACTTCTGCCTGCTGTGATTATTAGCATATTGATTTTTCTGGTGATTTTGGTGAATGAATTCCCTGATTCTGTCGCCGATGCCGCGGTGAACAAGAGGACACTGATAGTTCGTTTTGGAGTACCTGTCGGCGTTTGGATTTACAGAATTGCCCTTATCGTGGGTTTCGCCGTCGCGGCAGTGATGCTGATTTATCGCCTAACGTTTCTTGCCGGACTTTTCTACATGCTTACCTTGCCGGTTGCAGTGCTGGCAGCAAAATCCGTAAACAAAACTGATCTGGCAAAGATCGGTCAATACCGCGCCAGCCAGGTCACTGTTTTATTACATATGGTTGGTTCTTTGGGTCTGGCTGGAGGCTTTGTGGTCTTCCACCTATGGCGCTAACCGTCGCCGTGCCGGAGACGGCTAAACATGGAAAAGGTTCTTCATCGTATTAGCTTGACGATCTGGTCGAGGTCGTTCGGCGCCTCCACAGGCGGATTGCTGAATTGGCCCTGCTTTTGTTTGTGGTAGTCAACCGTTACGTTCGGGTCTTTCAACGGATGGCCGGTCAATATGCAGGCAACGCGCTCGTTCGGGCCAATGATACCTTCGGCTCTAAGCTGTTTCAGACCCGCTATTGTTGCCGCTGAGGCCGGCTCACAGCCCAGGCCGTATCTACCTACAATTGCCTTTGCATCGCAAATCTCTTCATCCATTACGGCTCGAACGACGCCGTTGCAAACGTCAATCGCACGCAGGCATTTTTTCAGATTGACCGGACGGGCAATTTCTATCGCCGATGCGCAGGTGTGCGGCGAGAAGCTGCGAGCCGTCAAATCAGCATAATATTGGTCGATAATTGTCTGATTTACCCTTCCGCCGTTCCAAGAGAGTTTCTTGCTGTTGACCAGGTGATTTAATGTGTCGGCGCCGGCGGCGTTTATGATGGCCATTCGGGGAATTTGTCCGATCAGGCCAACCTGTCTCAACTCATAGAAGGCCTTGCCGAACGCGCTGGAGTTGCCTAAGTTTCCGCCAGGCACCACGATCCAGTCCGGCACCTGCCAGCGGAGGCTCTCGATGATTCGGTACATAATGGTCTTTTGCCCTTCCAATCGGAAGGGATTTAGCGAGTTGAGTAGATACAGCCCCAGCTTTGAGCACACCGCCTGAACCTGGCGCATACAGTCATCGAAGTCGCCGCGTATTTGAATGGTTTGCGCACCGTAATCCATGCCCTGGCTGAGCTTTCCGAAGGCGATTCGACCTGAACCGATAAAAACCGTGCATTTAAGTCCGCAGCTATGCGCGTACAAAGCTACCGATGCCGAGGTGTTGCCGGTCGAGGCGCAGGCACATGATTTTGCGCCGACCATCATCGCGTGGCTGAAAGCTGCCGCCATGCCGTTGTCTTTGAACGAGCCGGACGGATTCAGCCCTTCGTATTGCAGGTATAAACGCCCTGGCCGCATGTCAACATATTTGGCCACCGCATCGTTTTGCTGCAGGATCGTCTGGCCTTCGCCTATGGTGACTTTATATTTGTCTTGGCAGAAGTTTAGCAGCTCTCGGAAACGCCATACGCCCGATAAATCCAGTGGATTGTTTCTGTTGGCCCAGCGCTGGGCAAAATCGCTTAGTTTCTTTGGGACCTGGATTTTGTCCCAATTATATTGTGTATCCAGCAGGTCGTCGCACGCCGGGCACTTAAAGAGCACCTGCGCACAATCGAACTCGGCCCCGCAAGTGGGATTTATGCACTTCTGAAAAGCCAGATCAGTATATTTTGACGGATGCATCCGTAAGCGTCTCACAAACAGAATATACGGGCACTTTTAGTAATTCGACTCAAGCAACAGTAGACTTAATTGCTATCGGCAAAGGATTATAAAATCAAAATTCAAAAGGCAAAATGCAAAATTTATGGGGCAGCGACCAGTCAGGCCCAAATTGAGCTGCTGACCGTCCCATAAAATCTGCCGAGTTAGTGACCGGTGGATTAGACCAGCAAGAGCTTTTTGGCTCTGGCGCCTTTTTCCCGTATAATTTATAAAAAGGAAGGCCGTGCACACTATGCCTTGAATCCCCGCGAAGCGGGGTCCCTCTTACACTTACTGAACGGGAGGAGTTTATCAATGGTATCTGGATCAACTGTCTTGGACGCGCCAAAAACCAAGGCCGGAATTCTCTTCGGTGAATTTCTCGTCTCCAAGAATCTGCTCAGCCACAACGAATTGGTCGAAGCCCTAAACAAGCAGCGTGAGCAGGGCGGTCGGCTTGGCGAGGTACTGCTGCAATCCAAAATGCTAAGTGATGAAGACGTGATTTATGCCCTGGCTGAATATCTCTCCATAGAATATGTTCGCCTGAATGACATCAACAAGATGGATGTAAAGTTGGCTCGAATGCTGCCTGAGAGCATCGCCAAAAGATTCTGCCTTGTAGTGGTCGGCGAAAGAGACGATAAACTTGTCGTGGCGATGGCTGACCCGCTCAATGTCATCGCTATTGATACTATCACTCTGAAGATGGAACGCCAGATTAAACCAGTGATTAGCCAACCTCGAGATATTTGCCAAGCGATAGAGTTGATTTATCACGGCTCCGATGTCGAGGAACAGTCGCTTCGTGATCTGGTGCAGCTTGAAATCGGGGAGGATGAGATACAAACAGAGGTGGTGGTAAAAGATCCTAAAGAGGAAGAAGCGAGTAGTGAAGCGGCTGCAATCCAGCCGCCGGTGATCCGTTTTGTGGACTTACTGCTCAGGCAGGCGGTCAAGAGTAGGGCAAGTGACGTTCACATCGAGCCTCAGGAACATTCAATCGTCATTCGCATGCGGGTTGATGGTCGGCTTCAAGAGATGGTTCCGCCGGCTAAAAAAATGCAGTCCGCCGTGGTTACCAGAATAAAGATTCTCGCGGAAATGGATATCGCTGAGCGGAGATTGCCGCAGGACGGACGCCTGCGAATCAAGGCCAGCGGCAGGGCAGTGGATGTCCGCGTGTCCGTTATTCCTACCATCTACGGCGAAAAAGTGGTCATGCGAATTCTGGATGCAGCATCGGCAAGCCATAACCTGGATCAGCTTGGGTTTGAGCCCGGACTGCTGGAAGAATTCAAGAGGATGCTGTCGCTGCCGCACGGTATCATTGTTATCACAGGCCCCACCGGCAGCGGTAAGAGCACCACATTATACTCGGCGTTAAATTACCTGAACGACCCGACAGAAAATATTACCACCGTTGAGGACCCGGTAGAATATCGGCTGGCTGGTATCAACCAGATTCAAGTCAAGCCGGAAATCAACCTTGACTTTGCCCGGTGCCTGCGGGCAATTCTAAGGCAGGACCCGGATATAATCCTGATAGGCGAAATCCGCGACAAAGAAACGGTTGAAATTGCCATAAAAGCGTCGCTGACGGGCCATTTAGTGTTAAGCACGTTTCACACCAACGATGCGCCCAGCGCTATAAGTAGATTCCTGTATATGGGAATCGAGCCATATCTGCTGGCTTCAACGCTGAATCTGGTGGTTGCCCAGCGATTGGTAAGAAAGATATGCGATCGCTGCAAAGAGCCTGTACAGCTAAGCGAGCAGGCTCTTAAGCGGCTCTCCATCGATCCCGAGAAAGCCAAAACTGCCGTGTTTTATCATGGCCGCGGCTGTAACAACTGCGGCGGCATGGGTTATCGCGGCAGATTACCCATATTTGAGTTTTTGCCGATAGACCACGAGATATCCGAAAAGATAATTGCCGGCGAGAGTGAGAGCCAGATAAAAGCAGTGGCACGCCAGAAAGGCTACGGCGGATTGCTGGAAAGCGGCGTGAGCAAGATATGGCAGGGCCTAACCACCGCCGAAGAGGTTCTTAGCGTGGCATCTTCAAGAGGATAGAGGACAGAATACAGAATACAGAGGACAGAATACAGAATGAAGACAGAATACAGGAGACAGGCATCGCGACATAAGGTCACAGTTGCGAATTCTGTTTGCTGTATTCTGACTCCTGTATTCTTTTTCCTAAACTTGCACTCTGTGCACGCCGATTGTGTGATAAGTGAAAAGCTACAAATACATCGCTCGCGATCCTTCGGGGACGCGAAAGGAAGGGCTAGCGCAGGCTGCTTGCGCAAATGGCGTACTCGGCTGGCTCCGACAGCAGGGTCTGACCCCCATCTCGGTTAATGAAATTAGTGCCCCCACAAAAGAAAAGCACATCGCATCCAGACGGAAACGCATCAAAGCTGCTGACTTAGCAGCCCTTTGTGCACAACTGACCGCAATGTTAGAGGGGGGTATTCCCATTACCTCGGCCTTAGGTATTGTCGCCGAGGATATTGAGAATTCGCAGCTTCAGCAAGTGCTGCAGCAGGTCGTGGAAAGAATGCAGAAAGGTGAGCCTTTCTCCGAGAGTATTGCGAAATATCCGAAGGTATTTAATCAGCTTGCTTGCGCTGTAGTTTTGGCAGGCGAGATAGGCGGTAATCTGCCCGGCGCCCTGCAGAGACTAGCGGATTATTTTGAGAACCGCGACAAGCTCCTCAGTAAGGTTCGCAGTGCCATCAGCTATCCTATCTTCATGTTCACATTTATTGTCATATTAGTGATATTCATAATGACTTTTATTGTTCCGCGGTTCCGCTCCATATTCGGTGAGCTCGGCAGTGATTTGCCTGCTTTTACAAAGGCATTCATGGGGTTTTACGATGGGCTGCGGTACAACGCCCTCTACATTATCGGGTCTTGTGTGCTTCTGGTAATATCAGCCGTACTTATCTCAAAAACTAAGAGAGGCCATCATGCATTCTCCAGAATGGCTTTAGCCTTGCCTTTGCTTGGCAAGGTGTTCAGCCAATCTTTTGTGGCGATGTTTTGCAGAACGATGGCTACTTTGCTGGCGGCCGGCGTCTCGGTTCTGGAGGTGTTTGATATCCTTGCTGTTATGACGCGCAACGACATCATAAAATCCGCGATCATACGAGCCAAAGAGCACATTGTCGGAGGTTCGGACGTTTCTTTGAGTATGTCTGCGGCTGGATTCTTCCCAAACATGGTGATCAAAATGGTGCAAGTCGGAGAAGAGAGCGGCTCGCTTTCGACGGTACTGGAAAAGACCGCCCATTATTATGAGCGAAAAGTCGATGCCACCATAACACTCGTGATGAGCTTGCTTGAGCCCATAATGATTGTAACCGTTGGCGCGGTTGTGATGGTAATAGTGCTCGCACTGTATTTGCCGATATTCTCGATGTCGAACATAAAAGGAGGATGAAAAAGACGATGGAAAAATAGTCAGTTGGTACAGTCAGCGCCAGATTTGGCCGATTTCTACTTACACGTGTTGTACGTATCAGCAGGAGCAGTGTATTTGGAAACCTCATTTTTCAGGAGCGGTTGAACATGAAGAGCAGAAAAGGTTTTACGTTGATTGAACTGATGGTCGTAATTCTGATCGTCGGTATCCTTGCAGCGGTGGCCGTTCCACTCATGCGCGGTCGCATCGACCAGGCTAAGTGGACGGAAGCAACCGCCGCGGCTGGGTCCATTAGAACTGCGGTGCGCGCCTACATCGCCGAAAAAGGACCCAGTTACGACTACAGCGGACTTGTCGACACCCTCGACACGCAGGCAGTCTATGAGGCCTTGGGGTTCAGCTCCAGCGACCTGGACGGTAAGTATTTCAACCAAGAGGACTATTCGATTACTAGTGTTACCGCCGACCCGCCAAGCTGCGCTATCTCAGTTACATCGACAAAAAGCGGCGGACCGTCAGGTACAGGTACACTGGATGCTAGCGGCGAGTGGACAGTAACACAATAACTGCTGAATGGACCGGGGTTTGTCTAAATCCTTCAAGGATAGGGTTCGGTCTGAGGCGATTGTGGGTATGGCTATTGTAGTATAGCCATACCCGCTTTGGTTAGAAAGACCTCGACATTTGACTCTTGCGATTTTTGGGGTATACTTTAAGTAGAAAACATCGGAGAGGCCATGGTATCAATTTTCAATTGCCGCAGGCAGCGCCGATGCGCGTGGGATTTAGCCTGGTTGAGGTAATAGCAGCAACGGCAATTCTGGCTATAGCTGCCCTCGGAGAATTGGGCTATCAGTACCACGCTACCAAGCTGGTCCGGGTGGCCCACGCTCAAATCACTGCCACCAGAATCGGGCAATTACTGCTGGAGGATTGGAAAAGTACCGGCGGCTCAGACCAGTATGACCCAACCGGCCTTGGATATGGTTTTGAATCCATTCTCTTGCCAACATACTTTGGTCAGGCCGAAGCCCAAGAACTCGGCACTACACTGCATAATGAGGCATACGCCATCACGGTCAACGGCCTGCCGATGCAGGTTGCGCTTAAATGGAAAGATATTAGCACCGATGCCATCTCCCGGGTGACATTGAGGCAATTAGGCGTTGTTGTCAGATTTGATGAACCTGTTGGAAAGGCAGGAAGCCTGGCAGCGTATAACCCGGCAATTTTGCTTACCACCTATGTCAGGCTTGATGAGTCGGGCGGCTAAAGGCATGGGACCCGAAATTCGAAATTCGAAATTCGAAATTCGAAATTCTCGCCGGAGGCACGCCAGTGGTCTGACCATAATGGAGTTGATGATTGCACTGTCCATCGACCTTGTGCTGATGTTAGTGGTGGGTGTGTTGCTGGCTGGCGGCCAACGCTGCTGGAGCAGGGTCTACGGTTCTACCAACAAGAAGATTAAACAAGATGCCCAGAGTTTTGCCATAACATTTGGTAGCATGGGCAGAAAGGCCAACCGTTCTGGTTACATAATTTATATCGCAAACGGCAGCACTTACAGCCCCTTAAAGCCGCAAACCTCAGATATGGAAGTGGTTCGAGGCGATGCAGTCGAATTCAGGTATTGGGACGTTGAACTTGACGAATCTGATAGCCATCAGTTAATGGATGTCACAAAGCAGGGGACTGCTTACGCATTTTTCTATCTGGGAAATGATAAGTTAAAAGTTGACTATGGGCCTTATCCGCCAGGAGCTGTGCCCGCTGGTGGTGGCACCAAGAACACCACAGGTATAACCACTGCGATTCTGGCAGAAAATGTCAGCGCTGTCACCGATACAGGGCCTTTCAGCCATACCACTGTAGGTGGTGTAGGCCAGGGTTGTGTCAGAGCGAATATCACCCTAACAGATGCACAGGATGGTGATACTATTACTGTGAAAACCGCTACCTTAATGCGGAATATATGGCCGAGGTAAAATTTGAAAATTCAAAATTCAAAACCCGATTTTACCCGACCCGGCTCAGCACTTATCTTGGTGACTATAGCACTTCTTCTTCTTGCTGCCCTGGGCGTGGGAGTTTTAACGGCGGCCTACGGGTCAAGGCTGGCCGCTATTCAAACCAAGACCGAAGCTGTCGCGATGCTGGCGGCGGAGGCTGGCTACGAAAAAGCCATCTTCTGGATGAGCCAGCAAAAGGACATGCTTAGCGCCCTACAACAGGGTGTAGATGAATTAACAGAGACGATAAAGTTCCCAACAGGGTACTGTGATTATAACATACGTTTGTATTCGTTCGTTGGTTCTCGTCCTGTTTACAGGATTATATCCAACGGCCACAGCGGCACCTTCAATAGGACCGTGGACGTTTTTGTCATGCAGGCGGTTAGTGGCTGGGATATGGGCATGTGCAGGGTGCCACTTGGCCTACCACTACTTCCCCGGTATACTTTGCCGACGGCGAAATTATTGATGTGCCGGTGCACATCAACAAACTCACTGATAATCCGGACCAAAGAGATATTTATACAATGGACGACCCTCTGTTTTTACAAAACGTGGCTATAGGTGAATCCAGATATACTGACCGGGATTATGATAAATATCACGATGTGATGGGCCTTTTCAAGGCAGGGATTTGTTTCGACCAACCTGACAGCAGAATATTAGACGAGCACTCCATACAGAGCAAAATTACTCGCTTCAAGACCAGCACGAAATCCGAGTTTACCTTCAAACCAGTTGCCAGTGCACCTATACCAGCTTTGTGTCGCCAGCCTACCGTTCAGCTCGAGTTCTTTGTTGAAAACGGCGTTGGCAAAGTCCGGATAACCAATAACTGCACAGTGTATGGGTACAAAAGGAGTGGCAACAATAATACGCTGGATTACAAGATACAGCCGGGCCATGATGGGCAACAATACGAAACATATTATATCTACTCCTATCACTTTATGCCCGAAGACGCCGAACAGCAAGGCTACAGATTCACCAAGCGCATTGATGAAACTTATGTCTCTCAATCTTTTGGCGGTGTCAAATCTGAGCTGGGCGGTCAGTTCTTCGTTGACGGCAATGTAGTTATTGGCGGCGATAGGTCCGACCAGAATGAATATCAAGTGGTAAAAGGCAAGATTACTGTCACTGCAACCGGCAACATCTGGATAGCCGATTCCATAGTAGTTGACGGGCCGCACGATGCAGATGGCAAACCCACGATGGACAACCCCAACATCTTAGGTCTAGTAGCTCAGGGCGTGATAAAAGTTGTGGATCCGGGAATGTCCGGTTATGATGAAGGTGGCATTAACAATTATCCGGGTCCACCCGATGACCTTCAAAATTTCGAATATGTCCCTGTTGGACGAGAGGATCCAGGGCAATGGGTCTGGCAAGGTAGTGGCAAGAAAAAGAAGAAAGTGTGGCAGCCGGCCCAAGATTATGACAGGCATCTGCCGGACCCGATGATGGTCGAAGCGGCGATAACCGTCGGGGGTGGAGGATGGGGGGCTGAAAATGTCGAGTGTAACGGCTACGGCAACAGGAAAGAACTGGATAGCAATCCAGACCGCTTGATTGTTCGCGGCAGCATTACCGAAGCTGTGCGCGGCGTGGTCGGTTTGATCGGCCGGGATGGCTTCGTCAAGCAGTATTATATGGACGCGAGACTTCTGGAAGGTATCCTGCCGGGTGATGTGTGGCTCCGGGGGAAGTTTATTCCCGCCCCTGCCGGTTGGCACGATTATCGAACAGCCAATTAATGCCTGGCTGCTGATACAGTGAGCAACTTATCGAAGGATGGTTAGACACGGATTTATACGGATTCCCACTGTTTTGTAATGGCTCGGCCATCCCTGATCGGGACTGCTAATTTTCTTGCCGTGTTGATCGGTGTCGAAGAAATTTCTGCTCATTCCATCCTTGTTTGGTCCCAGGCTAAGGTGTGCCGCAATGCTTATGGGACGGAGCTTTCAAAATCGGGTGCACCGATGATAAAACCACCGGATTGTCATTTCTAAGTAAAACAGCATCTTTTTCAAGCCGATAAAGTACTCAAGTGAGCGGACAGCCCGACAAGTCGCGGCTCTACGCTGAGCTGTTGCGCAATAAGATATGCTCAATCGACTCACGAAAATGAATTGGAAGCGGTCGCTTAATCTTAGGCAGGATGAGGCAGTTGGTTTGGATATTGGTTCATCCTCGGTAAAGGTTGTCCAATTGCGCAGGAACGGCCGCGGCTACACGGTGACCGCAGCCGGCATTGTGCCGATCCAGCCAGACCAAGATGCCTCCGATCAAGTCGGGGGTCATCATCTCGACGCGAACACAGCCAGGGCCATAAGCCAGTGCCTGCAGTCGGCGGAGGTTCAGACCAAACTGGCGGTTTGCAGCGTGTGCGGTCCGGAAGTAGCGGTACGGGATTTTAAGTTTCCTTCTTTGCCCCCAGAAGAGTTGGAGGAGCCGTTACGCTCGAAGCCGGGCAGAGTTGTCCGTTTGATGTGGCAGATGGAGTCATCGACTATCAAGTGACGTCCCAGGACCAGAGTAGTATCCGTGGCGTTTTAGTTGCGGCCACAAACGCGGTGATAGGAGAGAAGCTGCAGCTTGCCAAGAAGGCCTCTGTTGACTGCATCCTGATGGATATCGACGGATTGGCTCTTCTGAATTGCCTGGGTGAATATGAATCTCGGCAGCCGGGATATGCAGCCGCTATTTTGAGTGTCGGACGCTCTTATACAACTCTGGCCATCGTGGGCGACAATGAATTGCCCTTTGTTCGTGACATGGCGTATGCTGGCGACCACATCATAGAACAGATTGCGGCCCAGACAGGCCAGAACGTAGATACGGTTGGAGCCATGCTCTCAGCGCAAGAACAGTCTGATGTTAGTGACCGCCTGGAAAAGGCCTGCGAGAGACTGATTATCGACGTTAATGAGACGCTGCGCTTCTACACGGCTGAAGAAAAGTTGAGCATTGCCAAAGTACACGTTTGCGGCGGTTTTGCACTGGTCGGAGAGTTTATCGAAATACTGAACAGACGGCTGGCGGTGAAAGCTGTATTGTGGAACCCGTTTGACGAAAATTCGAAATTCGAGATTCGAGACTCGAAGTTCATCAGTCGCAGATATCCTGCAGAAGAATGGACCGGCAATGGCAGTGGCGGCAGGTCTGGCGACGAGGTCGATTTAATATGTTCACCATAGACTTGTTGAAAGGACAGGGCATTCCGAGAAAGACTAAGCCTGCGGGCATGGCTGTGGCTGCCGTAACCGTCGCGGTGCCTTTTATTGCCGCCACGGCAGTGCTTACTTGTTATCTTTGTAACGCAACTATCATCTCTATAAGAAAGCAGGCCATCGTCGGTTACCAGGCAAAGCTTAATAAGCTATCGGACGCCGTAAGACTGCATAAATCACTCGCGCAGGAAAAAAACCTGTATATAAACTGTTTGTCCGAGGTTAAATCCTCCATTGTTAACCATACTCAGTGGTCTGGTATTTTAGCGGCGGTAGTCGAAAACCTGCCCGATGCGGTGATTTTGACCAAGCTTGAGGTGACACAGCAACAGGCAAAGAGAAAGGTCCCTAAGAAGAACGATCCCAAGAAAACCGTCGACGTTAGTGTTCCTATTAAAACCTTAAAGATAAATGTGGCGGCTAATCCGGGATCGAACTGTGAGGAGGTAGTCAGAGAATTCCGTAATCGCCTTCTTGATTCGCCATCTCTGCAGCAAATCTTCAACAGCATTAACGTATCTCAGAGCTCCAGTACGCTTGGGGACCAGCAGGTAATCTCTTATGAGATGGATTGTATCTTTAAGCCGCCATTGTAGCTGGACAATTATGAAATCAGGTCACAAAACATATTTCGTAGTAGCGGCGCTTGCTTGGGCAGGCTGTCTGACCGCGTTGTGCGTCGCTTATATGTTGGTGTTGGTCCCCCAAGGAAGAGGCAGAAAGCAGATCGAGAAGCAATTCGTTGAGACCAAGGATGCCTACGACCAGACACTGGCAGCAGCCAGGGACGAAACTAGAGCCCGCTTAACTAAGGAAATCGAGGATTTACAGGGTAGATTGAAACACTTTGTCATTGATTACGAGGATTCGGCAAATTTGACACTCGATATAAGTCAAATTGCCAACCAGATCGGTGTCAGTTCGTTCAGTATCAAAAGCAGAGATAATGCCGGCGCTGCTGCGGCTACGCCTGCATCGGGGGCCAATGTAGTCGAGAAGCAGATGCAGGTCAGTTTCACCGCCGGCTTCAATCAGTTTGCCAGTTTCTTGAATGCTCTGGAGAGGAACCGCCCGGTACTATTTGTAGATGAATTCAGGATCGCCCCCGCCGAGCAGGGCAGCTCCGGGCATCAAGTGGATATGGACCTGGCAGTTTTTGTCCGAAAACGCCAGGGCACTTAGAAATCTATAACCGGTGATGAAAAATGAGAACTACAGTAATAGCAAATCAAAAGGGCGGCTGTGGCAAAACAACAACTGCCGTGAACCTCGCCGCGGCCTTTGCTGAAAGAGGCAGAAGGGTGCTGATGGTTGACCTGGACCCACAAGGTCACGCCACGCTCGGATTTGGTTATGAGCCTAATGCCTTGTATAAGACCATCTATCACTGTCTTATCAATGCCGATGTCCCACTATCGACAGTCATACTGCCCAGCAAAGTCCAAAACCTAAATATAGCGCCGAGCAATATTCTGCTTTCCGGCGCCGAGCTTGAACTGGCCCCAGTCGTAGGCAGGGAATTTGTCTTACGCGAGCGGCTAAGGACGGTAGAGCGGCAGTACGACATTTGTGTTATTGACTGTCCGCCGTCGCTGGGCTTATTAACCCTCAATGCACTCATCGCCAGCACAGATGTAATTGTCCCTGTTCAGGTCAGTTACTACGCAATGGAAGGCCTGAAACAGTTGCTGGAAACTGCCGACATTATCAGAGTGAACTTCGCTCCGTGTCAAGTGAGGTTCCTGGGTCTCCTGCTGACCTTTGTAGAAGACAGGCTTCTTTTCTGCAAACAGATCCAGCAGCAGATGCGGCAGTTCTTCGGCGATCTGGTGTTCCGTACGGTCATTCACCGAACCGTAAGGCTGGCTGAAGCCCCAAGTGCCGGTGAGTCAATTCTATCTTATGCGCCTCAGAGTACCGGCGCGACTGAATACCTCAGCCTGGCCGACGAGGTAATTAGCTGCCCTGCTTGGACCGGGCAACAACGCCAGAGCGAGGTTTTACCTGAGCAAGCAAGTGCCTGTGAAGTTTTCGTCGAGCAAAAAGCGAGCGACCAGGCCCCCGCCTGTGCCGGAGCGGGTCTGCCCGTGCCAGAGCACGTGGTAGGCGAGCCGACAAGTGGTAACGGGGTATTGGTCGGGGAGGTTAGCGATGCCAAAACGTAGAATAGGCTTGCAGAAGGACGTCTCATCGATATTCAAAACCGTACCACTCTCAGCGGATGACCAGGTTGCGACCCTGCGCCGTATGCCCATATTGGACCCCCCAGGTTACGCTGGCGCTGCGCCGCAGCAGACTGAAATCTCTGAGGACTTGGCGACACCCGCCTGCGCAGGGGCAAAGATTGCCTCCGACCCTGCTTTAGCAGGGCCAAGCTCGCCCCCCCAACAAGAGGGGGCGGCAGTTAAGCCTCAGCCCGAGACCTCGGCAAAGCCGGAGCCGGCTGTAACCGAGCCTCCTGCGAGCCGCGCGTTTCTCAGAGAAGCCTTCTTCTGCGGAGCCGCAAGCCGGGGGCGACACAGAACCTGCCAGCGGCGGGTCAGTTCCGAAGGTCTTTGCCGGTGAAAAGCGAAAAGCTGCTGCGACCATAAAGGCTCCCAGGCATGCCAAGGGCGGGATGCTGAAGAGTCTGCGGCAGATGAAAGCAAAACTCTTTGCGTCAAAGCCGCGCCTCGGCTCGACTAAGCAGAAGGCGATGGTGGTGCTGGTGCCTGCTCTGGCAACCGTGTTGGTCTTTGTACTCACTTAAGTTGTGAGGTCTCCTTCACGTAGTGCGGCCAGGAACAAGCAAAAGGCCTCGGCAACCACTGCTGATTCGGGCGGCGAGGTCAACTGGAAGGTACCGGCGCCTTATCCAGCCAGACTTCGTGACCCCACGCAGGCCAGGACGCCCCCACGTGCCCAGGCTAAGCCGCAAGTGCCGCAACCACTCGAACCGGAACCCGAAAAGCTAATCGTAAGGAGCATTCTGCATACCCAGGATAGGTCATCTGCGGTGGTCGGCACCCAAATAGTGCACGAGGGTGACGTAATACTGGGGACCACCATAGTAAGAATATACAGAGATAAAGTCGAGTTTGAAAAGGGCGGCAAAACCTGGACGCAAAAAATTGGAAATTGACAATTTGCAGTTGAAAATTGAAAAGGGACTATTATGAGACGTCTTACAGTAAAGTCTGGCGGGTTGAAGTCTCTGATGTTCGTTGCGGTTGTATTGGCAGTTCCTGCGTCTTGTCCAGGATGGGCCGCCGAGATCAGCGATCCAAGCGCGGCACAAAAGGAGGTTTTAAGCGAGCTTGAGCAGCGGATGCAAAAAACCATAAGCATTGAAGCCTCTAACTTGCCCATCGACCAGGTGATAAGACAGTTGGCCGAGCAGGCGGATGTGAACCTCATCATAAGCCCTAAAGTGACCGGACAGGTCAACGTAGGCCCGCTTACCAATGTGCCGCTGGCAGAAGCCCTGAAGAACATCCTGTCCGCACATGGCTATGACTACGTGATTGACAAGAACATGGTGCGAATAGTGGCCGGCAGTGACATTGCCCAGGTAACAGAGAAGCTCGTTAGCAGAATTTATCGAATCACCTATGCCGATGTCGCAGAGGTCGAGAAATCGCTGCAAAAGTTTATGTCAAAACAGGGGTCGTTGTCTTCCAGCCCGGGGACCAGCAATATAATCGTCACCGACGCGGAAAGTAAAATCAAAGCCATCGACACATTCATCGAAGAGATCGACCGCATAACGCCCCAGATATTAGTGGAGGCAAGAATCTACGACATAACCAGCAAAGACAGGCTTGACCTCGGCGTCAAATGGGATGCGGGTACCAATACAACTTATGTCAACGGCGAACCCCCGACCACGCATCTGGACAGGGCTGGCAACCGCGACCCGTTTATAAAGAGCGGCTTCACAGGCACTACAAGCAAAACACCAGCTACAACCGCAGACATCCGCTTCGGCTGGCTAAACCAAAACATTGATGTGGACATGCTGTTGAAAGCTGAACAGGAAAACATAGATGCCAAACTTCTTGCCAACCCGCGAGTGCTGGTCCTTGATAATGAAAAAGCGCTCATCAAAATAATCACCGAGATACCGTATCAGGAACTGACTGAATCTGCCTTGGGCGGAAGCATCGGAACCACCGCGTTCAGAGAAGTAGGTGTGGAGCTTGAAGTCACGCCGCACCTTACCCGCGAGGATATGATTCGGTTGCAGTTGAAGCCCAAATTCAGTGTCAAAACAGACGATGTTGTAATTGTAGGCGCGGGCGGGGTTTCTTCTGCCCAGCCTGTAATTGACAGACGTGAGGCTAATACAACCTTGTTGGTTAGGAACGGCCGGACGGTGGTTCTGGGCGGCTTGCGCAAAAAGGAAGTCACCAAGCAGGTCAACAAAATACCGTTGCTCGGCGATTTGCCGCTTGTCGGGCTCTTGTTCAGGTTTACAGGCGAAGATACGGTTACCAGCGAGCTGGTCGTCTTCATAACTCCGCGGATTATTGAACAGCCGACTATGACCGAAACTGAGCAGATGCAGTTTGAAACGACCGAGTTCAGCGGACCGCAGCCGGTTACTACCGGGGCGGAGACGGCCAGAGAATAGTAATCAACTATAGATTTCGCTGATGAACAAGGAAGAGCCGGGGATCAGGCAATCAGGTTGTCGGGTAGCAGGTAATCAGGGAATCAGTTCCCTGATCGCCTGATGCCCTGGTATCCTGTTAGCTGGTCCCCTGATGTTCTGATACGCTGCTACCTGGTCCGCTGCGCTGCAGCCTCGCCAAAGCAGCGAACTTGTCCTCCACTACGCTGAAAAAACCGTCAAGGCCAACCACGTTGAGCAAACCTCTGGTCGGCAGGGCAACATTACAGAGAATGAGCTGGCGGCCCCGCTCGTGCAGCAGATTACGCAATATTACCAGATTCGAGATGCTTGAGGAGGTTAGAACTTCCACTCTGGTAAAGTCGATCACTACGTCGTTGTTGCCGTTGTTGCTGACGGTCTCGTTAATGGTCTCAAGCTCCTGGCGCAGTTGAGGCTCTTTAGGTAAAACAGCAAAGAGGACCTTGTCTGCCAAATATTCAACACTCATATATTTTATATCGTCACAGATTTGACCCTGCTTGAAGAATTGACAATTGACAATTGACAATTGTACATTGAAAATGAACCCCTGGGTTAGGTAGCAGGGCGAAAAAATTGAAAGTTGACAATCTCCAATTGAAACTTGAGATAGCCGTGAGTCTGCTGCTTGTGGCGGCAAGCACGGCGGATGCTCTGGACTATTATAGCAACAAATCCTTGGGCAGACGTTTGCCGTCCGTCGCTAAGCGAGAGCCGAATCTTATCCGCGTACAAAGCGTTGCACAGTCGCTGGGCAAACGCAAGGTCTGGCTGGTCGAAGTTGGTCAGGGTGCTGAGGCGGACCGTAGGACTCGGCCGGCAATGCTCATGGTGGCAGGGATAGAAGGCAACGACCTGATAGGCTGTTCGGTGGCAGTTTCCTGGATCGAGCATTTGATCGAGCAATACGAAAGCGACAGTAAAATCAAAGAACTTCTGCGGACAACGACACTTTATGTAATCCCGCGGCTGAATCCAGATGCCGCGGAGCGTTTTTTTGCCAAGCCCAAATTCGAGACGAGCCTTAACGATAGGCCGGTCGATAGCGACCATGATGGGCTGGTAGATGAAGATGGCCCGGAAGATCTCAACGGCGATGGCCTTATTACCTCGATGCGCGTCGAGGACCGCCAAGGGCAGTATATCGTTGACCCGGCAGACGACCGATTGCTGGTTAAGGCTGACGCTCTCAAAGGAGAAATTGGCAGATGGCGATACCTTACCGAAGGCATTGATAACGACCACGATGAGCAGTGGAATGAAGATGGTCCAGGGGGCGTCAACTTCAACCGCAATTTCCCATACAATTATGGATTTTTTGCCCCCGATGCTGGTCTGCATCAAGTCAGTGAAGCTGAGACGCGAGCACTCGCCGACTTCGTAATCGAGCATCCAAATATCGGGATCGTTGTCACATACGGCACTGCGGATAATCTTCTAAAAACTCCTGAAGCCGCGCCCTCTGCCCCGCGCCTTCCGGCGAAGGTAGAAGCAGGGGCCGAAAGCCCACGGCAGCGATTGACCAGAACGATTTACCCTACTACCGGGTAATGGGCGAGAAATATCGAGAGGCGATGGGGTTGAAAAAGGAGATGGAGGGCGTCTCTGCCCCCGGTACGTTTAATGACTGGATGTACTTCCACCGAGGCCGACTGTCGCTGGCGGCCTGTCCTTGGAGTCCGGCGATTGGTGTTGAGCTTGCCAAGCCCGGCCAGGCAGAACAAAAATCCGAAGATGATGAGAAAAAAGTGTCCGGCAAGTCCAAAACGGACCAGGAAAAGCACAACGAACAACAGCGCAAGGAGCTAAAGTGGTTTGACGAACATGCCCCCGAAGCATTCGTCCGGTGGCAGCCGATCGAGCATCCCGACTTTCCAGGGCAGCGAGTCGAGGTTGGCGGGTATCGTCCTTTCTCACATACCAATCCCCCGCCCGGGATGTTCGAGGACATCGCCGCCAGGCACGCGGATTTTCTGACAAAAGTCGCGCAGCAGCTTCCGCGGATCGGCATCCGAAAAGTCGAAGCCAAGCACCTGGGCGAAAATGTGTACGAGGTCAAGATTCAGGTGGAGAACACCGGTTTTATGCCCACATCGCTTGCTCACGGCCAAACAACACGGGAGGTTTATCTAACGCGAATCGTTATGGAACTGGACAACGAGCGTTTTCTGTCGGGAAGCAGGATCACGAATCTGCCGACAATCCAGGGCAGTTGCGGGATGGCTGAGGTGCGCTACGTAATTTATGCCCCAGATCGCGACCGTATCGATTTCAAAGTTGTCTCGATGTTGGCGGGACAGGCTGAGGGAACTATCGAGCTCATCAAATAGAAGGTTTCGCCGATGAACCTGAAGATGAAGTTAATGGCATTTGTTGCTCTCTGGTTCTTTTTGGCTGCTATCTTAGCGCCGCCGGCCTTAAGTCTATCCCAAGTTAGCCAGCGTGAGCCAAAGGCCGGTGACCCGGCGGTGCATACCTTTCCTGCGCTGGGCGCTTCAGCAGAGCAGAAGGTCCCGGTCGCCTGGAATCGATATTACGACCATGCGGGCTTGGGGGCTGTCCTTGCCCGGCTGAACGAGGCCTTTCCCGAGCTGACCAAACTCTATTCCATCGGCAAGTCCTCGCAAGGGCGAGATATCTGGTGCCTGGAGGTGACCGCACGCGACGTTGGCGACCCGAACCGCAAGCCAGCTATGTATATCGACGGCAACATTCACGGCAACGAGATACAGGCAGGAGAAGTGGTAGCGTACACCGGCTGGTATCTTTGCCATCAATATGGCCGGCTGGAAAAAATCACCGCCCTGCTGGACGACCGCGTCTTTTATCTGGTGCCTACAATCAATCCTGATGGCCGCGACTTCTGGATACACGGCGGCCAGTTCGCTCGGTCGGGCCTTCAGCCCACAGACAACGATCGCGATGGCCTGTTGGACGAAGATGACTGCGAAGACCTCAACGGCGACGGTTTCATCACCATGATGCGGAAAAAAGACCCAGAAGGTCGGTTTAAGCTGCACCCTGACTATCCCAAATACTTAATGGTTCGGGCAAAGCCTGACGAGCCTGGCCAGTACATACTGCTGGGGTGGGAAGGGATTGATAATGACGGCGACGGGCGGATTAACGAAGATAGTCCGGGCGGCTACGACCTTAACCGGAACTGGGCGTACGATTGGCAGCCAGACTACATCCAATATGGCGCCAAGGACTATCCGTTTTCGCAGCCGGAGACACGTGCGGTGGCTGAGTTTGTCCTTGCCCATCCCAATATCGCTGCTATGCAGTCATACCATAATTCAGGCGGCATGATTCTGCGAAGCCCCGGCCGAGAGGGCGGCCCGATGGCAGACCAGGACGAGAACGTGCTGAGAATCATTGCCGAACGCGGCGAAAAAATCCTGCCCTTTTATCGCTCGATGATTACCTGGAAGGACCTTTATACTGTCTGGGGCGGCGAAGACGATTGGTTTTATGCCGGCCGCGGCGTCCTGTCATTCACAAACGAACTGTGGACGCCGAAAAACTTGTACAAAACTGAAGATGGCCCCTCGGATGTGAACGAGGCTGAGTTTGTCCAATATGTGCTTTTGGGTGACGGCGCTGTCGCCTGGCAAGAGTACGATCATCCCACATACGGCAAAATTGAGATTGGCGGTGCGAAAAAGCAATCGTGGCTGCCGCCGTCGTTCTTGCTTGAGGAGGAGCTGCACCGAAATATGGCGTTCACGCTGTATCACGCGGATATGATGCCGCTGCTGCGAATCGGTGACATCGAGACAGAAAAACTTGCCGACGGTTTATTCAAGATTTGGGTGACCGTGGAAAATCAGCGTCTTATACCGACGCGAACGGGTCAGGATGCGGCACATCACATCAGTCCGCCGGATGTTGTTTCCATCCGGGGCGATGAGCTTGAAGTTCTGTCCGCAGGCCGGGTCATCGACCGCTTCTTTAGGAAAGTTGAAGCTGTCAAACGCCGTCCGCACCGAGTGGAACTGGACACTATCGCTGGCATGAGCGCTGTCGCACGTGCAATTTGTCGTCAAAGGAAAGGGGAGTTTCACGGTGACGGTCGACTCGGCCAAAGGCGGCGTGCATACCAAGAGTTCAACCCTATCCTGTGCAGTGAGGACGGAATCCATTTCAGCAAAGTTCACAGCATTGCCCGAATTGAAAAAGGAGTAAAAGACCATGTTGAAATTAGGCATGCACGTAGACAATTGGCGGCATTTTGACGTTTCTTATGAAGTCCCCTGTCAATTTGCCAAAGACCACGACATTGATTATGTGGAATTCGGCACCATCGATGGCGACTACTTCGTCCAGGCTCTGGGCTATAACCCGCATATTCCGCTTCACACTGATCCGCTGAAGCTCAAAAGCTACCTGGACTCGCTGGGATTGCAAGTTTCACAACTGGATGCGGCTTATCCGATGTCGTGCCCCGAAGGTCAGTATCGCGGCATTGGCTACACCATCAGGGCCATCCAATTCGCCAAGGCACTTGAATGCCCATGTGTGGACACTACAGATGGTGGCCGAAAGCCCCAAGGGTACACGGATAAGGAAGTGATGGCCCTTATGAAACAGTACTACCGCGTGGTGCTGGAGTGGGCGGAAAGATACGACATTATCATCAATGTTGAGCCGCACGGACCTTATACCACCAATCCGGATACTATGGAGCAAATCCTGAACTTCTTTGACTCGCCCTATCTGAGGATGAACCTTGATACGGGCAATACTTTCATCGCCGGACAAGACCCTGTGAAGTTCCTACGAAGATTTCAGGACAAGCTTTCGCATTGCCACATCAAGGACGTCAGCGAGGGTCTGGCTAAGGCTGCCCGCGGCGAGCAGACCGGTATCGCCTCATCGGTAATAGCTATTGGCGAAGGCGTCAACGCGGATAATATCGCAGGCTGCATCGAAGTCCTCAAGGACGCCAAGTGGGATGGAGTTCTGTCGATAGAATGTGAAGCGGCGCCGGGCAACGTCGAAAAGAGCGTCCAGTGGCTGCGCAGCCAGATTTCGCGATAAGGCGGCCCCGCTTGTGGAGGGGTTCTTTTACCGCCGAGAGCGCAGGGCTCGCAGAGAAAACGCTGTTTATAATGTTCTATCTCGGCGCTCTCGGCGTGCTCTGCGGTTAATCTTGTACAGGGGCAGAGGTACTTGTAAAAGGATAGCGGCTACGTTATAATCCGGCACAAAATAGATGACGTAGAGAACTTGCTAGTCGTAACTGGTAGATGATTCGGGGCCAGGTCAGGAAGAGATGAACCGCGAAGAACGCGTTCAGTTGTTGGGTTCGCTGTACTTGCTGTACAAATTTCATGCCGAGGAGCTTGCGAAAGTCGGATACACCCCCAAAGAGGCTTTTTGGCTGAATTTTACGTGCCTACCCTTTTTGCCGTGGGACGACCAGTCTGGGGACAAGATATACTTGACTGAAGTGCTGCGGCTGTACCTTGGGATATACCAGTACAACACAAATAGCAGCATCAGCCCTGAGAACGTGCCGGCGTTTCTTGAGATGCTGGTGGATCGGTACAGGATGGCTAAAGACATCGTAGCAATCAAAGACCAATCACAGAGGAATATCCAGTTGGGGCGTCTGGCTTTGCCCGAGGAGCGCGACATCGTCAAATTGACTAGGGCCGCGTCAATTGTACTGCACACCATCGCCGAATGGCAGAGCCAGATGGGACAGCAGCGCCTGCCCTGCATGTTGGCCGAAGACATCTGAAAGGTTCAAGTTGCATATCTGAAGAGCCCCTTGCCAGGCAAGAAAAACGGCTCAAAAAAATTTTTATTTTTCTCTCAAAATTACGTAGTTACCACAATAGACAGCCCGACCGGCGGATTCTACCATAAGCTCGCTTAACGTACAGGTACGTCCGGGGGCCATGAAAATGGCTGACGAGCATAGAACAACGATTCAGGACGTGATCGGGCGGATGCAATGCCGCAAAGGCTTTGAATGCTGCGGGCCTGGGTTCCAGAAACCGTGCAAGGTGCGGAGTGTCCTGGGCGGCAAGCTCATTGAGTGCTTGGAAGATGCCCAGAAAGAGTGCGAATTCGCAGTTGATTTTGGCTGTGGCCGTTTCTGCGAATGTCCCCTCCGAGATTTTCTGCTGAGAACGCTTGATATTTGAAACATCTCCGCGGCCACGAGCAGAGCTACTGTCATCCAGCGGTGTCACCGCCGATTTGCAGCATGGTTTTCAGAATGGCACCGGGGAGGGTCTAATTGTTGTTAATAAGCTCCAGAAGATCACTGGCGAGCTTGGAGTCTAATGTCTGCAATGTTTGTTGTTGTTCTATAGCAAGAGCATGGTCGCCGATCTGAAGATAAGCCTTGCCAAGATTGAAGTATGCTTGTGCGTGAGCCTGGCCCGCCCCGAGCGTAGTCGAGGGGTTGGTTAGGATAACATCCCTGAAACACTGTATGGCCCGTTCATAAAGGCCTGCATGCAGATAAGCCTTGCCTGACAGCAGGTGAACTCCCGCGACATCAGGGTCAAGCTCTTTGGCCTGTCTAAATGCCTGCATCGCCTGCTCGTAAGAGCCGCAGTTGCTAAAAGCCAGGCCGAGAGACAGATATGCAATCGCAGAATCCGGCCTTATCCTGATGGCTTGTTTGTAGGACTCTATAGCCTCCGCATTAAGGCCTAATCCGGCGTATGCCTCGCCAAGCCCTATGTGCGCATCGAAACAATTTGGGTCCAGCGCGACAGCCTTCTTGTAGCTGTCAATTGCTTCCGGGGGACGGCCTGCCTCGTAGTAGGCATTGCCCAGCAGTGCGTGCGCGGTGGCGTCATTCGGCTTGATTCCAACGAGTCTCTCGCAGGCATCTACCGCTTCTTTGGACCGGCCTGACGAGCAGTAATGTTTGCCGAGCAAGGTATAGGCGCCAGCCTTATCAGGATACACTCGCGCAACTTGGCTGATGATTCCTGCCTTGACGGCGGTCACATCGACTAATTCTAACTTGATGGCCCCGATGACTCCTAAGCAGAGCAGCACCGCTATTCCAGCAATTTGCCAGACCCAGAGCCAATGCTTCTTTTGTTCCATAGGTAGAGTATACAAAATAATCCGCCCGGAACAAAATCGCCCCCGTACAGGATTAACCGCAGAGCACGCCGAGAGCGCTGAGATAGAAGATTATAAACAGTGTTTTCTCTGCGAGCTCTGCGCTCTCGGCGGTAAAAAACCCCTGGCATCCGAGTGAATCATCGGGCAATAGGGGCAGGCTTATTCTGCTGCACCTTCTTCAGCGGCGCAGTCCACAGATAAACTGTGTGTTCAGTTTGCCCGCTGGCAGAAGTAACCTCGACCACCTTGTCTGGTGTCACTCCTTTCATGTCAAAATCGTGCGAGACAATCCGCGAGCCGGGCTTGAGCTTGTCCAACTGCGGAATCAGCTTGACATTCAGGCTCGGCAGCAGATAAAGGGTGACTACGTTTGCCTTGCTCAGGTCGAGGGTGAAGATGTCCTTCTGCTGTATTGTAACTAAGTCGCCGACGTTATTCTTCTCGACGTTTTGCAGCGATTCATTGATCCGCTCTGGGTCTACGTCGAAACCCATGGCCTTACAGCCGTACTTCTTGGCTGCCGTCACCACGATTCGCCCATCGCCACAGCCCAGGTCGTAGACCAGATCGCTCTTTTTGACCTCCGCCAGCTCCAGCATTTTCTCTACTACCTCCTGGGGCGTAGGAACGAAGACTACATCTGGCTCATGGGTTTCCTGGGTTTCCTTTTTTACCTGTTGGCGGGTCTTCGGGGGGCTGATAACTGCCGGCGGACGATTGTCGGGCTTAGTCAGCGATATGCCATCCAACGGCGGCGTTAGCTTGCTTACGTCCACGCCGAACGCCTCCAGAATTGTCGGGGCCACATCCTGACGGCGACCGTCGCGGTTGACTTTCTTGTTGTTGGTGGCAAGAAATACGTATGGCGCAAAGCTGTGCCCGTTTGCATCTTCGTTGAAGCCGTGGTCGGCGGTGACATAGAATTGCGTCTTATCTGCCAAGCCCAGCTCTTTAACCTTGTCCATTATCTTGCCGGTCCACAGGTCGTTGGAGATCAGGGCATCGTTATACTCCTTGGAGTTCTCGCCGAACTTGTGGCCCTGGTGATCGACCTCGGCAAAATGGACAAAGAAAAAGAATGGCTTGTTTTTGTACTTTTCCAGCAGCTCGATGGCCCTTGTGCCGACCTTCTGATCCTGCATCAGGCCGAACTCCCACACCTCCAGCGCGGTGTACATGTTATAGTAGGGTGAGCCAGGAATAACGCGGTACTTCACGCCGTTCTCCTCGACAATCTTGCCTGCGGGGGTTTTGCCAGCGCCGGGCTGGGCTTGTTTTTTCTTTGCTTTGGCCTTGGCTTCGGCCTTTTTCTCTTCTTCGTCTAAACGGATCTTCTTAGGCGGGTCGATCTCACCGCAGTGCCTTAGCTTGCCGATAACCGCAACGGTAACAAACTTATCGGCGCCAAATTGTTTTTCGAGCCTCTCGAATATACTCAGGCCCTTGGGGATCGGCTGATACCGGCCGTTACTATAGACGCCCGTCACTTCAGGGTAATAGCCGGTAAGGATTTGGGACCATCCGGCCTTAGTATCGGTCGTACCCTCGATGTCGATCTTTACGTATGTGCCCTGGTCAATGAGTTTCTGCAAATTTGGCAGCTCTTTTCGGCTGAGGCATTGATTCACGTGGTCGCGCTGTGCCCCATC
Organism: Sedimentisphaerales bacterium; assembly: GCA_963814265.1. Lineage (GTDB taxonomy): Bacteria > Planctomycetota > Phycisphaerae > Sedimentisphaerales > Anaerobacaceae > JAFNGF01. The sequence continues at coordinate 12,288 of CAWFCJ010000037.1, read as the reverse complement.
CCAGCCGAATAGTATGATGTTTTGTGGCTTGTCGACAGCCGCAATTGTCGGCGTGACAGCAAACATCACAGTCAGAATTAGCAGCAGCGCAATGTGTCTCTTGGTCATTTCATCTTCCTTTCCAAATCGCGTTCTTTGTCCTGTGCCATACAGCTTGCCCGCCATACGTCTGGTGGGCTGGGCATAAAAACAGCTATGTTACCCCATTGAACGGCTAAAATCAATTCGATTGTGACTTGTGACTGGTCCAATCCTCCAACAAGAGCTAACCTGTTGCGGCTCAATGAGTTGCAACTCTCGATTCTGGTTGCATATCCGGCTAAGAATACTGTATTTAGACGCAGATGCCGGCTCATTTATTGCACTTGTCAAGAGCAGCACCCTCGCCGTAATAGATTGACAATGGACAATGGACGATTGACAATTGATGCGAGCATACCATGAAAAGAGTATTTGTAACATTCTGGTCTGGCGTCTTGCTGGTGTCTTTGGGCTGCCAAAGTCACCCCGCCGGGGGTCAGGCTGACCCGTCGCCGCTGGCCGAGGCCGGTCCTCTAAATCCCCTGATAGGCATTACGAGCGTCTACAAGGTGGACGAGAAGGACAAGATGGCATATACCCTTGTGAATTTCGCCTATGTCCAAGCGGTCGCTGAGGCCGGCGGTGTGCCCGTAGTGCTGCCGACCATTGATGATGACAGGATTCTGCGGCGGTATCTGCAGAGCCTGGACGGTTTGATTTTGGTAGGCGGCGGCGATGTGCCCCCTTCAACATACGGGCAGCAGCCCCACCAGACGGTCAAGCCGCTGCCCCCACAGCGATACGATTTCGAGCGCAAGTTGATCGCCCTATGGCTGGCGAGCGGCAAACCCATCCTCGGCATCTGCCTGGGAATGCAGTTTACAAATGTTGTTGCCGGAGGGACACTCATCCAGGACATCCCTTCGCAGATAGGTACAGATGTGGATCACCGCGCATATCATACCGTCAAAATTGAGCCAAATAGTCTTCTGGCTAAAATCCTCGGCGCTGAACAAGTGCGCGTCTTCTCGAGTCATCATCAGGCCGTCGGTGACCTGGGCATGGGGTTGATAGTTGCAGCCCGCAGCGAGGATGGGATTGTCGAAGCTCTGGAACGGGTCGATGGAGGGTTTGGCTTGTTCGTGCAGTGGCATCCGGAACTGACCGACGATATAAAACATCGCGACGCAATATTTAGTGCTCTGGTGCGGGCATCCGCACCGCGGAAGTAGCGCTGTTGTCTTTAGAGCCCGGACTCTATCAGTTCTATCCAGCGGTTATGATAAAGGTGCTTCTCAAAGAAATATAACAGAGCCGGCAGATCGATTACGTGTCCTTCTTCATGCACATCCAGGACGACATTCTCAGGCCTGTCCAAATCTCTGTATATCGTTCTGATTTCCTCCATCGCCTGACGGGCGAGCGGAACATAGAACTGGCTGGCAGGTTCCAGCAAGCCGTTTTGGCATTGTAGGGGTCGCGGCGCGATCAGAGAATAGATGTCTGCGTAATCGATTTTTTCTCTGAGCCCTTCAAATTTCCAGCACATGCAGTGATTCTGCTCCATATTGTCCATCGTAGTAAGAAAGCCGGAGCTGACAGTCGCGGCGATTCTTTCATCCATCGCTCCTAACCACATAGTCATTTCGCCGCCCAGAGATAGTCCGGCGCAACCAATCCTGGAGTCATCCACTTCGGGCATGGACTGCAGGTAATCGACACAGCGAATCAGGTCCCACAATCGCTCTGCCATCAGCAGTCGGCTCTCCTCGTATACCTCGTGCTGGCTCACAGTGGTGGAGATGGTCACGTATCCTTTCTTGGCCAGCATAGTGCCGAATCCTCTGTAGATACGATCCGCCTTTACCCTGGAACTATCTTTGGCAACAGTCTGTTCGTTATAAGGGCTGTATTGATTGCTGCCGTGTCCGCCTATACAAACAACCGCCGGCACAGGCCCTTTGCGCGAGATGGGCACAGTAACGATAATTCGGATGCGCCTGCCTGACGTAGAGTTTATGTTGAGTTCTTTAACAAGATGCGTGCCTCTATCGGCAAAAGAGATTTCCTTGGCGTCGAAGGCAAATCCATCCCTCTTGGCGAGGAGATCTTCTATCTTGAGTATTCCAAAAAGCTTAGCCCTGACATCTCTCTGCCAACTTCTGGCATCGCTTGCTGGTCGCGAAGTGTATCTCATCGTGCGGTACTGCGGTGCACCCTTTCTGCCTGACTCTGTCTGGGGACGGGCTAAAGTCACGTGGCTAAAGGCAAATATGACAGTTAGGATGATTAAGTTGTATGGTTTCATCTGTAATTTATCCTTACTCTGTTCACATTCAAAAAGCACAAATAACAGCACAGCGGCGGGCAAATCAATGATTTTTTTGAAACCGATTACAACTGCCGCTCGACTAACTCGGCGAAAAACCTGAAGAATCAAACAGATGTGGGATCAAGTAATACGGGAAGCGAAAAGATGAATGTGAACAAATATCTGCAACCAGCGTGGACGCAAAATAATTCCATAAAGATAGACCTACCTTTGATGGTCGTGCCCAAAGCAGACAAAAAGAAGATTATGGATATGGCCAGCCCAGGACAGCTTGTTTGTATCGGTGACATCTATCTGAAGACCCATGAAGGCTTGGTAAGAATCAAGGCAGCTTGAAAGCCGCGTTTAGCCGTCGCCGGCACGGCGACGGGCATAAACTATTTCGACAAAGTAAGCGCCACTGCGCGGACATCCATCACGTGTTCGCCTGCAACATCAATCGCGCGAAGCGTCAACTCGCCCCGGCCCTTTTCCAAACGCGAGACACCCAGGCGAAGCGGCCGGAAATCCTTGACATAGGACTCGCCGGCCCGCGGCACCCGGTCGAATTCGGTGCCAATCAGCGGCGGATCATGCGGCTCGGAGACTTTACCTTGAATCTGGCTTTGGTTGAAACGTAATTCGACCATTGAGCCTACATCTTGCTCTGCGCACGTGTAATAAATCACCGCCTCATACTTACCGCTGCTTGCAACCTCTATATCCCAGGTGATCTTGTCGTCGGCAGCCGTCCAATTCGTAAAGAAAGAGCAGTTAGGTGCATTGGCGCTGCGACGGATGTTTCCATTCGGAATGCCGTCTCGAGCAGGCAATATCGTTGTCGGGAAATCGGCGTAGCCGACCGGGAAGGGCCGGTCGTCCTTCGGCGATTTGGGCAGCACTTCCTGCTTCCACCGGGCAACTGCTTCGCTCAGTTTCGCTGCGACTTGGGGCTTATCCTCTGAAATGTCCCGGTCCTGTCCGGGGTCAGCGACCATATCAAACAGCTTGCCCGTATCATCGAGCCGATACCGCTGCGTGCGGACGCTGACCCGTCCGTTCTGCTGCGAGAATATCATTCTGTCGGGCCAATTCTCGGCCTTTCCCAAAAGAAGGGGCTTGAGACTGATGCCGTCGAGCGGCTTATCACCGACGATCGGAATTCCCGCCAGTTCTGCCAGGGTGGGCAAAAGGTCGATAGCGCCGGCGATTTGCGGAATCTTTGTGCCCGGCTGAAATGTGCCCGGGCCAGCGAATCATACAGGGCACACGGACGCCCCCCTCGTCGATGGAGCCTTTTCGCCCTTTCATCTTCGCCGTTCCAGCGCCAGCTATTCGGCCCGTTGTCGCTGAAGTAGAGCACGATGGTCTTTTCCGCGAGCTTAAGTTCCTCCAGTTTGTCCAGAATTCGCCCGACGTTCCAATCAATATTTTCGCACATGGCCAAAACGCAGCGGGTTGTGTCGAGTTGCTCTTTCTGTGGATCGCGGCTGCGCATTTCGATTGGGCGGTCCTTGCACTTCTCGTAAAAACGGTCGGGCACTTGAAATGGCGAGTGGGGAGTATTGTATGGCAAATAGCAGAAGAACGGCCGATTCTTGCCCTGTTCTATAAACGCCAGGGCGTGATCGGTCAGGTCGTCAATGATAAAGCCTTTGCCCCGCACGATCTTGCCGTTGTGTTCGAGGATCGGGTCGAAATACTGTCCCCAGTGTCCGGAACAAAAGCCGTAGAATTCGTCGAAGCCGCGTGCGTTCGGATGGTACGGATATTGTGTGCCGTTGTGCCATTTGCCGAAAGCCGCAGTAGCATAGCCAGCAGCCTTGAACGTGTCGGCGATGGTTTTCTCGTCGAGGTTCAATCGTTCCGCGCCGGTCGTGACGCCGTGCACGCCGCCGCGCGGATGGTATCGGCCGGTTAGAAACTCCGCCCGTGTCGGTGCGCAAACGGGCACAAGCGAAAAAGCGGTCGAACAAGGCCCCGTCGCGAGCCAAGGAGTCGATGTTCGGCGTCGCCAGGTTCGTGTTGCCGTGGATGCTCAGGTCGCCCCAGCCCTGGTCATCGGATAGAATGACCAGTACATTCGCCCGTTCGTCCACCCCTGCAGCTTGCCCACGTAAAGGAACAAGAGTTGTAACAGTACCTGCGCAGGCGCTTCTTAGAAAATCACGCCGGCTTAATTGCATGTGCCTCATGCCAACTGCCTCCCTTTATTGTCTGAGCGCGTTCTTTGCATCTAATCATAAGGGTTGGGCTGGTGCCATTCAATAGCTTTTAGCGTTCGTCTGCTTCTGAAAGACTGCATAGGGAAGCCGCCCTGATGGAAGGGATCATAACGAAGGGCGGTGAAAAATCGAGGGTGGCAATTTGGGCTGACTGCTTGTTCTATTGGCGCTGTTCTTGGGGTTCCTTTTCACGTTCCTCTTGCGGGTCTTTTTCGGCCCGATGCTGAGCGGACTTCTCAGGCTGTCGCTGAGCAGGTTTCTGCGGTTGTTCCTCGCCTTTTTTTGCCTCGGCTTTCTCCCGCTGAATCGCGTCGTATATTTCCCTGCGGTGAACAGGAATGCTCTTCGGCGCTGTTATGCCTAACCGCACCTTATCACCACGTACATCGACGATAGTCACCTCAACGTCGTCGCCAATCATAATTGACTCGTCTCTTTGTCTGCTTAGAACCAACATCGCTAACTCCTTTTGTCGGCTGGTTTTACTTTAATAGGTACGAAACGATTTAGCCAACTGTTCGCCAAGGGCTCGACAAAATGTTTCATGTTACGCCCCACCCAAAAGGGCCTGCCAAAAAGCTGGCATCCAAGCTTCAAACCTCAAACACAAATATATTTCGGCTAATTCTAAGACCAAAAACAACCAATTTTGTTTTCGTAGGCAAAAGCAAGAGCAGTTATTGGACGTTTAGCGCATAACCGCTTGTATTAAAGGCGATTACACAAAGAGGAGGGGCAAAAAAGATGTATAGAATTTGCTTTTCCTATTCGGCTTTGTGCCTCCGCCGGTAGTTATACCGGACGGCCAGCCAGTAGCCAGCAATCGAGCCTAACGCCCCAAACGCTACCATCTGCACAGGTAATATGGAAGTAGCCGCGTTAGAGAAGAAGACCGGAGGCCACCGCTTGGCAAGATGCTCCAGGACGTCTGCTCTAGCATAAATAATTATCGCAAAGAGAGTTATCAAGCAACCGGCAATTATGGGCCAGATGTAGCTGACATTGAGGTATCTCTTAACAACAAAGGCAGCAAGGCCGAATGAAACTAAGATGGCAGAAACGATTTGTCCGACGGCTGGCTGGCCCAGAACCATGCCGAGTGTGTTATCAGCCATTGCTATGTCCTGGGCCAATATGGTGATGCAAAACAAAGCTATCAGAGCTGAGCCTGCCAGACCGATGAGTGGATTTAAGTAATTACTTGGATTGGACTTACGCTCTTGCTCGGGCTCAGCGGGATTCTTCGTTGGCAGGAGTTTTTGGCCTAATATCACGCCGCCAAAGCCAGCCGCGACAATGGCCAGCCAAAAAATCGGTTCCCACTTAAGAGAGGCGAATACTGCCTGGCGCTGTGCAAAAGTTGGATTTAGCTGCATTAGTTGGGCCATGCTGCCTGAGCGAATTGCCCAGACTGCCAGGCCTGATGGTGCCGCCAGGACGCCGATTTCTCGCCCGTAAGGCCAGCAGACAAAGTAAGCGATAAGGTTAGCCACAAGCGCCACAATCGCCAAAGTTATTGCCCCGGCAGGACTTACATTGCCCGCCCGCACCGGCCCGATTGGGTCGTTTGGTGCCGCTAACGGCCAGGCCAGAATGCCGATCAGGACAACGCCGATGGCCATCGCAGCGGCGATTCTTGCTCTCATTAGCCATGTTAGTTCCACAATTTAGCTCCATAATTTAAGTTCGCAATAGAGTAATACCAAATCCTGAGCAGGTCAACAAATATTGATGCCAGCAAGGTCAAGCTTGGAAATTGGTCCAAGTAGCGGCTCAAAGGATATGAATTTCACAACCGCCGGAATCTGCCGTAAGTGGTCTATACGGCAAAGATAATCTGCCGTCTCGACAGTGACGCCCATCCACACATTCTCCGGCCACCTGAGCTTCGAACCTAAATGCGACAGGCGCTCACTACGTTTTGTCAGCACTTGAAACTGGTGTTGAGATGCCCGACACATGACATCAAAGATTCGCACCACGAAATCAAAGGGAATATCCTTGTGGAACAAGTCACTCATAGAATTAACGAATATCACGCGCGGCTGCTTCCAGTGAAGTGGTATATCAAGAAGATGTGGATGTGCCGTGACACGGAAACCATTCGCATAATTTGGACTGCCGGCAGCCATCAGTCTCAAGGCCATACGCTCCGCGTAGCAGTTACGGCAGCCGACACTGACCTTCGTACAGCCGGTAACCGGATTCCACGTGGATTGGGTCCATTCTATTTTAGAGTTCTGCGCCATCGCGTCTCTGAAAAGTACTATTTTACACACCAAAGAAGGTTTTTGAAGGCAAAAAAAATCAACATATTCGTTAGGACCGATAAGGACAGGCGGGTTCTTGTTTTGTGTGCTAAACCACAGGTGCGAATCTGTCGATAACTACACTGAGGATTTGGATTCGGCTGACAACCGATAATCTGCAAGGAGAAGGTAAAATCAGAACCGAACTTGTCTAACGACAGTCAAGATTTGCCCTTATGGCCGAGCCGCCGATCGCGGGTTTTCGGCTGGGCGGGAGGCTACCATAATATTTGACGCCACAATAAAAGAATACCTCAAAGAAATCGACGAGGCATCGCTCTTAACCTGGCAAGAAGAATGCCAGTTAGGTAAACTCGTTGTCGAAGACAACGACCCGTGGGCCAGAGAACAATTAGTGCGAAGCAATCTGAGGCTGGTCGTCAGCATCGCTAAAAGATATACCGGGCGGGGAATAAGCCTTGGTGACTTGATTGAGGAAGGAAATCTCGGCCTCATAAAGGCGGTTGATTACTTTGATCCTGGCCGAGGGACACGCTTCAGCACTTACGCCGCGTGGTGGATAAAGCAGAGCATTAAGCGGGCACTGCTGGAGAACGTTCAGCCGGTCCACATACCTACCTATATGGTCGCGCTTATAAACCACTGGCGGCACACGGCGGCAGAACTTGAAGCCCGGCTCGGCAGACTGCCGCGCATCGAAGAAATGGCTGATATTATGCAGCTTCCTCTGCGGAAAGCAAACGTGATACATCGGATCGTCGAGGTGCTCACTTCGGTGGGCGAGACCAGCAGCGCCGATGGGTCGGACGAGAACCAGTTGCCCGAAGCCACCCTGGAAGATAGGAATGGTGCCAGGCCGGAAGATGCGTTGGTTGAAGACGAGGAAAAGACTAAGGTTCTATGGTTGCTGGATAAGATTGACCCACGAGAAGCCAACGTGTTGAGACTGCACTACGGTCTGGATGGAAAGAAACCGATGTCACTTAAGGAGATCGGCAATAAGTTGGGGCTGACGCGAGAGCGGATTCGCCAGATTCGGCGCGATGCGCTCACCAAACTTTACGAATGTATGAACGCAGAATAGCCGGGAACGATCCAGCGCATTGACAATTGACAGTTGACGATTGAAAATTGAAAATTTGGGACCCCAGCCTTGCCTGGGTAATTGTAATTTGAATGGATGCCACGGAAGGGAACAAACGATGACTAAAGGAGTTGACCTGGCCAGTCATATTCGCAGCATACCTGACTGGCCGAAAAAAGGCATTTTGTTTCGCGACATCACGCCCTTATTAGCCGACCCAAAGGCCTTTGCAGCAGCGGTGGAAGCTCTGTGTGCCGGCTTTGCCGACGGCGGGATTCAGTACGTTGCGGCGGTGGAAGCCAGAGGTTTTATATTCGGAGCGGCGGTGGCGGCAAAACTTGACGTGGGCTTTGTCCCTATCCGCAAGAAGGGAAAGCTGCCGTTCAAAACTGAAAGCATCAGCTACGACCTGGAATACGGCACCGATACTTTGCAAGTACATAGTGACGCGGTAAGCAAAGGGGCAAAGGTCTTGATGGTTGACGATTTATTGGCTACTGGCGGGACAATGGCGGCAGCCTGCAAGCTCATCGAGAAAATAGGAGGGAAGATCGCCGGAATAACCTTTTTGGTAGAGCTTAGCGAATTAGCTGGCAGAAAGAAACTCCGCCCGTACAGAATCAATACCGTTATAACCTATTAAGCGATTTCTTGCCCGGCGACGTTATTTTTTTCTTCTGCCAAGAATCAGCAGAGCGCCAAGCCCAAGCAACGCCGCCGTAGCCGGTTCAGGGATCGGATTCTGTGTCAGCGTAAAAGTAAAGGGGACGCCGTCAGGAATGCTTATGTCGAATTGTAGCGTCACGACCTGACCGGGCAGCACTTCGTCCGGCGCCAGAAACTCGAGGCGGTAAAGACTGACGTAATCTACAGTTTTGAATTTTGTGCTGCCAGCGTTTTGCTGCGCAAAAGTAGCATCGCCTTGTGGGTCAAGCGTCAGGATGTAGCGGTCCCAGATAATGCTGCTCTCGTTTGTGGTGGTGGTAGTAATGGTGAATTTCGAGTTTGCCTGGGCGCTCATGGTCAATTCCAGAGGAAAAGTCGTGGAGATATTTTGTGAAACCACAGCGCCGCTATCAGACCACGAGGATATAGCATCAGCACTAAAACTAACCAAACCTGCCTGAGCCACAGTGGTGAAAAGTAAAACCGTCCCCACTAACACTAAAGCTACCATGCTTTTTATCATGGCTACTCCTCCCTAAAAGCCAATATTATTATTTGATGGCAGTGTACACTCGCCTGCGTAAAATGCAAGCGTTTTTTCACATTTTTGCCAAAAAATCTTTCAGTCTTCTGGCTGTCCTCTCAATCGTGACAAAAACGGGGTCTTAATTTGGGTAAGAGTCTTTGACCGGATATGCCTGGGTAACTATGGTCCTTTCGACTCGGCGAGCATCTCCACCGGCAAGATTATCTGCTGCGCAATGAAGTGGCTCTCGCATAACTTACGCTAAATAATAGACTTAAGCCGGGCATGGCCCCAAGAAACATCAGCGACACTGCGGTTCCGAAAAGAAACGCAAAATTTTTTGGAATTTTGTTGCATTTTAGCGCACATTGCGTCATATTACTACATAACAGTGAGGATAGGCCCTATGCAGTTGATGTCAATAGAAGACCTGGCAGCTTATTTAGGAGTATCGAAGAGGACCATTTACAAGTACATCGCGAGCGGTGATTGTCCGCCCTGTATAAGGCTGAGTAAGAAGAACATAAGTTTCGACCGGGCGGATGTGGACGCCTGGCTGGAATCGAAGAAGGTCGTTCCTGAACACAAGGAGACTTACATGTACGAGAAGAGATTGCCGTGGACACCTCGGGCAAAGCAGGTCCTGAAAGTGGCTGAGCAAACGGCACAGCGGTACGAACTGGATTATGTAGGGACGGAGCATCTGCTGTTGGGCATCGTGGAAGTCAAAGAATGCCTCGGCGCAGGCATACTGACGAGCCTCGGCGTTGACCAAGTGAAAGTGCAACAATTGTATGAGCAGTTGCACAAGGACATGAAAGTCGAGGTAGTACACAAAGCAGCCGGTGACAAGTCAAACCTGACGGAGAACGCACACAAGGCGATTGGCTCTGCCTGTGAGCAGGCCGTTCATTGGGGCCATGAATACGTCGGCGCTGAGCATTTGCTGGCGGGAATACTGTTGGTTGGCGATGGATTGGGCTGCAAAATGCTTGCGCAGTTGGGTGTCACTACTGATCGGGTGCACAGCGAGACTTCAAAGTTGATCGTTTGCCATTCGGAACGGACACAATAGTGTTTAATATTGTTATACAAACTGCTACGCATTGAAATGGGCAAACTGGCTGAGGAAGTTAATCTACTGTGGCAGGAAATGAAGGATAGCAAAAACACAATTTCGCCCGCACAGGCAAGTTGATCTTTTGTTGTGTGCAGTTGTTTCCGGACTGCACACGGAAAGGAATATGAGATGGCAAACACCATCGTATCTTTTTTGGTGCCGGGGCCAATCGAGTTGTTCATTATTCTTATTGTTCTGGGCGTTCCGGTCGTTGTAATTATCTTGGCGGCCCGGTACGCTTTGCGAGCTGGCAGAGAAAGCCGAAGGCTGCGCCTTGAAGTGGGCAAACTCGCCGATGAGCTTGAGCAGATGCGAAAGCAGACCAAAGGCGCCGAAAAGCCCGATGTCTCGTCCCGATCACAGTGACATCCTTTTGGCAATTGCGATGCGGTCGTGGTTTTGGAAGTCTCTTTCGATTTTGATTTCGGCGAATGTCCCTGCCTGTTCGAGCAATTCTTTGATCGCCTGGCCCTGCGAGTAACCTATCTCTAACATAAGTGCACCGCCGGGCTTTAGAAAACCACCCACTTCCTCAATCACCCGCCGGCAAATATCTAGGCCATCGGTCCTGCGAATAAGGCCAGTCTCGGCTCGTAGTCTCTCACATTTTTAGCAAGCGCTTCATACTCCGCAGCACTCACGTAAGGCGGATTGCACACAATCAGGTCAAGCCTGTCACCTGGCAATCTGCCCGTGACTGGCTCAAATAAGTCGCCGCACAAAAGCTCAACTTGCTTATCCAACTGGTGCTTTTGAACGTTTTGGGCAGCAACCTTGATCGCATCATCAGATATATCGCTTGCGATTATCCGGGCGTTCGGGCAATTTTTAGCGATTACTATACCGATGCAGCCGGAGCCAGTGCATAAATCACAAACGAGTTGCAGCCCGGTGCGGCCCCGCAAAAATTCTATTGCCCGTTCGACCAGTAATTCAGTCTCCGGGCGAGGGATCATACAATCAGGCGTGACATTCAGTTCCAGTGAGTAGAATTCAACTTTGCCAACCAGGTACGCGACAGGCTCGTGCTGGCCGGCCCGTTTCACCAGGTCACGTAACCGGGCTAATTGATCTTCGGCGACGCGATGATCGAATTGCGTATAAAGTTCGATACGCTTCTTTCCCAGGATATGACTGAGCAGAAGCTCCGCACTTAGCCGAGGCGAATCGATGCCCTTTGTGCCAAGATATTCCGTCACCCAACTCAGCAGCTTCTGTATGGTCCAGGTGCCCATAGTGAGCCAATGCAACGGTCCTCATCCGGTTCTGCCGGTGTTACTGCTGGCGGTAGAAAATTGGAAAGAGCCGCTTCAGTTCATCGGCTGAAGGCTGCCGGCCGTATTCGCACAGTTCAAACGCCTCGGCACACGCACTTTTTTGCCATTTTCTTGGCCGTATAGCTCAATCAACTTTTGGCGGCACTGATTGGCGGTCGATTCGAATCGGCTGCGAAAACCGTTGCGGACTTTCTGGTGAGCCGCCGCTCGTTCTTGTTCATTCTTCGGTATCAGCCCCTCATTGCCGGTCACGCAGCCCTCGACGAACTGCGATTCAAGTGCCACCAGGGCGTCAAGTTTCTTGTCAATTACCTCGTCGATTGCCACGACAACGTCTGCCCGGAATGGATTCGGCTTTTGGAAATTGTCCGGGAAGTACAAAAAGACCGGGTTCCTGGTTAAGTGCGGCACGTCCGGGCAGAAAAATGGACAGATCACCATAAATGCTGCATCCTGCACCAGAACGCCCGTATAGCGGTGGTCAGGGTGATAGTCGTTTGGCCGGTGAGCCATCACGATATCGGCGTTCCACTGGCGAATGAGTCGCACAATGGTCTTTCGATTTTCCAGCGTGGGCATCAGTTCGCCATCGTGGTTGTCGAGCACTTCCGTCTCGATGCCGAGTATATTTGCGGCGGCCTGGACCTCTTTAGTTCGCCGCTGGGCGAGCGGTCCGCCGGCCTCTTTCCAATGGCCGATGTCGCCGTTTGTGGTGGAGACGAATTTTACGCGGTGGCCTTTTGCCGCCCACATTGCTGCCACGCCGCCGGCGCGGATCTCGCAGTCGT